>NZ_SHLA01000001.1:1200000-2400000 GCF_004217565.1 Zhihengliuella halotolerans | reverse complement strand
CGGAGCAGAAGCGGATGGCGGGCAACTTCCCGCAGGCGTTCTCGCACCTGGCCCTGATCCGTGCCGCGGACGCGATCAACGCGTCAACTCCGGTCTGAGGCGGCGGGCGACGCCGTGACGTCCTCCGAACCGGAGCTGCCGGCCCCCGGTGCGTGCTGCACGCCGGGGCGCTCCGGCGCGTCCGCTCCGTCGTCGTCTGAGCCCGCGTCCGGCGGCGGGGTGCACCGCGTCCCCCAGGCGGCTGTGCCGGCCGGCGTCTTCCGGATGGGCGACTCCCGCGGCGACCGCAACGCCGCCGACGGCGAGGGGCCGGTGCACGAGGTGGACCTCGGGGCCTTCTCGATCGATTCGACGACGGTCACGAACGCCGACTTCGCGCGCTTCGCCGACGCCACCGGGTACCGGACGCAGGCCGAGCGCGACGGGTTCTCGGCGGTCTTCCATCTCGTCGTCGCCCGCGGGGCGGAGGTCGTCGGGCAGGTGCCGGGGCTGCCCTGGTGGCTCGCGGTGCGGGACGCGGACTGGCGGCGCCCGGGCGGCCCCGGCTCGTCTGTGGAGGACCGTCTCGACCACCCGGTCGTCCACGTGAGCTGGGACGACGCCGAAGCCTACTGCCGCTGGGCCGGCCGGCGCCTGCCTACCGAGGCCGAATGGGAGCGCGCCGCCCGCGGCGGGCTCGAGGAGGCCCGGTACCCCTGGGGCGACGCCGAGGTCGACGACGGCGGCTGGCGGGCCAACATCTGGCAGGGCGAGTTCCCGACGTCGAACACCCTCGGCGACGGCTGGCTGGACACCGCCCCCGTCCGGGCATTCGAGCCCAACGGTTTCGGCCTGCACCAGTGCGTGGGCAACGTGTGGGAGTGGTGCGCCGACTGGTATGCCGCCGACGCCTACGCGGGCGGCGTCGGACGGGACCTGCGCGGGCCCGCGTCGGGGCAGGCGCGAGTCTTGCGCGGCGGCAGCTACCTGTGCCACCCGTCCTACTGCAACCGCTACCGCAACGCCGCGCGCTCCTCCAACACGCCCGACTCCACGATGGGCAACGCCGGCTTCCGCACGGTCGCCCTCGAGGCCTAAGGCCCGCCCCCTACACGCTGCGCAGGGGGTGGGCCAGCTCGTCCTCGCGCATGCGGCCCGCGAGCCAGGCGATCACGCCCACGACCGGCGACACGAACGCCGCCACGAAGAAGAGCACCCACAGCGGCACGATCTCGCCCAGTGGACCGGCGACGGCCATCGACACCGGCATGAGCGCGAGCGAGACGAAGAAGTCCAGGCTCGAGATCCGCCCGAGCATGCGCGCGGGGACGCGCCGCTGCAGCAGGGTGCCCCAGATGACGTTGCCGACCGCCCCGGTCACGCCGACCACGAAAACGGCCGCGAAGAGATGCCAGACCTCGGTGACGAATCCGACGACGGCGAGCGGCGCCGTGCCGAAGCCCCAGACGAGCACCATGACACTCAGGTAGCGGCGCGGCAGCCGGAGGGACGCCGTGATGATCGAACCGACCGCAGAGCCGATGCCGAAGGCTGCGAGGACGAATCCGAAGGTCTGCGCGTCGCCGTCGAGCCGGTCGCTGACGATGAAGGGGAGCAGCACCTCGATCGGTCCGATGAAGCTGACCACGGAGATCACCGCGAAGATCAGCGTCCACTTCAGCCACGGGGTGGCCAGGGTGTAGGCGAAGCCCTCCCTCATGTCGCCCAGCATGCTCGGCCGGCGTGCGGGTTCCGCGTCCGGCTCCGCAGCGGGCTCCTCTGCTGGACCGGAGCCCGGTTCGGGGCCCGATTCGGTCCGCGCGGAGGCCACCACCGGCAGGGCGCCCGTGGACGGGGCCACGACGGGCAGCGCGCCCGTGGACGGGGCCGCGCTGACGGCCGTGGCCGGCTGCTCGGCCCCGCCGTCGTGCTGGTGCTCGGCGAGCGTGTGCTCGCCGTGGGTGTCGTACGCGGGGTTGCGGCTGATGAAGCGCAAGCCGACGAGCGCGACCAGATGGCAGGCCGCGATCCCGACGATCGCGTGGCCCGGGCTGAGCGCGGCGACGATCATGCCCGCGGCCGCCGGGCCCGCCGCCGTCTGCAGGACGGGGCGCATGGTGCCCTCGACGCCGTTGGCGGCGAGCAGGTCGGCCGCCGGCAGCATGCGCGGCAGCAGCGCCGAGTAGGCAGGGTAGAAGAACGCGGCACCCGCGCCGCCGAGGAAGCCGACGACGGACAGGTGCCAGAGCTGGATCGCCCCGGTCACCGCGAGCACGGCGGCGGTGGTCATGACGACCAGGCTCAGGGCTTCGACCGCGATGATGATGCGCCGGCAGGAGAGTCGGTCCGCGGTGATGCCGCCGAGCAGCACGAGCGTCACCAGGCCCAGGCTCGAGGCCGTCGCGACAATGGAGAGCTGGGCCGGTCCACCGCCGAGCTCGCGCACTTGATAGACCATGGCCACCGCCCACATTCCGTGAGCGAAGACGGAGGCGATCATGGCACTGACCAGGATGGAGTAGTCGCGGTGCGCAAACGGGCGCAGCGGTCGGGGCAGGGGCATGAGTAGATTCTCCGGTCACCAGTTGGCAGTTGTCAATCGGTGCGCGGTGAGCGCCGAACGCGCAGGTCTGGCGGCGTAAGTTACCGAGTAGTAATGTGGGTCACATGCACATGATCTTCCGTCTGTTTCTGCTCATGTTCACGTGGCGCTCGCGCTCGCGGATCGGACTCTTCGATGTCGGCCGGATGCCCATGCGCGCGACACTGACCGACATCGACTACGCCGGTCATATCAACAACGGCATGTACTTCTCGATCTTCGACCTCGGCCGCTTCGACCTGCTGTTGCGCGCCGGCGCGTGGAACGCGATCTGGCGGCGGCGCTGGCTGCCGGTCGTGCAAGCCGAGACGATCCGCTTCCGCAAGTCCGTCACGCTCGGGACGAAGTTCGAGATCGAGTCGCGCATCGTCGGCTTCGACGAGCGTCACGCCTTCCTCGAGCAGCGCATCGTTGTCGCGGGCGAGGTCTACGTCTCCGCGCTCATCGCCGCCCGGTTCAAGGGCCCGAAGGGACCCGTGTCGATGTCCGACGTCGTCGAGGTCCTCGGAGCCGAGCGCCCGGCGGACCTCCGCGAGCCTGACTGGGTCGCCGAATGGCTTGAGAGCACCCGCCTGCCGAGCACCCGCCGCCCGGCGCCCAGCACCTGGTGACACCGGCGCTCAGGCGTTGACGGCCAGCTTCGCTGCGACGTCGGCGTTGATGAGGTCCATGTTCAGCTGGGCGCCCGCGGTGACCCCCGCGGCGGCGGCGTGCGGAACGCTCGCGCCGACATCGGCGCTGTTCCCGGCAGCCCAGACGCCGGCGATCGCGGTCGCCCCGCGCGGGTCTGTCTCGATGAACTCACCCATGGGGTTCTCGCTGACCTCGCCGCCGAGGCCGGTGTAGAGCTCGCTGCGGGCGATCATCCGCGACTGCACCGCCAGTGCGTCGAAGGGCATCCCCGTCCCATCTTCCAGCACCACGCCGGTCAGTCGGCCGCCCGTGCTCACCGCCCGCTCGATCCGCGCGTCCACCACCTCGACGCCGGCGGCCGCCAGCTGCCCACGCTGCTCGGCGGTCACCTCGGCGTCGTGGGTGATGAGCGTGACGTGGCGGCTGAGTTGGGAGAACAGGAGCGCCTGGTGTGTCGCCATGACCGAGCTGCCGATGACGCCGATCCGCTGCCCGCGCACCTCCCAGCCGTGGCAGTACGGGCAGTGCAAGACGGACGTGCCGCAGTGCTCCGCCAGGCCGTCGATCGCCGGCAGGCCGTCCACAAGCCCTGTGGCCAGCAGCACCCGGCGCGCGGTCAGGCGCTCCCCTGAGCCGAGGTGGACGCCGAAGAACTCGCCGGGTGCATCGGTGCAGTTCTCCAGGGTGCGGACGTCGGCGGAGCGCAGTTCCACCCCGTACTTCTCGGCGTCGCGGCGCGCGCGGTCGAGGAGTTCGGCGGGCGATGCGCCGTCGTTCGCGAAGACGTTGTGCGCGGCGGGGGAGGGCGCGTTGCGCGGCTGTCCGGCGTCCAGGACGACGACGCGGCGCAGCGAGCGGCCGAGCGCGGTGGCCGCGGCCAGTCCGGCGACGGAACCGCCGACGATGGCGACGTCGTATTCGGCGTTCTTCATGTTTCCTCCTGAGTTGAGAATGGTTCGCATGACCAGTGTGCGCCGGGTGGTGCGTATTGGCAAGTCCATTTGCCGTTATGGCAAGCTAGTCGCATGAGCGAATGTTCCGACCCCTCCCACGACCGCGACACCCTCGACGCCGTCGCGTCCCGCCTGCGCCTCATCCGCACCTCCCGTGACCTGACGCTCGCGGCGGTCGCGGAGTCCACCGGGATCTCGGTCAGCACGCTGTCCCGGCTCGAGTCCGGCGGGCGCAAACCCACCCTGGAACTCCTGCTGCCGCTCGCGCGCCACTACCGCGTCCCGCTCGACGACCTCGTCGGGGCCCCGCCTGTCGGTGATCCGCGCGTGCACATCCGGCCCATTCGCCGCCACGGCCGCACGATCCTGCCGCTCAGCCACGGGGTGGTCGGCGGCGGGAACGACGACGGCCCGGGCCTGCGCGTCTACAAGCAGATCCTGCCGGGCGTCGCGGCGCGGCGGGCGCCGAAGCCGCGCAGTCATCCGGGGCACGAGTGGATGTACGTCATCGCCGGCCGGCTGCGTCTGGTTCTCGGTGTCGGCGCGGACGCGCGGGACTTCGAGCTCGGCCCGGGGGAGGCCGCTGAGTTCGACACTCGGACCCCGCACTGGTTCGACGCCGCCGGGCCCGAGGCGGTCGAGCTCGTCGCCCTCTTCGGTGCCGACGGGCAGAAGGTGCACGTCGCGCAGGTGTGAGCAGGCGGGGCTAGGATCGGGCTATGGCCAACTCGCGCTCGGGGGACAAGTTGCTGGACCGCGTGGTGCGGATCCTCGAGTCGTTCACGGCCACCGAGCCGCGGCTGAGTATCGCCGAGATCGCCGACCGCGCCGGGCTGCCCGCGGCCAGCGCCTACCGGCTCGTCGACGACCTTGCCTCCCAGGGACTGTTGCTGCGCGAGGACGGCGGCGTCCGTCTGGGCATCCGGCTGTGGGAGCTCGCCAACCGGGCCTCCGCGGCGCGCGATCTGCGCCAGATCGCGCTGCCGTACCTCGAGGACCTGAACCAGCTGCTGCGCCAGCACACCCAGCTCTCCGTCCTGCATCAGGACGAAGTCCTGATCCTGGAGCGACTCTCGCGACCCGGCGCCGCGGCCAATCAGGCCCACGTGGCCGGGCGGCTGCCGGTGCACAGGACCTCGATGGGCATGGTGCTGCTCGCGTACGCACCCGCTCACGTGCTCTCCGGCTATCTCGCCCGGCACGAAGAGGCCGTCGTCGAGCGGCACGGCGACATCAGGCGCGTGCTCGCGGAGATCCGCCGCACCGGGCACGCGACCTTCGACGGCTTCCTCGACGACACGACGACGGGCGCCGCAGCCCCGCTGCTCGACCGCTCGGGTCATGCTGTCGCCGCGATGGGCGTCGTCGTCCCGCGCGGGTCGGATGCGCTCCCCGCTGTCGTGATGGCCCTGATGACCGCCGCGCGCGGCGCCTCGCGCGACCTGCAGGCGATGGGGGACCCCCGGATCTCCCATTGAATGGGAATGCCGTGGATCGGACTGTGGCCCAGGGCACAGACTGGCTCGAGTACACAACGTTCGAGCGAGGGAGAACCATGGCGCAGCCGTCCACCGTGATCGCCACCCGCGTCGGCATCGTCGGCGGCGGGCCCGCAGGGCTCATGCTCTCGCACCTGCTCTCGTCCGCCGGGATCGAGAACATCGTCGTCGAATCCCGCGACCACGAGACGATCCGCACGACCCACCGCGCCGGCATCCTCGAAGCCGGCTCCGTCGCACTCCTGACGGACACCGGCGTCGACTCCCGCGTGCTCACGCACGGCGACGAGCACGCCGGCATCGACCTGCGCTTCGCCGGCGAGTCCCACCCACTCGATTTCAAAGACCTCGTCGACGCCACCGTCACCCTCTACGCGCAGAACGAAGTCTTCACCGACCTCGCCGCGGCCCGCACCCGCGACGGCGGCGACGTCCGCTTCTCCGCCGAGGTCACCGAGGTCTGGGACCTCGAGACGGCGACCCCCAAGTTCCGCTTCACCCAGGGCGGGGACGGGGACGACGCCGGCGCCTCCTATGAGGTCCATGCCGACATCGTCGTGGGCGCCGACGGCTCCCGCAGCTTCTGCCGCCGGGCCGTCGCCGGCGAGCGCGAGTACCGGTTCGAGTACCCTTTCGCGTGGTTCGGCATCCTCGCGGAGGCCCCCAAGTCAGCTCCGGAGCTGATCTACGCGAACTCGCCGTCCGGGTTCGCCCTGATCTCGCAGCGCAGCGAGTCCGTCCAGCGCATGTACTTCCAGTGCGATCCGTCCGAGAACGTCGACGACTGGAGTGAGGACCGCATCTGGTCCGAGCTGGCCGGCCGCGTTGCCGGTCCTGACGGATTCGAGCTGAAGACGGGCCCGATCTTCGACAAGACCGTGCTCGGCTTCCGCTCCTTCGTGCGGGAGCCGCTCTCCCACGGCCGGCTCTTCCTCGTCGGCGACGCCGGGCACACCGTCCCGCCAACCGGGGCGAAGGGGCTGAACCTGGCCCTCGCCGATGTGAAGGTCCTCTTCGAGGCGATCGAGAGCTTCTGCGCGAGCGGTTCGGACGCCCTGCTCGAGTCCTATTCGGACACCGCCCTGCGCCGGGTCTGGAAGGCCCAGAACTTCTCGAGCTGGATGACTTCGATGCTGCACACCCCGCCCGGGCAGGACCCGTTCGTGGCGCGCCGCGCGCTCGGCGAGCTCGACGCCGTCGTCTCCTCCCGGTACGGGCGGCAGTACCTGGCCGAGGCCTACACCGGCTGGCCGCACGGCTGAGCCGGCACCACGTGAACCCGATCACCCCAGACCACGCACCAGACAAGGAGCGCACATGAGCCAGCCACCCGTCGGCGGGCAGCAGCCCGCCCTCGACCCCGCCGCCACCATGGACTCGCAGGAGAAGCTCTCCGGCGAGATCGAGGCCATCGGCGCGGAGTACGCGGCCGCGGGCCGTCTCGAGACCCAGCCGCGCCTGGACTACCCGCCCTACCGGTCGTCGCTGCTGCGCCACCCCACCAAGGACCCGCACCACGTGGACCCGGAGACGATCGAGCTCTGGGCCCCCGCGTTCGGCGAGCGGGACGTGCACCCGCTCGAAGCGGACCTGACGATCCAGCACAACGGCGAGCCGATCGGCGAGCGCATCGTGGTCGCCGGTCGCGTCCTCGACGGCGACGGCCGCCCGGTGCGCAACCAGCTGATCGAGCTGTGGCAGGCCAACGCGGCCGGGCGCTACATGCACAAGCGGGACCAGCACCCGGCGCCGCTGGACCCGAACTTCACCGGCGTCGGCCGGGCGATCACCGGACCGAACGGCGAGTACCGCTTCACCACCATCAAGCCGGCGCCCTATCCGTGGAAGAACCACCACAACGCGTGGCGCCCGGCGCACATCCACTTCTCGCTCTTCGGCACGGACTTCACCCAGCGCATGATCACCCAGATGTACTTCCCGGGCGACCCGCTGTTCGCGCTGGACCCGATCTACCAGACGATCGTGGACCCGAAGGCCCGCGAACGGCTCGTCGCGACGTACGACCACTCGATCACGAGCCACGAGTGGGCGACCGGCTACAACTGGGACATCGTGCTGACCGGCAGCAACCGGACCTGGATGGAAGACGACGCGCAGGATGAGGAGCACTAGATGAGCCACGCACCGGAATTGAAGCTGGTCCCCACCCCCGGGCAGACCGTCGGCCCGTTCTTCGGGTACGCGCTGCCGTACGACAAGGACTCCGAGCTGCTGGCCCCCGGCCACCCCCGCTCGATCCGCCTGCACGGCACCGTCGTCGACGGCGACGGCGCGCCCATCCCGGACGCGCTGCTGGAGATCTGGCAGGCGGACGAGGCCGGCACGATCAGCCGGGAGACCGGATCGCTCGTGCGCGACGGTTACACGTTCACCGGGTTCGGCCGCGCCGCCGTCGACAACGTCGGGCACTACACGTTCACGACCGTGAACCCGGGTCCGACCGAGCCGGGCAAGGCGCCGTTCATCGCGCTGACCGTGTTCGCGCGCGGGCTGACCAACCGCCTGTTCACACGCATCTACTTGCCGGAAGACACCGAGGCGCTGGCCTCCGACCCGCTGTTGGCCTCCCTCGACGCTGAGCGCCGCCGGACCCTGATCGCCGAGCGCGAGGCGGACGGCTCCCTGCGGTTCGACGTGCGCCTGCAGGGCGGCGACGAGACCGTCTTCCTGTCCTACCCGCGCGAGTCCTAGGCACCCCCGACACGGCCGGGCTAAGTTGAGGAGCATGATGGATCCCCGAGAGGTGAGCCTGCTGGACCCTGTGAGCGCCGGCGGTGCGGCTGCACGCGCGACTGGTGACACGGCATTCGTGCAGGCGATGCTCGACGTCGAGTCCGCCTGGGCCGGCGTGCTGTCCGACGCCGGGCTGATCGAGCCCGCGGCGGCGGAGGCCGTCGCGGAGGCCGCCGACGCCCGCCGGTACGACCTCGCGTCCCTGACCGCGCGCACCCGCGACGGGGCCAACGCGCTCATCCCGCTGCTGGCCGATCTCCGCTCGACCACGCACGAGGTCGCGCTGGCCGCCGGGGCCGACCGGGCCGGCGCCTCAGCCGCGGCGGCGGCCGTGCACCGCGGGGCCACCAGCCAGGACATCATCGACACGGCCCTCATGCTCGTCGCCCGCCGTGCCGGAGCGGCACTGACCGCCGACCTGGCCTCCGCCGCCGATTCGCTCGCCGGCCTCGTGGACGCCCACCGGGGCACGCTCGCTGTCGCCCGCTCGCTGACCCAGCACGCCCTGCCGACGACCTTCGGGCTGCGCGCCGCCGGCTGGCTCTCCGGAGTGGTCACCGCCGCGGACCGCATCCGCGGTGCGCTCGACGCCGCGCCGCTTCAGTGGGGCGGTGCAGCCGGCACGGCGGCCGCGCTGACCGACGTCGTCGCCGGTTCCTCCGCGACGCCGGCCGGCCTCGCCGCGAGCCTCGCGGACCGCCTCCGGCTCGCCGACCCGGGGGCGCCCTGGCACACCCAGCGGCTGCCCGTGACGTCGCTGGGAGCCGCGCTCGCCGACGTCGTCGTGGCCGCCTCCAAGGTCGCCAACGATGTGCTGCTCGGCGCCCGACCGGAGGTCGGCGAACTGCGCGAGGCCGCGAGCCAGGGCCGGGGCGGCTCCTCGGCCATGCCGCAGAAGCAGAATCCGGTCCTGGCTGTCACGATCAAGCAGGCCGCGATCGCCGCGCCCGCCCAGCTCGGGCAGCTCTACGCCGCGGCCGCGGCCGCCGGCGACGAGCGGCCCGACGGCGGCTGGCACGCCGAATGGGCCGCCCTGCGGGCCCTGATCCGCACGGCCGGCGCGGCCGCCGAACAGCTCGCCGCGCTCACCGCCGGGCTCGAGGTCGATAAGCAGCGGATGCGGGCCAACCTCGAGCTTTCCGGCGGGCTCGTGCTCAGCGAGCGGATCATGGCGCGGCTCGCGGCGCACGCCCGACACGGAGACCTTCGGGGCAAAGAGGCCGTCACGGCGCTCGTCCGCGCGGCGCAGACGAGCGGCGCGTCACTGCGCGAACTCCTGCGTGCCGGCATCGACCCGGCCGTCGTGAGCGATGCCGAACTCGACACCCTGCTGGACCCCGACGACTACCTTGGCGCCACCGACGCCTTCATCGACACACACCTCGCCACCTACCGAAAGCTGCACCCGGATGACTAGCCCCGCACTGCGCCCGATCCTGCTCACCGCGGCCGCCGACGCCGCGACCGGTTCCGGGCGGTCCAAGCCCACGATCGTCGTCGGGCCCTCCCTCGGCACGGGCGCGGCTGCGCTGTGGGGGAGCACGGCGGCGCTGCTCGCCGAACGGTTCACCGTGATCGGCTGGGACCTGCCCGGGCACGCCGGCGCCGAGGCCTCCGAGGCCGACTACACGATGGCCGAACTGGCCGACGCGGTCGCCGCCCTCATCGCAGCCCTGCGCGCCGAGGGCGCCATCGCGGAGGCAGGGGAGGTGCCGCTCTTCTACGCGGGCGTCTCGATCGGGGGCGCGGCCGGCGCGCAGCTGGGGCACGACCACCCCGGCCTCTTCGACGGGATCTCCATCATCTGCTCGGCCGCGAAGATCGGGACCCCCGAGGGGTGGGCCGAGCGCGCCGAGCTCGTGGCGGCCGCCGGCACTCCGACCATGGTCTCCGGCTCGGCCGAACGCTGGTTCGCCCCCGGTTTCCTCGAGGAACACCCACAGGCCGGCACCGCGTTGCTGCACGTGCTGCAGAACGCCGACCGGCACTCCTACGCCCACGCCTGCCGGGCGCTCGCCGGCTACGACCTGCGCGAGGAGCTGGGCTCGATCACGGCCCCGGTGCTGGCGATCGCCGGCGCCCACGACGCGGTCTGCCCGCCCGCGGACGCCGAAGCGCTGGCGGCCGGCGTTGCGGACGGGCGCGCCGCCGTCGTGCCCTCGGCAGCCCACCTGGCGCCGGTCGAGGATCCCGAGGCGACGGCGGAGCTGCTGGCGGCCTTCTTCGGGTCCCTGACTCCGCGCAGCGGATCCGCTCCGGCTCCCCGCCTGCCCGGCGACCCCTACGACGCGGGCATGGGCGTGCGCCGACAGGTGCTCGGCGATGCCCACGTGGACCGGGCCAACGCGGGAGTCGACGACTTCACCGCTGAGTTCCAGGAGATGATCACCCGCTACGCGTGGGGAACGATCTGGACGCGGGACGGCCTCGACCGGGTGACCCGCAGCGCCATCACGCTGACCGCGATGATCGCCGGGGGCTATTGGGAGGAGCTCGAGATGCACGTGCACGCGGCCGTGCGCAACGGTATGAGCGCCGAGCAGATCAAGGAGGTCTTCCTGCAGTCGGCGATCTACTGTTCGGTGCCCGCGGCGAACGTGGCCTTCAAGATCGGCCAGCGGGTGCTGGCGGAGTACGAGTAACCCGTTTTCAAGGAGGTTCCCGACGCGAGAGAGCCGGTTGGGCCGGCCGGAGAGGGCCCGAAACGGGTCACTCGTCGAGTCGCGCCGGCTGTGCGCTCACTACCTCGGTGATGTCCGCGCGCAGGGAGGGCCCGGGGGCCGCCCAGGCGGGGTTCCGGTCCTTATCGACGACCTGTGCCCGGATGCCTTCGGCCAGGTCCGGGTGTTCCATGAGGAACGCGGCGACGCGAAGCTCCCGGGCGAACGCGTCCGGCAGGAAGTCCTCGGCGCGTGCCGCCCGCACGGCGGCCAGCGCCGTCTCCACGGACAGGGGCGAGTTCGCGCGCACCGCGGCGGCCGCCTCGCGCGCGGCCGGGTACGGCATGGAGTCCAGGGCAGCGAGAATCACCGGCAGCGACTCCTGACCGTAGGCCGCATCGATCCACGGCTGGTTGGCAAGCAGCGTCCGACTCTCGCGCGGCGGCGCAACCGCGAGCAGGATCTCGAGGGCGGACGCGATCGTTCCGGCGTCCGGGCCCGCGCCGAGGCCGGACGTGACCTGGTCGCCGGCGAGGTCGTGCAAGGTGGCGAGCAGGTCGTCGAAGCCGTCCTCGCTCATGCAGAAGTCCGCAAAGCCGGCGTCGATCGCGTCGCCGGCGCCCATCGCCGAGCCAGTGGCCGCGAGGTGCTCGCCGATCCGCCCCGGGGCGGCGCCGAGCAGATGGGTGCCGCCGACGTCGGGGCTGTAGCCGATCTTCGCCTCCGGCATGCCGACCTGGGAACGCGGCGTCACGATCCGCACCCCGGCGTGCGCGGCCAGACCGACGCCGCCGCCCATGCACAGCCCGTCCATGAACGCGACGACGGGCTTGGGGTAGGCCGCGATCTGCTGGTCGACCTCGAACTCGCGGGAGAGGAAGCGCAGGAAGTCTCCGTGGCGGCCCTGAGTGATCGCCTCGTAGAAGACCTTGATGTCGCCGCCGGCGCAGAACCCGCGCTCGCCGGCTCCGTGCAGGACCACGATCCGCACCCCGTCGTCCGCGCGCCACGCGTCCAGCGTGCGCCCGATCGCGTCCACCATGTCCTCGGTCAGCGCGTTGATCTTCTCCGGCCGGTTGAGCGTGATGATCCCCAATCCGTCGGCGATCTGCGCGATGATGCGGTCCTCTGTGTCCGTCACATCTCCTCCTGAGCTGCTCGACTGCACGGCGGTGTCCCGTCGAAACCACCCTAGCGCTGCTGCCGCACGTGGATCGCGCGCCCGGCCCGTGACGAGGCCGGCGGCACCGGGTTCAGCCGAGCACATGGCGGGCGATCAGCCCCGCGATCGTCTCCGGCGCCTCGAGCGGCGTCAGGTGGGCGGCCCCCGGTACGACGGCGGAGTGCCCGTTCGCGACGCCCGTCGCCAGCGCCTCGGCGGCGGATGGAGGGCAGACGCCGTCGTGTTCGCCGGCGACCGCGAGCAGCGGCGCGGTGATCCTTCCGAGCTCATCCGTCAGGTCGTAGTCCGCGAGCGCGTCGCATGCGAAGGCATAGGAGCCCGCGTCGGTGGCGCGCAGGGAGTCCAGCGCCTCGGCGACCCGGCCGGGGTGCGCGTCGACGAATCCGGGACCGAACCAGCGCTGCTTCGATCCTTCCTCGAGCACGTCGGTGCCCTGGTGCCGGACCAGCTCCGCGCGGTCGTGCCAGGTCTCGGGGGTGCCGATCTTCGCGGCCGAGCAGATGATCGATATCGAGGCGAACGCATCGGGGTAGTCGTGGCCGAGCTGCAGGCCGACCGCGCCGGCGATCGATACGCCCGCGTAGTGCACCTCGCCGGCGACGGTCTCATCCACCATGGCCTTGACGCCCGCGGCGAGCTCGCCCATCGAGAAGGACTCCACCGCGGCCGCAGCCTCCCCGTGCCCCGGGAGGTCCCAGCCCAGCAACCGGAGGTGCGGCGCGAGGTGCGGGGCGACGAGATGCCAGATCGACGCCGAGGTACTGCCCAGCGACGGGCCGAGGACGAGCGTCGGAAGCGCCGCATCGGCGTCATTGAGGCGGATGGGGGAGATGCTCGGGACGGCCATGTTCACTCCTGAAGCGCTCGGTCGGTGCGACCGCGCCCGCCGGCGGATGTTGGGGCGCGGTTCATGCGGGCCTTGCCCTCACGTTACCGCGAACGGGTCCCATAGAGGGATGGCCGGAGCGGAACATCGCGCCGGCCGCAGTCCACGCGTTGGGGGACCAGAGACGAGGAGAATCCCATGAAGCACACCCGAGTCCGCGTACTCGCCGCGCTCGCCGCCGGAACGTTCGCCCTGACCTGCGCCGCGCCGGCTCACGCCGACACCGCTGCCGAAACCGGGCAGCCGGTCATGATCGGCCACCGCGGTGCCGCCGGCACCGCACCCGAGAACACCGTGGCCGCCTTCAAGGACGGTCGCGCCTCGGGAGCCGACTTCTTCGAGATCGACGTCCAGCTCTCCGCCGACGGCGTCCCCTTTCTCTTCCACGACAACACGCCGAAGCGCACGACCGACGCCGCCGAGGTTTTCCCCGGGCGCGAGGACGACCCGATCACGTCCTTCACGTGGGACGAACTGCAGCAGCTCGACGCCGGCTCCTACTTCGGGCGCAAGTTCGCCGGCGAGAAGATCCCGCATCTGCGTGACGCGGCGCGGATCGCCACGGCGAATACCGGCGTCTACGTCGAGATCAAGTCCCCGGTGAACTCGCCCGGCATCGAAGCCGTCGTCGCCGACGCGCTGCACTCCGAGCCTGCCTGGCACGAGCTGGTGGCAGCGGAGAAGGTGGAGGTCATCGGATTCGACGCCGTCTCCAACATCCGCTTCGCCGCGCTGGCCCCGGAGATCCCGTTGCAGCAGCTCGCGGGGACCATCCCGTCGGCCGCGGAGATCGAGGCCATGTCCGCGTACGTCGACTCGTTCGGCACCAACTGCCGTGCGCTGGACCAGGCAGGGGTCGACCGCGTGCACGACGCCGGCCTCGAGATCGGCGTCTACACGGTCAACGCGGTCAGCGCGCTCGAGCACGTGATGGATCTCGGGGTCGAGCGGGTGACGGGCGACTTCCCGATCCAGCTGGAGCGTCACCTCGACGGCCTCGATCCGTTCCCTGGCGGGCGCGGCGTGCGCATCCTCGAGTCCAACAACGACGTACCCGGCTCGGACACCCAGGACGAGCATGGCGAACACCTGGTGCTCGTCAACGACGGCCCGGCCGCTGTCGACGTCTCCGGCTACTACGTCCGCGACGCCGCTAACAACATCCTGAATGTCGGCGACGGCTACGTCCTGCAGCCGGGCGCCACTCTGCGCGTCTACTCGGCGTCGGGCACGAACTCCGAGGACGCCTACTACAACGGCGGGGGAGCGGTGCTGAACAACGGCGGCGACTCCCTCGGCCTCTGGAGCGCGCAGGGCAAACTGCTGGACACTTTCGCGAACTAGACCTCTAGTGCGCGGAACCTGGGCGTGATCTGATGGTTCGACGAGAATTCGAATGACTCACTGGAGGATGATGAACATCAGGAAGATCACGATCGGGACCATCGCGCTCGCCGCCCTCGCCCTCGCGGGATGCGCTCCCGCCGGGGACGAGGGCGAGGCGCCGGCGGCTGACGAGTGCGACGTCGTCGAGCACGCGATGGGCCTGCGCTGGCAGCAGCAGAGCGCGGAGGCCAGGGCGCTGCAGGGGCAGGTCTATCGTTTCGCGGAGCAGCGGCTGGAGGAACTCGTCGCGGAGGCTGACGAGGGCGCCGATCTCGCGATCATCACGGACCTCGACGAGACGGCGGTGGACAACACTGAGCTGCTCGCCCGCGACGTCGCCGAATGCCACGACTACAGCGTGTGGGACACGTGGGACCACTGGGAGCGCGAGGGCGAGGCGACCCTGATCCCCGGCGCGCTGGCGTTCTTCGAGCGGGCCGACGAGCTCGGGGTCAGTGTCTACTACGTCTCCGATCGCACCGAGGAGAACCACGGCGACACCGTCGCGATGCTCGAGAAGCTGGAGCTGCCGCAGGTCGAGGACGACCGGGTCCTGCTGCTGGGTCCGCCGAAGGAGGAACGGCGCGCCGCCGTGCAGGCGGAGCACGAGGTGATCATGCAGCTCGGCGACACCCTGCACGACTTCGACGCGTCCTTCGCCGGCGCGGATCTGGAGACCCAGCGCGCGCTCGTCGAGGAGCACGCCGACCGGTTCGGCAACGACTGGATCGTGCTGCCGAACGCCACGTACGGCTCGTGGGAGGACGCCGAGCTGCGCGCGTGGGACGCGCCGCTCGAGGTCGAGGAGTAGCGGGTCGCCCGAAGGTTCACCCCTCCCCGGGGAGGACGGGCTGTCGTAGGCTGTGGACATGGTGAAGCCGTCGAATGTGTCCGCCATCGAGAAGGTCACGGACCGGAGCTGGGAGGCGTGGGTCGCGCTGCTCGACGACGCCGGAGCGCGAGAACTGGACCACGGCGGGATCGCCGTGATCGCCCAGCGGAATCTCGACGTCGAGGGCGGCAACAACGGGTGGTGGGCGCAGTCCGTCGCCGTTGCCTACGAGCAGCACATCGGGCGCCGGCTGCCCGGGCAGCGGCCCGACGGCACGTTCGAGGCGTCGGTCAGCCGGACGGTTGAGGGCCGCCGCGAGGACGTCGCCCGCGCCTGGGCAGAGGTGCTTCTGGACCAGCTCGCCGCGCACGGCGGGGTCGGCGGCGTCGCACTCGAGGGGGACGCCCGCGCGAACGACACGGGGAAACGGTCCTACTGGCGGGTTGGCCTGACGGACGGGACCCGCGTCGCGGTCGCCTTCGAGGACAAGGGCGCGGACAGGGTGACCGTCACCGCCACGCACGAGCGGATCGCTGCCCCGGACCACGTCGCCGACTGGAAAGCGGACTGGAAGGAACTGCTCGGGCGCCTCTGACCGGCCGGCTGAGGCGCCCGTCAGCGCCGGGCCGTGCCCCGCGAATCGCGGGCGGACAGCACCTGCAGCGCCAGGTGAGTCTCCAGACGGCGAGGCGACCGGTTCCAATCGGGCCCGAGCAACGCGGAGAGACGATCGAGCCGCTGCCGCACGGTGTTGCGGTGGACATGCAGCAACTCGGCGGTTCGAATCACGTTGGAGTCCGCGTCGAGATAAGTCAGGGCGGTGCGGACCAGGTCCGTGCCACGCCGCCGGTCATAGTCGACGAGCGGTGAGACGCTTGAAGTCAGCGGCCGCGGCAAGTCTCCCCGCTGGTCCAGGTCGAGCAGCGCACCCAAGAAGCCGAGGTCGGTTCCCTCTGCGACGCCGCCTCGGTCCAGATTCACCAGCGTCCCGAGCGCCAACTCGGCGGTCCGGTGGGTGTCCGGAAGCCCGTCCGGCCCTGCAACCGTGGCGGCGGCGCCCGCCTGGAGGCGCCAACGGTGATCGTCGAAGACGCGCCGGACGGCCGGTTCCCAGCCGGCGTCCGTTGTGACGAGGCAGATGTGGCTCCCGTGGTCGATGGCGACGCTGCGGGCCGACGCGCCGCGCAGCGCACGGAGGCAGGGGCGTCGATCTTCGAGAGGCGGCGTCAACATGACGACGTGGACGGGTTTCGAGGGGTCCAGCCCCCAGCGGCGCATCCGGCGTTCGACGTGCTCGCGGGGCAAATTTCGTTGTGAGAGCAGGTCGTCGATCAGCTCGGACTGACGCCGCAGATCGGCGTCCTCTGCGGCCCGGGAGAAGAGCAGGGCCAGAGCGGCGTGCACTGCGACGCGTTCCAAGAGGAGGAGGTCGGCTTCGCTCGCCGGCCCGGGGGACACGAGGTGGCCGATCTCGTCCGCGCCGGCGCGCAGCGGGACAACCGCTTCCGGGTCGCCGGAACCGACGGACGACGACGTCCTGCCGTCCGGTGCGGCGCTCACCTCGATGCCGTCCGTCGAGACAACCCTCAGCTCGCGGCCGAGCGCGGCTGCGCCGACGCACAGGAGCTCCTGGACATCCGGCGAGACCATGACGACGTCCATCAGCTCGCGGTCGAGATCACGCACCGACTGCAGGTGCTCGATGTCAACGGTCATCTGCCGTTGCCGCGCTTCGAGCTCCCGGGTGAGGCGTTCGGTGGCCTCGAAACGCATCGAATTGTCGAGGGCGACGGCGGCGTGGGTGCCGATCGAATCGACGAGATCGATCTCTTCGGTCGTGAATCGGCGGGAGTGCCGCTCGGCGACGACGAGGGCTCCGATGACGCGGCCGTGGATCGTCAGCGGGACGCCCATGATCGCGCGGACGCCCTCGGCGCGGACGATCTCGTCGACCCGCGGAACGTGCTTGAGGTCCTGATCCTCCAGGTAGTCGGCCGACTGGTACGGCGCGAGCCCGGTCGCGATCTGCCCGAGGATGCCCGTGCCGAGGGGCATCTTCAGTGTGCGATAGGCCGCGGTGGCGACGCCGTCCGACTGCCGGATGGACGTTTCGCGCCGGTCGGGGTCGTTGAGGCTCACGTACGTCATGTCGGTGCCGGTCAACGCCCGCGTCCGCCGGACGATCGCCTGCAGGACGTCCTCGACGTCCTGCAGCGCGGTGAAGTCCGCAGCGGTGTCCAGCAGGGCGCGGAGGAGTCGCTCCTGGGATCGCCCGTGCATGTCACTCATGCACATAAGAGTCCCAGAATAATGTACTTGAGTCCATGGTGACCGACCTCACGGCACCCATAGCATGGCAACGGCCACGAGGAGGCAAACATGAAAATCACCGGTGCAGTACTGGAAGACTGCGGGCGGCAGCGCCCCTACGCGGAGACGAAACCGCTCCGGATCGAAGAGCTCGATCTCGCGGCGCCGGGCCGAGGCGAGCTTCTCGTTCGGATCGAGGCCGCGGGTCTCTGCCATTCGGATCTCTCGGTCGTCGACGGAAAACGTGTCCGCCCCACGCCGATGCTCCTCGGGCACGAGGCCGCAGGTCGAGTGGTCGCCGTCGGCGACGACGAGGCGAGCCTCCGCGTCGGGCAACGCGTCATCATGACGTTTCTGCCGCGCTGCGGAGCCTGTCCCGCATGCGCGACGGACGGGCGGCTCCCGTGCGAGAAGGGTAGCGCCGCCAATGAGGCGGGCACGCTGCTGGGCGGTGAACGTCGACTACTCCGCGACGGCGAGCCGGTCCATCACCACCTCGGGGTCTCGGCGTTCGCGACGCACGCCGTCGTCGACCGCGCCTCCGTCGTTCCGGTGGACGACGACGTGCCACCCGATGTCGCAGCGGTGCTCGGCTGCGCCGTCCTCACGGGGGGCGGAGCCGTGCTCAACGCCGTTGACGCGGCTCCGGGGGAGAGCATCATGATCGTCGGCTTGGGCGGCGTCGGGATGGCAGCGCTGCTCGTCGCCGTCGCCAGGGCAGCCGGCCCGGTCATCGCCGTCGACACCGTGCCCGAGAAACTCGAACTCGCCCGGGCCTGGGGTGCGCACGAAGCGTGGACTCCGGCGGAGGTGGCGGAACGCGGTATCAGGGCCCACCACGTCATCGAGTGTGCCGGGCACCCGCGGGCCTTCGAGGCCGCGTTCGAAGCGACGCGTCCCGGCGGCCGCACGGTCACTGTCGGCCTGCCCGACCCGGCGGCGCGCAGCACGATCTCGCCGCTGGTCCTGACGGCGCAGGCCCGGACCGTCATCGGCAGCTACCTCGGCTCGGCCGTCCCATCGCGCGATATCCCGGAGTTCGTCCGGTGGTGGCGCGAGGGTCGGCTGCCCGTCGAGAACCTCATTACGAGCAGGATCCGGCTCGACGGACTCAACGCGGCGCTGGACGAACTTGCGGACGGCCGCGCCGTGCGACAGATCGTGCACTTCGACTGAGTCAGCCCAGGAACTTCCACCCTCATCCGCGTCGGCATCGTCGCCACGCCAGCACCCTAGAGAGAAGAAACCATGTCCCAGAACACTCACATACCGGAGGCCCGATCGCCTCACTGGAAGGCGGGGCCGTTCGCCATCCGGCTCCCGTTCGTGCACTACCGGTTCGAATGGCAGGACTACACACAGGGACTGCTCATGTGCGCGGTCGACCTCGCCGCGATTCCGTTGCTGCAGGAGCTGCTCGGCATGCCTTTCGAGGCCGCGCTGGCGATCGTCGCCCTCAACGGCCTGCTCTACCTGCTGCACCACCTGCTCGGGGACCCCGTGGTCCCGGGATGGATCACGCCCGCCATCCCGCTGATCATGCTGTACATCATGGCTTTCCCCGAAGATCAGCGAGTGCACGCGCTCATCGCTTTCCAACTGCTCTTCGGTCTGTTCTCGGTCGTCCTAGGAATTACGGGGCTCGCTCAACGGATCGTCCTCTTCATTCCGCACGCGCTCCGTGCCGGCATCGTCGTCGGCGCCGGCATTGCCGCCGTGCAGAGCGTCTTCGCGGCCGGTGGCCGCTTCGAGTCCTTCCCGTGGACCATTTCGATCGCCGTGGGGCTCGCCTTCCTGCTCCTGTACTCCAAGCAGTTCCAGCGCCTGCAGACCCGCAGCCGGGCCGCGGCGTTCATCGGTAACCTGGGCATCCTGCCCTGCATCCTCGTCGCGGTGGTCGTGGCCCCGCTCGCGGGCGAGGCCGCCTGGCCGAGCATCGAGACCGGGTTCAGCAGCCCGGATTTCGTGACGATGTTCACCGAGTACACGGTCTTCGGGGTCGGCCTTCCGCCCTTGATGATGTTCGTGACGGCCGTGCCGACGGTGCTGGCCGCGTACGTCGTCGTCTTCGGCGACGTACTCCAGGCGAAGGCCGTGCTCAAGGAAGCCAGCGACGTTCGCCCGGACGAGGCGGTCGTCTACAACCCGGACCGCGCTCACCTGATCTTCGGCGCCCGCAACGCGCTCATGAGCATCATCGGCCCGGACACCACGATGTGCGGCCCGCTTTGGGCGGCAATGCACGTGACCACCACCGAGCGCTACAAGAAGGGCCCGCAGGCGATGCCCTCGATCTTCGGTGGCGCGGGCTGGTTCAGGTGGGGGACGAACACTGGCCTGTGGCTGCTCCCGGTCATCTCCTTCGTGGAGCCCATCCTCGGGGTCGCGCTGGCGCTGACCCTGCTCATCCAGGGATTCGTGAGCATCAAGGTCGGCATCCTCGAGGCGCGGAGCCGGACGGATCTGGGCATCGCCGGGGTGACGGCGGCCGTGCTGGCGACGAACGGCGCGTCTTGGGGATTCGTCGCGGGCATTCTGCTGTGCCTGCTCGTCTATGGATCCCGCTTCTTCACGGGCGAGGATGATGGCCTCTTCCGCGCCGAGGGTGCCCCAGTTTCCGGCATCGCCGGGACTGACGCGACCGCAGGGGGATCCGGGCCCGAGCCAGGCGGTGCGGGGGCGCGACGCCCGATGGAAGCCCCCGAATAGCGGGAGCGCCTCTGAGCGCCGAATCGTACGGGTCAGGCGCCCGTCGACGCGCGCGCCACGAGCGACGGCGCGGCGACTTCGCGTCCCGGCTCGCCGCCTCCGATGAGCGCGGCGAGCTGTGCCATCGCATCCCGCCCCATGGACGTGCGCGGCTGGTCGATGCTCGTCAGGGACGGTCGCAGCAGTCCCGCCAGTTCGGTGTTGTCGTAGCCGACGATGGCCAGGTCGCCGGGCACCGTCAGGCCCGCGTCGATCGCGCCGCCGAGTAGGCGTGCGGCCACCCGGTCGTTCGCCGCGAACACCGCTGTCGGACCGTCCGCGCTGCGCACGTCCGCGAGGAGGGCTTCGACGCCCCCGGTGCGCGCGTCGTACTCGCGCGGACGAGCCGCGAGTTCTGCGATCCGCTGGCGGTAGGAGTCGCGTCGAGCGGCGGCTGCGGGCCGGTCCGAGGCGGTCAGGTACGCGATCCGCTCGTGCCCGCGGGCGGCCAGATGGTCGACGGCGAGCCGGGCGCCCGCCTCGTCGTCGTTCGAGACCCAGCCGACGCCGGCCGGCACGGCGGCGGGGCGGCCGACCACGACGACGGGCGCGCGATCCGCGAGGCGTTGGAGGTCCGCGGGCGTGAGGTGGGACGTGATCGCGACGACGCCGTCGACGCCGACGTCGAGCAGCTCCTCGGCGTGGGTGAGCAGTACATCCCGATCGCGTCGGCCGTGGCTGAGCAGCACGCCGTAGCCCGCGGCCGCCGCGGCATCCTCGATGCCGTTGACGATGTCCGTGTGGTAGGCGTTGCGCAGGTCGGTGAGCAGGACGCCGATCAGGTTGCTGCGGCCGCTCACGAGCCGCTGGGCCCACCCGTTCTTGCGATAGCCGAGGCGGCCCGCCGCGGCCAGGACGCGCTCGCGGCTCGCCGCGCTCACGCCGGGATCCCCGCGCAGGGCCGAGGAGACCAGCGACTTGGAGACGCCGGCGGCGCGGGCGACGTCGATGATCGTGGGGCGGGCGGATTCGAGGGTCATCGCCTACTTTCTATCAGGTTCCTGCGCCAAGCGGCGTGAGGTGGACGCGGCAGTTCTGGAACGTTCCGGATTCGTTAACCTGCTGTTGTCCCCGTGGACGCGGCCCCCGCATAGCGTCGACGGCATGAACAACGAACACGCTCTCCGGAACGTTCCAGATGCCTTGCTCCTCGACTTCGGCGGGGTCGTCTTCGAAACCCGGAAACACCCCGACGGCCGCGACCGCATGGCCGCGTCCCTCGCTGCCCGCCTCGAACGCGCCCACCTGCCGGCCGACCGGACGGACCTGCGCCGGTCCCTCGACGCCGGGCTGACCGCGCTCAAGCACTGGAAGCACGCGCAGAGCCGCCGGCTCGCCCCGACGGAGATGGGCCCACGCGAAGTCGTCGCGGACTTCCTCGCCGCAGACCTCCCGGCACCCGCCCGCGCGCTCCTGACCGCCGAGGCCTCCGACGTGCTGGCCGAGCTGAATACGACCCTCTCCGCGCACGACCTCCGGCCCGGCATCCGCGAGCTGCTCGACATCGCCGACGCCCGGGGCATCCCCGTCGGCATCGTCTCCAACGCGCACTCGGGCCGCAGTCACCGCCGCATTCTCGCCGATCACGGCCTCGAGGGCCGGTTCGGTATCCAGTGCTACTCGGACGAGGTCGGCCTGCGCAAGCCGCACCCTGGCATCATCGAGCTCGCCGCCCGCGGCCTCGGCGTCGAGCCCGCGCGCTGCTGGTACGTCGGCGACACCCAGGACCGCGACGTCGTCGCCGGGCGCCGAGCGGGCGTCGCCGCCGTCGTACTCACCCGCAGTCACCACACGGACGAGCCGCCGTTCGCCGTCGCCGACACCGCCGACGCCGTCTTCGACACCCCTGAGGGCCTCGCCCGGGCCCTGCGCACGGCCCAGGGCACGACGACGACGGCGCCGTCCCCGCGCGCCCCCGCGGTTCCGGGCTCTGCGCGCGAGCCCGGAGTAGTCGACCCTGTGCGGGGCGCCCTGCTCATCGACCACGGCGGCGTCATCTCGGCCTCGGCCGCGGACCCGCAGGCGATGGACCGGTTCGCCGGCTGGCTCGCCGATCTGCTCGCGGGGACGGAGGCCGGCCCCGACACCGCCGGCGTGCTCACACGCGTCGAGGCGGCCCGGTCGGTGTACCGGGACTTCAAGCGGGACGCTCGCACCGGTTCCGGCCCGGGGGCGGGGATCCCCGAGGTCGACGCGCCCACGTTCTGGCGCGACTGGTTCGGCGCCGGCCTCAGTGGCCGCCAGCGCGCCGTCCTGACCGCCGAGGCGCACGACGTCATGGCCCGCTACGGTGCGGCCAAGTCACGCCGCGAACTGCGTACGGGGGTGGCGGCGCTGCTCGAGGCGTGCGCGGCCGCGGGCCGCCCCGTCGTCGTGGTTTCCAACACCGTCAGCGGGCGGGCCGTGCGCGCCGTGTGCGCGGAACACGGGATCGACCATCTGATCGCCGCCTACGTCTGCTCCGACGAGGCCGGCGCCCGCAAGCCCGACCCTGCGCTCGTGCGCGAGGCGCTTTCGATCGCCGCCGCGGACCCGGGCCTGAGCTGGTTCTACGGGGACAAGCCCCAGAACGACGCCGTCGCCGCCCACACGTGCGGCATCGGGCGCCGGGTCCTGGTGCGCGGCGGCTCCACGGCAGACCCCGCGCTCGAGGCGGCCCTCGCCGAGGGGCTCGTGACCGACGTCGTCGACGACGCCGACGGGCTCGCGCGGCTCATGGGCGCCGTCCCCGCCTTGGCCCGATGACCATCCATCACTCACCACACCTGCGAAAGAGAGATACGGATATGAGCACCACTCTTGGAACCGACGAGCGCCGCGGCGAGCTGCGCGGCACGGGAGGGGCCGGCGCCTCGACGCCGCAGAACCTCATGATCTTCGTGCTGTCGATGGCCCTGTTCGGGCTCTCGAACATCATCCTGGAGGTCGTCCCCGACGTGTCGATCGGACCGGTCGAATTCTCGGTCAGCTACTTCGTCTTCATCCCCCTGACCCTCGCCGCCCTGGTCAGCCCCTTCTGGGTGGCGCTCGGCGCGCCGCTCGGAGAGATCGTCTTCACCGACCTGCTGATGGGCGACTTCTCCGGCCTGGCCGAGGTGGAGGGGTTCATCCAGATGTTCCTGGCGATCTTCGTCGCCGGCTCGATCATCCGCAACCCGCGCAGCCGGGGGCAGATCTTCCTCGGGGCACTGCTCATCGTGGGTATCGACAAGTTCCTCTCCGCCGTCGTCGACCTCGCGAAGGTGTGGATCGGCGTCGAGGACGCCGAATTCGTCGAGGGCCTGCCGCAGTCGATCCTCTTCCTCGAGTCCCTCGGATTCGGCGTGGACGTGATCATCTCCGGCATTCTCTTCGGCGCGATCCCCGCGCTCTGGCTGATCCCGGAGCTCTACGGCCGGCTCGAGCCGCTGCTCGGCCTGCAGCCCCGCGAGCCCGGCAAGCCGTTCCCGGGAGAGGCTCCGAAGGCGTTCTGGTTCGTCGCGGTCGCCGTGCTCGCGGGCCTCGGCTCCTTCGTGTTCGCCTTCCTCGAGGCCGTGGACCTGTCCTTCGGCGTCTTCGAGCCGGACTTCCTCGACGCGTACGGCGACGTGTTCCTCTGGGTGGGCGCCGGCGCCGCCGTCGTCGTGCTGGCGATCGCTGTGATCCTGTTCGCGGTCTGGCGCAAGCGCCGGGCAGGGCGCGGGGACCTGCGATGAGCACGCCGATCATCGAGGTCGAGGAGCTCAGCTTCCGGTACCCCGGCGCGGACGCGGACACGCTGCGCAACGTGAACCTCACGATCGAGCGCGGAGACTTCGTGGCCGTCGTCGGCGGCAACGGATCCGGCAAGACCACGCTCTGCAAGACGTTCAACGGGCTGGTCCCGCACTACTGGTCCGGCGAGTTCGCTGGATCCGTCCGGGTGGCCGGTGTCGACAGCTTCGGCTCCTCGGTCGCGGCCCTGTCGCAGACGGTCGGCTACGTCTACCAGGACTTCCAGAACCAGCTGGTGCGGCCGACCGTGCGCGACGAGGTCGCCTTCGGCCCCATCAACTACGGGCAGTCCGACCACGCGGAGCGCACCGCGGAGGCGATGGAGTTGCTCGGCATCACCCACCTGGCCGACAGGTTCGTGTGGCAGCTCTCCGGCGGTCAGGCCCACCTCGTGGCCCTGGCCTCGGTGCTCGCGCTGCGACCCGAGGTGATCGTGGTCGACGAGCCCGTTGCCGAGCTGGACCCGGCGGCCGCCCAGGAGATCTACCGCCGGCTCGCCGTCCTCAACGAGGAGCACGGGCTGACGGTGATCACGATCGAGCACCACGCCGAATTCATCGCCGCCCACGCCAAGTCCGTGCTGCTCATGAGCGAGGGTGCCCCCGTGTGGCACCTGCCCGTCCGCGAGGCGCTGGGCCGGGCCGGCGAGCTCGTCGAGCACGGCATTCCCGCGCCCCAGATCGTCGACGCCGTCCGCCGGCTCGGGATCGACGGCACGCCCCGCTCCGTCGCCGAGGCGGCGGCCCTCGTGGGCGGCCGGCGCGCGGCCGCCGTCGTGCCCGTCGTGAGCGACCCGGACGCGGCACACGACGACGGCGCCCGGCGCGTCGTCGCGAGCGTGCGCGGCGTGGATCACGGCTACCGCGGCGTGCACGGGGACCTCCAGCCGGTCATCGCCGGGCTGGATCTGGACTTCTCGGCCGGCGACCGCGTCGCCCTCATCGGCGGCAACGGTGCCGGGAAGACGACGCTCATGAAGCTCCTCGCGGGCATCGCCGTCCCGCGTCAGGGCGACGTCCTGCTCGAGGGCGACAACACCCGCAGCAAGCGCGCGCACCGGCTCGCCGACCGCGCCGCGTATCTGTACCAGCAGCCCGAACGGATGTTCCTGAAGGCGTCGGTGCGCGACGACGTCGGGCTGTTCCCGCGGGGACGCCGCGCGCACGACGTCGAGCAGCTCGTCGAGGGCATCCTCGAGCGGGTCCGGCTCGCCGGGTTCGCGGACCGCGACGGGCGCACGCTCTCCGGCGGCCAGCAGCGCCGGGCGACGCTCGCGATCGGCCTGGCCATGCGCCCGAGCCTGCTGCTGCTCGACGAGCCGACCGCCTCTCTCGACGTCGCGAGCCGGGACGACGTGATCGGCATGCTCGCCGACCTCTCCGACGTGATCTCCTGCTCCGTCGTCGCGACCCACGACATGCATCTGGTCGCCGAATGGGCGACCCGGGTCATCGCCCTCGAGGGCGGGCGAGTCGTCGCCGACACGACGCCGCGCGAGCTCTTCGCCCGCGCGGACGTACTCGAGCGGGCCCGTCTGGTCCCGCCCCAGATCACCCAGTTGGGCGCGGGGCTGGGCATGGATCCGCTGCCGCTCACGGTGGACGAGTTCGCGGCCGCGTTCGCCGCCGAGCAGACGGAGGTCGTCGCGTGAAGCTCGCACGCAAGCAGCGCGACGTGCTCTCGGTCGAGTGGGTCAAGCTCGAGCTGATCCGAACGGCCTACGCGACCCGCGGCGGGCTGATCTCGCGCATGGACCCGCGGGTCGTGATCGGCTGGTATGTCCTGTTCGCGATGGCCCCGTGGTTCACGCACAACCTGACCACGCTGGCGTGCCTGTTCGCGCTCGCGAGCGTGTTCGTCGTGATCTCCCGTGTGGGCCCGCTCGTGCTCGGCCTGTTCGTCATCGGGCTCGGCTTCGAGCTCGTCTACCTGGTGCTCGCGGCGACGCTCTTCGGGGGCGACTTCACGACCTTCGTCGCCCTGACCGAAGTCACGGTCAAACTGGGCGTTGTCTCCCTGGTCAGCCTCGCCGCCTTCGTCTCGCTCGATCCGGAGAAGCTCTCCGACGCCCTGCTGGCCCTGCATTTCCCGCCTGCGGTGGCATTCGCCGTGAGCTACGGCTACCGGATGATGCCGATCCTCGTCGAGGAGTTCTCCACGGTCATGGAGGGCTACCAGCTGCGGGAGGCTCCTCCGATCAAGGGCGGAGTCCTGGGCTGGCGGCACCTGGCGCACTGGGCGAAGATCGTCGTCAAGGCGTTCTACCCCATCTTCCTCAACACGGCGAAGTCCGTCCGGACCACCGTCGAGGCGCTCGAGGCCCGCGGCTTCACGTTCGCGACGATCGATCCGCGCGGTCGCGAAATCCGGCTCGGTTCCCTGCGCGTGACCGGACTCGACATCGCAGTCGTCGCGGCGACCGTCGTCGCGATCACCGGGTGCTACGCCATCGGCGCCGCCTGGCCGTTGCACCGGACCTGACCGGCCCGCGGTGCGCAACGACGAGTGGTCGTCTGGATTCGTTCCAGGCGACCACTCGTCGTTGCGGATCTGAGTCGTTGGCCTTCCGCAGCCGTCTTCCATCCGGTAAAGTGTTCGCTTAACGTACAGAAGTTCATATAGCGTACAACCGAGGGAAGTTCACATGGCCCAGGCCTACATGTACGACGCCGTCCGCACGCCGTTCGGGAAGATCGGCGGTTCGCTGTCCGGTCACCGCCCGGACGACCTCGCCGCCCACGTGGTCAAGGAGCTCGTGCGGCGCGCGCCCGGCCTCGAGGCCGGTGCTGCGGAGGGGGATATCGACGAGGTCGTCTTCGGAAACGCCAACGGCGCCGGCGAGGAGAACCGCAACGTGGCCCGCATGGCCACGCTGCTCGCCGGACTGCCGACGTCGATCCCGGGCACCACCGTCAACCGGCTCTGCGGTTCCTCGCTGGACGCGGCGATCTCTGCCTCCCGCCAGATCGAAGTCGGCGAGGCCGACCTCGTGCTGGTCGGCGGCGTCGAGTCCATGTCCCGCGCGCCCTGGGTGCTGCCCAAGACCGAGCGCCCGTTCCCCATGGCTAACCTCGAGCTCGCCAACACCACGCTCGGCTGGCGGCTGGTGAACCCGGCGATGCCGGCCGAGTGGACCGTCTCCCTCGGCGAGGCCACCGAACGGCTGCGCGAGAAGCACGGCATCTCCCGTGCCGCGCAGGACGAGTTCGCCGCGCGCTCGCACCGGCTCGCCGCCCGCGCCTGGGATGAGGGGCGCTACGACAACCTCGTCGTGCCCGTGGCGGCGGCAACGAAGCGCGGGAGCGACGTCGTCCGCGACGAGACCGTCCGGCCCGACTCCACCCCCGAGACCCTCGCCGGCCTGCGCACCGTGTTCCGCTCCGAGGGTGGCACTGTCACGGCCGGCAACGCCTCGCCCATGAACGACGGCGCCTCCGCTGCCTGGCTCGGTTCGGAAGCCGCCGCGGGCGTGCTCGGACGCGATCCGATCGCGAAGATCATCGGCCGTGGCACCTCCGCCAACGACCCGCAGTACTTCGGCGAAGCCCCGGTCGAGGCCGCCGACCTGGCCGTCCGCCGCGCAGGTCTCTCCTGGGGCGACATCGCCGCCGTCGAACTCAACGAGGCTTTCGCCGCGCAGGCCATCGCCTGCATCGAGCAGTGGCAGGCGCGCGGGCTGGCCTCGGCCGAGGTCGTCAACGCCTGGGGCGGGGCCATCGCCATCGGGCACCCGCTCGGCGCCTCCGGCCTCCGGGTGCTCGGCACGCTGGCGCGCCGCCTCGAGACCTCGGGCGAGCGGTACGGCGTGGCCGCCCTCTGCATCGGCGTGGGGCAGGGCATCGCCGTCGTCATCGAGAACGTCAACGCGAAGTAGGAGAAAGAACATGGCACCACGGATCGCACAAGACGCCGCCGACGCCGTTGCGCAAGTGGGGGACGGTTCCACCGTGCTCATCGGCGGGTTCGGCAACGCCGGCCAGCCGATGGAACTGATCGACGCGCTGCTCGAGTCGGGCGCTAGAGGCCTCACGGTGGTGAACAACAATGCCGGCCAGGCCGATGCCGGGCTCGCCCTGCTCATCAAGGAGCGGCGCGTCGCCAAGATCATCTGCTCGTTCCCCCGCCAGTCGGACTCGTGGCACTTCGACGCCGCCTACCGCGCCGGCGAGATCGAGCTCGAGCTCGTCCCGCAGGGCAACCTGGCCGAGCGCCTCCGCGCAGCCGGGGCCGGGATCGGCGGGTTCTTCACGCCGACCGGCTACGGCACGATGCTCGCCGAAGACAAGGAGACCCGCGTGATCGACGGCGTCGGCCACGTCTTCGAGACCCCGATCAAGGCGGACTTCGCCCTGATCAAGGCC
This sequence comes from Zhihengliuella halotolerans, assembly GCF_004217565.1. Lineage (NCBI taxonomy): Bacteria > Bacillati > Actinomycetota > Actinomycetes > Micrococcales > Micrococcaceae > Zhihengliuella > Zhihengliuella halotolerans. The sequence continues at coordinate 2,371,461 of NZ_SHLA01000001.1, read as the reverse complement.
CTGCGCGCCGACACCTTCGGGAACCTCGTCTACCGCAAGACGGCGCGGAACTTCGGGCCAGTCATGGCGACGGCGGCGGCCCACGCGATCGTCCAGGTCGACGACGTCGTGCCCGTCGGCGGCATCGACCCGGAGGTCGTCGTGACGCCGGGGATCTACGTGGACACCGTGGTCCGGATCGATTCCGGGCCCACGCCGGCGCTGGCACCGAAGACGAAGTGAGGAACCCGGACATGACGACATTCACCACCACCGAGGCACACCTGAGCCGCGACGAGATGGCGCGCATGGTCGCTGCCGACATCCCCGCCGGCGCGTTCGCGAATCTGGGCATCGGCCAGCCGACCAACGTCTCCAACCACCTCACGCCCGAACAGGGGGTCACCCTGCACACGGAGAACGGCATGCTCGGGATGGGCCCGGCCGCGGTCGGGCAGGAGATCGACGGCGACCTCATCAACGCGGGCAAGGTCCCCGTCACCGAGCTCGCCGGGGCCAGCTACTTCCACCACGCCGACTCGTTCGCGATGATGCGCGGCGGGCACCTGGACGTGTGCGTGCTCGGCGCGTTCCAGGTCTCCGCCGCCGGCGACCTCGCCAACTGGCACACGGGCGCCGCGGACGCGATCCCGGCCGTCGGCGGCGCCATGGACCTGGCCACCGGCGCCAAGGCCACGTGGGTCATGATGAACCTGTTCGCGAAGTCGGGTGAGCCCAAGCTCGTCGAGGCGCTTACCTACCCGGCGACCGGCCTGGGCTGCGTGTCCCGCATCTACACCGAGCAAGCCGTCTTCCTGCTCGACGGCGGCCGCGTCACGGTCCGCTCGACCCACGGCACGAGTTTCGAGGAGCTCGCCGCCCGCGTCCCGATCGGGCTCACGCGCGCCTGATTCGGTAGCCTGAAGTCCCATGACCGAGTCAGCGAACACCGGTGCGCCGGCAGCGGCGGGCGAGAGTCCGTCGTCGTACTACGTCCAGTCCCTCGAGCGCGGCCTCGAGGTGATCCGCGCGTTCGACGCCGAGCACCCCTCCATGACGCTCACCGACGTCGCGCGGGTGACGGGCCTGACGCGCGCGACGGCCCGCCGGTTCCTGCTGACCCTGACCGACCTCGGCTACGTGCGCACCGACGGAAAACACTTCGAGCTGACGGCGCGCGTGCTGCGTCTCGGCTACGCGTTCGTCTCCAGCCACGACCTGCCGCAGCTGGCCGAGCCCGTGCTCGAGGAGCTCTCGGGGGCGGTCGGGGAGTCCGCATCGGCGTCCGTGCTCGACGGCGACCAGGTGGTCTACATCGCGCGCGTGCACACCCGCCGCATCATGCGCGTGGGCATCTCCGTGGGCACCCGGTTCCCCGCGTACGCCACGAGCATGGGCCGGGTGCTGCTCGCCTTCTCCGCTGAGCCGCGTGGCAGCACGGGCGGTCCCGGAGGGGAGTACGACGTCGTGGCGCGCCTGAGCGCCGGCGGCGAACTGGCCGCGCTGACCCAGAAGACGATCACCGAGCCGGAGGCGCTGCGGGCCGAGCTGGCGCGGGTGCGCGACCAGGGCTGGTGCCTGGTCGACCAGGAGCTCGAGCGCGGGCTGAGCTCGCTGGCTGTGCCGGTCCGCGGGCCTGACGGGACGGTGGTCGCCGCGCTCAACGTGTCGATGAGCGTCGGCGGGCCGGGGGCCGAGGCCTCCGCTGAGGAGCGGGCAGTGGACCTGCTCCCGCACCTGCAGGCCGCGGCCGCGCAGGTCGAGGAGGCGCTGGCCCTGCGGCGCTAGACTGCCGCGACGCCCACGGCCGCGGCCGTGATGCGCAGAGAGTTCAGCCGGGCGTCCGCCTCGATCGGCGATTGCACGGTGATCAGTTCGTCGGCGCCGGCGGTCTCAGCGAAGCGCGTCAGGTAGTCGCCGACGGCGTCCGCGTTCCCGACAGCCGTGTACTTGAGCATCTTCAGGACCTGCTCGCCGCCCGGGGAGTCCATGACCATGTCCAGCTCTTCCTCGGTGAACGGCTCGGCGCGGTTGCGCCCCAGGAACTTCTGCACGCGGTCGCGGCGCACGGCTTCCATCATCTCTTGCGCTTCGGCGTTGGTGTCGGCCGCGACGACGCCGACGCCCGCGATCACGTAGGGCTCCGAGAGCTGGGCGGAGGGCTGGAAGTTCTCCCGGTACACTCGCACGGCCTGCTGCAGGGAATCCGGGGCGAAGTGCGACGCAAACGAGTACGGCAAGCCGAGCTGGGCGGCCAGCTGAGCGCCGAAGAGGCTCGATCCCAGGATGTACAGGGGGACGCCGGTCCCGTAACCGGGGTAGGCGTTCACGCCCCGGATGCGCGACTCCGTGCCGAAGTAGGCCTGAAGTTCCAGGACGTCGTGCGGGAAGGACTCGGCCGAGGCGGGGTCGCGGCGCAAGGCCTGGAAGGTGAGCTGGTCGCTGCCGGGCGCCCGGCCGAGGCCGAGGTCGATGCGATCCCCGTAGAGCGTTGCGAGCGTGCCGAACTGTTCCGCGATGACCAGCGGGGAGTGGTTCGGCAGCATGATGCCGCCGGCCCCGAGTCGGATGGTCGAGGTTTTGGACGCCACGTGCCCGATCAGCACGCTCGTCGCGCTCGAGGCGATCGAGGGCATGTTGTGGTGTTCTGCGTACCAGACGCGGCGGTAGCCGAGCTCCTCGGCCGCCTGCGCGAGGGCAACGGATTCGGCGAAGGAGGCCGCGACGTCGCCGGGGGCGGAAGCGGAGCTGGAGCGAATGGGGGCCAGATCAAGGACAGATAGTGTTGGCATCACTCTGGTGCCAACCGCCCGGCGCCCGACTTCATTCCCGGAGTTGCCCTATTCCGGGACGAATCCCGATGAGAGGCTGGTCATGTCCATCACCGAGCACGCTGTACTGCCCGTGGTTCCGGGCCGTGAGGTCGAGTTCGAAGCGGCGTTCGCCGAAGCTCGTCCGATCATCTCGTCGATGCCGGGATGCCTCGAGGTACGCCTCCTGCGCTGCTTCGAGGAGCCCTCGAAGTACCTGTTGCTGGTCGAGTGGGAGAGCATCGAACATCACACGGAAGGTTTTCGCGGATCGGACGGGTACGGGCGGTGGAAGCAGCTGTTGCACCGCTTCTACGAGCCGTTCCCGCTCGTCGAGCACTTCGGCGAAGTCAGGGGTTAAACGCGTCAGGCGCCCCACCAGCTGGTGGGGCGCCTGAGCAGCCGGCGCGGACGGATCCGCGTTCTCGGCGAAAGCTAAACGAGGGCCGTGAGGCCGTTCACTTAGACCGGGCGGATGTTCTCCGCCTGCAGGCCCTTCTGGCCCTGGGTGACGTCGAACTCGACGCGCTGACCCTCGTCCAGCGAACGGAAGCCGTTCGACTGGATGGCCGAGTAGTGAGCGAACACGTCGGCGGAGCCGTCCTCAGGAGCGATGAAGCCGAAGCCCTTTTCCGGGTTGAACCACTTGACAGTACCTGTTGCCATGATTTTTTGTCCTTTCAAGACATTGCACGCGAGACAAAGCACGCTGGTGCGCGGGTTGTGTGACCGCAAGGTGCGCGGCCTACGCGTAGCTGTGCGGGAAGTTCACCGCGAATTACAACGGTCAAGCCTGCAAAGGACATGGCACTGCAAATACTGCGTGAAAAACTACGACTACTACAAGTGCAACAGTACGCGATAAATCCCGAGGAATATACCCCCTAGGACGAATCGGTTCGTTTTTCTTTGCTCCGACCCCTCGCAGCAGGCCCGACCGGGGGTGCTCCGGACGCGAAAAAGCGGCGTCGGACCGCCCTTCCGGACGGCCCGACGCCGTGTCGATTGCTGCCGCAGACGCTACGGCGCGGGCTACGGCTGGTCGTACCGTTCCAGGACGATCTCAACCAGCTCATTGGGGACGGGCAGCCCGGGGACCAGCAGCGGCTGGGCGACGACGTCGGCGTCGGAGCCGGCGACGCGGGCCGCGAAGTGGCCGGGCGCCATGAGGAATGTCGAGACGACGACGCGGCCGGCGCGCCGGCGCGGCGAGAACCAGCCGCGCTGCTTTCGTTCCTGGGCCCGGGCGACGGCGGTTTCGACGGAGGGTTCGGCGGCCGAGACGAACGCGGCCTCGACCTTGGCGCCGATTGTCTGGGAGAGCAGCTTGGCCATCGTGTGGCAATCGGCGACGCCCTGGGCATCGGTGGACCCGGCGCAGGCCATGATGACCTGGTCTCCCTTGCGCAACCCGGCCTCCTTCAAGCGCAGGGCGAGAACGTCGGCAAGGCGCGCATCGGGACCGAGCGCCCGGGACACCGTCGTCCCCTGGGCCCCGGCGGCGGCCTCGGCGAGGTCGTGTCGGGTGTGGTAGCCGGTCGAGAGCAGCAGCGGGACGATGCGCGGGCGCAGCCCGGCGCTGGAGAGCACCGCCGGGACGTCCGGGGTCTGCACGTCCACGAAGGCCTCGGCGACACGCAGACCGGGGCGGGCGGCGTCGACGGCCTGGACCAGGGCGCGGATGGCACGCTGGCCGACCGGGCTGCCCGTGCCGTGCGAGGCGGCGACCAGCGTGCCGGCCTCGACGGGCGGGATCCATCCGGTCCAGGCGTCGTTCGACGCCGGCGAATGGTTGGCGTCGGTTCGCGACATCAGTGCGGCTCCCATCGTTATCCCAGTCCGACCATGACGCGGGCGGACTCGACGCGTACAGGGTAGACCAGCAGGTCGACGTCGTCCGCGTTCAGGCACTCGCCCGTGTCCAGTCGGTAGACCTCTTTGTGCAGCGGGCTGGCGATCGTCTTGACGAGTTCCCCGTCGATGTTTCGGCTGCCCATGATGCCGCGAGACATTACCTGAGCGCCGGTCCCCGGGCACTTCTGCGTTACGGCGAACAACGCGTCGTCCGCGAAACGCAGCAGGGCGATCTGCTGGCCGTCGATCCAGGCGGCCTCGCCCCAGCCGGGCTTCAGGTCATCCAGCCAGCAGGCCTCGACCCAGGTGGTCACGTTTGTTGCTTCGTCGATCAGAGTCGTCATGGTCCGCTCCTCATGTGTTTGCGGTGGCGTGATTCGTTCGGGTTCGGCATCAGCCTAGGGAGCGCGTGTTACAGGTGTGGAGCGGAACCAATATCGCTGCGGTAAATCGCGCCTCACAGGCCGACGGACCGGAGCGTGAGGCGGAGCAGCCCCGAGATTCCGGGCGAGTTGGCATGTTTCGACGGGGTTTCGCGGTGCTCACCGGCGCGGCAGGGGCAGGAAAAAAAGATGTTTCCCCGGCGTGACACCACGGACACTGCAGGGCAAATCCCGCTCCCTAGGTTTGGGGGCAGAGAAACAGCAGGCGCACCGGCTCGCCAGGCCGCGCCGCACCACGAACCCCAACCAAGCGAGGCAACCATGAGCAACGCCACCACCACGGGCACCCGCCGGATCGTCGTCGTCGGAGGCGGCCCCGCGGCGCACCGATTCACCGATGCCATGTCCGCTCGCGGTCTGGCCGGCTCGCACGTGACCGTGCTGACCGAGGAGTCGCACGTACCCTACGACCGAGTGGCCCTGTCCAAGGCGCTCACGGATACCGGCGTCGACCTGACGTTCGACAAGGATCTGTGGGAGAACGAGGGCATCGAGTTGGTGCGTGACGCCCGCGTCGTCGACCTGGATCTGGAGACCAAGGAAGCCGTCACGGCCGACGGCCGCCGCTTCGCCTACGACGAGTTGGTCCTCGCGACCGGTTCCAACGCCGCGACGCTGCCGATCCCGGGCAACGAGCACACGCACGTGTATCGGTACCTCGAAGACGTCTGGGCCATCAACCAGCAGATCGAAGAGCTCACCGAAAAGTACGGACGCACGATCAACGCCGTCACCATCGGCGGCGGCCTGCTCGGCCTCGAGGCCGCGGCAGGCGTGAAGTCCCTCGGCGCCAACCCGATCGTGATCGACGGCGGCAAGTGGCTCATGGGAACGCAGCTCGACGAGGGCGCCGGGCAGGCGATGGGCCGGCTCATCGCCGAGAAGGGCCTCGAGGTCCACGGCGGCGTCTTCCCGTCCAAGGTCCTCACCACCGAGGTCGACGGCGAGGAGCGCGTGACCGGCGTCGAGATGGCCGACGGGCGCATCATCGACGCCGACATGGTCATCGTCTCGATCGGCGTGCGTCCCCGTGACGAGCTGATCCGCACCATCAACCAGAGCGCCAAGGCGATCGCCGCACAGGCCGCGGGCAAACCGGTCGACGAGCTCGAGGGCACCGACCAGGAGCCGGCCGGCGACTACTCGCCCGTGTTTCGGATGGGGCCGCGCGGCGGCGTCGTCATCGACGAGACGTGCGCGACCGACGTCGAGAACGTCTGGGCCGTCGGCGAGGTCGCCAACTTCGGCGGCTTCTGCATCGGCCTCGTCGCCCCCGCCAACACGATGGCCGAGATCGTCGCCGACCGCCTCTCCGGCGGGGAGGCCACGTTCGAGGGGTTCGACACCGCGACCAAGCTCAAGCTCTCCGGCGTCGACGTCGCGAGTTTTGGCGACGCGTTCGCCAAGGCCGAGGGCGCCCTCGAGGTCGTCTATGCGGACCCGGCCCGCGGCGTCTACCAGAAGCTCGTCGTCAGCGACGACGCGAAGACGCTGCTCGGCGGCATCTTCGTCGGCGACGCCGCCCCCTACACCTCGCTGCGCCCGCTGCTCGGCCGCGAACTGCCCGGCGAGCCCGGCGCTTACCTGTCGGCGGCCGGCGGCGGCGACGCCCCGGACACCGAGCTGCCCGACGACGCGACCCTCTGCTCGTGCAACAACGTCACGGCCGGGGCCATCCGCGACACCGTCGGCGGCTGCGGCACGTGCGAGGGGCAGGATCCGGTTCAGGACCTGGCCGGAGTCAAGGGCTGCACCAAGGCCGGCACGTCCTGCGGCTCGTGTGTGCCGATGCTCAAGAAGCTCATCGAGAAGGAGCTGGCCAAGAGCGGCGTCGAGGTCTCCAAGGCCATCTGCGAGCACATCTCGTTCTCCCGCGCCGAGCTCTTCGAGGCGATCCGCCTGGCCGACCTGCACTCCTTCGAGGCCGTCATGGAGCGCTTCGGCACCGGCCTCGGCTGCGACATCTGCAAGCCCGCCATCGCGAACATCCTCGCCTCCCAGCACAACGCCCACCCGCTCGACGGCGACCTCGGCGGCCTCCAGGACACCAACGACCGCGCACTGGCGAACATGCAGAAGGACGGCACCTACTCGGTCGTCCCGCGCATCCCCGGCGGTGAGATCACCCCGGAGAAGCTCGGCGTGATCGCGAACGTCGCCCAGAAGTACGGGCTCTACACGAAGCTCACCGGTGGCCTGCGCATCGACATGTTCGGCGCGCGACTCGAGCAGTTGCCGGATATTTGGAAGGAGCTCGTCGAGGCGGGATTCGAATCCGGTCAGGCCTACGGCAAGTCCCTGCGCACGGTCAAGGGCTGCGTCGGCTCCTCCTGGTGCCGCTACGGCGTGCAGGACTCGGTCAAGATGGCCATCGATCTGGAACTGCGCTACCGCGGCCTGCGTTCGCCGCACAAGCTCAAGATGGGTGTCTCCGGTTGCGCCCGCGAATGCGCGGAGGCGAAAGGCAAGGACGTCGGCGTCATCGCGACGGAAGCCGGCTGGAACCTGTACGTCGGCGGCAACGGCGGCGCGAACCCGGCCCACGCCAAGCTGCTGGCCAAGGACCTCGACGACAAGACCCTGCTGAAGTACATCGACCGCTTCTTCATGTATTACATCCGAACCGCCGATCGCCTGCAGCGCACGGCACACTGGATGGATGACCTGGATGGCGGCATCGAGCACGTGTACTCCGTGGTGGTCGAGGATTCCCTCGGTCTCGGCGAGGAGCTGGAAGCTGCCATGAATCGCCACGTGGAGGGCTACGAGGATGAGTGGGCGGCCACGCTGAAGGATCCGGAGCGCCTGCGCCGCTTCCGTTCCTTCGTGAACGCACCCGACCAGAAGGACGAGTCCCTCGCCTATGTCGAGGAACGCGGTCAGAAGCGTCCGGCCGGCCCGGTCCCGCTCGGGGCCTCGATCCCGGTCGGCGCCCCCGCCGGCGGTGCGGCGTCATGACCGCGAACGCGCCGTTCATCGGAACGACGCAGCTCTCGGGCCACGTCGTGGTGGTGTGCGGCACCCAGCGCGCCGCGCGCCGCGCGGTCGCGCGCTACCGCAGCCTCGGCGCGGCGGTGACGACCGCCGTCGTGCCCTCGGAGATGGCCGCGCTCAGCCCCGCATTGTCCCGTGCCAGCCTCATCGTCGCGGTCGACGACGGCAATCCCGGCTGGGACTTCCTGCCCGCGTTGGCGCGCGAACGGCGCGTCATGCTGGTGCAGGAGGAGGCGGCGCCCGAGCACGGCACCGTGACCCTCGTTGGCGGCGGACCCGGCGAGGCCGACCTGCTGACCGTGGCCGGCCGCAAGGCGCTGGCCCAGGCTGACGTCGTCTACTACGACCGGCTGGGCCCGGTCGGCATCGTCGGCGAGCTGGCACCCGGTGCCGAACTGATCGACGTCGGCAAGACGCCCGGCCACCACAAGGTGCCGCAAGGGCGGATCCAGGACATGATGGTCGCTTCCGCGCTGGAGGGGAAGTCCGTGGTCCGGCTCAAGGGCGGGGATCCGTTCGTGTTCGGGCGGGGCGGCGAGGAGGTCGATGCCTGTGTCGCGGCCGGCCTGCCCGTGACCGCGATCCCGGGCATCACGAGCTCGATCTCCGTGCCCGGCACGGTGGGCATCCCGGTCACGCATCGCGGTGTCGCGAAGATGTTCACCGTCGCCTCCGGGCACCAGCCGTTCAGCGACGACGAGCTGGAGCACCTGGCCGGCCTCGGCGGGACGATCGTGGTGCTCATGGGGGTGGCCACGCTGCCGCAGACCGTCGCGGGCCTGATCCGCAACGGCCTGGATCCCAAGACCCCGGCGGCCGTCATCGAGCGCGGGTACACCGACACGCAGCGCTCGACCGTGGCGGCGCTGGATAAGCTGGTCATGGCGGCGGCCGAAGCCAAGTGCGCTTCGCCCGCGGTGGTTGTCATCGGCGACGTGGTCGCCGTCGGAAATGATTGGAAAGAACTGGTCGCGCACGTGGGTGCGGCGGCCGGTTCGAGGGAGGACTCGCGCGCGTGACGGACAAGAGCGAACAGGCCGGCCAGGCCGCAGGGGGCAGCCCCGGCGCGGACGGTTCGGCCTGCAGCCCGGCCAAGCCCGACGACGCGGCCATTCCCGAGACGGCCGGCGGGTCCCTGACCGGATTCCGGATCGGCGTGACGAGCGACCGGCGTTCGGCCGACCTGATCGACGCGCTCGAACGGCGAGGGGCCGAGGTCCTGCACGCACCTGTCCTGAAGATCGCCCCCATCGCCGAGGATGCCGAGCTCGTCAGGGAGACCCGGGAACTGATCGCCGCCCGGCCGGACTACCTTCTGGTGACGACGGCCTACGGCATGCGTCGCTGGGTCGAATCGGCGGACGCCCACGGTCAGGGCGAGGCTCTGACCGAGGTCCTCGAGAATGCGTCGATCTACGTGCGCGGACCGAAGGCCCGGGGCGCCGTGCGCGCCGCCGGCTTCACCGACGACGGCATCAGCGAGGACGAGCGCACGTCCACGCTGGTGGACTCCGTCTTGGAGACCGGCGTGGACGGATGCACCGTCGCGATCCAGATGCACGGCCACGCCGATCTCGACGACATCGCCCGGCTCGAGGCCGCTGGCGCCACCGTCATCACCGTCTCGCCCTACCGTTGGGTCGTTCCCGAGGGCAGTGCGGAGAAGGTCGAGAAGCTGATCGACGCCGTCGTGAGCGGCGGCCTCGACGTCGTCACCTTCACCGCCGCTCCCGCGGTCGACGCGCTGTGGAGCGCGGCGCACGAGCGGGGCCGCTACTGGGAGCTGGTGCAGGCGTTCCAGACCAACGTCGTCGCCGCGACCGTCGGCCCGGTGACCGCGCAGCCGCTGCAGGACGTCGGTATCGATCCGCTGGTCCCGGAGCGCTTCCGAATGGGCGCGATGATCCGGCAGATCGTCGAGTACCTCTCCGATCGCGGGACGCAGCGCTGCACGACGGCGTTCGGCGAGCTGAGCATCCGCGGCAGCCAGGTCACGCTGGGGAAGGAGAGCGCGGAACTCGGGCCCTCCCAGCTGGCGCTCTTCCGGGCGATCGCCGACGCAGAGGGGGCTGTGCTCTCCCGCGCCGACCTGATCGAAATCCTGCCCGAAGGGCAGGGCGATCACGCGCTGGACATGGCGGTCAGCCGGCTGCGCCAGTCGCTGCCGAATGCGAAGCTCGTGGCCACGGTGATCAAGCGCGGCTACCGGCTCAACGTCTGAGGCGCGCCGCTGCCGTCGACCGCGCTGGACGTCCGTCGAGAAGCGGAGTCAGCCGATGTTGGAGATCGCGCTGCGCGTCCGGGCCTGGGTGGAGGTCGCTGTCTCGTCGTTGGTCTCAAGGGTCGAGCGGACGAGCGCGATGATGTTCTTGACCTCGGCTGACGCGTTGCGCCAGCGGGTTTCGACCGCCTGGTACTCGGCGTCCGCGCCGTCCATCTGGAAGTCGCTCATGGCTGCGCTGACCTGCTGGTCGCGCTCGCTCATGAGGGACTCGAGGCGGCTGACGATCTGGCTGATGTCGGACTGCACCTGCGAGGAGGCGCCGGTATCGAAGGAAATGCGATCCATGGACATGGGGTCTCCCTAGCGGTTGATGGTGACGTTGCCCGGCAGTGTCTGCGCGGGCTCCGAGGGGTTGAGGACGGTGGCTGAGGAGGCACCGGAGCCATCGCCGCCGCCGGCGAAGCGCGCAGCGTCGAAGTTCGCCGCGCCCTGGTTGCGGCTGGCGTTGTCAGCGGCCTCCTGATCGCCGGTCTGGGTGGCGATGTTCATGGCCTGCTGGCCCTCGGCGATCTTGGCCAGCGACTGGTTCAGGTCGGCGGAGATCTCGTCGGCGCGGGCCTTGAAGTTGTCGAAGGCCGCCCGTCCAGCGCCGTTGAACTTGCCCTGCAAGGGGGCGACTGCGTCCACCAGCTGACGGACCAACGAGCCGAGCTCGTCGTTGGATCCGGCCGTCTGCTGATTCAGCGTCGACAGCGTCGACGCTCCCATATCAAACTTCATAACCGCCACTCCTTGTATTGGCTTCAAGATCGGATGACCAGCTCTCGTCAAGGGGCTTGACGAACCCTGATGGGCACGACGCTATCAGCCGCGAAAGGCCCGCATCACCCGATGCTGTCAACCTGTGGATAACTTCGAAGGGCTTCGGTTCGGCATGACAATATGGGAGTGTCGCCGCCGCTGACGTGCCCCGTCACAGCGCATTGGTCGATGGGCACGGAAGATCGAACGGCGGTACGAACTGATGACAAAGCACTCTCCGAGAGCGCTTCCCGGCCGAGAGGAAGTCCGTGGCCTTCGATTACGACCAGCAGATTCTGGAGTCGGTGTCGGTCCGGCGCGACCGCCTGCTCAAGTCCCTGCTCTTCGGCGCCGAGCGCACCCGCCGCACCTACAGTGACGGGGCGAAACTCCTGCTGATCGGCATCGTCATCGCGGCCATCGTCTGCGCCGGCTGCATCGGCTACTCCTTCGTCGTGGACCTCTTCGCCCAGCAGCAGAACCGGAACGGGCTGGCTCTGCCGGCGGCCGGCCTCGCCCTCGGTGGCCTCGCATGAGCGCCGGCTACACGCGCGTCACGATCGCCACCTCCACCTCCAACATCGAGACGCTCCTGCCGTCCGACCAGGAGCTCGGCGCGCTGATGCCCGACATCCTGCGCATCGCCGGCGCCGCGCCCGGAGCGGGCGGACCGCGCGAACTCACGCTGACGCCCGTGGGCGCGGCCAGCCTCGCCCCGCAGGTGACGCTGTCCGCCGCGGGAATCCGCGACGGCGCCGTCCTCCGGCTCGACCGCCGCGACGAGGCCGTGCCGAACCCGGTCGTCTACGACCTCGCCGAGGAGACGGAGCACTTCGCCGCAGACTCGCCCGATCGATGGACCTTCGAGGCGTCCCGCCTGGTCAGCACGGCCGTCGTCGCCGTTCTCGGGATCGCGGCCCTGATCCTGGCGACCGGGGCCGCGGAGCCGTCGGCACAGCTCGCCGGGGGCGTCACCCTGGCGGCTCTCGCCCTGCTCGGCGTCCCCGTCGTCCCGCGCGGGCGGCTCGCCTGCGACGTCGAACTCCTCGCGCTGAGCGCCGGCGCGATCGTCGCGATCTACGCCCTCGCCCCCGTTTCCTCTCCGTGGGCCGCGTGGCTCGCGCCGGCCTGGACCGCGCTCGCCCTGATCGCGTGGCAGGCGGGGCGCCGCAGTCCGGGCGGCGCGCTCGTCACGTCGGCAACCGCCGTCGTCCTGGGCGTCCTCTGGGCGGGCGGGCTGCAGATCTGGCCCGAGCCCGGAGCCGCGACCGCGGTCGCGGGCGTCGGCACCGCGTTCCTGCTTGGGTTCGCTCCGCGCCTGGCTCTCGGGCTCTCCGGCATGAATGCCCTGCACGACGCCGTCGCCCGCGGTGAACGCCCGGGCGTCGCCCGCGCGCGCCGCGCCTACCGCGACGCCCACCAGGGGCTCGTCGGGGCCGTGGTGCTGTGCGCGTTTTCGCTCGCGGCGGCGTCGCACGGAATGCTCACGCGTGACGTCAACGGGTGGGGGATCGCGCTCGCGGTCCTCCTCATCGTCGTGACCGGGCTGCGCGCCCGCAATCTTCCGCTGGCCCTCGAACGGGCCGTGCTGCTCGGCGCGGCGGCCTTCGGCACGGCGGTTCTCGCGTACTGGATGCGCGACGCGGTGCCGGTGTGGCTGCTCGGCGTCGCCCTGCTCGCGTTCGCCCTCCTGCCGCTCGTGCTGCGCCCACTCGAGGTGCCCGAGCACGTCGCGGCCAGCCTGCGCCTGAACGCCCGCCGCGCCGAGGCCATCGCCACGGTCGCCCTGCTGCCCGTGCTGCTGGGGGTCTTCGACCTCTACCCGCAGCTCGCCGAGATGTTCTAGGCGGTGCCCATGAATGAGGACCAGACTCCCCGGCGCTCCCCGGAACAGCGCTTCCCCGGCGGCTGGACGCCCGCCGCGCCGCCGCGAGCCCGTTCGCAGCAGCCGGCCGCGGCACCCGCGCCGGAACCTTCGGAACCACGTCACGTTCCACGGTCGCGGCCGCAGCACGACGCGTACGACGACGATCTGATCGACCTGCCCGAAGCCCTGCGCGGCCGGGCGAGGCGCCACGGCGACCCGCTCTGGCTGCGCCTGCTGCAGACCCTGCGCCGCGCGGCCGGGTCCGACTCGTTCCCCGGCGACTTCGCGAACGCGCTCGACGCCTGCCAGCGCCCCGTCACGACCGGCCGGCGCATCGGCGTCGTGGGGGCGACCGGCGGAGCCGGAACCTCGACGCTCGTCGCCGCGCTCGCCCTGCTCCTGGCCGACGTGCGCGCCGACCACATCGCCGCCGTCGACACCGTCGGCCGGCCGAGCGGGCTGCTCCCGCGGCTACCTGCCCAAGCGCCGGCCGGCGGTCTGGCGGCCCTGACGGGCCTCGCAGGGCGGACCGGCGACATCGGGCTGCACGAGCTGCGCGCCCACGCCGCGACCCTGCCCACGAACCTGCACCGGCTCACCCTCGACGAGCGCGACCACGCGCTCACGGCCCTCGAACGCCAGGGTCTCTACCAGGGGCTCAGCCGGACCTGCGCGGTCTCCCTCGTCGAACTCGACGCCCACGCCGACGTGCAGCATCTGCACGCGCTGATCGTCGCGGTCCCGGCCGCGCCCGGGGCGGCCGGCGCCGCCGCGAGCCTGCTGGCCAGGGTCCGCGCGGCCCGCCCCGGACTGCCGGTGCTGCCCGTCGTCGTCAACGCGCACGGCTGCCCGGCCGCCGACGTCCGCCTCGCCGAGGCGGGCCTCGACGAGCAGCTCGCCGCACGCGGCCGGCGCAGGACGACGCCGGCGCACAACCTCGACTACGACCGGCACCTCGCCGCCGGCCTCGCCATCGACCTGCGCCTCGTGGGCGAGGAGCGCCGCCTGCAGGTCGCCGCGCTCGCCGCCAACGCCCTTTACGCCGCGAGCGGCGAACCGGGGGGTCACGCGTGAACCCGGCCCCAGACGAGAAGCCAGCGGACGGCGTCGTGCTGGTGCACCGTCCAGCGCGGACCACGAGTCCGGCGCGCGAGGCCGAGGCGTCTCTCGTGCAGCGGCCGCCGCACGTCGGCGACGCGGCCGGCTCGGGCACCGGATTCCTCGGGCTCATCCCGCTGCTCGGCGCGGCCGGGTCGATGACCGTGATGATGCTCTTCCGCGGCTCCCCGTTCGCGGCTGTCGGCGCCCTGATGATGATCGTGACGGTCACGGGCGCCGTCGTCATGTTGTTCTCCCAGCGCGGCAAGGCCGGCCGGCAGCGCCGCCACCAGCGCGACCGCTACCTCGAGTACCTCGAGGAGCGCCGGCACGACTTCCTCGCCGAGGAGCGCGCGCACCGGCGCCAGGCCCAGGCGAGCGACCCGGCCCCGGCCGCGCTGCACGAGGTGATCTGCGACCCGCACCGGTTGTGGGAGCGGAGGCGCCACCACCAGGACTTCCTGCGGGTCCGGCTCGGGACGGGCACGACGCCGGCCCGCGAGCTCAAGCTCGAGGGGGAGACCGGGCAGGGTGAGCGGCCCGACCCGCACATGCAGCAGGAGATGCAGTCCCTGCTGCGCCGGTTCGCGACCGCCCCGGACATGCCCGTCACGCTCGGGCTTGCCGCGCACCACACGGTCTCCGTTGTCGGCGACGAGGAGTTCGGGCACCACGTGGTGCGCAACCTGCTGCTCTCCGCCACCGCCCTGCACAGCCCCGAAGACCTGCAGGTCGCCGCAGCACTGCCGCCCCGGTACCGCCCCGGCTGGGAGTGGCTGAACTGGCTGCCGCACGTGCTCGACCAGTCCCGCCCCACCGACCACGGCCCGCTGAACCGGCTCGCGCCGACGCGCGAGCAGCTGCGCGACCTGCTCGACGACGCGATCCGCGAGCGCTACCAGCGCTTCACCGCGGCGCGGAAGAACTTCCTCGTCGGGCAGCGCACCCAGGTGCAGCCGCGGCTCGTCGTCGTCGACCTCGAACACACCGGGCGCGCCGGCAACCTCGCCCTGCCGGACGCGAGCCTGACCTCCGACGACCTGGCCATCACCTCCGTGCACCTCGTCGCCCGCCAGCAGGACGAGCCCGACGAGGTCTCGCTGCGCATCGTCCAGACCGCGGAGGGGTTCCGCCTCGAGGACTACTCGGCCGACCCGCTCGAGCCCGCCACCTGCGAGGGCGTGCTCGCGCCCTCCGACGCGGCGACGGCGGCCGGCCTCGCGCGCATGCTGGCGCCCCTGAGGCTCTCTCCGGATTCGCGCGAGTACGACGACGGCGCCGACGCCGGCCGCTTCACGGCCCACCTCGGTCTCGACGACTTCACGGCGGCCGACGTCGAGCGGCTCTGGGCCCCGCGGGAGAACCCCGACTTCCTCAAGGTGCCAATCGGCGTCGACGACCGCTCCCGCCCCGTGCACGTGGACCTGAAGGAATCCGCCCAGCACGGCATGGGCCCGCACGGGCTGTGTGTCGGGGCGACGGGTTCGGGCAAGTCCGAGCTGTTGCGCACGCTCGTGCTCGGCCTCGCCGTCACCCACCCGCCCGAGCTGCTGAACATGGTCCTCGTCGACTACAAGGGCGGCGCGACGTTCGCGCCCTTCGCCGGGATGCCGCACGTCGCCGGCATCATCACCAACCTCTCCGACGAGGCTTCACTCGTGGACCGCATCTACGCGAGCCTCGAGGGTGAGGTGCTGCGCCGGCAGCAGGTGCTCAAAGATGCCGGCAACATCGCCAACATCACGGACTACCAGCTGCACCGGGCCGAGCGCGGCGACGAGCTTGACCCGCTGCCGCACCTCTTCGTCGTGATCGACGAGTTCGGCGAGCTGCTGGCCGCGCAGCCTGACTTCATCGACCTGTTCATGTCGATCGGCCGCATCGGCCGCTCGATCGGCGTGCACCTGCTGCTCTCCTCGCAGCGCATCGAGGCCGGCAAGCTGCGCGGCCTCGAGACGCACCTGTCCTACCGGCTCGGGCTGCGCACGCTTTCCGAGGGGGAGTCGCGGACCGTGCTCGAGACCCCGGACGCGTTCCATTTGCCGCCCCTGCCGGGCTACGGCTACCTCAAGGTCGACACGACGACGTACTCGCGGTTCAAGGCCGGCTACGTCTCCGGCCCGCTCGCCGCCGAGACCGAGGAGCCGCAGCAGCGTGATCGCACCGCCCGCCTGCCGGTGCTGGCCGAGGCGTTCTACGCCGAAGACGCCGCACGGCAGAACACGGCCGCGCCGGAGCCCGACGCCGACGCGGATGCCGCCTCCGGCACCCGGCGCACCACCGGCGCCACGGTCATGTCGACGCTCGTCGAGGTGATCCGCGGGTTCGACCGGGTCACCGACGAGATCTGGCTGCCGCCGCTGCCCGACGCGGTCGCGCTCGACGTCGCGGCCGGCAACGCTGGAGGGGTGCCCGCCCGCAGCCGACAGCTGCGCGTTCAGATCGGCCTGCTCGACGATCCCGCCCGCCAGTGGCAGGGAGCGTGGAACCTGGACCTCACCCGTTCCGGCGGCAACGCGATCCTCCTCGGCGGCCCGTCGACCGGCAAGTCGACGGCGCTGCGCACGATCGGACTCTCGCTCGCCGCGACCCACACGGTGCGTGAGGTCGCCCTGTTCGGCATCGACCTCAAGGGCTCGGCCCTGCTGCCACTGGCCGAGCTGCCGCACGCGGCGGGCATGGCCGGGCGCACGTCGCGGGAGGCGCTGCGCCGCACGGTCGAGGAAGTGCACGACCTGATCGCCGAGCGCGAGCGCCTCTTCGAGGTGCGCGGAGTGGACAGCCTCGCCACGATGCGGCGGATGCACGCCGCCGGCGAGCTCGAGGAGCTGGACGTGGCCGACGTCGTGCTGCTAATCGACGGCTGGGGCGCCCTGGCCGAGGAGTACGAGGAACTGCAGGACATGGTGAACTCGATCCTGCGCCGCGGCGGCGGGTACGGGGTGCACGTCGTCGCGACGGGGAACCGGTGGAACGAGGTGCGCATCGCGCAGCAGTCGTTCTTCGGCACCCGGATCGAGCTGCGGCTCTCGGACCCCTCCGAGTCCGGCCACGGCCGCAAGAGCGCCGAACGCCTGCCGAACGACCGGCCCGGCCGCGGCATCAATCACGACGGACTCATCGGACAAATCGCCCTGCCGCGCCTGGACGCGGCGGCCGAGCCCGACACCGGCAACGAGGGACTGCGCGCCGCCGCCGCCCGCGTCGCGGAGCGCCAGCCCGAGCGCAGCCCGCGCCGGGTGCGGATGCTGCCGACCGTCGTCGCGCCCGACGCTCTGCCGGCTCCCGCGCGCAGCGGGCTGCTTCGCTTCGGCCTGAACGAGCGCGACCTGGGGCCGAAGCTCCTGGACTTCGACGGCAGCGAGCGGAACCTGCTGGTGCTCGGCGACGAGCAGAGCGGGAAGACCTCGCTGCTGCGCCACCTGATGACCGAGCTCGCCGCGCAGTACAGCAAAGACGAGCTCGTCTTCGCGGTCTTCGACCCGCGGCGCGGCCTGAAGAACGTCGTCGACCCGGACCGGGTCGGCGGGCAGGCGACGTCCGCCGTGCTCGCCCAGCAGCTGACCGCCGCGATCGTGGGGGAGCTGCGCAAACGCATCCCGGAGAATCCGCTCGCTGCCGGCGAGGACGAGGGGTTCGAGGGCCCGCGGATCGTGCTCGTCGTGGACGACGACGACGTGCTCGCCTCCAGCGGAGCCAGCCCGCTGACCCCGTTCGCCGAGTACCTGGCGATGGGTGCCGAGATCGGGCTGCACGCGATCGTCGCCCGCAAGGTGCGCGGTGCCTCGCGCGGGTTGTTCACCCCGTTCGTCTCCGCGCTGCGCGACGCCGGCGGGGCGACGTTCATCATGGACGGCGATCGCTCCGAGGGCCCGCTCGTGAGCGGGGTCCGCGCCCGCCGCCAGCCTCCCGGGCGCGGCCTCTTCCTGCACGCCGGCCGCCAGCCTGCGACGATCCAGGCGGTGCACGTCCCGGCCGCGGACGGCTAGCGGCGGTTCAGCGGGTGAGCAGCTTGTCGAGCGTGTTGATGTTGCGCGTCGTGCTGTGCTCCTTGAACCGGGCCCGGTTCAGCGCCTTCGCTATCGGGTTCTCGAGCGAGCTGCCCTTCGGCGTCTGCCAGAAGAGGACGTCGCCGGCGCCCGAGACACGGTCGGCGCCGGCGGCCTCGGTGAGGACCTCGTCCACCGTCTGCGCGCTGGAGGCGAACGTGACGTACGTGTGGAGGTCGGCGCCGTCGTGCTGCTCCTGCCGCCCGAACGGGCAGGCCGCCAGCAACGAGCGGATCTCCGGGACGGTCTTGACGAAGACGCGGGCGTCAAATCCGAAGCGGTCGGACACGGCCGCGGCGAACCGGGAGGCGACCTGCTCGCGCGGGGCGTCCGCGGTGAGCAGGACGTTGCCGGTGGCCAGCACCGTGCGGACGTTCGCGAAGCCGGCCCCGGCCACGCACTCGGCGAGGTCGGCCATCGCCAGGCGGCGGCCGGAGACGTTGATCCCGCGCAGGAACACGGCGTAGTCGCTCATGCGACCAGTGTGCCCCACGCGGCACCCCCGCGTCAGCCGCGCTGCGGGGACATCCGCAGCGCGCGGTGGATCACGACGGCGGCGGCCAGTGCCAGCGCCGCACCGATCCCGGCCGTGAGCATCACGCCGGAATCGAAGGCGGACGCCGCATTCTCGAGCAGCTCCGCGGCCTGGGAGGCCGGCAGCGACTCGGCAACCTCGTGGGCGCCGCCGAGGGTCTTCGACGCATCCGCCTCCTGGCCCGCGCTCATCCCGCCTGGCAGGATGAGCCCGCGCGTATAGGCGGCGTTGAGCAGGCTGCCGAGGACGGCCGTGCCGAGGACAGCGCCGGTCTCGTAGGCCGTCTCGGAGATGGCCGAGGCCGCTCCGGCCTTCTCCGGTGGGACCGCCGAGAGCGCCAGGTCGTTCGAGAGCGTCTCCGCCAGACCGACGCCTGCGCTGAGCACGCAGAAGGACGCCATGAGCAGCAGCACCGAGCCCGACTCGCCGACGAAGAAGACCATCGTGTAGGCAGCCGCGTTGAGCAGCAGGCCGACCACCATCAGGGTGGAGACGCGGAACCGCTTGGCGAGGTTCGCGGCCAGCAGGCCGGACGCGATCGCCAGGCTCAGGCCCGGGATCATCATGAGGCCGGCCTCCAGAGGCGAATAGCCGGCGACGAGCTGGACGTGCTGGGTGAGGAAGTAGATGAAGCCGACCAGCGCGAACACGCTGAGCAGGTTGACGGTCAGCGCGCCGGAGAACATCGGGTTCTTGAACAGGCGCACGTCGAGCATCGGCTCGGTGCCCGGCCGCGCGGCGCGGGCCAGCTGGCGGCGCACGAAGACGACGCCGGAGGCGATGCCGAGGGCGATGGCGACCGCGGGAACCACCAGCCCGTCGCCCTTCGCGAGCACCTTGATGCCGAAGACGAGCGGCGTCAGGGCGGCGACGACCAGGACGATGCTCAGTGGATCGATCGGGCCCGGGTTCGGGTCCTTCGACTCGGGCACGAGCGCCGGGCCCGCGATGAGGATCGGCAGGAGCATGGGAACGGCGAGCAGGAAGATGGAGCCCCACCAGAAGTGCTCGAGCAGCCAGCCGCCGAGGACCGGGCCGAGCACCGCGCCGCCGGAGAAGCCGGAGGCCCAGATCGCGATCGCGCGCCGGCGCTCATGCACGTCGGTGAAGATGTTCCGGATCAGCGACAGGGTCGCCGGCATGAGCATCGAGCCGAACAGGCCCAGCAGGGCGCGGGCGGCAATCAGCAGCTGGGCGTTGGGTGCGAAGGCGGCGAGGGCGGAGACCGCGGCGAAGCCGATGGAGCCGATCAGCAGCAGGCGCTTGCGCCCGATCCGGTCACCCAGGCTGCCCATCGGCACGAGCAGGCCGGCCAGAACCAGCGGATAGATGTCGATGATCCAGAGCAGTTCGTCCGAGTCCGGAGCGAGCGCTCGCGAGAGTGCGGGCACGGCGAAGCTCAGCACGGTGTTGTCGATCGAGATCAGCAGCACCGGGAACATGAGTACCGCCAGAGCGAGCCAGCGGCGCGTGCCGGAGAGCTCGGTGTGGGTGGCGGCGGTCTGCACAGACATGACACGTCCTTGGTAGGAGTTTGGAGGGCGGGGAACTCCGCCACACACTTAACTGTACCGTCTGGACGGTTTAATGCAAGGGGGTGTGCGTGAGGTCACCGGGAGGCGGGGCACCGGCAACTCTCGCTAGAGTGTCATCCATGCCCAGACCCCCCGCCGCCCGAGAGAAGATCCTCGCCGCCTACTGCGAAATCGTCGCCGGCGACGGCGAACGCGCCGCGACAATGGACGCCACGGCGGCCCGCGCCGGAGTCTCCAAGGGCGGGCTGCTCTACCACTTCAAGAGCAAGGACGCTTTGGCGGATGGCGTGATAGAGCGCCTGGCGGAGGCGGCCGAGGCGGACCTCGCCAGGATGAAGTCGTTTGCCGAGGGGCCCTCGCGCTACTTTGTGCGCACGTCCGTGGAGACCGGGACGGAACTCGACACGTTCCTCGTGGTCGTCATGCGGCTGGCTGCGGCCCAGCACCCTGGCGCCGTCGAGGCGCTCTCGGCTGTTCACGGGTCCTGGTGGAAGCTCATCCGGGACGAGGTCGGAGACGACTCCGCGGCGGACGCGATCATGCTGCTCGGCGATGGCATCTACCACCATGCCTCACTGCCCGGGGCGAGCGCTCCCGGCTCGACTGCCAGTTACTTCCGGTCCCGCCTCGAGTCGGTGCTGGAGCAAGTGGACCGGCTGAAACCCGGAGCGTAGCCGCCGGTCGGCGTCTCCTCAGACGAGTGAGGCGGCAGCTTCTTTCAGCACGTCGGCTGCCACTTCGAGGCCCTCGATGCGGCCGAGCTCCACATCTTCGTGCTCGATGTTGCATGCCATCTCCGGGTCCACCTCCTGCAGCGCGCGCAGGAACTCGGCCCAGAAGGCGGTGTCGTGGCCGCGGCCCAGGGCAACGAAGTCCCACGCGGAGTCCTTCGGCCATTCGTTGGCCCATTCGGCGCCGCCGAGGTTGGTGCGTTCCTCGTCGGGTGAGAGTCGTCGGAAGCTGTTGTCCAGGACGCCGTAGAGCGCGGCGTGCTCGGCGTTGATCCGCACGTCCTTGGCCGCGGCGTGGAAGATGAGCGGACCGAGTTCGCGGACGACGGCGACCGGGTCCATCTGCTGCCAGAACAGGTGCGATGCGTCCAGCTCGACGCCCACGTTGGTCGCGCCGGTCAGTTCGATCAGCTTGCGGACGTCAGCTGTGTTGAAGACGACGTTCTGCGGGTGGAGTTCGAGGGCGACTTTGACGCCGTGGTCCGCTGCCAGGCGGTCGGTCTCCTTCCAGAAGCCCGCGACGATGCCCCACTGGTAGTCGAGCACGTCGAGTGCGGCCGAGTTCCAGGCGTTGACGATCCAATTCGGCACGGTCGCACCGGGTTCGCCGCCGGGCAGCCCGGACATGGTCACGACGCGGTCCTGTCCCAGACGGTGGGCCAGCCGGATGGAGCGGCGGATGTCTTCGGCGTGCTTCTCGCCGATCTCCCGCTTGGGGTGCAGCGGATTGCCGTTGCAGTTGAGGCCTGCGATCGAGACTCCCGTTCCCTCGAAGACGGCCAGATAGTCGTCGCGGGCCGCATCGCTTGTCAGAATCTGGTCCATGGTCGGGACATGCACGGGTGGCAGGAAGCCGCCGGTATTGAGTTCGATGCCCGTCAGCCCCAGATCGGCGATGACCTTCAGGGCTTCGGGAAGCGGCCGGTCGTGCAGGATCGCGTTGTAGACGCCGAGCTTCACAGGGAGACCTTCTTTCCGTTGTCGGCGGCGGAGTCGACGACCGCCTGGAGGATGCGCATGTTGCGGACGCCGTCGTCGAACGTCGCGTTCGGGGGGAGCGCGTCGTCGAGGTCGGCGACCTCGTCGAGGAACGCCCGGGCCTGGTAGCCGAAGGCGTCGTTCTGCCCGAATCCGACCCCGGGCGCGTCCATCGGAAGGCCGCCGGCCAGATAGGCGTGGTCGGCCCCGAGGTTGACGGTCCGGTAGCCGTTGGTGGCGTGCGGACCGTCCGCGATCATGATCTCGATCTGGGTCGGTACGAGCTGGTTGAAGCGGGCCGCACCCTTTTCGCAGAACACTTCGAAGGTCAGCGTGTTGGGATGACCGGCCGCGACGCGGGAGACTTCGAGGCTGCCCGCAGCGCCGGAGAACTGGACGTTGAACGCTGCGTAGTCGTCGTTCTCGACGGGTTCCGACTCATCGCGCAGCTCCACCAGCTCGTGTCCCGTCACGGTCCCGGCCGGAAGCCGGCGCTCGGCGATGACGGTCGACAGCTGGCCGCCGCTGACCGAGAGGATGTCCCCGGCGAGGAACTCTGCGACGTAGGACAGGTGGCTGCCGACATCGGCGAGCGCGCCGCTTCCGGGGCTGCCCTTGTAGCGCCAGCTCATCGGAGCCTGCGGGCTGTGGCCGTAGTCGGTCCAGTAGCGCCCGGAGAAGTGCAGCACCTTGCCGAGCGTCCCATCTTCGACGAGGTCGCGGATCGCGGCGATTCCGGGGGTGCGGCGGAACGTGAAGCCGACGCGGGCGATCGATTCGGCCCCGCGGGCCGCGGCAGCCATGGCCTCGGCTTCTTCGAGGGTGTCCGCCAGCGGTTTCTCGCACAGCACGTGCTTGCCGGCGGCGAGCAGGCCCTCGACGGCCTCGCGGTGGAAGCGATTTGCGATGACGACCGAGACGACGTCGATGTCGGGATCGGCGGCCACCTCCTGCCATGACCCCAGGGACTTCTCGTAGCCGTAGCGGGCAGCCACCCGGGCGGCGAGGCCGCGGTTCACGTCCGCGACGGCGACGTAGCGCAGGGGTGGCAGGTCCGGTGCGTACAGCGTGGGTGCCGTGCGGTACCCCGCGATATGGGACAGGCCGGCCATGCCGGCGCCAATAACGGCGATCCCGATGCTGTTCTTCATGGCCCCTCCTCGGGTGTTGGTCGGGTGGATATCTCTTCGACGGGTGGAGCGCCTTCCGTGGTGGTGTGACACACACCTTTATGGAGCGCTCCAATGGAGCTTAGGGCGGTACATGATTCGGGTCAAGGGTGCCAGGGGTGCTGGAATGTGTCAGTTTGACAAGACATATGTAGCGCTCCACAATGTGATGCAGGCCACGAATTCACGCCACGCAGAGGAGTTCCCGATGTCCAGCACGACGACCCCCCGCCAACCCCCGCCAACCCCCGCTTCCGCCGTTGACCGACGGTCCGCACCGCAAGCGGATCGGCCTCATCTCGATCGTCGCGTGTTTCGGCGGCCTGCTCTTCGGCTACGACACCGGCGTCGCCAACGGCGCCGAGGGCCCCATGGCGCAGGAACTCGGCTTGAGCCTGATCCAACTCGGGACCGTGATCAGTTCGCTGGTCTTCGCGGCTGCGGTCGGCGCGGTCGCCGGCGGCAGTCTCTCGGATGCGATCGGTCGCCGTCGGACCATCATCATTCTCGCGTTGCTCTTCTTCTTCGGCACCGTGCTGGTCGTCGCCTCGCCGAGCGGGCCCGAGCCCGGCACACACTCGACGCTCGGATTCGGCGTCCTCGTGGCGGGCCGCATCATGCTCGGTCTGGCCGTCGGCGGCGCATCCACGGTGGTTCCCGTCTACCTGGCCGAGCTGGCTCCGTACGAGATTCGCGGCTCCATCACGGGCCGCAACGAACTCGCGATCGTCACCGGCCAGCTCGCCGCCTTCGTCGTCAACGCGATCATCGCGTCGCTTCTGGGCGGCCACGTCGACGGCATCTGGCGCATCATGTTCGCCGTGTGCGCGCTGCCCGCCGTCGCGCTGTTCTTCGGCATGCTGCGCATGCCCGAATCGCCCCGTTGGCTTGTCGAAAAGGGGCGGTACGACGACGCAGCCGCGATCCTGCGGACCGTCCGCTCGGTCGAACGCGCCGACGCGGAGCTGCGCGACGTCGAGCGCATCGCCGCCGAGGAGGCGAACCACAGCGATGTCGGCTGGCGTGCGATCCTGAGCAACAAGTGGCTCCTGCGCATCGTCCTGATCGGGATCGGCGTCAGCATGACCCAGCAGCTCACGGGCATCAACTCGATCATGTACTACGGCACGCGCGTCCTGGAGGAGTCCGGGATGAGCGAGCAGCAGGCCGTCCTGGCCAACATCGCCTTCGGTGTGGTCGCCGTCGTCGGCGGTCTCATCGCCCTGCGGAACATGGATCGGCTTGACCGCCGCATCACCTTCCTGATCGGGCTGACGCTCACCACCGTGTGCCACTGCCTGGTCGGCGTCGCGTCGATGCTGCTGCCGGACGGGAACCCGCTGCGGCCGATCGTCATCCTGATTCTCGTCGTCGCGTTCGTCTTCTCGATGCAGACGTTCCTCAACATCGCCGTCTGGGTCTGGCTGGCCGAGATCTTCCCGCTGCACATGCGCGGCCTCGGCATCGGCATCTCCGTCTTCTTCGGATGGACGACCAACGGCTTCCTCGCGCTGTTCTTCCCGAGCCTCGTCTCGGGGATCGGAATCACCGGCTCGTTCTTCCTCTTCGCCGGAATCGGCGTGCTGGCCCTGTTCTTCGTCTACACGCAGGTTCCCGAAACACGCGGCCGCACCCTCGAGGACCTAGAAGAGGACGTGACCACCGGTGCGATCCACGTCGTCGCGCCCGAAGACATCAAGTAGTCACTGCACCTCCACCCCGACCGAAAGTACACGAAAATGACACGCGCCTCCGTCCGCATCGGACTCATCGGCACCGG
The DNA here is from genome assembly GCF_004217565.1 of Zhihengliuella halotolerans. Classification (NCBI taxonomy): domain Bacteria; kingdom Bacillati; phylum Actinomycetota; class Actinomycetes; order Micrococcales; family Micrococcaceae; genus Zhihengliuella; species Zhihengliuella halotolerans. The sequence goes on along the minus strand of NZ_SHLA01000001.1, from coordinate 2,346,614 downwards.
CCGCATCGGCCAGGTCCACGCCGCCGCGATCGCCGCCAACCCCCACGCCGAGCTGACGGGCGTCGCAGACGTCTTCGTCGACGGCGCCCGGGCCACTGCCGCCAGGTTCGGGGGCATCGCCACCGACAATGCCGAGGAGCTCATCGCCTCCGGCCAGCTCGACGCCGTCCTGATCGCCTCGCCGACTCCGACCCACGTCGACCTGATTTCAGCTTCTGTCGAGGCCGGGCTGCCAGTGCTCTGCGAGAAGCCGATCGACCTGGACATCAACCGGGTTGACGCGCTGCTGCCCAAGGTTCGGGCAGCGAGTGTGCCCGTGGCGCTCGGCTTCAACCGCCGGTTCGATCCGGCGTTCGCCGCGGTCCGGGCCCGTGTGGCCGCCGGCGAAATCGGCTCGCTGGAGCAGCTGAGCATCATCAGCCGCGACCCGGCCGCCCCGCCGGCCGACTACGTGGGTGTCTCTGGCGGCATCTTCCGCGACATGACGATCCACGACTTCGACATGGCCCGCTTCTTCCTGCCTGACATCGTCGAGGTCAGCGCCACGGGGTCTCAGCTGTTCGACGACGGGGCGCGCACACATGGCGACTTCGACACCGCGGTGACCACGCTGCGCTCCAGCTGCGGGGCGATCGTCTCCATCACGAACTCGCGGCACAGCGCTGTCGGCTACGACCAGCGACTCGAGGCCTTCGGGGCCACCGGGATGCTGCAGGTCGCCAACGCCCCGACGAGCCTGGTCAGCCTGTCGACCGCGGCCGCCGTCGAGGCCAAACCGCCTTACCAGGACTTCTTCCTCGAGCGCTACGCCGAGGCCTACGCCGCCGAGCTGGACGCCTTCATCGCCCTGGTCCGAGGAGAGAAGTCCGACAGCCCGACCTACGAGGATGGCCGGGCGGCCCTGCTCCTGGCCGACGCCGCGCAGCGCTCCGCGACCGGAGGTGGAACGGTCGCCGTCGATCTGGGCTTTTCAGCCGTCGCGGGTGCGGCATGAGCTACCGGCTGGCCGCGTGCGCGGAGATGATCTTCGTCGACGAACCGATGGTGGAGCGGGTCCGCCGGCTGAACGATCTCGGGTTCGAGGTCGAGATCTGGGACTGGAGCACCAAGGACCTGCCCGCCCTGGCGGCCACCGGAGCCTCGTTCTCCTCCATGACCGGGTATCTGCGCGGGGATCTCATCACGGTCGACGGCTCCGCAGAGCTCGTCGCCACGGCCAAGGAATCCCTCGCCGCCGCCGAAGTCGTCGATGCGCCCCGGCTCAACCTCCACGGAACCGGCCTCGGCCCCGGGGGCCTGCCCGTCACCCCGGGGGAGCGGATCAGCGGCGGGGACTGGATCCGCGCCGCGGACACTCTCCGCCGCCTCGGCGATCTGGCGGTGGACGTGGGGCGCGTCTTCATGCTCGAGAACCTCAACCTGAGCGTCGACCACCCGGGCACGCCGTTTGCCCGGGCCGAGGACACGATCGAGTTGGTCGGCGCCGTCGATCACCAAGGCGTCCGGCTCAACCTGGACCTCTATCACGCGCAGATCGGCGAGGGGAATCTCATCGAACTGGTACGTCGGGCCATGCCGTGGATCGGCGAGATCCAGGTCGCCGACGTGCCCGGGCGCTGCGAGCCGGGGACCGGGGAGATCCGCTTCGAGGCGATCTCCGCAGCCCTGCGTCAGATGGGGTATGACGGCGTCGTCGGGTTGGAGGGGTGGGCCAGTTCAGAACCCGAGCGCGCCCTCGAGGCGTTCCGCGCGGCCTTCGCCTGACCCGCCGCGACCCGGTGGAACGGCGCCGCAGGTCAGCCGCAGGCGACTAGAGCCTCCGGCGCGGGGCCGCGGTGGTGCTGCGCTCGACGAGCTGCGGGATGAGACGCGTGGCGACCGGTTCGCGCCCCGGCTCCGTGAGCCGGCTGAGCAGCGCGGTGGCCACCTCGGCGCCGATCTCGCGGTTCAGGCTGTCGATGGTCGTCAGCTGCATCAGGTGTGTGGCGGCCAGGGGAGAGGCGTCGTACCCGATCACCGACAGGTCGGCCGGCACCTCGAGCCCGCGGTCCCGGGCCGCGGCGAGGGCGCCCATGGCCATCGAGTCGTTGCTGGCGAAGACCGCCGTCGTCCCGGGGTGGGCCTCCAGCAGTGTCATCGTGCCGGCGTAGCCGGTCTCCTCGGTCGTGGCCCTCGACGGCGTGACGACGACGGGCGCGAGGCCGGCGTCGCGCATCGCCCCCAGGTAGCCGTCGAGGCGCTGTGCGGACGCGCCGCCGCCCCCCGCGACGTGGGCGATGTGCCGGTGACCGAGCCCGATCAGGTGCTCGGTCGCCAAACGCCCGCCGAGCCGGTCGTCGCTGGCAGCGAGGTCGGCCCCGGGGATCTCGGTCTCGCGGTTGCCCGCGACGACGACCGGCATGTTCGGTGGAATCCGCATCGAGGCCGTGGGCTCCGTCGCGAGTACAAGCGCCTCCACGCGTGTGCTGAGGAACCCGTCCAGGGGGTCGGACTCGATGTGCGAGTTCAGCGTGCGGTCGGAGACGGCGATGCGCAGTCCGGCCGAGGTCAAGCCGTCCTGGAGGCCTCGCAGCAGCTCGACGAACCAGAGGTTCGTGTAGTCGTCGATGACGACCCCGACTGTCCGGCTCGAGCCTCCGGCCAGCGCGGCCGCGGCCTGGCTCGGGCGGTAGTCGAGGCGCTCGATCGCCTCCAGGACGGCCGTCCGGCGCGCCTCGGAGACGTGCGGGGAGTCGCGCAGCACCAGAGACACCAGTGACTTGGACACGCCGGCGGCTTCTGCGACGTCGTAGATCGTCGCCCGTCGTGTCCGCCTCACCATCTTCGTCCTCCGCTTCGCCGCTCGGCACCCTCGTCGTGGTTCTCGAGCCTAGCCGACGGCGGAGGCCGCGCGCGGCGGGCTAGGACGCGTCGGCGATCGCGTCCTCGCACATCTGAGCGGCCCGGTCCACGGCCGCCTGCGGGGCGGAGTCGCCCGACTCGGCCAGTTCCCGCAGCGGGTCCAACATGCTCGCCGGCACGCCGGCGGCTTCCGCCGGCTCGATCATCGTCGAGAGCAAGGTGATGTCCGAGGCGTCCAGCGTCCCGTCCTGCACCGGCTCGCACGCCCGCTTGAGGGCCTCGGCCTTTGCCGTGTCCGCGACCTGACCGGCCGCCGAACTCGCCGCCTCCTCGGCCGCCTGCTGCACCTGCGTGCAGCCGGTGAGAGCGCCCGCGAGGCCGAGGATTCCTACGGCGAGCAGGGTGAGAGATCTACGCATGCCTCGAGGATAGCGGCCGTGGCTGTGCCGCAGATGTGAGGTCCGGTCGCCGCCCTGCCCGGCCGGGGACGAGAGGTAAGGCAAGATGGTCCGGTGATGAATACCAGCGCAGCAAACCCCCAGGCCGACGTCACCACCCGCATCGCCGCCGAGCTCGGCGTGAAATCGTGGCAGGTCGATGCCGCGATCGGGCTGCTCGACGCCGGCTCGACCGTCCCGTTCATCGCCCGCTACCGCAAGGAAGTCACAGGCACCCTCGACGACGCGCAGCTGCGCACGCTCGAGGAGCGCCTGCGCTACCTGCGCGAGCTCGAGGAACGTCGCGCCGCTGTCATCGCGGCGATCGCCGAGCAGGGCAAGCTGACGGACGCGCTCGCCGCCTCCCTCGCCGCGGCCGCCACGAAGACGGAGCTCGAGGACCTCTACCTGCCTTACAAGACCAAACGCCGCACGCGCGCGCAGATCGCCCGCGAGGCCGGGCTCGAGCCCCTCGCCGACGCGCTGCTCGCCGACCCCGGCCTGGATCCGGTCACGGCGGCGGCGGCCTACGTCAGCGCCGACGGCACCGAAGGCGATACCGCCGTGGCGACTGCCGACGACGCGCTCGCCGGCGCGCGGGCCATCGTCATCGAGCGGGCCAGCCAGGACGTCGAGCTGGTCACCGAGCTGCGTGAGCGACTCTGGAAAGCCGGCGTCATCCGGTCCTCAGTCGCCACCGGAGCGGGCGACGCGACCGCCAAATTCGCCGATTATCACGACTTCGCCGAGCCCGTGCACAAGCTGCCGGGCCACCGCATCCTCGCCCTGCTGCGCGGAGAGCGCGACGGCGCCCTGAGCCTGGACCTCGGCGAGGCCGACCCTGCGGATGCGGAAGCGCTGGCCGCGGCGCGCGCAGGATACGAGGCGGCCGTCGCGCGCGCCGTCGGCGCGAACGCCCCGGCGGGCACCCCGGCCGCCGACTGGCAGGCGCGGACGGTGCGGCTCGCCTGGAAGGGCCGGATCCTCTCGCGGCTGGAGTCTGACGTGCGCTCGCGCCTCTTCGAAGCCGCGGAAGAGCAGGCGATCGGCGTCTTCGCCGCGAACCTGCGCGACGTGCTGCTCGCCGCGCCCGCCGGCAACCGGGCGGTCCTGGGGTTGGACCCGGGCCTGCGCACGGGCGTGAAGGTCGCCGTCGTCAACGAGACCGGACGCGTCGTCGAGACGGCCACGATCTACCCGCACGCCGGCGGCAAATCGGGCGCGAAGTGGGAGGCCTCACTCGCCGTCCTCGAGGAGCTGGCGGCCAAGCACGCGACGACGCTCATCGCCGTCGGCAACGGGACCGCGAGCCGCGAGACCGACCGCCTCGCCGGCGAGGTGCTCGCCCGGCTCGCGAAGAACCCGGCCTACGCCGCGGCGACGGCCTCCGGCCCCAAGCCGGCGAAGGTCATCGTTTCCGAGGCTGGCGCCTCCGTCTATTCGGCCTCGGCCCTCGCCTCGGCGGAGCTGCCGGATCTGGACGTGTCCCTCCGCGGAGCCGCCTCGATCGCCCGCCGCCTGCAGGACCCGCTCGCCGAGCTCGTCAAGATCGAGCCGAAGTCGATCGGCGTCGGCCAGTACCAGCACGACCTCACCGCGGCCAAGCTCGACCGCACCCTGGACGCCGTCGTGGAGGACTGCGTGACCGCGGTCGGTGTCGACGTCAACACGGCCTCGCCCGCACTGCTCGCCCGTGTGGCCGGCGTCGGCTCCACCTTGGGGAAGAACATCGTCGCCTACCGCGACGCCAACGGCCCGTTCGCCTCCCGCAAGGAGCTCAAGAAGGTCCCGCGCCTCGGCGAGAAGGCGTTCGAGCAGTGCGCCGGCTTCCTCCGCGTCACCGGCGGCGCCCCGCTCGACGCCTCCGCGGTGCACCCCGAGGCGTACGGCCTCGCCGAGCGCATCCTCGCCGCAGCCGGCCTGTCCAAGGACGACGTCGGCACCTCCGCCGCGTCCGTCGCCGCGCTCGATCCGGCACAGTTCGTGGACGACCGTTTCGGCGTGCCCACGGTCCGCGACGTCATGGCCGAGCTTGCCCGCCCGGGCCGCGACCCGCGAGGCGAGTTCGTCACGGCCACGCTCAAGGAGGGAGTCGAGACCATCGCCGACCTCGTCCCGGGCATGATCCTCGAAGGCACGGTCTCCAACGTGGCCGCGTTCGGCGCGTTCGTGGACCTCGGCGTCCACCAGGACGGACTCGTGCACGTCTCCGCGATGAGCAACCGCTTCGTCGCGGACCCGCGCGAGGTCGTCACCTCCGGTGCGATCGTCAAGGTGAAGGTCCTCGAGGTCGACGTGCAGCGCAAGCGCATCTCGCTCACGCTGCGCCTCGACGACCCGCTTCCGGGTGAATCCAAGCACGACGACGCAGCTCCCGCCGCCCGTGCCGAGCAGCGCCGCGACGCGGGGCCGCGCGGCTCGAGGCAGGACCGAGGAGACCGGAACCGGGGCAAAGCCCGCTCCGACGGGGGCCGCGGGAAGCCGGCACCGAAGCGAGACGGCGGCGCTGCCCCGCGTCAGGGCGACGACACGGCGATGGCCGAGGCTCTGCGCAGGGCCGGTTTGGCCTGACCCGGCTTCCGGGTCAAGGGTCGCGGGGCGGGCGTGAGGCCCGAGCCGGCCCGACGGCTAGGTCTGCGAGGGCGACACCGGCGCCCTCGTAGAGGTTGAACACGCCGTGCACCCCCTGCTCCGCCAGGTGATCGACCTGGTCCTGGTGGCGGGCCGTCGCGGCGACCCGCCCCTCGAAGCCAGCCAGCCGCAGCTGGTCTAGTGCAAACGTGTTGGAGTCGTGGATCGGCATCGCGAGGACGACCGTCTGCACGAAGCCGCCGGCGCACAGCCGGGTCCAGAAGTCCTGATCCGTGGCGTCGCCTTCGAGGACGGTGTATCCCTCCTCGCGCAGGCGGGAGACCACCGCGTGGTCGTTGTCGATGCCAAGGACCCGCAAGTCGGTGTTCTCGTGGATCCGCTCGTACGTCGAACGCCCCACCCGCCCCATTCCCAGGACGACGACGTCGGCCTGGCTCGTGTCGATCGGCCGGTCCTCGAGGCGGAGCCGGTGCGGGTCCTGCTCGCGGAACCAGGTCGCGATGAGCCCGGCCAAGTGCTGGCCGCGGCCGTTGATCACCGACGAGGCGACCATGCTCATCGCAACCGCCACGGCGATGACGGTCAACCAGCCGGCCTCGATCAGCCCCGCCTCGACGCCGAGCGCGGCGACGATGATGGAGAACTCGGAGAAGTTCGTCAATACGAGGCCCAGCTTGGCGCCCGTCCGGTTGCGCAGGCCGAACACCCAGCTCAGGGCCACGAAGCCGACGAGTGTCAACGGCAGCAGCACCACGCAGAGCGCTGCGGCGACCCCGACGTCGGCCCAGGTTGGCTGCGCCGACAGGCCGATGCTCAAGAAGAAGCCGACCAGGAAGAGTTCCTTGACGCTGAAGAGCGACTTGGACAGCTCGATCGCACGGGAGTGCGACGCGAAGAGCAGGCCCATCACCAGGGCGCCGAGGTCACCCTTCAGCCCTACCGCGTCGAAGGCGAAGTACCCGGGGCCCAGCGCCATGGCCACACCGAACAGGACCATGAGCTCGCCGTGGCCGACGTGGTTCAGTGCGCGGCGCAGGAGCCAGGACGCAGGGATGACCAGCACCAAGGCCAGAGCCCATGGGCTGGGCGCGTGGCCTGCGGTGATCGTCATGAACGCGACCGCCGCGATGTCCTGGAGCACCAAGATGGCGATCGCGGTCTGCCCGTAGTACGAGCCGTCGTCGGAGCGCTCCTCGAGGACCTTGACGCACAGCACCGTCGAGGAGAAGGAGAGGGCGAAGCCGACGAGCATGAGCGTCTTCCAGTCCTCGCCCCCGGCGATGAACCCGACCACCCCGAGCAGGCCCAGGGTGCCCATCCCGATCAGGACGCTGAACGCCATGTGGATCGACGCGGTCCCGTAGGCTTCCGGGCGCAGCAGGGAACGGATATCGAACTTGAGACCGATCGTGAAGAGCAGGAGCGTCACGCCGAGGTCCGCGAGGGGTTCGAGGCCGTCGAACGCCTCGATCTGGAGGGCGCCCAGGAGGAAGCCGGCGGCGAGGAAACCGACGAGCGGCGGAATCCGGCTGACGAGGGCCAACCAGCCCAGGCCAGCGGCGGCCAGCAGAGTTACTGCGATGTCTTGCACTGCGCTCCTCGTCGTCGTGGGCGGCCCGCTGCCTCGTTGCCCGCATCACACTCTAGGGCGTCGGCTCCGGGACCGGTCAGCGGCGGCGGCGCGACGCCGTCGTGCAGGGAAATGTGACCGGGCGGAGCAGGCGACTTTGGTAAGGCTGGCATGAAAAGGTTGCGAAACACTGAGGTGAACAATTAGGCGAGGCTTCGGTCAGTAAGGCCGAACTGCGGTGACAAGGCTGGAAAACAGGCCTATTTTTGAAGCATGGAACTTACAGGAAAGCTCGAAACCGCATTCAACGACCAGGTGACCCTCGAACTCGAGGCCTCCGTGGTGTACCGCCAGCTGGCCATCGAGATGGACATGCGCGACTTGCCCGGCATCGCCGGCTGGTTCCGCGCCCAGTCCGACGAGGAGACCGTTCACGCCGAGAAGTTCATCGCGCACATGACGGACCGCGACTCCAAGCCGCAGATCGGCGACATCAACGCGCCGAAGGTTGGCACGACGACCGTGCTGGAGGCGTTCGAGGCATCCCTCGCCCACGAGAAGAAGGTCTCCGAGGCGATCCGCAACCTCTACCGCCTGGCCCAGCAGGAGGGTGACATCGACGCGTTCCCGCTGCTGAACTGGTTCGTGTCCGAGCAGCTCGAGGAGGAGGCCTCGGTCGCCGAGATCATCGGCCGCGTCAAGCTCATCAGCGAAGACGGCAACGGCCTGCTGCGCCTCGACGCCGAGCTCGGCTCGCGCACGTCCAACGGGACGACCGCCGACTCCGAGTAGTCGCGACTCGTCCGACGACGGCCCGTCGCCGGGGTGCTTTCCCGCACCTCGACGGCGGGCCGCGTGCGTTTCAGGACAGAAGCCAGTCCAGTCCCCGGAGGAGCAGCGCGCGCCGCGGCGACGAGGCATAGGACGCGGCGTCGTGTCCCAGCGCGTCGTAAAACGTCCGGGCGCCGCCGCGGACGTGGGACCAGACGATCGGGTGGCGCCCGCCCTCGTGTTCGTGCGTGGCGTGCACCTCGATCCCGGCCGTCGTGCGCAGCCAGGAATAGCGTTCGTCGTCGAGGGTGAAATCCTCGAGTTCGGCGGTCAGCGCCGAGGATTCGAGCCGAATCCGGGCCGGCCCGTAGTCGGGGTGCATTGTCCTCCCGCGTACCCAGCGCCCGCCGAGGACGTCCTCCCAACACGGCGCGTCCACGAAGCTCGTGCTCGAGGAGTGCACGGCCAGCGTCGGCCGGCCGGAGCCGGCCCAGGCGCGCAGCCCCGCGTGGGCCGCCTCGGTGCCGGGCGACGTGCCGCCGTCGCGCGGCAGGCCGACGTTGACGACGAGGAGATCCGGGGCGTCCCCTGCGAGGGTTCCGGCCGCGCCGCGGGTCGGGGCGAGGCGCGCAAGGGCGGCGTCGACGTTGACGGCCGTCCGCACGTGGGCTCCGCGATCGGCGAGCAAGCCCGCGAGGGCCTCAGAGGTCTCGGCGAACGGGTGCCAGGGATCGCTGTAGCGGCCCGTCCCGCTGAGCAGCAGTGCATCGGTGGTCATGATGGCTCCGTTTCCTTCCGCGTCAGCTCGAGCCGCGGACGATCAGTTCGGGGATCAGGTCGAGGCGGTGCACCGGACGGCCGCGGCCCTCAGCGATGCGGGCGGCGAGGAGTTGGACCGCGCTGGCGCCGACGTGGTGCTTCGGCGGTCGCACGGCCGAGAGCGCCGGGTCAGTCAGGTCCGCGACCTCGTCGTCGTAGGCCACGATCGCCAGGTCCTCCGGGATGCGCAGGCCGCGGTCCTGGCAGTGCTGGGCGAGGGCGACGGCCTGCACGTCCGAGTGCACGACGAGGGCCGTCGTCTCGGACTCGACGGCCCGGTCCAGCAGCTCATCGAAGAATTTGTCACGGCTGCGCTCGCGTGTGCCTTCGGCGAAGTCTTCGGTCACGGGGGAGACGTGAACGCCTAGAGCCTCGGTGGCCTGATGCCAGCCGCGCACGACGTGGGCGCTGGTCGGACTGACGGAGTTGGTGAGGTAGCCGATGCGCCGGTGGCCCCGCTGGGCGAGGTGCCGGACGGCCAGCTGCGCGCCGTGGGCGTGGTCCGTGCGCACCCATTCGAGCCGGCGCGCGGCCAGTTCCTCCGGGGCGCGGCGCTCGGCCAGGACGACGGGCACGGGCAGGGCGTCGAGCCACGCGAGCAGATCGCGCCCGGCCTCGCCCGTGATGGTCGGCGCGATGATCAGCCCGGAGACGGCTCCGGTGCTCAGAATGGCCTCTGCCTGCGCGCGGTCCTGGTGCGGATCGTAGGAGGAACCGCGCACCTGCAGCTTGATCCGGTGCGCCTCGGCGACGCGCCGGGCACCGTTGACGACCTGCGGCCAGTAGTAGTCCAGCGAGGGGACGACCATGCCGATGGCCCGGCCCTCCCCGGTGCCGCGGGATGCGCCCTCCCGCCCGACAGGCGACGGTGGCACCGCCCCGCCATGCACGCGTGAAAGCAGTCCCTGCTTCTCGAGGGCGTTGATGTCCCGCCGCACAGTCAGCTCGCTGACGCCGAGTTCGGCTGCCGCCCCGCGAACCGTCAGCGAGCCGTGGGAGCGCAGCGTCTCGAGGAGGTACTCCCGACGCTGCAGGCCGAACTTCGGTCGCGAGGCGCGTTCCTGCCCGCCTGCTTCCTCCGGGCTCATGGCTGGGCCTCCATGCTGACGCGCAGTCGTCCGTGGCTGCGGGCGTCGGTGCCGGCGTCGAGTGTCAGCCGCGTCAAACGCTCGCCCCACACTGCGGCCAGCAGCGGGTCCTCGAGCTCCCAGTCTTCGAACTGCGCAGCGGCCCCTGACGGCCAGTGGAGCCGCAAGCTGCGACCGCCGCCCGTGCCGGGGATTCCGCGCGGGGAGACCCGAGCGCCGCCGTCGTGCCGTTCGACCGTACCGGCCAGCAGCAGGTGCACGCACGTTGTCTCGGCGGTCCCACCGGGGATCTCCCACTCGTCGATCACCTCTACCCGCCCGTCAGGGTCGACGGTGAGGCTCCGCAGCCACGAGGAACCGGCGGGCAGATCGTACGCGCCGGCGAGTTCGAGGCTCTCGCGCGAAGCCGCCGCGCTGGCGGCGTGTGCGCCGCGCGCCGTATAGCGGCTGCCGATTCCCTGCATCAGGCCGCCGGGGGCTGGGGTCGAGTGCCACAGGCTCTGCATGGCGCGTGCCCGGTAGCGGTTCGGGCCGAACGTCTCCGCGGTGTAGGTGGGCTGGCCGGCGTCGACGACGAGCGGAACACCATCAACCGCGACGATCACCGAGCCCAGATCCAGGTGGTTGTGGTGCTCGCCGTTGTGCCCGCCCTTGAGCGATGCGGCGACTCCGCTGGCGCGCGCCACCGCGATCTGGGCCGAGTCAATCCGGTCCCAGCCGTCCGCCGGTGCCGGCGCGTTGTGCGGCGCGGATGCCGCGCGGGTGGCGAGTCTCCGCAGGACGCGGTGGATCCCGGCGGACGACGGCGGTGCGGCCGGCGCCGCGGCCGCCATCGCCTCCGCGTGGGCCGCCGTCGCTGCGTCACCGAAGCGTCGGGCCCACGGCAGCAGCACCTCCCAGACGATCGAGTCCTTGGCGCGGGCCGCCCCGTCGCCGGCGTTGACGAAGAAGGCCCCGCCCAGATGCAGCCGGCGCGGGAAAGCGAGCGTGCTGCGCAGCACGGGCACGTCGGCGACCAGGCGGCCGCCGCTGGCCTGCTCGAGAAGTTCCAGGGCCTCCAGGCAGCGGCCGGCACCGTCCCACCAGTAGGAGAAGCCCTCGTCTACCGCGCCGTCGGCAGGCAGCCAGGCCAGGTAGCGGTCCAGGCCCTCGATGACGCGTGCGACGATCCGCGCGCGCCTCTCGCGGTCGGGCTCCATGAGGAGGGCGGCGGTGAGCAGGTTCCCGTGGATCCACGGGTTCCAGTTGTGCACGTCCCCGTCGAGGCCGAGCCAGTGCCAGTCGAGCCTTTCGAGGAACGGGTCGACGGCGCGGCGGCGGGTCTCGAGGCGCATCCGGGCTCGAAGTCCGGGGACCTGCTGGTCGAGCGCGTCGCCGAGCAGGAGATCGATCCAGGCCAGCTGGGCCGCGATCTCGCCGGCGCCGAGGTCCAGGTAGGGGCGGTCGGTGTCGGGGAGGACGGCTCCGCTGGCCTCATGGGCGTCGTCGTGGGCCACCCACGCCCACGTGCTCAATTCGCACAGCAGATACACGCCATCGGCCACCTCATCGAGCCAGCCGCCGTCGGAGGAGTCCGGGGTACCGGATTCGCTGCCCGCCCAGGCCATGACGGCGGCCCGTGTGAGCCGGGCCTGCAGGTCGCGGACGCGCTGCTCGTAGGGCATGCGTTCGCCGGTGGCGTGGTAGCGCCGGAAGTGCCGCGCCAGTGGACGGGGCCAGGAGGTGGACAGGTCGGCCCGGGCCGCAGCGGCGAGTTCCCCGGGCAGTGTCGCCGGCGGCGTCGACCAGGCGCGGGCCAGACGGTCGCGGGCGTCGTCGAGCGTTTCGACGAGCTGCTGCGGATCGGAGATCGCCGGCCACGCGGCAGTGAGGGGCCCGGCGCCTTCAGGGCTGCGGTGCATCGTGCGCCTCCATGCCTGTGAATTGTTCGAGTCTGAACGATTGTGATTGTTAATGAACGAAATGATTGATTTGCATCACAAGTGAGTATTCACTGAATGGGTGAGGTGATGCAAGGCACACTTTCGCGGCTCGCAGCAGATGGAAGGAAACAGACATGACACGACGGCCCGAGGCGCTGATCGTTATGGACGGCGCGACGTTCGCCGGCCAGTTCGATGAGGCCCGGCTCGCCCGCCTGGCCGCCCTGGCCTCGACGGCCGAGCCACTCTGGACGGACACGCTCGACACTCCGGAGGTGCGCGATCGCTTGGCCGAGGTCGAGGTCTTGATCACTGGCTGGGGCGTGCCACGGCTGACGGCTGATCGACTCGAGGCGATGCCCAAACTACGGGCCCTCCTGCACTGCGCCGGGTCGGTGCGCGGGTTCGCCGGACCGCAGGTCTGGGAGCGCGGCGTCGCCGTGTCGAACGCTGCGCACGTCAACGCCGTGCCGGTGGCCGAATACACGCTCGCCGCGATCCTCTTCGACGGGAAGAAGGCGCCGTTCCTCGCCAACGACGCCCGCGTGCACCGCGAGGATTGGGCCTACGCGGGTCGCCGCGGCGAGCTGAGCAATCTTGGCCGGACCGTCGGGATCGTCGGGTTCTCGAAGGTCGGGCGACGCGTCGTCGAGCACCTGCGTTCCTTTGGCTCGCTCGAGTGCGTCGTCTACGACCCGCACGTGCCCGTGGCGGAGGTCCACGCGGTCGGCGCACGTGCGGTCGGGCTGGACGAGTTGCTGGCCTGCTCCGACGTCGTCTCCGTGCACGCTCCCGCACTGGAGTCGACCCGGCGGATGTTCGGTGCCGCTGAGTTCGCGGCGATGCGGGAGCACGCGACGTTCATCAACACGGCTCGAGGCTCCCTCGTCGACACCGACGCCCTCGCGTCGGCCTGTGCGACGGGTCGGATCCACGCGATCCTCGATGTTACCGACCCCGAGCCGCTCCCCGCCGAGTCCCCCCTGTATTCCCTGCCCAACGTCATGCTGACGCCGCATATCGCCGGGTCGCTCGGCAGTGAGACCCGGCGCATGACGGATCATGCGCTCGACGAGCTCGAGCGGTGGGCGGCCGGAGCCCCGCTCGCTGCGCCGGTGACAGCCGGCGATCTGGAGCTGAGCGCCTGATGCCCGGTCCGATCACCCTGCCCCCGCCCGATCTCGTGCTCTCGCCCTACACCGGCTGGACGCGCGAGCACCACACCGCAGTCGCCGACGCCACCCTGCTGGGGGTGCGGGCGTGGGCTGACGAATCCCACGCCCGCATTACCCCGCCCGGGCCCGCCGGCGGCTACGGGCGCGCCGTTGACGGCCTCGAGGGCTTCGCCCGGACCTTCCTGCTGGCGGGTTTCCGGCTCGCCGGCGAGGACGGCCGCGATCCGCTTGGTCTCGCCGAATGGTACGCGCAGGGCCTGCGCGCCGGCGCGGACCCGCATCATCCAGGACGCTGGGTGCGGCTCGACGAACACGACCAGGCGAAGGTCGAGGCCGCCGCCGTCGCGCTGATCCTCGACATGACGCGCCCGTGGCTCTGGGACCGGCTCGACGACGGCACACGCCAGCGCCTCGTCGACTGGCTCGCGCCCATGGTCGGCACGTGGCGCCCACGCAACAACTGGGCGTGGTTCCGGATCGTGGTGAACCAGTTCCTCAAGTCCGTCGGCGCCGACTACTCCGAGGCGGACATCGCCGAGGACCTGGCCCTGCTGGACACGTTCACACGTGCCGACGGCTGGTTCAGCGACGGCGACGAGCGCAACTACGACCACTACGCCGGCTGGGCGCTGCACCTCTACCCGCAGTTGTGGCACCGGATGGGCGGTCACGCCCCCGGCGACCACTCCGAGCGGCGCCGGAGCGACCGCGACCGGCTCGGCCGCTACCTGCAGGACGCGGTCCGCCTCGTCGGCGCCGACGGCTCACCGCTCGTCCAGGGCCGCAGCCTCGTCTACCGCTTCGCGGCCGCCGGGCCGTTCTGGGCCGGCGCGATCGCCGGCGACGACGACGGCACACCCGCCCTCGCGCCCGGCCTGATCCGCCGCGCGGCGAGCGGGATCGTCCGCCACTTCGCCGAACGCGCGGCGCCCGGCGCCGACGGGCTGCTGAGCCTGGGCTGGCACGGCTCCTGGCCCGGGCTCGCGCAGTCCTACTCGGGCCCGGGGTCGCCCTACTGGGCGTCCAAAGGCCTCCTCGGGCTGGCGCTGCCGGCGGATCACCCCGTCTGGACGGCGGTCGAGGAGCCGCTGCCGGTCGAATCTGGTGATCACGCGTTCACGATCGCAGCGCCCGGGTGGGCCGTGAGTGCGACCGCCGCCGACGGCGTCGTGCGCCTCGCCAACCACGGGACCGACCACGACCTCCCGCGCGTCGACGCGGCTGCGGACGAAGACGACACGACGGCGGCCGACGCCCCGCTGTACGCGCGCCTGGGCTATTCGACGGCCACCGCGCCCGTCCTCGGCGGGGCCGGCGCTATCGAACCGGCCGACCAGTCCGCGGCGCTCGTCGACGCGCAGGGGCGGGCGAGCCACCGGGCCGGGTTTGAGACCTTGTGGACCCGCACCGAGGACGGGGCCGTCTCGGCCGCCTCCCGCGGCGGGCAGCGCTGGGTCGCGGCTGAACGGCCCGACCGCGACCACGGCTCCGGCTGGCGTGGCCGCTCCGACCCTGCCGGGACCCTCACCGTCGTTTCGGTGCTGCGCGGGCCGTGGGAGTTGCGATTCGTCCGGCTCGAGGGGCGGGCGGCCGCACGGGCGACTGCGCTGCGCTGCGCCGGCTGGGCGGTGGCGGAACCCGGCGGGCCCGCCGCCGTCGTCGTGCCCCTGGCCGGGGCCGCCCGGGCGGCGTCCACCCGCCGGGAGGGCGCGAGCCCGCTGGCGGAGACGGTCCGGGTCGACCGCGTCGACTTCGACGCCCCCGTGCCGGGCCGCTGGTACGCGGTCGCGGTCGGTCTCGGCGCCGGGATCGGGGACCCTCCCGAGGTGGCGGTCGCCGCCCGCTCGGCCCGCATCGACTGGCCCGACGGGTGTTCGACGCCCGTGGACCTGCCCGCCTGAACGAAACCCATCACACACGAAGCACCTCAACCAACCGAGCCGCCGTCCGACGACGGCGGACGAGAAGGAGAACCGCAATGAAGCGACGCATACTCTCTACAGCCTCCGTCCTGGCCGTCGGGGCGCTCGCCCTGACCTCATGCGCCGGGGCGGCAGGAACCGCCGACGACGGCGGGGCCGAGGGCCGGACCCCGCTGACGGTGAGCGTCTGGAACTACGAGGGCACCCCGGAGTTCGCGGCGCTCTTCGACGCCTACGAGGCGGCGAATCCGGACATCGACATCCAGCCCGTCGACATCCTCGCCGACAACTACGCCGAGAAGGTCACCACGATGCTCGCCGGCGGCGACGACACCGACGTGCTGACCATGAAGAACGTCATTGACTACTCGCGGTTCGCCAATCGCGGGCAGCTCGAGGACATCAGCGACGTCGTCGCCGACCTGCCGGGCGACGAACTTGCGGGCCTGGACGCCTTCGAGCTGGACGGGGCCTACTACGCGGCCCCGTACCGGCAGGACTTCTGGCTGCTCTACTACAACAAGGACCTCTTCGACGCCGCCGGCGTCGACTACCCGGAGGACATGACCTGGGAGGAGTACGAGCAGGTCGCCGAGAAGATCGCCGCGGAGACCGACGCCGACGGCACCTACCAGCACGTCTGGCGGTCGCTGGTCCACTCGACCGCGGCCGCGCAGTCCGGGGGAGACCTGATCGGCGGAGACTACGGCTTCCTGAAGGACCGCTACGAGACCGCTTTGAACCTCCAAGATGCCGGGGCCTCTCTCGCGTGGTCGACCGCGACCAGCCAGCAGACCGGATACGGATCCATGTTCGAGACCGAGAAGGCCGCGATGGTCCCGATGGGCACGTGGTACATCGCCGCGCTGTTGAAGGCGCAGAACGACGGCGTCGCCGACTTCGACTGGGGTCTGGCGGCGATGCCGCAGCTCGAGTCCGGCGGCGAGGTCACGACGTTCGGGTCGCCGACGTCGTTCGCCGTCAACGGCAATGCCGCGCACAGCCAGGAGGCTCGCGAATTCATCGCGTGGGCCGCGGGCGAGGAGGGCGCCGCGGCGATCGCGGAGATCGGCGTGGTGCCGGCCCTGCGCACGGACGCGATCACGGAAGCCTACTTCGGGATCGACGGCATGCCCGGCGACGACGGGTCCGCCGCGGCGTTCTCACCGGACGTCTCCGCGCTGGAGATGCCCGTCAGTGAGCTCTCCTCCGATGTCGACCAGATCCTCACCGAGGAGCATCAGCTGATCATGTCCGGCGAGAAATCCGTCGATGCCGGCATCGCCGACATGGAGAAGCGGGTCAAAAATGAAGTACTCGACTAGGAGCGGGACGGGACGGCGCGGCGGACGGGAGGGATCATGAACACGTCGAGCATCGAGGCGGGTCCCCTTGCCGCAGCCGCGGCAGAGCCGGCGGCCCGGCCGGCGGCCGGCGGCGGACGCCCCGCGGGCAACCGCCGCCAGGCCAGGCGCAACACGCTGATCGGATGGTCCTTCATCCTGCCGAATTTCCTGGGGTTCCTCGCCTTCACGCTGATCCCCGTCATCGCCGCCTTCGGGCTCGCCTTCATGCACTGGAACTCGTTCTCGACCCCGCGCTGGGTGGGGCTGGAGAACTTCCGGACGATGTTCGCGAGCGAGACGTTCTGGATCGCGCTGCGGAACACGGTCGTCTACACGATCGGCCACGTGCCGCTGACGCTCGCGCTCGCGCTGGGTCTCGCCCTGCTGGTCAACCGCAAGCTCAAGGGCATTGGGCTCTTCCGGGTCGCGATCTTCTTCCCCTACATCACCTCGCTGGTGGCGGTCGCGGTGGTTTGGAACATGCTGTTCAACCCGGAGAGCGGGCCGATCAACCAGTTCCTGATGTGGATCGGGATCTCCGATCCGCCCGGCTGGACCTCCAGCACCACGTGGGCGATGCCGGCGGTCATCATCACGAGCGTGTGGAGGGACATGGGCTACTACATGGTCCTCTACCTCGCCGGGCTCCAGGCGATCCCGCGCGAGCTCTACGAGGCGGCCGAAGTCGACGGGGCCAGCGCCTGGCAGCGCTTCTGGAACGTCACCCTGCCCGGCCTGCGTCCCACGACGTTCTTCGTGGTGGTCATGCTGACCGTCGCCAGTTTCAAGGTCTTCGACCTGATCGTCGTCATGACCGAGGGCGGGCCGGGGCGCTCCACGACAGTCCTCTCGCAGCTGATCTACCGCGAGGGCATCCTGCAGGGCGAGTTCGGATACTCGTCGGCGATTTCGCTGGTCCTGTTCTTGCTGGTGCTCGGGGTCACGGTCGTCCAGTTCAGAATTCAACAGAGGAGGGAACGCTGATGTCCGGTCTCGTTAAGGAAACGAGTGTGCCGCGCACGGCCGACAGCCGGGCCCCGGAAGGGGGCGGCTTCGATGCGCCGGCGCCGATGCGCCGGGTTCCCGCGAAGGAGGTTCGCCAGCGGCGCGGGGACAGGATCACCTACGCCGTCCTCTGCGTGCTCGTGGTCCTGCTGATGGTGCCGTTCATCTGGATGGTCTCCTCGTCGCTCAAGCACGACAACCAGGTGTTCACGGTGCCGATCCAGTGGATCCCCGAAGAGTTCGTGTGGTCCAACTACGCGGATATCTGGGAGCGCATCCCGATGCTCGGCTACGTGCAGAATTCGCTGTACCTGGCCGTGATCATCACGTGCCTGCAGGTGCTCACGGGCTCCCTCGCCGCCTACGGCTTCGCCAAGGTGCGCTTCCCGGGCCGGGACTGGCTATTCCTGGGCTACATCGCGACGATCGCCGTCCCGTGGCAGGCATACATGGTCCCGCAGTACATCATGATGCAGCGCATGGAGCTGACGAACACGTTCTGGTCGCTCATCCTGCTGCAGGCCTTCGGCGCGTTCGGCGTCTTCCTGATGCGCCAGTACTACATGACCATTCCGGACGAACTCTGCGAAGCGGCCCGCATCGACGGACTCAGCGAATACGGCATCTGGGCGCGGGTCATCTTGCCGCTGTCGAAGCCGGCGCTCGCGACCCTGGCCCTGTTGACGTTCGTCAACACGTGGAACGACTACATGGGGCCGTTCATCTATCTGACCAGCAACCGGCTCTGGACGGTCCAGCTCGGACTGCGCTCATTCGTCGGCCAGTTCGACGCCGAGTTTGCGATGATCATGACCGGTTCGGTCATCTCGGTCGTGCCGATCCTGATCATCTTCCTGATCGGGCAGAAGCACTTCATCGAGGGCATCGCGACGAGCGGGATGAAGGGGTAGCGGCCATGGTGGTGCAGACGACGGTGGAGCCGGCCTCGCGCTTCGAGAGCTTCGGCGCGATGTTCGGGTACGCGTACACGTTCATGGTCGTCAACATGCTCCTGATCGTCGCGAACGCCCCGCTGGCGTTCCTGCTGCAGACGGTCGTCGACCTTGCGGGAGCGTGGCCGCTCGTGCTCGCGGCCACGCTCACGACCGGCCCCTCGTTGGCCGGCGCTTTCGCGGCGTTCGACCACCTCCGCGCGGGCGGGGCGTCGCCGCGGCCTGCACGGGCGTTCGTCGCCGAATACCGGCGGATGTTCCCGCAGGCCGCGCTCGTCTCGGCGGCCACGGGCGCCGTCGTGCTGGTCGTCGTGGTGGACGCCGCGGCGGCGGCGCGGGAGCACGCGTTCGCGGTGCTGCTGCCACTGCTCGCTCTCGTGCTGATCGGCGCGCTCGCGCTCGCGGTCACGGTGCTGGCGGCCGCGGTGTTCCGGCCCGGGGAGCGGCTCGCCGTCCTGGTCCGGGACTGTCTGTACGTCGCGGTGCGTCGCTGGTATCTCAGTCTGGCCGCGGTGGCGTTGCTCGGGCTCCTAGCCGGCATCATCCTGGTCCAGCCGGTGCTCGGGATGGCGCTCGCGCCGGCGCCGCTGCTCTACATCGTCTGGGCGAACGCGTCTTACGCGCTGACGCGCGATGGGCTCGGCCCGGACGCGTCGTAGCCGGCATGCGTTTCAGGGCTGGTCGAACGTCCGGCGCAGCCGTTCCATCTCGCGGCGGTCCTTCTTGGTCGGGCGGCCGGCGCCGCGGTCGCGGACCGGTACCTGCGGGACGACCTCGCGGGTCCGGGGCGGAGTGTGGTCGATGTAGCAGGACTGCGCGACCTGGGCGCCCACGCGCTTGGGGATCGTCCGCGTGACCTCGAGGATGCGGTCGAAGCCGTGCTGGCGGACCCGGATCTTGTCGCCCGGGACCACGGGCTGGGAGGCTTTGGCCGGGTCGTCGTTGCGGCGCACGTGGCCGGCGCGGCACGCGGCGGTGGCCGCGGATCGGGTCTTGTAGATGCGCACGGCCCAGAGCCACGCGTCGATTCGCACCTGTCCGCTCATGGCAACCCAGCATAGCTGGGCCGGACGAACCCGCGTGACGGCGCACGGAATATGGGATACCAAAATGACGTCAATGGTGTTAGCTTGGCATGAGTCACCCCCTCTGACGACAAGGATGTCCCCATGTGCACGCACGACCACGACTCCCTCCCCGCCCCTGATGCCTCCCTCGCCCGCCGCAGTGTCATCGCGGGAGCAGCCGCACTCGCCGGCATCGGCCTCCTGCCCGCCTCCGCGGCTGCCGCCCCTGCGCCGGTCGCGGGCCGCCCCGCAGCTCCGGGATACCACGGGAACGCGCAGACCCCGCCGCCGCTCGTCGTCGAGGGCGGGACCATCGTCGACCCGGTCACGGGCGACGCGATCGAAGACGGCGTCGTGGTGCTCGAGGGCGGGCGGATCGAGGCCGTCGGCGACCGCGCCTCCACCCGTCGGGCCGTTGCCGCCGTCGCGGGCCGGGCCACGGTCGTCGACGCGACCGGGCGGTTCGTCGTCCCCGGCCTCGTCGACGCCCACGTGCACGCCAACGCCCTCGAGGACGCGCGGCTGATCCTCAGCCACGGCGCCACCACGGTGCGCAGCGGCTCGTCGAGCTTCTACCAGGACGTCGCGCTCGCGTCCCTGCCCGAGTGGGCTCCGGGCCTGTCCCCGCGCATGCATGCGGCCGGGCTCTTCGTCTCGCCGGAGCTCGGCGACTCGGTGCTGGCCGACCCGGCCCTGGCGCCGCTGGCCGCGCTTTCCGACGGCGTGCACGACCCGAAGGACCTCGCGCACCTGACGAAGAACAACATCAAGCGCGGCGCGTCCGTCATCAAGACCCGCGCCAACCCGCGAGCCGGGCTGGCCGAGCAGGACCCGCTCGAGCTCGTGTACGACCAGGAGCAGCTCTCCGCGGTCGTCGCCGCCGCCAAGGGCGCCGGCGTGCTCTGCCACGCCTACAGCGCCGAGGGCATCGCCGGGGCGGTGCGCGCGGGCGTGCGCAGCATCGAGCACGGCGTCTACGTCGACGAGGCGACGCTCGCCGATATGGCCGTTCGCGGCACGGCCTTCACCCCGACGCTCGCCGGCCTCGCCTCGATGGCCGATTCCGCGAACCCGGTGCTCGCCGAACGCGGCCGCGCCTACACCCCCGTGCTGCAGGAGGCCGTGCGCGCCGCGGTCGCGGCCGGCGTCGACGTCATCGCCGGCACCGACTCCTTCGGCACGGACGTGATGCCGATCGGGACCGAGGCCCGCTCGCTGGCCAACGCCGGGCTCTCGCCGCTGCAGGCGCTGCGCGCGGTGACGACGACGCCGGCGCGCCTGCTCGGCGTCGGACGCACCGTGGGCCGCCTCGTGCGCGGGGGAGTCGCCGACGTCGTGCTGCTCGACGCGGATCCGCTGGCCGACGCCGCGGCGCTCGAGCGCGTCTCGGGCGTGATCGCCCAGGGGGTCGTGGTGCGCGACGACGCGTGAGCGGGGTCCGGTTTCAGGGCTCGGGTCCGCGGCCCAGACGGTCCGATAGGGTGATCCGTATCACTTGTCGAGCCGTCGAAGAAGCCGGAGAAGCCCATGTCAGCAGCACCTGACGGATCCGAACCGCGAGACGCCCGCGCGGGGCGCGGCGGCGGCCTGGCGGTCGTCATGCGCCCCGTCAACCACGTCGTCGAACGGCTCATCCCGTCGGCCCTCGTCTTCGCGATCGTCCTGACTTTCGTCGTCGCCGCGCTCGGCCTGGCCCTGACCGGGGCGACACCCGCCGCCGTCGTCACCGCGTGGGGCGACGGGCTGTCGGGGCTGCTCGAGTTCATGACGCAGATGGCCCTGATCCTGCTGCTCGGCCACATGCTCGCGAACACCGGACCGGTTCGCGCGCTGTTGACGCGGGTCGCCCGCCTGCCGCGGAGTGCGATGCAGGCCTACGTGTTCGTTTTCGTCGCCGCGGCGCTGGCCTCGCTCGTGACCTGGGGCCTCGGCCTCGTGGTCGGCGGGATCCTCGCCCGGGAGGTGGCCGCGCAAGGGCGCGAGCGGGGCCTCAGGCTGCATTTCCCGTTGCTCGTCGCCGCCGGGTTCGCCGGTTTCGTCGTGTGGCACATGGGGTATTCGGCGTCAGGCCCGCTGACCGCGGCGACGCCGGACTCGTTCGTGAGCGAGCACCTGGGGGCGCCGCTGCCGATCACGGAGACGGTCTTCACGACCTGGAACATCGTCGCCGCTGCCGTAACCATCGTGGCCGTGGCGGCGACGATCCTCCTCGTCTCCCCGCGCGCCCAGGACCCCGTCGTCGAGCTCGACGTGGACGCACGCGACCGGGGCGTGGACGTGGACGACGACGTCGTGACCCCCGCCGATCGGATCGACGCGAGCCGGCTGCCGACCCTGCTGCTCGGGCTGCTCCTGGTCGGCTACCTCGTCTTGCACTTCGCCGGCGGCGGATCGGTGACCCTGAACGTCGTGAACTGGACGTTCCTGGCGCTCATCCTGCTGCTGGTGCGCAGCCCGTTCGAGGTGATCGCCCTGACCAAGGACGCGGCGGGCAATGTCGGCGAGATCCTCCTCCAGTTCCCGCTCTACGCGGGGATCCTGGGCATCATGGCCGGCACCGGGCTCATCGAGCTCTTCTCCGACGCACTCGTCGCAGCGTCCACTCCGCAGACCTTCGGCGTCATGGCGTTCCTCTCCGCCGGCGTCGTGAACTTCTTCGTCCCCTCCGGCGGCGGGCAGTTCGCGATCCAGGCGCCCATCATGCTCGGGGCTGCCGACTCCCTCGGGGTCGACCCGTCGATCGCGATCATGGCCGTGGCATACGGAGATCAGTGGACCAACATGATCCAACCCTTCTGGGCGCTGCCGCTGCTGGCCATCGCGGGGCTGAAGATGCGCGACATCCTCGGCTACACCACGCTGGTGCTGATCGTCTCCGGGATCGTGTTCGCGTCGACGTTGCTCATCGTCTCCTCGTAGCCGCGCCGCCCGTCAGCGGTCCAGGAGCGCGCAGGCGTTCGCCGCCGCGTCCTCGATGAGTGCGGGCGCGGCGGCCAGCAGCTCGTCCAGCGACGCTGCGCCGGGCGCGATCGAGAACGCCGCCGTCAGCCCGGCCGCGCGCACGTCCGCGGCCGTGAGCTTGACGGTCCCGGCGATCACGACGACGGCCGCGCCGCCCGGAGCCCGAGTGCGGACAGCGTCGACGACCTTGCCGCCGAGCGACTGCGTGTCCAGCGCGCCCTCGCCCGTGAGGACGAGGTCCGCGTCCGCGAGTGCGGCGTCGAGCCCGACGGCCTCGGCGACGAGGCGCGAACCCGGCAGGACCTCGGCGGAGAGCAGAGGCACGAGTGCGAGCGGCATGCCGCCGGCCGCGCCGAATCCGGCGGTGGCGCGCAGCTCGCCGGCGTCCGCGCCGGAGTGCGCGGCGACGACGTCGGCCAGGTGCGAGAGCCCGGCGTCGAGAGTCGCGACGTCCGCGGCGCTCGCGCCCTTCTGCGGGCCGAACACGGCGGCGGCCCCGCGTTCGCCCGTCAGCGGGTTGTCCACGTCGACCGCGATCCGCCAGCGCACCCCGCGCGCCGCCGGGTGCAGACCCTCGAGATCGATCGAGCGCACCGCGTGCAGGCGTCCGCCGCCGAAGCCGGCAGCGTCGTCGTCGTAGTCGATGCGCGCGCCGAGCGCGGCGAGCAGGCCGAGGCCGCCGTCGGTGCTCGCCGAGCCGCCGATGCACAGCAGGATCTCTTCGACGCCCGCGTCCAGCAGGTGGCGCGCGATGAGCCCGACCCCGTAGGTGTCGGCGCGCAGCGGCTGCGCCCCGACGTCGCTCACGTGCGGCAGGCCGTTGCCCTCGGCGGCCTCGAGGATCGCGGTGGCGCCGTCAGCGGAGCGGCCGAAGCGCGCGGTGCGGGGCCGGCCGATCGCGTCGACCACCTCGACGGTCTCCGCCTCGCGGCCCCAGACCGCCAGCAGCGCGTCGAGCGTGCCCTCGCCGCCGTCGGCGAACGGCAGCTCGACGACCTCCGCGCGCGGGAACACCTGGCGTGCGCCGGCGGCCAGGGCCGCGGCGGCCTGCGCGGCGGTGGCGCTGCCCTTGAACGAGTCGGGCACGCACACGATCTTCTCGATGCTCATGGTTTCCTCTCCTGTCGCCTACGAGATTTTCGCACGTCTGATCGTGGCGGCCTCTAAGATGTCGGGGTCCGGAGCGAAGCCCAGCCCGGGGGCGGAGGGGAGCACGACGGCGGAGGCGTCCGCGCCGGAGTCATCCTGATGGGCGCCGTGCAACGAGTGCAGCCGCTGCGGCCAGGTGAGGAACGGGACCTCGAGCTCGGGGTGGGGCGACCCGTCACCCGCGAGCTGGACCGGCATCGCGGCGATCACCTGGGCCGCAGCGGCGAGCGCTGGGCCGTAGTAGAAGTTGTGCGGGACGACGGGCACCCCCAGACGGGCGCCGGCGTCGTACACCTCGAGCATCGAGGTGATGCCGCCGATCTTGCCGACGCTCGGCTGCGCCACGGAGACGGCGCCGGCGGTCATGTCGGCGACGAGCCCGTGCACGCCGGAGGCGTTCTCGCCGGCCGAGACGACCCCGTGGCGCCGGTTCAGGCGCGCGAGCGCGGGTGAGTCGTCGGGCGGGAAGACCGGCTCCTCGAGCCAGTGCAGATTCAGGTCCGCCAGGCCGGAGAGCGCGGCGTCGGCGCCGGCCTCGTCCCACGCGCAGTTCACGTCGACCATGAGGCGGGCCTCGGCGCCCGCGGCGCGGCGCGCGGCGGCGATCGCGTCCCTGGTCGATTCGTGCAGCTTGAACGCGGTGAAGCCGTCCGCACGAGCCCGTGCGATGTGGAAGGCGACCTCGACGGGGTCCTCGCCGTAGTGGACCAGGGAGGCGTAGGTCCGCACGCTCTCCCGCGGGGCCGCCGTGTGATCGCGGCGCTGGGCGATGAAGGACCGCAGCGGCAGCTCCTCGCGCTGCGCGGCGATGTCCCAGAGGGCGATGTCGATGGCCGAGAGGGCGTAGTGCACCGGGCCGGTACGGCCGAACGCGTGGAAGGCGTACTCGGCGTCGCGGCGGACGGCCGCCGGATCGGCCGGCTGGCCGATGAAGAAGGGCGCGACCATCTGTTCGAGGGCCGCCCACGTCGCCGGGTTGGTCTTGTGTCCGAAGGCCTCGCCCCAGCCCGTCACACCGTCCGCGGTCGTGACCGCGACCATGAGGGATTCCATCGCCGTGAAGGTCTTGGACGATGCGTTAAAGGAATCAATAGACTCTGATTTGTCCGTCGAAGCATCGCGGCGGCCTGCGTCGAACGGCAGCGACGTGAGGACGAGTTCGATCCGGATGATGGCGGAATGACGTGCATCGGACGGCCTCGGGGTGCTCGGCATGACTCTGATCCTTCTGGGGCTGCGGGTGCGGGTGCGCCACTCGGACGCTTTTTCCGGGAGGGGAGTCGGTCACCACCACCTGTGGTTGACCTCACAACTCCGGTAGCTTACCGTGGAGAACGAACTATTGGAAAGCGCATTCCCGCAGAGGTCTCGATGTAGGTCGCCGTGGGTTTCTACTCAAGGAGTCAGCCATGCTGTTCCACACCACCTTCCGGCGTCGAGGCGCCGGCGCACCGAGGGAGACGGTCCTGTGAGCGTCCTCGCCGAGATGCAGAATCTGTCCAAAGTCAAAGGCGGCAAACGCCAGTACAAGGACAACAAGGCCGGCCACATCTTCCTGCTGCCGTGGACGATCGGCCTCTTCGCGATCACCCTCGGGCCGATGGCGATGTCGCTGTACCTCTCCTTCACGAACTACAACCTGCTGCAGGCGCCCGAATGGATCGGCGGCGCGAACTTCGTGCGCATGTTCCAGGACGACCGCCTGATCAACTCCCTGCAGGTCACGTTCACGTACGTGCTGGTCGGCGTCCCCCTGCAGCTCATCGTCGCGCTGCTCATCGCGCTCCTGCTCGATCGGGGCATGCGGGGCCTGGCCTTCTACCGGTCGGTCTTCTACCTGCCGTCGATGCTGGGCTCCTCGGTCGCCATCGCGGTGCTGTGGAAGCAGCTTTTCGGCACGTCCGGCCTCGTGAACCAGGTGCTCGCGATGTTCGGCATCGAGGGCATGGGGTGGATCTCCAATCCGGACACCGCGTTGAGCACCCTGATTCTGCTGCACGTGTGGACCTTCGGTTCGCCCATGGTGATCTTCCTCGCCGGCCTGCGTCAGATCCCGGCGATGTACTACGAGGCGGCCTCGATCGACGGCGCGACCCGATTGCGCAAGTTCGTCAGCATCACGCTGCCGCTGCTGAGCCCGATCATCTTCTTCAACCTCGTGCTGCAGATCATCGGCGCCTTCCAGAACTTCACGCAGGCGTTCATCGTCTCCAACGGCACCGGCGGCCCTGCGGACTCCACGATGTTCTTCACGCTCTACCTGTACCAGCAGGGCTTCAAGGGCTTCGACATGGGCTACGCCTCCGCCATGGCCTGGCTGCTCGTGATGATCGTCGGAGCCTTCACCGCCGTCAACTTCCTCGCCTCCAAGTATTGGGTGTTCTACGATGATTGAGCAGAAGACAGACTCCAGCGCCACGGTCACAGCCGAAGGCTCCTCCGCCCCGCCGCAGACCCCCGCCGAGGTGCGTTCCGCGACGGCCCCGCCGCCCATGAACAAGTACCGGCCGAGCCCGCGCGTCGTCCTCCGGGCCGTCATCAAGCACGTGGTCATGGTCGCCTCCGCGCTGCTGATGATCTACCCGCTGCTGTGGATGATCGTCAGCTCCCTGCGACCCACGGATGTGATTTTCCGCGAGCCCGGCCTGTTCCTGACGACCTTCGAGTGGGCCAACTACGAACAAGGGTGGAATGCGCTATCCCACCCGTTCAGCCACTTCCTGATGAACTCGGCGATCGTGGTCTTCGGCTGCATCCTCGGCAACCTGATCTCGTGCTCGCTAGCCGCCTACGCCTTCGCGCGGCTGGACTTCCGGTTCAAGAAGATCATGTTCGGCCTCATGCTCATGACGATCATGCTGCCGATCCACGTCATCATCGTGCCGCAGTACATCATGTTCTCGCAGATCGGCTGGGTGAACACGTTCCTGCCCATCATCATCCCGAAGCTGCTGGCGACGGACGCGTTCTTCATCTTCCTCATGGTGCAGTTCATCCGCGGCATCCCGAAGGACATGGACGAGGCCGCCCGCATCGACGGCGCCGGCCACGCGCGCATCTTCCTCCAGGTGATCCTGCCGCTCATGGTCCCTGCACTGGCGACGACCGCGATCTTCACCTTCATCTGGACGTGGAGCGACTTCTTCACCTCGCTCATCTACCTGACCGACCCGTCGATGTACACGGTCCCGGTCGCCCTGCGCGCCTTCATCGACGCAACGGGCGAGTCCAACTGGGGTTCACTGTTCGCGATGTCGATCGTCACCCTGCTGCCCGTGTTCCTCGCGTTCCTCCTCGGCCAGAAGTTCCTGGTCAAGGGCATCGCGACCACCGGC
Source organism: Zhihengliuella halotolerans (assembly GCF_004217565.1). Classification (NCBI taxonomy): domain Bacteria; kingdom Bacillati; phylum Actinomycetota; class Actinomycetes; order Micrococcales; family Micrococcaceae; genus Zhihengliuella; species Zhihengliuella halotolerans. The sequence goes on along the minus strand of NZ_SHLA01000001.1, from coordinate 2,319,661 downwards.
ATCAAGTAGCACCAGCACGACGCCGGGGCGTCACCGCAGCGTGCGGTGGCGCCCCGAGCGCTTTCCCCGCCCCAGCCAGCAGTCCTCACGAGAGTGAGCCGTTCAAGGAGTCAACGCGCAAGTGAGCGAATCGAATCGCACCCGCTACGTCATCATCGGCACCGGAAACCGCTGCGAGATGTACATCAACGCCATCCTCGGCGACCACGCCGACGTCGCCGAGCTCGTCGCGCTCGCGGACACCAATCCGGGCCGCGCCGCCTACTACCAGGACGTCATCGAGCAGACGTACGGCGAGAAGACCGAGTCTTTCGATCCGGCGGCGCTGACCGGGTTCATCACGGAGGAGAACGTGGACCGGGTCATCATCACGAGCCCCGACTTCACACACGCCGACCTGGTCTGCGAAGCGCTCGAGGCCGGCGCCGACGTCGTCGTCGAGAAGCCGCTGACCGTGAACGCGGCGGCCGCCGAGCGCATCGCCGACACTGTGGAGCGCACGGGCCGGGAGGTGATCGTGACGTTCAACTACCGGTACTCGCCGCGCAACACGGCGCTCAAGGCTGCGATCGCCGACGGACTGATCGGCAGGGTCACCTCGATCGACTTCTCCTGGGTCCTGGACACCGTGCATGGCGCCGACTACTTCCGGCGCTGGCACCGGATCAAGGAAAACTCCGGTGGGCTCCTGGTGCACAAGTCCAGCCACCACTTCGACCTCGTCAACTGGTGGCTCTCCGACGTGCCCGAGCGCGTCTACGCGGCGGGCGGCCTGAAGTTCTACGGGGCCGACAACGCGGCGGAGCGCGGTATTGCGGCCCACGAGCGCGGCACGCGCGAAGACAGCGCCGCGGATCCGTTCGCGCTGGACCTGCGCAGCGACGAGCGCCTCGAGGGCCTCTACCTCAAGAATGAGGAGCACGACGGCTACCGCCGCGACCAGGACGTGTTCGCACCAGGGATCACCATCGAAGACAATCTGGCGCTGACCGTGAACTACTCTCGAGGCGCCGTGCTCAGTTACTCGTTGAACGCGCACAGCCCGTGGGAGGGGTATCGGGTCGCCGTCAACGGGACGGAGGGGCGCCTCGAGCTCGACGTCGTCGAGCGGGCGGCGGTCCTGCCGGCCGCCGGCGGTGCGCCCGTGGACCCCTCGGTGACCGAGGACGGGCACGACAATCCGCTGCGCGCCAGTGGTGAGCGCCTGGTGCTGCAGCGCCACTGGGAGGAGGCGCACGAGCTGGAGATCATCAACGGGGAGGGCGCCCACGGCGGCGGCGACAAACTGCTGCTGGCGGACATCTTCCGTGGGCCCGGAGAGGACCCGTACGGGCGCCCGGCTGGTCTTGTGGACGGGATCCAGGCGATCGCCGTGGGGATCTGCGGAAATGAGTCCCTGCTCCGGGGGCAGGTGGTGCACGTCGACGACGTCGAGCTGGGTCTCGACGCCGCCTCGAACGCCGGCCGTGTCCGCGCGGCCGCGCTCTAGGGGAGGGGCGCGCATGGCGAGAATCCTCATCACGGGCGGCTCGGGCCGCCTCGGCCGCAGCGTCGTCGCCGGTTTCGCGGCCGCTGGGCACGACGTCGTCAGCCTCGACCGGCAGCCCCCGCCCGATCCGGTCGACGGCGTCGCCTACGAGAGCGTGGATCTGCTCGACGCCGAGGCCGCGCGCTTGCTGTTCGCCCGTGTCGCACCGGAGGCCGTGGTCTCCCTCGCGGCTATCGCGGTGCCCTTCAGCGCCCCCGAGGACGTCATCCTGAAGACGAACGCCGCGATTGCGCACAACGTGACCGACGCGGCCGTGGAAGCGGGCGTGCGCAAAGTTGTCGTCGCGTCCAGCCCGTCGATCATGGGGTACGGGTCGCCGGCCGGCTGGGTCCCGCCGCGGCTGCCGCTCGACGAGGACGTGCCCCCGCAGCCCTGGCACGCTTACGGGCTCTCGAAGTACGTGGCCGAGCAGGTCGCCGCGATGTTCGCGGCCAAGCACGGTCCGGGCGACGGGGAGAACGGGGTGAAGTTCGCGTCGTTCCGGCCCTGCTACGTGATCGCGCCCGAGGAGTGGGCGGGCGCGCCGACGCAGCAGGGGCACACCGTCGTCGAGCGGCTCGACGACCCGAAGCTCTCCGCCCCGGCGCTGTTCAACTACGTCGACGCCCGCGACGTGACCGACTTCCTGCTTCTTCTTCTCGAGCGGATGCACCTGATCGAGAACGGGGACGTCTTCTTCGTCGGTGCCGCCGACGCGATGGCCCGGGCGCCGCTCGCCGACGTCATCCCGGAGATCTACCCCGAGCTGGCGCACTTGGCGGGCGGGCTGGTCGGCTCATCGCCAGCCTTTAGCATCGAGAAGGCGCGCCGCGTGATCGGCTGGGAGCCCAAGCGCAGCTGGCGTACCGAATTGCCGAACTAGATCCTTCGTCCAGGACCGGGCGTCGGGGGTGCCGCTACGGCGCTCGCGGCGCCCAGTTCTTTTAAAGAGAAAGCTCGGTTGCCGCATGCGTGATGCTCAGGCGGCATGCATGGACCCTTGACCTTTGCATGTGACGCGCATTACGTTCGACGTTGGAAAGCGCAATCCAAACACTCTGTCATCACTCGACCCAGAGAGGGATCGGCTCAAAGATGAATCGTTTCAGAAAGCCATTGAGGCTCAGCCTCGCCGTTGTCACGGCCGGGACGCTGGCCGTGGGAACTGCGGCCGGAGCTACAGCGGGACCACCCGCCGCGACCACGACGGCACCCGCGTCCGGCACGGACCAGGCCGTCGAGTTCACGTTCGACTTCGGCACCCCGCAGAGCCCTGTCGCCGACGGGTTCGTCCGCGTCGACCACGAGAACATCTACACGGAAGAGGCCGGCTTCGGCATCGTCGACAATCCGGGCTTGGCCTCCCGGGACCGGTCGACCGGCGACGACGCACTGGCCGGGGACTTCGTCCTCGGCGCGCAGTGGGAGTTCGGCGTCGACGTCCCCGACGGCCGCTACGACGTCGAGGTGTGGGCCGGCGATACGCTCGCCGGCACCTCCAGTGTCCGGACCACGATCGAGCTCGAGGGCGAGGAATCCGGCCACGTCCGGCCCGCGAAGGAGGCGGTCGCCAGCGAGGTCTTCTCCGCCGACGTGACCGACGGACAGCTGAGTGTCGGCGTGACCGGCGCCGGCAACGGCTATGTCAACGGCCTCCGGGTCACCCGCACCGGGGACGCGGGCGCGGTCGAACCGGAGCCGACCGAGCCGCCGGACGAGACCGACCCCGCCGCGATCGCCGCCCCGCAGTCGCTGCGCGTCGCCCATGTCGCCGACGGGGCCATCGCGATGCGCTGGAACGAGGTCCCCGCCGCCGAGGGCTACATCCTGACCCGCGCCGACGCCGTCGATGGCGAGTACGTCGAGGTCGCTCGCTCCGGAGAGCGCGAGGTCTTCGCGACCGACGAGGCCGCGGACACCTCCGGCCTGAACTACTACCGCGTGCACACGATCGCCGACGACGGGAGCTCCGCGGCGTCCGCTGCCGCCGTCGTACCCGCTCTCGGCGCCGAGGCTCCCGACCTGCCCGAGGGTGGCACGCTGCGCCTGGACTTCGGGCCCGGCGCGGTCGCCGGCGGACACCAGGGCGTTGACGCCTCCACCGCATACGACGTGGAGACCCGTCTTGGCTTCGTCGACCCGTCCGCCGTGACGGGCGCCGATCACGGCGGAGACGATGCCCTGCGCGCGGACTCCGTGACGGTCTCCGGTACCGAGTTCGTCGCGGACCTCCCCAACGGCGACTACACGATCGGGGTCGTTGCCGGAAGCGCCGAGGCCGCCACCGACATCTCGATCACCGCCGAGCGGATGCTCAAGGTCGCGCCCGTCGAGAAGTCGGCAGGCGAGTTCCACGAGATGGAGTTCGACCTCTCGCTTGTCGACGGCCAGCTCAACCTGGAGTTCGCCGGCGACGCGGCCAATCTCGCCGGTCTGACGATCACCCGGCGCGGAGAACGCGAGGCCGGCGCGGAGCCGACGGTGTACATCACGGGCGACTCGACCGTGCAGACGTACCGGGACGACTTCGCCCCGCAGGCCGGCTGGGGTCAGATGATCGAGCGCTTCCTGTCCGACGACGTCGTGGTCGACAACCACGCCATCGGCGGCCGCTCCTCGAAGAACTTCATCAGCCAGGGGCGGCTCGACACGGTGCTCGGCCAGATCCGCCCGGGTGACTACCTCTTCGTGCAGTTCGGCCACAACGACAACTCCTACGGCGTGGACGACCGCTACGCGGCCCCGGCCGACTACCGCAACTACCTGCGCACCTATGTCGACGGCGCAATCCAGCGCGGGGCAACCCCGATCCTCGTGACTCCGGTGTCCCGCCGTTCCGTCGACGAGGCCACGGGCGAGTTCAACGTCTCCTTCCCCGCCTACGTGCGTGAGGCCACGGAGCTCGCGGCCGAAACCGGGTCCGCGCTCGTCGACCTCTCCGCGTCCAGCCGCGGCTACCTGAACGAGATCGGGCCCGAGGAAGCCAAGTCGGTCTTCCTGTGGGTTCCCGCGGGCGTCTACCCGAACCGTCCCAATGGCACCCAGGACGACACCCACTTCCAGGAATACGGCGCCATCGCGATGGCCCGCCTGATCGCCCAGGACATCGAGCAACTGGACGTGCCACTGGCCGATCAGGTGCGCGACGTCGAACCGCCGGCCGAGGTGCCCGCCGCGCCCGCCGGCGTCGTCGCCTCGAACGTCTCCGCCACGGGCGCTACGCTCAGCTGGAACGAGGTCGACGGAGCGGACATCTACAAGGTGTACGGCAAGGAGACCTCAGCCGGCGAGAACGAGTACGCGCTGCTCACAACGTCGACCGTCCCGCTCGCGAACGTCACCGCGCTCGAGCAGGGGATCGCCTACGATCTGCGCGTCGTGGCCGTGAACGGGCGCGGCGATTCGGACCCGTCGGCGGCCGTGAACATCACGACCAAGGCCCCGCTGCACAAGTTCGACTTCCAGCTCTCCGGCCATGCCACACTTGAGGGCTACACGGCCTTCGAGGAGACCACCGTCTACAGCGAGGAGCTGGGCTACGGCTTCACCGATGCGGTCCCCGGGGGCCGCGACCGCGGGACGGACTTCGATCCGACGCCGACCGACCTGCAGCGCGACTTCGTTCTGCCGAGCGCCGACACCCCGATCGCCGTCGACGTCCCGGACGGCAGCTACGCCGTGGAAGTCATCTGGGGCGACATGATCGGAACCGCCCGCCTCGGCGTCACGATCGAGGGCGAGGACTTCGGCTCCTCCACCGCCGGCCGCGGAGGCACTTCGAGCCGGATCCTGCAGCCCATCGTCGTGCGCGACGGCCAGCTGAACATCGAGGCATCGGGCTGGCTCAACGGTCTGGAAATCACCCCGCTGATGTACGCGCCGACCGGGCTCACCGCCGGAGACGTCGCCATCGACGGGCGCGACGTCTCCGTCCCGCTGAGCTGGAACGCCACAGACGACGCCGTCGGCTACCGCATCTACCGTCAGGCGGCCGGGGCTGATGCGCGCACGGCGATCGCGGACACCGAGGCTGCGGAGTTCGTCGACACCACGGCCGACGTCGGGCTGGTGTACACGTACACCGTCGTCGGCCTCGACGCGGCCGGCGGGGAGTCCGTCCCGTCCACCGAGCTCGAGGTGACGACGATCGACGAGACCGTGGCCACCGCGCCGGTGCCGGAGAACCTCACGGTCGGCGAGGTCGGCAAGAACTCGGTCGAGCTCACGTGGAACGTGGTCGATGAGGCCCTGTTCTACCACCTCTACCGTGCCGAGCCCGGAGGCGAGCTCGTCCTCGTCGATCGCAGCGACGAGCCGACCTACACCGACACCGACGTGCTCACCACCATCGAGTACACGTACGCCGTGGCATCCGTGAATGCCGGCGGCGCCTCCGAGTTGTCGGAGAGCGTGACGTCCCCGGCGGAGACGAAGCTGGAACGCCAGGCCGAGCGCATCAACCGGGCTCCCGTCGCGGCGCAGAGTGACGGTGGAGTCTACGTCGGCTGGCCGCTGCTGGGCGGCGACGAGACCGACGCCGGCTTCCACGTGTACCGGGACGGCGAGCGCATCACCGAGGCGCCCGTCACGGACAGCACGAACTTCGTCGATTCCGACGGCACCGCCGGCTCGACGTACCGGTTGAGCACCGTCTCCGACGACGCCTCCGACGGCAGCGGCAAGGGCCATGGAAAAGCCAAGGGCAAGGAGAAGAACAAGGACAAGGGCAAGGGCAAGAAGAAGGGGCATGACAAGCACGCCGACGAAGGTTCCGGCGAGTACTGGGCCAGCGCCGAATTCGGCGTCTGGGACGGCCAGACCCTGGACATCCCGCTGAACACGCCGGATGACGCCTATTCGAAGGACGGTCAGCCCTTCAGCTACCGGGCCAACGACGTGTCCGTCGGCGACGTGGACGGCGACGGAGAGTACGAGTACATCGTCAAGTGGGACCCGTCCAACTCGCAGGACAACTCCCGCTCCGGCTACACGGGCAACGTCTACGTGGACGCCTACGAGCTCGACGGCACGCAGCTGTGGCGGATCGACCTGGGCCACAACATCCGGGCCGGCGCGCACTACACGCAGTTCCAGGTCTTCGACTACGACGGAGACGGCAAGGCCGAGGTCGTCATGAAGACAGCCGACGGCACCGTCGACGGTGCGGGCGAGATCATCGGCGACTCGCGCGCCGACTACCGGAACTCGGACGGGCGCGTCCTGACCGGGCCCGAGTACCTGACGGTGTTCTCCGGTGCCACGGGCGAGGCGATCGACACCATCGACTACGTCCCGGCCCGCGGCGACGTCGGATCCTGGGGCGACACCTACGGCAACCGCGTGGACCGCTTCCTCGCGGGGACGGCCTACCTGGACGGCGAATCGCCGAGCGCCGTCTTCTCCCGCGGCTACTACACGCGCACCGTCGTCGCGGCGTTCGACTTCGACGGGGAGAAGCTCAGCGAGCGTTGGGTCTTCGACTCGGACGTGGCTGGCAAGGAGTTCGCCGGACAGGGCAATCACTCGCTCTCCATCAACGACGTCGACGGCGACCAGAAGGATGAGATCCTCTTCGGTTCGCTGACGATCGACGACGACGGCACCGTGCTCTACAACACCGGTCTCGGCCACGGCGACGCCCAGCACGTCTCCGACTTCGATCCCTCGCGCCCCGGCATGGAGGTCTTCTCCGCGCACGAGGATATGGGGCGGTCGGGGAACCGGGGTCTGACCATGCGGGACGCCGCAACGGGCGAGATCCTCTGGGACACCCCGGCCACGCAGGACATCGGCCGAGCGGCCATGGGAGACATCGACCCGCGGCACGCGGGTGCCGAGGGCTGGGGCATCGGCGGAGACGGCTCGTGGAACTCCAAGGTGGGCTACCTGATGTCGGCATCCGGCGAACTGATCTCGGAAACCATTCCGGCCGCCAACTTCCTGACCTTCTGGGACGGGGATCTGCTGCGGGAGATCGGCGACCACGACTACGACGCGGAGGCCGGCGCCGGCGTGCCGACCATCGCGAAGTGGAACTGGGAGACCGAACAGGCCGACGAGATCTACCGCGCTGAGGGAACGCTGACGAACAACAGCACCAAGGGCAACTTCGCCCTGCAGGCGGACCTGTTCGGCGACTGGCGGGAGGAGATCATCACGCGGACCGAGGACTCGTCGGCGCTGCGGATCGCCACCACGACGATCGAGACCGAGGAGCGGCTCTTCACGCTAATGTCGGACTCGCAGTACCGCCTGTCCGTCGCGTGGCAGAACACCGGCTACAACCAGCCGCCGCACACGTCCTACTTCATCGGCAAGGACATGGAGGAGCCCGAGGCACCGCGGCTAGCCTTCACGGCCGACGCCCCGGAGGTCGAGGAGGTCTCGGCCCGATAGCGCCGGCGACAAGAAGGGCCCGCTCCCGACGGAACGACCGTCGGGAGCGGGCCCTTCTTGTCGAATGCAGGGATGGTTCAGCGGCGCAGGACCGCCGGGCGCTGTCGGCCGGCGACCTCGACGCTTGGCCAGCGCGGGTCGACGCTGAGAACCTCGACGGCGGCCGAGCCGTCGTCGCCGAAGGTGAGCAGGACGGTGTCCTCGACCTTGGCGACCAGACCCGAGGCCGGATCCGCACCCGATGGGTTCCATGCGAAGGCCTGCTGATTCACGATCGCGTCTGTCACGCCGGGCTCCAGGCGCGGATCGCGGCCGTTGTAGCCGGCAGCGCCGCCCTGGTGGTGCAGGGTCCACTCGTCGTCGGCGAAGCCGTGCGACGGGTAGGAGGCCTGAATCGCGGGCAGGACCCGGTCCATCGTCGCGCCCGGGACGAGCTGGGCGAAGATGTCCGCTTCCACGTCGAGGATGCGGGCATCCAGGTCCGCTTCGCCGGGCAGCAGTTCCCCGAACGTCACCCAACGCGTGACGTTGGCGATGAGACCGTGACGGCGCGCGCAGACGACCGCCATGGCGCGGCGGCCGATCGGGGCGTTCGTCGGCAGCGGGTGCCGGTGCTCGGCGCGGTAGGCACCGGAGACGAGCAGGACGACGGGGTCGGCGCCGAACGCGATGATGCGCCGGCCGAGTTCGGCGGCCAGCTCCATCTCGGTGGTCTCTTCGGTCACTTCCGACAGCACGTCGGTCAGGGCTGCAGCCGCGTCCCGGCAGAGCGCGCGGTAGCGATCGACCTCGACCGGCAGGAGGGACGCACGAGCGGCGCGCAGCTCGGCTCCGACCTGCTCCTCGCTCAGGACGTTCCACGCCCCCGCCGCTGGATACCAGGCGGCGACGTCGTTCAGGCTCCCGTGCCACGGCAGCACGTGCACGCTCACGCCGTCCGTCTCGCCGAGCTCCTCGCTGCACAGCCGGGCCGACTCGTTGATGAAGAGCCCGATCTCCGTGCCGTCGCGGTGCACCAGGGCGGCGGCGATGGGCGCGCCGGCCAGCGAGATGTGGACGCGCGAGCCGCCGAGATACCAGGTCAGGGCCGCTGTGGAGGTCAGCAGCAGCGCGTCGGACCGGTGCGCGTCGAGGATCTCGACGATGCGGGCGTGTTTGGTCGCCTGCTCCGTGGCGAGGCGGTCCCGTTCGTGGGTGGGCAGGGTGCTCATGTGAACCTCAGATCGGGGGTAGGTAAACGTTAGACTACGCGCTGACGAGTGAGGACACCAGAGCCTCGACGCGTTCGCGCGGCACGATCCCGTCCAGGACGAGGGTCCGCACCCGCCGCCGGACCGGGGAGCCCGGGCGCGTCACGGCCGGCTCGTCCCACGCGAGCGAGGCCCCGATGCCGGGGTAGCCCGCGCAGCGCACGAACCAGGGGTCCGGGTCGGCGGAGACGAAGACGAGCGTGGCGGGACCGCGGCCCGACCCGGTCTCGGGCTGGGCGTCGGTGCCGGCCAGCGGGTGGCCGTCGTTCGAGGCGAAGTCCGCCGAGACGGCGACCCAGTCGCTGACCGTCCCGTGCACGGCCTCCTCGCCCTCGGCCTCCGCGGTGTAGATGCGGGCGTCGGCAACCGCGGGCAGCCGCCAGAAGAAGCCGCCGTACCCGCCGCCGGGGCGCCCGTTCGAACCCGGGCTGCCGAGCGCGACGGGTCGGTTGCCAGCCGGCGCGAGGGAAAAGGAGAAGTCCAGCTCCCAGCCGTTCGCCCCCACATCCGCCACCGGGCGCGCGCTAACCTGGCGGTCCTCGGTCAGGAGCGCCGCGCCGTCGTAGCCGGTCCACTCGAGCCGGGCGCGCAGCCGCTGACCGCACGTGCTTTCGGCCTCGGCGTCGTGGATGACGGACTCGGAGAGGGTGCGGATGCGCCCGTGGTCGGCGCGCCAAACATAGCGCCCGGCGTCGCGCGTGTAGGTGCGCCCGCCCCAGAAGTTGCACCCCTCCACGTCCTGCAGCGCCACCGAGACACCCAGGTGCCACGTGTGATCCAGGGGCTGCTGGTCGGTGACGACGACGCCGGAGAGCGTGCGCACCCGGTCCAGGAACGGACGCGGCCCGTTGGCGGCGGAGATGTCCTCGCCCGTGCGCAGGTCGGCGACGGGTACGGGCGCGGCCGAACCGGCCGGGGTCACGGCGAGCGTGCCGGAGACGGCCGGGGCCGCGGCCCACGGAGCGCCGAGTGAGGAGAAAGTCGACGAACCCTTGACCGCCCGGTCGATGAGGTTCTCGATGTGGGGGACGATCGGGCGTTCGTCCTCGCCCTCGCCGGCGAACGTCACGTGTTCGGGACGGATCTGCGCGGGGTCCGCGGCGGTGCGGACGGCCTCGAGCACGCGCATGAACGCGCCCGTGCTCTCGAGCGGGCTGAGCAGGGTGTCGGCGGCGCCGGCGCGGACGTCGATGAGGTTCTCGAGCAAGTTGGTCCGGCCGAACGTGCTCCGGCTCCCGGATCCGCCTGCGGGTGCGTCCGGGTTGGGTGTGACGACGAGCTCGTCGCGCGTGTAGTAGAGGACGGCGTGTCCCTCGGTGCCGTACACCGTGATCCACGGGTCGTGCTGCTCGGTCGCGCACACGGTCAGCGCGCACGTCACGTCGACGCCGCCGGCCGTCGTCAGGCGGATGCTGGTGGTGTCGTCGGCCTCGATGCGGTGCGCGTGGTGCAGTTCGGTCGCGAGGTCCACGACATCGTCGCTCGCCCGCGCGCCCGCGATGTGCAGGGCGGTCTGGACGGCGTGGGCGAGCGGGTTCGTCGCGACCCCGTCGACCACCTGCACACCGTCGAGGACCCGGCGCCCGGCCCACGGCGCACGGTCGTAGTAGCCGCGGGTGCGCACCCAGGTCCCGCTCGCGCCGACGCTGCGCAGGGTGCCGATCGGGCCCTCGGATCCGTCGGCGGGGGAGAGGACCTCGGAGATCTCGTCGAGCGCGTGCGAGCCGATCGACTGGAAACCGACCTGAACCCGCGCCCCCGCCGCGGTTGCGGCCGCCAGCAGTGACTCGTACTGCTCGAGGGTCGCCGTCGGCGGCTTCTCCAGGTACAGGTCGGCGCCGAATTCGAGGGCCCGCAGGCCGAGGTCGTGGTGGGTGCTGATCGGCGTCGAGACGATGACGATGTCGGGGGTGATCCCCGCCGCGGAGACGTCGTCGAGCGAGGCGAAGACCGGCGTGTGCGCACCGCGGACCTCCGGACCTGGGTCGTTGAAGTCGACGCCGGCGAGCAGCCGCATCTTGCCCAACCCCACGAGGCGCTCGATGTTGATCAGGTGCTGCCGGCCGAAACCGTTCAGACCCACCAGTACGACGCCGGCCGGCTGCTTCTCTGCCATCTCTTACCTCTTCGTTCGTCTCGATCGATCAGCGGCCCCGGCGCGCGCGGGCGCCGGGGCCGCCCGGGTACCGGCTCAGACGCCGGCGGCCGTTTCGGCGGGCGCGCCCGCGCGCGCCGATTCTAGATGCGGGAGCACGAGCTGCACGTAGCGTTCCTTCATCGTCGCCAGCGTCAGACGCGGATCCTGGTCGTTGACCTCCTGGTTGAAGATCTCGACCTCGACCGGGCCGGTGTAGCCGGCCTGCGCCGTCCACGTCGACAGCGACGCGAAGTCGATGTACCCGTCTCCCATCATGCCCCGCGACTTGAGCGCGTCGGCGGCGATCGGCAGGTTGAAGTCGCAGACCTGGTAGCTCGCGAGCCGCCCCTCGGCGCCCGCGCGCGCGATCTGCTCGCGCACCTGCGGGTCCCAGTAGACGTGGAACGTGTCGACGACGACGGCGACCGCGTCCGCCGGAAGGCCAGCGGCCATGTCGAGGGCCTGGCCGAGCGTGGAGAGTACGGCGCGGTCCGCCGCGTACATCGGGTGCAGCGGCTCGAGGACGAGTCGCACGCCGTGCTCCTGCGCGTACGGGACCAGGTCGGCGAGCCCGTCACCCACGCGGGCGCGGGCGGCGGCGATGTCCTTGTCGCCCCGGTCGCCCTCGCCGCCGAGCACGTGCGCGGCCGCCGGCAGGCCGCCGACCACCATGATGAGGCTGTCCGTGCCGATGGTCGCGGCCTCGCGGATCGCCGCGCGGTTCGACTCCAGCGCTGCGGCCCGGGCCTCCGGCTCCGTCGCGGTGAGGAAGCCCCCGCGGCACAAGGTCGAGGCCTTGAGGCCGGCACCGGCGATGATCTTCGCGGCCGTCTCGGCCCCGCCGGCGCCCTCGAGCAGGTGGCGCCAGGGCCCGATGTGCGTGAGCCCGGCCTCGGCGGTGACCTCGACGGCCTCGCGCAGGTCGAGGTTCGGCGTGGTGCCCGTGTTCAGGGCGAGTGGGAAGGCGCTCGAGCTCATGCGCGGGCCCCCTTCTGCTCGATTCCGTACACGGCCAGCAGCTGCGTCATGCGCTCGGCCGCGAGCTGCGGATCGAGCAGCAGGCCTGCCTTGTCGGCGAGCACGAACGTGTGGGCCAGGTGGGCGACCGAGCGGCCCGAGTGCAGGCCGCCGACCATCTGGAACCCGGACTGGTGCCCGTTGAGCCACGCGAGGAACGCGATGCCCGTCTTGTAGTAGAGCGTCGGTGCGGAGAAGATGTGCTTGCCGAGCTCGCGGGTCGAATCGAGGATCGCCCGCCCGCGGTCCGCCTCGCCGGCGTCGTACGCCTGCAGCGCCGTGGACGCCGCCGGGTAGATCGCCGCGAAGATGCCCAGCAGGGCGTCCGAGTGCAGCTCGCCGTCGCCGTGGATGAGCTCGGGGTAGTTGAAGTCGTCGCCGGTGTAGAGGCGGACGCTCTCCGGCAGCGCCGAGCGCAGCTGCGTCTCGTGTTCGGCGTCGAGCAGCGAGACCTTCACGCCGTCGACCTTGTCCGCGTGCTTCTCGATGAGGCGCAGGAACGTGCCCGTGGCGGTCGCGACGTCGTCGCTGCCCCAATATCCGGCCAGCGCCGGGTCGAACATCGGGCCGAGCCAGTGCAGGATGACCGGCTGCTTCGCGGCGTCGAGCAATTGCGAGTAGACGTCCAGGTAGTCCTCGGCGTTCCGGGCGACCTTCGTCAGCGCCCGCGAGCACATGATGATGATCTTCGCGCCGGAGGACTCGACGACGTCGAGCATCTCGAGGTAGGCGGCGGTCACGGCCGCGAGCCCCTCCGGCCCGGCGGAGACCGCGGCCGGGTCGAGCTGGTCGGTGCCGGCGCCGCACGAGACGAGGTCTCGCACGGTCTTGCCGGCCAGCGCCGGGTACTTCCCGGAGGAGACGACGTCGGCCGCCTCGGCCGCGGAGCGCCGGATCAGCTCGCACGTGGCCGCGTAGTCCAGGCCCATGCCGCGCTGGGCGGTGTCCATGGCGTCGGCGACGCCCAGGCCGTAGGACCACAGCTCGTGGCGGTAGGCCAGCGTGGCGTTCCAGTCGAGCTCGGCGTCGGCACCGGGGGTGTTATCGGCGGTCATGAGCGGGATGACGTGGGCTGCCGCGTAGACGTGGCGCGAGGTGATCGGCGCGGACGGGCGCGTGAACTGCCCCGGGCCGTACATCGTGTACTCGCTCAGCGTGCCGTAGGCCGACGGCAGCGTCAGGGTCGGAAGGCTGGTTGCGGTTGTCGTGCTCACAGCGAGATCTCCGGGACGTCGAGGGTGCGGCGCTCGGCGGCGGACTGCAGGCCCAGCTCCGCGAGCTGCACGCCGCGGGCTGCGGAGAGCAGCCCGAAGCGGTGCTCGCGACCGGCCACGACGTCGGCCAGGAACTCCTCCCACTGCAGCTTGAAGCCGTTGTCCAGATCGGCATTGGCCGGGACCTCGGACCACTGGTCGCGGAAGGACTCCGTGACCGGCAGGTCCGGGTTCCAGACCGGCTTCGGCGTGTGCGCGCGCTGCTGGGCGACGCACTTGTTCAGGCCCGCGACGGCGGAGCCGTGCGTGCCGTCGATCTGGAACTCGACGAGCTCGTCGCGGTACACGCGCACGGCCCACGAGGAGTTGATCTGCGCGACGACCTCGTCGCCGGCCGGGGTCTCGAGCTCGAAGATGCCGTAGGCGGCGTCGTCGGCGGTCGCCTCGTAGGGCTCGCCCTTCTCGTCCCAGCGGGTGGGGATGTGGGTGGCGGTCTTGGAGTTCACGGACTTCACCGTGCCGATGATGCCCTCCATGACGTAGTTCCAGTGGCAGTACATGTCGGTGGTCATCGAGCCGCCGTCGGCGAGCCGGTAGTTCCAGGACGGGCGCTGGGCCTCCTGGATCTCGCCCTCGAAGACCCAGTAGCCGAACTCGCCGCGCATCGAGAGGATGCGGCCGAAGAAGCCCTCGTCGACGAGGCGGCGCAGCTTGACCAGGCCGGGCAGGTAGAGCTTGTCGTGCACGACGCCGGCGGTGATGCCGGCCATCTGCGCCTGACGGGCGAGGTCGACGGCCTCGGTCAGGGTCTCCGCGGTGGGCTTCTCGGTGAAGACGTGCTTTCCGGCGGCGATGGCCTTGGAGAGGGTGTCGTAGCGCAGGGACGTCATCGACGCGTCGAAGACGACGTCCACGGAGGGGTCGTTGATCATCGCGTCGAGGTCGGTGGTGTACTGCTCGACGCCGTGCAGCTCGGCCAGCTCCTTGATCTTGGCTTCGTTGCGGCCGATCAGGATGGGCTCGACGGTGACCTTGGAGCCGTCGGCCAGCGTGATTCCGCCCTGGTCGCGGATCGGGAGGATCGAGCGCAGCAGGTGCTGGCGGTAGCCCATACGGCCGGTGATGCCGTTCATGGCGATGCGAATGACGCGGGTCTCGGACATGTCGGGACTCCTCTTCGGAGGTGATGTGGAATAAGAAAATAGTTGGGAATGCGCTTTCCAAGGTAGTGTCGGAGTGATCGACGTGTCAACTGTCACACGTGAGGAGTCGCGGCCCCGCTCGGCGGCGGCCCGAGAGAAAGGTCGTGCCATGGCTGTTCGGCTCGCAGATGTCGCCAAGGAGGCGGGGGTCTCTCAGGCCACTGCGTCGCGCGTCCTCAACGGATCCAAACGCACACCCTCGCAGGAGATTGCCGACCGGGTGCGTTCGGCGGCCCAGCGGCTCGGCTATTTCCCCAACGCCCAGGCGCAGGCCCTCGCCCGCAGCAGCGCGGGCCTCGTCGGCCTGATCGTGCACGACATCGCCGACCCCTACTTCTCCTCGATCGCCCGCGGCGTCCAGCGCGGGCTCGACGGCAGCGGGGTGCAGCTGCTGCTCAGCAGCACCGGTCGCGATCCGCAGGCCGAGCTCAGTGCCGTGCGGTCATTCCTCTCGCACCGCACTGATGCGATCGTGCTCGCCGGTTCCCGTGGCATCGAGGACGATGACGATCTCGTGGCCGCGCTCGAGCAGTATCAGGCCAACGGGGGCAAGGTCGTCATGATCGGCCAGCCCCTCGCGCTGGCCGGCGGCGTCCACCTCGACAACGAGGGGGCGGCGGCGGAGCTGGCGCAGGAGTTGCTGCGCCTCGGACACCGGCGGTTCGCGGTGCTCGCCGGCGACCAATCCCTGACGACGGCGCTCGACCGCGTCTCCGGTTTCCTCGCCAAGCTGAAGTCCTCGGGCATCGATCCCGTCCTCGTGCGGGAGGGGGCGTTTACGCGCGACGGCGGCTACTTGGAGATGGCGGACCTGATTCGTTCGGAGGCGCTCGAGCTGCCAGCCGGCCAGGTGTGCGTCTTCTGCGCGAACGACGTCATGGCGCTCGGGGCGATGACGGCGATCCGGGAGGCCGGGCTGCGGGTCCCGGAGGATGTGGCGGTTGCCGGCTTCGACGACATCCCCACGCTGGGTGACCTCGTGCCGTCGGTCTCGACCGTGCGGTTGCCGCTCGAGGAGATTGGCCGCATGGCCGGCGAGTTTGTGCTCACCGACGGTGACGAGCAGCGCCGGCTCGTGGTGTCGGGGCACCCGGTGCTGCGGGAGAGCACCCGGAAGTTGTAGTCGGGCAGCCATGGGCGGGTCGCGTCTGCGCGGCGTGGAAGATGCAGCTGAATCGATCACGTGAGCGGCATTGATGCCCTCAAGGTATCAGCCGATCGCCAAGATGAAAGATCGATCGCCCCCATATTCCTTGACCGGTGATCGCCGTCACACCTAGATTGAACGGGAAATCGCTTTCCGAATTCCGCGTCATCCGCGGCGGGATCCGACCGCGGCCTGTGGGCCGACCGGCGGGGAGGGGGCGGAGAAATCTCGTGGTCACTCGCTGCGGGAAGATCCATTCAATGAGGAGGAGCACCGTGCATCACGCCAAAGGACAGCGCCGCACAATCGGTCGTCGACTGGCCCAGGCTGCGGCGATTGCCGCCGCGTCAGCAATGGCGCTGACCGCCTGCGGTGGCGGGGGAGAGGCCGATAGCGGCGACGACGGCAAGGTCGAGCTGCGGTTCAGCTGGTGGGGCGCCGACGCGCGCCACCAGAGCACGCTGGAGATCATCGACGCCTTCGAGGCGGAGAACCCGGGCATCGAGATCAAGCCCGAGTACGGCGACTGGGGTGGCTACTGGGACAAGCTGGCCACCCAGGTGGCCTCCGGGGACGCACCGGACATCATTCAGATGGACGACAAGTACTTGCGCGAGTACGGCGACCGCGGCGCGCTGCTGGATCTCGAGGGTGTCGACGTCTCGCAGTTCGACGAGGGCACGATCGAGAACGGCACCACCGACGACGGTTTGCTTGGCATCACGACTGGCATCAACGCGATGGTCCTCATGACCAATCCGGAGATCTTCGAGGAGGCCGGCGTCGAGCTGCCCGACGACGAGACGTGGACGTGGGACGACTACGCGGAGATCACCAAGGAGATCACCGAAAACACCGACGGCAAGTACGGGGCGACCGGCCCCAACGAGCCGGCGGGCCTGCAGATCTGGGCCCGTCAGGCCGGAAAGCACCTCATCGGGGACGACGGCGCCCTCGGCGTCGACGAGTCCGATATCGAGGAATACTTCCAGCACCATCTGGACCTGGTGGAGAACGGATCGTATCCCGGGGCCTCGATCATCGCCGAGGACCAGAGTCCCGGCCCCGACCAGTCCCTCACTGGCACCGGCGTCGCCGCGATGGGCATGTGGTGGACGAACCAGCTGACAGCGCTCTCGGGTTCCGCGGGCGTCGACCTGGTGCCGCTGCGCATGCCCAGCCACACGGGCGACTCGAGTGACTCGGGCCTCTGGTACAAGTCCTCGATGTTGATGTCCGGTTACTCGCAGTCCGATCACCCGGAAGAGGTCAAAGCGTTCATCGATTTCTTCGTGAACTCGCAGGAGGCCGGCGAGCTGAATCTGACGGACCGCGGTCTGCCGTCGAACGGGGACGTGCGCGAGTCCGTGGTGGCGCAGCTCGAAGGCCAGGATGCGGTCTCGGCTGACTTCATCGCCGACATCGAGGACGAGCTGGGCGCGGCCGAGCCGATCCCGGCGATGGGGTTCAGTGAGCTCCAGGACATCATCTACCGCTACGAGCTCGAGGTGTTCTTCGGCCGGCAGTCCCCGGCGGACGCGGCTAAGGCTGCTCGCTCCGAGATGGAGAACGCGATCGGCTAGTAGTGCGCGCACGACACCCCGGCGGGGTCGGCGAACCGGGCCGAGAGCTCGAATCGCCGGCCCCGCCGCCGTGCGGAACCGGGGAGCGCGACTGATGCCGATCCCGGTGACGATCTGATAAAGATGTGTGACGAGTCACACGAACTGAGCTATGCTGGCAATCGAGCGCAATTGGAAAGCGCTTTCACGTCCTATAAATGAAACGTTCCAACTCGGGATCGCCGCCACGGCGGATGCGGGCTGCGGAACACATTGAGAAGGTGGGGAACATGAAGTTCAAGCGACTTGCACAGGCGGCCGCGGTCACGGCGGTATCGGCCCTGGCCCTGACGGCCTGCGGCGGCGGATCGGAGGAGGCGGGGTCCGGCGGGGACGGCGACGTCACCCTTCGTTTCACCTGGTGGGGCTCCGACGCCCGCGCCCAGATCACTGAGCAGATCATCGAGTCGTTCGAGGCGGAGAACCCGGGTATCGACGTCGTCCCCGAATACGGCGACTGGAACGGCTACTGGGACAAACTGGCCACGCAGACTGCGGCCAACGACGCCCCGGACATCATCCAGATGGACGCGCAGTTCCTGCGCGAGTACGCCGACCGCGGCGCGCTGCTGGACCTCTCCGGCGTCGAGACGTCGCTCATCGAGGACTCCGTGCTGGACAACGGGCGCACTGAGGAGGGCCTGTTCGGCATCACGACCGGAATCAACACGCCGATCATCCTGGCGAACCCTGACGTGTTCTCCGAAGCTGGCGTCGACATGCCAGATGACTCCACGTGGACGTGGGATGACTTCTCCGCCATCGCGCAGGAGATCAGCGAGAGCGGTGACGGGATCTACGGCGCTGGCGCGCCGGCCGAGCCACTCAACATCCAAGTCTGGCTGCGTCAGCAGGGCAAAAACCTGACGACCGAGGACGGGCAGCTCGGCCTGAATGCAGCCGATGCCGAGGCCTACCTGCAGCACCTGCTCGACCTCACCGAGAACGGGGCCTTCCCGCAGGCGTCCCTCATCGCGGAGGATCAGACGGCCGCAGTCGACCAGTCGCTCGTCGGCACCGGCAGCGCCGCGATGGGCACGTACTGGTCCAACCAGCTCTCCGCCATCGGCACGGCCTCCGGCTCCGACGTCGTCCCGCTGCGCTACCCGTCGCAGACCGGCGACGCGAACGACGCCGGCCTCTGGTACAAGGCGTCGATGATGCTCTCGGTCGCCGCGGGCTCAGATCACCCGGAGGAGGCGCAGGCGTTCGTCGACTACTTCGTGAACAACGTCGACGCCGGCCTGATCGGCATGACCGAGCGCGGCCTGCCGTCGAACACCGAGGTCCGCGCCGCGGTCGCTGAGGAGCTCGAGGGGATGGACCAGGCGTCCGCCGAGTTCGTGGAGGCCGTCGAGCCGGAGCTCGGCGAGGTCGAGCCGGTGCCACCGGTCGGATTCTCGGAGTTGCAGGACATCCTCGGCCGGTACGAGCTCGAGGTGTACTTCGGTCGCCAGAGCCCGGCCGACGCCGCCGAGTCCATGGTCGCGGAGATGGAGCTGGCGATCGGCTGATCGCGGTCCGCCCGATACCACGTCGGCCCCTCCCTGCCATTGCGGCGGCGAGGGGCCGACGTCGTTTCAGGGGCACAACAAAGAACGACGGCGGCATTCGCCGCCGTCGTCCTCTGATCTTGCGCGGGGATCAGCCCGCGAGCGTGACCCGGCCGTCGACCTGGCGGGTCAGCCCGCGCGGGTTGGACTCCTGCAGGTCCTCCGGCAGCAGGGCCGCCGGCAGGTTCTGGTAGGCCACCGGGCGCAGGAACCGGTCGATCGCGAGGCTGCCGACCGACGTCGTCCTGCTATCCGACGTCGCCGGGAACGGCCCGCCGTGGACCATCGCGTGGCCAACGTCCACGCCCGTCGGCCAGCCGTTGGCGAGGATCCGTCCGGCCTTGCGCTCCAGCACCGGCAGCAGGGCAGAGGCCGGCGCGTGGTCGGCGTCGGTGAGGTGCAGGGTCGCGGTCAGCTGGCCCTCGAGCCGTTCGGCCGCGGCGACGAGTTCGGTGGCGTCCGCGTAGCGGATGACCAGGGAGGCTGCGCCGAAGATCTCCTCGTGCAGGACCGGGTTGGACAGGAACGTCGGAGTGTCCGTCCCGTAGACCACCGGGGCTGGCGCATTCGCGGTGCCGCCTGCGACGCCCCGTCCGATCACCTCGACGCCGGCCTGCGCGCCCAGCGCGTCGGCGCCGGCGGTCCAGGACTCGGCGATGCCGCGGGTCAGCATCGTCTGGCCGGCCTGGGCCGCTGCGGCGCGGCCGATCGCCTCGACCAGCGCGTCTCCCGCCGCGGAGGAGGGCACGAACACGAGGCCGGGGGAAGTGCACAGCTGGCCGCTGGACCCGGTGACCGAGCCAAGGTATGCGGTGGCGAGCGCGTCGAGGTCGCCGGTGAGGGCGCCGTCGAAGAAGAACACGGGGTTGATGGAGCTCATCTCCGCGTAGACCGGGATCGGCTCGGGGCGGGCGGCGGCGGCCTGCATGAGCGACGTGCCGGCGCCACGGGAGCCGGTGAAGCCCACGGCCTTGATGGCCGGGTCGGTCGCGAGGGCCTGGCCGATCGTCGAGCCGGGGCCGTAGATCAGCGAGAAGACGCCCGGGTGCAGGTCGAATTCGGCGACGGCGGACGTGATGGCCGCGCCGACGAGCTCGCTTGTGCCGGGGTGCGCGTTGTGGGCTTTGAAAACGACGGGGCAGCCGGCGGCGAGGGCGCTGGCGGTGTCGCCGCCCGCGGTCGAGAAGGCGAGCGGGAAGTTGCTGGCGCCGAAGACCGCGACAGGGCCCAGCGGGATCTTGCGCTGGCGGATGTCCGGACGCGGCAGCGGCTTGCGGTCCGGCAGGGCGGGGTCGACGCGGACGCCGCGGTGGTTCCCGGCGCGCACGACGCCGGCGAAGAGGCGCAGTTGGTTGCACGTGCGTCCGCGTTCGCCGACGAGGCGTGCCTCCGGCAGGCCGGTCTCTGCCATCGCGCGCTCGACGATCGCGTCGCCGGCGGCTTCGATGTTCTCCGCGATCCGCTCCAGGAACGCCGCATGCGTCTGGGGCTCGAGCGCGCGGAACGAGTCGAAGGCCTCGCCTGCGGCGGCGGTGGCGGCCGTGAGCTGGTCGGCGTCGATGAGGGAGTAGGCCGGTTCCAGCGGTTCGTTCGTCGCGGGGTCGAAGCCGTTGACGGTGCCGCCGTTGCCGGTGACGGACGCGCCGGCGATCAGTGACCGGCCCGTGAGGGTGATGTTCTGGGTGGGCATCGAATGTGCTCCTTTGCTTCAGGCGTTCTGCAGCGCCGCGGACCCAGGGCGGATGCCTGCGGCGTCGATGAGGTCGGCGAGATCGGCGAGGTCTCGTTCTGTGAGGTCCTGCAGGGGCGGGCGGACGCTGCCGGCGTCGCGGCCGACGGCCTTCAGGCCGCCCTTGACGATCGAGACGCCGTAGCCCTTCACACGGTCGCGGATCTCCAGGTAGGGCAGGACGAAGCGGTTGAGCTTCTCGGTCACCGCGGCGCGGTCCTGGCGGCGGACGTCGGCGTAGAACTCGAGGGCGAACTCGGGGACGAAGTTGTACATCGCCGAGGAGTAGGTGCTCATGCCGAGCTGGAGCATGGGCAGGGCGAAGGTCTCCGCGGTCGGCAGGCCGCCGAGGTAGAAGAGACGGTCGCCGTTCTTCGCAACGACGCGGGTCACGGCCTCGATATCGCCGGTGGCGTCTTTGAACCCGATGAAGTTGGGGTGGCGTTCGGCCAGGGCAGCGACGGTGTCGGCACCGTAGATCGCGTTGGCGCGGTTGTACACGATGACCGCGATGTTCGTTGCGGCGCAGACCGCGTCCACGTGGGCGAGCAGGCCCTCCTGATCGCACTCGGTCAGGTAGGGCGGCAGCAGCAGGAGGCCCTCGGCGCCGGCGGCCTCGGCGGCCCGAGCGTTCTCGACGGCCTGGTAGGTCGGCCCGCCGGCGGAGGCGAGCACCGGGGTGCGGGTGCCCGCGACGTCGACCGCCATCGCGACGACGCGGGAGGATTCCGCGGGGGAGAGGCTGAAGCCCTCGCCCGTGCCGCCGGCGGCGAAGAGGCCGGCGACGTCGAAGCTCGCCTGCCAGTCGAGGTGGCTTCGGTAGGCCGCCTCGTCGATCTGCAGGTCGGCGTCGAACGCCGTGACGGGGAAGGAGAGCAGTCCGTCTTTGAGTTTGGCGGCAAGCTCGGCCGGCGAGTACTGGGTCACGGGGTCCGTCCTTGGTGGCGGTTGCCAGCGCGCGCCCGCCGTCGGAGACGGGGCGCGTGCTGTGTACGGGTCGGTATCACCGCCAGCCTAGGTGCGCCGAGTAATGCCTGTCCAAGCCCAAAAATGGATAGATCAATACCCTCAGGGCATCACACGCGCACGGGCTGCGCGTCGCGCGTGAGCAGGTCCGTCATGCGGCGCAACGCCGGGTTCTTGGCGCCGCGGCGCCAGATGGCGTGCAGTTCGACGGCGTTCGACGCCTCACCGGCGATCGGGAGGTAGGTCACGCCCTCGATGCCGAGACGCCTGGCCGACTCCGGCACGAAAGCGACGCCGCGCCCGGCGGCCACGAGGGAGACCATCGTCAGGATCTGGCTGACGGTGTGTACGACGTTGCCGTGCTCGACGGGCATGTGCCGGATCGCCAGATCGTAGAAGTAGCGGGCCTTCGTCGGCGAGTGCATGATCAGCGGCACGGCCCGCAGGTCTGCGGCCGTGATCGGCTGCCGCGCCTCGGCGAGGTGGTGGTTCTCGGGCACGGCCAGCAGCAGCGATTCGGCCAGCAGCAGGCGGGAGGCGAAGTGCTCGGTGTCGAACGGGGGGCGGGCCAGCCCGACGTCCAGCTCACCGTCGGTCAGGGCCTGCAGCTGCTCGCTCGTGACCTGTTCGCGCAGGTCGAGGTCGACGTCGGGGAGGGCTCGGCCGAGACGGGCCAGCAGGGTGCCCAGCACGCTGAAGCCGGAGGTCGCCGTGAAGCCGATGCGCAGCACGCCGGCCTGTCCCTGCGCGATGCGGCGAGCCGTGAAGGGTGCCTGCTCGGCCGCGACCAGGAGTTTGCGGGCGTCGGCGAGGAAGGCTTGGCCAGCTGCGGTGAGTGCCACCTTGCGGTTATCGCGCTCGACGAGCTGCACGCCGACGGTCTTCTCCAGCTTCTGGATCTGGCGGCTCAGGGGTGGCTGCGTCATGTTCAGGCGCTCGGCGGCGCGTCCGAAGTGGAGCTCCTCCGCAACGGCCACGAAGCTCTTGATCTGGTCCAACGTAAACACTATGCACTCCGGGTATGGAAGGAAGGCGCGTGGGGTCTAGCTACGCATACTAGCGCCTTGTGTGGCCCACCTCACCCTTCAGTCGCCTCTTCGACGCCGTCAGGTGAGTCCGCATAGCCGCCGCCGCGCCCGCGGAGTCGCCGTCGCGCAGCGCGTCGAGCACAGCCCGGTGCTCGCCGGCCGCTGCCGTCACTGCGGACGATTCAAGCCGGACACGCGGCATGGCGATCATGGTCGCCCCTAATTTGTCGACGGCGTCGAGCAGGAAGACGTTGCCCGTCGCCGCGGCGATTCTCCGGTGGAATGCGAAGTCATGGGCGACGGCCTCAGCGGGGTGCTCGGCCGCCCCCTCGAAGCTGACGACGGCGTCCGCGAGCGCATTGAGGTCCTGCCGGGTCGCGCGCTGGGCGGCCAGGCCGGCGGCCTCCGGCTCGATCGCCAGACGGTACTCCAGGAGGGCCAGCCGGTCGGCGAGCGTTCGCACCGGCGGCAGCGTCGTCGTCGGAGCCGGCGGGGGCGCGAGCGCGAAGCTGCCCGCGCCCCGTCGGGTGTGCACGAACCCCTCCGCCTGGAGCCGCGTCATGGCCTCGCGCACCGCGGAGCGACTCAGGCTGAACTCCGCACGAAGGGCGGACTCGCTGGGCAGGCGCTCGCCGGGGGACACGTCGCCCGCGACGATGCGCCGCCGGAGGGCCGCCACCAGCTCGGCGGTGCGGGATGACACCATGGCTCAGTGCCGCCCGAAACCGACGGAGTCCGTCGTCCAGGCACGCGCCTGGTCGGAGAGGGTCACGCCGAGGCCCGGTCGATCCGGCACGACCATGCGGCCGTCGCGCGTCTCGAGCCGCTCGTTGAAGAGCGGGTCGAGCCAGTCGAAGTGCTCCACCCAGGCCTCGCGCGAATAGGCGGCTGCGAGGTGGAGATGGATCTCCATGGCGAAGTGCGGGGCCAGGTCCAGGCCCGCGTGGTCCGCCAGCGCGGCCAGTTTCAGGAACTGCGTGATGCCGCCGACGCGTGGTGCGTCGGGCTGGATCACGTTGCAGGCGCGGGTCTCGATGAGGCGCGTGTGCTCACCGACGGACGCCAGCATCTCGCCCGTAGCGATCGGTGTGTCCAAGCGCCGAGTGAGGTCGGCGTGGCCCTCGGCGTCGTACGCGTCGAGCGGCTCCTCGATCCAGACCAGGTCGAACTCCTCGAGCCGGCGCCCCATGCGCAGGGCGGTGGCGCGGTCCCACTGCTGGTTCGCGTCGACCATGAGCGGCACGTCGGGGCCGAGGTGCTCGCGGATGGCGGCCACGCGCCGGAGGTCCTCGGCGGAATCCGGCAGGCCGACCTTGATCTTGATCCCGCCGATGCCGTCGGCCAGCGAGGCTGTGGCGCGATCCTTGATCTCCTCGATGCTCGCGTTGAGGAAACCGCCGGAGGTGTTGTAGGTGCGCACGGAGTCCCGGTGCGCGCCGAGCAGTTTGGCCAGCGGCAGGCCGGCCCGCTTGGCCTTGAGGTCCCAGAGTGCGACGTCGATGCTCGCCAGCGCCTGCGTGGCCACGCCGGAGCGGCCCACCGAGGCCCCGGCCCAGAGGAGTTTCGTGTTGAGCTTGGCGATGTCGTTCGGATCCTCCCCGATCGCCAGCTCGGCGACCTCGGCGGCGTGCGCGTACTGCGCCGGCCCGCCGGCCCGCTTGGAGTAGGAGAACCCGAGCCCCTTGTGGCCCTGCTCGGTAGTGATCTCCGTGAAGAGGAAGACCACCTCGGTCATGGGACGTTGGCGCCCCGTGAAGACCTTGGCGTCGGAGATGGGTGTGGACAGCGGCAGGGTCGCGGTGGAGAGGCGGATGTGGCGGATGGCGTCGGCAGTGTGGGTCATGAATCCATCGTTCAAGTTGAGAACTTGTCCGACAAGTGATTCATCCGCATCGGTATGACCGCATGCGCGGGCGGTATCGGCGCGTGAGCTGTCCGCCACGCGAGATGTCGCTGGCCCCCACGTGACGGCGGCGGGCCCCGAAAGAGGACCCGCCGCCGTCGTACCGCGGTTTACGCGTGGATGCGCGGGATCAGTACCGCCGCTGCGCCTGCGGGTTCAGTTCCTTCTGCTTCTTGGCCTTGGCGTCGATCGCCGAGTCCAACTTGAAGGTGTCCAGGCCGACGGAGAGGTCGTTCGAGTAGACGTAGCCGTTGTAGTAGTAGGACGACCACGTGCCGCCGCCGGAGAGGCCCTCGCCGCGGTCGAACCAGGCGACCTCCTTCGGGTTCTTCGCGTCGGTGAAGTCGAAGACCGACGTGCCGCCCTGGTACCAGGACTGCACCATGAGGTCCTTGCCCTTGACTGGGATCAGCGAGCCGTTGTGGGCCACGCAGTTCTCGTTCTCGGTGTTGATGCGCGGGATCTTGTAGTACGAGGCGAAGTCGAGCTTGCCGCCCTTGAGTTCGTAGATGGCGTTCGCGCCGAGTTCCGGGCCGAACTCCTCGGTGCAGGTGGCCCAGCCGCCGCCGCCGAGCTCGTCCGTGAAGACGACCTTCGTGGCGTCATTGTTGAACGTGGCCGAGTGCCAGAACGCGAAGTTCTCCGTGTCGCGCACGCGCTCCGTGACCACGGGGTTCTCGCGGTCGGAGATGTCCATGATGATGCCGTCGCCCATGCAGGCGCCGGCGGCGATGTCCTTCTTGGCGTACGTGGTGATGTCGTGGCAGCCCGAGGTCGCGCTGGCCCAGCCGCCACCCTCGTAGCCGCCGTCCGGGAAGAGGTTCGGCTCGGACACCACGGCGGCGGCCGTCGGGTTCTTGACCGGGATCTTCACGACGGAGATCAGATCGTGCGGGGGCTGGCAGTTCGCCAGGGCTGCGTTGGGCGAGTACGACGAGACGTAGACGTACAGGTCCTGGCCGTTCTTCGACGGCGCCATCGAGTTCGTGTGCGAACCGCACTTGGTCTCGACGGACTTGATGTACTGCGGATCGGCCGGGTCGCTGATGTCGAAGACCCGGATGCCTTCCCAGTAGTTCTCCGGGTCCGAGGTGCGCTCGCTGCCGCACTTGTCGTCGACCATGCGGGCGTCGACCGAGGCGATGAGGATGTCGCCGTAGACGGAGACGTCGTTCTGCGCGCCCGGGCAGTAGACCTCGGTCAGCTTGGAAGGCTCTTTCGGGTTGGACAGATCGTAGACCGTGAAGCCGTCGTAGTTGCCGGCGTACGCGTAGTTCCCCTCGAACGCGAGGTCCGAACCGGTGCCCTGCAGCGTCCCGTCCATCGGGATGTTGCTCAGGAGCTCCATGTTGGAGCTCTCGGTCTCACCGGGAGCCACGTCGGGTTCCCCGGCGGCAGTTTCCTGCTGGCCCGGGAAAAGCTTGGGCTGCGCCTGCTCTGACGGCTGGTGATTGTGCTCGAACGGGTCCTCATGGCCGGGGTGTGCGGGCTCGGCGAGAGCGGGCGCGGCTGCCGAGATCGCGGATCCGGCCAGCAGAATCGCCGCGGCAGTCGCCAGTGCCGCACGGCGGCGCGGGTGCGTGTGATTGTTTGGACGCATGGGTGCGTCTTCACCTCCTGGATCGTGTGCTTGTATTGTTGCCTGCAACACATAGATTCGTCCAGCACTTGTTAAAGGTCTATTGCATGAAGTTCTTGTATGAGGAGAGAGTTGACCCATGAATGATAAATCCCCTAGTCAAGGTGCAACATTCAAGCAATCGACGCGGAGGCGCTCTGGGCGGGGGCGCTCACTTGCCGCGGCCCTCACTGCTGCAGTACTGACACTCGCCCTCACATCCTGTGTGGCTGCCGGGGCCGTCCCGGGAGATTCTCAAGGCAAGAAAAAACCCGAGCCGACGGCGACCAGCTCGGCTCCTGCCGTCGTCGTGCCGGGTGCCCCGGGCGGTGGCAACGAGACGGGCGCGCCGGGGACCGGCGACCCGGATACGGGGGAGTCCTGGAACGAGGCGGACGCCGAGTTCATGGCGATGATGATCCCGCACCACGCCCAAGCCGTGGCGATGACGGATATGGTGCCGGGGCAGGCCGCCTCGGAGGAGCTGAAGAACCTCGCTCGCCGTATGAACCTTGAGCAGGGGGCCGAGATCCAGTACATGGTCGACTGGCTGAGCTCGCGCGACGTGAACGTGCCCGCGGAGGCTGAGGATGGCTGGGCGCCCGGCGGCATGCACATGCACGGCATGCTGAGCGATGAGGAGATGGCCGCGCTCGCCGAGGCCGACGGCGAGGAGTTCGATCGGCTGTTCCTGGAGGGCATGATCAAGCACCATGAAGGGGCGATCGTGATGTGTGATTCGGTCCAGATCCAGGGCATCGACGACACGGTCCAGGAGATGTCGACGCACATGTCGTCGAGCCAGTCGGCGGAGATCGGACGCATGCGGGACCTGCTGGGCGCGCTCTAGGATCCGCGTCCGGAACGCCGGCGCGAGCCGGGCAAACGAAAGCGGCCGCACCGTGTACCGGTGCGGCCGCTCAAGCGCACGACGACTGAGCCGTCGCCAGGGAAGCGTCAGGCGGGTTGTGGAGAGACTTCTTGGATCGCGTGGTCCGAACGACCCGTCCAGACCTTGATGACCGCCCACGCTGCTGCGGTGAGCGGCACGGCCAGGATTGCGCCCACCAGGCCGCTGATCACCGTGCCCATGGTCAGGGCCAGCAACACGACCAGCGCGTGCAGGCTCAGCGTCCGCGCCATCACGATGGGCTGCAGGAAATTGCCCTCCAGCTGGTTCACCAGGATGACCGCGCCGAGGACGGCCAGGGCCACGACCCAGCCATTGGCGACGAGGGCGACCAAGGTCGCCAAGATGCCGGCGATCGTGGCTCCGACCATCGGGATGAAGGACGCGAGGAAAACGATGACTGCAAGAGGCAGTGCCAGCGGTACGCCGAGCAGCAGCAGCGCGATGCCGATGCCGAGGGCGTCCACGGCGGCCACGATCGCGGTACCGCGGATGTAGCCGCCGAACGTGTCCGTTGCTTCGGAACCGGACGCGCGCCAGCGAGCCAGGTGCTGTTCAGGGATCCACGACAGGAAGAATTCCCAGATCCGGTCGCCGTCCTTGAGGAAGAAGAAGAGGATCACCATGAGCAGAACCGCCCCGGTGACGAAACTGCCCGCAGCGGAGAGACCGCTGAGGGCGCCGGAACCGAACTGGCTGCTCGTCAGGAACGCCGCGGCCGCCTCCACAGCGTCGTTGACGGTCTGGTTGACGTTGTCCTGGCTGAGATTGAAAGGCAGGTTCTGCGCGAGGTTGTCGATCATCGACTGGACTTCGCTGAAGCCCTGGACCGCCTGTTCGACAAGGCTCGGCCACTCGTGGATCACGGAGACGACCAATCCCCAGCCGATCCCGCCGAGTACGATGATCGATCCCAGGAAGACAGACCATGCGGCGAGGAGCGGGCTCATGACCTTGCGGAACATGCGGACCACCGGCCACAGAGCGCTGGCGAGGATCAGAGCGATGATCAGAGGCAATATGGCTACGCTGACCTGCTGGAACGCCATGACCGCGACGGTGCCGATCGCCAGCACCAGCAGGAGCTGCGCCGCCCGCGTGGCTGTCATGCCGAGGAAATCGCTCCACATGCCGGCAACGCGCCCGGTCCCGTGGGTGCGGTCCGGCCGGTCGCCGGCCGGTCGGGCGGTGGCCTCCATGCGGCGGCGTCGGAATAGACCGAATGACATGGCGCTCCTTCGTTGCGGTGACCGTCCCGTACCCGGGGGTCACCATGAGGTGGACAAACCTGAGATCAGGTTACATCTTAGGCGTGACTAGAAGCGGGAAGACGAACCGGCGCCGGAAAAGCCGCCGCCACTCGACCCGTACCCGGTGCTGGTGCTTGAGGACCGCGCGGCCTCCACCGCGGAGGTGCCCTCGGAATGCCAGGTCCTGAACGAGTGGCCGTGCAGCAGGAAGAGCGCGGGGTAGGTGACGTCGAGGATGTTCCCGTGCGAGCCGGTCGCGGAGCGGCGGGTCGAGTCCATCTCCTCCCGCATCGTCGTCCGTTCCGCATCGGTCTTCGCGTAGGACTCGGTGACCACGTCGGCGAAGGACTCGAAAAGGTCGGAGAGTCGAACACGCAGCTTCTGCAGATCATCGAGTGCCAGCTCGGCCGTGATCTGCCGTGCCGTGAGGCGGGAGCCGATCGAACTCAGATCGACGCGCGCCCGGCCGGCGAACTCCAGCAGCTCACCGGCCTCGGGGCTACCGGCGGCCGCCGGTTCGAGGTCGACGAGCTCCGGGACCGCGTCCACGTCCTCCCGGAACCTGGCTGCCTGCCGCTTCCACGCGGCCTGCCACTCGCCGCTCATCGTCAGCAGGTCGGCGGCGTCCGCGACGACGTCGTCGAACGCGTCCAGGGCCGCCGTACGGTCCGCCCAGGTTCCGGCGCGATCGGCGGCCGACTTCGCCGCCCGCGCGCGCTCGTCCATACCGCCGAGCTCCTCCCGCTCGGCGAGCAGGTCCCGGCGCTCCTGTGCGAAGGTCGCGTACCGCTCCAGCACCTTCGCCCCGTACGAGGACGTGGAGGGGATGCGTTTGGCGTTCTGGTCGGTGGCCCGCAGGGCGGCCGACACACTGGCCAGGTGGTCGTCGCCGCGGACGAGTGCCGCGTCTACCTTCTGGCGGTTTCCGCGCCGGTACCCGGCGACGCCGAGCGCGGTGAAGAGCCCGCCCGCGGCAAGTACGCCGCCGAAGACGTAGAACCCCGGGTGCCGGTACCAAGGCCGCCCGATCAAGATGGCGGCCTCCTTCACGCCGGAGAGTACACCCGCGTCCCAACGCCCGGCCCGGAAGTCGGACTTCGTCGCCTCCTGAATGCGATCCTGCGCACCTTGGGAGACCTCGCGGTCGTCGCCGAAGTAGGTGCCGACCTGGCGCCCGCGAGGATCCACCGCGAGGATGAAGAGCCCGTCCGCCCACTTCTCGTCGTCAGCGGAGATCCACTCCGGGTTGTCCGTCCGGGCGTAGTTCAGGACGGCCTCGTTCAATTGGTTCGCCCCGCTTCCGTCGATGGTGAGTACGACGACGTCGGTCGGCACATGGAAGTCGATCTCGTTGATCGCTGCGGCGAGGGCCGCCTCGTCGAGAGCGTCGGACGTGTCGGCGATCTCCACTGTTGACGGCGCTGCGGCTGCGGCGCGCTCCGCGCCGGCGACGAGACCGGATGCCGCCAGGCAGAAGGCGAGCATCAGCACGGCGACAGTCGCAATGAACGGCCGCGACGTCGTCGTGCGGCGGTCGAATCCGGGGCTTGGCGCTGCCATGGCGTCGTCAGGCCCCGGCCCCGGGATCGCCCGCCGTGATCCGGTCGATCAGGAGGAGCTCGGCGTCAGTGAAGCTCGTGTTGACGAGCGCGCCGAGGTTGTCGTCGAGCTGGCCGGTCGAAGAGGCGCCGATGAGCACCGAGGTCACGCCGCCCGAGCGCAGGAGCCACGCGATGGACATCTGCGCGAGGCTCTGCCCGCGCTCTGCGGCGTGGCGGTCGAGGTTGCGCACGATGGCGAGGTTCTCCTCGGTCAGGCCGGACAGCGAGCTGCGTCCGCCCGACGGGGTGGCGTCCGCGTTCTCCAGGTACTTGTTCGTCAAGAGCCCCTGGGCCAGCGGGGTGAAGGCGATCGAGCCCATGCCCTCGCGTGCCAGAGTGGCGAGCAGCCCGTCCTCGACCCAGCGGTTCAGGAGGGAGTAGGAGGGCTGATGGATGACGAGGGGCGTGCCCAGCGAGCGGGCGATCTCAGCGGCTTCGGCCGTGCGCTCGGGGGAGTAGGACGAGATGCCGACGTAGAGTGCCTTGCCCTGGCGGACGAGAGTGTCGAGCGCTCCGATGGTCTCCTCGAGCGGGACGTCGGGGGTGGGGCGGTGCGAGTAGAAGATGTCGACGTAGTCGAGGCCCAAGCGCTTGAGTGAGGCTTCGGCCGAGGACAGGAGGTACTTGCGCGAGCCCCCGTTGCCATAGGGGCCCGGCCACATGTCATACCCGGCCTTCGAGGAGACGATGAGCTCGTCGCGGTACGGGGCGAAGTCTTTGGCCATCATGCGGCCGAAGTTCTCCTCGGCGCTTCCGTACGGCGGACCGTAGTTATTGGCCAGGTCGAAGTGAGTGATGCCGTGGTCGAACGCGTGCCGCAGGATCTGGCGCTGGGTGTCGAACGGGCGATTGTCGCCGAAATTCCACCACAGTCCCAGGCTCAGCGGCGGCAGGACCAACCCCGAGCGGCCCACGGCGCGGTAGGCGATCGAGTCGTAGCGGTCCTCGGCTGCCACGTAGGGCCGATGCGTTTCGTGCGTGCGGTCGATGCGGTGCTCGGTCACGTGTCCTCCTGGGTGCGGCGCGTATTCATCATGCTATCGGGCGGCGGTGCGGGTCGGCTCAGGTGCCGCGGTGTTAAAAGATCGAAGCACCGACCGCTGCGGACAAGGAGGCGATAAAACCGCCGCGGTCGGTGCTTCGTGATCACTCGCACCTTGAGAAGGTGAATTCAGCTTATGGCCCCTACCTTGAGTTCACCTGAACGCAAGGTAGGAGGCAACTGGGGTTCGAGCGAACTTCAGGTGAATGCTAGTAATTCGAGGGAGGATCCGAGGCCGGAAAGGATTCGTCTTCCCATTCTTCGACCATCTCGTCTTCATGATCGTGCTTCTTCTTGGCAATCTCCTCGTCGGTCCCCTGGGGTGACTCGGCGCTCGTGCCATTGCCGGATTCGTTGGCCGTCATGACTCTGCTCCTCTCGGATCGGGTACCCCTAGTCTGCTTCGTCGCGGTCGCTTTGGCTAGCACCGGCTCGGGAGCTGCTGGAGTCGTTAAACGACGAGCACCGGTCGGCGACTTGGGGGAAAGCCGTTGCTCCGACCGGTGCTCTCATCACTCGCACCTCCATGAGGTACTTAAAAACCTAAGGGGCCAAGCTGTGCCGGGACTGTGCCGGCGCTTCGGCCCCCGTAGGAATCCGCTGGGAGGGCTGCGCGGTGGGCACCTTAACGAGATGAGCACCGGTCGGCGGCTTGGGGGGATAGCCGTGGCCCGACCGGTGCTCTCATCACTCGCACCTTCAAGAGGTGGTTAAAACACTAGAACTGCAACCTGAAAACAGTCTGCGTAGTGCCCATGGGGCGGGTGTGAATTCGAGCCTATGCGGCGAAGGCCGAGTGTCCCGTGATCGAGCGCCCGATGATGAGGGCCTGGACGGTCTCGGTGCCTTCGTAGGTGTGGATCGCCTCGACGTCTGCGAAGTGGCGGGCGACGCGGTGCTCGAGCAGGATGCCGTTGCCGCCGAGCAGGTCGCGCGCCTCGGCCGCGACCCGGCGGGCCGCCCGGGTGCATGTGTACTTGGCCAGCGAAGCCTGCTCGGGGGTCAGCGTTCCGGCCTCGGCGCGGGTCGTCATCTGGCGGGCCATGAGCTGCATCGAGACCAGCTCGGACTGCATGCGGGTCAGGCGTTCCTGAACGATCTGGCTCGCCGCGAGAGGCCGCCCGAATTGCGTGCGCTGGCCTGCGTACTGGACCGCGGTCTCGTAGCAGGCGGTCGCGTGCCCGACGGCCGACCAGGCGACGCCGAGCCGCGTGGCGAAGAGGACCCGGGCGGTGTCCTTGAACGTGGAGGAGCGCTCGAGCACGTGGCTGTCCGGCACGAACACGTTGTCCATCCGGATGTGGGCCTGCCAGATGGCGCGCAGGCTGAGCTTGTTCTCGATGGTCGTTGCCCGGTAGCCCTCCCACTCCTGCTGCACGATGAAGCCGCGCACGTTGCCGTCGTGCTCGCCGCCCTCGACTCGTGCCCAGACGACGGTGATGCCGCCCTCCTCGGTATCGCCCAGCGAGGCGTTGCCGATCCACTTCTTCTCGCCGCTGAGCCGGTAGCCGCCCTCGACCGGGGTCGCCTTCGTCTCCAGGGAGACGGAATCCGAACCGTGCGTGGGCTCGGTGAGTGCGAACGCGCCCCAGACCTCGGCGCGCGAGAGCTTCGGGACCCACGTGTCGATCTGCTCCGGCGTGCCGCAGAGGGCGATCGAGCGCAGCGCGAGCCCCGCCTGCACGCCGCAGATCGTGCCGACCGAGCCGTCTGCCCGGGAAAGCTCCATGTTGACGAGCCCGGCGGCGAGCGTGCTCATGGGCTCGGCACCCTCGATCTCGACGCCGTCGCGCAGCAGGTCCAGCTCCCCGAGGCGACGGCCGAGGTGCAGCGGGTAGTCAGCGCGGTTCCAGTAGTCGGCGATGACCGGGGCGACCTCGTCGCGGCCGAAGGCGCGGGCCCGGTCCCAGTAGGCGCGGTCCGCGTCGGGCACGTCGTCGAAGATGCCCGCGGGGTCCACGTCGACGTCCCCCCACACCTCGTAGGCGGGTGCGGTGACGCCGTCGGGGAAGCTCGCAGCGGAATTCTCGGTCTGGGCGTGGGCAGGCATGGGTGACTCCCGGGTGTCGAGGCGGGTCTGTTGGACACCACTATGGTCTGAAACTCAGTCCCACGTCAAGAAACCGAGTCCCAAAGCGGTCTATTCGCCCCGAGCCCCGTCCTCGAGTTCGCGCACGATATCGAGGTGGCCGGCGTGTCGGGCGTACTCCTGCAGGACGTGGAACCCGATCCACGCGAGCCGCGGCGCCGGTTCCTCGGTGAAGCGCCCGCCGAGCCGGCCGCGGGTCTCGAGCGGCGTGGAGCCGAGGATCTCGGTGGTCCGGCGCCCGATCTCGTGCAGGCGGTGGATCAGCGCGTCGGCCTCTGCGCGCCCGGCGTCCGCCGGCACCGCCCAGGGTCCTGTGGCCGCGCCGCCGGCGTGGTCTCCCCACGGCGCCTCGACGTCTTCTGCGAGGAAGCCCCACACGAACCACCGCTGCTCCATGTGTACGAGATGCGCGAGCAGTTCGATCGGCGTCCACCCTGATGGCAGCCGCGACGTCCGCAGCGCCGCGTCGTCGAGCCCGGCCAGCTTCCCCTCGACCGACGCACGGTAGTAGTCCAGATAGGCGGCGAGCTGGACCGCCGCGTCCGGAGAGTCCAGTCGCGGCTCCCGGCCCCCGACCGCCATCAGGCGCTCGCCCCGCGCCCGTGCGCGCGCAGCTGCGCCCGTACGGCGTCCAGAATCGCGGATTCGTCCGCTCCGGCGTCCGCCACGGCGACGACGACGGCGCCGCCGGCCTGCGCGTTCGGGCCCGCGCTCGTCGTCGTGCCGGTGGGGGAGAGAGCGTCCGCGTAGCGCTCGGAGAGCCGGCGCACGTCGGCCTCGAGGGCGGCCCGCGGGGCCGGCCCGGGGGCGGCGAGCCAGCGGCGCAGGTGGTAGTTGTGCACCCCGACGACGGCGGCGCTGTAGGCGATCCCGGTGCTCGGGTCGCGCTCGAAGATTTCGGCGAGCCCGTGTCGGAAGGCGGATTCGAAGCGGTGGGTGCTCACGAGCTCGCGGTCGCGCAGCGCCGGGACGGCCGACAGCAACTGGTGACGCAGCTCCGCGCGCTCAGCGTCGGCAGTGAGGTGGTCGAAGACGCCCAGGGCGGCGCGCACGACGGCGTCCGCGGTCGGGCCGCGGCCGCGCTCGCCGAGGCGCTCGGAGACTGAGTCGATGACACGCTCCATGTCGGCGAAGACCATGCCCTCCTTGGAGCCGAAGCGCCGGAAGAAGGTGCTGCGGCTCATGCCGGCGGCGGTGGCCAGCTCGTCCACGCTGGTCGCGTCGAAGCCCTGCGTGACCAGCAGGCGGAGGGCGTCGACGGGGATCGAAGAGGTCGTCATGGCCGCGAATCTAGCACGTCGGGCTCGCTCTCGAGGTGGTGGGCGGAGCGACGGAAGCCGAGG
This sequence comes from Zhihengliuella halotolerans, assembly GCF_004217565.1. Lineage (NCBI taxonomy): Bacteria > Bacillati > Actinomycetota > Actinomycetes > Micrococcales > Micrococcaceae > Zhihengliuella > Zhihengliuella halotolerans. The sequence continues at coordinate 2,285,116 of NZ_SHLA01000001.1, read as the reverse complement.
CTGAGGGCGCCGCCGAGCAGCGCGACCGCGCCCGGCAGCAGCAGCGCTTCACCCAGCCCCCACGAGGTGGCCGAGCGGATGAGTTCGGGCACGTGGCCGGCCATGACGTCGCTCAGGCCGCCGGCCGCGCTCGCCTGCGTGCCGGACGCGTCGACGTGCGCGGCGATGCGGGCCTCGATGAGCACCGCCATCATCGCTGAGCCGAGAACGGCGCCGATCTGGCGGGTCGCGTTGTAGACACCTGAGCCCGCGCCAGCGTTGGCGGGCCCCAGATCGCGCGTGGCGGTCAATGAGACGGCCGGCCACACGAACGCGCTCGAGGCGCCCATGAGGGCCGCGGGCAACAGGAGCCAGAGCAGCGGTGGTTGGGCGGGCAGGAGCAGGCCGTAGGCGATGATCGTGACGCCGAAGCCGAAGAAGCCGAGCGCGGACTGGCCGCGCGGGTCGCGCCGGTTGACGCGGGCCCCCGCGTACTTCGCGAGGAGGGCCCCGAACAGCGCCATCGGCGCGATGAGCAGCGCCGCCTGGGTGGGGGTGAGCCCGCGGACCGACTGCAGGTAGAACATGATGGGGATGTTTAGCGTGGTGATGACGAGGCCCATGCACGCGATCGCGCTCGTGGCCAGGGCGAAGTTGCGGTCGGCGAAGAGGCCCAGCGGCAGCAGCGGTTCCGTGCGGGTGAACCGCTGGACGAGCACGAACGCGATCATCACGAGCACGCCGGCGACGATCATGTGCCAGATGCCGAACCAGCCGATCACCGGCCCCCAATCGAACGTCTCGGCCTCCTGCACGCCGAAGACGATCAGGAAGATGCCGACGGCGGAGAGGACGACGCCCGGGATGTCGAACCTGCGCGCGTGCGTGGGCAGCGCCGGGACGGCGGCGACGACGCGCCAGAACGCGATCGCCCCGATGGGCACGTTCACGAAGAAAATCCATTCCCAGCCGAGCGAATCGGTCAGGACGCCGCCCAGCAGCGGTCCGGTCAGCGCCGCGATCCCGCCCGCGGCACCCCAGATGCCCATGGCGGCGCCGCGCCGGTGGGCCGGGAAGAGGCGGGTGATGAACGTCATCGACTGCGGCGTCATGATCGCGGCGCCGAACCCCTGGGCGACGCGGGCGGCGACGAGGCTCCCGAGATCCGTGGCGAGCCCGCACCACAGCGAGGCAAGTGTGAAGACGGCCAGACCGATCAGGTACAGGTTCTTCGGGCCGAACCGGTCGCCCATGCGGCCGGTGATCAGGAGCGGGACGACGAAGGCGAGCAGGTAGGAGCTGTGCACCCAGACGACGCCGGAGACGCCCGTGTCCAGCCCGGTCATGATCGCGGGCATCGCCGTCGTGACGATCGTCGAGTCGACGAGGATCATGAAGAACCCGATCACGAGCGCCCAGAGCGCCGCCCAGGCCTGCCGGTCCTCGGGTTCGGCCGTCGTCGTGGGCCCAGCCACGGGTTAAGGGACCAGGACGGTGCCGTCGATGCAGGTGACCGCGTGGCCGGCGATCCACACGCCGTCGTCGTCGAGGCTCGCGAACACGTCGCCAGCGCGGCCCACGCGCGTGCCCTGGCGCACCGTGTAGTTCGGCTCGGCGATCTTCTCGGAGATCAGCCAGCGGGCGAAGCCGGCGTTGAGGCTGCCCGTCACCGGGTCCTCCGGCATGGCCTCACCCGGGCAGAAGGCGCGGACCTCGTAGTCGGCTGGCGCCTGGGCGATCGCCGCAGCGAACGCACCCATGCTGATGGCCCCGGTGTCCGGCAGCGGCTCGAGCTCGGCGCGGGCGCCCTCGGGGCGCTTGGCCTCGTCGCGCGGGTCGCGACCGGTCAGGATGTTGCCCGACGGCGTCTGGAGGTGCGGTCCGATGACGCCGACCTCGAGCCCCTCGAGGGAGGGGAAATCGGGCTCGATCCGCAGGACGGTCTCCGCGTCGCGCAGCAGCAGGCCGGCCCAGTTCGGTCCGTTCACGAGCCACTGGTGGTCGACGACGTCGTCAGGTTCCAGCCCCAGCGCCGTGATGGCCCACTCGAGCACGTCGGCCTCGAGGGGACCGGTACGGGTCAGCTCGGGCGCCTTGAGCGCGAGGCGCGGCGCGACGCCGTCGTTCTCGTCGATCCGGATCTCGATCAGCCCCGCGCCGCACTCCTGCACGACGACGTCGCTGCTCGCGGGCACCCCGCCGCCCTCGAGCCACGCGTGCGCGGTGCCGAGGGTCGGGTGGCCGGCGAAGGGGAGCTCCGTCGTCGACGTGAAGATCCGGACGCGGTAGTCGGCACCGGGCTGCGTCGGCGGGAGGACGAACGTGGTCTCCGCCAGGTTGGTCCACTGGGCGAACGCCTGCATGGACTCCGTGTCCAGGCCCGTCGCGTCGAGAACCACCGCCAGCGCGTTGCCGCGGTAGGGGACGGTGGAGAACACGTCGACTTGCTTGAACGGAACACGGATTGCAGAGACTTCGGCCATGGTTGAATCGTGACACATTCGGGGCCTTGGAGGGGTGAATCCGCGCGAACGTGACCAGATGTTGAGGCTGGGCACCCCACAGGAGGCTGGTCTACGGATCTGGTCTTCAGTGAAGGATCGCGACCGGTGATGAGCCTTGCCCAATGCTCAGCGTGCGTCCGGACGTAGTGCGAGGATGGCTTCGACCTCGTCGTGGACGCTGTCGTGGCTGAAGGGTCGGAACCCCAGACCGTCCGCGATGCGCCTCCCGAGTCTGGCGAACAAGGCGATGGATGTGCGGAGGGCCCTGGCTGAGTCCGCAGCGTCGAAGCGCGCCCAGCACTGTTCAAGCGACTGCTGTATGTCTGCGTCCATCCATTGCCGCATTCGGGAGCCCAGGAAGCGTACGTCGTGCCCGAGCCCGTAGCGCACGTGATGATCCCACTCGACAAGGCTCAGCAGGGATGCTTTCAGATCAGTGTCACGTATCTTGCTTGACCATGGCTCGTCCCGGACGATCGATTTGGCACACATCAGTGCGGCGGCGTAGCCCAAGTTGAGTTGCTCCTGGAATGCTGCCTCGTCAGGCAGAGACGTCCCTGCCGCTGCCAGGCGTAGTGAGCGGGAATGGCCGTCCTTGTCGACGAGGACGGTGAATGGCCGCTCGTAGCGGATGGTGGGCAGCACATCAGCCCTCACAACCGTCAGATCCAGCTTGCCGCCGACGTAGTACACCAGGCGGGCCGGATGCCAGCCGGGGATGGCCAAGCGCTCGACGACAAGCACCGTCCCGAGCTGATTCCACCAGGAATCATCTGCAAGCAGTGGGGCAGGGTCCGTGGCATAGATCTCGATATCGCGATCTGACAGGGAGTGCGTCTCATGTGCGGCGGCTGAACCAGTCATCACCATTGCGCGGACGTTCTCACAGTTCTGCGCCCACGCGGTCAGCGTCTCGATCGACTTGTCGTAGTCCACGGCGCAAGCCTCCCACATGTGATGCTGTCCAGCAGTGTCACCGTCTGCAGCCGAATTGTTCTCGAACAGTGACCGGTCAGGCTAGATCCGCCGTGATCGCCATGATGGCCTCGTGCACTGACGGGAACGCCCGTGTCGGGCTGAATGAGGCGTGCGGCCAGCGACGCCCTCGCATGATCCACGCCGTGTTGAGTCCTGCCTCGCGCGCACCGGACACATCGGACTCGGGGTGGTCGCCGATCATCCAGCCGCCGTCGAGGGTGGCGCCCGCGCGGTGAGCAGCAATGCGGAAGAGGCGGGGATCCGGCTTCGAGATGCCCTCGGCCTCCGAGATGACGATGGCGTTGAAGAAACGCGCCAGATCCAACTGGTCGACCTTCCGTTGCTGTTGTTCGACCGTGCCGTTGGTGATGAGCCCGAGGCTGTGGCCGGAGGATGCTGCCGAATCTAGAGCAGTCGTCGTCGCTGATTCCACCGTGAGGAAGGACAGATGGTCGAAGAGGAGCAGGCCGACGACGGCGTCCACCGATTGGTTCAGCGCGAAGCGGTCCTTCATGGCTTGGGCCACTGCCGAACGATCTGCGTATCCGTCGCGGTCCACTTCGACAAGCCATTCGACGTCGGCTGGATCGCCGTTGATGGAATGGACAAACGCTTCGGCCCACGCGGTGAATCCAGCGCTTCGATCGATCAGAGTGTTGTCGAGGTCCACGAGTATCAGCACGGTCCTAGGCTAGCGGCGCAGTGCGCGACGGCACAGGCGATCCTCTCAGCAGGCGCCCGGTGTGCTGTGGCAGTCTGGGTGCATGCGTTCTCTTGTGTTCACCGCTGCGAGCGAATCCCCCTCGACCGCCGATCCCGTGCCGATGGACGGGGGCATGGGCGAACTGACCGAGTCGGCCGTGCGCGACATGCCCGAGTACCTGCAGCCGTGGGTCGGCGCCGGGATCGCCGTCGTCGTGGCTTTCGTCGTCACCTGGATCGGCGCTGCGCTGGTCAACCGCGTCCTGCGCCGCCGGCCCGAGCTGCGCGATGACATCGGGCGCTCGCGCTGGCCCATCTTCGTGGTCCTCTCCTCCGTGGGGACCGTCGGCTCGCTCGAGGTCACCGCCCCGGAGGCCGAGTGGCGCGGCGCCTCGAATCTGCTGCTGCTCGCCGTGACGATCGCCGCCATCGCCTGGCTCATCGTGGTGCTGCTGCACTTGGTGGAATCGGCACTGTTGTCGAAGTACCGCTCCGAGAACTCGGTGGACGCCCGCCGCATGGCGAAACTGCGGACCCAGGTGGGACTCCTGCGCCGGGTCGCCGTCGCCGTCGTGCTGGTGCTCGCGGTCGCCGGCATCCTGCTGCTGATCCCCGAGGTGCGTGCGCTCGGCGCCGGAATCCTGGCCTCCGCCGGCCTGATCTCCGTCATCGCCGGTATGGCCGTGCAGTCGACCCTCTCCAACGTGATCGCCGGCCTGCAGATCGCGTTCACCGACTCCCTGCGCGTCGAGGACACCGTGTTCGTCGAGGGAGCCCGAGGGAACGTCGAGGAGATCACGCTCACGTACGTCGTCGTGCGCTTGATCGACGACGTCCGCCTGATCCTGCCCTCGACCTACTTCACGACGACGCCCTTCCGGAACTACTCGCGCGGCACCAGCGAGGTCTCCGGCGGGATCTCCCTCGAGCTCACCTGGAAGGCGCCGGTCGAGGTGCTGCGCGCCAAGCTCGAGGAGGAGCTGCAGCAGAACGAATACTGGGACGGGCGCTCCTCGGACCTTTCCGTCACCGACGCCAAGGGCGGGCTGATGACCGTGTACATCTGGCTCAGCGCGCGCAACGCCGGCGACCTCTGGAGCCTGCACAACTCCGTGCGGGAGGCGCTCGTGACAGAGTTGCAGCAGAACTACCCGGACGCGCTGCCCAAACCGGTCATCCAGGCCGCGGGGGAGTAGGTCCGACCGCGGATCCGGGCCTCGGCGGCGCCGCCTGCCGGGGATCGGGCCCGCCCATGGGGCAGAATGGTCGGGTGCCATTCGACGAAACCGCCCCGCAGGGACCCGCCCGCCCGACGGGGGACGGCGCTGCCGGCGTCGTCCCGGGCATCGCCCTGCGGCCGGAGCCGGCCGAGCACCGGTGCATGGGCCGGGTCGTCGCGGATTCGAGCGATCGCGTGAACTGGCTGCGGGCGCGGACCCGCGGCATCACCGCGACCGACGTCGCGAAACTCTCCACCCCGCGCAGCATCGAGGCCGCCGCCGACTCGAAGCTCAACGGCTCCGGGTTCGCGGGCAACCCCTATACCGAATACGGGCGCCGGCGCGAGCCCGTGATCGCCGCCTGGGTGCGCGAGCAGTTCGGCATCGAGCCGAGCTCTTTGCTCTTCCACTCCGCGGACGAGGTGCGGCACCTGGCCACCCCGGACGGCATCGCGCTGCGGCCCGACGGGCGGGTCGAGCTGGCCGAGATCAAGACCACCAACAAGGCGTGGGGGAAGATCCCCAAGCACTATCTGCGTCAGGTCTGGTGGCAGCAGTACGTCATCGGGGCCGAGCGCACGCTCATGGTCTGGGAGGAGCATCGCGACTTCCGTCCGCTGCACGACGTCCCGAAACACGTCTGGGTTGACCGGGACGACGCCGCGATCGCCGACCTCATCGACAACGCGAACCGGCTCATCGACCTGCTGCACTCCAAGACGCAGGCGGCGCGAGTACGCGCCGAGCGGCGGGCGGACTACGGGCCGGCGGCCCTCAACTACTGACCCGCGGCGTAGGCCAGCGCCTCACCGTTCACGCCGACCGCGATGTCGGCGTCGTGGTCCGGGGCCTCGGCCGCCGGAACGAGGGCGGACACCGCCGTCCCGGTCGGCAGCTCGACCGTGAGGACGGCGTCGTACCCGGTGAAGCGCAATGAGGTGACCCGGCCGCGTACGCCTTCTGCACGCGGGACCACCTGTGCGGGCCGGACCATGAGCCGCACCGTCTCGCCGGACGACGGCGGCACCGCACCCATCCAGCGAGCCGGGACCTCGCCGAGTTCGCTGGTGGTTCTCAGAACCGGGTCGTGCCCGGCGCCCGCGGATCGCACGACCGCGTCGAGGAAGACGGCGTCGCCGACGAACCCGGCCACCCAGGGCGTCACCGGGCGCGAGAACAGGGTCCGGGGGGACGCCTGCTGGAGCACTTCGCCGTCGCGCATGACGGCCACATGGTCGGCGACGGAGAGCGCCTCCGACTGGTCGTGGGTGACGAGCACACCCGTCACGGATTCGGCGCGGAGCCACGCGCGGGTCGAGTCGCGCAACTGCTGGCGCAGCAGCGGATCGAGGGCGCCGAAGGGTTCGTCGAGCAGCACGAGGTCGGGGCCCGCGGCCAGTGCCCGCGCGAGCGCGACCCGCTGCGCCTGACCGCCGGAGAGCTGCGCCGGAAGCCTGTCCGCGTGGTAGGCGAGCCCGACGAGATCGATCAGCCGGCGCACCTCGGGGTCCGCGGCCCGGCGCTTGGCCGAGTGCCGCGAGCCACCCGTGCCCTTGAGGCCGAACGCGACATTCTGCGCGACGGTCAGGTGCGGGAAGAGGGTGGCGCTCTGCGGGACCCAGCCGATGCGCCGCTGTTCGGGTCGGACGTGGCGGGTCGCATCGGCGAGCACGCGCCCGCCGACGGTGATCGTGCCGGCGCCGGCGCGCTCGAGGCCGGCGATGGTGCGCAACGCCGTCGTCTTGCCGCACCCGCTCGGCCCGACGAGCGCCAGCAGGTCCCCGGCGGGAACCGACAGGTCGATGCCGCGCAGGACGCGCGTGGATCCGTATCCGACCTCGAGATCGGTGACTCTCAGCTCGCTGATGGGGTGGCTCCTGTCGGGTGGGAGGCGCGGGGGCGCTGTTGGGAGAGGATGAACGCGGGCACAGCGGCCACGGCCAGCAGTGCGAGCGCGTAGGGTGCGGAGGCGCCGTAGGCGGCGATATCGGTGCGGGACCACAGCTCCGTGGCGAGGGTGTTGGTGCCGGTTGGGCGCAGCATCAGGGTCGCGGGAAGCTCCTTCATGGCGGTGACGGCGACGAGGAGCGCGGCGGCGGCGGCTCCGGGCGAGGCGAGCCGCGCGGTGACCTCCCACCAGACGCGGGCCCGCGAGCCGCCGAGGCTGCGCGCGACGTCCTCGAGCTCGGTCGGCACCTGCGCGACGGCGCTGCGCACGCCGCCGATGGCCTTGGGCAGGAAGAGGACGCCGTACGCGAAGGCCAGCACTCCGGCCGACTGGTACCACCACGGGACGATCTTCAGCGAGACGAAGACCAGCGACAGCCCGACGACGATGCCGGGGAGTCCCAGCGGGAGCGCGCCGAGGACCTCGAGCAGTCGCACGCGGCGGCCGGAGTGGCGGGCGGAGAGGATGGCGATCGGGGTGGCCAGTCCGAGCGCGATGAGCGCCCCGCCGGCCGAGAGAGCGACGGTATTACCGAGGGCGGCGGCGAATCGCGCGGGGTCGATCGCGGCCATGTCGGCGGCCTGAACCCACCGCACGACCAATGCCGCAACCGGCACCCCCGCCGTGAGGAGCGGCACGACGACGAGGCCGGCGCACACGGGGACCGTCCACGCACCGAGGCGGACCGGGGCGGAGCGGCGGTGGGATCCGTTGTTCCCGTGCCGGGACTGCCGGCGGGTGAGCTGCTCGCCGACGACGATCAACAGGGCGACGAGCATGAGGATCGTCGCGAGGATGGCGGCGTAGTCGCGGTCGAAGCTGGCCGCGTAGGCGCGGTGGATAGCGGTCGTGAAGACCTGGAAGCGGAAGAGGGCGACGCCGCCGAAGTCACTGAGCGTGTAGAGCGCCACGAGCAGTGCGCCGGAGAGGACCGCCGGGCGGATCTGCGGCAGGGTGCCGGCCACGAAGGCTCCCAGGGGGCCTCGGCCGAGCGAGCGGGCGACGTCGTCGAGGTCGGTGGTCGCGGAGCGCAGGGCCGCCGTCGCGGGCAGGACAACGTAGGGGATTCCCACGAGGGACAACACGAACCACGCGGCCCAGAAGCCGGTCATCGCGGGGAACGCAGCCAGCCAGCCGTAGGCTGCGACGTAGGACGGCACGGCGAGCGGCAGGGCGGCCAGCGCGGCCCACCCGTTGCGCCAAGGCAGGCGGGCGCGCGCGAGCGCCCACGCGATGGGGACGCCGATGACGACGGCGGTCGCGGTGACCGCCGTCGTCAGCAGCAGGGAGTTGAGCAGCAGGTCGGGCAGGCGAGGCCGCGAGAGCGTGGCGGCCAGGCTCTCGGGCCCCGCGGTCGCGACCCTGACCACGAGGTAGATCAGGGGCACGGCCGCGAGCAGACCGCAGCCGGCCGCCGCGAGCGTCAGGGCGCGCGGCAGCCGGCGGGAAGTACCTCGGGGCATCGGCAGGACGGGCTAGAGCAGTCCGGCGTCGGCCAGCATGGACTGGCTCTCCTCGAGCGAGTCGAGGTCGCTCAGGTCGAGCTCCGGGTTGGTCAGCTCGTCGAGGGCCGGGAGGCCTTCCGGGGCAGGGGAACCGGGCACCAGCGGGTACTCGAAGGTCTCTTCCGCGAAGTAGGTCTGCGCGGAGTCGGCGAGCAGGAACTCGACGAAGGCGAGCGCGTTCTCATCCTCACCCGAGCCGGCGAGCACGGCCGCGCCGGTGACGTTGACGATGCCGCCGGCGTCGCCCGGGAGGAACTTCAGCTCCGCGCGCATGTTCTCGGCGCCCTGCTCGGCGGCGAGCTGGTACCAGTAGTAGTGGTTGATGAGGCCGAGGTCGAGCTGGCCGTTGTTGACCATCTCGAGGGTCGGGCCGTTCTTCTCGGTCAGGACCGGGTCGTTTCCGGCCAGGGCCTCGAGCCAGGTAGCGGCGGCGTCTTCACCCTCGAGCACGCGCAGCGCGGTCACGAAGGACTGGAAGCTGGCGTTGCCGGGCGGGAAGCCGACGCGGCCCTTCCATTCGTCCTCCACGAGTGCGTCCACGGTGTCGGGGACCTCGTCGGCGCTGAGCTTGTCGCCGTCGAACGCGATGACACGGGCGCGGCCGGTCAGGCCAACCCACGAACCGTCGGTCGAGGTCAGCTCAGCGGGGACCTGGGAGGCGAGGTTCTCCGGCAGCTCGGCCAGCAGATCCGCCTTGGCCAACGAGCCGAGCGCGCCGGCGTCCTGGGAGAGGAAGACGTCGGCCGGGGTGGCGTCGCCCTCCTCGAGGAGCAGCGCGTTCATCTCGGGGGTGCCGGCGTAGCGGACCTCGACCTCGATGCCCGTCTCGTCGGTGAACTGCTCGACGAGCGGGGCGATGAGCTCTTCGTCGCGGCCCGAGTACAGGACCAGCGACTCGTCGGAGGCCGGCTCGGCGGCGACGGCGGTGTCGTCGGCTTCCGGGGAAGATCCGTTGGAACCGCAGGCGCTCAGAGCTGCGAGTGCGACGAGGGCCGATGCGGCGGTGATCGCCTTCGATAGATTCTTCATGTGCCTCTCCAGAGGTGACAGGTGCGATGTGAGGGGCCCGGCGCATTACGCAACAAGCATCTTGCGTAATGACGAGGGCCACGCTGAATCTATAGCAAGGCTAGCCTCACCTCAAAGTCGCGATCAGGCGGCTGAGGTGGATGGCGGATTGAGATTCGCAGGCGCAATTCATGGCGCCGACCACGGGGGTGCCCGGTGACCGCGCAGAACGAGCCGAGGACGCCGTCGTCTCCTTGGGAGCACGCGGAGCATAATCCCGTTCGGCGATGCGTTCGGGCCGCCGACCTATTGAGTCATGGACTCTACTCAGAGGCTGAAGATTGCGGTGCGGCGGCCTTCGATCTCGTGCACTCGCACGCCGGTGTCGAAGACGTCCGTGAGCACGTCGTCGCGCATGATCTCTTCCGGCGTGCCGGAGTGTGCGATGCGGCCCTCGCGCAGCGCGACGATGTGATCGGAGTAGGCGGCGGCGAAGTTGATGTCGTGGATGACGATCACGATGGTCTTGCCGAGCTCGTCGGCCGCGCGGCGCAGCTGGCGCATCATCAGCACGGCGTGCTTCATGTCGAGGTTGTTGAGCGGTTCGTCGAGCAGCACGTACTCGGTGTCCTGGGCCAGCACCATGGCGACGAAGGCGCGCTGGCGTTGGCCGCCGGAGAGCTGGTCCACGAATCGATCCTGCAGGCCCGTGAGGTTGAGGAAGTCGAGAGCGGAGTCGATGGCGGCGTGGCAGGCGTCGGTGAGCCGGCCCTTGGAATGCGGGTAGCGTCCGAATCCCACGAGGTCGCGGACCGTCAGCCGCGCGGTCATGTGGTTCTCCTGACGCAGGATCGACATCAGCTTCGCCAGGTCTGAGCTTTTCGTCGTGGCGATGTCGTGGTCCTTGACCGTAATGCGGCCGGCCGTCGGGTCCAGGAGGCGCCCGATGATGGTCAGTAGCGTCGACTTGCCGGCGCCATTGGGGCCGATGAGCGCTGTGATCCCGCCCGCGGCGATCCGGCCCGTGACGGGGCCGAGGACGGTGGTGTCGTTGTAGGACTTGTGGACCTCGGTGAAGGCGATCACATCTTGCCCTTTCGGAGCAGGATCAGCAGGAAGAGGGCCCCGCCGACGAATTCGATGATGACGGTCAGGAAGCCGGAGGCGTAGAAGACGTGCTGGAGCACGAACTGACCGGCGACGAGCGTGAACAGGCCCAGCAGGAACGCCATCGGCATGACGTACCGGTGCTCGTGGGTTCCGGTGAGCTGGTAGGCGAGCGTTGCGACGATGAATCCGAAGAACGTCATGGGGCCCGCGAGCGCGGTGGAGAAGGCGACCATGACCGCGATGACGATCAGCATCGCCGTCAGCTCGCGCTTGTGGTTGATGCCGAGGCCCTGGGCGGCATCGCGGCCGAGCAGCAGGACGTCGAGCCGGAATCGCCGGCTCCACAGGACCCACCCGACGGCGGCGCAGACCGCGAACGCCCACGGCAGGTACGTCGCGTCGACCGAGCTCATGCGGCCCATCAGCTCGACCGAGAGCATGTCGTAGTCGGTCGGGTTCAGCAGGCGCTGCAGGAAGATCGAGATCGAGTCGAAGGCCATGCCGAAGACGACGCCGACGAGCAGCAGGATGTAGAGGCTGCCGAACTTTCCGGAGAACAGCCAGCGGTAGAGCACCGTGGCGAACAGGACCATGGCCGCCGTCTGGCCCAGCAGCATCGGGACACCGTCGGCATTGACGAGGAACAGCCCGCCGAACACCGAGACGAGCACGGTCTGCATGAGCGTGTAGATCGAGTCGAACCCCATGATCGAGGGCGTGAGGATCCGGTTGTGCGTGACGGTGTGGAACACGACGGTGCCGACGCCCTGGGTGAACGCGACGACGATCATCGTCCCCCACATCGTCAGGCGTCGCTCGAAGGCGAACTCGAACGATCCGCGGATGAACATCAGCAGGAAGCACGCGGAGGCGACGGCCACGAGCGCGGCGATGATCGCGATCCGCGCGCCGGGCGTGAGCCGCCGCCTGGCCCGCGCGGCGGGAGGTGCGGTGCTGGGGGCCGGGCGCGCCGTCGTCGTGGATGCGGCGGGGCTGGGACTAAGCGTTGACATGCTTGCGCTGCCTGAGAACGAGGGAGATGAACGCGACGGCGCCGACGACGCCGAGGATGACGGAGGCGGGCAGCTCCATCGGTGCGATGATGGTGCGGCCGATGAGGTCGCACGCGAGCAGGAAGACGACGCCGAGCGCGGCGACCCACGGCAGGTTGCGGCGCAGGTCGTCGCCCAGGATCATCGACACGAGGTTCGGCACGATCAGTCCGAGGAACGGGATGAATCCGACAACGACGGTGGTCACCCCCGTCGCGAGCGCCACCATCGTGACGCCGAGGAAGACGACCCGCCCGTAGTGCAGGCCCACGTTGGTCGCGACGTCCCTGCCGAGCCCGGCGACCGTGAAGCGGTCGGCGACGAAGTAGGCCGCGACGCAGACGACGGCGGCCAGCCAGAGCGGCTCGTAGAAGCCCTCCACGATGCCGCTGAACCCGCCCGATCGCCACGCCGACATGGTCTGTAGCAAGTCGAACGTGCCGGCGAGGAACGTCGAGAACGAACCGACGACCGCGCCGAGCATGATCCCGACGAGCGGGACCACCAGAGAGTTCTTCACGCGCACCCGGTTCAGGAACGCGATGAAAACCCACGTGCCGGCGAAGGCGAAGGCGATCGCGACGGCCATCTTGGCCATCGGCGCCGCGCCGGGGTCAACGATGAGGATCGCGAGCATGCCCAGTCCCGCCCACTGGGCGGTCCCGGCCGTGGTCGGCTCGACGAACTTGTTCTGCGTGATCAGCTGCATGATCACCCCGCACACGCTCATCGCCGCCGCGGCGAAGATGAGCGCGAGCGTGCGCGGGATGCGCGAGACGAAGAACATGTGTTGCGCGGCGGGATCGTGCAGCAGCTTCTCGAAGGTGATGCTGTACCCGCCGACGAGCAGCGAGGCCGCGGTCAGCCCGACCGCCGCCAGGACGACGGCGGCCGGGAAGTACCGGGTAGGGAGGTTGCGCATGGCGGGAGGTGTGCTCGGGACTAGTTGGCGGAGAAGGCTTCGGAGATCTGCTCGTAGGCCTCGGTGTAGGCCTGGATGCCCTCGGTCTTGTAGAAGTCGGTGTTGAGGTAGATGATCTGGTCTCCGGCGAAGAACGTCGTCTCGCCCCAGACGTTCTCGAGCGCGGCGACGAGCGACTGCGCCGGGGTGAACTCGTCCTCGGCGGTCGAGACGGCGGCGTCGCGGTCCATCACGATCATCCAGTCAGGGTCGGCTTCGGCGACGGTCTCCGGGGCCAGCCCGGAATCGTTGTGCACCGATTCGCCGTCGAGGTCCTCGCTGGCGAAGACGTCCTCAAGGTTGACGCCCTCGAGCAGGCGCCCGATGCGGCCGGCGCCGTTGTCGATCTTTCCACCCGAGGCGTTGGCGAGGAAGACGGTCTCGCCGTCGGTGGCTTCCTCAGCGGCGGTCTGAGCCGCGTCGAAGTCGGCGACGATTTCGGCCGCCTGCTCCTCGGCGCCGAAGACGGTGCCGAGCGTTTCGGTCTGCGTGCGCAAGCCGTCCAGCCAGGCGCCGGGAGTCTCGGCATCCGGGGTGACGTCGAGGACCGGAGCGATCTTCGCCAGGTCGTCGGTGTACTCGGAGAACCGATAGCCGCCGACGATCAGGTCCGGGGCCGCCTCGTTGAGCGCCTCGAGATTCGGCTCGCGGTGGGTGCCGACGTCGGCGATCGCCTCGTCATCCCGCCAGTCCTCGAAGCCGTTGTTTGGGAGCAGCTGCTTCGGCGCGGCCACGGGCTCGACGCCGAGGGCCTTTAGGGTCGCGAACGAGGTGTTGTCCAGGGCGACGACGCGCTCAGCGTCCGCGGGGACCTCGACGGGGCCGTTGTTGGTCTCGACGGTGATCGTCTCCGCCGGGGTATCGGTGCCTGCCTCGGCCGCGTCGGTGCTGCCGCCGCAGGCCGTCAGCCCCAGAAGTGCAACGGCGGCGAGGCCGCCGATCGATGCGGACGTGCGGGAAAGCTTCATGTTCTTCTCCAGTCTCAGTGGCGGGTGACCTCGATGACCCACGCCAATTAGCGAACGAAACCATTACGAAAATAGGTGTCGGAGTCGAAGCTATAGGAAGGCTTACCTAATCTCAAATCGAACTTCGATGCTTGATTCCGGATCAATTGGGTAACACAAGTTTTGCGTAATCCGGCCCGCTGAGGCTAGCCTTACTTCGTTGGCCCATTGGCCGCGTCACGAATCAACTAGAGACCCCTCAAGGACTTCCCATGGCCTTTTCCCGCCGCGTCGGCCTGCTCGCAGCAGCAGCCGCCACTGTTCTCGCCGCCTCCGCCTGCTCGGGCGCTGCGACGGGCTCCTCCGATTCCTCCGAAGCCGCGACCGGCGCGTTCCCCGTGACCGTCGACAGCATCCACGGGGAGAGCGTGATCCCGGAGCAGCCGGAGCGCGTCGTCACCGTCTCCTGGAGCAACGCCGATACCGCCCTGGCGCTCGGCGTCGTTCCGGTCGGCATGCCGGCCGATGCGTGGGGCGGTGGCGAGGACGGGACCACCGCCTGGGTGGACGACAAGCTCGAGGAGCTGGGCGCCCCGCTCGGATCGGACGGTGCGCCGGAGCTCTACAGCGAGGTCGACGGCGTGAACTTCGAGGCCATCGCCGCACTGGAGCCGGACGTCATCCTCGCGGGCTACTCCGGCCTGACCAAGGAGGAGTTCGACAAGCTCTCCAAGATCGCCCCCGTCGTCGGGCCGCAGGAGGAGAACTACCAGGCTCCGTGGCAGGACGTGGCGAAGGTCACGGGCGAGGCCCTCGGCAAGCCCGATGAGGCCGATCAGCTGGTCTCCGACATCGAGTCCGACTTCGCGGCCATCGCCGAGGATCACCCGGGTATCGAGGACCTGACCTTCATCGCCGCGAACCTGGACCTCGCAGAGAACACGATCAACGTCTACGCCGGCGGCGACACGCGCCAGCGCCTCTTCGAGACGCTCGGCATGACGTCGGCCCCGGTCGTCGAGGAGAACACCGAGGAGGGAGCCTTCTTCTTCGAGTGGTCGGTCGAGCGCGCTGACGAGCTGGACTCCGACATCCTCTACACCTTCATCCCGGAGGGCAACGAGATGTCGGACGTTACCGAGGACGACCTCTACTCGCAGATCCCGGCCGTCGCGAACGGCGGCCTCGTGGCCACACGCTCCAACGAGGAGACGATGTCCATCTCCGCGGCCAACGTCCTGGGTCTGCCGTGGGCGCTCGAGAACGTCATCCCGGACTTCGTCGAGACCGCCGACGGACTGATCAAGTAGCCCTGAAACGCTACCGGTGATCCTCGCCGTGAAGGTACGCCAGCTGGGCGGCGACGGAGTGCTCCGCAGCCGACCGGACCGAGGGGTCGACGTCCGCGTAGACGACGTCGGCCACCTCGGCCACGGTCGCCGCTGCGGGGCCTTCGGCGCCCGCGCGCCCGCCCTCGATCAGTTCGACGGCGGCGCGCACCTGGGCGATCCGCTCCTCGCGGTGGGCACGGTAGGCGCAGGCGATCGACGCGAGGGACGGCAGCGTCCCGCCATGGGCGGGCAGGACCTTCGCGTCCCCGAACCCGGACAGCGTCTCGAGGGTCTCGAGGTAGTCGCCGAGGGTTCCATCCGGGAAGTCGAGGATCGTCGTCCCGCGCCCGAGGATCGTGTCGCCGGTGATCATCGCGCCGTGCGCCCCGTCGTCGGGCAGGAAGAAGCTCATCGAGTCCGAGGTGTGTCCGGGCGTGGCCAGGACCTTGATCTGAACCCCGGCCGCTTCGATCACTTCGCCGTGTCGCAGTGTCCGGCCGGCGTCCGTGCCGTGGGCGGGGTGGCCGGTCGCGGCGGGTCGGCAGAACTCGGCCGCCGCGGCCCGGACGGGCGCACCGGTCAGGTCGTGCAGTCGATCGATGCCCGCCGTGTGGTCGGGGTGATGGTGCGTGATCAAGACCAGGGCGACGTCGCCGAGCGCGGCCAGCGCGGTCAGGTGCGCGTCGTCGGCGGGCCCCGGATCGACCACCACGACGGAGTCGTGACCCGGGAACCGCACGGCGTAGGATTGCGTGCCGTCGAGGGTCATCGGGCCCGGGTTGGGTGCGAGCAGCATCGAGGCGAACGCGGAAACGGGCGTCGGCTGAGAAGAATCGACCATTTGACCAGTCTAGAGAGACGATGAGGAAGAGCGCATGACCGAGACGTTGCGCACCGGGGACGAGGTCACGACGGCGGCCAGCACGTCCGTCGCGGCGAAGCCGGTCCCCGTGGGCCGTGCCCTGGCGACGGGACTCGTGCTGGTCGCGGCCGTCGTCGTCCTCTCCGGGATCTCCCTGGCCGTGGGCGCGCGCGCGACGAGCCTGCCCGTCGTGTGGCAGGCGCTGACCGCCTATGACCCGACGATCACTGACCACGTGGTCATCCAGGCGCGCATCCCGCGAACGGTGACGGGGCTCGTCGTGGGTGCGGCCCTCGCCCTGGCGGGCGCCGCGATGCAGGGCATCACCCGCAACCCGCTGGCCGACCCGGGCATCCTCGGCCTGAACGCCGGAGCCGCGCTCGCGGTCGTCCTCGGCATCCACCTGTTCGGGATCACGAGCGTCTCCGGATACTCCTGGTTCGCCTTCGCCGGTGCCGCCTTCGCCGCGGTCGTCATCTACCTGGTCGCCAGTCTGGGTCGCGAGGGTGCCACCCCGGTCAAGCTCGCGCTCGCCGGCGCCGCGCTGGCTGCCGGGCTGGCGTCGATCATGCACGCGGTCCTGCTCATGGACCAGACGGCGCTCGACGGGTTCCGCTTCTGGCAGGTCGGCGTGCTCGGCGCCCGCAGCGTCGCCGAGGTGGCGACCATGGTGCCGTTCATCGCTGTCGGGACGGTGCTCGCGCTGGCCTCGACGCGCCTGTTCAATGCGCTGGCCCTCGGCGACGACGCCGCGACCGGGCTCGGCGTGCGCGTCGGGCGCGGCCGTATCGTCTCGGGGCTCGGCGTCGTGCTGCTCGCCGGCGGCGCGACGGCGCTGGCCGGGCCGATCGCGTTCCTCGGCCTCGTCGTCCCGCACGCCCTCCGGCTCCTGGTCGGCGCCGACTACCGGCATCTGCTGCCTCTGAGCATCCTCGCCGGCCCGGTGCTGCTGCTCGGCGCAGACGTGCTCGGCCGCGTCGTCCTGCCGCCGAGCGAGGTGCAGGTCGGCGTCATGACCGCGGTGATCGGCGCCCCCGTCTTCATCTGGCTCATCCGGACCCGGAAGCAGGTGACTCTCTAGTGCTCAAGCGTGCAGAAAGCGCTCCGGCGCCCGCGGACGCCCACGCGAGCGGCGGTGTTCTCCCGAGCGCTGCGCGCAGTTCGGCGCGCCGCGTGCGCCGGGTGGCGGCGATCCTCGCGGGCGTCGTCGTCGTGCTCTTCATCGCCCGGGTGATGCTCGGCAGCCCGTTCGTCTACGTCGACGAGCTCGTGCGCATCTTCGCCGGCGAGACCTTGCCGGGGCTGAGCTTCATCGTGCTGGAGCACCGGCTGCCCGCCGCGACGGTCGGCGCGATGGCCGGGGCCGCGCTGGGCCTCTCCGGCACCGTATTCCAGACCCTGCTGCGCAACCCGCTGGCCAGCCCGGACGTCATCGGTGTCGGCTACGGAGCGGCGACGGCGGCGGTGACCGGCATGCTCGTGTTCGGTCTGGCCGGCCCGTTGCTGAGCCTCGTGGCGTTCGCCGGCGGCCTCGTCGTGGCCCTCTTCGTGTACTTCATGGCCGACTCCGGCAAGCACACCGGCGGTCGTTTCATCCTCATCGGCATCGGCGTCGCCGCGATGCTGCAGGCGGTCATGAACTACCTGCTCACGCGCACCGACGTCCGCGCCGCGGGCGACGCCCTGCACTGGCTCGTCGGTTCACTCTCGACGAGCACGTGGGAACGGGCGGGAACGATGCTCGTGAGCCTCGTCGTGCTCGTGCCGCTGACCGCGCTGGCCGTTTCCAAGCTGCAGATCCTCGAGCTCGGCGACGACGCCGCCAGCGGGCTCGGCCTCGACGTCCGCCGCACCCGCGCCGGGCTCGTCGTCCTTGGCGTCGCCCTCAGCGCGTGCACGATCGCGGTGACCGGCCCGATCGCGTTCGTGGCGTTCCTCGCGGGCCCGCTCGCGAGGCTGCTCGTCGGCCGCACCAATTTCGCCTGCTCGGCGCTCGTGGGCGCGGTCCTCGTCCTCGCCGCCGACTTCGCGGGCGCCAACCTCTTCGGCGATATCAGCCTCCCCGCGGGAGTGATCACGGGCGCCCTCGGCGCACCGTTCCTGCTCTGGCTGCTGGTGCGCTCCAACAAACAAGGAATGGGAGGCTGACATGGCCCAACTTACTGCCCGGTCGCTGAGCCTGGGATACGACAAGTCCACCATCGTCGCCAACCTGTCGCTGGATCTGCCGGCCGGTGAGGTCACGATGATCGTCGGCGCGAACGGCTGCGGGAAGTCCACGCTGCTGCGCGGCATGTCCCGCCTGCTCAAGCCCTCCGGCGGCTCCGTTGTGCTCGACGGCAAAGACATCCACTCCCAGCCCGCCCGCGAGATCGCCAAGGTGCTCGGCCTGCTGCCGCAGACGCCCGTCGCCCCCGACGGCATCACCGTGCGCGAGCTGGTCGGCCGCGGCCGCTACCCGCACCAGGGCTGGTTCCGCCGCTGGTCCGCGGAGGACGACGACGCCGTCGCACGCGCCATGCACGCAACCGGCACCGAGGAACTCGCCGACCGCGCGATCGACGAGCTCTCCGGCGGCCAGCGCCAGCGCGTGTGGATCGCGATGGCGCTCGCCCAGGAGACGGACCTGCTGCTGCTCGACGAGCCGACCACCTACCTCGACGTCGCCCACCAGCTCGAGGTGCTCGACGTCGTCGCCGACCTCAACCGCCGTCGCGGCACCACGGTGGCGATCGTCTTGCACGACCTCAACCTCGCGGCGCGCTACGCCGACCACCTGATCGCCCTCAAGAGCGGGGAGATCTACGCGCAGGGCCACCCGGCCGCCGTCGTGACCGAGAAGATGGTGCAGGAGGTGTTCGGCATGCCGAGTCGCGTCATTCCCGACCCGGTCGCCGGGACGCCGCTCGTGTTGCCGATCGGGCGCAACCGGGTCGTGCGCGACGTCAACCACGACGAGAACGCCTCGCGCGCCGCGGCCGGCCGGCCGACGGGGACGCTGCCCTCCGTTGCCTCCGCGCCCCAGGGGGGCGACGACGTCGCACCGACAGGCGGGCTGCGCCCGGCCCTCGAAGCCTGCCCCACGCTGGCGTTCACCCTGCGCGCCGTGGCGACGACGACGCTGAGCCCGAGCTACCGCCGGGTCACGTTTACCGGCGAGGACCTCGCGCACTTCGGCACCGGCGGGCACCCGCTGGATCTGCGCATCAAGCTCGTCATCCCGGGTGACAGCGGGGGAGTGGACCACTTCGCCGCGCTGCGCCCCGACGGGCAGATCGACGACGCGGACGTCACGGCGTGGTACCGGACCTGGCTGCAGATCGAGCCGGCCGAGCGCGGCTGGCTGCGCACGTATTCGATCCGCTCGTACCGGCCCGCGGGGCACCCGGGGAACCTGGGCGAGTACCCGGAGATCGACGTCGATTTCGTCCTGCACGTCGAGCGCGTCGACGGCGAACTCGTCGGCGGCCCGGCCTCGGTGTGGGCGGCGACGGCCGAGCCCGGGCAGACGATCACGATGCTCGGACCGAACGCCGCGCTGTGCGGGACGGACTACGCGGGCATCGAGTTCCGCCCGGGAACCGCCCGGCGCATCCTGCTCGCCGGCGACGAGACGGCGGCTCCGGCGATCTGCTCGATCCTGGAGACGCTGCCGCCCGGCATGACGGGCAACGCGTTCATCGAGGTCCCGTCGGTCGACGACATCCAGGGGTCCTTCACGCGCTCCGGGGTCTCCGTGCAGT
Organism: Zhihengliuella halotolerans; assembly: GCF_004217565.1. Taxonomy (NCBI): domain Bacteria; kingdom Bacillati; phylum Actinomycetota; class Actinomycetes; order Micrococcales; family Micrococcaceae; genus Zhihengliuella; species Zhihengliuella halotolerans. Next base: position 2,265,266 of record NZ_SHLA01000001.1, on the reverse strand, counting down.
GGCTGCCGCGCGGGTCTCGGCCTCACGGCGAGCTCCTGGAGACGGCCGTGCGCTCGGCTGTGGCGATCCCGGCGGCCGGCGCGGTCGTCGCGGGCCGCGAGCCGGAGGACATCGACGTCGACGAGACGATCCTGTGGGAGACGGCCGGCGGTGGAAACCAGCCGTTCTACGCGTGGCTGGCCGGCGAGGCGGGGACCATCAAGGAGTTGCGCCGGTACCTCGTGCGCGACGCCGGCATGAACCGCAAGCAGGTCTCGTTCATGGGCTACTGGCGGCGCGGCAAGTCCGAGATGTAGCAGCGCACTCCCGGCGCGTCAGCGGGTGCTGGACCAACCCTCCGGCCCCTGCGAGCCGGCAGGGTAGGTCTCCAGCGGGACGTCGTCGCGCGACCACGCGGCGAGTACCGGTTCGACGATCCGCCAGCACTCCTCCGCAGCATCCCCGCGCACGGCGAGGCGCGGATTGCAGTCCAGCATCGAGGAGAGCACCTCGCCGTAAGGTTCGAGCTGGCTGCCACCGAGCGCGCCGACCAGGTCCGTCCTGCCGAGCGTGAACGCGTCGCCCGAGCCGTTGGTCGTCAGGGACAGCGTGAACGTGTCCGGGCGCAGGTCGATCGTCAGGGTGTCCGGGGTGTCGCGGCCGAGGAGGCCGTCGGGGATGTGCGCCGGCGGCTTGAAGTGCACCACCACCTGCTTGCGGACCGCGGCGAACGACTTGCCGCTGCGCAGGATGAAGGGGACCCCGGCCCACCGCTGGTTCGCGACCTCGACCTCCACCTCGGCGAGGGTTTCGGTGCCGAGCTCCGGGTCGACGCCCTCCTCCGCCGCGTAGTCGGGCACCGCGCGCTCGCCGATCGACCCGGCCGTGTAGCGGGCGCGCCGCGAATCGGCGACGGGATCGACGACCCGGGCGGCCCGCAGCACCTGTCCGATCGCGTCGCGGAGGTCCCGTTCGCCGACGCTCGCGGGCGGTTCCATCGCGACGACGGCCATGACCTGCAAGAGGTGCGACTGGATCATGTCCCGCAAGGCGCCGGCCCGGTCGAAGTAGCCGGCCCGGCCTTCGAGGGTGACCGTCTCGTCGTAGAAGATCTCGACCTTCTCGATCGAGTCCCGGTCCCAGACGGGTTCGAAGAGCCGGTTCGCGAAGCGCAGGCCGAGCAGGTTCAGGACCGTGTACAGCCCGAGGAAGTGGTCGATGCGGAAGACCCGGTCCTCGGGCACCGACTTGGAGAGCAACACGTTGAGGTCCTTGGCCGACTGGGCGTCGTAGCCGAAGGGTTTCTCGAGGGCGAGCGTCGTGTTCTCCGGCAGGTCCAGCCCGGCCAGCGTCTCGCAGACCGCTGCGCTGACCTGGGGAGGCAGCGCGAAGTAGATCACCAGGGGAGAGTCCGAGTCGACCTCGAGGGATTCGAGCAGCCTGCCCAAGAGGTGGGGATCGGTGGCGTCGCCGGCAACGTAGCGGGTGTCGCCGAGCACGCGCGGCAGTGCCTCGGCGGCATCCGCACGCCCGAACGCAGCCGTCACCCGCTCCCGCCACGCGTTCTCGGACATCTGAGGCAGGTCCGCGCCGACCAAGGTCACGCGGCGGTCGGTCTCAATGCTCAGCAGCGTTGCGAGGCCCGGCAGGAGCAGGCGCGAGGTCAGGTCGCCCGAAGCGCCCAGGATCAGCAAGGTGGTACCTGTCATACGCCTACTTTTGCACGCCGGCTCGAACGGCGGAACAGCCACGCCGCGGCTAGCTGGTCGGACGTCCCCTCCTGACGGCGCGGGCGGAGCCCGTTAGGCTGGCACCATGAGCGATCTGGAGCGCGCCCCCGAGGCCGTGACCTGCCAAGCCGGCGACCCGTGCGACGGCGTCGTCTTCCTCGAGCCGCGCGATGTGCCCCTCGGCGGACTGCGCAGCATGGATGTGCGCCGCACGCTGCCCCAGCGCGAGCGCAGCCTCATCGGCGCGTGGTGCTTCCTCGACCACTACGGCCCCGACCACGTCGCCGCGACCGGCGGCATGAACGTCGCCCGGCACCCGCACACCGGCCTGGCCACGGTCAGCTGGCTCTTTTCGGGCGCGGTCGAGCACATCGACTCTGCCGGCCACCAGGCGACCGTGAGGCCGGGCGAACTCAACCTGATGACCGCCGGGCGCGGCATCAGCCACTCCGAGTTCTCCACCCCCGAGACCGACCTGCTGCACGGCGCCCAGCTGTGGCTCGCCCTGCCGGACGCGGCTCGGGGCAAGGAACCGGATTTCGAGCACTACGCGCCGGAGCCCGTCGCCGGCGAGGGCGCCGAGCTGCGCGTCTTCCTCGGCTCACTCGGCGGGAGCATGTCTCCGGTCGTTACGGACCATCCGACGCTCGGCGCGGAGATCCTGCTCGAACCGGGGGCGGAGATTGTGCTCGATCTCGACCCGTCCTTCGAGCACGGCCTGCTGCTGGACGACGGCGACCTGTCGCTCGATGACGAAACCCTGCCCCGTGATCACCTGGCGTACTTGCCGACCGGACGCGACGCCGTCGTCCTCTCGGCGGGAGAAAAGCGCGTGCGGGCGCTCATCATCGGCGGGGAGCCGTTCCCGGAGAAGATCGTGATGTGGTGGAACTTCGTCGGCCGCGCGCACGAGGAGATCGTCGCCCACCGCGCCGCCTGGCAGGCGGAGATCGACGCCGATCCGGCCCCCGCGCCGAACGGCGGGGAGTACGACGACGGCGCGCCCTACCCGCGATTCGGCACCTTCCCCGAGGGCACGCCGGCGCCGCTGCCCGCACCGGCGATGCCCCACGCGCGACTGCGCGCCCGTGAACAGTAAGACTGGAGAGAGGACGGAAATGACCGAGCAGGAGAGCAACGCCGCGATCGTGGTGCGCGAGAACACCGAGAAGCTCCGCTATGAGCTGGTGGACACCGAAGCCGAGGGAGGTGCCGTGATCGGCGGGGCGTACTACCTCGGGTACGGCGAGAACGAGCGGATCTTCTACCACACGGTGGTCGACGAGGCCTATGGCGGCCGCGGCCTCGCCGGCGTGCTGGCGCAGACCGCGCTGGAGGAGACGGTGGCCGCGGGCCTGAAGATCGTGCCCGTGTGCCCCTACATCAAGCGGTACGTGACCAAGCACGCGGAGGAGTTCGCGGGGCACGTAGTCTCCGTCAAGCCGGTCCACCTCGATGCGCTGAAGTAGGGGGCGCAGGCACTGGCCAGTTAGATGCAAAAGCATGTAAGTTGGTGGTAGAGCCACATCGACGCAGGAGGTTTGCATGACCAGGATCGCTGTTCTGACCGGATCGACCCGCCCCGGGCGGCTGAATCCCCAAGTGGCCGAGTGGACGCTGACCGAGGCCCGGAAGGCGAGGCCCGACATCGAGTTCGAGCTCGTCGACATCGCCGATTACAACCTGCCGCTGCTCGACGAGCCGTACCCGGCGTCGAAAATGAAGTACCAGCACGAGCACACCAAGGTGTGGTCGGCGAAGATCGGCTCGTTCGACGGGTTCGTGTTCGTCACCGCCGAGTACAACCACGCCCCGTCGCCGGCGCTGATGAACGCGATCGACTACCTCTTCGCCGAGTGGGGTGACAAGGCGGCGGGCATCGTCTCCTACGGCGGGGCGAAGGGCGCCCGCGCCGTGGAGGTCCTGCGCGGAATCCTCTCCGCCGTCGGCGTCGCCCACGTCCAGAAGACCGTCATGTTCGCCCTGGGCGCCGATTTCGACGACGGGACGTTTGCGCCGTCCGACCGCGCCGCCGGAGCGCTGGCGTCGATGCTCGAGCAGGTCGTCGCGTTGACGCGCGCCCTGGAAACCGTTCGAAAGCAGGAGGTCACGGCATGAGCGGGAAGCAATCCCCGACCGAACACTCGACTCGCGGCGCGTACGTCACGGGTGGCGAGTTCACGCGGGACACCAACTACATCGAGGACCGCATCGTCGCCGACGTCGAGGCCGTCTCCGCGCTGTCGACCGCGGAACCGAGCACGATCGGCCAACTCGGGGCCGGACTGACCGAGGGGGCGCGGGCGTGGCCCGTCGAGGCCGGGCGCTACCGCCTCGTCGCGGCCCGCGCGTGCCCGTGGGCCAACCGCGCGATCATCGTCCGCCGCCTGCTCGGGCTCGAGGACGTCATCTCGCTAGGCACGCCGGGACCTACGCACGACGTGCGCTCCTGGACGTTCGACCTCGACGAGGGTGGACGCGACCCCGTGCTCGGCACGGAGCGCCTGCAGGAGAACTACTTCGAGCGCTTCCCGGACTACCCGCGCGGCATCACCGTCCCGGCGATCGTGGATGTCTCCTCCGGCGGGGTCGTCACCAACGATTACCCGCAGATGACCCTCGACTTCGCGACCCAGTGGCGGCAGTTCCACCGCGAGGGCGCACCGGACCTGCTCCCAGCCGACAAGGCGGAGGAGATGTTCGGTGTCATCAAGCGCGTCTTCACCGAGGTCAACAACGGCGTCTACCGTTGCGGCTTCGCCGGGGACCAGACGGCCTACGACGAGGCCTACGACCGCCTCTGGGCCGCGATGGACTGGCTCGAGGAACGCCTGAGCACGCGCCGCTACCTCATGGGCGAGTCCATCACGGAGGCCGACGTGCGCCTCTTCACGACGCTCGTGCGCTTCGACCCCGTCTACCACGGCCACTTCAAGTGCAACCGCAACAAGCTTGATCAGATGCCCGCGCTCTGGGGCTACGCCCGCGACCTGTTCCAGACGCCCGGTTTCGGCGACACGGTCGACTTCGACCAGATCAAGCGCCACTACTACGTCGTGCACGAGGACATCAACCCGACTGGCATCGTCCCGGCGGGCCCGGACCTCTCCGGCTGGCTCACCGAGCACGGCCGCGAGGCGCTCGGCGGCACGCCCTTCGGCACCGGCACCGCGCCGGGCCCCGTCCGCCCGGGCGAGCAGGTCGCCCCTGGAGCCAACCCGCTGACCGCCTGAGGCGTCGACGGGAACGCGAAAAGCCGGCGCCCCGCCGTCGTACGGATCAAGTACGACGGCGGAACGCCGGCTTTCGTCTGTGCGAGTGATGCCGCGCGCCCCGGGATGAGCGGGGCGCACGTCGTGCGGGGGACTACAGTTTGGCCTTTTCCTTCTCGCGGTCCGTCTTGTAGGTCTCCCAGAACGTGGCGCCGACGATGTTCAGGACCTTCGGGTCGAAGACGGGGTCCAGCCCCAGCTTCTTCTGCGCCTCGAAGTCCTTGAGCGCCTTGAACGCCGGCTGCTGCAGGATCAGGATGCCGATGATGTTCAGCCAGGCCATGAGGCCCACGCCGATGTCGCCCATCGCCCACGCGTTGTCCGCGGTGTTCACACAGCCGTACGCGACGGCGATGAGGATCGCGACCTGCAGGGCCATGGTGGTCACGCGGCCGATGCTGGCCTTGATGCCCGGAATGAGCGTCTTCGAGGACTTGCCCACGAGGAAGCGCAGGTTGGTCTCGGCCATGTAGTAGTACGCGATGATCGTGGTCAGGCAGAAGAACATCAGCGTGACCGCGATGAACGAGGCGCCGAAGCCGGCGAAGACGCTGTCGAAGCCGGCCTGCACGAACTGCGGTCCCACGACGGCGGTGCTCGAGAGCAGCCCGCCCTCGGCGAGCACCGGGCCGTCGGAGCTTCCGCCCTCATGCACGCGGTAGGCGCCGGTGGAGAGGATCAGGAAGCCCGTGGCCGAGCAGACGAACAGGGTGTCGATGTAGACGGCGAAGGACTGCACGAGGCCCTGCTTGGCCGGGTGCGAGACCTCGGCGGCTGCGGCTGCGTGTGGGCCCGTGCCCTGACCGGCTTCGTTCGAGTAGACGCCGCGCTTGACGCCCCACATCACGGCCAGACCGACGACGGCGCCGAAAGCGGCGTCCATGCCGAATGCTGCGCGGAAGACCATCGAGAACATCTCCGGCAGTGCAGAGGCGTTCGCGAACACCACGATCAGAGCCAGGACGATGTAGGCAACGGCCATGAACGGCACGACGAAGGAGGCGAAGTTGGCGATGCGCTTGACGCCGCCGATGATCACGAACGCCAGGACGATGACGGCGCCGACGGCGACGGACCACGAGGGCAGGGCCCAGGCGCCGTCGATCGCGGTGGCCATCGAGTTGGCCTGAACGCCCGGCAGCAGGACGCCGCAGGCGATCACGGTCACGGCGGCGAAGACGTAGCCGTAGACCTTGAAGAACGGGGCGCCCCTGGTGTGGGCGAGCGCGCGGGAGAGGTAGTAGGCGGGGCCGCCGCGGTACTCGCCAGTCAGCGGGTCGCGGGTCTTGTAGATCTGGCCGAGCGTCGACTCGATGAAGGAGGTCGATGCGCCGAGGAAGGCGACCATCCACATCCAGAACAGTGCGCCAGGGCCGCCGAAGGCGATCGCAGTGGCGACACCGGCGATGTTGCCGGTGCCGACGCGGCCGGAGAGGGACATGGCGAGGGCCTGGAAGGAGGAGACGCCGGACGGCGAACGCTCGCCCCGCACCAGCTGCTCGACCATGCCCTTGATGTGCCGCACCTGCAGGAAGCGGGAGCGGACGGAGAAGTAGACGCCGCTGGCGAGGCACAGGTAGACCAGCCAGTCACTCCAGATAACGTCGTTGATTGCGGATAAGACTTCGCTCATTGTGTGAGGATCCTCCATGAAGGTTCAAGTGATGCGTCCAATGATGCACGTCATTGATGTCATCTATGTTGCACACCACAGCAAAACCTGTGAAGCTTCTCACATTTTCTTCGAATGCGTCCAATCGTCGGCGGGGAGGCGACCCGCTCCGCCCCGCGCCCCGATGACCGCCCGCACCTGTTCTGCGGGTCCGACATGGCAGGATTGACGCCATGACGATCACCGCTGCCGCCGATGGATCCGCGCTCGGCAACCCCGGCCCGTCCGGTTGGGCCTGGTACATCGACGATGCGAACTGGCGCGCCGGCGGGTGGGACCACGGCACCAACAACATGGGTGAGCTCATGGCGGTGCTGGACCTGCTCAACGCCACGGCCGACCGCCCGGACGAGCCGCTGCACATCCTCTGCGACTCGCAGTACGTCATCAACTCCGTGACCAAGTGGATGCCCGGCTGGAAGCGGAAGGGCTGGAAGAAGGCCGACGGCAAGCCGGTCCTCAACGTCGAGCTGCTCAAGCAGATCGACGCCGCGCTCGCCGGCCGCACCTACACGTTCGAATGGGTCAAGGGTCATGCCGGCCACGACCTGAACGAGGCCGCCGACGTCCGCGCCCGCGCCGCCGCGACCGCCCACCAGCGCGGTGTCGCTCCGGACGCCGGTCCCGGCCTCGTCGGCGCCCCTCCGGCGGCCGCCGGCGCACAGGGCACGACGACGGCGCCCGCGTCGTCAGTGCCGACGCGGGCCGCCCCGTCCTCGGCCACCGCTGTCGCGAACGGCACGGAGCCCGACCTGTTCTCCTCGCTCGAGGGCGTCCAGGAGACCGGGACGGGCAACGCGGTGCTGGACGCCGTCGTCACCCTTGAGCGCGAGCTGCTCGAGCCCGAGGTCCGAGCCGACGCCTCGGCCGTCTCCTATCTGCTGCACGCCGACTTCCGGCAGATCGGCTCCCACGGGGACTTGCACGACCGAGACACCGCGATCGCCGTCCTTGAAGAGTCCGCCGCGGCCCCCGCGGGCACGTTCGAGCTGCTCGACGCCGTGACGATTGCCGACACCGTGCTGCTCACCTACCGGCTCTCGGGCACCGGTTACGCCACCATCGTCGCCTCGCTCTGGGTGCAGGCAGACGGGCGGTGGCGCCTGCGCTTCCGCCAGTCCACGCCCGAGCGCTAGGCCGCCCGCTGGCCCGCACTGCTCGCAGACCACACATCGGAAGGAAACCCGTGACCGAGACCGACCCGCGCTTCACGTCCGTCGCCGAGCTCTTCGAACGCTTCGGCCAGGAGGATCCGGACTACGCCGGGCAGCTGGCCGTGTACTACGAGGGTGAGCTCGTGCTCGATCTCGCCGTCGGGCCCGATTGCGCGCCGCAGGCCGGTGTGGGCGCCGATGCGGGCCCCGACGACCCGGCGTTCGGGGCCGAGGCGCTGACCGGCGTCTTCTCGTGCAGCAAGGGCGCCGGCGCGATCGTGATCGCTCTGCTCGTGCAGGACGGGCTGCTGGATCTCGACGCGACCGTCGCGGCCTACTGGCCCGACTACGGGCAGGCCGGCAAAGAGACCACGACCGTCCGCCAAGCCCTGAGCCACCAGGCCGGCTCCCTCGGCGTCGCCGGCGGCTTCACCGCGGAGGAGTACAACAACTCGGCACTCGCCGCGGCCCGACTGGCCGCAGAGCCGCCCAACTGGCGCCCGGGGATCGCGTTCTCGTACCACGGGTTGAGCATCGGCATCCTCATGGAGGAACTCGTCCGCCGCATCACCGGCCGGACCCTGCAGGAGGTCTACGAGGAGCGCGTCCGCGCCCCGCACGGCGTCGACTTCTACCTGGGGCTGCCGGAGTCCGAGGAGCCGCGCTACCGGGACGTGCTCAAGCCCGCGGCCGCGCCCCTGCCCTTCATTGACCCGTACGGCTACCTCGGGACCGCGTTCAACTCGACCGGCGGCTTCACCCGGGAGGACGGGCAGCCCGGCGATCTGCTCGACCTGCCGAACAGCCGCGAGATCCGCGCGGTCGGCATGACCTCGGCCGGCGGCGTCGCCAACGCCCGCGGGCTGGCGAGGCTGTACGCGGCCGCGAGCACCGGCGTCGTCCTCGAGGACGGCACGCGCAGCGCGCCCCTGCTGACGGAGCACACTCAGACGATCATGGCCGAGGATCAGGTCTTCGGCCTCGACCGGGCCGATGGCGGGCTCAAGGCGTTCGGCGTGGTGTTCATGAAGCCGACCCCGGAGAAGGACTTCGGGTCCTGGCGGGTCTTCGGCCACGAGGGCGCGAACGGGGCGTTCGGCTACGCGGATCCCGCCTACGGGATTGCGTTCGGCTACGTCCCGGCACGAGCCGAGGAGATGGGCACGCTCGGGCGCAACGGCCGACTGAGCCTCAGTGTGCGCCAGGCCGTGTTGAAGGCGCTCGTCGCGTAGAGCCCCGATTGCGGCCGCGCGTGCCGCAATGGCGCGGGGCCGGTGCGCAGTGGTCTATCGTGAAGGACGTGGATTTCGAGAAGCGATACGTTGCCATTGGAGATTCCTTCAGCGAGGGTGTCGGGGACCCCGCGCCCGACCGGCCCAACGGGGTACGGGGCTGGGCCGACCGCGTCGCCGAGCAGCTGATCACCGCCGACCCGGCCTGGGGCTACGCCAACCTGGCCATCCGCGGGCGGAAGCTGCCCCAGATCGTCGCCGAGCAGGTGCCGCAGGCCATCGCGCTAAAACCGACACTCGTGACCGTCTCCGCCGGCGGCAACGACATCCTGCGCCCGCGCGTCGACGTCGAGGCCATCGTCGCCCAGCTGGACGACGCCCTGGGCGAGCTCAAGGCGACCGGAGCCGACGTCGTCGTCTTCACCGGGTTCGACGTGTCCGAGTCGCCCATCTTCAGTGCCACCCTGGGGCGCGTGGCGCTGTTCAACGAGCGTCTGCGCGAGATCGCCGACCGGCGCGGGATCGTGATCGCCGACTACTGGCGCTGGCGCGAGTTCCAGAACATCGGCTACTGGGACGAGGACCGGCTGCACATGAACACCTCGGGCCACTGCCTCATGGCCACGCACATCCTCGAACTGCTGCGTCTGGACCACACGATCGAGGTCCCGGAACTGCACACGTCCGCCTCCCGCGGCCGCGTCGAGGAGATCAAGCAGAACGCGCAGTGGGCGAAGACCCACCTGCTGCCGTGGGTGCAGCGCCGCCTGACCGGCAAGAGCTCGGGCGATCGGATGGACCCGAAGTACCCCGACTACGTTCAGGTCTACCCGGAGTAGGGGAGGACCCCGGGGCTCGGCTCGGGGAGGACCCGGGTCCGGCCGGGGTTCGCCCTGAAATCGCCGGATAAGCCTTGGAATCGGCCCGCGGCCGGCGAACCATGGTGGACATGACCACCACCTCATCGCCCGCACCCGCCGCCGCCGTGCGCCTGCCCTCCCGCCGCGACGGCAACCTGCCCGCCTGGGCGCCGCGCTTCCTGACGGTGTTCGGAGCCGTCATGCTCGCGCTCGTGCTCGCTCTCTGCGCGCCCGCGCTCGCCGGCGCCGATTCCGGCTATCTCGGAGTGCTCACGCCAGCGGTCATGTGGGCGCCGGCCGTCGTCGTCCTCGCCTTGCACTTCGCGTTCGGCCGGCCGGTGCAGCTGCTGCGCTGGGCCGGGCTGCGCGGCGCGTCGCCCGGGCGGATCGCCGGGACGACGGCGGCGCTGCTCGGTCTCATGATCGCGATTCCGGCCGCCGTGATCGCCGCCTCATCCGCCCTCGGGTTCGTCGAGTTCGCCCCGGGCGCGGATGCGCGCGGGCTGGCAGTCTGGGTGCTGCCGCTGGCCGCCGCCACGATGCTCTTGACCTTCGGCGAGGAGTTCGCCTGGCGCGGGTACCTCGCCTCGACGCTCGCGGCCTGGGGGTTCTGGCGCTCCACGGCAGCGATCGGCGCGTTCTGGGCGCTCTGGCACGTCCCGCTGACCGCGGCCTACGCGCTCGACGGCGTCTCCTCCTGGCGCGAGGTCCTCGCCACCACCGTCAATCTCTTCCTGGCCTCCTTCGTGCTCGCCGGCGTGCGCTGGCTGAGCCGGTCGGTGTGGCCGGCGGTCGCCGGCCACGCGATGCTGAACACGGTGCTGGTCTTCGCCTACTCGAACCTCATGTCGGAGACGTCCGCCCTGCCCGACGGCGCCTACTGGGGCCACCAGGGCCTCAGCTGGGCGGTGTGGGGCGCCGCCGTCGTCGTGGTGTGGGCGCCCGTGGCACGCCGGACGCGCGCCGCCGCCCGCTGACGCCCCCGCCGTGCACGGGCGGCGCCGGGCGGCTAGGATCCTGAAGCGATGTCCATGCTTCTTCTCGATCTCCTCGGCACCTTCTTCTTCGCGGTCTCCGGCTCCCTGCTGGCCGCGCGCAAGAAGTTCGATGTCGTCGGCTCCCTCCTGCTCGCCTCGCTCGTCGGCCTCGGCGGCGGTGTGTGCCGCGATGTGATCATCGGCCAGGGCGTGCCCAACGCGTTCGCCCAGCCGGTCTACCTCCTGCCGCCCGTGCTCGCGACACTGCTCGTGGCGACCCGCGTGGTCCACGAGACGCGGGTGCGCCGCCCCCTGCTGCTGTTCGACGCCGGCGGGCTGGCCCTGTTCTGCATCGTCGGCACGATCACGGCGCACGAGGCCGGGCTGCACGCCGTGTCGGCCGCGCTGCTGGGCCTGACGACCGCGGTGGGCGGCGGCGTCATGCGCGACGTCGTCGCCAACGAGGTGCCGCAGGTCTTCAACCCGCGCGGCGTCTACGCGATCCCCGCCATGCTGGGGGCGGCCCTGACCGTGCTGACGCTCGAGCTCGGGTGGTTCGGCGTCGTCGCCGGCTGCCTGATCGCGGTCTTCGTCTTCGTCCTGCGCGTGCTCTCCATCCGGCTTGAGTGGCACGTTCCGCTCGCCGGCGGCGGGACGATCCGCACCAACGACGTCTGACGAACCGGCCCTCGTGTTGGCGGTGCCCGGGCCTCCAACTATGATGGAGCTGTGACCGGCGGCATTGCGCCGCCGGACGCACGCTTTCGACACGCGGCGGGAGAGTCCCGGCCGAAGCCACGGTCGGGCGCCGTAGGAGCAATTTCCTCCCCGGGAATCTCTCAGGCACCCGCACCGCCGCGAGGAGGCGACTCTGGAAAGCAGTGGGCCAGCCGCGTTGCGCGGCCGGCACGCTCACCGAAGGTGCAAGCGCATGGCAGTCAGGCGCGGAAACTCTCAGGTTCACTACAGAGCGGGGAGGGAAACAGCCTCCGGCGTCCTCAGCGGCGCCGCGATCGCGACAGCCCGCTTCGCCGACCAGGAAGTCTCCACCGATGACAGTCATCCCCGCCACGCCGTCCGTGCACCTGCACGACGACGCCGCCACCTTCGCCGACCGCCACATCGGACCGCGCGGTGCCGCCACGGAACACATGCTTGCGACCGTCGGCTTCGAGAGCCTCGAGGCCCTCGTCGACGCCGCCGTCCCGACCGACATCCGCCAGGGAACCGCGCTCCAGCTTCCGCCGGCCCGCAGCGAAGCCGAGGTCCTCGACGACCTGCGCGCGATCGCCGCCAAGAACGTCATCAAGACCCAGATGATCGGCCAGGGCTTCTACGGGACCGAGACCCCGCCGGTCATCATGCGCAACGTCCTCGAGGATCCGGCCTGGTACACCGCGTACACGCCGTACCAACCGGAGATCTCGCAGGGCCGGCTCGAGGCCCTGCTGAACTTCCAGACCATGGTCGGCGACCTCACGGGCCTGCCCGTGGCCAACGCCTCGCTGCTCGACGAGGCCTCCGCCGTGGCCGAGGCCGTCCTGCTCATGCGCCGGTCCAACAAGAAGAAGGCCAACGCCAAAACGGTCCTCGACGCCGACCTCTTCCCGCAGACCCTCGCGGTCGTTGCCGGCCGCGCCGAGGCCCTCGGCTTCGAGCTCGAGGTCGCCGACCTGTCGCAGGGCCTGCCCGACGGCGAGATCTCCGGGATCGTCCTGCAGCAGCCGGGCAACTCCGGCCGTGTCGCCGACCATTCCGCCGTGATCGCCGCCGCCAAGGAGCGCGGCGCGATGGTCACCGTCGCCGCCGACATCCTCTCCCTGGCGCTCATCACGCCCCCGGGCGAGCAGGGCGCCGACATCGCGGTCGGCAACACCCAGCGCCTCGGCATCCCGCTGTTCTTCGGTGGACCGCACGCGGCCTACATGTCCGTGCGCACGGGCCTCGAGCGCAACCTGCCGGGCCGCATCGTGGGCGTCTCCTACGACGACGCCGGAACCGCCGCCTACCGCCTCGCCCTGCAGACCCGCGAGCAGCACATCCGCCGCGAGAAGGCCACGAGCAACATCTGCACCGCGCAGGCTCTGCTCGCCATCGCCGCCGGCATGTACGGCGTCTACCACGGGCCGGCGGGCCTGAAGAAGATCGCGCAGCGCACCCACCTGCGCGCCCGCACGCTCGCGACCGTGCTCTCCGGCGCCGGCTTCGCCCTGGCCGCCGAGAACTACTTCGACACCCTCACGGTCACCGCCGAGGACCGCGCCGTCTCGATTGTCGCCGACGCCGAGGTCGAGGGCGTGAACCTGCGCCTCATCGATTCGAACACCGTCGCCGTCTCCACGGACGAGACCACGACGCCGGCCCACCTGGCCGTCGTCGCCGCCGCCTTCGGCATCGCGGACGCCACGCAGGCCATCGCCGAGGCCGAGGCCTCCCTCGCCGGGGCGGGCACGGCCCTGGGCGACGACGTCGTGCGCTCCTCCGAGTACATGACGCACCCGATCTTCCACACGGTGCGCTCCGAGACCCAGATGCTGCGCTACCTGCGCCGGCTTTCGGACCGGGACCTCGCCCTCGATCGGACGATGATCCCGCTCGGCTCGTGCACCATGAAGCTCAACGCCACCGCCGAGATGCAGGCCATCTCGTGGCCGGAGTTCTCCACGATCCACCCGTACGCGCCCGAGCACCAGACCGCCGGGTGGCGCCACCTGATCCACGACCTCGAATCGCGGCTCGCCGCGATCACCGGCTACGCGGGCGTCTCGATCCAGCCCAACGCCGGCTCGCAGGGCGAGTACGCGGGCCTGCTCGCGATCCGCCAGTACCACGTCGCCAACGGCGACGACGGGCGCGACGTGTGCCTCATCCCGGCGTCCGCCCACGGCACCAACGCCTCCTCGGCCGTCCTCGCCGGGCTCAAGGTCGTCGTCGTCAAAACCGCCGCCAACGGCACGATCGACGCGGAAGACCTCGACGCCAAGATCGACAAGCACCGCGACTCGATCGCCGGCATCATGGTTACCTACCCGTCCACGCACGGCGTGTACGACGCCGACGTGCGCGAGGTCTGCGACAAGGTGCACGCCGCCGGCGGCCAGGTCTACATCGACGGCGCCAACATGAACGCCCTCGTGGGCCTCGCCCAGCCGGGCCAGTTCGGCGGCGACGTCTCGCACCTGAACCTGCACAAGACCTTCTGCATCCCGCACGGCGGCGGCGGACCCGGCGTCGGGCCGGTGGCCGTGGCCGAGCACCTGCTCCCGTTCCTGCCGGGCGCACCGACCGGACCGCACAACGGCCACCACGGGACGCCTGTTGCCTCGACCGCGTACGGCTCGGCCGGCGTGCTGCCGATCTCCTGGGCGTACGTCGCGATGATGGGTGCCGAGGGCCTCACGGCTGCGACGTCCAATGCCCTGCTCACCGCGAACTACGTGTCCAAGTCGCTGGCCGAGTACTTCCCGACGCTCTACACGGGCAACGGCGGCCTCGTCGCCCACGAGTGCATCCTCGACCTGCGCGAGCTCACGGCCAAGACGGGCGTGACCGCCGAAGACGTCGCCAAGCGCCTCATCGACTACGGCTTCCACGCCCCAACCCTGGCCTTCCCGGTCGCCGGCACCCTGATGGTGGAGCCGACTGAGTCGGAGGACCTGGGCGAGATCGATCGCTTCATCGAGGCCATGATCGAGATCCACGCTGAGATTCAGCAGGTCGCCCACGGGGAATTCACCGTCGAGGAGTCCCCGCTGCGCCGCGCGCCGCACACCGCGGTCGCCGTCGCCTCGAGCGACTGGGCCCGCGCCTACAGCCGCGAGCAGGCCGCCTTCCCGGTGGACCGCCTCCGCCAGGACAAGTACTTCCCGCCCGTCGGCCGCATCGACGGCGCCCACGGCGACCGCAACCTGGTCTGCTCCTGCCCGCCGCCGGAGGCCTTCGAAGCCCCCGCCGAGGACGCGAACTAACCGAGAGGACACGCACATCATGACGCAGAAAACCGCGCTCCACGCAGAACACGGTGCCCTCGGCGCCTCCTTCACGGACTTCGGCGGCTGGGACATGCCTCTGAAGTACGCCTCCGAGCTGGCCGAGCACCAGGCCGTCCGTGAGGCCGCCGGGTTGTTCGACATCTCCCACATGGGCGAGATCTGGATCGAGGGACCGGCCGCCGCCGAGTTCCTGAACTACGCCCTCGTCGGCAACCTGGCCGCAGTCAAGGTCGGCAAGGCGAAGTACACGATGATCGTCAACGCCGCCGGCGGCATCATCGACGACCTCATCGTCTACCGCCGCGGCGAGACGACGTTCCTCGTCGTCTCCAACGCGGGCAACGCACCGACAGTGGCCGCCGACCTGTCCGAGCGGGCTGCGAACTTCGAGGTCGAGGTGCGCGACGCGTCCGCCGAGACCTCGATGATCGCGCTGCAGGGGCCGGCCGCGGAGGGGATCCTGCTCACGCAGGTCGCGGCCGAGTCTGCGTCCATCGTCACCGATATGCCGTATTACGCGGCGGACGACATCACGGTCGCCGGCATCGACGTGCTGCTCGCCCGCACCGGCTACACCGGCGAGGACGGGTTCGAGCTCTACGTCTCCAACGACGACGCCGTCGCGCTGTGGCGCGCGCTGCTCGCCGCCGGAGACGGCTCCGGGCTGATCCCGGCGGGCCTGGCGGCGCGCGATTCGCTGCGCCTCGAGGCCGGCATGCCGCTCTACGGCAACGAGCTGGGCCTGGAGACCACCCCGTACGACGCCGGCCTCGGCCCGATCGTCTCCCTCAAGAAGGAGGGCGACTTCGTCGGGCGCGCCGCGCTCGAGGAGGCCAAGGCCGCGGGCACGAGCCGGCGGCTCGTCGGGCTCAAGGGCCTCGGACGTCGCGCCGGGCGCACGGGCTACGCGGTGCTCAAGGACGGGGCCGAGATCGGCGTCGTCACCTCGGGCCAGCCGTCGCCGACCCTCGGCTACCCGGTCGTGATGGCCTACGTCGATGCCGAGTTCGCCGAACCCGGCACCGCCCTGGACGTTGACCTGCGCGGTAAACCACAGCCGTTCGAGGTCGTCGCCCTGCCGTTCTACAAGCGTGAGAAGTAACGTAGAACCGTCCCCACCGTCGCAAGCACCACCAATCGAAAAGGAACGCCCATGAGCAAGGTTCTCTCCACCCTCCGCTACTCCGCCGAACACGAGTGGATCGACGCGGCCTCCCCGGCCAGGATCGGCATCTCCCAGATCGCCGCCGACGCCCTCGGCGACGTCGTCTACGT
The DNA here is from genome assembly GCF_004217565.1 of Zhihengliuella halotolerans. Lineage (NCBI taxonomy): Bacteria > Bacillati > Actinomycetota > Actinomycetes > Micrococcales > Micrococcaceae > Zhihengliuella > Zhihengliuella halotolerans. The sequence goes on along the minus strand of NZ_SHLA01000001.1, from coordinate 2,249,123 downwards.
CGACATGCCCGAGGTCGGCGCCGAGGTCACCTCCGGCGAGCCGTGCGGCGAGGTCGAGTCCACCAAGTCCGTCTCCGAGATCTTCTCCCCGGTCACCGGCACGGTCGTCGAGGTCAACCAGGAGCCGGTCGACAACCCGGGCATCCTCAACGAGGACCCCTACGGCGCCGGCTGGCTGTTCACCGTCGAGGTCACGGAGGAGGGCCCGCTGCTCTCCGCCGAGGAGTACGCCTCCGCCAACGGCGGGGACGTCGAGTAAGGACCCCGCTCCACCCGCAGCGGTGCGGGGATCGCCTCCCCGCACCGCGCACCCTGTCGACGACGCCGGCGCCACCCACGCCGGCGTCGTCGTGGTTTTCCGATCCATCCACTGTCGCAAGGATCCCCATGGCACTCAGCGTCTTCGACCTCTTCAGCGTCGGGCTCGGCCCCTCGTCCTCCCACACGGTGGGCCCCATGCGGGCCGCAGCGCAGTTCGCCAGGCACCTCGCGGACACCGAGGCGATCACCCGCCTCGCAGACCTGCGCATCGACCTCTACGGGTCGCTCGCCGCGACCGGCCGCGGCCACGGCACCTTCACGGCGATCCTGCTCGGGCTCGAGGGCTACGCCGCCGAGGAGATCCTCCCGGACGAGGCCGAGGCGCGGATGGCCGCGCACGCTGAGACCGGCCGCGTCGACGTCGCCGCGCAGCTCGAGGCGCCGACCCGCACGCTCGAGTACGGCGTCGCCGACATGGTCCTGCACCCGCTGACGGTGCTGGCGCGACACACGAACGGCGTGCGCTTCGTCGGACTCGACGCCGCCGGCGAGACGGTCGCCGATCAGACCTACTTCTCGATCGGCGGAGGATTCATCGTGCGCGAGGGCGCCGAGGACGCCGTCGTGCAGGAGATTGAGGAGGACCTGGCCAGCGTTCCGCACCCGTTCCGCACCGCCGTCGAACTGCTGGGCCATTGCCGCGAGCAGGACGCGAGCATCAGCGAGATCATGTTCGCCAACGAGTGCGCGGTGCGCGACGGCGACGAGGTCCGCGCAGGGATCCTGCACCTCTGGGACGTCATGGAGGCGTCCAAGGACAACGCGCTCGAGCGCACCGGGCTGCTGCCCGGGGGCCTGAAGGTACGACGACGGGCACCGGCCTGGCACACGCGCCTTACCGAGCAGGACCCGAACCGGGATCCGGGCTTCTGGCAGGAGTGGGTCAACCTGGTCGCGCTCGCGGTCAACGAGGAGAACGCGTCCGGCGGTCGCGTCGTCACCGCCCCGACCAACGGCGCGGCCGGGATCATTCCCGCTGTCATGTTCTACGCGACGCACTACTCGCCGGCGGTGCGGGGGGCCGGCGCGGAGGAGTTCGAGGCGGTCAAGCGCGACGTGATCGTGCGGTTCTTGCTCACCGCCGCGGCCGTCGGCGTGCTCTACAAGGAGCAGGCGTCGATCTCGGGCGCCGAGGTCGGCTGTCAGGGCGAGGTCGGGTCGGCGTCGTCGATGGCGGCCGCCGGACTGGCCGAGATCCTCGGCGGGACACCGAAGCAGGTGGAGAACGCCGCGGAGATCGCCATGGAACACAACCTGGGCCTGACGTGCGACCCCATCGGCGGCCTGGTGCAGATCCCGTGCATCGAGCGCAACGCGATCGCGGCCGCGAAGGCGATCAACGCGGCCAAGATGGCGCTCATGGGCGACGGGGACCACCGGGTGAGCCTCGATGAGGTGATCGTGACGATGCGCGAGACGGGCAAGGACATGAGCCACAAGTACAAGGAAACGGCCCTCGGCGGTCTCGCCGTCAACGTCGTCGAGTGTTGAAGCGCGCGAAACTCCTAGTCAAACATGGACGTTTCCCTGCGCAACCAACACGACCTGTGTCAGAATTGAGCGCATGACGGAACCACGGTGGTTGACGCCCGACGAGCGGGAAGCATGGCTGGCGCTCTGGGCCGTCATGCTCAAGCTGCCCAGCACGCTGGACAGCGAGCTGCACAAGCAGGCGCGGCTGACGATCTTCGACTACAACGTGCTCGCCATGCTCTCCGAAGAGGACGATCGGACGCTGACGATGAGTCAGCTCGCCGGCAAGACCAACGCGTCCCTCTCGCGGCTGAGCCACGTGGTCAAGAAGCTGGAGAGCCGCGGCTGGGTCGAGCGCAGGCGGTCCCCGGTCGACGCGCGCGTGACGACGGCGACCCTCACCGACGAGGGCATCGACTCCGTCGAGGCCCTCGCCCCCGAGCACGTGGAGTCCGTGCGCCGGCTCATGTTCGATCAGCTCGAGGACCGGGACATCGCGGACCTGACCCGCATCGGGCAGAAGATCGTACGGGGTCTCGATTCCGACCACTGGATCTTCCACGACCGGGGTGACTGAGCGCACCACCTCCCGTTTTGCGCTGCGGGCCCCGGCGCTCTAGGATAGTAAGGCGTTAAGTCATGCCTGCCGTCATGCGCGAACCACGTTCGTGCGCGCAGGCATGGTTGCCCGTAAACCGAATAAAGCGGCCTGTGGGATAGGGAAACATCGCAAGATGATCCCACTGGGCCGCCGAATTCACCGTATATCGCGCAAGACAGGGCGCTTCGGTTGGATCTCACCCAGCCTGGTTACCTTCAAGCAGTAAAGAACGGTGTCACAACTGGTGGCGGGACGCTTCAACGCATTAACAGGTGCAAGCCGCTTCCGTGGCGCGCGCCTGCTTGAAGAGTACCGCCGTTTTACTACTACTACTGAGGAGTGATCATGGCAGCAGTTTGCCAGGTGACCGGTGCAGTGCCGAACTTCGGCCACAGCATCTCCCACTCGCACCGCCGCACGAAGCGTCGGTTCGACCCGAACATCCAGAAGAAGCGCTACTGGGTTCCGTCCCTGCGCCGCAACGTCACGCTGACGCTGTCGGTCAAGGGCATCAAGACCATTGACGTCCGCGGTATCGACGCCGTGGTGACCGAGCTGCTCGCGAAGGGAGTGAAGCTCTAGTGGCTAAGGACAAGGACGTACGTCCGATTATCAAGATGAAGTCCACCGCTGGGACCGGCTTCACCTACGTGACCCGCAAGAACCGTCGTAACAACCCGGACCGCATGGTCCTGAAGAAGTACGACCCGGTCATCCGCAAGCACGTCGAATTCCGAGAGGAGCGCTAAGACATGGCCAAGAAGTCCAAGATTGCCAAGAATGAGCAGCGCAAGGTCATCGTCGAGCGTTACGCCGCGAAGCGTGCCGAGCTGAAGAAGACCCTGGTTGACCCGAACGCGACCGAAGAGGCCCGCGAAGAGGCCCGCCTCGGCCTGCAGAAGCTGCCGCGCAACGCCTCGCCGGTGCGCGTCCGCAACCGCGACGCCATCGATGGCCGCCCGCGCGGTACGTTCCAGAAGTTCGGCATCTCCCGTGTTCGCTTCCGCGACATGGCCCACAAGGGCGAGCTGCCGGGCATCACCAAGTCCTCCTGGTAAGCCGCACGCGCACCTCGGTGCGTTAGCCGCCGGCTGAACCGGATTCGAAAGGCCCCCGCTCTGTTGAGCGGGGGCCTTTCGCGCGTCCGCACTCAGGCCCAGGGGTCCAGAGGCGCACCTCATCGCCGATGTCGCCCGGAGGGGACGGCGCGTGGCCACCACTTTCGAAAGACCACAAGCTGGCGGTCGTCCACGTGCAGCGCTGGCAGCGAGCGGGGGCCGGATTCGGTCGAATCCGGCCCCCGCCAATGGTGCTGTGCAATCTAGTCGTCGACTCCGTAGAGGTGCTCGATGGTCTGGTCGATCGTAGTACCGTTGGCGTCCTCGATGGTCAGACGAAGCGTCACGAAACCGTTCACCGCGGCCGAGTTGTCGACGAGAACCTTCCACCGCCCATCCTGTTCGATCACTTTCGCCTCGCTCCAGGTGGAATCCTCGACCAGCAGGTCGTCGGCCCCTTGGAGATTCTCGTAGTTGACCCGAGCTGTCATCGCGGCGATGCCACCCGGGTTGTAGCCGTTCTGACCTTGCAGGTTGACAGATACCGGGTACTCCGCCTCGGAGGGCGCCCGGTTGAAGTCGTCAACCTCAGCGTCCAGCCTCGGCAGCGCGATCGGCAGCGGCACGACCTCATCGCCGGCCGGGGCCTGCGAATCGAAGCTGAACGAGGTGCTGGTTCGCAGGCCCAGGTCCCAGTAGTTGTCACGACGCAGCCGGCGCTGGTCGACGACAGCGGTCACCTTGGAGCTCTCGAGGGCGAGCTGCGAGGCACCTGACGGAGTCGAAAAGCTATCGAGCAGCACACCGTTCTCGTAGATCGATAGATTTCCGACGTCGGCGAGGCCGCCGAGTCCGACGCGGCCGACTTCGGAGTCTTTCCACTGCGGAAAGCTGAAGCCCACCAAGTTTCCCTGACGCTCCGCGACGCGGCTGGGTTCACCGGAGGCCGTCATAGCCATCCCGGTGTTCGTCGGGAGCTTGAACCAATCCACGATCGAGTCGGAACCTGCCTTGTACCGGCGTACCGGATCGAACCAGATTTCAGGGAACTGATTGATCTGACCCGATTGGGCCAGCTGCTGCCAGGGAATGTCTGCGGAGTAGTAGGCGGTGCGCTTCATCGGCGAGGTCAGCGGCGAACTGACGGCCGTAAAGAAGGGGTCGGCGCCGGCCTCTTCTGGCATGACACGCGTCCAGTCCTGGGAGTTCCACGGTCCACTGGATTGGGCGTGCCAGCTCTCCGAGACCAGACCGAGTGCCGAATCGGGCACCTCGTGAAGCTGGTCCCTAGACACTCTGTCCTCTTCGGTGAAGGCCAAATTGTAGACGTAGGAGCTGTCCGCAGTGGACACGGCCGGATCGAAGGCGCGCAAGTAGGTGCCGAAGCTGAACGTGCCGTACTTGACCTTGTCGGTGGGCGAAACGTAGAGCTCGGTCGCCGAACCGGCCACGTAGGAAGCGGCCAGCCGCCACTTGTCATCCCAGCTGCGGTCGAAGCCCAGTGAACCAGAGCGGATCTGCATCGGGCGGTCTCCGGCCAGCTCGACCCGAGTGGTCTCTCGGGCGTCGAGCACCACCGTGGTGTCTTCGGTCAGGCTCATCTCCGGGTCGCCGACGTAGGCGTACGAGTCTGCGCCCCCTCCGCCCTGCGTGCCGATGAATGATGAGACCACGTAGTCACCGGCGCGTACGCGCAGGGTCAAGTCTTCGCCGGAGAAGTAGTTCATGGTTCGAGCCGGCTGATGCATGTCGGTCAGGTCGAGGTAACCCCTGACGGCGTTGTCGCCGTTGCGGTCGATGCTCTTGAAGGTTACATCGACGGTTTTCGGTTCCAGCCAGAAGCCGACCGACGTGACCGCGCGGGTCTCCTTGTCGCCTATCTGGGTAGCGACGATGCGTGCTCCGATCTCGCCGTAGGCCCCTTCGCGTAGATTCTTCGCGTCGCCACTGGCGGTGACCTCGACGCTCGCGCTGCCGTTGGCCGGAACGGTGATCTGCCCGGCGCCGAGCTTGATCAGGTGCGCCGGGACCTTCTGACCATCGGCGCCGGTGAGGTCCTCGACCTTAAGCTTCAGCTTGATCGGCGCCTCGGAAGTGTTGTTGTAGGTGACCTGCTCGGTGGACCGCTGGAATTTTCCGTGCGGCCAGTCGAAGTCACCAAGTTCGACGCTGACATCGCTAGTCAACTCTGTGGTGATGGCATCCGGTGTCCACAGTTCGCCGGAACCTGAGGTGTAGACGTCGCCGGATGCGTCCGGCTTGGCCGAGGAGACCAGGGCTGATTTGAGCTGTTGAGCGGAGTAGTCGGGGTGGGCCTGGCGCAGCAGTGCAGCGGCTCCTGCCACGTGCGGCGCGGCCATCGAGGTGCCGGACATCTTCACATAGGCATCACCCTCGGCGCCTCCGGCCTTGGCACCCAGGATTTCCACGCCGGGGGCGGCCAGGTCAGGCTTGATGTTGTGTCCCCCCAGCGTTGCTCCGCGGCTGGAGAATGCTGCCGGAGCGCCCTCGGAGTCCACTGCGCCCACAGTGAGTACCCCTTCGGCACAGCCCGGGGCGCTCACCGTTTCGCGAGCGCCGGAGTTGCCGGCCGCTACGACGAACAGGGTCTGGCTCTGCGTGGAGAGTTCCTCGCTGGCGAGGGACATCGGGTCGGTGCAGTCGGTTGGCTGGGACGAGCCGAGGCTCATGTTGACCACGTCGGCTTCTTGCTCAACGGCCCATTCCATGCCGGCGATGATCCAGGAGGTCTGGCCTCCGTTGGTGCCGAGCACTTTGCCGATCAGTAGCTCGGATTCGGGTGCCATGCCCGTCTTGGAGGGGTCAGCGGCCCCGGCTCCACTGATGGTGGAGGCCACGTGGGTGCCGTGTCCCTGACCGTCCTCGATACCTTCCCCGGTGAAGTCCTTGGTGTCGGTGACCTGGTCGGTCAGATCCGGGTGATCGGCATCGTAGCCGGTATCAAGCACCGCGACCTTGGTCCCCTGGCCGTTGAAGCCCAGGTCCCAGGCTTCTTCGGCGCCGGCCTGGGCCACGCCGGTGGCAGGATCGAGATCGACCTCGCTTGGCTCCACGCGCGCATCGAGCCAGATCTTCTTTTCGGAGTCGCTGCTGAACACCTTGGCGTCCACGAGCTGTTGGTAACTGCGGGCCGCGGTGTCTTTACCCAGTGTGAGGGCAGTGGCGTCGATGGAATCGAGAGTGGTCACGACGTCGATCCCGGCGGTGCGGGCGACGGCGGAGGTAGCGCCCTGCATGATCAGCGGCAGCGAATCGGAGTCGGCATCAGCGTACCCCTGGCGGATCAACCCGGTGACGTTGAACAGCTCGCTGTCCAACTGGCCCGAGGCAAGGAAGCCTTGGGCGTCCGCGGGGAACACGTAGAGGTCTTCATTGACGATGCGGGTGAAGTAGTCGCGTCCGCTGGGCACGATGGCCGTCGGGTGACCGTCGGAAGACGTGCTGACGAAGATCGTGTCGCCGTTGATCAGAGTCACGGCGGCCGGGCCCCCGGCGTCGTTCTGACCGACGATGGGGTTCTCTGGACCCTGCGGGGTGGCTGTCGCCGTAGGCGGGGTCAGGCCTAGCAGGCTAGCGCCAAGAGCCAGCGCTGCGACGCCAGCTGTTGTTCGTTTGATTCTGGGCATGAGGGCCTTTCGGGGAACATGTGGCGATGTGTGGTTGACAACAATGTGCCAAACTTGAGTTCCAACCACAATGGCGGATAAGTGCCATGGCCACTTTCTGTCATCATTGGGTTCAAAGGCCGATGTCGTAAAGGTGCAATGATGCTGAGTGTGCTGGGACTAACCGAACTGCAAGAGCTGGTCTATCGCCAGCTTGTGGCGATGCCCTCTGCCGCGGCAGAGGACATCGCCGACGAACTGAATGCAGGCCTCGGCGACGTGAGCTTGACCCTGGAATCGTTGGAATCCCTGGGGCTGGTGGCTCGCTCGGTGGCCAAACACGACCATTTCATCGCCTCGCCGCCGGAGCTTGCGTTGGGTTCGCTCATTGTCGAGCGGCAGCAGGATATTCGTCAGGCCGAGCTTGAGCTCCACGCGTTGACCGACTTGTTTCACAAGTCGGCGGCCGGGCGGGTCAGCCTGGATGTCATTGACGTGGTCCGTGGGCCTCAGGCGGTGGCCCAGCACTTCGCGCAGCTGCAGCGTGGAGCCAAGCAGTCGGTATGGGCCATGGTGAAGCCCGATGTGCTGGTTATGGATTCCGCTGAGAACGTGGACGAAGCAGCTGCGATCGCGCGGGGGGTCAACTACCGGGTGATCATCGAGTCACAGGCGCTCAACAAGCCGGGATTCGCCCAACAGGTGGCAACTACCGCGGCTACCGGCGAAGAAATCCGCGTGACCGATGCATTGCCGCTGCGCATGCTGATAGCCGATCAGGAACTGGCCCTGCTTCCGCTCTCCAGCGAAGGGGCCACGAGCAATGAAGTCGGCGCGCTGCTGCTGCGGCGGAGCGGGCTGCTCGATGCCATGTGCGCCCTCTTCGAGTTGTGCTGGCAACGGGCCCAAACGACGTATCTGCCCGCCGAACGGGTAGCCGAACGTCCGGAGCTCGACGGCGCGGACCAGCACCTGCTCGTGCTTCTCCGCGCCGGCTTGACCGACAAGGCAATCGCCGGGCAATTGGGGACGAGCCTGCGCACCGTGCAGCGACGGTTGCAGCTGCTGATGACCAAGGCGGAGGTTGCCACTCGTTTCCAGCTGGGCGTGGCCGCCGCCAGCAAGGAATGGCTCTAAAGGTGTGCATGCGCGCCTAGTGGCAGCGATTGACCCGACGCGGCCATGTCGGGTCGAGCCCAGGGCAACGGCCGGTAGGGCTGTATCCCCCGTCCGGCCGCCATCGGTTCTCAGGCCCAGGGGATCCAGCGGCGCAGACGGCGGGCGCGGCGCTCGGCCCGCTCCCGCTCCTCGAGCTCCGCACGACGCCGGCGCTCATCCTCGGCCGCGGCGGCCTTCTCCTCGCGCCGCTGCCGCCAGAGGCGCACCTCGTCGTCTTCGTCGCGCGTGTCCGTGACCACGGGCGGGCCGCCGAGCAGCTGCCGGCGCGCCTCGACGATCCGGTCGTTGAAGTCCCGCAGCACCTCGCGGACCTGCCGTTCGCCGCCGAGCCCGTCCAGCCGCTCGCGCAACTCGGCGGCCTCCTGACGGAGGGCGATGGCAGGCGGGCCGAGCCCGCTGATGCGCTCGCGCTCGATGAGGCCCTTGATCCACCAGTCGGGGTCGTGGGTGCCGCCCAGGCCGGGCAGCGGCTTGCCGGCGTAGGCCAGGTTGTCGAAGTCGCCGCGGGCTACGGCCTGGTCGATCGCACCGGCCGCGACCTCGCCGACGTCGTCGTGCTCGTGGAACCTGGGGCGGATCTCCGGAGCAGTAGACCCGTCGACGAACTCCGGCGCTGCAGGGCGGCTCTCGAGGTCCTGCTCGTCCCGGTATCGCGCGGCGCGCAGCAGCGGGTCGGTGTCGCGCAGCGGTGGCCTACCGCGCTGCTCGTCGTCGTTTCGTGGTCTCATCGCGCACCTCCTGCACAGGGTGTCTGATGACTCCCAGCCTAGTGTGATCAGGATCAAACCGAAGGGGTCAGGCGGAGAAAACAGGGCCCGAACCTCCGAAAATCCTTGGAATTCCGGGGAAAATCAAAAAAATCCGGCCAAATCGCCGAGATCTGGGCGTGTCAGGGGCCTATGGCTGATAGTTTTCACTCAGAAGTCCCCGCGACCGCGGGGCATCCCGGCCCGTAAGGCCCGGGGGAAGAGCAGTCCAGGAGGACACACATTGGCTATGAACCGTAGTGAGCTTGTTGCAGCTGTCGCCGAGAAGACCGGCAACTCTCAGGTCGCCGTGAACGGCGTTCTGGACGCCGTCTTCGACGCATTCGTCGAGCAGATCTCCCAGGGCGAGAAGGTTTCGATCCCGGGCTGGATGGCTGTCGAGCGCACCGACCGCGCCGCCCGCACCGGCCGCAACCCGCAGACCGGCGAGGCCATCCAGATCCCGGCCGGCCACTCCGTGAAGCTGACCGCCGGCTCCAAGCTGAAGGCCGCTGTCGCCAAGTAAGGGCTCCGCGCCTGTTTTCTTCCCCACACCGGGAAGCCGAAAGGCCCACTCAGTCGTCGCGGCGACCGGGTGGGCCTTTCTACGTGGCGTAGAATAGATACGCCTTCGATCTCGTTAGGACGCCATGATCTTCACCCGGAACACCGCTCGTTCCACCGTGCTGCTCGCCCTCTTCGCCGCGCTGCTCCTGGCCCTCGGCGCCGCGGCCGCGGCCTCACTCGCGGGCGCCCCCGCGGCCCACGCGCACGACCAGCTCCTCTCCACGGATCCAGCCGACGGAGACGCCTTGGAGACCGCCCCCGAGCAGCTGACTCTCACGTTCAGCGGCGAGATTCAGGACATCGGTGCCCGGGTCGACCTCGTCGACGGCGACGGGGCGACCCACGAGACCGAATTCGCCGCGGAGGGTGGCGACTTGGTCGTCACGCCGAACGAGGCGCTGCCGGCCGGGGACTACACGCTCTCCTGGCGTGTCATCTCGAGCGACGGCCATCCGATCGAGGGCACCGTGGACAACGACGGCGCCTTCGGCTTCGAGGTCGCCTCCGGCGGCGACGCCGCGGCCGAGCCAACCCCCGAGCCGAGCGCCTCCTCCTCCTCCTCCTCCTCCTCCTCCTCCTCTGACCCCGCGATGAATCCGGACGAGCCGGCCACGAGCGGCCCGCTCGAACTCGAACTGGACAATGCCAGCGGCTGGGCCGGGCCCGCCGTCGTGATCATCCTCGCGCTCGCCGCGATCGCCGCCGTCGTCGTCGTGATCGCCAAGGTCCGCAAGCAGCAGAAGTAGCCTGGAGCCGTGAAGCCGACGCAACTGACCGTCCCGGCGTTCGCCGCGGGCCTCGTGGCCCTCGTGGCCGCGCTGCTCTACACGGGCGCGGCCGCGGCCGGCACGCTCGCCGACCCCGGCGCTGTGACCCGCTGGGGCCTGCCGCTGGCCCGCACCGTGCACCACACGGCGATGGCGACGAGCATTGGCGCCCTGGTCTTCGCCGCGGCGATCCTGCCGCGCGGGCTCAAGCCGACCCGCGCCGACGCCGACGCCGGCGGAGCACATCCCGCGTTCGAGAGGGCGATGAACGTGGCCGCCGGCGCCGCCACGGTCTGGACGCTGTCCGCGGCGGCCGTTCTCGTGCTCACGTTCTCCGACGTCTCCGGCCTGCCCGTCGCCGCCTCCGACGCGTACACGAGCGGCATGCTCGACTTCATCCTCAACATCGGCACCGGCCAGGCGTGGGCGTGGATGATCGTCATCGCGGCGATCACGGCCACCTGGGCGTTCGGGGTCCGTGCGCCCGCGGGCATCGGCCTCGGCGCCGTGTTCGCGATGATCGGGATCCTTCCGCTCTCGCTTATCGGTCACGCCGGCGGCGCCGACGACCACTGGGCTGCCGTCAACGGCATGCTGCTGCACCTCGCGGGCGTGTGCCTCTGGGTCGGCGGCATCGCGGTGCTCGCGTGTCTGGCCGGGACGCTGGACGTGCCCGCGCCGGGCCGCGCCCCCGGCGCCGGGAAGCAGACGACGCCGGTGCTCACCGGCGTCGTGCTGCGTCGGTTCTCGTGGCTCGCGACGGTAGCCATCCTGCTCGTCGCGGTCTCCGGTGTCATCAGCGCCGCGCTGCGCGTCAGCGAGCCCTCCGACCTGACGACGCCGTACGGCATGCTCATCGTCGTCAAGACCGCGCTGACCCTGCTGCTGGCGGCGCTCGGCTGGATGCATCGCCAGCTGACGATCCCGCACCTGCTCGCCGGCAAGCTGACGGCCGCGAAGGCCGCCTGGCGGATCGTCGGCGTCGAGGCGGCCATCATGGCGGTCGTCATGGCGGTCGCGGCCGTGCTCGGCCGGACGGCACCGCCGGTTCCGCAGCTCGAGCCCGAGAGCCCCAGCCCCGCCCGCTACCTCACCGGCTACGAGCTGCCGGGCGAGCTGACGGCCAGCTCATGGGTGACGGAGTGGCGCTTCGACTGGCTGTGGGTCGCCATCGTCGCGATCCTCGCCGCGTTCTACGTGATCGGTTTCGTCACCGTCCGCCGCCGCGGGGACAGCTGGCCCGTGATCCGCCTGGTCTGCTGGTTCGTCGGCCTGGCCGCGCTGTTCTACATCACCTCGGGCGTCCTCGCGGTCTACGGGATGGTGCTCTTCTCCTCCCACATGATCGGGCACATGGCCCTGACGATGGTCGCCCCGTTCTTCCTCGTCATCGGTGCGCCGGTCACGCTCGCGCTCAAGGCGGTTCCGGCGCGCACCGACGGCACCCGGGGCCCGCGCGAGTGGATCCTCGCGATCGTGCACTCGTGGTTCTCCAAGCTCGTCACCAACCCGCTCTTCGCCGCCGCGAACTTCGCTGGCTCGATCATCATCTTCTACAACACCGACCTCTTCTACTTCGCGCTCTCCGAGCACGTCGGGCACGAGCTGATGAACGTGCACTTCCTGCTCACCGGCTACATCTTCGCGCTGAACATGATCGGATCGGACCCGCTGCCGCGCCGGGCGCCGTACCCGTTCCGACTGGTGATCCTCCTGGCCACGATGAGCTTTCACGCCTTCTACGGGGTCTCCATCATGAGCAGCGAGTCCCTCATGCAGGCCTCCTGGTTCGGCAACATGGGCCGTGAATGGGGCGCGAGCCCGATGGAGGACCAGAAGTTCGGCGCGGGCGCGATGTGGGGGATCGGAGAGGTGCCGACCCTGCTGCTCGCGCTCGGGGTGATGTTCCAGTGGAGCCGCTCCTCGGAGCGCGAGGCCAAGCGCACGGACCGCAAGGCGGAACGGGACGACGACGCCGAGCTCGCCGCGTATAACGCGATGTTCAGCCAGCTCAAGGAACACGACGAGAAACGAGACATCCGTGGCCGCTGACCGTGAGAAAAGAGGCGCATACGCCGCCGCGGCCGTTGTCGCGCTGGCCCTGCTGACCGCCTGCGGCGGGCCTGCCGAGATGCCCGACGACGCCGCCCACGCGCCCGCGAGCGACTCGCCGGCCGCCGAGGGCCCAAACGACGATCGCGCCGTGACGACGCCGCGCGTAGCGGTGGCAGCTGGCGTGCTGCAGGCGGCCGGGCTGGGATTCGATCTCTCCTCCGAGGCGACGAGCGCCCAGCTAGAGCAACTGCGCGAGGACCCGGCGGACCCGATGGCCGGGGTGGTCGTGGCGCCGTCGTCGTGCGCGGAACCGCTGGAGCAGATGAACTGGTCACCCACGCTCGTGGCGGACTCCGCCGAGGAGGCCGCACTGACCCAGTTCCGCAACGAGGATGTCGCCGCGATCGGCTCACTCGAGGTCGCCCGGATCGATGACCGCGAGGGGTTGGACGCGCACTACGCGACCGTGCGGACGCTCCTGGACGAGTGCTCGACGGTGACGCTGAACCTGCAGCGTCCCGGTGACGACGGGGCGGTGGTGCCGACCAGCGGGCCGCTCAAGCACAGCGAGCCGGAGACCGGGTATGAGACGGATTCGGCCGTGTTCTGGTCGTTGCTGCCGAACCACGATCAGCAGCAGCAGTCCCTCGTGCTCATCCGGGAGGCCGGCGACTACGTCGCCATGGTGTCCTTCACCGGGCCCGAGAACATCTCCGACCCCGAGTTCACCCAGATGGCCGAGTCAGTCCTGGAGATCACGGTGCTCGAGCTCGAGGCGCAGCAGGAACGGTAGTCCGCCGCCGGTCTCGCGCCGTCATCGACCCCGGCGCGGGAATGAACGCAGGCGATAATGGGTTGTCCCAGCCAGACGTCAGCCGACACAGAGGAGTCCCCTGGTGACCGAGATCAGCACTGAATCCGTCCGCGCGAACGTCAAGGTTCGCGCCTCCGAACTGGTGGGCCGCAATTGGCTGAACACCGGAGGCGAGACGGTCACCTTGCAGGACCTGCGCGGCAAGATCGTCGTGCTCGACTTCTGGACGTTCTGCTGCATCAACTGCCTGCACGTCATCGACGAGCTGCGCCCGCTCGAGGAGAAGTACCAGGACGAGCTCGTGATCGTCGGCGTGCACTCGCCCAAGTTCGAGCACGAGGCCGACCCCGTCGCCCTCGCCGCCGCCGTCGAACGCTACGAGATCCACCACCCCGTCCTCGACGACCCCGAGCTGGCGACGTGGGAGGCCTACGCCGCCCGCGCGTGGCCGACGCTGGCCGTGATCGACCCCGAGGGCTACCTCGTGGCCAACCTCTCCGGCGAGGGCCACGCCAACGGGCTCGACGTTCTCATCGGCGAGCTCATCGCGGAGCACGAGGGCAAAGGCACACTGCACCGGGGGGACGGACCCTACGTGGCCCCACCCGCTCGGGAAGGCGATCTGCGCTTCCCGGGCAAGGTCGTCGCGCTGGACAATGGCAACTTCCTCGTCGGCGACTCCGGCCACCACCGCCTCGTCGAGCTCGCGTCCGACCTGAGTACCGTCGTGCGCACCATCGGCGAAGGGACCAAGGGCCACGCCGACGGCGGCGCCGCGACCGCGCGCTTCAACGAGCCCCAAGGCCTCGTCGTCCTGCCGGCGGCCGTGGCGGGCGAGGTGGGCTACGACGTCGTCGTCGCGGACACGGTCAACCACCGCCTGCGCGGGGTGAACCTGGAGACTGGGGCGGTGATCACGCTCGCCGGCAACGGCGTGCAGCGCTTGCTCGATTCCGAGCGCTCACGCGAGAGCGGGGGAGAGGAGCCGCGCGAGCTCGGGGCGGACCCGTTGAACACGTCGCTGTCCTCGCCGTGGGACGTCGTCTGGTCCGAGAAGGCCGGCGCCCTGATCGTTGCCATGGCCGGAACGCACCAGATCTTCTCCTTCGACCCCCGAACAGGCGCGCTGGCCGTGTTCGCCGGGACCGGCCTCGAAGGCTTGCAGGACGGCTCGGCGGCTGAGGCGTGGTTCGCCCAGTCCTCCGGCCTCGCGACGGACGCTGCCGGAGACCTCTGGATCGCGGACTCGGAGACGTCGGCGCTGCGCCGGATCGCCTTCGACGACGACGGGGCCGCCGCGGCCGTCGAGACCGCGATCGGCGCCGGCCTCTTCGATTTCGGGTTCCGCGACGGCGCCGCCGACCAGGCGCGCCTGCAGCACCCGCTCGGCGTGGCCGTGCTGCCCGACGGTTCCGTGGCGATCGCCGACACCTACAACGGCGCCGTGCGCCGCTACGATCCGGCCGCCAAAACCGTCTCGACGCTGGCCCGCGGCCTCGCCGAGCCGTCCGATGTGCTGCTCGACGCCTCCGTCGCCGGCGACCCCGTGCTGCTCGTCGTCGAGACGAACCAGCACCGACTGGTCCGGCTGCCGCTGCCGAAGGAGGCGCTCACCGTCGACGAGGGCGCCTCGCAGACTCAGCGGCCGAAGACGCCCGTCGCGCCGGGTGAGCACGGGATCGTCGTCCGCTTCTCCGCGCCGAAGGGGCAGAAGCTCGACGACCGGTGGGGCGACCCGACGCAGCTGAAGATCTCGTCGTCGCCCGAGGAGCTCCTGCTCGACGGCGCGGGCACGTCGGTGGGGCTGACCCGCACGCTCACTCTCGATCCGGAGGTCGGCGACGGCATCCTGCACATCACCGCCCGCGCGGCAGCCTGCGACGGCGAGCCCGGCGGGGAGATCCCCGACCACGCGGCCTGCCACCTCTACCAGCAGGACTGGGGCATTCCCGTCGCCTTCGCCGCCGACGGCGCGACGGAACTCGTCCTGGACCTGCGCGGACTGGACTGAGCGCGGCTCGAGTGTGACGCCCACCCTAGTAGTTGTGATGAGCAACTACTAGGGTGGGGTGCGTTAACCCGCCGTTCACGTCAGTCAGGAGCGTGCCACCAGACGTGCCGAACATGTTCAGAGCTTTGAAGAGCCCGAACTACCGCCTGTGGGTGGCCGGGGCGCTGGTCTCCAATATCGGCACGTGGATGCAGCGGGTCGCCCAGGACTGGCTGGTGCTCACCGAGCTCACGGACAACAGCGGCACGGCCGTCGGGATCACGACCGGCCTGCAGTTCCTGCCCATCCTGTTCCTCGGCGCATGGGCGGGGCTCGTGGCCGACCGCTACGACAAGCGCCGCCTCCTGCTGCTGACGCAGACCGTCATGGGCCTGACCGCACTCGCACTCGGCCTGCTCGTGTTCCTCGGTGTCGCTCAGCTGTGGCACGTCTACGTGATCGCCCTCGTCCTGGGCGTCGCGAGCGCCTTCGACGCACCGGCCAGGCAGGCGTTCGTTTCGGAGGTCGTGGCCAAGCCGGACATCCCCAACGCCGTGGCGCTCAACAGCGCCTCCTTCAACGTCGCCCGCCTGGCCGGCCCCGGCCTCGCGGGCCTGCTCATCGCCTGGGTCGGCACTGCGCCGGCGTTCATGATCAACGCGGCGAGTTTCGTGGCGGTGCTGATCGGCATCTGGCGGATGGACGTCTCAGCCCTGAACCGCAGCGCCCCGGTGCCCCGCGGGAAGCGGCAGATCCGGGAGGGGCTCGCCTACGTCAGGGGGCGCCCGGACCTTGTGGTCATCCTGGTCATGGCGTTCCTCGTGGGCACGTTCGGTTTCAATTTCCAGATCACCAACGCCATGATGGCCACCACCGTGTTCAACCGGGGCCCCACCGAGTACGGCGTGCTGGGCTCGCTCGTCGCCGTCGGGACCCTCGCGGCGGCGATCCTCGCGGCCGCCCGCGGCCGGTTCCGGATGCGCTACCTCATCGGCGGGGCCATCGGGTTCGGCGTCGCCGGGCTCGCCGCGAGCCTGATGCCGTCGTTCTGGTGGTACGCCGCGCTGCTGGTCCTGGTGGGGTTGACCGCGGTGACGTTCCTGAACAGTTGCAACACGTCGATCCAGCTCTCGGTGCAGCCGCGCTTCCGCGGCCGTGTCCTGGCGCTCTACATGGCGGTGGTCCAGGGCGGAACGCCGATCGGCGCCCCGCTCGTCGGCTGGATCGGCGACGTGCTCGGCCCCCGCTGGGCCGTGGGGCTGGGTGCGGGCATCGCGCTGGTCGCCGGGCTCTGGGCGCTCTACCTCGTGCTGCGGGGCC
Source organism: Zhihengliuella halotolerans (assembly GCF_004217565.1). NCBI lineage: Bacteria > Bacillati > Actinomycetota > Actinomycetes > Micrococcales > Micrococcaceae > Zhihengliuella > Zhihengliuella halotolerans. Next base: position 2,232,606 of record NZ_SHLA01000001.1, on the reverse strand, counting down.
GGTTCGAGATCCGCGACGACAACCCGCCCACCGGTGCGCTGCCGGTGACGAAGACCGACTGAGTCCGCCGGTCGCTACTCGACGACGACGGGTGTCACCGAGACCTTCGACGACGATAAGTCTAGGTTGGCCGTGAAGGTATACGTCTCGTCGACGTCGACCTCCGTCGTCACGCCCGTCGCGAGATCCTGCTCGACAAGTTCGAGGTTCACCTCGACCTCGAGCGGGCGCAGCACCCATCCGCCGTCGAACGCGGTGATCTCGACATCGGGGTACTCGGTGATCTCCCAGTCGATCGTGGCCGGGTCCACCCGGGCGCCCGTGTCGTAGGCCAGGGGACAGCCGGTCGGCATCAGCACCTGCTGCTCGGCGCACCCGTCCAGGTACCCACGCAGCTTCCCGGCGACTTCCTCGGTGAGGGCCTCGGTCGGCTCGGAGACCAGTCGCAGGGGTTCGTCGGTGTCGTCGGAGTCATCGACGATCCTGGTCGTCTCGCCGGCCCGGAAGTACTCCTCCTCGAACGAGGCGGTCACCACCGCCGGTGGCAGCACCGGGAACTTCTGCTCGCCCGCGGCTACCGGCGATTCGACGCCGTTGACGAGAATGTCGGTGGTGTTCGCAGCGTGCACCGTGAGGACGGGCAGCTTGCCCATCTCGATCTGCCACTGATCGAAGAACAGCCAGTCGCGCCCGGTACGCATCAGCCGGAAGTCTGTGTGGTGCTGGCGGCCGCCGACGTTGTACGAGACGCGGACCGTGGCACGGTCGTCCTCCCGGGAAGTCTCCTCGATCGTGTAGTCGCCGAGGGCGGCGGCCGATGCCCGTAGCGGGCCACCGGAGAGCATCAGCCCGTTGCCGTCGGGAGCTTCCAGACCGAGGTGGCCGAGCGCGGTTGCGCCGTCGCCGGCGACGAGCGTTTGCACGTAGTCGTCGACCGCGGGAGTGGGGCCGAACACTCGTGCGTTGGTGACCGCGATCGCCATGGCGCCGGCGACGAGAACGACCATGAGCGCCATGACCCAGATGGCCGCGACTCTGACGAGATCCGAGCCGGTGCGAGACGATTTTTCCACGGATGACACGTTATCAGCGGCGGCGGCGACGGGTGCCGAAGAGCCCGCGCACGATCTCTTTGCCGAGGATCCCGGCGACCTTCACCGCGGCGTCGACCATCGGATTCTCCTGGCTGTTCGTGCGCGAGGCCGGGCGCGAGCCGGTGCCCCGCGGAGCCGGCCGGGAGGCGGCCCGGCCGGTCGACTCCGGACGACGACGGCTGTCGTCGGGGCGCTCGGGGGCGCCCGCCCGGGCCTTGTCTGCGGCGAGTTTCTCGAAGGCCGATTCCCGGTCCTCGGCGGTCCCGTAGGCCTCGAGCAGCGGCGAAGCCGCCACGACCTCGTCGACGACGTCGGCCGCCGAGGCGCCCATGTGCGATCGGGGGGAGAACATGCGCGTCCACGCGACCGGGGTCGGGGCCCCCTTCTCGTTCATGACCGTGATGATCGCCTCGCCGGTGCCGGCGGCCGTGATGGCCTCCTCGAGGTCGTAGTCGGAGAGCGGGAACGTGGAGGCGGTGGCCCGCAGGGCCTTCGCGTCGGCGGGGGTGAACGCGCGCAGCGCGTGCTGGACGCGATTGGCAAGCTGGCCCAGCACCTCGGCCGGCACGTCCTGCGGGGTCTGGGTGACGAAGAAGACCCCGACGCCCTTGGAACGGATCAGCCGCACCGTCGTCGTGATGGAGTCCATGAACGCCTTCGAGGCGTCCTTGAACAGCAGGTGGGCTTCGTCGAGGAAGAAGACCAGCTTGGGTTTGTCGGCATCGCCGACCTCGGGCAGTTCCTCGAAGAGGTCCGCGAGCAGCCACATCAGGAACGTGGAGAAGAGCAGCGGCTGCTGCAGCAGGGTCGGCAGTTCCAGGCACGAGATCACGCCGCGACCGTCGTCGGCAGTGCGCAGCAATTCGGCCGAGTCGAACTCGGGGGCACCGAAGAAGCGGTCCCCGCCCTGCGTCTCGAGGGTGACGAGGTTGCGCAGGATCACACCCGCTGTGGCCTTGTTCAGCCCGCCGAGTTCGGCGAGGTCTGCTTTGCCTGCATCGCTTGTCAGGTGCGTGATGACGGCACGCAGATCCTTGAGGTCGTCGAGCTCGAGGTCTTTCTTGTCCGCGTAGTGGAAGACGAGCAGGAGCGAGGACTCCTGCGTTTCGTTCAGGCCGAGCACGCGCGCGAGCAGGAGCGGTCCGAACGAGGAGAGGGTCGCGCGGACCGGAACGCCGGTCCCGTCGCCGCCCAGGCAGAGGTAGTCGACGGGGTAGGTCCGCGGTTCCCAGTCCATGCCGACCGAAGCCGTGCGTTCGAGCAGCTTGGGTGAGCCGGTTCCCGCAGTGGAGAGGCCGGTGAGATCACCCTTGATGTCGGCGAGGAACGTGGGCACTCCGGCCTCGGAGAGCTGCTCGGCCATGACCTGCAGGGTGATGGTCTTGCCCGTTCCCGTCGCGCCGGCCACGAGTCCGTGACGGTTCATCATCTGCAGCGGGAGCCCCACTCGGGCGTCCGGGAAGACCTCGCCGTCGACGAGTGCCGCCCCCAGATCCAGTGAGCTGCCGTCGAAGGCGTATCCGGCGGCGATCGTTGCTGCGCGTTCAGCGGGTGACTTCTGTGCCATGGCACCACAGTAGTCGGCACAGACGCGCCCGGGGGAGAGCACGCCGTCGTTGCGCTGCGTCATCACCGCGTCTTGTGACGCCCTTGAGTCTTGTGTGACGCGGAAACCCGTGAAACATTCCGCAGCATTCAGTCACCTGCTGTCATGTGCAGCTCTGTGAAGCACCGGAAGTCTGCGCACTTGTGCCCGCGGTGCCGGTGGGCTCACGATGGATATACCAACCCATCAAGAGCGGCCGAGAGATCTGGATCGACGACGCCGCAGCAACCATCCGATGGACCCGGCCTGTGCCGGGGCTCGGAACGGTGCTACCGCCAGAAGCGATGGAGACGCATCCACGTCGTCCACGCCCTCGGTCGTATCCCGGCCGGTCACGGGCGTTTTTCGTGGTGTCCTCCTTCGCGAATCCAGCGAGGAGATGAAATGACAGAACACGCGGCGACAGCGCCAGCGTTGTCCTACGAGCTCTATCCGCCGCGCAACGAGCAGGCCAAGTCGACGATCGTCGACGTCATCGCGGAGCTCGAGGCCAGCGCCCCGGACTACGTGTCCGTGACCTACAACGGGACCCCGGAACGCCGGCGGGCCTCTGTCGAACTGATCGGTCACCTGATCGAGCACACCCGCCTGCGCCCGCTGGCCCACCTGACGTGCGTCGGGGAGACCCGCGAATCGCTCGACCGCCTCGTCAACCACCTCGTGGCGCTGGGTGTCCGCGGTGTCCTGGCGCTGCGCGGCGACAAGCCCGAAGGCGATGATCCGAGCTCGCACGGCGAGTTGCCCTTCGCCCGATACCTCGTGGAACTGATCCGCGATGTCGAGAACCGCCGCTCCGCCTCGCTGGCCGCCGGACGACTCGCGATCGGCGTGGCCGCCTACCCGAAGCGCCACCCGGAATCGCCGTCGTTCCGTCACGACATCGAGGTGCTGCTCGCCAAGGAGCGGGCCGGCGCCAACTTCGCCATCACCCAGATCTACTTCGACCGGACCGACTACGCGAACCTGGTCCGCCAGGCCCGCGCGGCCGGCGTCACGATTCCGATCGTCCCGGGCATCATGCCGGTGAATAACGAGCGCCGACTGCTGCGGCTGTGCGAACTCTCGGGCCTGGCCCCCGACGAGGAGCTGCGCTCACGGCTCGCCGGCGCCTCCACTGACGCCGAGCGTCACCGCATCGGCGTCGGGCACGCGGCAGAGCTGGCGCAGGCCGCGTTCGACGACGGCGCCCCCGGACTGCACCTGTACACGTTCAACGACGCCCGCAGCCCGCTCGACGTCGTCGACGCCCTGCAGCTGACCGGTGCCGGCACGGCCGACGCCCGCGAAGGCGCCGAGTACGGCGACGCCAACGCCCTCCAGGCCGCGGCCCACCTCGCGCACGCCTGAACACCCCCACAGATTTCACGACTCAACGAACCACTGAGGAGCAACACCATGAGCACGACTGATTTCCCGAACGCCACCATTCTCGGTTACCCGCGCATCGGCCCGAACCGCGAACTGAAGAAGGCCGTCGAGTCCTACTGGAAGGGCGCCAGCACCTACGCCGAGCTCAACGCCGCGGCGGAGGCCCTGCAGGACCGCACGATCGACCGCCTCGTCGAGCTGGGCCTCTCGGCCTCGGACTCCTCGATCCCGGCCGACTTCGCCCTCTACGACCAGGTGCTCGACACCACGGCCGCCCTCGGCGCGCTGCCGACGCGCTTCGCCGACCTGGCCGGCACCGACGGCGAGGTCGACACCGACGCCTACTTCACGCTGGCCCGCGGCGACAAGGAGCGCCAGCCGCTCGAGATGACCAAGTGGTTCGACACCAACTACCACTACCTGGTCCCGGAGATCGGCCCGACCACCACGTTCCGCGCCCTCGCCGACCGCCTCGCCGGCATCGTCCAGCGCCAGTCGGCCCGCGGCAACACGCTGCGCCCGGTTCTCGTCGGCCCCGTGACCTACCTGCTGCTGTCCAAGCCGGAGGAGGGGGCGCCGGAGGGCTTCGACCCGCTCGACCGCCTGGACGACGCCGTCGCCGCCTACCGCGGCATCCTCGCGCAGCTGGCCGCCGCCGGCGCCGAGTGGGTCCAGTTCGACGAGCCGGGCCTCGTCACCGAGCGCGGCAGCGCGCTCGTCCCGCTGGCAGAGAAGGCTTACGCCGCCCTCGCCGGCGACAAGGAGTACGACGGCGTCGCACGCCCGTCGCTGCTCGTCACCACGGGCTACGGCACCGCCGGCGACATCGCGGCTCCGGGCTCCGGTCTGGCCGCGCTGGCCGCGGCCGGCGTCGAGGCCGTGCACGCCGACCTGATCCGCGGCGAGGTCCCGGCCGCCGAGCAGCTGGCCGCCCTCGGCGAGACCCGCTTCGTCGCCGGCGTCGTGGACGGCCGCAACATCTGGCGCAACGACCTCGCCGCCTCGCTGCGCACCCTCGTGTCCCTCGAGGCGTCCGTGCCGGGGACCATCTCCGTGGCCACGACCACCTCGCTGCAGCACGTCCCGCACGACGTGGCGCTCGAGCAGAACCTGCCGGAGCACCTGCCGGGCTGGCTCGCTTTCGCCGACCAGAAGGTCGCCGAGGTCCTCACCTTGTCGAAGGGCCTGTCCGCAGGCTCGGCCGCCGTCGAGGCCGAGATCGCCGCCTCCGACGCCGCGATCGAGCACCGCGCCTCGTTCGCCGGCACCCGCGTGGAGTCGGTCCGGCAGCGCCAGGCCGCCCTGACCGAACAGGACTTCACCCGCGCCCCGTCCGCGGTGCGCGACGAGGCCCAGAAGGCGCGCCTGGGCCTGCCGGACCTGCCGACCACGACGATCGGTTCCTTCCCGCAGACCGGTGAGGTCCGCAAGGCCCGAGCCGAGTTCCGCGCCGGCAAGATCACCGCGGACCAGTACGACGAGTTCCTCAAGGCCGAGATCGCCCGCGTGGTCGAACTCCAGGAAGGGCTGGGACTCGACGTGCTCGTGCACGGCGAGCCCGAGCGCAACGACATGGTCCAGTACTTCGCCGAGAACTTCGACGGCTTCTCCGAGACCGTCAACGGCTGGGTCCAGTCCTACGGTTCGCGCTGTACTCGCCCGTCGATCCTCTGGGGCGACGTGACCCGCCCGGAGGCCTTCACGGTGCCGTGGACCAGCTACGCGCAGTCCCTGACCGCGAAGCCGATGAAGGGCATGCTCACGGGCCCGGTGACGATCCTCGCGTGGTCGTTCGTCCGCAACGACCAGCCGCTCGGCGAAACCGCCGACCAGGTGGCTCTGGCCCTGCGCGACGAGATCGCCGACCTGGAGGAGGCCGGCACGGCCATCATCCAGGTGGACGAGCCGGCACTGCGCGAGCTGCTGCCGCTGCGCGCCGCCGATCAGCCGGCGTACCTGAAGTGGTCGGTCGAGTCCTTCCGTCTCGCCACCTCGGGTGTGCGGACCGACACGCAGATCCACACGCACCTGTGCTACTCGGAGTTCGGCGAGGTCATCGCCGGCATCGACGGCCTAGCCGCGGACGTGACGAGCATCGAGGCCGCCCGCTCCAAGATGGAGGTCGCGGCAGACCTCGCCGAGTTCGGCTTCGGTCGCGGCGTTGGCCCGGGCGTCTACGACATCCACTCGCCGCGCGTGCCGTCCGTCGAGGAGGTCGAGTCCCTGATTCAGACCGCCGTGGCCAGCGTCCCGGTCCCGCAGCTCTGGATCAACCCGGACTGCGGTCTGAAGACCCGCGCGTACGAGGAGACCGTCGAGTCGCTGCGCAACGTCGTCACCGCCACCGAATCGGCCCGCGCTGCGCTGCTGGCCGACGTCACGGCCTAACCACGGCCAACGCCGGGGCCTCGTCCCCGGCCCTCCCGGCGGCGGGAGGATCCCGTCCTCCCGCCGCCGGCCGCACCACTACCATCCGCCGATCGCCCGGCACGTCCCGCGCAACGCGTGATCGACAAGGAGCCCGTCCATGAGTTCAACAGCCAACATCCACTCCGGCTACACGCCGCAGGGTCCGCACTACCCGGTGTCCGTCCCGGTCCTGCAGACCACCGCCTACGAGTTCCCGTCCTACGCGGACGCGCAGCAGATGTTCGCCCAGACCAAGCCGGGCTTCACCTACACGCGCACCGGCAACCCGACGGTCGCGGTGCTGGAGGCGCGCGTCGCCGAGCTGGAGGGCGGCGTCGCCGCCGTCGCGACCTCGAGCGGCCAGTCCGCCGTCGCGCTCGCCCTGCTCGCCCTGCTCGGGCGCGGCGACGCCGAACGCGCAGGGGGAGCGGACCACGACGGCGCCGGCCGCCAGATCGTCGCGGCCCACCAGCTGTACGGGGGCACCATGGACCTGCTCACGGACACGTTCGCCGACTTCGGCTACCAGGTGGACTTCGTCGACCACCAGGATCTCGACGCGTGGCGCGCGGCCGTGACGCCGCAGACGAGGGCCGTGCTGCTCGAGTCGATCACCAACCCGCTCGCCGAACTCCCGGACCTGCCCGCGATCGCTCAGATCGCGCACGCCGCCGGGGTGCCCGTCGTCGTCGACAACACGCTGGCGACGCCGGCGCTGTACCGGCCGATCGAGCACGGCGCCGACGTCGTGGTGCACTCCGCCACGAAGTTCCTCGGCGGCCACGGCAGCACGCTGGCCGGGGTCCTCGTCGACGCCGGCACGTTCGACTTCGCCGCCGACCCCGCCAAGTGGCAGCAGCTCGCCGGGGACAAGGAGCGCTACGCCGCCGGCGCCAGCGCAGGCGCCACTCTCGTGGAGCGCTACGGTAAGTGCGCCTTCGCCGCCCTCGTGCGGACCAAGTACCTGCACGACCTGGGCCCGGCCCTCTCGCCGAGCGCCTCCGCCGAGATCCTGCGCGGGGTCGAGACGCTCGAGCTGCGTGTCGCGCGGCACAGGCAGAACGCACGAGCCGTCGCCGCGCACCTTGCGCAGCACCCGGCCGTTTCGCGGGTCCACCACCCGTCCGTCCTGATCGATCATGACCCGGAGGCCATCACCTCGCGCGTGCTCGCCCGGGACTTCCCGGCCGGCGCCGGTTCGGTCTTCGCCTTCGACCTGGCCGCGGACGTGGACGAGGATCCGGGCGCGGTTGAGCGCTTCATCGACGCGCTCGGGGTGTTCAAGCTGGTCGCCAACCTCGGCGACACCCGGTCGCTCGTCTCGCATCCCGCGGCGATGACGCACTGCCGGATGACCCGCGCGCAGCGGGCCGCGGCGGGGATCGCCGAGACGACGATCCGCGTCTCGATCGGCCTCGAGGAGCCGGAGGACCTGATCGAAGACCTGAACCAGGCCCTGCTGACCGTCAGCGACGCGTCGGCCGGGCTGACCATCACGGAAGGAGGCGTGGCCCGATGAGCGACGCCCGCGGTTTCAACACTCTCGCCATTCACGCCGGTCAGGAGCCGGACCCGCTGACCGGGGCCGTCATCCCGCCGATCTACCAGACGTCGACGTTCGTCCAGGACGGCATCAACGTCCTCCGCGGCGGCCACGAGTACTCGCGCGGCTCCAACCCGACGCGCGACGGCTTCCAGACGCAGCTCGCCGCGCTCGAGGGCGGGCACGCCGGTTTCGCTTTCGCCTCCGGCCTGGCGGGAGAGGACGCGCTGCTGCGTGCCGTGCTTGAGCCCGGCGACCACATCGTCCTCGGCGGCGACGGATACGGTGGGACTAATCGACTTGTCAACCAGTTGCTGGGGCGCTGGGGCGTCTCCAACACGGCTGTCGACATCACGGATCCTGACGCCGTGCGCGCTGCTGTGCGCCCGGGGTCGACCCGCGTGCTCTGGCTCGAGACGCCGTCAAACCCGCTGCTGGGCATCGCCGACATCGCGGCGTGGGCGCAGATCGCCCGCGAGGCCGACGCGCTGCTCGTCGTGGACAACACGTTCGCCTCGCCGTATCTGCAGCGGCCGCTGGCCCTCGGGGCGGACGTCGTCGTACATTCGACGACCAAGTACATCGGCGGCCACTCCGACGTGCTCGGTGGTGCGGTGATCGTCTCCGACCGCGAGTTCCGCGGCCAGAGTCTGGCCGGCGCCGTCGGCTTCCAGCAGTTCGCCGGGGGAGCGGTGGCCGGGCCTCAAGACAGCTACCTCGCGGCCCGCGGCCTCAAGACGCTGGGGCTGCGCATGGAGCGGCACAGCTCCAACGCGCAGGAGATCGCCGAGTGGGCGCGCGAGCAGGACGGCGTCGCGCAGGTCCTCTACCCGGGACTGCCCGAACACCCCGGCCACGAGCTGGCCAAGCGGCAGATGAGCGGCTTCGGCGGCATCGTCTCGCTGCGCTTCGGCGACGAGGCGTCGGCCCGGACGTTCGCCGAGTCGACCCGGCTTTTCGCGCTGTCCGTGAGCCTGGGCGGCGTCGAATCACTGGCCTGCTACTGCTCCGAGATGACGCACGCCTCCGTGCGCGGCACCGAGCTGGCGGTTCCGACGGACCTCGTCCGCCTCTCCGTGGGCGTCGAGGACGTCGCCGACCTCAAGGAGGACATCGCGCAGGCGCTGGCCGCGGTCCGTTCCGCCCGTGGGGCCGTGCCCGCCGCGTAGGGAGCCGTCCCGCCCCGCGGCCTGGCATCGACCCCGGTCGCTGGCGCAGCACAATCCGGACGGCCGGTCCCGTCTCAGAACGGGTTGAGCAGGCGGTGCACGAACTGGCGGGTCCGCTCCTGCTGCGGAGCGCGCAGGACCTGGTCCGGGTGTCCGCGTTCGACGACGACGCCGCCGTCCATGAAGACGACCTCGTCGGCGACTTCGCGGGCGAAGGCCAGCTCGTGGGTCACGAGCACCATCGTCCAGCCTTCCTCGGCCAGCTCCTTGATGACGGTCAGCACGTCGCCGACGAGTTCCGGGTCTAGTGCCGACGTCGGCTCGTCGAAGAGCAGGAGGGAGGGCTTCAGCGCGAGCGCCCGGACGATGCCGACGCGCTGCTGTTGGCCACCCGAGAGTTCGTGTGGGTACGCCGACTTCTTGGCCGCCAGCCCGACTCGTTCGAGCAGCCGCTCGGCCTCGGCGACCGCATCGGCGCGCTTGCGCTTCTGCACCGTCACCGGCCCCTCGATGACGTTCTGCAGCACGGTCATGTGGGGGAAGAGGTTGTAGCTCTGGAACACCATGGCGCTGCGCGTGCGGAGGCTGTCGCGCTCACGCTTGGTGGTCTTGGGGGTGAACGTGACCTGCGGGTCCGGGTCGAAAGCGACCGTGCCGCCGTCGGGTTGCTCGAGACCGTTGAGGCAGCGCAGGACGGTGGTCTTGCCGGAGCCCGACGGTCCGATCAGGGCGAGGACCTTGCCGGTCTCGACGGCCAGGTCGATCGACCGGAGGACCTGGTGGTCCCCGAACGACTTCTGCAGGTTCGACACGTTCAACAGCGGAGTTGAATCAGTGGGCGACATAGCGGTCCAGCCTCTTCTCGATTCGGTTCTGACCGGCGGACAGGACGGTGCAGAACACCCAGTACACCAGCGCTGCAGACAGGTAGACCGTGAGGAATTCGCTGGTCGTCGCCGCGATTTCCTTCGCCCGCTGGAAGGTCTCCGGGACCAGGATGATCGACGCCAGCGAGGTGTCCTTGACCAGCGAGATGAACGTGTTGGACAGCGGCGGCACGGAGACCCTGGCCGCCTGGGGGAGGATCAGCCGGCGCAGCGTCGTCGTGCGGGACATGCCGATCGTGTACCCGGCCTCCCACTGCCCCTTCGGGACCGAGAGGATCGCGGCTCGGATGACTTCGGCCGCGTAGCCGCCCACGTTGAGCGAGAACGCGATGATGGCGCTCGGCCACGGGTCGATCGTCATCCCCAGCGACGGCAGGCCGTAGAAGATCACGAAGAGCTGGACCAGCAGGGGCGTGCCGCGGATGATCGAGATGTAGACGCGGGCCGCCGTCGAGACGGCGCGGTTCTTGCTGATGCGCATCAGCGCGACGACCAGCGCGATGGCCAGACCGAGCGTGAAGCTCGCGAGGGTCAGCGGGATCGTGCCCGTGAGCCCCTGGAGAGCGAGCGGGCCCAGCGAGCTGACGAACAGTTCCCAGTCGATGTCGGTGCCCCTTCCGGGTCAGAGCGCACAGCGGCGCCGGGGGATCGGCGCCGCGGCGCGGAGGTTACTTGGAGACGTCGTCGCCGAAGTACTTCTCGGAGATCTCGGCGAGGGTCCCGTCGGCGGCCAGCTCGGCCAGCGCCTCGTTGAACTTCTCGACCGTGCTCTCCGAGCCGGCGGGGAAGACGAACCCGACGGTCGAGGACTCCTCGGTTTCAGCGGCGATCTTGATCGCGTCGTTGCCCTCGGTGGTGAGGTAGTCGAGCACCGTCAGTTTGTCGTTGACGGTCGCGTCCACGCGGCCCTGCTCCAGGAGGGCGACGGACTGGGCCCAACCCTCGACGGGTTCGATCTGCGCGCCCGACTCCTCGGCGAGGGTGCGCCAGTTGCTCGTCGCCGACTGGGCCGTGCGCTTGCCTTCGAGATCCTCGAAGGTGCTGACGGAGTCGTCGTCGGCCAGCGTCACGACGACGCCGGTGCTGACGGTGTAGGGCGTGCTGAAGAGGTACTTCTCCTCGCGCTCGGGCGTCATGGTGACCTGGTTGGCGATCGTGTCGAAGCGGCCCGCATCCAAGCCGGCGAACATGCCATCCCATTCGGTCTTGGAGAACTTCACCTCGATGCCGAGGTTCTTGCCCACGGCCTCCATGACCTCGACGTCGTAGCCGATGAGGTCTCCGCTGCCCTCCTCCGTATAGGAGAACGGCCGGTAGGTGCCCTCGGTGCCGACCTGAAGTTCACCCGCCTCCTCGACGGATTCCCACGTGACGCCCGAGGCGGAGGATCCGCCGTCGTCGTCCGTCCCGGCGGAGCCGCACGCGGCGAGCGTGAGCGCGACGCCGGCGACTGCGGCGGCGCCGAGCGCGCGGCGGGTGAACGGGGTCGTCGAGCGGAAACGGTTCATGTCGGCAATCCTTCTGCTGATTCTTGCGGTCCAGTGATGGCGTGAGACGCTAACACGCTTAAGCGCGCGGGACGGCCTCGATATTCCGTCCTGTTACCGACACCCTAGCCCGGGCCGTGCTATTGCGGCAGCAGGAGCGGCACGAGCATCATCGCCGGGATCGCGATGATGGTCGTCAGCAGGACCGTGTCCTTGGCGATCACGACGCCGCGCTCGTAGCGGGAGGCGGTCACGAACACGTTCTGCGCAGTCGGCAGGGCGGCCATCACGACGACGGCGAAGAGCGCCGCGCCCTCGAGCCGGAACACCAGTGCGCCGATCAGCCACGCGAGGATCGGGTGGAGGAAGAGCTTGAGTGCGGTGGCGATGATCGTGTCCGTGCGCCGTCCGCCCGACTTCGCCAGCGGCCGCGAGTTCACAAGCGAGATTCCGAAGGCCAGGAGCATGGCGGGGATGGCCGCGCCGCCGATGATCTCGATCGGGTCCGCGACCTGTTGCGGCAGCTCCCAGCCGAAGATCGCGAAAAGTAGGCCGATCATGGAGCCGACGATCATGGGGTTTCGCGCCGTTTGCACGAACATCGCCGTCGGAGTGGTGCGGCGCGTCGACGTCGTCGAGTCCAGCATCGCCAGGAAGAAGGGGCTGAAGAGCGCCAGCTGGAAGAGGATGATCGGGGCCGCCTGGGTGATGTCGTCGAGCACGTAGACCGCGATCGGCAGGCCCAGGTTCGCCGAGTTCACGGTGGCCGCACTCATGGCCCCCATCAGGGCCTCGGCCGGTTCGCGGCGCAGCCACCAGCGGGTGATGAGGATGTACGCGGCGGCGACGAGTGAGGCGGAGAGCAGCGCGACCCACAGGGCGGGGCCGAGGACCGTCGAGGGCTCCGAGTCCGCGAGCGTCGTGAAGAGCAGGGCCGGACTCGCGACGAAGAACGTGAGCCGGTTCAGGACGTAGCGGGCCTGCGGCCCGAGCACGCCGGTCCGGCCGACGGCGTAGCCCACGAGGATCACCGTCCAGACGACGGCGAACCCCGACAGGACCCCGAGCAAGGCTTAGAGTGCGGCGCCGCTGGGTGCGGCCAGGGAGTGGGGCGGACGCGAGACGGAGTCCGCCACGGCCTCGGCCGGGTCGGTCCCGAGCTCGATCATCTCGTTGGCCTCATTAACGTGCACGACGCGCGGGGTGTACGTGCGGGCCTCAGCCGTCTCCATCTCGGCGTAGCTGATGAGGATGACGGTGTCGCCCGGGTTGATCAGGTGGGCGGCGGCGCCGTTGATGCCGATCACGCCACTGCCGCGCTCGCCGGCGATCGTGTAGGTCTCCAACCGCGCGCCGTTGGTCACATCGACGATGTGCACGAGTTCGCCGGGCAGGATGTCGGCGGCGTCGAGCAGATCGGAGTCGACCGTCACGGAACCCACGTAGTGCAGGTCGGCCTGCGTGACCGTCGCGCGGTGGATCTTGGACTTGAACATTGTGCGTTTCATGGCGCCTCCCATTCTACGCCCCACCCGCCGGCCGGGCTGTGGCCCGCGGCACAGGCGCTCTCGGTGGATACGAGAAATCGCGGGAGCCGACGTGGCTTCCCGCGATTCATGGAGCGGCTGACGGGAATCGAACCCGCGTCATCTGCTTGGGAAGCAGAGGCTCTACCATTGAGCTACAGCCGCGCGATAGGCCGTCGTCGGCCGGTGCGTGAACAACGCGATTTACTCTACCGCAGGTGGCGAGCCGGATAGAAATCACGTGCCGGGCGCGCCCTACGCGGGCGATCGCCACCCGTCCTTGCGGTAGAACGTGGTGCCGAACAGGAGCACGACGACGGTCATCGCCACCGCCGCCAGCATCACGGCGGCCATCGCGACCGAGCCGCCCCCGAAGACGCCGACCAGCGGGCTGACGAGACCGGCCACACCGGCCTGCAGGGCGCCGATGACGGCGGCCGCGGTCCCGGCCATGTGACCGTAATCGTTGAGGGCCAGGACGGACGCGTTCGGCGGAATCATGCCCTGGGTGCCGAGCACGAGCCACAGCGCGCCGAGCAGGGCGGGCAACCCGCCGATCCCGGTGATCGCGACGAGCAGGAGCAGGGTCGCGCAGACAAGCTGGACCAGGGCCGCGACACGCAGGATGCGAGCGGGGGAGATGCGCCGTACGAGCGACGCGTTGATCTGGGCCGAACCGACCAGTGCGCACCCGTTCAGAGCGAAGAGCAGGGCGAACTGCCCGGGCGTGAGCCCGAACTCCTCCTGGAAGACGAATGGCGATCCGACGACGTAGCTGAGGATCACGGCCATGCCGAGGCCGGGGACGATCGCGAGAGCGATGAAGCGCCGGTCCCTGAGGAGTGCGCCATAGGAGCGCAGCACTCCGGTGGATTCGCGCGTCCGCCGGGCCTTGGGCGGCAGCGTCTCCGGCATCCAGCGCCACACGATCGCGACGAGCACGACGCCGATCAGTGCGAGCGCGTAGAACACCGCGCGCCAGTGCCACGCGCCGGCGATGGCCTGGCCGATGGTGGGCGCGAAGAGCGGGGCCACGCCGATCACCAGCATGAGCCGGGAGAGCAGGCGGGCGGCGTCCGAGCCGACGAACCGGTCGCGGATGACGGCGATCGCGACGACGCCAGCCGCGGCGTTGAAGAAGCCCTGCAGGCAGCGCAGGGCGATGAGCAGTTCGATGCTGCTCGCCAGCGAGCACAGGATGGAGAAAACCACGTGCAGGGAGATGCCGATCAGGAGCGGCAGTCGGCGCCCGAAGCGGTCGGAGAAGGGGCCGATGACCAGCTGCCCGATGCCGCCGCCGAGCAGCATGGCGGAGATGGTGAATTGAACGGCGGCGTGGCTGGCGTGCAGCTCCGCGGCGACCGTCGGCAGCGACGGGAGGTACATGTCCACCGTCACCGCGGGCAGCGCCGCGAGGGCGCCGAGCATCAGAATGTACTTAAAGCTGGGAACGTAGCGCGGGCGCGGGGAAACGGGCGAGTCATCGGTCACCAGATATACAGTATCGAAAACTCGCCCGCCGCCGCGGACTTTGATTAGTTAAATCCCACTATTACGTGGGGCGGGCGTTCAGGCGCCGGTGGCGCCGTTCTCATCCGCGTCGACCGGACGGAAATCGCGGCGGATCGCCTCGACGCCCTCGGCCGGGATCTCGAAGCCGATCTGGTGGCCGGCGTTGAGCACCAGGCCGGCGCCATTGAGGTTCTGCACGACGGCGGCTCCCGTCACCTTGACGCCGTAGGGGGCGGCCTCGAGGTACTGCTCGGGGACGCGGCGCAGGTCGGAGAAGACCGCGATGCGCGGCTCGCCGTCCGGGTTCTGCAGCACGAGCGGGGCGACGTCTTGGGACTCCTCCGTCACCTCTTCGCTGCTGAGGAAGAAAATCTCCGAGTTGAGGAACGTGGCGATGACCTCGCCAGCCTTCTCGGGGTCCTGCTGGCCGGCCAGGAGGGTGGCCTCCAGGTCGTTCTGGGGCTGCTCCGGGGCGAACTCCGTGGTGTCGGCGGTGGGCGTTTCGTTGGTCTCAGGCGTCTCGCTCATGCCTACACCCGACCACGACTGCCGCCTGTGCGCAACATTGTTCCGCCGCTTTCGTGTCGTGCGCGGTCGCCGCGAGCGCCTAAAGTGGTAGGGCGCCCAGTGCCGGGCCGCCACCGCCAAGCATTCGCAAGGAAGCATGATGACCGAATTCCGCTATGAGGACCTGCTGCCGATCGGCGCCGACGAGACGCCGTACCGCCTGCTGACCACCGAGGGGGTCCGCACCGCGGATGGGCCGGGCGGCCGGAAGTTCCTGGAGGTGGAGCCGCACGTGTTGCAGGAGCTGGCGCGGACCGCCCTGCACGACATCTCTCACTACCTGCGCCCGGCGCACCTGCAGCAGCTGCGCAATATCCTCGACGACGAAGAGGCCAGCCCGAACGACAAATTCGTCGCGCTCGACCTGCTGAAGAACGCCAATATCGCTGCCGGCGGAATTCTGCCCATGTGCCAGGACACCGGAACCGCAATCGTCATGGGCAAGCGCGGCCAGCACGTGCTCACCGAGGGGCCGGACGAGAAGGCCCTGTCGAAGGGCATCTACGACGCCTACACCCAGCTGAACCTGCGCTACTCGCAGCTCGCGCCCCTGACGACGTGGGAGGAGAAGCAGACCGGCAACAACCTGCCCGCCCAGGTCGAGATCTACTCCGATACCGAGGAGGGGCACGAGAACCAGTACAAGTTCCTCTTCATGGCCAAGGGCGGCGGCTCGGCCAACAAGTCGTTTCTGTATCAGGAGACGAAGGCGATCCTGAACGAGAACGCCATGCTGAAGTTCCTGGACGAGAAGCTGCGCTCGCTCGGCACGGCGGCCTGCCCGCCGTACCACCTGGCGATCGTCATCGGCGGCACGAGCGCCGAGTTCGCGATGAAGACCGCGAAGTACGCGTCGGCGAAGTACTTGGACACCCTCCCGACCGAGGGCGCGATCACGGGTCGCGGATTCCGAGACATCGAGCTCGAGGAGAAGGTGCACCAGCTGACCCGCGACTTCGGCATCGGCGCCCAGTTCGGCGGCAAGTACTTCTGCCACGACGTGCGCGTCGTCCGGCTGCCCCGCCACGGTGCCTCGCTGCCCGTCGCGATCGCCGTCTCCTGCTCCGCCGACCGCCAGCTCCTGGCGAAGATCACCGCGGACGGCGTGTTCATCGAGCAGCTCGAGACGGACCCGGTCCGCTTCATGCCGGACGAGTCGCACCCGGCCGTCGCCGCGCACGACGAGGACACCGAGGGTGTGACCGGCACGGGCGGCAGCTCCGTGGTGAAGATCGACCTGAACCGTCCGATGGACGAGATCCTCGCCGAGCTGACCAAGCACCCGGTCAAGACCCGCCTGTCCCTGAGCGGCCCGCTCGTCGTCGCCCGCGACATCGCGCACGCCAAGATCAAGGAGCGCCTCGACGCCGGCGAGGAGATGCCGCAGTACATGAAGGACCACCCGGTCTACTACGCGGGACCGGCCAAGACCCCGGACGGCATGGCTTCCGGCTCGTTCGGCCCGACGACGGCAGGGCGTATGGACTCCTACGTCGACCAGTTCCAGGCTGCTGGAGGTTCGAAGGTCATGCTGGCCAAGGGCAACCGCTCCGGCCAGGTCACCGCGGCCTGCGAGGCGCACGGCGGCTTCTACCTCGGTTCGATCGGCGGCCCGGCCGCGCGTCTGGCCCTCGACTGCATCAAGAAGGTCGAGGTGCTCGAGTACGAGGAGCTCGGCATGGAGGCCGTCTGGCGGATCGAAGTCGAGGACTTCCCGGCGTTCATCGTCGTAGACGACAAGGGTGAGGACTTCTTCGCCGCGACCATGAAGCCGACCTTCACGGGAATCCCCGTGCGCGCGGGCAAGTAGGCTTCACCAGTGACTGTCGACAAGAACACGCGCGCCCTCGAGGCGGAGATCGAGACCGACTTCCGCGACAAGATGAGCTACGGCTCATATCTGGGTTTGGACACGCTGCTGAATTCGCAGCACCCCGTGAGCCGCCCCGAGCACCACGACGAGATGCTGTTCATCATCCAGCACCAGACGTCCGAGCTCTGGCTCAAGCTGATGCTGCACGAGCTCAAAGCTATTGTGAGGCGTCTGCGCGAGGACGACCTGCGGTTCGCACTCAAGCACATCGCGCGGGTCAAGCACATCCAGCGCTCCCTGACGGAGCAGTGGAGCGTGCTCGCGACGCTGACACCAAGCGAGTACGCCGAGTTCCGTGGCGACCTCGGCGCCTCGAGCGGTTTCCAGTCCTATCAGTACCGCGCGGTCGAGTTCCTGCTCGGCAACAAGAACGCGGGCATGGTCAAGGTCTTCGCGTCGGACCCGGAGGCCAGCGAGCTCCTGACCGGCCTGCTCAACGAGCCGAGCATCTACGATGAGTTCGTCCGCCTGCTAGCCCGCCGGGGATTCGACGTGCCGGCGGACCTGCTCGAGCGGGATGTCACGCAGGCGCATGTCTTCTCCGAACCGCTCGTGGCGGTCTACAAGGAGATCTACGAGAACGCGGCCGAGCACTGGGACCTCTACGAGGCGTGCGAGGAGCTCGTCGACCTCGAGGAGAATTTCCAGTTCTGGCGCTTCCGCCACATGAAGACGGTTGAGCGCACGATCGGTTTCAAGCGCGGCACGGGCGGGTCGTCCGGAGTCGGCTTCCTGAAGCGTGCCCTCGAGCTCACGTTCTTCCCCGAGCTGCTGGCCGTCCGCACCGAGATCGGCGCCTGAGGGCTACTCGAACTCGCGCCAGTCCGAGAGCCGGAACAATCCGTCGCTGACGTCGATGCGCAGCGGGCCGAGGGCCGACCCCTCGGGCGGCAGGTCGTCCAGCGGTTCGGCGACGACGTCGGCGGCGGCCTCGAGCGCGTCCACGTACTCCTCGTAGGTGCCCGCCTTCGATGCGGCGAAATCGGCAGTGGTCGCCTCGCCGAGGTAGCGCAGATGCCATGGCTCGTACGAGTACCCCGTCAGCTCCTCGGATCCCTCGGGGTACCGGATGATGAACCCGTACTCCCCGGCGTGCTCGGCGATCCATTGTCCGGCTTCAGTGTCGCCGAAACAGGCCTGCAGGGAGCAGAGACCACTCGTCAGGCCGAGGTCGACCGCCAGCCCGAGCTGGTGTTCGCTGGTCCCGGGCTCAGCCGAGATTCGGGACGCGTAAGCTTCGCCGTAACGGGCGGAGTATTGGTCGAAGAGTTCAGCTTGCCGCGTGTAGGAGCGGTAGCCGCTCTCGACGGCGAGGAAGTGGCCCGCCGAGGCGGCGGCCTCGATGAGTTCGCGTGTGGCGGCAGCAGCTTCGGGCACCAGCTCGTGCCCCGAGCCGGTCACGGGCTCCAGGTGGTTGGGCACGTGGTCCACAGGGTCGAGGGGGCGCGAGGCGTTCACGAGCACCGCGGTCGAGGCCGGGTCCCGAAGCTCGTCCACCGAAGGTGCCGCGGCGGGAGGTGCGTCGCCGGGCCCGGTGGCCTGCGCCGCCGGCGCGGCGGCGAGGGCGCACGCAAGGAAAAGCGCGGCAGCGGGCGCCAGCCACCCGCGCACACGCCTGCGGTTGGGGGCGTCGCGTCCATCGATCATGTCGTGCCAAGCATAGTCGGCCACTCGGGCCGGGCGATAGGGATGTGACTCGACTCAAGGCAAAGGCCCGGGCGAGGGCGATGGTGCGATATTTTGTACGGGTGCTGCTCTCTGATCGCGATATCCGCTCCGAACTCGACTCCGGACGCATCGGGCTGGACCCGTATGAACCGTCCATGATCCAGCCGTCCAGCGTCGACGTGCGCCTGGACCGCTTCTTCCGGCTGTTCGACAACCACAAGTACGCCCACATCGACCCGGCCGCCGACCAGCCCGAACTCACGCGCCTCGTCGAGGTCGACTCCGACGAGGCGTTCATCCTGCACCCGGGGGAGTTCGTGCTCGGGGCGACCTACGAGCAGGTGTCGCTGCCGAACGACGTCGCCGCGCGCCTCGAGGGCAAGTCGTCGCTCGGCCGCCTGGGGCTGCTCACGCACTCCACCGCCGGCTTCATCGACCCGGGCTTCACGGGACACGTCACCCTCGAGCTCTCCAACATGGCGACGCTGCCGATCAAGCTGTGGCCGGGGTCGAAGATCGGGCAGCTGTGCTTCTTCCGGCTCACGTCGCCGGCCGAGCACCCCTACGGTTCAGGGGCCTACGGCAACCGCTACCAGGGCCAGCGCGGTCCGACCGCCTCGCGCAGCTTCCAGAACTTCCACCGCACCGACATCACGCGCTAACGCGCGGCGGGACCGGTATCTGTAGCCACCGCCGTCGGCTTGCGGACCGGAAGCAGCAGCAGCAAGCCGGCAAGCAGCACGACGAGGATCCCGAGGATGCCGAAGCGCTGGGCCTCACCCGTGGCGACGAACGGGATCGCCAGCGCCACGGAGGCCGAGAAGAGCGTCGGCGCGAGGAAGCTCACCGCCCGGCCCGTCGTCGCATAGAGGCCGAAGATCTCGCCTTCACGGCCGTCCTCGGCCATGCGGGCGATGTACGCGCGGGAGGAGGACTGGGCCGGACCGACGAAGAACGTCAGGCCCAGCCCGAAGATCCAGAACCCGGTCGCCGGAGCCGCGAAGAGCACCGGCGAGAAGAACACGCCCAGACCGGAGACGAGCAGGCCCAGCAGCGCGGTGACGATCACGGCCTTGGGGCCCACCCGGTCATCGAGCACCCCGCCGATGAGCGAGCCGAGCGCCGCGACGACGTTGCCGACGATCGCGAAGACGATCACCTCGGACGTTGTGAAGCCGAAGGTCCCGGCTGCCACGATGCCGCCGAACGTGAACACGGCCGCGAGTCCGTCGCGGAAGACGGCGGAGGCGAGCAGGAAGTACAGCGTGTGGCGGCTCGTGAGGTACAGGCGCACGATGGTCCGGCCCAGTTGCCGGTAGCTCTCGGCGATGCTGACCTTCTCGACCGCGACGGTGCGTTTGTTCTCCGACACCGCGAAGAGCACCGGCAGGGCGAACGCGAAGAACCAGACGGCAGAGAAGACGGCGACGAGGCGGAGGTTCAGGGCCGCATCCTCATTGGCCCCGGGCCAGTCGAAGACCGGCTGGACGAAGCCGAAGAGCACGATCGCCAGGGCGAGGATGCCGCCGAGGTAGCCCATCGACCAGCCGAATCCGGAAACGCGGCCGATCGTGGCCGGCGTCGAAATCTGCGGGAGCATTGCGTAATAATTCACTGTCGCGAACTCCGCGAACACGCTCGAGAGGGCGATCAGGGTGATGCCGAAGATCAGGAAGCCCGGTTCCGGGTAGACGAAGAAACACGCCGCCGTCGTCAGGGCGACCAGGACCGAGTTCACGCCGAGCCAGAAACGCCGACGCCCGCCGGCGTCCGATCGCTGCCCCGTGACGGGCGCGAGCAGCGCGATGGCGAAGCCGGCGATCGCCAGCCCCGTGCCGAGCGCGGCGGAGTTGGAGTCCACGTCGCCGAACGTGGAGCTCGTGAGGTAGACGGTGAAGACGAAGGTCGTCATGACCGCGTTGATCGCGGCTGACCCCCAGTCCCACGCCGCCCATGCGAGAACCTGCTTCGAGAAGAGCCGCGGCCGTGTTGTCGTCATGCTCGAAGCATAATGGGCGCACGTCACAGAGGGCGTTGAGGATTTCCAGTTAGACTGGACGGAGTCTAAATTCGAGGGGGCGCGCGTGCTGGTCGTGACGGTCGGGCTCTTCGCAGCAGCCTTTGCCGCCCCGCTCATCTTCCGGCGCCTCGGCCGCAGCACGTTCTACGTTCTCGCGGCGGTTCCCGCGGCCGGCCTCGCGTGGCTCCTGCTCCAGCTACCCGCCGTCCTGGCGGCCGATCAGGCGGCCCCGGCCGGTGCCGCCGCGGCGCCGCCCGGGCTCACCGTCCCGTGGATCCCGGCGCTCGACGTCGAGCTGGCGTTCCGCCTGGACGCGCTGTCCGCCGTCCTCGGAATCCTGGTCCTCGGCGTCGGCGCCCTCGTGCTCTTCTACTGTGCCCGGTACTTCAAGAACGACGACCCGAACATCGGCCCTTTCGGCGCCCAGCTGACCGCGTTCGCGGCTTCGATGTTCGGACTCGTGACGGCCGATGACCTAATCCTGCTCTTCATTTTCTGGGAACTGACGACGGTCCTGTCCTATCTGCTGATCGGATATGCGAGGACGCGTATATACGCGCGTCGATCGGCTCTGCAGGCGCTGATCGTGACGACCTTCGGCGGGTTGACGATGCTGCTGGGCCTCGTTCTCCTCGGCCAGGTCGCCGGAACCTACCGCCTCTCCGAAATCCTCGCCTCCGCCGCGGCCGGTACTCCGGAGCTGATCGGGACTACGGTCGACATCGCGATCCTGCTCATCCTCGTCGGCGCCGTCTCCAAGTCCGCACTCGTCCCGTTCCACTTCTGGCTGCCCGGCGCGATGGCCGCCCCGACTCCGGTCTCCGCCTATCTGCACGCAGCCGCCATGGTGAAAGCCGGCGTCTACTTGATCGCCCGGCTCGCGCCCGGGTTCAGCACGACGGCGTTCTGGCACCCCACGCTCATCACCCTTGGCCTGGTGACCCTTTTCGTCGGCGGCTGGCGCGCGCTGCGCCAGCACGACATCAAGCTGATCCTCGCCTACGGCACGGTCTCGCAGCTCGGCTTCCTAATCGTCGTGGCCTCGATCGGCACGCCGGACGCCGCGCTGGCGGCCATCGCCCTGCTGATGGCTCACGCGCTGTTCAAGGCGGCCCTGTTCCTCGGAGTCGGCATCATCGACCACCAAGCGGGAACTCGTGACGTGCGGAAGCTGTCGGGCCTGGCCCGCAGCGCGCCCAAGCTCTTCGCCGTCTGCTTCCTCGGCGCCGCCTCCATGGCCGGGCTGCCGCCGCTGTACGGGTTCGTTGCCAAAGAGGCCGTCTTCGAGTCGCTTCTGGGCGGCGGCACCGGCCTGGAGGGGACCTTCCTCGGTATCGGAACCGCCGTCTGGGTTGTGGTGGCGATCGTGGCCGGCTCCGTCCTGACCTTCGCCTACAGCGCCCGGTTCGTGTGGGGCGCGTTCGCCACGAAGCCGGGGGTGGCCGCCACGGAGTTCCGCCCCGTGCCCTGGATGTTCATCGCGGCCCCCGCCGTACTCACGCTGGGGACGATCGTCCTCGCCTGGATTCCCGGGGTCGTCGAGACGCTGGCCGCACCTTATGCGGCCCTCTTCGGAGTCTCCGCCGAGCCGATCCATTTGGCGTTGTGGCACGGGCTGACGCCCGCGCTCGGACTCTCCGCCGTCGTCGTGCTGGTCGGGACGGCGATGTTCGCCGCCCGCGGAGCCGTCGCGCGCGCCCAGGACAAGGTCTACCCGCTGATCGACCTGCAGAAGCTCTACCGCTACACGATCGGCGGGCTCGACAACCTGGCCGTGTGGGTCACGGGCCGCACGCAGAGCGGTTCGCTGCAGCACTACCTCATGGTCATCCTCATCGTGGGCGCGGCGACGCCCGCCGCCGCTGCGATCTTCATGGAGCAGCCGGTTCCGCTCTCGGCGCTCGCCTTCGAGAGCCCGGCCCAGCTGGTCATCGGCCTGTGCATGATCGCCGGCGCGCTGCTCGCCGTCCGGGCCAACAAGCGATTCCTCGCGGTGCTCATGGTCGCCGTGACCGGCTACGGCATGGCCACGATCTTCGCGCTGCACGGCGCCCCGGATCTGGCGCTCACGCAACTGCTCGTCGAGACGATCGTGCTCGTCGCCATGGTGCTCGCGCTGCGCAGCCTGCCGGCGCGGCTCTGGGTATCGAACCAGACCGACAAGAAGTGGTTGCGCGCGGCCATCGGCATCGGGTTCGCGGCCGTCATGGTCGCGATCGCCGTCGCCGCGCAGGCCGGCCGGATCGCCGACCCCATCTCGCTGAGCCTGCCGAAGATGGCCTACGAGATCGGCAACGGGCACAACATCGTCAATGTCATTCTGGTCGACATCCGCGCGTGGGACACGTTCGGCGAGATCACCGTCCTCGTCGCCGCGGCGACGGGCGTCGCAAGCCTCATCTACGTGCGCGGTCGGGGCGACGGCGGCCGGGCCCTGGCCGACGTCGAACCGGGCTCCGTGGACCGTGGCTCCGAACACATCCACTCTCCCTCGCGGAAGACCGCCGCGCTGGCCATCGCCCGCTACTTCGCGGAGTCGGCCCGCGAGGCCTGGATCGTGGCCGGGCGGACGCTGGCCCCCGAACGCCGCTCGATTATCTTCGAAGTCGTCACGCGCCTGCTCTTCCACTCGTTGCTGCTGATCAGCGTCTATCTGCTGCTGGCCGGGCACAATCTGCCCGGAGGAGGGTTCGCCGGCGGCCTGCTGGCCGGGCTCGCGTTCGTCATCCGCTATCTGGCGGGCGGGCGCTACGAGCTGGCCGAGGCCACGCCCATCAGCCCCGGCACGCTGCTCGGGCTGGGCCTGGGGATCGCCGCGACGAGCGTCGTCGCCCCCGTAGCGTTCGGCGGCGAGCTGTTCCAATCCGCCGCATTCGAATTCACGCTGCCGATCTTCGGCGATCACAAGTTCGTGACTTCCACCGTCTTCGACGTTGGCGTCTACCTTGTCGTGCTCGGACTGGCCCTCGACGTGATCCGCAGCCTCGGCTCCGAGATCGACGAGCGATCCGAAGGTCGGGGCATCACCGAGCGCCACGACGACGTGCCCGGAACGAACCAGGGGGTGTCCCGATGACCACGACCGCGATGCTGGCAGCTGCGGCCGCAGACGTCGCCGATACCGACGACCCGATGAGCGTCAACGTGCTCCTGCTGCTGGTCATGGCCGTGCTCTTCGCGACCGGCATATACCTGCTGCTCGAACGAAGCCTGACTCGCGTGCTGCTCGGCATCCTCCTCGTCGGCAACGCCGTGAACCTGCTCATCGTGATCGCCGGTGGTCCGGCCGGGCTGGCGCCACTGTACGAGAAGGACATTCCCGCGGAGGAATATGCGGATCCGTTGCCCCAGGCGCTGATCCTGACGGCCATCGTCATCACATTCGCCGTCACCGCGTTCATGCTCGCGCTGATCTACCGCTCCTGGGTCATCGCCAAGCGCGACGAAGTCCTCGACGACCCCGAGGACCTCCGCGTGGCCGAGCAGGGTCACTTCGACGTCGAGGAGGACGCCGACGTCCCCGAGGACACCACCGAGTTCTCCCAGGACGACGCCGAATCGAAGGGGGCGCGCCCATGACCCACACAGTGCTCGCCTTCCTCGCGTCCATCGCACCGCTCGCCGTCGCCCTCCCGATCTTCGGCGCCGCGCTCGCGTTCGTGCTCCGCCAGCACTCCCGCGCCCAGCGCACGATTACGATCACCGCGCTGAGCCTGACCCTGCTGTTCGAGATCACCCTGCTGATCTCAGCCGCCACGCACGGCGCCCAGGTCGTCCAGCTGGGCGGCTGGGAGGCTCCGTTCGGGATCAGCATGGTGGTCGACGAGTTCTCCGCGCTCATGCTGGTGGTCTCGACTGCGGTCTCGCTCGCCGTGCTCGTGTACGCGACGGCGCAGGGCATGGCCGACGGCGACGAAGACGGCCCGATCTCGATCTTCCACCCCACCTACCTGGTGCTCGTGGCGGGCGTCTCGAACGCGTTCCTCGCTGGCGACCTCTTCAACCTGTACGTCGGCTTCGAGATCCTGCTGACCGCCTCATACGTGCTGCTCACTCTCGGCGGCACGGCCCCGCGCATCCGCGCAGGCATCACGTACGTCGTCGTCTCCGTGGTCTCCTCGCTGCTGTTCCTCATCGCGATCGGCATGATCTACGCCGCGACCGGAACGGTCAACATGGCGGACCTGGGCCTCAAGCTCGGCGAGCTCGCCCCGGGCCTGCAGATGGTCCTGCACCTGATGCTGCTGGCGGCGTTCGGGGTCAAGGCGGCGGTCTTCCCGCTGTCCTTCTGGCTGCCCGACTCCTACCCGACAGCCCCGGCCCCGGTGACAGCCGTGTTCGCCGGCCTCCTGACGAAGGTCGGCGTGTACGCGATGGTGCGCACCGAGACGCTCCTGTTCCCGGGTGAGCGCATCAACACGCTGCTCATGTTCGTCGCGCTGCTGACGATGCTCGTGGGAATCCTCGGCGCCATCGCCCAGCAGGACATCAAGCGCATGCTCTCGTTCACGCTCACGAGCCACATCGGCTACATGGTCTTCGGGCTCGCCGTGGGCAATGTGGTGGCCCTCGGCGCGACCGTCTACTACGTCGCCCACCACATCATCGTCCAGACCTCGCTCTTCCTCGTCGCGGGCCTCATCGAACGCCGGGCCGGCAGCTCCAACGTCGACCGGCTGGGATCGCTCGCGAAGCTCTCGCCGCTGCTGGCCGTCCTGTTCTTCGTGCCCGCGATGAACCTGGCCGGCATCCCGCCGTTCTCCGGCTTCCTGGGCAAACTCGGTCTCATGCAGGGCGGCGTCGCCTTGGGCACGCCGGTGGCCTGGGTCCTGCTCGTCGGCGCCGCCGCGACGTCGCTGCTGACCTTGCTGGCCATCGCCCGCGTCTGGAACCGGGCGTTCTGGCGCCGCGCGGCCGACGCCGAAGACCCGGAGCCGCGGCTTCTCGACGCCCTCGAGGAGGGCACGACGACGGCGGTGGCCACCCGCCGTCGTACGCTGCCGCCGACGATGGTGGGCGCGACGGCGGCGCTCGTGCTCCTCGGCGTGGCCCTGACCGTCTTCGCGGGGCCGCTGTTCGAGTTCTCCGATCAGGCAGCGGAGAGCATGTTCGAGCGCACTCCTTACATCGAGGCGGTCCTCGGCCCCGACGCTTTCGACGGTTACGTACCGAACCCCGGCAACCCCGAGACTGTTGGAGGTGGGCGATGACGATGCCCGCCGTGTCCAACCGCCGGCGCAAGCTCCGGCACGTCGCTGCCGTACTGCGGCGACGACGCCGCAGGTTCATGGTCGAGCTGCCGCTCATCGTGGGCATGACGCTGCTGTGGGGTGCGATGTGGATCGACTTCAGCGCCGGAAACCTCGTCTTCGGCTTCCTCATCTCCCTCGGGATCGTCTCCGCGTTCAGGCTGCCGCCGGTGCACCTCTCCGGCAGGTTCAACCTCTGGCAGGCCCTGCTCTTCATCGTCCGTTTCCTCGGCAACGTCGTGGTGGCCAGCATGAACGTGTTCGCCCTGGCGGTCTTCCGCGGGCGGCGCGTCCGCTCCGCCATCGTCGGTGTGCCGCTGCGCAGCCACAACGACCTCATGGTCACCCTCGTCGCGCACACGCTCACGCTCATCCCGGGCTCGGTCGTCGTGGAAGTCGACAGGCGCTCGGCGATCCTCTACATGCACGTCCTCGATGTCGATACCGATGAGGAGGCGGAGGCCTTCCGAGCCTCGGCGCGGGCGACCGAAGCCGGTTTGATCAAGGTCATGGGCACGCGCGCAGAACTCGACGCATTGAAGAAGGAGGACGCCTGATGCTGACCGTTGCCGCCTGGATCTCGGGGATCTTGCTCGGCCTCGCCACGGTGCTCGTGATCGTGCGCATCATGCGCGGCCCGTCCATCTTGGAGCGGGCCATCGCCATGGACGTGCTGCTCGCGATCATCATCGCGGCTCTGTGCATCGACATGGCTGTCGCGGGGCATACTGACCACTTGGCGTTCGTGGTGCTCGCCTGCGTGCTCGGGTTCATCGGCTCCGTGACGATCTCGCGCTACGTGACCGATCGGAGGAACTCGTGATGTGGGAGATGATTCGCGACATCGCGACGGCGATCTGCCTGGTCGTGGGCTCGCTGATGTCCTTCGCCGCGGCGCTCGGCATGCTCCGGTTCCCGGACCTGCTCTCGCGGATGCACGCCGCGACCAAGCCGCAGGTGCTCGGCCTGCTGCTCCTCTTGATGGCGGTCGCGCTGCAGACGGGCAGCTGGGCGACCGTTCCGATCCTGATCTTCGCGTGGCTGCTGCAGCTGGTCACGGCGCCGGTCAGCGCGCACATGGTCAGCCGCGCCGGCTACCGGACCCGGCACCTGAACCGCGAGACGCTCGAGCGCGACGAACTCGACGCCGTCGTGGCCGCGCATTCCGATCGCGAGGACTGACCGGAAGGCCCGAGACCTGAAAGAGGGCGGCGGCCGCACTGCCCGTCTTCGGAGTGTGCGGCCGCCGCCCTCTTGCGTGCTAGACCTCGTCCGCGGTCCGCTTGAAGTAGGTGATGGCGCTCTCGGTGCCGCGCTCGGTCAGGACCTGGATCACCGCGGCCACGATCGCCGACGTCACGGCGAATCCGAGAGCCTGGCGCAGGCTCGACTCCGCTTGGGCTTCCTTGTCGCCGGGTTTCGGCGGCTTCTGGCCGGTGGCTTTGAGCCAGACGCTGTCGACAATCTTCGAGCCGGCGAAACCGGCGCCGAGTGAAACCGCGGTCCCGAGTAGCTTCAGAATCAGGTTCACGTGCATTACTCCCGTCGTGGCAGGGCGATTACCCGCCCAGCATAGCGCGGCGCTAGACTGGCCAGCACATCACTTACGACAGGGGAGCGTTCGCCATCGCGGCGGAACGCTGAGAGTGCGCAACGCGCAGACCCTCGAACCTGATCCGGTTAGTACCGGCGAAGGGAGTCGAGTTCTCTTGGGACGCGTCCAACGCGTCTTCCCCTCCTTGTAGTCCAAGGAGGACCATCATGAAAACAATCACGAAGCCCAGCCGGACCGGCTGGAGCGTCGCCGACATCGTCATCGCTTCCGTCATCGCGGTTGTCTCCGGCGTCATCTTCTGGGCCTGGAACTTCTCCTATGTAGGCATCCAGTTCCTGTGGGCCGGCTTCCCGCCGGCGTCCGGGCTCGTGCTGGGCATGTGGCTGTTCCCGGCCGTGCTCGGCGCCCTGATCATCCGCAAGCCCGGTGCCGCGCTCTACTGCGAGATCGTCGCCGCGGTCGTCGAAATGCTGATGGGTTCGCACTGGGGCATGACGGTGCTGCTCTCGGGACTCGTCCAGGGGCTCGGCGCTGAGGCCGCTTTCGCGGCCTTCCGCTACCGCCGCTTCGGGCTGCCCGCCGCCCTGCTCGGCGGATTCGGCGCAGCGTTGTTCGCGGCCGTCAACGCCCTGTTCATCGTCAACTGGTACCCGGCCTACACGCTGCCCATGAAGTTCGCCTACATGGGCTTCGCCGTCGTCTCGGGCCTGGTTATCGCCGGCTTCCTCTCGTGGGCTGTGACCCGCGCCCTGGCACGCACCGGCGCCCTGTCCTCGCTCGCTTCGCGCAAGGCCGCGCAGGAACCGGTTCGGGGCTGAGGTGACAACCGTCGATCCCAGCACCCGGGTCGCCGGGGCCGAAGTCGTCGCCTCGGGGTGGGGCTGGCGCCATGCGGACCGCACGACGCCGGCCGTGTCCGGCCTGGACCTGCGCGTGTCCCCGGGCGAGCGCGTCCTGCTGGTCGGCCCGTCCGGGGCCGGCAAGTCGACGCTGCTGCACGCCCTCGCGGGGGTCGTGCACGAGGACGATGAGTCCGAGGCCGCCGGCAGCCTGAGTATCGACGGGGTGCCCGCGCACGAGCTGACGGGTGCCACCGGCCTCATGCAGCAGGATCCGGAGACGCAGGTCGTCCAGTCGACGGTGGGAGACGACGTCGCCTTCGGCTGCGAGAACCACGCGGTCCCGCGCGAGCAGATCGGCCCCCGGGTCGACGCGGCCCTCGCGGCGGTCGGACTCGATGTGGACCTGCAGGCGTCGACCTCGGCGCTCTCCGGAGGCCAGAAGCAGCGGCTCGCGCTCGCGGGCCTGCTCGCGATGGCCCCGAAGCTGCTGCTGCTCGACGAACCCACCGCCAACCTCGACCCGGACGGCGTGCTCGAGGTGCGCGACGCCGTCGTGCGCGTGCTCGACGAGACCGGCGCGACGGCCGTGATCGTCGAGCACCGGCTCTCCGCGTGGGCCCCGCACGTCGACCGCGTCCTCGTCCTCGAACCCGGCGGAGGCATCGTCGCGGCCGGTACGCCCGACGAGCTCTTCGCGCCCGGCCCCGTGCGCGAGCGGCTCATCGCCGCGGGCGTCTGGGTCCCGGGCCACGTGCCCGTGCTCCCGCCAGTGTCCCCGGCGACGGGCACGACGACGGCGCTCTCCGCCCGCGGCCTCGCCGTCGGCCGCGGCAAAAACGACGCCCCGAACCTCACGGGCGTCGACCTCGAACTGACGGCCGGCCGCGCGGTCTGCGTGACGGGGCCCAACGGCGCTGGCAAGTCGACGCTCGCGCTGACGCTCGGCGGCCTGCTGCCGGAGTTCGGCGGTGAGCTCACCTACGACGGCGGCTCCGGACCGCTCGCGCGGCCGTACGCGTGGCGCGCGGCGGACCTGGTCAGCCGCATCGGCTCCGTGTTCCAGGAACCGGAGCATCAGTTCGTGGCCCCGAGCGTGCGCGAGGAACTGGAGTACGGTCAGCGTCACGCCCGCGGTGAGGACGGGCGGCCGCTCATGGACGAGGCCGAGATCGCGGCCCGCACCGACGAGCTGCTCGACCGCCTCGGGTTGACGGAGCTCGCCGAGGCCAACCCGTTCACGCTCTCGGGCGGGGAGAAGCGGCGTCTCTCCGTGGCGGCCGTCCTGGCGACCCGGCCGCGCGTGCTGATTCTCGACGAACCGACGTTCGGGCAGGACGCGAACACGTGGCGCGAGCTGGCCCTGCTGTTGCGCGCGGAGCGGGAGGCCGGGACGTCGATCGTCGCGGTCACGCACGACGAGCATTTCGCGCAGGCGATCGGCGCCGAGCAGATCGACGTGCGGGATCTGGGCGACGTCGTCGTGCCAGAGGGTCCGCAGCAGCCGCGGCTCTCGCTGGAACCGAGCCAGCGGGCGGCGCGGAGCTTCCTCGGGCGGGCGAATCCGTTGTCGAAGCTGGCCGCGATCGGGTGCGTGACGCTCGTGCTGATCGTGTCGATGGACTTCGTCAGCGCGGCCGTCGTCGTCGCCGCGACACTCATGCTGCTGCCGCTCTCCGGGGTGCGGATCCGGGATTTCCTTCTTCGTGCCTGGCCGCTTCTGGTGGCGGGTCTGTTCGCGGCGTGGGGGACCACGCTGGTGGGGGAGACTTCCGGGCGGATGCTCGTCGAGTTCGGCCCCGTGACGATCTCGACGGGGTCGCTTGAGGCGGGGCTCGCGACGGGTGTGCGCATTTTCGCCGTGGCGCTGCCGGCGGTGGTGATGATTGCCAGCACGAATCCGACGGATCTGGCGAACGCGCTCTCGCAGAAGCTGCGGCTGCCGCACCGGTTCGTGCTCGGCGCGTTGGCGGCGATGCGGCTCGTCGGGTTGCTGGCCGAGGAGTGGCAGGTGCTGTCGATGGCGCGCCGCGCGCGCGGCGTCGGCTCGCACGGCAGCGCGTGGCAGCGCACCAAGGCCAATGCGGGCCAGGCCTTCGCCCTGATCGTGCAGGCGTTGCGGCGGGCCTCGCGGCTCGCGGTCAGCATGGAGGCCAAGGGGTTCGGCGGCGACGAGCGCACCTGGGCCCGCGAGTCCACGTTCAGGCGTCGGGACGCGGTCATCGTGGTGGCCGGCGCCCTGGTCGGCGCGGCCGCCGTCGTCGCGGCGGTCGCGGCGGGCACGTGGAACGTCGTCTGGACCAACTGAGGAGTTCTGTCAGGCCGGTTGGAGGACGTGGTGCGGCGCGATCGGGCGGGCGTCCTGCCGCTCTTGGCGCGGCTGAGACGAATGCGACTTTCGCCGCGGCCTCGCGCGACCACCATGGGAATCGCGCCGCCGCCGCGAGTGCCACCGCTGCGGTCTCCTTGCCCGCCACCGCGGTCTCCCGCACCACCGCGGTCGCATCTCTTCTCGCCACCGAGACTGCCGTCACTGCTCGCGTTTCCGGT
Organism: Zhihengliuella halotolerans; assembly: GCF_004217565.1. Lineage (NCBI taxonomy): Bacteria > Bacillati > Actinomycetota > Actinomycetes > Micrococcales > Micrococcaceae > Zhihengliuella > Zhihengliuella halotolerans. The sequence goes on along the minus strand of NZ_SHLA01000001.1, from coordinate 2,201,684 downwards.
GGGCGCGGCCAGGGCCGTGTCGTTGAATAGTCTGGCGGCGAGCCGTCGAGTCTGGGAGGTCTGGGCGGGCCGGAACACCTCTTCCGGGTCGATCCACTCCGGCGCTTTCACGTAGACGACCCCGGAACGCATCTGGATCTGCCACCCGGAGTCCTCGATCGACCGGTGATGGAAAAAGCACACCAGGGCCCCGTTGTCAGTATGCGTCGGGCCACCCTGCGCCCAGGGCGTCACATGGTGGATCTCGCACCACGACGCGGGAATCATGCAGCCGGGGATGACGCATCCGCCGTCCCGGGCGGTGATCGCCCGCCGCTGATGAGCCGTGAAGACTCGTTCCTTGGACCCCAACCCGACGATACGTCCGGCCCGGTCGAAGACGACTTTCTGCACCGCGCCGGTGCACGCAATTCGGTGCGCGAGTCGCGCCGAAACCGGCGCGTCGATGCCCTCGATCTGCGCGTACCCGTCCGGGTCCGCCAGATCCTGAGCGTTCACGTGCACCAGCAGGGTCGCGGCGTCGCCGCCGAGGTTCGGGGTCTCGGCGCTGCGGGCCGCTGCCTGGAGCAGGGACGTCAACACGTCGTGACGCTTCTGCGCTGCGGTCCGATCGTCCAGCATCGGCTGGTCGGGGCCGATTCCCTCCACCGCGGAAGCATCCGTGCCCGCGGGCAGGAAATCGGGCACACCCGCATCCGCGCCGTCGGTCGGCGTGCCGCCGGTGGAGTTGGCGCGGGTGGCGGGGTTCAAGTAAGCGTCGAGGAGCACTTGCAGCTGCGCGGCGGTTTCGGGCAACAGCAGGGCGTGGACCGACACGAGGCCGTCCTTGGCTGTCCCGATCGTGAGCATCCGCCGACGCTGGGCCTCGTCCTCAGCCGGGACCGGCCCGTCCTGATCGAGCATCGCCTCCCAATGGGCTGCGAGCTTGCGCATCTCCGGGAAGACCAGCGCCAGCATCGGATCCGGCTCGCCGTCTTGCGCGGCTTCGTCCGAGGCGGAACCATCGGCGGGATCAGCACTGTCGGGGTCTACTGCGGGCTCTGGGTCGGTGCCCGCGGCGTTGTTCTCGGCGATGAGGCGGGAGGCGAGGGCACCGGTGGCGGCGTCGACGAGTTCGGCCTCAGCCGCGACGAGTTGCGCCGGGTCGGCCCGGTGGGCGACCTTGGCGAGCATGCCTGCGACCAGGTCAGCGGTCTCTGGGTCGATCTGGCCACGGTGCAGTGCCCCGGCGATGCGGGGGAACCGCGGGGCGATCCGGGCTCCCGTGATGCCGATCGCGGGCCGGGTGTTCTCATCGAGCCCGATCCGCCGCTTGAGCTGACCGTGGGAGCGCCGGGTGACACGTTGCAGCAGCTCGACCTCGTTCCGGCACCCCAGCCTGGCGGAGAGGCGGTCGGCTCCGAGGGACTTGTCGGAACGCAGGGCGAGCTCCCCGGCCGAGCGAACCCGGGCCGCGTCGATCTTCCGGCCCACGGACTCGATCAGCGCGGCGGCCCGCACGAGCCCGGCATCGCCGGCACCGGCGAGTTGTTCGCAGAGCCCGGTGACTTCGGCGTCCAGACTTTGCAAGCGCTCGAGCAGGGCATCGTCGGCGGGTGCGCCGGAGTCGAATGCCAGTGCTGGAGTCATACTCCTATTCTAGAAGAGTTCTTCGAAGAAGTGAAGGGTTGGAAGGAGGTTTTCCGGCGCGGATTCAGGTGTTCCGGGAAGAACCGGCCCGCGCAGGACCGCGACGAAAGACGGCGCGCCCAACTGGTGGTCAGTTGATCGAGTCCACCATCGCGGAGAGCTCGGCCGTGAGCTCGGCGTCGGTGTTGATCGCCTCGCCGTCGAGCGAATTCACGGGCGTCAGCAGCCGCACGCTCGAGACCAGCCAGACACCCGCCGCCTCGCGCAGATGCTTCGGCTCGACGGGCCCGTAGCCCAGCTCCCAGCCCTCGGCCTTCGCGGCCGCGAAGATCGCGCCCTGCGTGGTGCCCGGCAGGATGCCGGTCTCCAGCGTCGGCGTCACGAGGCGCTTGACCTCGCGTCCCGCCTCGTCCCGCTCGCGGGTCGCGAGCAGCACCGTCGACGTCGGGCCCTCGAGAACCCGGCCGTCCGACGACGTGAAGATGACGTCGTCCGCGCCGTTGCGCTTCGCGTGGCGGATCGCAGCCATGTTGACCGCGTAGGAGAGCGTCTTCGCTCCCATCAGCAGCCAGGGGGCGCGCTCGGCGACCGTCGAGTCGTAGCCGCGGTCCAGCAGCAGCACGTCGATGCCCGTCTCGCGCTGGCGCCGGCCCAGCTCCGGGGCGGGGGAGACGGTGACCCACGCGCTGCCGTAGTCGTGCACGCCGTCAGCGGATTCGGCGCCGCGGGTCGCGATCAACTTGACCACGGATTCGGCGGGCGCGGCACCCGGGGAGGCGGCGGCGTCGTACTGCGAGATCGCCGTGGCGATCGCCGCGCGCCACGCGCCGGCCGACGGGATGATCAGGTCGGTGACCTGCGCGGACACGGCCATGCGCGAGAGGTGCATCTCCAGCTTTCGCACCTTCCCGCCCGTGTAGAGGGCGGATTCGAAGACGCCGTCGCCGCGGGTCACGCCCGGATCGAGGACGGAAAGCTGCGGGGCGTCGGGATCGGCCACGCGGCCGCCCGGATGCGCGGGATCGATGAACACCAAGACAGTCATGGGCCTAGGTTACTCGCAACGCCCGCGCGGTCACCCGCCTGACACCGGTTCCGACTAGGCTGGGGAAAGGTCACAGGGTGTTGAACCGGCACGACGACGTCGCCGGCGCCCGCGCGGACCGCGAGGAGGTGCCGGGGTGGTCAGTCTGCTGGAGCGACTGGGCGAGCTGCCGTTCTGGCTCATCGTCTTCGCGTGGATCCTCGACGTGGGCATCCGCGTGGTCATGCTCGGGATCGTGCCCGGCAACAGGCGCCCGACGACGGCGATGGCCTGGCTCCTCGCGATCTTCTTCATCCCCGCGGTGGGCCTGGCCCTCTTCCTGCTGTTCGGGAATTTCCGGCTCTCGGAGCGGCGCGTGCGGCGCCAGCTCGAGATCAACAAGCGCGTGCTCGGCTACACGCTGCACCTCGAGAGCGACGACGCGCTGGAGCAGGTCTCGCCCGCCGTCGCCTCCGCGGTCACGCTCAACCGGCGCCTCGGCGCGTTCCCGCTGGATGCGGGCAATGGTTTCGAGTTCGTCATGGACTACCGGGAGTCGTTGCAGCGGATGACGGAAGCCGTCGATTCCGCCCGCCAGTACGTGCACGTGCAGTTCTACATCATCGGTGACGACCCGGAGTACGTGAGCCCGTTTCTGGACGCGCTGGAGCGGGCGGTCGCCCGCGGCGTGAAGGTCCGTCTGCTCTTCGACCACCTCGGGACCCTGCGGGTGAAGGGCTACCAGGACCTGCTCAAGCGCATGACCGACGCGGGGATCGAGTGGCGGGCGATGCTGCCGATCTCCCCGCGGCGACGCCAGTGGCGCCGACCGGACCTGCGCAACCACCGCAAGATGGTCGTCGTCGACGGCGAGGTCGCGTTCACGGGGAGCCAGAATCTCATCGAACCCGGCTACAAGCGGCCCTCGGCCCACAAGATCGGCCGCGAGTGGGTGGACCTCATGGCGCGCGTGACGGGGCCGATGGTCACGGGCCTCGACGTCGTGTTCGCGACCGACTGGTCGCAGGAGGCCGGCGACGACGACCTGCTCGACGACGTCGTCAGCGGCGGCGTCGCCCCCGACGCAGGCAACGTGACGGCCCAGATCGTGCCGAGCGGCCCCGGGTTCGAGTCGGAGAACAACCTGCGCCTGTTCAACACGCTCATCTACGGCGCGCTCGAGAAGCTGACGATCACCAGCCCGTATTTCATCCCCGACGACTCGCTGCTCTACGCGATCACGACGGCGGCCCAGCGGGGCGTGCACGTCGAGCTGTTCGTCTCCGAGAAGACCGACCAGTTCCTGGTGCACCACGCGCAGCAGTCCTACTACGCGCAGCTGTTGGTCGCGGGCGTGCGGATCTTCCGCTACCGGTCGCCGATCGTGCTGCACACCAAGTGCTTCACGGTGGACGACGACGTCGCGGTCTTCGGTTCCTCCAACATGGACATGCGCTCGTTCTCGCTCAACCGCGAGGTCTCCCTCATGCTGGTCGGCGAGGACGCCGTGCAGGAGCTGGACCGGGTGCAGGCGGAGTACCGGAGGAACTCGAGCGAGCTGACGCTGGTCGAGTGGATGCACCGTCCGCGGCTGTCCAAGTGGGTCGACAACGCGTGCCGGCTCACGGCGACGCTGCAGTAGTCGTCAGGCCGGGAACTCGGCGTCGAGCGCGCTGAGCACCCCGAACGCCTTGGTCCGGACCTCGTCCCATTCCTCCTCGGGCACCGAATCCGCGGTCACGGCGCCGCCGACGCCGAGCGTGAGGGTGCAGCCGGCGTCGTCGTACTGCATGACGAGGGTGCGGATGACGACGGACGTGTCAGCGGCCCCGCCGTCCGCGAAGTAGCCGATCGCCCCCGAGTACACGCCGCGCGGGGAACGGTCTTCGAGCTCGTCGAGGATCGCCATCGTGGAGATCTTCGGGGCCCCCGTCATCGACCCTGGCGGGAACGCGGCCGAGAGCGCCTCGGCGCGCGAGGCGCCCGGGCGCAGGCGCGCGTCGATCGTGGAGACCATCTGGTGCACGCTCGCGTAGGACTCGATGTGGCAGAGCCGCGGCACGTGCAGGGTGGCCGGGTCGGCGTTCTTCACGAGGTCGTTGCGCAGCAGGTCCACGATCATGATGTTCTCGGCGCGGTCCTTCGCGCTCATCGCGAGGTTCTGCTTCAGCCCGGCGTCCTCGGTCGGGTCGGCGGCGCGGCGGCGCGTTCCCTTGATCGGCTCGGCGCGCATCCAGCCGTCCGCGCCCATGCGCAGGAACCGCTCGGGTGAGGTGCCCGCGATCGCGACCGCCCCGAAGCGGGCGAACACTGCGAACGGTGCCGGGCTCTGCACGCGCATGCGCAGGTAGGCCGCCCACGGGTCCCACGCCGGCAGGCGCGTGGTCAGCGCAGTCGTCACGCAGACCTCGTAGCTGTTGCCCTCGGTGATCTGCGCCTGCGCCGCCCGCACCTTCGACAGGTACTGCTCGCGGCTGTCGCGGCACGCGAAGACCGGCGTGGTCTCCAGTGTGGGCGTCAGCGGCACGACGCCGGCGCTCACCCGCAGCGCCTCGCGCGCCCGCTCGCTCCACGCGGCGTCCGCGTCGTCGCCGCGGGCGGTCGTGATGACCCAGGCGCGGCGCTCGTGGTGGTCGACGACGACCGCGCGGTCCGCGCGGAAGAGCGCGGCGTCTGGGGTGGTCGAGGGCAGGGTCGAGCCGCCCGATTCGCGCTTGAGCTCGTAGCCGAGCCAGCCGAGCCAGCCGGTCCGGAAGTCGCAGCCGCTCGCGACCAGGGACGCGGCCCCGTCGCCGGTGAGCGCGGGCGCGGTGGTTTCCCAGGCGCGGTCCAGCCACGCGAAGAACGGGCCGGGCACCCGGGCCGTCGCGCGCCCGGTGGTCACGGTCGTCAGCGCTCCGGCGTCCGTCAGCCGGTGCTCGGCGAGCTGCCGGTGCTCCGCGCCCGACGCGTCGGCGAGGATGCTGTACCGGTTCCGCCCGCTCGGGTCCTCGGCCCCCGGGTTCGACGCCTCGAGCAGGATCGCGTGCTCCGCCAGGTCGTCGTCCGGACCGTTCTCGGGGCTCACCCCCGGGTAGAGCCGCCCGAAGACTTCGGCGGCGACCACCGCCCCGGCGGGGACGCGCAGGTCGGGCTCGAGGCCGCCGTCGTCCAGCGCCCCGGCACCGAGGTGGATCTCCTCCACGGCCACCGGGTGCGCCGAGCGCTCCGCAGCCTCGGCGGCGAGGGCGTCGTGAAGCTGCGGCAGGTGCAGCAGGGCGGCGAGCGCGTCGTCGACCGCGCGGCCGTCCCCGCTCCGGGAGACGACGACGTCGGCCGCCTCGGCGGGAGCCTGCCCCGCCGCGGCCTCGGTCGCGAGCCAGCGGGACTCCTGCGCGGCCCAGGCGTCCCAGTATGGCTCGTAGGTGGCGCCGTCGCGGGCGAGCGCGCGGTCGCGGCGGACGTCGTCGTCCTCGTCGACCCAGATCAGCGCGTCGAGCAGCCCCCGCGCGTTCCGCGCACCCACCCCGACGCCCTCGACGACGATGATCTCCGCGGCCCGGCTGACGCGCTCGGGGCCCGTGGACCCGGTCTCCCAGTCCCACGCGCGCCACACGGCGTCGCGGCCGGCGGCCAGCGCGGGCAGGACCTCGGACGCGTAGGCCTCGACGCCGTCGTCGAGCCCGTCCCACCCGGGGTAGAGGTCCTCGAGGTGGAAGAGCGTGACGGGGCGGTGCCGGCGCAGGCGCGTGACGAGCTCGAGCGCGAGCGTGCTCTTGCCGGCGCCGGAACGGCCGTCGACGGCGATGACCACCGGGCGGGGCGAGCGCGGCGAGCGCGGGTGGGCGGGGTGGCGCGCCGTCGTGGTGGGCATCGTCGCCTCAGGCCTGGGATTCGTGCGAGCCGTCGCTGGTCCGCGCGTCGCGGACGAACTCGACGATGCCGCCCAGAGCGGCGGCGATCAGCTCGTACGTTGTGTCGAAGTCGCCGGCGTCCCCGTACCAGGGGTCGTAGATGCCCTGCTCGGCGGGGCCGCGCTCGGCCACCTCGGGGTCGAACGAGCGCAGCATGCGCACCTTCGCCTCCGCCGCGGCATCGGGCGCGCCGCGGCGCAGGTGCGTGTAGTGGTCGGTGTCGAGGGCGAGGATGAGGTCCGCTCTCGAGTAGTCCGCCGGCGTGAACTGGCGGGCCACGTGCCGGGTCGCGTCGAGGCCGCGTTCGGTCAGCAGGTCGCGGGCGCGGTCGTCGATCGGGTTGCCGACCTCCCACGCGGTGACGGCGCTCGAGACCACCTCGACGTCGTCGACGCCGGCCCGCGCCAGCTCGGCCCGGAGGAGGTATTCGGCCATGGGGGAGCGGCAGATGTTGCCCGTGCAGACGGCGTTGATGCGGAACATGGGTCCAGTCTAGGAAAAGCCGGGCTCGAATGCGCCCTCGCGGCGCCGTTCGGTGCGGAGTCGGTGCTGATCAGGGCCGCGTGCGGCGGGCCGGCCGCCTACGCGTGCACGTCCGCGGCCGCCCGGAACAGCAGGGCCACGCCGGTCGCCCCCGCGTCCGGTTCGCCCGCACCGCGCCCGGCGACGTAGCTGGCCCGGCCTCTCCGAGCCTCCAGGTCGGCGGTCGCCTGCGCAGCGTCGGCGGCAGTGCGGGCGCCCTCGGCGAAGCCGGACCGCAGAGCCTCCGCGGCCGGGTGCAGCACGTCGACGATCGTCCGGTCGCCCGGTTGCGCGCCGCCGACGCGCTGGATCGCGGCGCAGCCCTCGGCCGTTCCGCGGGCCCACGCCGCCGCGCCGTCGGCGTCGTGGTCCCGGTGCGCGCGGTCGAGCCACTTGAAGAGCAGCCCCAGCAGGGGACCGCTGGTGCCGCCGACGCCGTCGAGGAAGGCGCGTTCGGCGGCGGCGAGTCCCGGCTGTCCGTGGTTCATCAGCTGCAGCGCCTCACGCAGCCCGCCGCGGAGGTTGTCGCCGAAGTCGCCGTCGCCGGACACCCGGTCCAGCCGGGTCAGCTCCTCGTAGTGCTCCTCGACCAGTTCGGCGAAGCGCCGGACGACGTCGTCCTGCAGCCGGGGCCGGGCGCGGTCCGCGGGTCCGCCCGTGGATTCGGCCGTCGCCGCGGCGGGTTCGGCGTCCGGGACCGACCGGCGCACGAGGGTCTCCGGTGCCGCCCCGGAATCCGCCAGGCTCGCCGGGAACGACGGCGTGATCGACGGCGCCTCCCAGTACGGCAGCCACTCGGGGCGCAGCCGGGTCAGCGTGATGGAGAACCCGGTCATATCCAGGGCGGCGACGTAGTTGCCGACCAGCCGGGCGTCCACCGTTTCCCCGGCGCCGGACAAGCGGTCGGAGGCCGCCGCGTACACGTTGAGCAGCTCGAGCTGCGTCGTCGCGCCCAGCCCGTTGACGAAGAGCAGGAGGCCCCCGTCCCCGGGCACCTGCTCGAGGACCTCGTCGACCATCTTCGCCACCAGCGCGTCGAAGCCCGGCCGCTCGATCGAGGCGGCCGCCCGCTCGCCGTGGATGCCGACCCCGTACTCGAGGTGTCCGGGATCGAGGTCGAACGTGTCGTCGCCGGTGTGGAAGTCGGTCTGGGCGCGTGCGGCGACGGCGACGCTGCGCGAGTGCTCCGCGACGTCGGCTCCCAGCGCGGCCAGTTCGTCGAGGGACAGCCCGGCGTCGGCGGCGGCGCCGAGGATCTTCTCGACGACGACCGTCGCCCCGGTGCCGCGGCGCCCGGTTTCGGTGTCGTCCCCGCCCGTGGCGACGTCGTCGTCCACGAGGACCGTGGCGACCTCGACGCCCTCCGCGGACAAGCGCTCGGCGGCGATGGCGAAGTTGATGACGTCGCCCGTGTAGTTCTTCACGATGTGCAGGACGCCCCCGGGGCCGGCGACGGCGCGCGAGGCCGCGTGGATCTGCGTGTTGTGCGGGGAGGCGAAGACGGCCCCCGGCACCGCCGCGTCCAGCATGCCCACGCCGAGGAAGCCGGCGTGCAGGGGCTCGTGGCCGGAACCGCCGCCCGAGACCAGGCCGACCTGGCGCCTGGTGCAGCGCCGCACGGACGTGGCGAAGAGCGGGTCCTCATGCACCGCGACCAGGTTCGGGTGCGCTGCGGCGAATCCGCGCAGGGCGGTCTCGACGGGGGTGGAGGACAGGAAGGGCAGGCTCATGTTCGGATCTCCCACGGGTGTGACGACAGCGGTCACTCTCACCGTAGCGGCCGGCGGGCGGGCTGTCAGTGGGTGAAGGCGAGCAGGACCGCGACGAAGATAAAGAGCACCCCGAACGTCAGGTTCATGATGCGCGCACCGCGGGCGCCCCGGGTGAAGCGGCGGAAGGATTTCGCGGCGGCGGCGAAGAAGAACCACATGACCAGGACGTCGACGGCGACGACCGTGCCGATGAACGCCAGGTACTGGGGGATGACGGGGAAATCCGGCCGGATGAACTGCGGGGTGAAGGCGAGGAAGAAGATGATGGCCTTCGGGTTGAGCAGGTTCACCAGCAGGCCGCGGCGGAACATCGAGGCGGCCGGCTCGGCGCCGCGCTGGTCCACGGGAGCGGTGTCCGGCACGGGTTTGGTCAGCAGCAGGCGCACGCCCAGGTACACGAGATAGGCGGCGCCGCCGTAGCGCACGATGTTGAACGCGACCGGGGAGCCGGCCACGAGCAGTCCGACGCCGGCCGCGACCACGAGCACGTGCATCAGCAGGGCCGCCTGCTGGCCGAGGATGCCCCAGAAGGAGCGGCGGAAGCCGGCGTTGATCGCATTGGTCATCGTGTTGATGGCTCCGGCCCCGGGGGTGAAGCTGATGAGGAGGCAGGCGCCCAGCAGGGAGAGCCACACGGAGAAGGTCACCTGAAGATGCTAGGGGCTGCGCCGCCCGGACCGCTATTCCCGACCCTCTGGACCGGAGCGGGCGGGACCGCTGGTAGACTAGGATGATTGTGGCTGTCCCCGCCGACGATCGGCGGGAAGTGTCCGAGCGCGATGACCGCGCCGGCGTCGACACGCCATGCGTCGATAATTCTGCTTTCTTTGCAACGCGCCCCAGCTGCGCGCTCCTAAAGACTTCAGTGTTCTTCGGCGATCCACTGCGGGCCTCTACGGTCCGCCTACCGAAAGCACTTTGATGACTGAAACTTTCTCCTCCCTCGGCGTGCCCGGGTTCCTCTCCTCCGTTCTGTCCGCACAGGGCATCACCGAGGCGTTCCCGATCCAGAAGGCCACGCTGCCCTCCACGCTCGCCGGCCGCGACGTGCTCGGCCGCGGCCAGACCGGCTCCGGCAAGACGCTCGCGTTCGCTCTTCCGCTCGTTGCTCGGCTCGCAGCCGAGGACCGTCCGCGCCGCGCGCGTTTCCCGCGCGCCCTGATCATGGCCCCGACCCGCGAGCTCGCCACGCAGATCTCCCGCACGGTGATCCCGCTGGCCGAGGCTGCCAAGCTCCGCACCGCCGTCGTCTTCGGCGGTGTCTCCCAGGTTCGCCAGGAGAAGGAGCTGAACGCCGGCGTCGACATCCTCATCGCCTGCCCGGGCCGCCTGAACGATCTCATGGGCCAGAAGGTCGTCGACCTTTCCCGCGTCGAGATCTCCATCCTGGACGAGGCCGACCACATGGCCGACATGGGCTTCCTGCCCGTCGTCCGCCGCATCCTCGACCAGGTCCCGTCCGGCATCCAGCACATGCTGTTCTCGGCCACCCTGGACAACGGCGTCGACAAGCTCGTGAGCCGCTACCTCTCCAACCCGATCACGCACTCGGTCGACGCGCCGCAGGCCGCCGTGAACACGATGGAGCACAAGGTGTTCATGGTGGACGCGGACCTGAAGAAGGAGCTCGTCCGCGAGCTCGCCGCCGGCACCGGGCGCCGCATCATGTTCATGCGCACCAAGCACCACGCCAAGAAGATGGCCCTGTGGCTGTCCAAGGCCGGCGTGCCCGCAGTGGACCTGCACGGCAACCTGAGCCAGAACGCCCGCGACCGCAACCTGGCCGCGTTCTCCAACGGCACGGCCAACGTGCTCGTGGCGACCGACGTCGCGGCCCGCGGCGTGCACGTCGACGGCGTCGAGCTCGTCGTCCACATCGATCCCCCTACCGAGCACAAGGCGTACCTGCACCGCTCCGGCCGCACCGCGCGCGCCGGCTCCGACGGCACGGTCGTCACGATCGCGACCCCGGACCAGCGCCGCGACGTGAACCAGTTGCTCAAGGCCGCCGGCATCAAGGTCCCGTTCGAGACCGTGTCCCCGGAGGACGCCGCCGTGGCCGAGGTGCGCGGCACCAAGGCTGCGCACGTCGAGTACGAGGTGCCCGTGCGCCAGCAGCCGGCCCGGCAGCCGAAACGCGCCGCCGGCTCCGAGCGCGGCGCGGCAGCCGAGGCCTCGACGTCGACCGGTGGATCCCGCGGACGTCGCGGCGGGCGGGGCCGCGGTCGCGGTGCCGGCCAGCCGGTCGCCGCACACGAGGGTCGCCAGCCGGGCCAGCGCTCGGGTGAGGCGCGCGGCGCCTCCCAGCGCACGGGCGAGGCACGCGGCGCGGGCCAGCCCGCATCCCGCGGCGAGGGCGGTCGCCAGCGCAGCACGACGGCGGCCGGCGCAGGGCGTCGTCGCGCGCGCAACCGCGGCCGCGCAGCCTGACCAGCCAGGGCCTGACCTGAGAAGGGGCCGCCCGCGAGACTCTCCTGTCTCGCGGGCGGCCCCTTCTCGCGTTGGCGAAGGCGGCGGCCAGGTACCGCTCCTGGGTGGCGGGGTTATCCCGTGTGGGACGCGGCCGCACGTTCAATGGTCGCGGCCGCCCGGGCGAGGAAACCGTCGATCAACCGCAGCTCGTCAGTCGTATAGGCCGAGGACATGGTGCTCAACGCGGCCCCGAGGGGGCGGAACAGGCGCCCACCGGTCGTCCTGGCTTCGTCCGTCGCGAAGAGGGCCACCCGGCGCCCGTCTCGCTTGTCCCGCGCCCGGCGCACGTGACCGTGGTCGACCAGACGATCGATGAGGGCCGTCGTCGCCGGGGCCGAGAGCCCGAGGCGGCCGGCCAATTCGGAAGCGGTGATCGGCGCGTCGGAGTCCTGGTTGCGCAGGATCTCGTTCAGCGCATGCAGGTCCGTCCGATGGACGTGCCCCGACCGGGCCGCGACGTCGACGTAGCGCTCAGACGCCAGCGCGACCTCCTGCAGGTTCTTCGCCACGGACCAGTGCAGTGCCGCGCTCGCGGCATTCTGCTCCGGCCGGGGTGCGGGTTCTTGAGTCACGGGAGGGTCCTGTCGATGGCGTCGACGCCGAGTGGATCGGCAATGCTGATAGCCATCGTCTCGCGAAAGCCGAGAAGTCGATATATTGTTTCCATCATGGAAATAAATTCTACGGAGCAGTGGGGAGACGAACGTGGTTGATCAGGGACAGCACGGTCGACGGGCGCGCGCGTCGGGGGCCACCGCGGCAGTGGCCAGGTCGGTGTTGGCGGTGCTGGCTGTTGCCGTCTGGCTCGGGGTGATGGCCATCGGGGGCCCGACGTTCGGGAAGATCGGCGACGTCCAGAACACGGACCGGACGGCCTTTCTGCCCGCCTCCGCCGAGGCCACACAAGCCGTTGAATGGCAGGAGCGCTTCGCTGATTCCGACTCCGTGCCCGCGATCCTCATCGTCGAGTCGCAGGAGGGTGTCGACCCCTCGACGGCGGCGGATCTCGTGCGCGATCTCGAGCGCGCGGAGATCGCGGGGGCGTCCGTGCTGAGCGGGGACATCGTCGGTCCGCTGCCGTCCGAGGACGGTTTGGCCCTCCAACTCGTGGTTCCGCTCAGTCCCGATGTCGACCTAGCTTCCGGGGTCGATTCGCTGCGAGCCGCTGGAGAGCAGGCGTTGGAGCGAGGTGATTTCGGCGCGGGCGCTGAGATCTTCGTGACCGGGCCGGCGGGATTCTCGGCCGACCTCGTCGAGGCCTTCGGCGGGATCGACGGGATCCTGCTGGCGGTCGCTCTGGCCGCCGTCCTGGTGATCCTGCTCATCGTCTACCGTTCCGTGCTGCTTCCGGTCGCGGTCCTGTCGACGGCCGTGGCGGCCCTGTGCGCCGCGATCGTCGTCGTGTACGAACTCGCGCGGGTCGACGTCATCCGGATCGACGGGCAGAGCCAGGGCATCCTCTCGATTCTGGTGATCGGAGCGGCAACGGACTACTGCCTGCTCGTCGTCGCCAGGTTCCGGGAGGCTCTGACCGGAGGCCTCGACCGGTGGGCCGCGGTCCGGCAGGCGTGGCGGAAGTCCATCGAACCGATCCTCGCCTCGGCGGGCACCGTGATCGTCGGCCTGTTGTGCCTCCTGTTCTCCGACTTGAACTCGAACAAGGCGCTGGGCCCCATTGCGGCCAGCGGAATCGTCTTCTCTGTCCTCGCTGCGATGACTCTGCTTCCCGCATTCCTGGGGTTGTTCGGACGGGCGGCGTTCTGGCCCGTCATGCCGCGCGTTCGCGCAGCCGACGGGGGCGCGGCCGCCCCCGAACGGGAAGGCCGCCAGCTGTGGGCGGTTCTCGCCCGCTGGGTCCGGCGCCGGCAGCGCCCGGTCTGGATCATCACCGCGCTCGTCCTCGCCGTCGGATGTCTGGGGGTCACTCAGCTGCAGGCTTCCGGCGTACCGGAGTCCACGCTCGTACTCGGAGAATCCGATGCGCGGAACGGGCAGGAGGCGATGGGCCGTCATTTCGATGCGGGCGCGGGGTCGCCGACCCAGATCTACGTTGCGGAGTCTGCAGCAGCCGAGGTCCTGCGCGGCGTCGAGGACACCGACGGGGTGGCCTCCGCGTCCGTGACAGCGGCCGACGGCGGACCGGTCCGTCCGGGCGCGGAGCCCAGGGTCGTCGAGGGGCGGGTCCAGATCAACGCGACGCTCGAGCATCCGGCGGATTCGGAGCGTGCCGAGGAGACGGTCATCGAGTTGCGCACGCTCGTGCACGGACTCGACGAGCAGGGTCTCGTCGGTGGCCCGACGGCGACGGCGCTCGACCAGCAGGCGACGGCCCAGGCCGATGTCCAGAAGATCATTCCGCTGGTATTCATCGCGATTCTGCTGATCCTGATGCTGCTGCTGCGCTCGATCGTCGCCCCGGTCCTGCTGGTGCTCACCACGATCCTCTCCTACGGGACCGCGATGGGCGTCGCCGCTCTCGTCTTCAACGAGATCCTCGGCTTCCCCGGCGCCGATCCGACGGTCCCGCTCTTCGGGTTCGTCTTCCTCGTGGCGCTCGGCGTCGACTACAACATCTTCCTGATGAGTCGAGCCCGTGAGGAAGTGCTGACCCGCGGGGTGCACGACGGCCTGACGCATGCCCTGGCCGTCACGGGCGGCGTGATCACTTCCGCCGGAGTGGTGCTCGCGGCGACGTTCGCGGCCCTGGCGGTGGTGCCGATCATGTTCATGGTCCAGCTCGGCTTCATCGTGGCCTTCGGCGTGCTGCTGGACACCCTGGTGGTCCGCACGCTGCTCGTCCCGGCGCTGGGTCACGAACTCGGGAAGTGGCTGTGGTGGCCGTCGCGGCGGATGGCCTCCGGCGCGACGCCGGCTCCCGCGCCGGCGGTGAGTGAGAACCGGACGCTGTGAAACGACGGCGAGGGCCGTCGGCGGGAGGTTGATCCCGCCGACGGCCCTCGCCGCGTTACGCCGTGGCCTTAGTTGGAGGCGGTGGCGTAGGTGTTGTAGATGGTCGAGCCCCAGTACGGGCCGTACATCGTGGTGGAGTTGCTGCCGTAGCCGTAGGAGTTCACGGAGTTCTGGTAGCCGTTCGAGCCCGTGCCGATGAACCACGGGCCGCCCGAGGACCCGCCGGTCATGTTGCAGTCGATGCCCTGCGAGTTGAACTGCGGGTTGTACGGGTCGTTGCTCGAGTCCCCGTCGAGGCACGAGAACAGGTTCTGCCCGTTGAACGGGTTGGCTGCCGGGTAGCCGTAGGCCTTGTAGCCGAGGCCGCGGTCGGCGTTGAACTGGACACCCGAGGCGCCGACGGCGTCGTTCAAGTCCTGGCCGTTGAGCGGGGCGACGACGGCGAAGCCGGTGTCGTAGGTCATGTCGCCGTTGTTGACCCACGCGGACGGGGCGTGAAGCTCGGCGGCCGCCCACTGACCGTAGGGTGCCGCGCCGTCGTCGTACGCGGGCACGAAGACGAAGTTCGTGGCGAACGCGCCCGGGCCCTCGTTGAGGCAGTGGCCGGCCGTGGAGACCGTGTTGGCGTTGCTCGAGATGATCGAGTTGCCCGAGCAGACGTAGTTGTTCCCGCCCATCGTGAAGAACACCTTGCCGATGTGCGAGACCGGGGTCTCCTCCACGGCCGAGGAACTGTTCTTGCCGCCCTTCCCGGCCGGCTTGGCCTTCGGGGTGACACCGGAGATCTTCTTCTCCGCGCCGCGGTCGGCCTTGGAGTTGTCTGCACCGTTGCCGCGCTTGATAGCGCGCTCGGCGAGCACGTCGCCCGGGATCGCGTTGCGCATCTTCTCAGCCGTCCAGTAGCCGGCGGCCGGGGCTTCCGAGCGCTCGACAACGTGGCTCTTGACAGCCTGACCCGGGGCGTTGTCCGGTGCGGCCATCGACGGGACCGCGGTCCCGGCCAGTGTGAGCAGGGCGGCCGCGGCCAGAGCCGTGGTTGATTTCCACTTCTTCATGGATTTCGTACCTTTCCTCGGTGGAGGTCGGCCCCGGTGTTTCCGGGGCACGAGTCTGAACCTAATGTGACGCAGGTCATTCGTAAAGGGGTCGTTGAACATTTTCTTCAGATTTAACACAGATGTTTCACAGGTTGCTTGAAGATCCAAGCAAATGCAGGGCAGGAAGCGCGTCTTTCGGGCGATCAAGGCCGAACTTGAGTGAACTGCGCTCAACTTGGTTTGACAGTTGCGTGTGCCTGAGTAGAGTTGAGTACAGAACGCTCAACCGTTCCCTTCGGGTCTTTCTCGAGGTCGGTAGGGCGCCAGGAATCCATCGTCAGAAAGAAGGAACCCTCATGTCACGTGCAGTAGGCATCGACCTCGGCACCACGAACTCGGTCGTCTCCGTCCTCGAGGGCGGCGAGCCGACCGTTATCGCCAACGCTGAAGGCGCCCGCACCACCCCGTCCGTCGTCGCCTTCTCGAAGGGCGGCGAGGTCCTGGTTGGCGACATCGCCAAGCGCCAGGCCGTCAACAACATCGACCGCACGATCGCCTCCGTCAAGCGCCACATGGGCACCGACTGGACGATCGACGTCGACGACAAGAAGTACACGCCGCAGGAGATCTCGGCCCGCACGCTGATGAAGCTCAAGAACGACGCCGAGTCGTACCTGGGCGAGAAGGTCACCGACGCCGTCGTGACCGTCCCGGCCTACTTCAACGACGCCGAGCGCCAGGCCACCAAGGAGGCCGGCGAGATCGCGGGCCTGAACGTGCTGCGCATCGTCAACGAGCCGACCGCGGCCGCCCTCGCCTACGGCCTCGACAAGGGCCAGGAGGACGAGCTCATCCTCGTCTTCGACCTCGGCGGCGGAACCTTCGACGTCTCCCTGCTCGAGGTGGGCAAGGACGAGGACGGCTTCTCGACCATCCAGGTCCGCTCGACCGCGGGCGACAACCGCCTCGGCGGAGACGACTGGGACCAGCGCATCGTCGACTGGCTGCTCGCGCAGGCCAAGTCCAAGGGCGCCGACCTGTCGAAGGACAAAATCGCCCTCCAGCGCCTGAAGGAGGCCGCTGAGCAGGCCAAGAAGGAGCTGTCCAGCGCGACCAGCACCAACATCTCCCTGCAGTACCTCTCGGTGACCCCGGAGGGCCCGGTCCACCTGGACGAGCACCTCTCCCGCGCCAAGTTCCAGGACCTGACGTCCGACCTGCTGGACCGCACCAAGAAGCCGTTCCACGACGTCATCGCCGAGGCGGGCGTCAAGGTCTCCGATATCGCGCACGTCATCCTCGTCGGCGGCTCGACCCGTATGCCGGCCGTCGCCGAACTGGTCAAGGATCTGGCCGGCAAGGAAGCGAACAAGGGCGTGAACCCGGACGAGGTCGTCGCCGTCGGCGCCGCACTGCAGGCCGGTGTCCTCAAGGGTGAGCGCAAGGACGTCCTGCTCATCGACGTCACCCCGCTCTCGCTCGGCATCGAGACCAAGGGCGGCGTGATGACCAAGCTCATCGAGCGCAACACGGCCATCCCGACCAAGCGCTCCGAGACCTTCACCACGGCCGACGACAACCAGCCGTCCGTGTCCGTGCAGGTCTTCCAGGGCGAGCGCGAGTTCACCCGCGACAACAAGCCGCTCGGCACGTTCGAGCTCGGCGGCGTCGCCCCGGCCCCGCGCGGCGTCCCGCAGATCGAGGTCACCTTCGACATCGACGCCAACGGCATCGTGCACGTCTCCGCCAAGGACAAGGGCACAGGAACCGAGCAGTCGATGACCATCACGGGCGGCTCCTCGCTGTCCGAAGAGGACATCGAGCGCATGGTCAAGGAAGCCGAGGAGCACGCAGCCGAGGACAAGACCCGCCGCGAGGCGGCCGAGACCCGCAACGCCGCCGAGCAGTCCGCGTACTCCGTCGACAAGCTCATCAAGGACAACGAGGACAAGCTGCCGGAGGAGGTCAAGACCGAGGTCCAGGCCGACGTCGACGCCCTCAAGGCTGCACTGGAGAACCAGGACAACGACGACGAGGTCAAGGCCGCGTTCGAGAAGCTCCAGGCCTCCCAGGTCAAGCTCGGCGAAGCGATCTACTCCCAGGCCCAGGCCGAAGGCGAGGCCGGCGCCGCCGGTGCTGAGGACGCCGCGGCGCAGGACGAGGACATCGTCGACGCCGAGGTTGTCGACGAGGACGAGAAGAAGTAAGGACGGTTCATTCCATGCCGCACCACGGTAACGAGGAGGAGCACGGCGACGAGCCCGTGAACTTCACCGACAAGCGGAAGATCGACCCGGAGACGGGCCAGCCGCGCGGCACGGAAGACGCTGCGGCGGAGTCGGACGACTCCGCCGCGGCGGACGCCGGCGCCGACGCCCTCGCCGAGGCCGAACGCATCATCAACGAAGCCGGCGGGGACGACGCGCCGGTCGAGGACGAGGTGCCGGCCGAGGAGGTCGCCACGAGCGACGTCGAGGCCGAGCTCCGCAACGACCTGCTGCGTCTGCAGGCCGAGTACGTGAACTACCGCAAGCGCGTCGAGCGCGACCGGGAGCAGGTTCGCGAGCTCGCCGTGCAGTCCGTGCTCGGCTCGCTGCTTCCGGTCCTCGACGACCTGGACGCGGCCCGCGCCCACGGCGACCTCGAGGACGGGCCGTTCGCGGCCGTCTCCCGCAAGCTCGCCACGATCCTGGAGGGCCACGGGCTCGAGCGCATCGAGGAGGCCGGGGCCGAATTCGACCCGAACTTCCACGAGGCGCTCATGCAGCAGCCGAACGCGGAGGTCCCCGCGGACCACGTCGCGCAGGTGTTGCGGGTCGGCTACAAGAAGGGCGAGCGCGTCCTGCGCGCCGCCGGCGTGATCGTCTCCACGGGGGAATAGCCCGCGGCGGATCACGCACCCGGGCGTGGCGCCGCCGTCGTACAGCACGACGGCGGCGCCCGCGCCCCGCGGGCGGCCCCAGAGCCGTCCGCCCCAAGTTTCAACGACACGAACAGAGAATGAGGAGGCGCCTGATGGCCAGTCAGGACTGGGTCGATAAGGACTTCTACGCGATCCTTGGCGTCTCCAAGGATGCGACCGACGCCGACATCAAGAAGGCGTACCGCAAGCTCGCCCGCAAGCACCACCCGGACACCAACCCCGGGGACACCGCGGCGGAGCAGAAATTCAAGGACATCGCCGAGGCGAACACGGTCCTCTCCGACCCCGAGGAGCGTCAGCAGTACGACGCGATCCGCGCGATGGGCTCCGGCGCCCGCTTCCAGTCGGGCGGTCCGGGCGCCGGCGGCGCCGGCTACGACGACGTCTTTGCCGACCTCTTCGGCGGCGGTCGCGGCGGCGGCTTCGGCGGGGGAGGCCGCAGCAGTGGTTTCGGCGGCGGAGGGCAGGTCCCGCCCGACTTCGCCGATCTCTTCGGTGGCGGTTTCGGCGGCGGCTTCCAGCAGGCCCCGCGCAAGGGCGCGGACCGCACGGCGAACACGTCGATCTCCTTCGGCGGATCGATCAAGGGCACCGTGGTCAACCTGCGCGAGCCGAGCGGCGAGATCATCGAGGTGCGCATCCCCGCGGGCATCAAGGACGGCCAGAGCGTGCGCGTGCGCGGCAAGGGCCAGGCCGGCCCGGCCGGGAACGGCGACCTGTTGGTGAAGGTTTCGGTCAAGCCGCACTCCTTCTTCTCTCGCGAGGAGAACAACATCCGTGTGCATGTGCCGGTCTCGTTCGCCGAGGCCGCGCTCGGCGGGCAGATCGAGGTCCCGACGATCACCGGTGATACGGTCAAGTTGAAGGTGCCCGCCGGGTCGAACTCGGGGCGCACGCTGCGGCTCAAGGGCCGTGGCGTGGAGACCAAGAAGGCGACGGGGGACCTGCTGGTCACGCTCGACGTGGTGGTGCCGCAGAACCTCAGCAGCGCCGCGAAGGACGCCGTGAAGGCGTTCGCCGAGGCGACCGCCGACGCCGACCCGCGCGCCGGCCTGGCGGCCAAAGCCGCCCTGTAGGAGGTAGCCATGACGGACGAGTTCTCCCCCGTATTCGTGATCTCGGTTGCGGCCGAGCTCGCCGACATGCACCCGCAGACGCTGCGCCAGTACGACCGGCTCGGGCTCGTGCGGCCTCAGCGGCAGCGGGGAAAGCATCGCCGCTACAGCCAGCGCGATGTCCAGGCCCTGCGCGAGATCCAGCGCCTGTCCAAGGACGGTGTCTCGCTCGAGGGCATCAAGCGCATCATCGAGCTCGAGAACCAGGTTGCGGCCCTGCGCTCGCGCGTCACCGAACTGAGCAACGAGCTCGAGCAGACGCGCCTGGCGACCCGCGGACACCCCGACCTCTCCCGCGTGTTCGCGGCCGGCGCCGCCGGCGACGTCGTCACCCTGGCCCGCGGCCAGCGTCCGCGTGCACGCAGCCAGGCGCTAGTCATCTGGCAGCCCTCCCGCAAGAACGGGCGCTGACCCAGGTCACGATGCGGCCTCGATCCGGTCCCCGTCGGCCGTAGCCCCTTCCCCGCGCCCGATCTCGGCACTACCGTGAGCGCTGAGGGAAGGGGCCCGCGATGCGCACAGCACGCCGCAGGCCCGCCCGCGCGGTCGTCGCGGCCGTCGTCGTGCTGCTCCTCGCCGCTTGCGGCGGCACTCCGGAACCCGACAACGGTGCGGCACCGGCGCCCGTCCTGCCCGGCGCCTACGACACCGCGGACCGGCAGAGCAAAGGTTTCCCGGCGGCCGTGCGCCCACCCGACAACGAGCAGCACCTCCTGCTCGACGTCGTGCGCACCGGCGACCACCCCGGGTACGACCGGATCGTGTTCGCCCACTCCGGCGACGGTCTGCCCGGGTGGCGCACCGAATACGTGGATCAGCCCGTCTCGCCCGGCAGCGGGCACGACATCACCATGGCCGGCGACGCCTATCTGGCGATCTACGTGACCGGCCTGCAGCCCGGGATGGCCGGCGCCGAGCACGGTCACGCCGTCGTCGACACCGAGTGGACCGGCCAGAGGATCGCCATTGCACAGACCGTGACGACCGCCGTGTTCGAGGGCGCGGCCAGCTACTTCGTCTCGCTCGACGCCCAGCGCGCGTACTCCGTGGTCATGTACGACGACGGCCGGCTCGTCATCGACTTCGAGGAGTAGTGCCGGCGATGCCCCGGGCTGGCGCCCGTGGCCGCCCTACCGGGCCGCAATCGCCAGCGGCAGCTCACCGCAGCCGGTGAGCTGCACGCGGGCCCCGCCCTCGCGCGCCGCGACGTCGTGCTGCCCGGGGACCCACGTGTCGGTGAGGACGGTGCCCGCGGCGATGCGCGGGTCGGCTGAGACGAGCACGCGGCCGGAGCGGTTCACCAGCGATGCGGTCGGGGAGATGCTGGCGAGAAGCGGGCCGACCGTCGGCTCGAGCTGCGCGACGAACATGTCCGCGCCGACGATCCCGTAGGGTTGCGGCGCGAGCAGGGGCACGGAGAGGGTGACCGTGTACTCGTCTGTGCAGAGGAAGTCGACGTAGGGGCCGGTGATGTGCGGGCGGCGCAACTCCAGCGGAGTGGTGAACCACTCGCGCCGGACGTAGATCTCCCCGGCCTCGGCCGGCGAGACGGACATCAGCCGGACCTTTGCCGCGCCCTGCCACCAGGCCATGTGCCAGCGGGCGTTGGCCAAGACGTCCTCCGCGGCGATGAAGCCGGCGCCGACGAGTACGGATCCCGGCGCTTCGAGGGCCGAGCCGGCGAGCGGCTCGATCACGGCGTCGGCCTCCTGATGTGTCGGTCGCCGCTCGTCCGACGCGCCGAACAGCGCGCCGAGCGGACCGGTCCAGTCTTTGAGCATGTCGATGACGCGCGTGAAATGCGCGGTGATGTCGGCCGCGGCGGGGTGCGATGCTGCCACGATGCCTCCTTCGGTGACCTCGATGGGTACGCCCTCGCGGGCGATGAGTGGATGAGTGCTTATGGTGACGATCGTGCGGCGAGCGCGCTGTGCTCGCGGATGAGCCAGTCCAGCAGCTGTGCGACGTATCCGTCCGTGAGCTCGCGGGCCTGCGTGCCGTCGCCCGCCTCGATGGCGGAGGCGATGCGCTCGCAGCAGCCCAGGACCTCGGCGCCCAGCGCGTGGTCGTGTTCGGCGCCGAGGAGCAGCATGCCGAACTCGGCGTGCAGGCGGACGTATTCGCGGGTCAGTCGCGCCGACTGGCTGAGGGCGGCGAGCTCGAGCAGGAAGTTGCCGGTCGCGTGCATCCACGAGTCGCCGGCGAGCAGGCTGCGCAGGAGGGCGACGTCGTTCACGTCGGCGAAACGCGCCGCCAGGCCCGCCGCGGTGGAGGCGATGGCGCTGTAGTGGATGGCGGTGTCGCGCAGCTCGACCCGCGAGAGGTGGTTGAGGCGTTCGGCGACAAGCCGGAGGCGGTCCTCGGGGCGGACGGTGATGAAGCTGCCGCCGTCGCGCCCGCGGCGGGTCGCGAGCAGGCCCCGCGCGCGCAGGCCCACGAGCGCCTCGCGCGCCGTGACGGTGGCGACGCCGAGCGAGGTGGCGAGTTCGGTCTCGCGGGGGAGGCGGTCCCCGTCGGAGAGGATGCCGGCGATGATGCCCTGCAGCAGGCGGTCCTCGACCTGATCTGCTTTGCCGTTCTCGCTCAGGGGTGAGAACACGGCCGCCCGCAGGCGGTGATGCGGCGTCGTCGGCTGGGGCATGAGTCGATCTTTGCAGATCGGCGGCGCCCTTCCCATCCGCGGCGGTCATGTTGGGCGGTTCTCGAGAAATCCTGGCAAAAGCCTAGACATTTAAAGTCTGGGTTCATATCTTTAACCCAGATCACGTGAGCCGGGCCACATCGACGGGTGTCGAGGACTCGGGAATCCAACAGCGGAAGGCACAGCGATGACAGCAGTGGAAACGATCCGGGCCACGGCGGCCGACGGGGTCAACGAGGCCGGCGCGGCGATCCGCCTGACGAATGTCGTCAAGACCTTCGGCGACTTCACGGCCGTTCAGGGACTGGACCTGACGATTCGGCAGGGTGAGTTCTTCTCGCTGCTCGGGCCTTCCGGCTCGGGCAAGACCACAGTCCTGCGGCTGATCGCCGGCTTCGAACTGCCCACGACGGGCACCATCCACCTGGGGGAGCGGGACGTCACCGACGCGCCCCCGTTCGACCGGGCAGTGAACACGGTCTTCCAGGACTACGCCCTCTTCCCGCACATGAGCGTCGCCAGGAACATCGAGTACGGGCTCACGCTGCGCCGGGTCTCGAGGCCCGAGCGACGACGCCGCGTGGCCGAGGCGCTCGAGATGATCCGGCTGCCGCACGTGGCCGATCGGCTGCCGTCGCAGCTTTCCGGTGGCCAGCGGCAGCGGGTCGCGCTCGCGCGGGCGCTCGTGCTCGAGCCGGAGGTCCTGCTCCTGGACGAGCCGCTCGGCGCCCTCGACAAGCAGCTGCGCGAGCAGATGCAGATCGAACTCAAGCAGATCCAGCGCGACGTCGGCATCACGTTCGTCTTCGTCACCCATGACCAGGAGGAGGCGCTGACGCTCTCCGACCGCGTCGCGGTCTTCAACGAGGGCCGCGTGGAGCAGATCGGCACACCCGAGGACCTCTACGAGCGCCCCTCGACCCGGTTCACCGCGACGTTCCTCGGGACGACCAACCTCATCGGCGGCGAGCTGGCGCGAGCCATCGGCGTCGGCGCGGACCTCGTCAGTGTCCGCCCCGAACGCGTCCGGTTGCGCCCCGTCGACAGCGTCCCGGCCGACGGCACGACCCACGTCGAGGCGGTGCTGGAGGAGTTCGTCTACACCGGCCCCGCCACTCGCTTCGTCGCCACGACCAGCGGCGGGGACCGGATCGTGTCGCTCGAACCCAACGACGCGTCCCGGCCGGCCCCCGTCCGCGGCGAACGAGTCCGCCTCGAATGGGACCGCAGCCACAACTACCCCGTCTCCGGCCAGTAGCCGGGACCCGGACCCTTCAGCGAGAACCACCCGCATCGATCAAGGAGAACATCATGAAGAACCGCAAAGCACTCCTGCCGCTGGCCGTCCTGGCCGCCGGCGTCCTGACCCTCAGCGCGTGCGGATCGGACAGCGGTGACGCCGGAACAGGGGGCATCACCGTCCCGGACATCCCGATGGCCACGGAGATCGGCGAGGGCGAGGGCGAGGTCAACATCGTCGCCTGGGCCGGATTCGTCGAGGACGGCACGACCAACCCGGACGCCGACTGGGTCACGGCCTTCGAGGAGGAGACCGGCTGCATGGTCAACCGCAAGGTCGGGGCCACATCCGACGAGATGGTCCAGCTCATGCGCACGGGGGAGTACGACGTCGTCTCCGCCTCGGGCGACGCGTCCCTGCGGCTCATCGCGGGCGGTGACGTGCAACCGCTGAACACCGATCTCGTGCCCAACTTCGGCAATCTCGTCGAGGGCTTGAAGGGGCAGGTCTACGACACGCTGAACGGCAAGAGCTACGGAGTTCCCATCGGGCGCGGCGCCAACGTGCTGATGTACAACACCGAGAAGGTGACCGAGGCGCCGGACTCGTGGGCGCCGACGTGGGAGGCGGACAGCGAGTTCGCCGGCCAGGTCATGGCTTACGATTCGCCGATCTTCATCGCCGACGCGGCCGTGTACCTCATGGCGACCGAACCCGACCTGGGCATCGAAAACCCCTACGCGCTCGACGAGGAGCAGCTGGCAGCCGCCGTCGAACTCCTGAAGAAGCAGAACGAGATCGCCGGTGAGTACTGGAACGACGCACTCAAGGCAGTCTCCTCGATCTCGACTGGTACCGCGTCGATGGGCACCGGCTGGCAGGTCATCGTGAATCTGGCACAGGGCGACGGCGGCCCGGTCGAGGCGGTCCTGCCGCAGGAGGGCGCGACCGGGTGGTCCGACACGTGGATGGTGCACGCCGAGGCGAAGAACCAGAACTGCGCCTACCAGTGGATCGACTACGCCTCTGCGCCGGACGTCAACGCGTCGATCTCCCAGAACTTCGGCATGGCCCCGGCGAACGAGCTTGCCTGCGAGGGCAGCGAGGCGAACATCGCGCACTGCGAGACGTTCCACGCCACCGACGAGGAGTACTACGAGAACGTGTGGATGTGGACGACCCCGGTCGAGCAGTGCATCGACGGCCGGACCGACGTCACGTGCACCAACTACCAGCAGTGGACCGAGGCCTGGACCGCGGTCAAGGGCTAGACCCGCCGGCGCCCCGCGCCGGAAGGGCCGACCGGAGGGGTGCGGCGGCCGTCGCACCCCTCCTCCTCCTCCCACAGAAAGATCCTCCCCATGACTGACACGACGCAGACGACGACGGCGCCCGGCAGCGGCGCCAGCACGTCGCACCGCGCGCTCTCGCGCTGGTTCTACAGCCGGCCGCGGGCACGGCTCGGCGCGCTGCTGGCCTTCCCGCTGCTCTGGCTGGGCGTGCTGTACATCGGCTCGCTCGTCCTCCTGTTCATCACGGCGTTCTGGAAGGTCGACACCTTCACTTCGAAGGTCATCCCGTCCTTCACCCTCTACAACTTCACTCAGATCCTCACTCAGCCGGCCTACCAGCTCACGGCCCTGCGGACGATCGGCATCGCGCTCGCGGTGACGCTGCTGTGCGCGGCGCTGGCCCTGCCGCTGGGCCTCTACATGGCGAAGATCGCCTCGCGCCGGGTCCGGATGATCCTCGCGATCGGGATCACCCTGCCACTGTGGGCGGGGTACCTCGTGAAGGTGTACTCGTGGCGGCTCTCGTTCACCAACGGCGGGCCGCTGGACTGGCTCCTCGCGCCGCTGGGGGCGACCGGACCCGGCTACGGGCTCGGCGCGCTGGTGATCACCCTGGCGTACCTGTGGTTCCCCTTCATGGCCGTCCCCGTGTACTCGGCCTTCCGGCAGATCCCGCAGAACCTGTTCGAGGCCTCGGCCGACCTGGGTGGGCGCGGCTGGGCGACGGTCTGGCATATCGCGCTGCCGCTGCTGAAGCCGGCCATCATCGCCGGCTCCATCTTCACCTTCTCCCTGAGCCTCGGCGACTACATCGCCGCCCAGTTCGTCGGCGGGAAGACGCAGGTCATCGGCACGGTGATCGCCTCTAACATCAACCTCAACCCGCCCCTGGCGGCGGCGTTCAGTACGGTGCCTCTCGTCGTCGTGATCATCTACCTGTTCCTCGCCCGGAAGTCCGGCGCGCTCAACCACTTCTAGGAGAAGCCATGCAGTTCACTCCCGTGTCCAAGAACGTCCTGCGCGTGGTGGCCGGCGTGGTGATGGCCGCGATCTACCTGCCGCTGCTGCTGGTCATCGCGAACTCCTTCAACGCGACGACGGCGGGCAGCTTCCCAATCGCGGACTGGAGCACCAAGTGGTGGGCGGCCGCCTGGCACAACGAGGGGGCGCGGGAGGCGATCGCGACCTCGCTGAAGGTCGCCGCCGTCTCGACGGCGATCGCGCTGGTGCTGGGAACGCTGATCGCGTTCGCGCTCTCGCGATACACCTTTTTCGGCAAGAACACCGTCAATCTGCTCGTCGTGCTGCCCATCGCTCTGCCCGGCATCGTGACCGGTGTCGCGCTGTCCAACACGTTCAAGACGGTCCTGACCCCGCTGGGCATCGGGCTGGGGCTGTTCAGCGTCATCGTCGGGCACGCGACGTTCTGCGTCGTCATGGTCTTCAACAACGTGCAGGCCCGGCTCTCGCGGATGAACATGAATCTCGAGGAGGCGGCCATGGACATGGGCGCCACGTCGTGGCAGACGTTCTGGCACGTGACCTTCCCTGGGTTCCGGTCGGCGATCGTGGCCGGCGGGCTGCTGGCGTTCGCCCTGAGCTTCGACGAGATCGTCGTGACGACGTTCACCGCGCCCCCCGGCACGGAAACCTTGCCCGTGTGGATCTTCAACAACATGGCCCGGCCGAACCAGGCTCCGGTGGTCAACGTCATCGCCGCGGTGTTGATCCTCGTGTCGATGATCCCCGTCTACCTGAGCCAGCGGCTGACCGGCGACGACCGCAAGTGAGGCCTGCCGCCCACCGGCGACGGGTGAGAGACGATGACCGTCGTGTGGGTGGTTCGTAGTAGTTTCTCCTTGTGAGCGTCACGAACTATGCCGAACTGACCGCCGAAGCCCAGCGGCGCTTCTGGCGTATCCACCGGCGCCGCGAGTCGTTGCCACCCCAGCATCGCCGGGCGGTCGAGGGGGTGGCCCACGCCCTGCGCCGGGGGTCGATGAACCGGGCCATCCCGGAGCGGTACCTGCTCTACCTGGACCTGTCGACGCCGACGCCGGTCGCGGCCATCGCCGTCGGCGACCTGGACGAGGCGACCCACGTCAGCTGGCACCTCTCGGGCGTCGGCATCCGTCCCGACACGGCGATGTGGGGGACCGTGCGGGAGGTGGGGCAGGTCGTGCTCGAGCAGCGCCGCGTCGGCGCCGAGCGCCCGGCCGGCATCGTCTGGCTCGGCTACACGCCCCCGGTCTTCGTCGAGGCGCTCTTCCCGGACCGGGCCCGCGCCGCCGTGCCGCGCTTCGCCGCGGATTTCCTGCAGTTGTTGACGTTTCGCCCCGACCGGCCGCACATCAGTTTCGAGGGCCACTCCTACGGCGCGGCGGTCGCCGCGCACGTGCTCGAGGCCATCGCCCAGCGGGACCGGCATCAGCGGCCCAGCCGGGCCGTCGTCGAACTGTCCCGGCTCGCGCGCGAGGAGCAGCTCGTCAAGGCCTTCATCATGATCGGGTCCCCGGGCATCCCCGCCCGGTTCGGCCGCGACCCGGGCCGACTCGGCATCGGCGAGGACTGCGTGTTCGACGCCGTCGCCCCGGACGATTGGATCGCCCGTTTCGGCCGACTCGTGGGCCGGGTCCTGCGCAACCGCAGTCCGTTCGGGCGCCGCCTGCCCGTCTCGGCCCTGCCCGAGCTGGGGCTGCTCCCCGTCACGGGCCACAACTCCTCGCACTTCGTGCCCGGACGCAGCCAGACGACCTACGGCTACCGCGACGCCGGCACGCGCAGCTTGCGCAACATCGCGCTCGTCACGACCGGGCAGGAACCCGTCTGAGAGCGGACCCGGCGGGTTAGGGTGGGGCGCATGCACAGCACCGATCTGACGCCCGCGACGTTCGGCCCTGCCGGCGACCGCTGGCTGTTGAAGTACGTCGTCGACCTGCCCGTGAGCCGCTGGGACGCGTGGATCGCCGTCACCACCCGCGACGGCCTCGGGGCCTGGTTCCCGGCGCGCGTGCTGGGGGAGTGGACCCCCGGGCGCGAGCTGACGTTCGCGTTCGATGACGACGACGAGCCGACCTACGGCGAGGTCGTCGACGTCGATTCCGGCCGTCAGCTCGCCTTCACGTGGGATACGGACTCGCTGCGCCTCTCCCTCGAGGAGTACGACGCCGGCACGCGCCTGACGTTCGCGGCCTCGATCGGGTCCCGGGGTCGGGGCGCCCGCGACGGGGCGGGGTGGCACGCCTGCCTGGCCGCCCTGCGTGAGTCCGTCGGCGGCTACGTCGAGGACGCCGACAAGGACACGGGCCGGCTCTTCGCCCTGTACGCCGAGCGCTTCGGCCCCGAGGCGTCCACGGAGCGGCCTCCGGCCCCGGAGTAGGCCCGTAGATCAGTCCCGGCGGATCGTCTCGTCCATCATCCGCGCGATGATGTCGTTCATGGCCAGCAGGCCGACCAGCTCGTTGCCGCGCACGACCACGAGTCGGTTCAGGTGCAGGCTCGTCATGAGCGCCGCCGCCTGGCGGACGGAGAGCTCCTCGCCCACGGTCACGGCCGGCTTCACGGCGGAGTCGTAGACGTTGAGCAGGTCCACGTCGCCCTCGTCGGCGACGATCGCGCGCAGCAGCTCGGTGAAGCTCAGCAGACCGTAGGAGTCGTGGGCGTTCTGGCGCTCGACGACGAGACTCTTGACGTTCCTCGCGCGCATCGTCGCGAGGGCCTCTCGGAGGGTCGCGTACGGGGAGACCGTGACGACGTCGGGGACCATGAGGTCCTGGACTTTGAGCACGGAATCCTCCTGTGCGGGCGGGGCGGGAGAGCCGGGCAGCGACGTTGCGTCGTCGTCGCGCCGCATGTACTCCTCGAACTTGACCAGCTGACGCGTTTCGATCCCCGTCAGGTGGTCCACGGGGACGTTGAAGGCCATGCCGTGCGAGTTGTCCCCGTCGCTGAGGACCTCGTGCAGGGCCTTGAGGATGGGCGTGGCTAGGTGCGTGCCGACCACCATGAGCAGCACCGATTGCGAGCCCTCGAAGGTGAGGCCGAAGAAGGTCTTCTTCAACTCCCCGCCGATGCCCTTGCCCGTCAGGATGGTGACCCCGGTGGCGCCGGCCCGCTGGGCGGTCTGGATGGCCTCGTCCTCGAGTTCGGGCGGAGTGATGACGACGACGGCGGTGAATTTCATGCGCGGTCCTTCCGCAGACGGGGAAACCTCTCCAAAATCAAGGTATACACCAGGACGGAGATGATCGGGAAGATCGAAGCGAAGGCGATGAGGCCGAAGCCGTCGATGAGGGGGTTCCTGCCCTCCACGGCACTCGCGAGGCCGATGCCGAGGGCGGTCACGAGGGGGACGGTGACCTCAGAGGTGGTCACGCCGCCGAGGTCGAACGCCAGCCCGGCGATGCCTTTGGGCGCCAGGGCGACGAGGACGATGACGACGGCGTAGGAGCCGAAGATGACGTAGTGCATGGGCGCGCCCACCAGGATGCGGTAGACCCCCAAGGTGATGCCGGCCGCCACACCGCCGGCGACGAGCAGCCGGATGACCGTCGCGCTCAGCGGGGTCGGCGAGACCTCGGCGGCCTGATCGGCGATCGCCACGAGCGCCGGTTCGGCCATGGTGGCGGCGAACCCGATGAGCAGCGCGAAGAGCAGGATCATCGTGTGCGAGTCGCGCTCGATCAACTGCTCGGCCATCTGCGTGCCTAGGGGGAAGAGCCCCAGCTTGAGGCCGACCACGAACGCGTAGAGGCCGACGAGCACCATGACGAACCCGACGGTGACCCGCAACGGGTGGGACAGCCGTCGTCGTAGTGCCACGTACTGGAAGAACAGGACGACGAGGACCAGCGGCAGCACGTTGCGGACCATCTCGCCGAGCCCGAAGAGGTGCTCGACGGGCCACGGGACGCCGCCGCCGGCCTGGGGCGCCGCGTCCGCGGGTGCGGGCCCCGCGGTGCCGAAGGTGTAGACCCACCAGCCGTAGAGCTGGACCCCGAGCATCGGCACCATGACGCACAGAGCCACCAGGCCGAACCCGTCGGAGAAGGGGCTGCGCCCGCGGATCGAGTTGGCCAGTCCGATCCCGATCGCCGCGATTAGGGGCACCGTCACGACATTGGTCGTGACGCCGCCGGAGTCGTAGGCCAGGCCGACGATCTCCTCCGGGGCGAGGAACGTGACCGCCAGGACAATCGAGTAGCCGACGATCAGGATGCGGTGGATGTGCCAGCCCCGGAGCACCCGGAGGATCCCGAGAATCAGGATCGATCCCACGGAGAGGGCCACGACCATGCGCAGGGCGAGGCCGTTGACCCGCCCGTCGCTGACGAGCTCGGCCTGCTCGGCCACCGCGATGAGCGCCGGCTCCGCGATCGATGCGGCGAACCCGATGGCGAATCCGAACGGGAGCAGGAGCCCCAGCTTGCCGCGCCGCGTGAACTGGTTGGCCAGGTTCTTGCCGACCGGGAAGACGCTCAGGTCCAGCCCTTGCAGGAAGAGCGCGATGCCGACGCCGACGATCAGCAGGCCGGCGGCCAGTTGGAACGGGTCCTCGGGCATCCGGCGGAAGACTGCCAGTTGGAAGAGCACCACGACGACGATGATGGGCAGCAGGTTCCGCAGCGCTTTGAGGAATTCGCGCGCGAAGTGGCCGAGGTGCTCCACGGAGAATCAGTTCCTCTCCTGCTGGGCCGACGAAGTGGTCCGTCCTCCAAGTTTCGGCTACGCGGGACGCGGAGTCCACCGTTGACAGACGCGAAAGAGCCCCGCGGCGTCCGTGGAGACGCGGCGGGGCTCTTCTGGTGCGGTGTTCGTCGGGCTACTGGCCCAGGTCCCGGCGCATCTGGTTGATGCGCTGCACGTTGATCTCGTGTGTTGTCACGTCCTCGCGAGTCCATGCGGTCACGCCCTGCAGTTCTGGCATGTCCGAGGCGACGAAGACGGGGTCCTCACCCCGTTTGGCCTGGGCGGCGTAGTGCTTGAGCAGCTTCATCGCGACCCCGCCGAGCGCGAAGATCGCGATCAGGTTGACGAGGGCCATGAGGCCCATGATGCCGTCGGCGAAGTTCCAGACGACGTTGACGGTCGCGAGTGCGCCGACCATCACGGCGGCCGTAGCGAGCGTCCGGTAGGCGACCATGACCGCCGGGCTCTTCGTCATGAAGGCGATGTTCGCCTCGCCGTAGTAGTAGTTTCCGATGATCGAGCTGAAGGCCAGAAGCAGGATGATGACGGCCAGCAGGATCGAGGACCAGGCGCCCAGCGACTCGGTCAGCGCGTTCTGCGTCAGGACGATGCCCTGGGCCTCGCCGACGGGGTCCGGGACGGCGACGAGGATGATGAACGCGGTGACCGAGCAGATGATGAAGGTGTCGAAGTAGACGCCGAGGGTCTGCACGAGCCCCTGCTTGGCGGGGTGGGTCACGGCGGCGGACGCGCCGGCGTTGGGGGCCGAGCCGAGGCCCGCCTCGTTGGAGAACATGCCGCGCTTGACGCCCTGCATGATCACGGCGCCGAGCCCGCCGCCGATGGCGGAGTTGAAGTTGAAGGCTTCGGAGAAGATCAGGCCGATCACGCGCGGCAGCTCGGAGATGTTCATGACGACGACGACGATGCCCAGCAGGATGTAGAGCAGCGCCATCGCCGGCACGAGCGCCTGGCTGACGTGGGCGATGCGGCGGATGCCGCCGAAGACCACCAGCGCGGTCATGACGGCGAGGACGACGGCGATCGTGATCATGAGCGACGGGTCGTCAGTGCCGGCGGCGCCGGTGACGGCCTGGGCGATCGTGTTCGCCTGCAGCGACGAGAAGGCGAGGGGGAAGCAGATGATCAGGATGATGGAGAAGATGATGCCGAGCCAGCGGGCGTTCAGGCCCTTCTGCATGTAGTAGGCGGGCCCGCCGACGTAGCCGTCGGGGCGCTTCTCCTTGTAGAGCTGGCCGAGGGTCGACTCGACGAAGCTCGAGGCGCCGCCGATGAAGGCCATGGTCCACATCCAGAAAATCGCTCCCGGCCCACCGATGGCGACCGCCGTGGCGACACCGGCGACGTTGCCGGTGCCCACGCGGGATGCCGCGGAGATGGTGAAGGCCTGGAAAGCCGAGATCGACTTGGGCTTTCCGTCGGGCCCGATCAGGGCCTTGTCGGAGAGCGTCTTGATCATGTTCGGGATCATGCGCAGCTGCACGGCACCACTGCGGATGGTGAAGTACAGGCCGACGAAAGCGACAACGGGAAGGAGGATCCACGACCAGAGCCAGCCGCCGGCGTCGGACAGCAAGCCCTCGAGGAATTCGTTCTGGAAAAGTTGCATGACGGCGAATATACCTCGGCGCTATGGGTTGGGACACACCAGCCTGTGACCGCGGACTACTTCCTCCGGTAGGTCAGGTCGTAGATGGACCGGCCGACTTTCAGCGCTTTGGTTTCGAAACTGGTCTGCACGCGGCCCTCGAAGCGCGGCGCCCAGCCGTCGTGCACGTTCTCGAACTGCTCGTCGGGATCGAGGACCTCGCGCATGTGTTCGGCGTATTCCTGCCAGTCCGTGGCCAGACGCCAGAGGCCGCCGGGTTTCAGTGCCCGTGCCACATGCGCGGCGAAACTTGGTTTCACCAGTCGTCGTTTGTGGTGTTTGGATTTGTGCCACGGATCGGGGAAGAAGACCTGGACCTCGTCGATGGAGCCGGGTGTGAGCAGGAACTCGAAAACCTCGGGTGCGTTCGCCTGGATCGTCCGGATATTCGTCAGGCCCAGCTTGCCCGCCCGGAGCATGAGCTGCGCGAGCCCGGGCGTGTAGACCTCGACCGCCAGGTAGTCGCGCTCGGGGTGCTCGGCTGCCTGCGCCACGAGAGCCTCGCCGAGCCCGGAACCGACCTCGACTGTCAGCGGTGCGAGGCGCCCGAAGACGGACTCCTGATCGAACTTTGCCTCGCGGTCGACGGAGGTGTCGGCGATATCGCGGGGCACCTCGTAGAGGTACTGGTCGGCGTACGCCTCCCACGCTCTTAGGCGGCGGCCTTGGAGGCGGGATCCGCGGCGCACGAAGGACACGGGTTCGGTGCGGTAGTAGCTGGGGTCGTCGACGGCGCGGCCGGAGGTGGGGCGCTTGCGATCTTCCGGAATGTTCATCCCTGACAGGTTACCGCGAGATCCGGGGGCGATCAGGGGAGTCCCCCATGGTGGTCGGCGAGACGCTGGGGCACAATGAGGATCATGAAGACCACTCTTTCTGCCGTCCTGAACGTGATCTGGTTGCTCTTCGGCGGGCTGTGGCTGGCCTTGGGCTACTTCGCCGCCGGCATCCTCTGCTGCCTTCTCATCGTGACGATCCCCTTCGGCATCGCGTCCTTCCGCATCGGCCTCTACGCGCTCTGGCCATTCGGCCGCACGATTGTCGACCGCGGCCCGAATGTCGGGTTCTTCTCCACGATCGGCAACGTCATCTGGATCATCGTGGCGGGCATCTGGATCGCGATCGGCCACGTCATCACTGCGATCCCGATGTTCATCTCGATCATCGGCATCCCGCTGGGCATTGCCAACCTCAAGCTCATCCCGGTTTCGCTCGTGCCCCTCGGCAAGGTCATCGTGCCCTCAGACGCCGTCCTCCCGACCTACCAGCGCGCGTAGCGGGGAAAGGTGTGAACGCCGTGAAACCGGCAGCGGTGAAACCGACCTCCATGACTTCGCTCGTGACGTGCCTCTGGTTCGACGGCGACGCCCGCCGGGCCGCCGAGTTCTATGCGTCTGTCTTCCCCGGCGCGAGCGTCGGCGACGCGATCGCGGGTGATGATGCCGGCGGTGAGCCGTTGACCGTCGACTTCGAGATCGGCGGCACCCGGTTCGTGGGGCTCAACGGCGGCGACCAGTTCACGTTCAACGAGGCGACCTCCTTCCAGGTCCTGTGCGAGACGCAGGAGGAGATCGACTACTACTGGGAGGCCCTGACCACCGGCGGCGAGCCGGGCCGCTGCGGCTGGCTCAAGGACCCGTTCGGCGTCTCGTGGCAGGTGGTGCCCCGCCGCCTGATCGAGCTGTTCGCCGACGAAGACCCTGACGTGCGCCGTCGCGTGACCGAGGCGTTCATGCCGATGAGCAAGCTGGACCTCGAGGCGATCGAGGCGGCGGCGACGGCGCGTTGACCGGGCGCGGCTGGCGGCGGGTGGCGAAGTGAGTTCCATGGCACAGGAATAGATCTTCCCCTGGCAAAGTTGAGTTAGGTAGACTCAAGTTTGAGTGGTTCGTCCTCCAGAGAAGAGAAAGGAAACGTGAGTGGACAACAAATTCACCACCCAGAGCCAGGAGGTGCTCTCCGCCGCCGGAATGAACGCCTCGACCGCAGGCAACCCGCAGATCGAACCGGCCCACCTGCTCAAGGCGCTCATGGACAAGCGCGATTCAGTGGCCGTCGCCCTCCTGAAGTCCATCGACGTCGACCCGGACATCGTCTCCACCAAGGCCAGCGCGGCCATCAAGGCGCTGCCGGCGTCGTCGGGCTCCTCCGTGGCCCAGGCGCAGTTCTCGCGCCAGCTGCTGCAGGTCGTTCAGGCGGCCCAGCAGGCCAGTGCCGAGGCGGGGGACTCCTACGTCTCGACCGAATTCCTGCTCATCGGCCTCGCCCTCGACTCCGGCGCGGCCGGGGACGCACTCCGGCAGGCCGGTGCGAGCGCCGAGGCCCTGCGCGCCGCGCTGCCGTCGATCCGCGGCGACCGCACCGTCGACAACCCGGATCCCGAAGCCACCTTCCAGGCCCTCGAGAAGTTCGGCACCGATCTGACGGCGATCGCCCGCTCAGGCAAGCTGGACCCGGTCATCGGCCGGGACACCGAAATCCGCCGAGTCGTCCAGGTGCTCTCGCGTCGGACCAAGAACAACCCCGTGCTCATCGGCGAACCCGGCGTCGGCAAGACCGCCGTCGTCGAGGGCCTCGCCCAGCGCATGGTCGCCGGTGACGTGCCCGAATCCCTGCGGGGCAAGACGCTCATCTCCCTGGACCTCGGTTCCATGGTGGCCGGCGCCAAGTATCGCGGCGAGTTCGAGGAGCGGCTCAAGGCCGTGCTCGAGGAGATCAAGAACTCCGATGGGCGCATCGTGACCTTCATCGACGAGCTGCACACCGTCGTCGGCGCGGGCGCCTCCGAGGGAGCGATGGACGCCGGCAACATGCTCAAGCCGATGCTCGCCCGCGGCGAGCTGCGTCTCATCGGCGCCACGACTCTCGACGAGTACCGCGAAAACGTCGAGAAGGATCCGGCCCTCGAGCGGCGCTTCCAGCAGGTCTACGTGGGGGAGCCGAGCGTCGAGGACACGGTCGGCATCCTGCGCGGGCTCAAGGAGCGCTACGAGGCCCACCACAAGGTCCAGATCGCCGACGCCGCGCTCGTTGCCGCTGCCACCCTGTCCAACCGCTACATCAGCGGCCGCCAGTTGCCGGACAAGGCCATCGACCTCGTCGACGAGGCGGCCTCGCGCCTGCGCATGGAGATCGATTCGGCGCCGGAGGAGATCGACGCGCTGCGCCGCGCCGTCGACCGACTGACCATGGAGGAGCTCGCGCTCGCCGATGAGACGGACCCGGCCTCCGTCGAACGGCTCGCGGCCCTGCGCTCCGACATGGCCGACAAGAAGGAGCAGCTGGATGCGCTCAACGCCCGCTGGGAGGCCGAGAAGGCCGGCCTGAACCGCGTCGGCGACCTCAAGGTCCGCCTCGACGAGCTGCGCAGCCAAGCCGAGAAGCTCCAGCGCGAGGGCGACCTCGAGAAGGCGTCGCGCATGCTCTACGGGGAGATCCCGGGGCTCGAGAAGCAGCTTGCCGAGGCCCAGGAGGCCGAGGCGGAGGCGGGCGATCGCGATCTCATGGTCTCCGAGGAGGTCACCGCGGAGGACATCGCCGAGGTCATCAGCGCGTGGACGGGCATCCCGGCCGGGCGCATGCTGCAGGGAGAATCGGCGAAGTTGCTCGCGATGGAGCAGTTCCTCGGCGAGCGGCTCATCGGCCAGTCCCAGGCCGTCGCCGCCGTCTCCGACGCCGTGCGCCGGGCTCGGGCCGGGATCTCGGATCCCGACCGGCCCACGGGCTCCTTCCTCTTCCTCGGCCCGACGGGCGTGGGCAAGACGGAGCTGGCCAAGGCGCTCGCCGACTTCCTCTTCGACGACGAGCGGGCGATGATCCGCATCGACATGTCGGAGTACTCCGAGAAGCACTCGGTCTCGCGGCTCGTCGGCGCGCCTCCCGGCTACGTCGGGTACGACGAGGGCGGCCAACTCACGGAGGCCGTGCGCCGCCGCCCGTACTCCGTGGTGCTTCTCGACGAGGTGGAGAAGGCCCACCCCGAGGTCTTCGACATCCTGCTGCAGGTGCTCGACGACGGCCGGCTCACCGACGGCCAGGGCCGGACCGTGGACTTCCGCAACGTCATCCTCGTGATGACGTCGAACCTCGGTTCGCAGTTCCTGGTCGACCAGACCATGGAAGACGCCGCCAAGCGCGAAGCCGTGATGAGCATCGTCAACACCTCGTTCAAGCCGGAGTTCCTGAACCGCCTCGACGAGGTCATCATGTTCGATCCGCTCTCGCTGGAGGAGCTGGGCTCGATTGTCGATTTGCAGGTCCGCGCACTCGGCGCGCGGCTGGCCGAGCGACGCCTGACGCTGGAGGTGAGCGAGAGGGCCCGCGAGTGGCTGGCGCTGAGCGGCTTCGACCCGGCGTACGGGGCGCGGCCCCTGCGCCGGCTCGTCCAGCGCGAGATCGGCGACCGGCTGGCCCGCGCCCTGCTCTCCGGCGGGATCGCGGACGGCGACGACGTCGCGGTCGACGTCGTGGACTCCGAAGGTCAGCCAACCGGCCTCAGCGTGGAGCGCGCTTAGCGATCCGCAGCGCGCGTGAGCCCGCCGCCCGGTCGTGCACCTGCGGCGGGCCCGCGCGGGTGGCTCAGGAGTCGGCGTCCTTCGACGTCTCGTCCTCGGACTCCTCGGGCAGGAGCGATCCAGTGACCGTTTCGTCGGCGGACGTCAGCGTCAGGAAGCAGGCGACGGAGCGGTCCCCGGACTCCCACGAGCCGCTCGTCGGCTGGCTGAACTGGTACTCCCACGAGTAGGACGTCAGCACGCCCGTCTCGAGTTTGATGTCTTTGCAGGCCTCGGTGGCCTTTTCGGTGGTTGCCGGCTGGCCGGGGTAGGGGATGTCCTGCTCGAGTTCGGCTGTGCCGATGAACTGGGCGTTGTGCGCGGTGGTGCACTCTACGATCGTCGCCGCTTCCAGCGGGCTCGTGAACTGGGTCAGGCAGTCGCCGACCTCGAAGGCCGAGGCCGGTGCACCCCTGGCGATGATCCCGTCGATGCCCGGCTCGGTGTTACGTACGACGTCGTCGTCGGCTTCCGGGGCGGGAGTGCCGCCACCGAGCTTGACCACCGCGTAGACCACGAGCAGGACGACGGCGGCGATGCCCACCAGCAACCAGACTCGGGAGGGGCGGCTGGGCTGTGTTTCGGCCGGCTTCGGAGGCTGGTAGGGGGAAGACTCCGGTTCACGGGTGGGTTCCACGTGGCTCCTGCTCAAGCGGTCGGGACTCGGGCGATGATATCTCTACCACCATAGACGGTGCGGATCGGCGTGCGTACGTGCGCCGGCCATGTCGGGATAGGTCACACGGCGACCGCGATCCCTCCCGAAACATGTTAACCTTGGAATACGAACGATCCAGTCACTTAATCCGGAGCCTCCCTCGTGACGGAGGGACCAACTCCGGGTCACTACCGCGAAGGGGGTCTCGCCATGGGGCGCGGCCGTCAGAAGGCAAAAGCAACACGGCAGGCCCGGGACATCAAGTACTACTCCCCGGCCACTGATTTGTCTGCCCTCCAACGCGAGCTCGGTACCACCGGCCAGGCGGCGGAGCAGCACGACGATCCCTTTGAATCGGAGTACGCGGACAAATACGCTGATGGCGACGATGAGGACGAGCGACGCTTCGGTTGAGCAGGTACTCGTGAACGGGGCCGGGAGTGGCGAAGACACCCCCGGTCACCGTCGTTTAAGCGGCGGCGGCCGGACGGCCGAGCTGGCCATCAACACGGCCCACAAGGCGGCCCTGCGCTCGATCGCCCGCGTCGTCGACGAGACCGCCGAACCACAGGACCCCGCTCGCGCCGAGGCCGGCATCTATGCGATGCTCGCGGCCCGCGACGTTCTCGTCATCACCGGTGCGGGAGTCTCGACGGACTCCGGCATCCCCGACTACCGCGGGCCCAACGGGTCGCTGAAGCGGCACCGCCCGATGACTTATCAGGAGTTCAAGCACGATCCCGCCGCGCGCCAGAGGTACTGGGCCCGGAGCTTCGTCGGCTGGCGGCACATGCACGCCGCCGAACCCAACCGCGGCCACTACCTGCTGGCGGAGTTCGAGCGGCACGGGTGGATCAGCGGCATCGTCACCCAGAACGTCGACGGACTGCACGCGGCCGCGGGCTCCGAGAACGTCATCCCGCTGCACGGGGACCTCTCCCTCGTGCGGTGCCTGAACTGCGGGGCCGTCGAGGCGCGCCCGGACCTCGATGCGCGGCTCCTGGCGGCCAACCCCGGCTACCTCGAGCGGATCGATCTCGACCCGTCCGCGGTGAATCCCGACGGCGACGTCAGCCTTGACGGCCGGCACGTGCGCGCCTTCACAATGGTCGGCTGCCTCACGTGCGGCAGCGTCGAGCTCAAGCCCGACGTCGTCTACTTCGGAGAGAACGTCCCGGCCGGGCGCAAGCGGGAGGTGGCCGACCTCGAAGCGGCCTCGCGCTCCGTTCTCGTCGTCGGCTCCTCGCTTGCCGTGATGAGCGGCTACAAGATCGTGCTGGATGCCGTGCGCGCGGGCAAACAAGTGGGCATCATCAATGGCGGCCCGAGCCGTGCCGACGCCAAAGCGGACTGGCGCTGGCGCGTCCGTGTCGGCGCCGCCCTGGAGCGCCTACACGAGGACCTACTCTAGGATTTCCCCGGACGACGGCCGCCGTCGTCCAGCAGATAAACCGCCAGGACCTCCCGGTACCGGCTGTCGCCCCCGGGGCGCATGTCCACCAGGGCCGCCTCGGCGACCTCGAAGCGCTCGCCTCGCCGCAGGCGCCCCGTCGTGTGACTGACGTGCGGCCGGTAGCCGTCGAGGACGTGCCGCGGCCCGGGCAGGCTGATAGCGGCGTCTGGGTCCTTCGTCTGCGCCGCATGCAGTTCCCCGTGCAGGATCGACAGCGTCTCGGCTTCCTCGAGGAGGGAGACCGGCACCTAGCCCCCGCGGCCGAACCGGGTTCCCGCGGCCAGCGGGCGGACGAAGACCACCACAACGTAGGAGCCCGTGGGCCCAGTGTGCCGCAGGTTCAACCCGCCGGAAAGACCGCGGGCCCGGCACCGTATCGGTGCCGGGCCCGTCCGGGGCGTTCGCGTCAGCCGGCGTAGGAGCCCTGCATGAGCACCGCGCCGCCGTCGACTCCCTTGGCGCCCTGGACGAAGTCCGTGCCGGCCGCTGCGGCGTCGTCTGTGGTCTTCGCGATCGACCCCATGACCCAGCTGGCCACGCCGCGCTCACCCAGGCGGGCGATGGCGGCGTCGGCGGCCGAGGCCTCGACGATCGCGATCATGCCGACGCCGAGGTTGAGGGTGCGCTCGAGGTCAGCCTGCGGGACGCCGCCGAGCTGAGAGACGAGACGGAAGATCGCCGGCAGCTCCCACGTGCTGCGGTCGACCGTGGCCATGAGGCCCTGCGGCAGTACGCGCGCGAGGTTCGCGGCCAGGCCGCCGCCGGTGACGTGGCTGAAGCCGTGCAGCGGGGCGACGCCGTCCTTGTTCAGGGCGTTCACGAGGTCGAGACAGTCGGCCGCGTAGACCTTGGTCGGCACGAGGAGCTCCTCGCCGAGCGTCTTGCCGAGCTCGGAGACCTCACGGTCCAGCGCCCAGCCGGCGTGGTTGATCACGCGGCGGACCAGGGAGTAGCCATTGGAGTGGATGCCGGAGGAGGCCATGGCGATGACGACGTCGCCCTCGCGCACGCGCTCCGGGCCGAGGACCGAGTCGGCCTCGACGACGCCCGTCGCCGCGCCGGCGACGTCGTACTCGTGTTCGCCCAGCAGGCCAGGGTGCTCGGCGGTCTCGCCGCCGACGAGCGCGGTGCCGGCGATGGAGCACGCCTCGGCGATGCCGCGGACGATGTCGGCGATGCGCTCCGGGACGACCTTGCCGCACGCGATGTAGTCGGTCATGAACAGCGGCTCGGCGCCGACGACGACGATGTCGTCGACGACCATGCCGACGAGGTCGTGGCCGATCGTGTGGTGGATGTCCATGGCCTGAGCGATCGCGACCTTGGTGCCGACGCCGTCGGTCGAGGTCGCCAGCAGCGGCTTCTTGTACGTCAGCAGGCGCGAGGCGTCGAAGAGGCCGGCGAAACCGCCGACGCCGCCGAGGACCGACGCGTTGTGGGTCGCCTTGACGGCGTCCTTCATGAGTTCGACGGCGCGGTCGCCCGCTTCGACGTCGACGCCTGCGGAGGCGTAGGTGATACCTGCGGACTTGCTCTCAGGGGCGCTCATGCGGCTTTCGGTTCCTTACGTCGGTGGGGTGTGGCGCGGCTCAGGCGTGGGTTTCGGCGGTGCGGTCGGCGTCCGTGAGGGTGGGCTCGAATTCGGCGTCGGGACCCGGGTCGCATCCGCCCTCGGGGCCAGCGGCGGGGTTCTCGAGCAGGTTCTTGCCGAGCCGGTCCGCGTGCGGCAGCTCGATCGGGTAGTCGCCCGTGAAGCAGGCCGTGCAGAGGCGTTCGCGCGGCTGCTCGGTGGCCTCGATCATGCCGTCTTCGGAGATGTAGGCGAGGGTATCGGCGCCGACGGACGCCGTGATCTCCTCAATCTTGGCCCCGTTCGCGATGAGCTCGGCGCGCGAGGCGAAGTCGATGCCGTAGAAGCACGGCCACTTGATGGGCGGCGAGGAGATCTTGACGTGGATCGCGGCCGCGCCGGCCTCGCGCAGCATCCGCACGATGGCCCGCTGCGTGTTGCCGCGGACGATCGAGTCGTCGACCACGATGACGCGCTTGCCCTTGATGATGGGCTCGAGGGCGTTGAGCTTGAGTTTGATGCCGAGCTGGCGCAGGGTCTGCGAGGGCTGGATGAAGGTGCGGCCCACGTAGGCGTTCTTGACGAAGCCGTGCGCGAAGGGGATGCCGGATTCCTCGGCGTAGCCGATCGCCGCGGGCGTGCCGGACTCGGGCACGGGGATGACGATGTCGGCCTCGGCGTCGTTCTCGCGGGCCAGCTGGCGGCCCATCTCGACGCGCGCCTCGTAGATTGAGCGGCCGTTGATCGACGCGTCCGGGCGGGCGAGGTAGACGTACTCGAAGACGCAGCCGGCCGGCTTGGCCTCGGCGAACCGGCGGGAGCGGACGCCGTCCTCGTCGATCGCGATGAGTTCGCCGGGCTCGATCTCGCGGATGAAGCTGGCGCCGACGGTCGCGAGGGCGGGCTGCTCGGACGCGACGACCCAGCCGCGGTCCAGACGGCCCAGGACCAGCGGGCGGACGCCCTGCGGGTCGCGAGCGGCGTACAGCGTGCCCTCGGTCATGAAGACGAAGCTGAACGCGCCCTTGAGCTTGGGCAGCAGCGCCATCGCGGTGGACTCGAGCGTCGCGCCCTCCTGGCCGCGCAGCAGCGCCGTCACGAGCGCGGTGTCGGTGGTGTTTCCCTGGGCGAGCTCGCCGCGCAGGTTATCGCCCTGCTCGGCGCGGACCATGTCCATCAGCTCGGCCGAGTTGATCAGGTTGCCGTTGTGGGCGAGGGCGACGGTGCCGGCGCTCGTCGCGCCGAGCGTCGGCTGCGCGTTCGCCCAGTGGCTGGCGCCGGTGGTGGAGTAGCGGCAGTGCCCGACGGCGATGTGGCCGCGCATCGCGTTCAGGGTGTTCTCGTCGAACACCTGCGAGACCAGACCCATGTCCTTGTAGACGTTGATCCGGTCGCCGTCGCTGGTGGCGATGCCCGCGGACTCCTGTCCGCGGTGCTGGATCGCGTACAGACCGTAGTAGGTCAGTTTCGCGACATCCTCGCCGGGTGCCCAGACTCCGAAGACGCCGCACTCGTCCTGCGGCCCCTTTTCGTCGGGGAGAAGATCATGATTGAGCATTCCATCGCCACGCGCCATAGAGCCCATTCTCTCATGTGCCGGAGGGTAGTCGATGAGCCGGATCACGGTGCGTGATGGACGTCTCTTAGGTCACTCAGTAGCTCCGTAAACTAGGCTTCGGGGCCGCGGTTTGCGTCGTCGTCGCTGATCTCCTCGGCCCGCACCGTCTTGGCCTTCTTCAGCAGCACCTTGTCGACCAGGAGATAGGCCAGCGCGGCCAGGAAGACGCCGACGAGGCCGAAGAACACCATGAGGAACCCCGCGACGGCGCCGCGCGTGAACTCGACGTGCGGCTCACCCGAGTACGCCGAGACGAGCGCGAGAACGATGCCGACCGCGGCGCCGGTGCCGATGAACGGCCAGAACTTGGGGGAGCGGCGGACCTCGACGTCGATCGAGGCGGGGCGGTTCTCATTCTCGTGCGAATCCATGTCCGGAATTCTACCGAAGATAGAAGATGTTCCGGTGCGGCCGCTGGCCGCTTCAGAAGAGCGGCAGCACGCCGGCCAGGTCCGCGCGGATGCCGGACGCCGAGACTTTCCCCGACTGCTTGGCGTCGTCCCAGCCCAGTCGCCCGGTCGCCATCGCGAGCCAAACGCCCGCCGGCATCTCGACGACGTTCGGCGGGGTCCCGCGCGTGTGCCGGGGCCCGGCGATGCACTGGGCGACGCCGAACGGCGGCACGCGCACCTCAACCGAGTCGCCCTCCGCAGCCTCGGAGAGCTCCTCGAGCGCGTAGCGCACGGCCGTCGCCAGGGTTTTGCGATCCAGCACGACGGCGTCGGCCGCCGCCAGCACCGTCTCGGCCGACGCCTCGGTGTCCGCGTCCAACGCGCGCAACCATGCGCGCACGGCGTCGGAGCCAGGCTCGGGTGCGATCCGCCGTCGTACTCCCATGGCGTCAGTCCAGCAGAGCCACGACGGGCGCGGCCAGCCGCACGCCGCCGACGGGCTCGCCGCCGCCGAGGACCGGGCGCATTGCGCGGCTGAGCACCGGGCCGAGCGCGCCCGCGGGCACGACTCCTGCGGCGGCCAGGAGCGTGAGCCCCACCAGGGTCGCGCCGCGACCGTTCCCGTCGAGCATCTTGACCGCGCACGCCGTGCCGTCGGGGGCGCCGAGGATGAGCACGCCCTCCGCGCCGAGTTTCGCGATGATCTCGAGGTCCTCCATCACGACCGTGTTCTCCTCGCCGTGGCCGTGCACGGCCCACGGGTAGTCGAGCATCGCGGTCGCGATGGTGGCCGCCCGCGCGTTGGCGGACTTGTCCGACGGCGCCGCGGCCAGCCGGCCGGTCGCCCGGGCGAGGCCGCGCAGCGAGATCGCGGGCGCCGGGGCGCCGCAGCCGTCGACCGCGACGTGCGCGACGGACTCGCCCGCGTACTCCTCGAGGATCTCGACGACGCGGAGCTGCAGCGGGTGCTCGGCGTCGAGGTAGGTCGCCAGGTCCCACCCGTTCTCCACGCACGCCCACAGGAACGCGGCGTGCTTGCCGGAGCAGTTGAAGGCGAGGCGGGACTTCTCGGCGGGAAGGGTCCGGCCGCCGATGGCCAGCTCGCCGCGGGTCAGAGCGGTGCGGGTTCCCCCGTGCTGCGGCCAGGCGGCGGGGCAGCGCAGGTCGTCCGCGGAGAGTCCGGCGGCCCGCAGCATGCCGTCGGCGACCTCCATGTGCTCGGCGCTGCCGACGTGGCTCGCGCACGCGAGGGCGACCTGTTCGCCGACGAGCGGCGCGCCGGCCTGCATCGAGGCGAGCGCCTGGAACGGCTTGAGCGAGGACCGCGGGAAGATCGGTGTGGTGGTGTCGCCGAGCTCGAGCACGACCTCGCCGGCGGGATCGACGACGACGGCCGAACCGAGGTGCCGGGATTCGACGAATCCGTTGCGGTCGACGACGGCCAGGTCGACAGCGTCGTCGGTGGTGAACGTTCCGGAGCGGGGAGTGGCTGACATGCTCCCCATTCTCCCCTACGCCGTCCGGCGCCGGCGTCATTCCGGGGCTGCGTCGGGGCCGGGTTCGGGGTGGCGCCCGTGTGGATGCCCGAGGGGCACGAGTCGTTATTATGCGTCGTGATCTCGCCTCTCGACAGCAGTGAGTGACGATTCGACGGGGCGGAACAGCTCTGAGCGACGAGTCGACGGGGCCGAGGAGCAGCTACTAACGACTGGATGGGGCGGGCCGCGGCGAGCGACGCTTCCGAGGGATGCCCGGAATCGTTGCCGTTCGGCGGCGAGCCGAGGAGCGCCCGGCGTCATCCGCGGGACCCGACTGCCGTGCGGTGCCGCATGGCCGGTAGGCTTGGGCCTCGTGAAGGTTCTGGTGATCGGCCCCGGAGGCCGCGAGCACGCTCTTGTCCGTTCCCTGCTAGCCGACCCGTACGTCAGCGAAGTCCACGCAGCCCCCGGCAACGCCGGCATGGCGCAGGACGTCGCGACGCACGCGGTCGACGCGCAGGACCCCGCCGCCGTCGTCGCACTCGCGAGGACGCTGGAGGCCGACCTCGTCGTGATCGGCCCGGAGGCGCCGCTCGCCGCGGGCGTCTCCGACGCCGTGCGGGAGGCCGGGTTCCCGGTCTTCGGGCCGTCGAAGGCGGCCGCCCAGTTGGAGGCGTCGAAGGCGTTCGCGAAGGACGTGATGGCCGAGGCCTCCGTCCCGACCGCGATGGCCCGCGTCGCGACCACTACTGCCGAGGCCGCCGATGCGCTCGACGCTTTCGGCGCCCCTTACGTCGTCAAGGACGACGGGCTCGCCGCCGGCAAGGGCGTCGTCGTCACTGAGGACCGCGCCGAGGCCCTCGCGCACGCTGAATCCTGCTTCGCCGCGGGCGGCACCGTGGTCATCGAGGAGTTCCTCGACGGCCCGGAGGTCTCGCTGTTCGTCATCTCCGACGGCAAGCACGCCGTCCCGCTCTCGCCCGCACAGGACTTCAAGCGCATTTTCGACGGCGATGAGGGCCCCAACACCGGCGGAATGGGCGCCTACACCCCGCTCGAGTGGCTGCCGGCCGGCTTCGTCGACGAGGTCATGGAACGCGTCGCGTACCCGACCATCCGCGAGATGGATCGCCGGGGCACCCCGTTCGCGGGCGTCCTCTACTGCGGCCTCGCCATGACGAGCCGCGGCCTGCGCGTCATCGAGTTCAACGCCCGCTTCGGCGACCCGGAGACCCAGCCGGTCCTGGCCCGACTGAAGACCCCGCTGGGCGGCGTCCTGCTCGCCGCCGCCAAGGGCGAGCTCGACGACGCCGAGCAGCTGCACTGGCGGCCCGAGACGGCCGTCGGCGTCGT
Organism: Zhihengliuella halotolerans; assembly: GCF_004217565.1. Taxonomy (NCBI): domain Bacteria; kingdom Bacillati; phylum Actinomycetota; class Actinomycetes; order Micrococcales; family Micrococcaceae; genus Zhihengliuella; species Zhihengliuella halotolerans. Next base: position 2,156,782 of record NZ_SHLA01000001.1, on the reverse strand, counting down.
CATGGCGTCGGCGAACTACCCCGATTCCCCGCGCAAGGGCGACGCGATCGGCGGGCTCGCCGCGGCCGCCGCGCTCGAGAACGTCTCCGTGCTGCACGCCGGCACCTCGACCAACGACGCCGGCGAGATCGTCACCTCCGGCGGCCGTGTGCTCGCCGTCGTCGGCCTCGGCACGGACCTCGCTGCCGCCCGCGCGACGGCGTACGACGGCGTCGCGCGCATCTCGTGGCAGGGCGCCCAGTTCCGCCGCGACATCGCGGAGAAGGCGGCACTCGGCCAAATCCGTGTTCCCGGTGTCGCGAAGGGCCGGCACGTGGCCGAGGCCTCCGCGGCGGGGGAGAACGCCTGATGGCCGGGTTCGAGACCGACGCGCCCGTCCTCGACGGCTGGAAGCACGTCTACTCGGGTAAGGTCCGCGATCTGTACGCGCCGGCAGACGAGTCCGTGACCGACCGTGTGCTCGTCGTCGCGAGCGACCGCATCAGCGCCTACGACTCCGTGCTCGCGAGCGAGATCCCCGACAAGGGCAAGGTCCTCACCCAGCTGAGCCTCTGGTGGTTCGAGCAGCTCGATGTCGCCAACCACGTGATCTCCACCGACGTTCCGGCCGAGGTCGCCGGGCGGGCGATGGTCTGCAAGCGCCTGGCGATGTACCCCATCGAGTGCATCGCCCGCGGCTACCTGACGGGCTCCGGCCTGGCGGAGTACCGGGCGTCGCAGACGGTGTGCTCCCTGCCGCTGCCCGCCGGGCTCGTGGACGGCTCCCGCCTGGAACCGGCGATCTTCACCCCGAGCGCCAAGGCCGAGGTGGGCGAGCACGACGAGAACATCACCTACGCGCAGACCGTCGAGCGGGTCGGCGCGGAGGTCTCCGCGGAGCTCAAGCGCCTGACGCTCGACGTCTACACGGCCGCGGAGGCCATCGCCCGCGACCGCGGCATTGTCTTGGCCGACACCAAGGTCGAGTTCGGGCTCGACCCGGCAACGGGGGCCATCACCCTCGGCGATGAGGTCCTGACCCCCGACTCCTCCCGTTTCTGGGATGCGGAGACCTACGCGCCGGGCCGCGCGCAGCCGTCGTTCGACAAGCAGTTCGTGCGCGACTGGCTGACGTCCGACGCCTCCGGCTGGGACAAGACCAGCGGCGTCGAGCCGCCCGAGCTGCCAGCTGAGATCGTCGAGAAGACCCGCGCCCGCTACATCGAGGCCTACGAGCGCCTCACGGGGCGGACCTTCACCGCGTAGCGCGGCACCGCCCCGTCAGCGTCAGCGCAGGGAGTCCTGCCACGCGTGGTGCAGGGCGGCGAAGCGACCGCCGGCGGCGATGAGCTCGGCGGGGCTGCCGTCCTCGACGACGCGGCCGTCGTGCACGACGAGCACGCGGTCGGCGATCTCCACGGTCGAGAGCCGGTGCGCGATGATCAAGGCGGTCCGCTCGCCGAGAAGCCGTTCGAGCGCCTGCTGGACGAGCCGCTCGCTCGGGATGTCGAGCGAGCTCGTGGCCTCGTCGAGGATCAGCACCGTCGGGTCCGCGAGGAACGCTCGCGCGAACGAGATCAGCTGGCGCTGGCCCGCCGAGACGCGGCCGCCGCGCTTGTTCACGTCCGTGTCGTACCCCTCGGGCAGGGACTCGATGAACTCGTGCGCCCCCACGGCGCGGGCCGCCAGCACGATCTCCTCCCGGCTCGCTTCCGGCTTGCCGAGCGCGATGTTGTCGGCGACCGACCCGGAGAACAGGAAGGCCTCCTGGGTCACCATGACGACCGCCCGGCGCAGGTCCTCCTGCGAGAGGTCGCGCAGGTCGACGCCGTCGAGTGTGAGCTCGCCCGCGCTGAGGTCGTAGAACCGGGCGATGAGCTTGGCGAGCGTCGACTTGCCGGCGCCCGTCTGCCCGACGACGGCGACGGTCTGCCCGGCCGGAATCGTGAGGTCGAATTCCTGCATGACCACCGGGCCGTCGCCGTAGCCGAAGACCGCGTTCTTGAACTCGACGGTGCCCTCGGCGGTTTCGAGCGGTTTCGGGTGGGCGGGTTCGACCACGGTCGCGCGCTCCTCGAGCAGCCCGGAGACCTTCTCGAGGGCCGCAGTCGCCGCCTGGAACGAGTTGTAGAACATGGCGATTGCCTCGATCGGCTGGAACACGCGCTTGGCCGTGAGCAGCAGCCCGACGAGCGAGCCGACGGCGAGCGAGCCCTCCAGCACCCGGAACCCGCCGACGAGCAGCACACCCGCAACGGTGAGGTTGCCGATGAGCATCAGGACGGGCTGCAGGACGCCGAAGAGGAAGATGCTGCGCAGCGTGTTGTCCCGGTACTCGTTCGCCACCCCCGTGTAGGTGGCGTCGCCCGCGGCCTCGCGGCGGAACGCCTTGACCGCGCGGATGCCGGTCATTGTCTCCACGAACGTCGTGATGACGCGGGCCGAGAAGACCCGGGACTCACGGTAGACGAGCTCGGAGCGCACCTGGTACCAGCGGAAGATGATCGCGATCGGGAGAGCGGCGCCGACGACCACGAGGGCCGTCTTCCAGTCCAGGATGAACATGCTGATCGCCGTGAAGAGGATGAACGCGACGCCGGAGACCAGCTGCGAGATGCCCTGGTCGAGCAGTTCGCGCAGGGTCTCCAAGTCGGAGGTCTGCCGGGAGATGACGCGTCCGGAGGTGTAGGTCTCGTGGAATTCGAGGCTCAGCAGCTGCGTGTGCCGGAAGACTCGCAGCCGCAGGTCCAGCAGCATCGCCTGACTCACGTTGGCCGCGGCGTAGGTGTAGACGCCGAGCAGCCCGCCCGCCACGATCGCGGTGACCACATAGGCGCCGCCGACGAACCCGAGCGCGGCCATGTCGCCGTCGATCACGCGCGGCAGCATCGAGTCGATCGACCACGCCACGAGCAGCGGCAGTGCCGCCCTCGCCGCGGCGGAGACGAGCACGAGCAGCGCCGTGAGGACCAGCCGGCCCTTGATCGGTCCGGCCAGGGTTTTCAGCAGGCGCAGGGAACGACGCCGGACGCGACGCCGGTCTCCCGCGTCCAGGTCGATGTTGTCTTCGCCCGCAACGCCGGTCAAGCCGCTCATGCCCGACCTCCTTCCGTCGTCGTTCCTTCGGTGTTTAGCACGTCCTCGACGCTGGGTGGTTCGTCGCCGGCGGCGATGACGTACCGGTAGTGCTCGCTGCGGGCGAGCAGTTCGGCGTGGGTGCCGACGTCGACGATTCTGCCGGCGTCCATGAGGGCGACCCGGTCGGCGAGCATGACGGTTGAGGGTCGGTGCGCGACGATGAGAGTACTCGTGCCCTCGAGCACGGTCCGCAGGCGGGCGGTCACGGCCTCCTCGGTGCGCACGTCCAGAGCCGAGAGCGGGTCGTCGAGCACCAGCAGGCGGGGCTTGGCGGCGATCGCCCGCGCGAGGGCGAGGCGCTGGCGTTGGCCGCCGGAGAGCGAGAGACCCTCCTCGCCGATGAGGGTGTCGACGCCGGCGGGCAGCTCGTGCACGAAGTGCGCCTGGGCGACCTCGAGCGCCTCCGCGAGCATCTCGTCCTCGCTCCGGCCCGGCTCCGGGCGCGCGCCGAGCAGGACGTTCTCCCGCACCGAGGAGGAGAACAGGATCGAATCCTCGAAGGCGACGGCGACGGCGGTGCGTAACGCTTCGACGTCGTACTCCCTGACGTCGAGGCCGTCGAGCTCGACGGAGCCGGACGTGGCCTCGTAGAGGCGTGGGATGAGGTGCATGAGTGTGGACTTGCCGCAGCCGGTGCCTCCGACGAGCGCCATGGTCTCGCCGGGGCGGACCTCGAGGTCCAGGCCGTCAATCACGTTCGCGTCGGCCGGCGCGTCCGGGTAGCCGAAGGACACGTCGCGCAGGACGAGGTGGCCGGTCGGGTCGGCCGGGACACGCGGGGACGGCGGGGAGGTGATGGTGACGGGGGAGTCGATGACCTCGTAGTGGCGGTCGAGCGCGGTCTTGGTGGTCAGGGTCATGCCGAGCAGCATGCCGATGCCCTCGACGTGTCCGGCGAGGAACGCGGCGGTCGCGAAGAACGCGGCGAGGTCGCCGACGAGGAGCTGCCCCTCCGCGGCGAGCCAGATGCCCGTGAAGAGGCCGATGCCGAGCGTGACTTCGGGCAGCGCGACGACGAGGGCCATGAACCCCGCGAGTGTGCGGGCTTTGTGGATCTCGGTCTCGCGGAGTTTCTGGGCCTGCGCGTGGAATCCGTCGAGTGCCTCGCGGCCGCGGCCGAACGCCTTGATCACGCGGATGCCGTGCACGGCCTCCTCCACCGTGGTGGCGAGGTCGCCGGCCTGGTCCTGACTCAGACGGCTGGCGTCCCGGAAGACCGTGCGGAACTTGAAAGCGCGGATCGTGATCGGGATGGCGCCGGCGAGATAGATCAAACCGAGGATCCAGCTCGAGCTGAACATGAAGGCGAGGCCCGCGATGACGGTCAGAGACGAGACGACCAGCATGATCGAGCCGAAGGCCAGCCAGCGGCGCAGGAGCGACAGGTCACCCATCGATCGGGACAGCAGCTGCCCGGAGCCCCAGCGGTCGTGAAAGGCCACGGGAAGCTGCTGCAGGTGTCGGAAAAGGTTCAGCCGGAGGTCGGTCTCGATTTCGGCCGTCGGGGAGATGACGAAGATGCGGCGGAGCCAGACCAGCAGGGCCTCGAAGATGCCGAGGAGCGCGACGATGCCGACGCCGAGCCAGACGGCCGAGGCGACGCCGTCGCCGTCGAGGACGGTGTTGACGAGCCAGCCCAGCACTCGGGGGATGGTGAGTGCGACCACGCTGGCCAGAAGCGCGCAGATCGAGCCGAGCACGAGCCGCGCCATGATGGGGCGCAGATGGGGGACAAGTCGACCAAAGGTCTCGGTCAGCGTTGTGGTCCGGGGGCGGGTTTGGTCGTTCTGTTGGTGGTGCACCAAGGGGACAGCCTCGATCGATGTGTCAGAAGTGGGCGGCTGGTACGATTGGGCGCAGCACGGGAGTGGTTGGGCTTGCCCAATTGGTTTCAGCCCCTAGTCTGCCACTTTCTGAAGTCTCTTCAGGGGATATTTCAGATATTACGACGTGAGATGTCGGCCAAAGGTGCGCGGCGCCGGGCGCTCCGGGTCGTTTCGCTCAGAACGCGTCTCCCGAGCCCCTGTCATCGTAGGCGTCCCTGGCGGCTTCGACGTCGGCGATGTGAGTCTCGGCCCACGTGCCGAGGGCGGTCAGGGGCTCGCGCAGGGTCTGTCCGAGTGGCGTCAGATCGTACTCGACCCGCGGGGGCATCTGGTCGTACGCGGTTCGGGAGACGATTCCGTCGCGTTCCAGATCGCGCAGCGTGTCTGCCAGAACCTTCCCGCTGATCCCGTCCACGGCCCGTCGGATCTCCCCGAAGCGCAGGCGCCCGTCACTGAGGGCGATCACGATCATGGCCGTCCACTTGTTGGCGATGCGCGCGAGCGAAGTGCGGGACGGGCAGGTAGAGACCATGACGTTCCATGCCGGCGAATCATCCATGAGGGGCTCCCGAAGTCGGTTACGTTGAGGTAACAGGTTACCAGTGGTTACTTTGAGAGTGTTCGTACCCGAGACTACAAAGGATGATTCGATGAATGAGCACACTCCGGCCGCCGTTGCCGCTGCCTACTTCGAGGCCCTCGCCAGCGGCGACGTGCCGACCGCGATGGCGCAGCTGAGCCCGCAGGTCGTCTGGCACCAGCCGGGCGCCAACCGTTTCTCCGGCGAGCATGCCGGCGTCGAGGGCGTGGGGGCTCTGCTGGGCGGGATGATGGAGGCGAGCAACGGTAGCTTTCAGCTGGCCGTGACCGGACCGGCCATGGTCAACGGCGAACTCGTCGCCGTACCCGTCCGTTTTAGCGGCACGAATGCGGACGCGTCGATGGACATGGCAGGTGTGGACCTGCTGACCGTCCGCGACGGAAAGATCGCAGCGGTGCACCTGTTCTCCGCCGACGGGGCCGCCGAGGACGCTTTCTGGGGGCGTGTCTAACGTCGAGCGGTGAGGCGCAGCAGGACCCCCTCCGGGCGGCAGGCGATGCGCACCGGGGCGAAGCGGGAGGTGCCGATGCCCGCGGAGACGTTGAGCGGGGTCGTGCGGCCTTCGTGTTCCCACACGGTCAGGCCGCGCGCACGCCACGTCGGCAGGTCGCAGTTGGAGACGAGCGCGCCATAGCCCGGGATGCAGACCTGTCCGCCGTGGGTATGGCCGGCGAAGATGATGTCAGCCCCGGCATCAGTGAATTCGTCGAGGACCCGCTGGTAGGGGGCGTGCGCGAGCGCGATCTTCACGTGCGGTGCGTCCGAGCTCGTCGCTGAGCCGCGGGGCCACCCGGCGAAGGCGTCGTATCCGAGGTGGGGGTCGTCGACACCCGTGAAATCGATCCGGAGCCGGCCGTGTGGCACTGACTGGCTGCGATTAGAGAGGTTGATCCACCCGGCCGCACCGAACAGTTGGTGCATGGTCTGCCAGTCCAGACCGACGCGCTCAGCGGGTTCCTTGTTCGACGAGGGGCCGGCGAAATACTTGAACGGGTTGGCCGGACGCGGGGCGAAATAGCAGTTCGAACCCGGGACGTAGACGCCGGGGAAGCGCAGGAGCGGATCCAACGCGTCGATGAGCGGGCCCACGGCCTCTTTGTGGCTGAGATTGTCGCCGGTATTGACCACGAGGTCGGGTTCCAATTCGGCGAGCGATCGCAGCCAGGCCGCCTTGGCGCGTTGGCCCGGGACCATGTGGATGTCCGAGAGGTGCAGCACCGTGATGTCCGGGACACCGGGCGGCAGAACGGGGACTGACTCATGACGGACGGTGAACTGGTTGCGCTCCCAGAGCCCGTAGCCGAGGGCCGCCGCTCCGGCGACTGCGACCGTACCGGCGACGGTCGCCCCGCGGCGCAGGCTGCGGATCAGTGCTTCTGCCATGTTCAGTTGATTCCCCGCGTCCTAGTCGTCGTTGTTGCCGTTCCCGTTACCGTTGCCGCCATTCCCGTTGTTGCCGTTGCCGGCACCGGGACCGCCGGGGGTGGTGTCCGTGTTCCCGGAGTTCGAGTCGCCGCTGTCCGAGGCGTCGCCCGAGTCGCCGCTGTCCGAGTTGTCACCCGAGTCTGCGCTGGAGTCGTCCCCGGAATCATCGCTGTCATCGTCATCGGAATCAGAACTCGGGGCCGGCTGCGGGGCGGGCCTCGAATCGGCCTGGCCGAACGCTGTGGCCTCGTAGTTCGGGATGACCTTGCTCATGTAGTCGAGCCAGAGCGGTGCGGCCCACGTCGACGAGTCCGGACTCGCGACGGTCTGGCCCTTGACGGTGATTCCGCGGAGGTCAACGCCGGGGCCGGTGTGGCTGCCGACCCAGGTCGCCGTCGAGATACCCGTCGTGTAGCCGACGAACCAGGTCGACGCGGCCTGGTTGCTCGTTCCGGTCTTGCCCGCAATGGGGGCGGAAATCGTGCCCTTGGCGACGCGCTGCGAGGCGATCTTGCTCAGGGTGCCGTTGAGGTTGCGCACGATGTCGGGGTCGATCGCGTTGCGGCACGCCGCGGCCGGCACCTTGTATTTGTTGCCGGCTGCGTCCTTGACCGAGACGAGCGCGCGCGGCTCGCAGAATTCGCCGTTGTTCGCGAAGGCAGCGAAGCCCGCGGCCTGGGAGAGCGGGGTCACGTCGGCCGTGCCGAGGACCATGGACGGGTTGGCCGGGTTGATGGCCTTGGGGGCGCCATCGTCGTCGCGGGCTGCCTGATCCACGATGCCGACGTCGTACGCGGCGTTGGAGATGTCGCACAGGTCGAGCCGGGCGGCCTGCGCGACGGTTGCCGTGTTGATGGACCAGTAGAGACCCTCGTCCACCGTCATACTTCGTTTGTAACCGTCAGTGAAGTTTTTCACGGGATAGCCGCCGAAGGCCCGAGTGGACCCGCCCGGCATACACGATGCCTTCCATTGGAATTCGGCCGAGTAGTTGTCGACGCTGGCGTCAATCCGGTCCCACATCTTGCGACCGGACTGGAGCCAGGCGATCGTCGTGAAAGGCTTCATCGTGGAGCCGCCCTGGAAGCCGTTCGAGCCGCCGTATTCGCGGGCCACGTTGAAGTTGTAGACGGTCTCCGCGCCGCTATCGCCCGGGCCGTATTCCTTGTTCTGGGCCATCGCGAGGATCTTGCCGGTGCCGGGCTCGACCGAGACGACGGCGCTGCCCAGGTCGGAGGGATCGTCGGCCGGGACGGCCTTGCGGGCGGCGGCGATAGCCTCCTTCTGAGCGTCCACGTCCAGCGTCGTCTTGATCTCCAGACCGCCGCGGAAGAGCAGGTTCTCGCGCGCCTCGACGGTCTCGCCGTAGGCCGGATCGGCGAGGATCTGGTGACGCACGTAGTCGCAGAAGTGCGGGGCGACGTTGGAGGCGATGCAGCCGGAGTTGGTCGACTTCGGCTTGAGCTGGATGTCAGTCGCGACAGCCTCGTCGTACTCCTCCTGCGTGATCGCCTGATTGCGCAGCATGGCCGCGAGCACGGTGTCGCGGCGCTTCTGCGTGAGCTCCGGGTTCTTCTCCGGGTTGTAGACGTTGGGGATCTGCACCATACCCGCGAGCATGGCCGCCTCGGGGATGTTCAGATCGGCGGCCGACTTGGAGAAGAACCGCTGCGCTGCGGCCTCGACGCCGTAGTTCCGGCCCGAGAAGAGCACGAGGTTCAGGTAGCCCTCGAGGATCTCGTCCTTGCTCATCTGCTTCTCGACGGCGATCGCCAGCTTCATCTCGCGGAGCTTGTCGCCGTAGTCCTTGGTGCCGGAGATCGTCAGCTCCTCCGCCGGAATGCCCGCGAGCACGCCGGAGTTGATGATCTGGTTGTTGACGTACTGCATCGTCAACGTGGAGGCGCCCTGCTCGCTGGAGGAGGTGAGGTTGGACGCGACCGCGCGGAGCGTGCCGCGCAGGTCGATGCCGCCGTGCTCGTAGAAGCGCTCGTCCTCGATGGAGACGATGGCGTCCTTCATGGGCTGGGAAATCTTGTCGATCGACACCGGCTTGCGGTTCTCGGAGTAGAACGTCGCGAGGGTCGTACCGTCGCTCGCGAGGATCTTCGACGGGACGGAGAGCGGATCCTGACGCAGTTCCTCCGGAAGTTCTTCGAAGAACTCGATGCTCGCGTTGGCACTGGAGCCCGCGAGGGAGGCGATCGGGACGAGCAAACCCGCCGCCAACACACCACAGATCGCGCTCACACCGAAGAAGGCAACAATTTTGCCGAGGGTGGTTGCGGTATCGAACAAAGGAGATTTACTACCGGCCATACCCATCAGTCTAACTGGAGCGACTACCCTTGCCGGTATGACCACTTGGGAATACACCATCACGCCACTGCCGCTGCACACCCCGAAGGACGTCCTGGACACGTGGGGCTCCGAGGGCTGGGAGCTCGTGTCCGTCACTCCGGCCCCCAACGGCACCGGGCATGTCGCGTACATGAAGCGCCCGAAGCAGTAACCCCTTTCCGACAAGGAGCAGTATGGAAAATCAGACGACGTCGAACTCCGTTTCGGCCATCGAGAACCGCCTGGCCGAGCTGGGACTGACGCTGCCCGAGGTGGCCCCGCCCGTCGCCGCGTATGTGCCGGCCGTCACGAGCGGGAACCACGCCTTCACCTCCGGCCAGCTGCCGTTCTTTAAAGGCGAACTCCCAGCCGTCGGAAAGGTTGGCGCCGACGTGACCCGGGAAGCCGCCAAGGAGATGGCAGCTACGTGCGTCCTGAACGCCCTGGCCGCAGTGAAGTCGGTCATCGGCGATCTGGACCGGATCACCAGGATCGTCAAGGTCGTGGGATTTGTCTCCTCCGATCCTTCCTTCACCGGCCAGCCGGGCGTCGTCAACGGGGCCTCCGAGCTGCTGGGCGAGATCTTCGGTGAGGCCGGCATCCACGCCCGCTCCGCCGTCGGCGTCGCTGTCCTGCCACTCGATTCTCCGGTCGAAGTTGAACTGGTCGCGGAATTCTCCTGACGGCCGCCGTCCAGTAGGCGGAGCGCGCACCCTCGGTGCGCGCTCCCTGGGCGCGCCCGCGACGGAAACGCTCAGCCGCCACTTCGAGCTGCCGCTGGACCAGCAGCCGGCCGCCGAGAACTGGGTGAACCACGGGGAGCGGACGCCGCGTGCTGCGCGTCGCGCCTCCTCCGTGGTGCTTTTGCGCGACGGCACCCACGGCGTCGAAACGTATCTCGGCTACCGGCGGGGCAACTCGCCGCTCGGCGCCATCGCCTTTCCGGGTGGCAGCGAGGAGCACGACGACGACGCGGCCGTCGCCTGGTTCGGGCCGACCCCGGGCCAGTGGGCACAGAAGCTCGGCATCCTGGACCACCGCGAGGCCCGTGCCCGAATCGTGTGCGCCGCCCGCGAGCTCTTCGAGGAGACCGGGGTGCTGCTCGCTGGCGCCGACGAGCTCTCGGTGCTCGAGAACTGCTCCAGCAGGGAGTGGATGGAGCTTCGCCAGGCGGTTGCCGAGCAGGACCTCTCCTTTGGCGAGCTGCTCAACGGCCGGGGCCTCGGTCTGCGCACCGATCTGCTGCGCCCGCTGGCCCGCTGGTTCAGCCCGGATTTCGCGCACCGGCGGTTCGACACGTGGTACTTCGCGGCGGCCATGCCCGTGCGGCAGCAGGCGAGCCTGCTCGACGGCAAGGGCACCTGGGCGGCGTGGAAGTCGGCGGCCGCCCTGCTGGAAGAGCGATCAACGACGGTCCTCGGCGACGAAGTGGCCCACCGGGACACTGTCGGAAAGACGCTGAGCCAGACGACGGTGCCGGCCGTTGAGGTCATCTTGGAGAAGATCGCCACGACGCGCGGAACGATCGCCTACCTGGCCCACCGGCGCGAGCTCAGGACGTTTCACCCGCAACTGGTCGACGCCGGCGGAGAGTTCGTCCTCGAGGTTTCCGTGAGCACGGCCAGCGAGGGCGGGATCTGCTGGCGCTCCAGATAGGACCGGGCACCACCGGATTGGCGAACCGGCCGGTGCTACTGCGCGGGCCACTCCACAACGAAACGGCCGCCCCACCCTGAAAGGTGGGGCGGCCGTCGTCGTACGGGCGGCTCGGCGCCTAGCGCGAGCGCTGGCGCAGGCGCTGGATGTCGAGGATCACGACGGCGCGCGCCTCGAGGCGCAGCCAGCCGCGCTGAACGAACTCGGCCAGGGCCTTGTTGACGGTCTCGCGGGAGGCCCCGACCAGCTGGGCCAGCTCCTCCTGCGTGAGCTCGTGGGCGACGAGGATTCCGTCGGTGGCCGGGCGGCCGAAACGGTCGGCGAGGTCCAGCAGCGCCTTGGCCACGCGGCCGGGAACGTCGGAGAAGACCAGGTCGGCCAGCGACTCGTTGGTGCGGCGCAGGCGGCGGGCGAGGGCCTGCAGCAGCTGGATCGACACCTCGGGGGAGGTCTCGATGACCTTGCGCAGGTTCTCGTGGCGCAGGCCGGCCAGTCGCGTCTCGGAGACCGCGGTGGCGGTGGCGTTGCGCGGGCTCGGATCGAACAGGGCCATCTCGCCGAAGAGCTCGCCGGGGCCGAGGACTGCCAGGAGGTTCTCACGGCCGTCCGGGGCGGTGCGGCCCAGCTTGATCTTGCCGGAAACGATGAAGTACAGCTGGTCGCCTTGGTCGCCCTCGCGGAAGACGGAGGCGCCGCGGGAGAGGTCGACCTCGGTCAGTTCGTCGGTAAGGGCTGAGAAAACGTCGTCGCCAAGCGTCTGGAAGAGCGGTGCGCGGCGAAGTACCTCGATGTCCATGGAATCTCCTGTCCAAAAAAATTGATAGCGCTACCGATCATTCTGCCGTACGGAAGGCCCTTGTGACGACTTCCACACGGCGAGCCCGTGTGACGTTGGTGTGAATTAAGCTCAGAGCACTCCCAGATTGGGTGCGTAAAATCGGGAACAATGATTTTCGGATTCAGCTGGCTCGACATCATTCTGGCCATCGTGCTGCTGTCGTTCCTCGTGTCGGGGTGGCGACAAGGCTTCTTCGTCACCCTCGGCCGTATCGTCGGCCTGATCGCCGGTGCCGTCGCGGCCTTCTATGCGGTGCCCGTGGTCTCCGGCTGGGTCCACAACGCCGGCTGGCGCCTGTTCTGGGTGGTTGCAGTCGCCGTCGTGCTCGTCATTCTCGGGCAGGGTATCGGCACGGCGTTGGGCTCCAGGATCCGTCTGTGGCTTAACTATCCGGCACTGAAGTCCTTCGATCGTCTGATGGGCGCGTTCGTGAATACTGCCGTCGCCGCCATCGTCGTCTCGGCGCTGTCCTTCTCCGTGGCCGCGATGGGTATCCCCGTCTTGTCACGGGCCCTCGCGGACTCGAAGGTCATCAGCACCATCCGTGAGTACACGCCCGAGCCCGTCGACGAGGCCCTGGCGAACGCCCGCTCAGCTGTCATGGGCGGGACGATCCCGGAACTCATCGACCCGTTCGCCCCGACCGAGAGCGACCCGGCGCCCGAGCCCGAACAGCTGCCCGGCGGTCCGGGGATCGATGCCGCGGCGGACTCCGTGGTGAAGGTCAGCGGCACCGCCTTCGAATGCGGTATGAACCAGACGGGAAGCGGGTTCGCGGCCGCCGAGGACCGCGTCATCACCAACGCGCACGTCGTCGCCGGGGTCACCGATCCTGTCGTGACGACTCGCGATGGCCGCGCACTGCCCGCGACCATCGCCCACTTCGATCCTGCGGCCGACCTTGCGGTGCTGGAGGTTCCAGGGCTCGGCCTGAGCCCGATCCCTGTCGGCCAGGACCTCGAGAAGGGGCGTGCCGGCGTGTTCATGGGGCACCCGGCCGGCGGTCCGTTCCGTGCACTGGGTGCCACCGTGCAGTCGGTCAAGGACGTTCCGGTCCAGAACATCTACGGCGGGGAGCCGTCGACGCTGAACATCTACCAGCTCGGTGCGGACATCGAGCAGGGAAATTCCGGCGGCCCGCTCGTCGACGAGGAAGGACGTCTGATCGGTGTCGTCTTCGCGAAGGCGCGCGGCGCTGACGAGGTCGGCTACGCGCTCACCCTCGAGGAGGTCGCACCGCTCGTCGACGCCGCCACGAGCTACGACGACGTCGTCTCATCCGGGGCCTGCAAGGCCGCCTGACCGCTCGGTCCGGGTGGTCGACTAGAGGGACCCCAGTGCGCTCAGGCCGAGGACGGCCAACGTGCCAAAGGCGGCGCCCCAGATGACAATTGAGATCGACTGCCAGATGATCACCTGGTTCTTCGCTGCTCCGACGCCGACCATGAGCATCGACGTGATCTGACTCGGAAGCACCCACTGTCCCAGCAGGCTCACCCCCGGAACGCCGTACCGGTTGAACAACCGCAGGAACTTCTGCTGCCCCTTGGACGGTTCGCGACGAGAACGCTCTGCGAGGCGGCGCTGGATGCCCGCGCCCAGGGTGACCAGCAGGAACATGCAGATCCAGTTGCCGACGATGGCCGCCGACACCGCGACCCACACGGGCAGCCCGACGAACACCCCGATGACTGCTCCCGCGTACGACTCGACAAACGGGATGGCGCCGGCCAGGACGATGACGCACGACTGCAGCCAGGCGGGCAGCGGCTCGGCCAGGTCTTGAAGCCAGTTGATGAGGTCCATGGTGTTCTCCTTGTCAGTTCATTTTTCGATCTGCAACAAGTCCACCAGCCTGACGCGGTGCCGCGTAGTGCCGCAGTGGCCCTGATCTGCCGGGAGGATCACATGCCAGCCCCCTGACATATGTCACTGCCCTACGCTGGAGCCATGACACTGCCGAGCACCATGAGCGAGCGCAACTCCCGGCGTGCCTTTCACACCTTCTGGTGGTGGACCTGGGCCTCGCTGATCTTCCTCTATGCCGTGATGTACTTCGTGACGTTCGCCCACTTGGTTATCGGCAACGAAGCCGCCGGTGACGGCACGGCCGTGCGCGTCTACGGCACGGTGCAGCTGGTTCTGCTGGTGGTCTCGGCGTTGACCACCTTCAAGACGTCATTGCGTTTCCGATCCGGTTGGCCCGACGACGGCCCTACCCCGTGGCACACCGTCGCCGCGGTGGGCGTAGCCCCGCTGCTGCTGGCCCTGAGCTCTTGGGGGAACGACGACGGCGGCCTCGCACCGCTTCTCCCGTTCTGGCTCGCGGTCTCCCACATCGCCGGCCTGCTTCCGAAGCCCGGCCGCTGGCGCCTCTTCTGGGCCGGGCTGGCGTTGGTCGTCGCGATCGCGGCGGTCTTTCGCATCCTGTACCCCGGCGCTGCCTGGTGGGTCGAACTGGAATCGACGCGGGGGACGTCGGACAGCCTCTTCGCCATCACCTACGGCATCCTCATCCCCGCGGTCGTCCTGGGGTCGGTCTGGTGGTGGGACGCGATCGTCCGGTTGCAGCGAGGCCGTGCAGCCGAACGGGAGCTGGCCGTGGCTCGCGAGCGGCTGCGCATCGCAGCGGATCTTCATGACATCCAGGGGCACCACCTGCAGGTCATCGCGCTCCAGGCCGAGCTGGCTGAACGCCTCGTGCAGCGCGACCCGGCGGGCGCGCTCGAGCAGATCGGCAAGGTCCGGCTGGCCGCGTCCGAGGCCATGGGGGAGACTCGGGCCGTCGTCAGCGGCTTGCGCCAGGTCGGCTTCGCGACCGAGGTGGAGAACGCGGCCGACGTGCTCGGCGCGGCCGGCATTGACTGCACGGTGCACGGTTGGGGCCACGAACTCACGGGCGCTCCGCGCGAGGCCCTCGGCTGGGTCATCCGCGAGGCCTCCACCAACATCCTGCGCCACGCCCAGGCCACTCGTGCCGAGCTGAAGCTCGTCGAGACCGGCGAGGACGTCACGCTCACGGTGACCAACGACGGCGTCGCGCCCCGAGCATCGGGGAACAGCGAGTCGGAGGCCGACGACATGGATTCGTCGGGCCTGCTGGGACTGCGCCGCCGCATCGAACAGCTGGGCGGCCGCTTCGAGGCGGGCGCCCGCGGGGACGAGTTCGTGGTCACGGCGACGGTCCCGGTCGAAGCGGTGGCCGCCAGAAGCGTCGAGTCGGCCGTCGGCCGCGGGGTGCAGGCATGATCCGGGTGCTCGTCGCGGATGACGAGGACCTCATCCGCGGGGCGCTCGTCGCACTCCTCGAGCTGGAGGAGGACCTCACCGTCGTCGCCAGCACCGGCGACGCCGAGGAGGCCGTCGAGCTGGCCGCGCAGCACCGCCCCGACGTGTGCGTCCTGGACCTGGAGATGCCGCCGACGGACGGCGTCGTCGCGGCGGCGGCGATCCACCGTCGAGTCCGGGCGCGCACGCTCATCGTGACCCGCCACGCCCGCCCAGGAGTTCTGCGCCGGGCCCTGCGCGAGGGGGTGAACGGGTTCGCACCGAAGTCGATGCCGGCCGAGCAGCTCGCCCAGGTCATCCGCGATGTCGCCCGCGGGAAGCGCTACGTCGACCCGGAGATCGCCGCGAGCGCCCTCACGGGGGAGAAATGCCCGCTCAGCGACCGCGAGCTCGACGTCCTGCGGGTCGGCCGCGACGGCGCCCGGATCTCGGTCATCGCGGCTCACCTGCATCTGGCGGAGGGCACCGTGCGAAATCACGTCTCGTCGATTCTGGCGAAGGTCGGGGTCGAGACTCGGCACGAGGCAGCGCGGATCGCGTGGGAGAACGGGTGGATCTGAGCCCCGCCGGGGACCGCACGGACTAAATCGACTGGCCGTCCTCAGGCCAGTGGCCGTCGGCCTCCCAGTGCAGTTGCGCGCCGTGCTGGTGCGTGTACGCCTGCGGCACCCCGTCGAGCGTCATGACGAACATGCCCGCCCGCTCGCGGGGGACCGCGACCTCGCCGTCGGTCGCTTCGCCCATGAAGAACCCCTCGTTGGCGATCCATCGGCAGTCGAGCGCCGTCACGAGCTCCACGAACGCGTGGCGCAGTTCCGGCGGCAGGTAGGACGTCACCGCCGAGTGGTAGACGACGGCGGTGTGCGCGTCCGGGACGGCGCCTACGAGGGCCTCGACGTTCTCGAGGAGGTCGCCGCGGATCAGCTTCACGGGCCCGCCCGGGTTGTCCTCGGGCAGGGCGGCGAGCACGTCGAGGCCGGCGCTCAGGCGTGCGAGGCGCTGTGTTTGCCCGGGCCAGACGAGGCACTTGAGCCAGCGGGCCGTCTCCGGGTCCGCCCCGTCGAGCGGGTTCAGGTCGACGCCGGTCCGCGAAGCGACCTCCGGCAGGCGGGTCGGCAGCGGCGGGTCTCCCGTCGTCGTGCACTCGAGGAGCGGCGCGCCCGCGGCGAGATTCTCCGCGCCGAGGACGCCACCGCCGTCGTACCGGTACGCGAAGCGGTCCGGCAGCAGGCACAGCCCGGCCGAGGGGCCGAGCTCGATGAGGGCGAGGGGTTTGCCCGACTCGGCGCGGATCTGCTCGAAGACGGGCAGCAGGGTGGCGCAGCGGGCGGGCTCGTTCGTCTGCGTCATGCGGACGGCGAGCTCGGCGGCGACGTCGTCCCAGCGCTCGCGCAGGAACGCCGCGAGGATCTCGAACCCGGCGTCCGGGCAGCCGAGGAAGCGCGCGACGGCGAAGACGAGGTTCGGCTGCTGCTTGCTCGGCGGCAGCGAGGCGATGAGCTCGATAAGGGTCTCGTCGGCCGCGACGCCGTGGGCCCAGTCGGCGTAGAGCGCCGAGTGCGACGGGAACCAGACGCGCGCGTACTGGGTGAACAGATGCGTCGTCGCCTCGCGGGCCCGCCGGTTCACGGTTACTCCTCTGTGAGCAGGTGCGCCAGCTGGGCGATCCCGAGCCGGTAGCCGTTGGTCCCGGCGCCGATCACGATCGAGCGGGCGACGGGGGAGATGAAGGAATGGTGGCGGAAGGCTTCACGCGCGTGCACGTTGGAGATGTGGACCTCGATCACGGGAAGCTCGATGCCGGAGACGGCGTCGGCGAGGGCGATCGACGTGTGGGTGTAGGCGCCCGGGTTGAAGACGACGCCGGCGTGTGTGCCGCGGGCGGCGTGCAGGGCGTCGACGAGCGTGCCCTCGTGGTTGGACTGGAGGAACTCGACCTCGAGCCCGTGACGGGCGGCCTCCTCGCGGCAGAGGGCCTCGACGTCGGCCAGGGTCTCGTGACCGTAGACCGCCGGCTCCCGCGTACCCAAGAGGTTGAGATTCGGGCCGTTCAGGATCAGGATCGTCTGCTCGCTCATGGGCCCATATAAGCACACGTCACAGCCCGGTGGGCAGTGGAGGGTGCGCAGCGCGGCCATGATGACGGGCCGGCTGGCGCGGCACCGGGCGCGGAAAAGGGGCCGCGACCGGCTATGGTCGCGGCCCCTTGGGAGCGGTCAGGAGCGCATGTCCTGGGCGATCCGAGTCATGACGCTCGGGTCCGCCAGCGTCGAGGCGTCACCGGCCTCGCGGCCCTCGGCGACGTCCTTGAGGAGACGGCGCATGATCTTGCCGGAGCGGGTCTTCGGCAGTTCCGGCACCACCAGGATGTGGCGCGGCTTGGCGATCGGGCCGATCTGTCTCCCGACGTGGTTGCGCAGTTCGGTCACGATGTCCTCGCCCTCCTCGGCGCCGCCGCGCAGGATCACGAAAGCGACCACGGCCTCGCCCGTCGTCGCATCCTTCGCCCCGACGACGGCGGCCTCGGCCACCTTCTCGTGCGCGACGAGCGAGGACTCGATCTCCGTGGTGGAGAGGCGGTGGCCGGAGACGTTCATGACGTCGTCGACGCGGCCGAGCAGCCACAGGTCCCCGTCCTCGTCGAACTTGGCGCCGTCGCCCGCGAAGTACATGCCGTCGAAACGCGACCAGTACGTCTCCTTGAAACGCTCCGGGTCGCCCCAGATGCCGCGCAGCATCGACGGCCACGGGTCGCGGATGACGAGGTACCCGCCCTCGCCGTCGCCCACGGACTCGCCCATCTCGTCGACGATGTCGATCGAGACGCCCGGTACGGCGACCTGGGCCGAGCCCGGCTTCGTGTGGGTCACCCCGGGCAGCGGGGCGATCATGTGCGAACCGGTCTCGGTCTGCCACCACGTGTCCACGATCGGGGCCGGGTGCTCCTTCTTCTCCCCGTTCTTGCCCGCGTTGGAGCCGATGACGTCGCGGTACCACATCCACGCCTCGGGGTTGATGGGCTCGCCGACGGTGCCGAGCACGCGCAGCGAGGAGAGGTCGTAGCCGTCCGGGATCTCCCGGCCCCACTTCATGCACGTGCGGATCGCGGTCGGTGCCGTGTAGAGGATCGAGACCTTGTACTTCTCGACGATCTCCCACCACCGGCCCTGGTGCGGGGAGTCCGGGGTGCCCTCGAACATGACCTGGGTGGCGCCGTTGATGAGCGGGGCGTAGGCGACGTAGGAGTGGCCGGTGACCCAGCCGACGTCGGCCGTGCACCAGAAGACGTCCGACTCGGGGTGCAGGTCGAAAGTGTCCTTGTGGGTGGCCGCGGACTGCACGAGGTAGCCGCCCGTGGTGTGCAGGATGCCCTTCGGCTTCCCCGTGGTGCCCGAGGTGTAGAGGATGAACAGCGGGTGCTCGGCGTCGTGGGCGATCGGGGTGTGCTCGCCGCTCGCGGTCGGCACGACGTCGTCCCACCACTTGTCCAGATCCGCGTTCCAGTCCGTGGGCTCGCCGTTGCGCTTGACGACGACGACGTGCTCGACGGTGTGCCCTGGCGTGGCGAGGGCCGCGTCGACGGCGGGTTTCAGGGAACTCGGCTTGCCGCGACGCCACGTGCCGTCGGCGGTCACGACGAGCTTCGCCTCGGCGTCGTCGATCCGCGAGCGCAGGGCGTCGGCGGAGAAACCGCCGAAGACGACGGAGTGCACGGCGCCGATGCGCGCGCAGGCCAGCATCGTGATCACGGCCTCGGGGATCATCGGGAGGTAGATGGCCACGCGGTCGCCCTTGGCCAGGCCGAGCGACTCGAAGGCGTTGGCGGCCTGCTTCACGGCGGTCGTCAGTTCGGCGTAGGTGTAGGAAGTGGAGTCCCCGGTCGCGCCTTCGAAATGGATCGCGACCCTCTCGCCGTTGCCGGCCTCGACGTGGCGGTCCAGCGCGTTGTACGCGGCGTTGACCTTGCCGCCGACGAACCACTTGGCCACCGGGGCGCCCGACCAGTCGAGGGTCTCGGCGAAGTCGGTGTCCCACGTGAGCACCTCGCGCGCCCGTTCGGCCCAATAGCCCAGCCGGTCGGCCTTCGCGCGCTCGTACCGGGAGGCGTCGGCGATGGCGGCCGCCGCGAATTCGGCGCTGGGGGCGAAGGCGCGCTCTTCATGCATCAGGTTGTCCAGCGTGGAGGTCGCATCAGTCACGACGGGTCCTTTCAGTCACAGGGATGCCGCTTCGGATCGGCTGTGTCTCAGGTTACACACCGTCGGGCCGCCGGTGTGCCGACCGTCACATCCGCAGCCGGTGGGTGGGGGCGATTCTGCGTTGAACGGTCCGGCGGCCTCGGGCGAGCGGGCCTCGCCCGATAAGCTCGTAGCCGAATCGCTGTCCACCACCGCAGGAGCCGCACGATGACCACGCCAGCCGGCACGCCCGACGAAACCCTGGCCGACGACGCCGTCCGCGTCGCCGGACCGTTCACGCTGCGCGAGGTCGTCGTCCTGATCGCCGCGGCGCTCATCCTCATCGGTTCGCTCATTCCGTTCGTGGCGGGCACGCGCATCGTCAACGCGTGGGTTTTCAGCCAGACGCAGTTCAACCAGGTCGTCTTCCTGCTCGGGCCGCTGCTCGTCGCGGCCGGGTTCGCGTGGCGCCGCCTCGCCGGCCGCACCCGCGTCGCGCTCTTCTCACTCACCCTCGACCAGTGGGGGTCAGTGCTCGGTTTGCTCGCCGCCGGCTACTACTTCTTCGCGGCCGTCACGAGCATGAGCTTCTCCTTCCTGCTGTGTTTCGTCGGCGCCCTCGCCCTCGTCGCGAGCACGACGACGGCGCACGTCGTCGGCGGGTTCGCCGCCGATTTCGTTCCGGGGGAGGGCTACCTGCTCGCCCGCGACGTCAAACCCTCGGCTCCGGCGGCCGTGGAGCCGGCCCCGGCCGCCCGCGGCGGCGAGACGCCCGCGCAGGCCCGCCCCGCCGTCGTCGTGCCCGAAGGGTCCGCGCCGGCGCGCGGGACCGGAACGGCCGCGGCTGACGCGGCCGTTCCGACTGACGAGGCGGTCCGGGGCGACGCTGCGCCCGGTCCCTTCTGGTTCGCGGTGCCGCACCCGCGCGAGGCCTTCGACGAGCAGACGGGGATGTGGGCGTTCACGGTCGAGCCCGGCGGTTGGGTCCTCGCACTCGCCGACCGCGGCGACACGTTCCTGATCCAGCACCCGGACGGACGCGTGGGTGTGCTGCGCGAGACCGACGGAATCGAGCGTGCCTGACGTGGCGCGCGAGGAGACCGCGCTGGGGCTCAAGCGCCGGGCCCGCAAGACCTACCGGCAGCTCGTCGAGGCGTACCCGTACGCGGTACCCGAGCTGGATTTCGCGGCCCCGTTCGAGCTGCTCGTGGCGACCGTGCTCTCCGCGCAGACCACCGACGTGCGCGTTAACGCGATCACGCCGGCGCTCTTCGCCCGGTTCCCGGATGCGCGCGCGATGGCGGCGGCACCGGTCGGCGAACTCGAGGAGCTGATCCGGGCGACCGGCTTCTTCCGGGCGAAGGCGGCGAACCTGCTCTCGCTGTCGCGGCAACTGGTCGAGCAGCACGACGGCGAGGTGCCGGGCCGGCTCGAGGCTCTGGTCGCGCTGCCCGGCGTGGGGCGCAAGACAGCGAACGTCGTGCTCGGCAACGCATTCGGTGTCCCCGGCATCACCGTGGACACCCACTTCGGGCGGCTCGCCCGCCGGTTCGGCTGGACGGAGGAGACGGACCCGGTCAAGGTCGAGCACGAGGTCGGCGCCCTCTTCGAGCGGCGCGACTGGACGATGCTCTCGCACGTCGTCGTCTTCCACGGGCGCCGCGTCTGCCACTCCCGCCGGCCCGCGTGCGGCGCCTGCCCGGTCGCGCACCTGTGCCCGTCGTTCGGCGAGGGGGAGCGCGAACCGGCGGCCGCACGCAAGCTGCTCAAGTACGAGCTCGCGCCGGGGCGCGAGGAACTGCACGAGTTGATGGTCGCCGGGCGCACTCGGCGCGAGCTGCGCGCCCTGGGCTACGGGCTGGACGCGTGATGGAGCGGCCGGGGCCGGAGACCGGGACGCTGCGGGGCGCCCGTGCCCAGCTGGAGGCGCTCGCCTCCGCACACGAGGTCCGGGGAGCGGGGCAAGCCGCGCCGCGGCGGCTGCCGGAGTCGTGGCGGTTCCGTCCGCTGGACCCGCAGACCGTCCAGCGCGCGGCCGTGCTGATCCTCTTCGGCCGGCTGGACGACCGACCCGCGGAGCACCCGCACGACGTCGTCCCCGAGGAGCTGGACGTGCTGTTCGTCCAGCGCGCCGACACCCTGCGCAAGCACGCCGGGCAAGTCGCCTTTCCGGGCGGGAAGATCGACCCGGAGGACGAGGGGCCGATCGCGGCGGCGTTGCGCGAGGCCGAGGAGGAGACGGGCCTGGACCCGGCCGGCGTGGACGTCCTGGGGGCGCTGCCGGAGACCGAGCTGCCGGTGAGCGATTTCCTGGTGACCCCGGTGCTGGGCTGGTGGGCGCGGCCCTCCCAGGTGTGCGTGGTGGACCCGACCGAGTCGGCGCACGTTTTTCGGGCGCCCGTCGCCGACTTGCTGGACCCCGCGAACCGAGTCAGCGCCGTCATCGTGCGCGACGGCGAGAAATTCACGTCGCCGGCGTTCCTCGTTCAGGACATGCTGATCTGGGGGTTCACCGGCATCGTCGTCTCACGGCTCTTCGACGAGCTCGGCTGGACCCTTGACTGGGACGAGACGCGCGAGCACCGCGTGCTCTGAGCCCTACTTGGCCTGGTCGTAGGTTTCGACGACGGCGACCGTCACTGGGGTCTCGACGAGGTCGGAGCGGAAGACGAGCTCCGTGGCGCGGGCCGCGGCCTCGTGCACGATCTTCACGACTTCGTCGACCTGTCCCTCGGGCACGTGCAGCATGACCTCGTCGTGCAGGAAGAAGACGATGCGCGAGCTCAGGTCCGGCAGCCGCCGCCGAATGCCCAGGCGCAGCTGGCCCAGCCAGCACAGGGCCCACTCCGCCGCCGTGCCCTGGACCACGAAGTTGCGGGTGAAGCGTCCCCGGCTCCTCGCGATCGAGTCCGCACGCGACTGGTCGGCCGGCGTCGCGTCCAGGGAGTTGGCCGCGCGGCGGGCGGCGACGAACGCGTCGTCCGGACCGGGGGAGCCGCGGCCGAGGAACGTGGAGACGCGGCGGCCGGCCTCGCCTTCGCGGGCCGCGTGCTCGATCAGCCCGACCGCCTGCGGGTAGGTCTTGGTCAGCTGCGGCATGAGCCGGCCGGCGTCGCCCGTGGTCTGCCCGTACATGGCGCCGAGCATGACGATTTTCGCGCTCGCCCGGTCGCCGCCGAACCCGCGGTTGGCGACGGCCTGGTAGAGGTCCTTGCCGGTGGAGGCGATCGCGAGCGCCTCGTCACGGCTCATCGCGGCGAGGATGCGCGGCTCGAGCTGGGCCGCGTCGGCGACCACGAGTCGGTGCCCGGGCTCCGCACGCACGGCCGAGCGGACGGTCGCCGGGATCTGCAGCGCCCCGCCGCCGCGCGCCGACCAGCGGCCCGTCACGACGCCACCCACCGAGTAGTCCGGCCAGAACTTGCCGTCGCGCACCCACGCTTCGAGCCACGCCCACCCGTTGGCAGTGAAGAGCCGGGAGAGTTTCTTGTAGCGCTCGAGCACTTCGAGCGCCGGGTGCTCGTGGTCGGAGAGCTCCCACTGGCTCGTGCTCGCGGCATCGACGCCGACCCGGTGCAGGGCGCGCAGCAGCTCCTGCGGGGAGTCCGGGTTCAGCTTCGGCGCCTGCAGTGCCGCCCGCAGTTCCTCGGCAACCCGTTCGAGCTTTGCGGGCCGATGCCCGTCCGCCGGCCGCGGCCCGAGCTGTTCCTCGAGCAGCGCCTGGTGCGCGCGGGTGCTCCAGGGCATGCCCGTCGCGCGGATCTCGGCGGCGATGAGCGCGCCCACGGACTCGGCCGCGAGCAGCAGCTCCAGCTTGCGGCCCGCCGTCGTGCCCGGAATGGCCGCGCGCTGGGCGGAGAAGTCGCGGCCGACGTCCTCGACTGCGGCGCCGCGCGGCGCCGGGGCCGCGAAGAGCGAGCCCTGAGCCGCGGGCTCCGGCCCGGCCGGGGCCGCCGCGTCGAGATCTCCGCCCGTGGCTGCGCCGCGGCCCGCCGCGTAGTCGCCGCCGGCGGTGGCCGGGGAGTTGCGCAGAATGTTCCGGCACAGGCCCAGGTCCCAGCACCGCTCGACCGTCATCCCGTCGGTGAGGAAGAGCGCGTACCAGTACCGGGTCGATTCCCAGACCCAGCGCAGGGCGCGGGCCTCGGCCCAGGTCACCAGATCGCCGATGTCCTCGTAGGAGAAAGTGAGCGGGCCGGCGAGCGGACGCAGGGACTCGTCGAGAATGAGCACAACGCCGACCGGCACCTCTTCGGCCGGCTCGCGGCCCTCGCGCAGTGACTCCTTCTGCGAGGGCTGCACAGAGCGCGGGTCCTCGCCGCGCAGGGCGTGCACGTCGAAGACGCCGGCCTCGCCTTCGGCGTGGGTGGCGACGAGGAGATAGCGCGGAACGGCGCCGTCGGGGAGGGACGAGGTCAGTGGCACGCCTTCATTGTGGCAGGCCCGGGCCCCGGATTGGCCCGGGACTCCCCGTCCACAGGCCGCGCGGCGCGTTCGCACTCTCCACAGCGGACCCTTGGCCGGTGGCGCGCGCCGAGACGGGCGCGAACAGTGGGGCCATGACAGATCGCCCCTTCGTTGCCACCAGACCGCCTCGGGCCTCCCGGCCGCCAGCCGGTTCCGCCCCGCCCCGACGACCGTCGGCCGCGCTCGTGACCGCCGACGAGCGGCTGATCGACCACGTGGCCCTCGTCGTGGCCGCGGCCGGAACCGAGTTGCGCATCGATTCCGGAGCAGGAGGCCGATTAGCCGGCGGCGACGCGCACGAACTCGTCCTGCTGGGGGCGGACCGCCTCGAGCAGCTCGACGGCGCTCCCGGACCGTTCCGGGGGGCGGGCGACGCGGTCCTCGTCGGGTGGGCCGGCGACCAGGAGAGATTGTGGCGGGCCGCAGCCGCCCATCCGGGCACGCGGGTCGCCGTGCTGCCCGACGCCTCGGCATGGCTCGGCGAGTTCCTGGGCGAACGCGGCCTGCGCGGCGGAGCGGGCACGGTGCTCGCCTTTGCGGGCGCGGTCGGCGGGGCAGGAACGACGACGGTGGCGCTGCTGGCGGCCTCGACCGCGGTGCGGTCCGGGCGCAGCACGCTGCTGATTGACGCGGACCCGGCGAGCGGCGGGATCGGCCATCGCCTCGGCATGGGCAGCCGCGGTCTCCGCCCGCCGGAGCCAGGCGGCGGCCACGGGCAGGCACGGGCTTCGGGCCTGGCGTGGGACGATATCGCCTCGGCCGACGGGCGGCTGCCGCCGCACCAGCTCGCCGACGTGCTGCCGTCGACCGGCGGGCTCTCGTTCCTGACCTGGTCCGCGGCCCGATCGCCGGAGTCGCCTGAACGCGCGGAGCCCGTCTCGGCGGGGGTCCTCTCCGAGGTCGTCGCGTCCGCACGGCAGGCTTACGACGTCGTCGTGCTCGACAGCGGCCGAGCCGGCCCCGGGCCGCTGGCCGGACACGCGTGGGGCGCGCCCGACGCGGCGGTCTGCGTCGTGCCCGGCGACCGGCCGTGGTCGCTGACCGCGCTGCCCACGGAGCTCGCGTGGCTGGCGCTCGTGACGGGGCGGCTGCCGAGCGGGCACGATGCCTTCACGGTCGCCGCGGAGGCGGGTATGCCGCTGCTGACGTACGTCCCGCCCCTGCGGACGATCCGCCGGGCATCAGCTGACGGGGCCGTCCTCGAGCTCGGGCGACACCGGGTGACAGCGCGGGCGATGGCGCCGGTCGCCGCACTCTGGGAGCGCGGTCGAGAACCCGAGGCGGCCGCATGAACCGCCGGGTGGACGAGCGCCTGCTCGAGACGGTGCGACTGCGCGCGATCGAGCAGGGCGGACGCGTCAGCGGCGCGGACGTCGCGGAGGCCGTGCGGGCCTCCGGCCTCGTCGTCGGCAGCGGCACCGCGACCCACGTCATCCGGATGCTGCAGGAGGAACTCACCGGACTCGGGCCGTTGCAGAGCCTGGCCGACGCTGACGGGGTCAGCGACGTGCTCGTCGACGGTGATGGCGCCGTCTGGGTCGAGGCCGACGGCGTGCTCTCCCGGGCCGAGTACACGTTCGCCTCGGCCGAGGACGTGCACCGGCTGGCCGTGCGGCTGCTGGGCAGCGGCGGGCAGCGGCTCGACGAGGCCGAGCCGTTCGGCGACGTCGGCGACTACCGCGTGCACGCGGTCTTGCCGCCGGTCGCAGCGCGCGGACCGGTGCTCTCCATCCGGGTCCGGCGCCGCCGGCGGCTCGGGCTCGAGGAGGTCCTCGGCGCCGGCAGCGGATGGTTCGACCTGCTGCGCACAGTGGTCGACAGCCGCCGCAATTTCCTCGTCAGCGGCGGGACGGGCAGCGGGAAGACCACGCTGCTCGCCGCCATGCTCGGGCAGGCCGGAGAGGCAGAGCGCCTCGTCGTCTGCGAGGATGCGCGCGAACTCGAACCCGAGCACCCGCACGTGATCAGCCTGCAGTGCCGCAACGGCAACGTCGAAGGGGCCGGCAGGGTCGGGCTCGCCGACCTCGTCCGCCAATCCCTGCGCATGCGACCGGACCGGCTGATCGTCGGCGAGTGCCGAGGCGCCGAGATCCGCGACTTCCTCGCCGCGATGAACACGGGCCACGACGGAGCCGGCGGGACCCTGCACGCGAGCTCGTGCGAGGCCGTGCCGGCCCGCTTGTGCGCGATGGGCGCCCTGGCCGGGATGAGCGGAGACGCCACGGCCCTGCAGGCGGCCGGAGCGATCGACTTTCTGATCCAGATGCGCCGACCGGGACGCGGCGCCGCGCGCCGCGGGCCCCAGACGCTCGCCGTGCTCGAGCTGGAACCGAACGGCGCGGGACACCGGATGGCCACCCGCATTGTGGCGCACGACGATGGCACCGGACCGCGCTTCGAGCCCTCTGCCGCCGCGCACGTCGCGGCGCTGGTTGCCGCGGGGATGCCCGAAGCCGTCGTCCGCTGGGCCCAGGACGGTGGGCCGGCGTGAGCGCACTTGCCATCGCCGCCGCGACGCTCGCGGCCGCCGCGGCCGCCTGGATCCTCGGCACTCACGGGCCCTCGCGGAATGCCTCCGTGTCGCGGGAACGGCCGCGCGTGCTGGCCCCCGGCCGGCGCACCCTGGCGCGGTGGCGGGAGACGGTACGGCCGGAGCCGGCCGACATCGAGGAGCACGCGCGGGCGCTGCGCCAACTGGCCGCCCTCTTCGACACCGGGCGCACCCCCGAGCGGACCTGGCACCAGCTCGGCCGCGCGTGGGCCGGCACCGGCATGCGAACGGTCTGGCAGGAGAACGCCGGTGAATCAGCTGAGACCGGATCGCGGGCCGCGCGCGACATTCGCGCCGCCGCCATCGCCGCGCAGACCTCCCACGGGGTCGGCCAGCGCACGTCAGCCGGGTTGGCGCTGCACGCTGAACACTCCGACTTCGGCTGGGTCTGGGAACGCGTGGTCTGGTGCCTCGAACTCTCGGAGCGCACCGGCGCCCCGCTGGCGGGCCTCCTCGAACGGGTCGCCGAGCAGCTCGAGGCCGAGCAGGACCTCGGACGAGCCCGGGCGACGGCGCTCGCCGGACCCCGCACGACGAACCGGATGCTCGCCCTGCTCCCCGCCTTCGGGCTGGCCCTGGCGATCCTGCTCGGCGCCGACCCCGTCGCCGTGCTGACTGGGCACCCGGCCGGACAGGCCGCGCTCGTCGCCGGCGTGGGGCTGTGGGCCGGACACTGGTGGTGGACGCGCCGGCTGTTGCGGGCCGCCGCCGGTCAGGAGCGCCCGTGACGGGGGCGTTCCTGGCAGGCGTGCTCGCCGCCGCGGCCCTCTGGGTCTTCCTGCCGTCCGGGCCGCGCGGCAACGCCGGACTCCGCCGGTCCGAGGGAGCGAGCGGCCCCGCCGCCTCGCGGGCCGGACCGCGGCGGGAATCGGCCGACGTCGCGCTCCTGCTCGAACTCAGCGCGAGCCTGCTCGCGGCAGGACAGCCGGTCCCGGGGGTGCTGACACACCTGGCCGAGACGGTCCCGGGCTGCGCGGACCTACGCCGCGTCGCTCGGGCGCTCGAGCTCTCGGTCCCCTGGGAACGAGCGTGGGAGGGTGCCCCCGTGCCCTTCCGGCCGCTGGCCCAGGCGCTCGGCTTCACTCACCGGTCCGGGGCAGCCGCGGCGACCCTGTTGCGCACCACCGCCGCCGAGCAGCGGCGCAGCGCGGTGCGCCGGGCCGAGAAGGAGGCCGCCGCGCTCGCCGTGCGGCTCGTCGTACCACTGGGGGTGTGCGCATTGCCGGCGTTCGTCTGCATCGGGATCGTGCCGCTCGTCGTGTCCCTGCTGCCGGACATGTAGACGCGGGCGCGGCCGACTCCCCGTCCACAACCAGCCAACCCGGGAGAGTTGTCCAGATCCCGCCCCGGGCCGGCCCGCCGGCGGCGCACGCGACCGATGCTGGAGGGGAGCCGTCAGCACGGCGGCTCACGCATCCACCAGGAAAGGACACACCATGAAACAGAATCGAATCCCGGCTGAAGCCGCCCCCGTGGTCCCGGACAACGTCGTCGCGTTGGCCGATCATCGGCCCCCGCAGGACGGAGCCGAGAACGACGCCGAGCGGTGGCGTGAGCGGCTGGCAGCCGAGGCGGGCATCGCGACCGCGGAGTTCGCGATCGTGACCTTCGCGGCGGTGGCGTTCGCCGGGCTGCTGGTCGCCATCCTCTCCAGCGGCGACGTCAGCGAGATGCTGATGGCCCTGGTTCGCAAGGCCCTGCAGGCCTGAGGCGGAGATGGTCAGGAACCGGCACAGGGGACCGTTGAGCGGACGGTGCCCCGGCGGGTCCGACACCGGCAGCAGCACGGCGGAGGTCGCGGTGCTGCTGCCGACCCTCGCGGTGCTGCTCGCCTTCGCACTCGGCGCCGGCGGGCTCGGGATCACCCAGATCCAGCTCGAGGAGGGAGCCCGGGCAGCGGCCCGCGAGCTGGCCCGTGGCGAGTCGGCGCCGTCCGCGTCCGCGGCCGCGCGCCGCCATGCCGGCGGCCAAGCCCGCATCACCGTGGAGCCCGGGGGCGAGTATTCGCGGGTCTCGATCGCCCGCGACGTGCGGATCCCGCTAATCGGCAGCCACGTCGTGACACTCAGCGCGGACGCCGAGGCCAGGACGGAGGCCGCCCGTGGGGGCTGAATGCTACCGCGGCGCCGGGGACCGCGGCGCTGGGAGCGTGCTCATGCTCGGTCTCTTCGCCGCGGTGCTCCTCGTCGCGGCGGCAGTGCTCACGCTCGGCTACGCGGCGGTGCACGCCGCGCGGGCAACCACCGCGGCCGATCTGGCGGCGCTCGCAGCCGCTGACACGGCCCGCGGGCTCGCTTCCGGTCGGCCGTGCGAGGTGGCCGCGGACGCCGCTGCCCGCAACGGTGCGCGGGTGAGCTCGTGCGCGCTCGGCGATGCGGAGGGGACCGTCGTCGACGTCTCCGTGGTCGTGCCGCTCGGGGCCGGACTCGGGTTGCTCGAAACTGCGGGCCTCGAGGCACGGGCCTCGGCGAGGGCCGGCCCGCCGCCGGCGCCGTGGCGGTAGGAGGATCAGCCCGCGTCGCGCAGCAGGCGTTCGAGCAGCCGCTCGGCCCCGGCCTTGGAGAGCGGGTTGTTCCTGTTCCCGCACTTCGGTGACTGAACGCATGACGGGCAGCCCGACTCGCACTCGCAGGAGCGGATCGCCTCGAGTGTCGCCGTCAGCCAGTCAGCCGCCTTCCGGTAGCCGCGCTCGACGAAACCGGCCCCGCCGGGGTGGCCGTCGTAGACGAAGATCGTGGGCGATTCCGTGTCGGCGTGGATCGCGGTCGAGACGCCGCCGATGTCCCAGCGGTCGCTCGACGCGACGAGCGGTAGCAGCCCGATCGCCGCGTGCTCGGCGGCGTGTAGGGCGCCCGGGATGTCGCCCGCGACGAGCCCCGCGGAGAGCATGTCGGCTTCCGAGATCGTGAACCAGACCGCCTTGGTGTGCAGGTCCCGCGGCTCGAGATCGAGCGGTTCCTCACCGAGAATCTCGTTGCTGGAGATGGATTTCCGCTGGAATCCGACGACCTGGGTCGTCACCCGCACGTCGCCGAAGTGCACCCGCACGCTGCCCCAGTCGCGGGTGAGCGTCTCCTCGAGGACCTCCACCGTCGTGAGGTCCCGCGCCTGCGTGTAGTAGTTCGGGTTCGCCCGCCGGACGAGGATGCAGTGGTCCTGCTCGTTGAGCTCCTCGACGACGTAGCTGGCGCCCTGGTGAACGTACACGGCATCGGGGTGCGCCTGGTAGTGGGTCTGCGGCGAGTCCATGCTCCCGAGCAGGGCTCCGGTCTCGAAGTCGATGATGCTCACGGGCCCGCCGCCGTCGGCGCGCAGGTTCACCATCGCCGCGGCCGACTCCGGGTGCGTCCAATACCAGCCCGAGGGTCGACGGCGGAGGTAGCCGCGCTCGACGAGCTGGTCCAGCAGCTTCTGGGCGGTCGGCCCGAAGAGCGCGACGTCCTCGGGCCGCAGCGGCTGCTCCGCGGCGGCCGCGCACAGATGCGGTCCCAGCACGTAGGGGTTCAGCGGGTCGAAGACGGTCGCCTCGACCGGCGTATCGAAGATCGCCTCCGGGTGGTGCACGAGGTAGGTGTCGAGCGGGTCGTCGCTCGCGACGAACACCGCGAGGGCGTCCTGGCCGGCCCGTCCCGCGCGGCCGATCTGCTGAAAGAACGAGGCCCGCGTCCCCGGCCAGCCGGCCACGAGTACCGCGTCCAGGCCGGAGACGTCGATGCCGAGTTCGAGGGCCGGAGTGGAGGCGATGCCGAGCAGCTCCCCGGCGCGCAGGCGGCGCTCGAGCTCCCGGCGCTCCGCGGGCAGATAGCCGGAGCGGTAGGCGGCAACCCGACCGCGCAGGCCGGGGTCCACCTCGTCGAGCATCGACTGCGTGATGGAGGAGATCGTCTCGGCGCCGCGGCGCGACTTGATGAACGAGATCGTGCGCACCTGCTCGCAGATCAGGTTCGCCATGAGGTCGCTCGTCTCGGCGATCGAGGTGCGTCGCCGCGGAGCGCCGTTCTCGCCGAATTTGTCGGTCAGCGGCGGCTCCCAGAGGGCGACGGTCTTCGCGCCGCGCGGGGAGAAGTCGTGCGTCACGGCGGTCGCGTCCGACCCGATGAGGCGGCTGAAGGACTCGTCGGGATCCGCGCTCGTCGCCGAAGCGCCGATGAAGGCGGGGTCCGCGCCGTAGTGTTCGCACACCCGCCGCAGCCTCCGCAGCAGGTTCGCCACGTGGGAACCGAAGACGCCGCGGTAGCTGTGGGCCTCGTCGATGACGACGAACGCGAGCCGCTTGAAGAACCGCGACCACCATGCGTGGTTGGGCAGGATCCCGTAGTGCAGCATGTCCGGGTTGGCCAGCACGAAGTTCGCGTGCTCCCGGATCCAGCGGCGCTCGGTCTGTTCGGTGTCGCCGTCGTAGGTCGACGCGCGCACCGCCGGCAGTCGCAGTGACGTGACGGCCTCCAGCTGGTCCGCGGCGAGCGCCTTCGTGGGCGCCAGGTAGAGCACGACGGCGCCGTCTCCGTTCGGGCTCGCCTCGCCGGCGGTGAGGATCCGGTTGACGGCGGGCAGCTGGTAGGCCAGCGACTTGCCGGAGGCGGTCCCCGTCGCGAGGATCACGTGCTCTCCGGCTTCGGCGGCCATCGCCGCCTGAACCTGGTGCAGCCACGGCTCGCGGATGCCGAGGCGTTCGTAGGCCGAGACGAGATCGGGGTGGGTCCAGGCCGGCCACGGCGCGTGCACGGCATCGGCGGCCTCGAGGATCCGGGTGTGCTGCAGCGACTCCGGGGCCTTCCCGTGCCCGAGGAGCGGGATCAGCGAACCGTGGCTGACCTGGAAGCCGGAGGCCGCCCGCCCGGAGGCGGCCGGCGGATGCTGATTGCTCAGTTCTGCGCGGCCTCCACCGTGACCACGTTTCCGAGCGTCGTCCAGCCCAGATACTTGTAGAGTTCCTGGCCGTCGACGGTCGCGATGAGCAGGCCCTCGGAGACGGCGTGCTCGAGCGCGAGCGCCGCCAGCGCCCGCATGACGAGGGAGCCGAGTCCGCGGCGGCGGAAGTCGGGGGAGGTGATGATGCGGTCGAAGACGGCGTAGTCGTCGACGACGGCGACGTGGCCGCTGGCGACGACGATGCTCGGGTCCTCCTCGAGGTGGACTGAGACATAGGCGTTCGTGCCGTCGCGCTCCGTCTGGATCACGAAGCCGTCCGGGCTGCGCGGGTCCTCGACGTCCTGCTCGTCCATGGCGGTGACCATCAGGACCTCGTCGGTCTGCTGGAGGGCGAGGCCGGCGGTCCGGGCGGCCTCGACGAACGCGACCGGGTCGTTCACGAAGGCGGTGAGCCGGCGGGCCGGGTGCTTCGACAGGGTGCCGGCGATCGCGACGAGCTCCTCGTTCGTCGGCTCGCAGACGACGTACTCCCAGTCGCCGATGGTGTCGTGGCGCAGGGCAGCATGGACGCGGCCTTCATGCCGGTTCTCGTAGCCACGGCCGGAGGACCAGCCGGTGACCCAAGTTCCGATCAGTTCATCGCTTGCGAAGGATCCCATGGGATGACCCTACCCCGAGTCTCGCCCGTGATGCAGGGTCGGTGGCCAACTGTTGCCCAACCGCAAAGCAACGTTAACGTCGCAGGTGAGCGCCGCCGTTGTGCTATCCGGACGGAGCCGACGTCGGCGGCGGGCGACCCGCTCCGGAGCGGGGAGAGAGGGCCACGTCGGGCACCCCGGCGGCACGGCCAGTACCCTTTAATGCGTGGCTTTGAACCGAATCGTCCTTTTCTACGCGTTTGCCCCTCTGCCGGACCCGGAGGCGGTCCGCCTGTGGCAGCGCTCGCTGCTCGAACAACACGGGCTCCGCGGGCGCATCATCGTCTCCGAGCACGGCATCAACGGGACCGCCGGCGGCGAGATCCGGGCGGTGAAGGCCTACGTGAAGGCGACCCGCGAATACCCGGCGTTCAAGAAGATGGACATCAAGTGGTCCGAGGGCTCCGCTGAGGATTTCCCGCGCATCTCCGTGAAGGCCCGCGCCGAGATCGTCTCCTTCGGCGCCCCCGACGAGCTCGAAGTCGACGCCGACGGCGTGGTCGGCGGCGGCACGCACCTGCGCCCGGAGGAAGTGCACGAACTGGTCGAGGCGAAGCGGGCCTCCGGCGAGGAGGTCGTCTTCTTCGACGGCCGCAACGCATTCGAGGCCCAGATCGGCAAATTCAAGAACGCCGTCGTGCCCGACGTCGAGTCCACTCACGACTTCATCGCGGAACTCGACTCCGGCAAGTACGACGATCTCAAGGACAAGCCGATCGTCACCTACTGCACCGGAGGCATCCGCTGCGAGGTGCTCTCCTCGCTCATGGTCAAGCGCGGCTTCCGCGAGGTCTACCAGCTGGCGGGCGGGATCGTGCGCTACGGCGAGAAGTACGGCGACGCCGGGCTCTGGGAGGGTTCGCTCTACGTCTTCGACAAGCGCATGCACCTGGAATTCACGCCCGATGCCGTCACGATCGGGCAGTGCGTCGGCTGCCACGCGCCGACGAACAAGTTCGAGAACTGCTCCAACCCGTCCTGCCGGAACCTGCGCCTCTTCTGCCCGACGTGCGCCGCCGACGACGCGCTGCGGCTGTGCACCGGTTGCGCCCCGGCAGCGCTCGAGGCCCGCGCGTGAGCGCCGTCGCGCCCGACGCCCCCGTCAGCGACGACCAGGCGCGTCTCGACGCGCTCGCCGCCGACCTGCGCGAGGCACGCTACTACTTCGACGACGTCACCTCCCTGCTGGGCGCGGAAGCGCATGGTGCGCTGGGCCGGGACCAGACGGTTCCGGCGCGGATCGCACTCGCCGCCGTCCGAGCCTCCGGCGCCGAGGGGCACGAGCGGTCGCTGGCCGTCGTCGTCGACCTGTTCCTGATCGGCGAGGCCGTGCCGTCCGAGGACGTCGACGCCGCCCTGCCGCGCACTGGTGCTGCGGGTCTGGCCGCGCTGGGATTGGCCGATCTGCCCGGGGGCAGCGCGATCGCCCGGGTCGACCTGCGCCCGCACGCCTCCGACGCCGACGCGGAGCTCTGGGTCGCCTCCGACCTCGGCTCGCACCGCCGTACCGGGGTGCTGCGCGCCGACCACGTCCTGGGCATCGGGCAGGCGTCGCTGACGCTCGCGCAGACCACGATCCGCCGGCCCGCGGCGCGCGCACTCGACCTCGGCACCGGCTGCGGCATCCAGACGTTCCACCTGCTCGCCCACGCCGAGCACGTCACGGCCACCGATGTCTCCGAACGGGCGCTGGCGTTCACCCGGTTCAACCTGCTGCTCAATCACGCCGCGCTCGGCATCGACCCGGCGAACCTCGGCGGGCGCGTCGATCTGCGCCGCGGCAGCCTGCTGGAGCCCGTCGCGTCCGAGCGGTTCGACCTGATCGTCTCCAACCCGCCATTCGTGATCACCCCGCGCGCACCGGGGGAGGGGGAGCGGTTCACGTACCGCGACGGCGGCCTCGCCGGCGACCGCCTCGTCGCCGACCTCGTCAGCGGGCTGCCGGGCCTGCTGACCCCGGGCGGCTCCGCCCAGCTGCTCGCGAACTGGGAGATCCGCGCGGAGGACGAGCAGTGGTTCGACCGCCCGGCGGCCTGGCTCGGGCGGGCAGCCGCGGCCGACGTCGACGCCGAGGCCTGGTTCATCCAGCGGGACGTGGAGTCGCCGCTGCAGTACGCCGAGGTCTGGCTGCGCGACGCAGCCGAGTCCCGCGATCCGGAGCACTACCGGCGCCGCTACGCCGACTACCTCGCCGACTTCGCCTCGCGCGACGTCGAGAGCATCGGCTTCGGCATGGTCTGGCTGCGCCGGCCTGCCGGGCACGACGACGGCGCCGACGTCGCGGCCCGCCCGGTGGGGCGCCGGTTCGAGAGTATCGAGCACCCGATCGAGCAGCCGCTCGGCCCGCACCTGGCGTCCGCGATCGCTGCGGCCGACTCACTGGCCGCAGCGGGCGCGCTGGGCGGAACCGAAGACGAGGCGGACGAGGCGCTCGGCCGGCTGCACGTGGTCGTCGCCGACGACGTGACCGAGGAGCGCCACCAGCGCCCCGGCGCCGAGCACCCGGGCGTGATCCTGTTGCGTCAGGGTGCCGGTCTGCGCCGGACGTCCCTGCTGAGCACGGCGGAGGCGGGGCTCGTCTCGGCGTGCGACGGCGAACTGAGCATCGGGCAGATCGTCTCGGCCATCGCCGCGCTGCTCGGTGAGGACGACCCGGAGCTGGAACCGACGCTGCTCGCCGGCGCGCGGCGACTTATTCTCGAAGGTTTTCTCACTCAAACTGTCCAGAGACGCTAAGGTTTCCGCTATGACCTATCACACGTGCAGCGTCGGACGGACCGGGATCGCGCGCCAAGCCGCGCGTCCCTCCTCCGGTGGCGACGTGAAAGCCACCCGGAAGGTGTCCCACCGTGCCTCGCATTAGGACTGACAACCCGGTCGTCATCAACGACCCGCAGGCGATCCGAGCCCTCGCGCACGAGGCGCGGCTCGAGGCGTTGGAGGAGCTCTTCGCGTCGCAGTCCAGCCGCACGGCCACGGAGCTGGCCTCGCGCTGCAAGCTGACGCCGAGCGCGATGAGCTACCACTTGCGCGCACTGGAGAAGTACGGCTACGTGGAACGTGCCGCCAGCGAGGGCGACGCGCGCGAGCGACGCTGGAAAGCGGCCGGTGACCGTCTGATCGTCGAGTCGTTCAACCAGACTCCATCCGCCAAGAGCGCCTTCCTTAACGTCCAGCTGGGCGCCTTCCGCGAGCGGCTCGCCGCCGAGATCGCCCGGCGCGAGGCCGAAGCGAAGTCCGGGATCGAGCCGCCCGCGGACCGCGCCCCCGTCCTGACCACCGGCATGGTCTTCCTCAACGACGAGAAGCGCCAGGAGTTCATGACGCGCGTCTACGACCTGATGAAGGAATACGAGGAGATGGCCGGCCCCGAGGAACGAAGCGTGGACGCCAAACGTGTGTACTACATGCTCTCCATCCTGCCGGAGTTCGACGAGGTGGAAGCGACCTCCGGAGAGCAGCCGTGGACGCGGCCCGGCTTGCCGAAGAGGTAGAAACCGCTAACCTAGTGCGAGTATGAGCGGGATTCGTGAAGTTCACGGGCCCCATCCGCTCGTCCCCGGCAGCTAATAGGAGTGTTGTGCCCGCCAAGGCGAAGGTAAAGACCGGCAAGAAGCTAGTCATCGTAGAGTCCCCGGCCAAGAGCAAGTCGATCGCCAAGTACTTGGGCGAGGGCTTCGTCGTGGACGCTTCCGTGGGACACATCCGTGATCTGCCGCAGCCCTCCGAGCTGCCCACCGAGCTGAAGAAGACGTCCGTCGGCAAGTTCGCCATCGACCTGGACAACGACTTCGAGCCGTACTACGTCGTGAATCCGGACAAGAAGAAGAAGGTGTCCGAGCTCAAGGCCGCGCTCAAGGACGCCGACGAGCTCTATCTCGCAACCGATGCCGATCGCGAAGGCGAAGCCATCGCGTGGCACCTGCTCGAGGTGCTCAAGCCCAAGGTCCCCGTGCACCGCATGGCCTTCACGGAGATCACCAAGGAGGGCATCGCCCGCGCCCTCGACAACATCCGCGAACTCGACACGGACCTCGTCGACGCGCAGGAGACGCGCCGTGTGCTCGACCGCCTCTACGGCTACGAGATCTCCCCGGTGCTCTGGCGCAAGATCGCCCGCGGGCTCTCGGCGGGCCGCGTGCAGTCGGTCGCGACCCGTCTCGTGGTGGAGCGCGAACGCGAGCGCATGGCGTTCCGCGCCGCCGGCTACTGGGACCTGACCGGTGAGTTCGCGACCGGCGCCGGCGAGGCCTTCAAGGCAAAGCTCTCCTCGGTCGACGGCGCCCGCGTGGCCACCGGCCGCGACTTCGACGACCGCGGTCAGCTCAAGGAGTCCCGCGGTGCCAAGGCGAGCGCCGGCGTCGTGCGCCTGGACGAGGAGGCCGCAACCTCGCTGGCCACCGGCCTCGCCGAGGCGGAGTTCGCCGTCTCCGGCGTCGAGACCAAGCCGTACACGCGCCGCCCGGCCGCCCCGTTCACGACGTCGACCCTGCAGCAGGAGGCCTCCCGCAAGCTGCGCTGGTCCTCGCGCAACACCATGCAGATCGCGCAGCGGCTGTACGAGAACGGCTACATAACGTATATGCGTACCGATTCGGTCGCGCTGTCGAACGAGGCCATCGGCGCCGCCCGGCGCCAGGCGAAGGAGCTCTACGGCGACGAGTTCGTGCCGGAGAAGCCCCGCTACTACAAGGGCAAGAGCGAGAACGCGCAGGAGGCCCACGAGGCCGTGCGCCCGGCCGGCGACTCGTTCCGCCGCCCCCGCGATGTGCGCAGCCAGCTCTCGGGGGACGAGTTCAAGCTCTACGAGCTGATCTGGAAGCGCACCGTCGCCTCGCAGATGGCCGACGCCAAGGGTTCGACCGCCTCGGTGCGCCTGATCGGCACCGCGACCGACGGCCGCGCCGCCGAGTTCGCGGCGTCCGGCACCGTCATCACCTTCCGCGGCTTCATGGCCGCCTACGAGGAGGGTAAGGACGTCTCCGAGGAGGAGAAGGAAGCGGCCGACGGCGAGCGCCGCCTGCCGCAGCTGGCCGAAGGCGACGCCCTGGGCGCCTCCGGAATCGAGGCCTCCGGGCACGAGACCACGCCGCCGGCGCGCTACACCGAGGCGTCGATCGTCGCCGAGCTGGAGGCCCGCGAGATCGGCCGCCCGTCGACGTTCGCGCCGACCATCACGACGATCATGGATCGCGGCTACGTGACCAAGCGCGGCAGCGCTCTGGTGCCGAGCTGGATCGCGTTCTCCGTGGTCCGCCTGCTCGAGGAGCACTTCGGCCAGTACGTGGACTACGGCTTCACGGCCCGGCTCGAGGACGATCTCGACGAGATCGCCAAGGGGCACAAGGGGCGCGGCGCCTGGCTGCAGCACTTCTACTTCGGCGACGCCGAGGTGCGTGGTCTGCGCGACGTCGTCGACAACCTCGGCGACATCGACGCGCGCGCCATCAACTCGGTCGAGATCGCCGAGGGCATCGTGCTGCGCGTGGGCAAGTTCGGCCCCTACCTGGAGAAGCCGGTCCCGGCCGATTCGCCGGAGGGCACTGCCCCGCAGCGCGTGAACGTGCCGGAGGATCTCGCACCCGACGAGTTGACCGCCGAGAAGGCCGTCGAGCTCATGGAGCAGCAGGGGCCGGAGGAGCGCGAGCTCGGCATCGACCCTGAATCGGGGCGCCCGATTGTGGCGAAGGACGGCCGCTACGGGCCCTACGTCACCGAGGTCGTCACGGAGATGACCGACGAGGAACTCGAGGCGATGCCGACCGAGTACTACAAGAACGGTAAGCCGAAGCCGAAGAAGAAGCCGGCCAAGGTCAAGCCGCGTACGGGCTCGCTGTTCAAGACCATGAGCGTCGAGACGGTTACCCTCGAGGAGGCCCTCAAGATCCTGTCGCTGCCGCGCGTGCTCGGCGCGGACGAGGAGGGCAAGGAGATCACCGTGCAGAACGGCCGCTTCGGCCCGTACCTGAAGAAGGGTACGGACTCCCGGTCGATCGAATCCGAGGAGCAGATCTTCACGATCACGCTCGAGGAGGCCAACGCGATCTACGCCCAGCCGAAGCAGCGCGGACGCCGCGCGGCCACCCCGCCCCTGGCGGAGTTCGGCGAGGACCCGACCTCGGGCAAGGCGATCGTCGTCAAGG
This sequence comes from Zhihengliuella halotolerans, assembly GCF_004217565.1. NCBI lineage: Bacteria > Bacillati > Actinomycetota > Actinomycetes > Micrococcales > Micrococcaceae > Zhihengliuella > Zhihengliuella halotolerans. The sequence continues at coordinate 2,118,782 of NZ_SHLA01000001.1, read as the reverse complement.
ACGGCCGCTTCGGCCCGTACATCACCGACGGCGAGACGAACATCACCGTCCCGCGGTCGTCGTCGGTGGAGGAGCTGACGCGCGAGAGTGCGATCGAGCTGCTCGCCGAGAAGCGCGCCAAGGGGCCGGTCAAGCGCGGCGCCAAGAAGGCGACGACGCCGGCCCGCAAGGCACCGGCCAAGAAGCCCGCGGCCAAGAAGAAATAGCCGGGAGGTAGAGCGTGCGCCTGGGAGTCCTGGACATCGGTTCCAACACCGTCCACCTGTTGCTGGTGGATGCTTACCCGGGCGCGCGCCCCGTCGCGTTCGCTTCGCACAAGCGGCCGCTCTCGCTCGTCGCGTACCTCGACGACGGCGGTGCGATCAACGAGGCCGGACAGCGCGAACTGCTCGACTTCGTCCTTGAGGCCAACGAGTTCGCCGTCAAGCACGGCGCGGTCGACATGCTGGCGTTCTGCACGTCCGCCATCCGCGAATCCGCCAACGGCGTCTCCGTGCTCGAGCGCGTCGCGACCGAGACCGGAGTGCACCTGACGGAACTGACGGGCGAACAAGAGGCCGGCATGACGTACTACGCCGTGCGGCGCTGGTTCGGCTGGCAGGCCAACAACATCCTCGAGCTCGACATCGGCGGCGGCTCGTTCGAAATGGCTGTCGGCACCGACGAGTTCCCCCGCATTGCCCGCTCGGTGCCGCTGGGCGCCGGCCGGCTGACAAGAGACTGGCTGCCGGAGGACCCGCCGTCGATCTCCGACATCAAGGCCCTGCGCAGCCACGTCCGCGAGACGCTGGCGGAACCGGCGGCCCAGATGCTCGCCTCGGGGAAGCCGGACCTCGTCGCCGCGACGTCCAAGACGTTCCGCTCCCTGGCACGCGTGACGGGAGCCGCTCCCTCGGGGGAGGGACCCTACGTCAAGCGCGTGCTGCGGCGCGAGGACCTGAAGCTCTGGATGAACCGGCTGGCCGCCATGACTCACGCCCAGCGCGCGGAACTCCCGGGTGTCTCGGCCCTCAGGGCCCCGCAGTTGCTCGCCGGCGCGATCGTCGCCCACGAGGCGATGACCGCGATGAAGGTCAAATCCCTCAAGATCTGCCCATGGGCCCTGCGCGAGGGCCTCATCCTGCGACGTTTCGATCACCTTTTGCTGGACAGCCCGGCACCCTACGGCGATACGGTGGGGGTGGGGCACGTTGAACTGCTCAAGCAGCAGCGACGCGAGCCCGGCGTCTCACCGTCGGCGGCGACACCGTCCGACGTCGGCCGGAGGGACGCGCACCAGTTGACCGCCTCCGACGGGAGCCCAGCATGACCGCCGTACCGCCCGTGGTTCTCTCCAGTGCATCCGTCTACCCGCTGAACGTGCACGACGCGTTCTCGGTCTCCCACGATCTTGGCTACGACGGCGTCGAAGTCATGGTGACCGGCAACAAGATCTCCCAGGACGGGCGTCAGCTGCTCTCCCTCGTCGAGCGTTACGACCAGCCGATTTATGCCATCCACGCACCGACCCTGCTGCTCACGCAGCAGGTCTGGGGCTCGGCGTGGAACAAGATGGAGCGCAGCGCGCAGCTGGCGCGCGAGGTCGGGTGCGACGTCGTCGTCGCGCACCCCCCGTTCCGCTGGCAGGGCACCTACGCGACGGGGTTCGCGGCCGGCGTCAAGCGCATCTACGAGGAAACCGGCGTGCGGATCGCCGTCGAGAACATGTACCCGTGGCGCGCCCGAGGCCGCGAGGCCAAGATGTACCTGCCGCACTGGAACCCGGTCCCGCAGCCCTACGACTTCGTCACGTGGGACTTCTCGCACGCAGCGATCGCGATGATGGATTCGCACCAGGCGTTCAAGGATCTGGGGGAGCGGCTCACCCACGTGCACCTGTGCGACGGTCTGGACAACGGCAAAGACGAACACCTCGTGCCCGGCCGCGGCACCCAGCCCGTCACCGAGGCGATGCACCACCTGCGCGACTCGAACTGGCAGGGCGTCGTCGCCGTCGAGGTCGCCACCCGCGGCGCCAAGGGCGCTGGCCGCCGTGAGGAGTGGTTGGCCGAGACTCTCGACTTCGCACGCACTCATCTGGCTCGGCGAAACGAGGAGCCGGCGCCGCCCGGAGGGGAACAGGCCGGGGCCCGGTAAACGCTCCCCGGCGCGGCTGGGATTCGGGAGAGTTCGTTGACACAATGGCCAGATGCCCGACAACAACACTGCACAGAACTCGACCGCTGACCTGAAACTCGCCTTCCTCGGCACCGGCTCCATGAACGGCGCGATCATGCGCGGGATCATCGCCTCCGGGCACGCACCGGAGCGCATCACCGCGACCGTTCGCACCCCCGCGAAGGCCGTGACCCTGGCGGAGGAGACCGGCGTCAACGCCCTGGCCACCGAGAACGACGCGAACGCGAACCTGACCGCCGTGGCGGATGCCGACGTCGTCTTCCTCGGCGTGAAGCCCGTCGGCATCCTGGACCTGTCCCGGGAGATCGCCGGCGCGCTCAAGCCGACCGCCGTCGTCGTCTCCGTGGCCGCCGGCATCACCGTCGCCGCGCTTGAAGCCGCCCTGAAGGACGGCCAGCCCGTGGTCCGCTCCATGCCCAACACGCCGCTGACGGTGGGCTTGGGCGCCGTAGGCCTCGCTGCTGGCGCGGGCGTGGACGAGCAGACGCTGGCCGACGTCGTGACGCTCTACGCGGGCGCGGGCGTCGTGAAGGTGGTGCCCGAGGACCTCATCGAGGCCGTCACCGCGGTTTCGGGCTCCGGCCCCGCCTACGTCTTCTACCTGGCCGAAGCCATGGCCGCCGCGGGCGAGAAGCTGGGACTCGACGCCGAAACCGCCCGCGAGCTGGCGTCGGCGACCGTCGCCGGGGCCGGGCGCATGCTCGCCGAGCCGGGGGCGGACCCGGCCCAGCTGCGCCGCAACGTGACCAGCCCCAACGGCACGACGGCGGCCGCGCTGGACAGCTTCGCAGCCTCGGGCCTGGAGGAGATGGTCTTCAAGGCCGAGACCGCATGCGTCGAGCGCTCCCGCGAGCTCACCCGCGACCTCAGCAGCTGACGTTCGGAGCCGGCCGAACGAGAGGAGCCCTGCAGCGACGACGTCCGTCGCGGCAGGGCTCCTCCTGGTTACGGGCGGGCCGCGAAGCGCTCGAGCAGGTCCACGTGCCCGGAGACGATGAGCACGTCACGGCGGCTCACCTTCGTGTCCGGCTGGGCGTAGGTGAAGTCCTCCCCGGGGCTCTTGACGCCGACGATCGTGACGCCGTACTTCGAGCGGACCTGGGATTCCCCGAGCGTGAAGCCCTGCGTCTCTTTCGGCGGGTACATCTTCACGATCGCGAAGCCGTCGTCGAACTCGATGAAGTCGAGCATGCGGCCGCCGACCAGGTGCGCGGCGCGGACACCCGCATCGGCCTCCGGATAGACGACGTGGTTGGCCCCGATGCGCGTGAGGATCTTGCCGTGCGCCGGGGTGATGGCCTTGACCCAGACGTGTTCGGTGCCGAGGTCCACGAGGTTGACGGTGATCAGCACCGAGGACTCGATGGAGGTGCCGACGCCGACGACGGCGGCGCTGAAGTCCTGCGCGCCGAGCTGACGGAGTGCGTCGATATCGGTCGCGTCGGCCTCGACCACGTGGGTCAGGATGCTGGAGTATTTCTGCACGAGAGCAGCGTTGCGCTCGATCGCGAGGACTTCGCGCCCCTGCTTGACGAGCTGCTCGGCCACGGCGGAGCCGAAGCGGCCCAGCCCGATGACGAGGACAGGTGCGTTGTGGTCGGTGCGATTCTCAGCCAATGATCGGCCTCTCCTCGGGGTAGTGGAAGCGCATGTCGCGCTGGCGCGTCGACAAGGCGGCGGCGAGGGTAATCGTACCCACGCGGCCCGCGAACATGAGCGCGATGAGCACGTATTTGCCGGCGGGTGGAAGCTCCGCGCTGAGCCCCACCGACAGCCCGCACGTCGCGAAGGCGGAGATCGTCTCGAACAGCACCCGGTCCAGGGGTTCGTCGCTCAGCCACAGCAGCAGCGCACAGCCGACGGCGACGAGCGTCGCGCCGAGCACGACAACGGAGAGGGCCACCCGCATCGCGCCGTCGGGGATGCGGCGGCCGAACGCGCGGATGTCGGAGTCTCCTCTGGCCTCGGCGGCCATGGCCAGGAAGAGGATGGCGATGGTCGTGACCTTGATGCCGCCTGCCGTCGAGACAGAGCCGCCGCCGGCGAACATGAGCGCGTCCGTGACGAGCATGGTCGAGGCGTTCATCTCATTCTGATCAATCAGGGAGAAACCACCCGAGCGGGTGTTGACCGAAGCGAAGAGCGCGTGCAGGACCTTGTCCCAGAAGCCGAGGTCCGCCATGGTCGCCTTGTTGTTCCATTCGAGGCCGCCGAGCACGACGGCACCGACGATCGTCAGCAGGAGGCTCACGACGACGGTGAGTTTCGCATGCAGCGACCACTTGGTGAAGTGGTGGCGGAACGCGAGCAGGACCATGAGCACCGGGAAGCCGAGGCTGCCGATGAAGACCCCGACCATGACGGGCACGACGATGAAGGGGTTGGCTTCGTATCCTGCGAGGCCTTCCGGATGCGAAACGAAGCCGCCGTTGTTGAACGAGGAGACCGCATAGAACGAGCCGTGGAACAGGGCATCGGAGATGTCCCCGTCGGCGATGTAGAAGGCCGGGATCAGTAGGACGGCGAGTGCCAGCTGGATGACCGTGGTCGTCGTGATGATGATCCGCAGCAGCGTGCCGACCTCGCCGAGGCGCCCCGTGGACTCCGCGGCCATGGCCTGCTGGGTCAACAGCTTTCCGCGCAGACCGAGGCGCCGGGAGACGGCCAGGGACAGGATCGAGGCGAGAGTGATCACGCCGAGCCCGCCGACGAACATCGCGATCATAATCACCACGAGCCCGAAGGAAGACCAGTGCTCGCCGGAGTTCACGGTGGTCAGGCCGGTCACGGTCACGGCGGAGGTGGCCGTGAAGAGAGCGTCGTGGATGGGGGTGACGGAGTTCCGCTCGGAGGAGACCGGCAGTGAGAGCACGCCGGTGAAGACGAGGATCACGAGGAACAACGCCGTGAGGAAGAGGCGCGAGGGCGATTCGGCCGCGACCGAGTCGACGGCGTCCCGGAGCCGGCTCAGGGTGCGCGCGGGCCACGAGATATGCGACGTGGGCGGCGGTGCGGGCATGCCCCCACCATAGTCCACGCGCGACGCGCGCGGACGGACCCGCACTGCGCGCCCGCGGGGCCGGCTGCGCGTCGACGTCGCCGGTCTTCGATAGCCTGAGACGGTGACGAGAATTAACGGAACGGTCCCGGCCGCGACGACGCTGACGTGGTGTGAGGACATGATGGAGTATCGCTTCAGCGCGACCCATCCCATGGACCCGCGGCGCCTCGACCTGACGGTGCGTCTGGCGGAGGCTCTCGAGGTCCTCGGGCGCGAACAGATCACGGTCGCCGAGCCACGGGTCGCGACGGACGAGCAGTTGCTCACGGTCCACGACGCCGACTACATCGCTGCGGTCAAAGCGGTCGGCGAGGACCCGACGACGCCGGACCCGGCGCGCGGCCTCGGCACCGAGGACAACCCCGCCTTCGCCGGCATGCACACTGCGAGCGCACGGCTGGCCGGCGGGTCGATCGCCGCGGCGGAGGCCGTCCTCGAGGGCAGTGCGCTGCACGGCGTGAACTTCGCCGGCGGCATGCACCACGCCGGGCGCGGCACGGCCGGCGGCTTCTGCATCTACAACGATGCCGCCCTCGCGATCCGCCGGCTGCTCGACGGCGGGGTGCGGCGCGTGCTCTACATCGACGTCGACGCACACCACGGTGACGGAGTCGAGCAGATCTTCTGGGACGACGACCGGGTCCTGACGCTCTCGCTGCATGAGTCGGGGACCTCCCTCTACCCGGGTACCGGGTTCCCGAACGAGATCGGCGGCGCCGCGGCACAGGGGCGGGCAGTGAACGTCGCGCTGCCGGCCGGTACGGGCGACTCCGGGTGGCTGCGCGCCTTCCACGCGGTCGTGCCGCAGCTGACGGCGGCGTTCGAGCCCGAGGTGATCGTCAGCCAGCACGGCTGCGACGGTCACGCCCGCGACGGGCTGACCAACCTCAGGCTCAGCGTCGACGGCCAGCGGCAGAACATGCTCGACGTCGCCCAGCTCGCAGATCAGCATGCCGAAGGACGCTGGGTGGCCCTCGGCGGTGGCGGGTACGACATCACCCACGTCGTGCCGCGCGCGTGGACACACCTGCTGGCGATCGCCTCCGGCCAGCCGGTTCCGTTGCTGACAGCGGTGCCGGCGTCCTGGCGCGACCACGTCCGGGAACGCTACGGCCTCGAGGCTCCGCGGCTCATGGGCGACGACGCCGATACATGGTGGCGTTCGTGGGAGGTCGGCTACGACCCCGCGGACGCCGTCGACCGCGCGATCATGGCCACCCGCAAGGAGGTGTTCCCGCTCTACGGCCTGGATCCCTGGTTCGACTGAGGCGGCACCGGCGCGTCGAAATGTTGCGCCAAAAAATGCCTGGCGGCGTATATGCGGATAGGGTGATGTACATGGTCTACGAGTCAGTCTTCCCCGTCCTCGCCGAGCCCACCCGCCGCCGCATCCTGGAGGAGCTCTCCGCGGGTGACCTCGCCGTGGGCCAGCTGGTCGAGAAGCTCGGCGTCAGCCAGCCGACGGTGTCGAAGCACTTGAAGGTCCTGCGCGACGCCGAGCTCGTCTCTACGCGCGCCGAGGGCCAGCGACGCTACTACCGCCTCGAGGCGGCCGACCTGGCCGCAGCGTCCGAGTGGTTCGCCCCGTTCGTCGCCCGAGCGACGCCGGAGCCCGCCCCCACTCGCCCGGCGGCCCTCCGGCCCGCGGCACCCGTGCAGCCCGACGCCCGGCCCCACCATCAGCCGGCCGCCAGGGAGACGCCAGCGGCCGCCGTCGTGCCCGCGAGCGCCGGCGCCGAGGACGGGACCGGTTCGAAGGAATTCGGTCGAACGGTCAACGCGACCGTCGAGCAGGTCGCCGACCGCGCCCAGATTCTCTTGGGTCGGCTGCCGAAGCCGAAGTTCGGGCGCCGCCGCTGAACGCGTCGACGGCTTTCGTGACGGGGCCGATTGGACGTCCGGCCCCGCGCATGTATCCTGAACGACATGAACACTCGTTGGTATGCGTATTTTGCGTCGGCTCTGGAGGGGCCCGCGGCTAACTAGCGCATCCAACTCACCTTCAGAGCCGAGAGGACCCGGGCACCAGCCCGAGGTCCTTTTCTCATTCCTCAGGCTCTGCTGGTGACACGGTAGGGCCGCTCACACCGAAAGGCCGACCATGACTGTCACCGAACGCGGCACCGCCACCGCAGAGGGCTCGTCCCACTCCACCAACAATGTGCGTGTGTCTCAGTTCTCCCCGCTGCCCACACCGGGCGAAATCCTCGCCGAAATGCCCGCAGGTGACGTCCTGGAGTACCGGATCGAGCGTGCCCGCCAGGAGATCCGCGCGATCCTCGACGGCGTCGACCGCCGCCTGCTCGTCGTCGTCGGCCCCTGCTCGATCCACGACGTCGACGCCGGCCGCGAGTACGCCGCACGGCTCGCCGAGCTCGCCGAGAAGCACCGCGAGCACCTGCTGATCGTCATGCGGACTTACTTCGAGAAGCCGCGCACGACCGTCGGCTGGAAGGGCCTGATCAACGACCCCGAACTCGACGGGTCCCACAACATCGCCGCCGGCCTGCGCGCGGCCCGGCAGTTCCTCCTCGACGTCGGCGAGCTCGGCCTGCCCACGGCCACCGAGTTCCTCGAGCCGATCAGCCCGCAGTACGTCGCGGACCTCGTCTCGTGGGGCGCCATCGGCGCCCGCACCACCGAGAGCCAGATCCACCGCCAGCTGGTCTCCGGCCTGTCGATGCCGGTCGGCTTCAAGAACGGGACCGACGGCGGCGTCCAGGTCGCGATCGACGCGTGCCAGGCCTCGGCCGCGCCGCAGGCCTTCCTCGGGATCGACGACGACGGCCGCGCCTCCCTCGTGGCGACTCGCGGCAACCAGGACGCCCACCTGATCCTGCGCGGCGGCTCGGACGGACCGAACTACTCGGAGCAGGCCGTGGGCGCCGCGTCCGCGAAGATGGCCGCCGCCGGAGCGAACCCCCGCGTCGTGGTCGACGCCTCGCACGCGAATTCCGGCAAGGACCACGAGCGCCAGAGCGTCGTGATCGGCGAGCTCGCCGAGCGCATCGCCGCCGGCGACACGGAGATCGCCGGACTCATGGCCGAGAGCTTCCTCGAGCCCGGTGCCCAGAAGTTCACGCCGGGCCAGGACGACGCGGCCGACCTGGTCAGAGGCCAGTCCATTACCGACAAGTGCATGGGCTGGGGGCCCACGGAAGACGCGCTGCAGCTGCTTGCGGACGCCGTAGCACGAGGCCGGTAGGGCCGGTCCCGGGGCGGCTTTCGGGCAATTCACAGCAGTGCAGGGGTTTCACTTTCTCCCCACGGGCCACTATTGTTCTATTCGAGGCGGCACGGGTTCGTGCGGCCCTGACGCTCCGAAGACCACCGGATGGCCGCACGCCGCGGCGGGCCGAAGCGCACGGAGCGGGACGAATGCAGTCAGGAGAGTTGTGACAATGGCGGAAGGCCAGAACTTCGCGGACGCTCGATTCATGACGGTGGCGGAGGTCGCCGACGTCATGCGCGTCTCAAAGATGACCGTCTACCGCCTGGTGCACTCCGCCGAATTGCCGGCCGTTCGCTTCGGCCGCTCCTACCGCGTTCCCGAAACCGCGGTGGAGGAATACCTGCGAAAGGCCCGCATCGACGGGACGTCGGCCACCGCTTGACGTCTCTCGGCTCGACCCCGGGAACAGGTGTGTCCGCGAGGACTCCTTTAAGCGGGTAATCTGTTAAGGAACGTTTGACGTCCGTTGGTTGCGCTCGTGTGCCTTCGGCCGGAACGCAATCAAGTGATAGTGAGGAATTTATGGGCTCCGTTATCAAGAAGCGCCGCAAGCGTATGGCGAAGAAGAAGCACCGCAAGCTGCTTCGCAAGACGCGTCACCAGCGCCGCAACAAGAAGTAAGCGGCTCGCGGCAGACGCCGCGTGTGCTCCTGCGGGGCGCGCATCCTCTTCTGGATGTGCGCCCCGCAGGCGTTTAAGGACGACGAAGCGGCTACCGCCGGCGGGCGAAGCGGCCCAGCGTCCGCCACGCGCCGTACGCGGCGCCTGAGGCCGTGAGCGCCTTGAGGCCCCAGATGGCCGCCCGGCGGCCGGCGCGATAGTCGTAGATCGGCCAATTCTGTTCGGCGGCGTGCCGGCGGAGCTTGGCATCCGGGTTGATGGCCACCGGGTGCCCGACGGCCTCGAGCAGGGGGATGTCGTTCGACGAGTCCGAGTACGCCCAGCACTGCCCGAGGTCGAGCCCCGTGTGCTCTGCGAGCTGGAAGACGGCCGCGGCCTTCGCCGGTCCGTGCAGGATGCTGCTGACGAGCCGCCCGGTGTAGAGGCCGTCGACCTTCTCGACCTCGGTGCCGAGCGCGCCCGTGAGCCCCAGACGCGTGGCCATGACCTCGGCGACCTCGGTGGGCGTCGCCGTGACGAGCCACACCTGCCGTCCCGAACGCAGGTGCTGCTCAGCGAGGGCGCGAGTGCCGGGCCAGATGCGGGAGGAGATGAACTCGTCGTAGACCTCATCGCCGATCTCCGTCATCAGGGATACCGATATGCCGCGGGCGATGCTCAGTGCGGAGTCCCGGACGGAGTGGATGTCGCCTATCGTCTCGCCGCGCAGCGTGAAGAAGAACTGTTTGATGGCGAAGGAGGCGGCCTGCCGGAGGCTGAACAGCCGTCGCCGGTAGGTGTTCCGGGCCACGGCGAAGAGGCTCGCGCCGCGCATCATCGTGTTGTCGACGTCGAAGAAGGCCGCGACGGAGTCCCCGGTGCCGTGGGATGGGGCGGGGGCGGCGGCACCGTGGCTCGGCTGGGGCATGTCGCCAGCTTAGTGGAACGGGGGCCGGGACGCGGGCCGGCATGTGAAACGCCTCACCGACTCACGCGGCGTTCGTGACTCGCGAGGGCAGCGGAAATACGGCCGACACGTCCGGGACGATACATTGGAGGCATGATTTCAGCCGACGGCGTGCACCGCGTGGAACTCGTCACGCGCCGGGGCTGCCACCTCTGCGAGGACGCCCGGAGGACGGTGGACGACGTCGTCACCCGCCTTGGGCTAACGTGGCGGGAGCTGAGCATCGACGACGACGCTCAGCTGCGCGCACGCTTCGCCGAAGAAGTTCCGGTCCTGATGATCGACGGCGTCCAGCGGGACTTCTGGGTGATCGATCCGGACCGCTTGGAAAGGCTGCTGAAACCGTGACAGACGCTGCTGAGACTGGGACCGACCGGCTCGACGACGACGCCGCGACCGGAGCGTTGCCCGACGCCGCAGCCACGGGCAGAGGCCTGCCCGAGGCCACGCTCGAGCGGCTGACCGTGTACCTCCGCGTGCTCAACGCCGCCGAAAGCGAGGGTACTCCGACGCTGTCCTCCGACGTGCTCGCTGGCGCGGCCGGCGTGAACTCGGCGATCCTGCGCAAGGACCTGTCCCTGCTCGGCGGGAGCTTCGGCCGTCGAGGCGTCGGCTACGACGTGCCGCGCCTCGCCGAACACCTCGCGACGACCTTGGGCCTGCGGGAGCGCTGGCGCGTGGCCATCGTCGGCGCCGGCAACCTCGGCCGCGCCCTCGCCGGCTACGCGGGCCTGCGGCACAACGGGTTCGAGTTGACCGCGATCTTCGACATGGACCCCGACGTCGTCGGGCGCACCATCAACGGGCTCGTCGTCCGCCCTGCGGAGTCGCTGGAGGCGGACATCGAGGCCGAGCAGGTGAACATGGCGGTGATGACGTTGCCGGGCACGGCCGCCCAGCGCGTGTGCGACCGGCTCGTCGCGGCCGGCGTGCGGAACATCCTGAACTTCGCGCCCGTGGTCCTGCAGGCCCCGGACGGGGTCAACATCCGCAAGGTCGACATGTCCCGCGAGCTGCAGATCCTCGCCTACTACGCGCACCAGGGGATCGGACACCAGGACGCGGTGCCCGCCGAGGACGTTGACGCGTAGCCGCGTACCCCACGGAAACGACGAAGGGGGCCGGTTCCGCTCGGAACCGGCCCCCACGGGCGCGACGGCGGCGGGTCAGCGCCGGCGCTTGGCCTCTTTGGTCGCCCGGATGTAGTCCGAGGAGGGGCGCATCCAGGCCAGCACGATGCCGGCGGCCCCGAGGAGGACCGTGACCGTGCTGAGGATGTCTCCGCCGAAGAGGCCGATCAGCGAAATCGCCGCCAGGACGGTACCCGTGATGCGGGCGCCGTTGCTGCCCTTGCGGATGAAAACGGCGATCAGCGCGTAGAGCAGCACGCCGATGGCCATGAAGACGACGGCAAGCGTCTTCGACATCTGCGCGAGGGCGGCCACTTCCATCCCGGCGACCTCGAACTGCTGGCGCAGTGTCGCGTCGGAATCGATGACTTCCTGGAGCATGCGTGTGAGCTCGTTGACCGGCGTGGCCATCATGATGATGCCGGTGAGCAGAGTGAGCGCGCCAGCGGCGAGGATCAGGCCGAAGGCGACCATGATCTGCTTGGGCGGAGCCCCCGGCGACCCGGCCGGCTGCATGCCGCCGGCCGGGGCCTGGTAGGGACTCTGTTGCGCGTAAGGGCTCGGTTGCCCGTAGCCCGAGGGGGTCCCGGCCTGGCCCGGCTGACCGTAGGCCCCCGGCGGGGGAGGCGGGTACTGACCGGGGGTGTGCCCGTAGGGCGTCGGATCGCCCGCGGGAGGCTGAGGCTGCTGCGGCTGCTGGCCTTGCGGCAGGCGCACGCCGTACCGCGGCGGCTCCTGGTCCTGCGGTCCGGGCTGGGCGCCCTCCTGCTGCGAGGGTTCGTTGTTCTCGGGCCGGTCCTGGCTCATGGCGCTCCTGTTCGATGGTCCTGCCCCCAGCCTATCCGGACCTGCGGGTCCGAGACGGAGTGTCGCAGCGAACGCGTCAGGGCGGATTCAGGCTTCGGACTTCACCAGCGAGAGGTCGAGGATGATCGTCACCTTGTCGCCGACCAGGACGCCACCGGCTTCGAGCGCGGCGTTCCACGTCAGGCCGAACTCCTTGCGGGAGATCTGCGTGGTCGCCTCGAACCCGGCGCGGGTCAAGCCGAAGGGGTCCACAGCGGTGCCCTGGAACTCGACTGCGAAGTCGACCGGGTGCGTCGTGCCGCGGATGGTCAGATCGCCGTGCAACGTGAATTCGCCGTCGGTGCCCTGCAGGTCTTTTCCGGTGAAGGTCATGGTCGGGAATTCCGTGGAGTTGAAGAAGTCTTCACCCTTCAGGTGTGCGTCGCGGTTCTCGTCGCGGGTGTCGACCGAGGCGGTCTGCACAACGGCCTCGAGGGTCGACTCGGCGACGGAGTCGGCGATCACGAGGGTCCCCTCCACGTCGCTGAAGCGGCCGCGGACCTTGCTGATGCCCGCGTGGCGGACGGAGAAGCCGATCTCCGAGTGCGAGTTGTCGATGGTCCAGGTTCCGGTGGTGAGTGCTGCGGGGATGGTTGCGGTGGTCATGAGTACTCCTGAGGGTTGTTCCGGGTGGTTGGTCGGTCGCAGGCGATGCGACCTTGATGCCAGCGTAATACATGCATTTGCATATAGCTACCCCTCGGGCGTGAAATTTCGTCATGTTCATCGAGGAGGGGACTGCTCGAAGCGGGCCCCTTCGATCCGACTGTTCGCTGGCGGCGAAAGGCTGTCGGCGTCGTCGTTTTCTACAAAACGTCGAAGTCAAGCGGTGGGTCCGCCCGCCGGCTCCTGCGGGCGTTCCGAAAGCGGGCTGTGACTGGCGGCGGGCGTTTAGGAGAGCACAGGAAGCAGTGAGAGAATCGGGGTCATGGCTCTTGCAACCGTTCACCTGATGCGTCACGGGGAAGTGCACAACCCGGATCGTGTCCTCTATGGCCGCCTGCCCGGCTACCACCTCTCGGAGCTCGGCTACGAGATGGCGGAGAGGGCAGCCGCCTATTTCACCGCCCGTCGCGAGAACGGGGCGAACATCGTCTCCGTCGCCGCATCGCCGCTGCTGCGCGCGCAGGAGACCGCCCGGCCGACGGCGCAGGCGCTGGGCCTGGAGATCGACGTGGAGCCGCGCATCGTCGAGGCCGGCAACCGTTTCGAGGGCATGTCGGACGTCAAGAAGCGGCTGCGCGATCCGCGCCTCTGGTCGCTGCTGGTCAATCCGATCCGGCCCTCGTGGGGCGAGCCCTACCGCGAGCAGGTCGCCCGCGTCATGGAGGCCGTCAGCGAACGCCGCGACCGCGCCGTCGAGCTGGGCGGCGACGGGGCCGAGGCGATCCTCGTGGCCCACCAGCTGCCGATCTGGGTCACTCGCCTCGCGGCCGAGCGCCGCCCGCTGGCGCACGACCCGCGCCGGCGCGAGTGCAGCCTGGCCTCCATTACGAGCCTAGACTTCGACGGCGACGAACTCGTCGCCGTCCGCTATGCCGAACCGTGTGCCGACCTGCTCGCGCAGGCGGCCAACCTGCCCGGCGCCTGACCCCCGACGTACAGCGAACACGACTGAGATGCTCAACTCCCACCTGTCACATTCAGCGGATGGCCGCTCCGGCCTGAACCGCCGCGCCCTGCTGCGCGCCGCCGTGCTCCTGACCGCTGCCGTCCCCCTGGCCGCGTGCGGGACCGAGAACGACCCGCTCTCCGACGGCGTCTCGAACAGCAACTTCATCGCCGGCGACGGCTCGGTGGAGGTCTACGACGAAGCCGAGCGCGGGGACCCCGTCCAGCTGACCGGCACGTTCTACGACGGCGAGTCGCTCGACTCCGCCGACTGGGTCGGCCAAGTGACCGTCCTGAACTTCTGGTACGCCGCGTGCGCTCCGTGCCGCGTCGAGGCGCCGCACCTGACGAAACTCGCCAACGAGTTCGACGACGCCGGTGCCGCCTTCTACGGCGTCAACGTGCGCGACCAGGAAGCCACCGCTGCGGCCTTCGAGCGCACCTACGAGATCCCGTACCCCTCCGCGCCCGACACGGACGGGTCGATCCTGCTGGGCCTCACGCAGTATGTGAACCCGCAGGCCGTCCCGACCACCCTCGTGCTCGACACCGAGGGCCGGGTCGCCGCTCGCGTCCTCGGCGTGGCGGAGGAGGGCACCCTGCGTGCCCTCATCGAGGACCGCATCAGCGAGGGCGCGTGAACCCCTTCGCCGAGATCGTCCAGGACGGGTCGCTGCTGCTGGCCATGCCGGTCGCGATCCTCGCCGGGCTCGTCTCCTTCCTCTCGCCGTGCGTCCTGCCGCTCGTGCCCGGCTACCTCGGGTACGTCACGGGGCTCACCGGGGCCGACCTGGCCGAGCAGAAGCGCGGCCGCATGGTCGCCGGGATCGGCTTGTTCGTGCTCGGCTTCACCGCGGTCTTCATGCTCGCCGGAGTCCTCTTCGCGCAGATCAGCATCTGGCTCCGCTTCGAGGGCGCGTGGGTCACGCAGGTGCTCGGCGGCGTCGTCATCCTGCTGGGGTTCGTGTTCATGGGCGGGATGAACATGTTCCAGCGCACCCGCAAGCTCGGCTACCGACCACCCGCGGGGTTGTGGGGGGCGCCCGTGCTCGGCTTCGTGTTCGGCCTCGGCTGGGCGCCGTGCATCGGCCCGACGCTGGCGGCCGTCCTCGCGATCAGCTCGGGGGCGAACCCCGACGTCGGCAAGGGGGCGGCGCTGACTTTCGCCTACTGCGTCGGGCTCGGGCTGCCGTTCATCCTGATCGCGCTCGGCCTGCGCCGCGGCATGGGCGCGCTCGCGTTCTTCCGCCGGCACAAGCGCGCCGTGTCCGTGTTCGGCGGTTCGATGCTGATCGTGCTCGGCGTCGTCATGGCCACCGGGCTGTGGGGGACATGGGTCGCCGAGCTCCAGAACTGGTTCGTCAACGACGTGAGGCTGCCGATCTGATGGCTGCAGAAGACAACGTACGCGAAGAGCGCGCCAACGAGGCGCAGGGCGCCGGGGGTTCGAAGCCCGGCAGGAACGCCCGCCGTGACGACGTCGCCGCGCCGGCGCTCGGCTTCACCGGCATGCTCCGATGGGGCTGGACCCAGCTGACCACGATGCGCACCGCGCTGTTCCTGCTCATGCTGCTCGCGGTCGCCGCCGTGCCCGGCTCGTTGTTCCCGCAGCGGGCCGCCAACGAGGCCGCGGTCACCGCCTACCTCGAGAACAACCCGACCTCCGGCGAGTGGCTCGACCGCTTCCAGCTCTTCGACGTCTACTCGTCCATCTGGTTCTCCGCGATCTACCTGCTGCTGTTCACCTCGCTTATCGGCTGCATCCTGCCGCGCACGAAGAAGCACGCCCAGGCGATGCGCACCCCGCCGCCGCGCACGCCGGTGCGGCTCTCGCGCCTGCCGGAACACGGCACGCTCCCCGTACGCCCCGCGGAGGGCGGGACGCACGACGACGGCGACACCCCGGCGTCGTACGAGGGGCGCAACGCCGCGATGCGCCGCGCCGCGGCCGTGCTCAAGAAGCGCGGCTACCGGGTCGAGGAACGCGCGGCCGGCGACGGGCAGCCGGTCGCCTCCGTGGGCGCCGAGCGCGGCTACCTGCGCGAGGTGGGCAACCTCGTCTTCCACGTCTCGCTGGTGGGCATCCTGGCCTCGGTCGCCGTGGGCGGCGCGCTCGGCTACAACGGGCAGCGGATCCTCGTGGAGGAGGAGTCCTTCGTCAACACGATGGTCTCCTACGATTCCTTCAGCTCCGGCACGGCCTTCAGCCGCGATTCGCTCTCCCCGTTCTCGATCGTGCTCGACGACTTCGAGGTCACCTACGATCGGGAGACGAAGAGCTCGTTCGGACAGCAGATCGGCTTCGACGCGACCGTGACCACGCGCGAACCGGGCGGCGAGGCGCAGCAGCAGAGCCTGCGCGTCAACCACCCGCTGCGCATCGGCGGCGCCTCCGTCTATCTCGTCGGCAATGGGTACGCGCCCGTGGTGACCGTGCGGGACGGCAACGGCGATGTCGCCTTCAGCGGGCCCATGCCGGCGGTGCCGCAGGACAGCGTGTTCACCTCGCTCATGGTGCTCAAGGTCCCGGACGCGCAGCCCGAGCAGCTCGGGTTCGTGGGCCTGTTCCTGCCGACCGCGGGCGAGGCCAACGGCGTCGGCATCTCGCTCGACCCGTCGCCGGCGCTGCCGCAGCTGCAGTTGAATTCCTACACCGGAGACCTCGGTCTCGACGACGGCGTCCCGCAGAACGTCTACGTGCTCGACACCGATGAGATGACCGAGCTCAACAGCCGTAATCTGGACGCGGGCGGGCTCGTCATCAACCCGGGGGACACGGCCGAGCTGCCCGATGGCAAGGGGTCGATCTCCTTCGACGGGCTGCAGCGCTATGTCGGCCTCGACATCCACCACGACCCGGCCAAGATCCCCGTGCTCGTCTTCGCCGCGCTCGCGCTCGGCGGCCTGGCCGTCTCGCTGTTCACGCCGCGGCGCCGCGTCTGGGTCAAGGTCGCGACCGCCGAGGGCGCGGGGCGACTTACCATGGAATACGGGTTGCTGGCGCGCGGCGAGGACCCGCGCCTGACGCACGAAGCCGCCGAAATCAGCCGCCAGCTCTCGGCCGCCGCGGCCGAAGACCGTCCGGGCGCGCCCGGCAAGGATCAGGAGTAGCAGATGTTGCCAACCATCAACGAGGAACTCGGGGCGTACAGCGACCTGTTCATGCTGCTCGCCGCGTTCGCCTACGCGGCCGCGCTCGTCGCGTTCGCCTGGGACATGGCGAAGTCCAACGCGACGATCCGCGCGCTCGAGGCGGATGTATTGGCCAGCGAGGCGAAGGAGCTAGCGAGCGTCGGCGCGGCGGGGTCCACCCCGTACGCCGCGTCGGCTCCCGGCGGCGACCGGCCGTCGTCGTACCAGCTCGTCGACGACTCGATGGACTACACGGCGGCCTCGGCGAAGCGGAACGTCGCCCGTGTCGCCGTCGTGCTCACGTGGCTCGCGGCCGTCGTGCACCTGGCCGCGGTGCTCACGCGCGCGGTGGCCGCCGGGCGTGTGCCGTGGGGGAACATGTACGAGTTCCTCTCGACCGGCGCGCTGTTCGTCGCGCTCGTCTACCTCGTGGTGCTGCTCAAGAAGGACCTGCGCTTCATGGGTGTCTTCGTGACGCTGCTCGTCACGGTCATGCTGTGCGCGGCGACGATGGGCTTCCCCACGCCGGTCGGCCACCTCGTGCCGGCGCTGCAGTCCTACTGGCTGATCATCCACGTCTCCATCGCCGTGCTCTCCTCGGCGCTCTTCACGATCACGTTCGTCGCCAACGTCATGCAGCTCATGCAGCATCGCCGCCAGACAACGCTCGAAGCCAACGGGCGCGACATCATGCCGTTCCTGCGGCTCGTGCCGAGCGCCGGCGCCCTCGAGAACCTGGCCTACCGGATCAACGCCGTCGCTTTTGTGCTGTGGACGTTCACGGTCATGGCCGGCGCGATCTGGGCCGAACACGCGTGGGGCCGCTACTGGGGCTGGGATCCCAAAGAGGTCTGGAGCTTCGTCATCTGGGTCGTCTACGCGGGCTACCTGCACGCGCGCGCTACCCGCGGCTGGACGGGCGTCCGTTCGGCCTGGCTGAGCATTGTCGGCTACGCGTGCCTCATCTTCAACTTCACGGTCGTGAACATCTACTTCGACGGCCTGCACTCCTACGCCGGAGTCTGAAGGCTGCACGGTGCGTGCTTGCCACGGGCACGCACCGCGTGTAGTTTTACCTTCGTTGGTCGCCGACCAGCATCCCCGCAACAGACGCGCGTCAGGAAAGGAAGCACCATGACCGGCATGAAGCATCGCCCCGCAACGGCTGACTTCCGCGCGCCACGCCTACTCGAGGCGGCGCAATTCGAACGCGCCTACCTGACGTTCGGCCTCGAGCGCTTTAACCAGCGCTCGGAGAAGAACAGCGGACACCCAAGGTTGTCGGTGCACTGAGGCGAGTTCCTCGCCTGCCCCGCAACCGTCGTCCGGTGCGGGGCTTTTTTCTTGCCTGAATTCCGCGTGACCTCGTCGACTGCAGCGACGAGCACGCGTTCTCGCTTTCGGCCCCGCACCGAAATCAACCGAAAGTGAAACCATGGAGAGGATCAACGGCCGGCTCGTCAACTGGGCGTCCATCTTGGACGCCAAGACGCGCGAGCAGGCCGAAACAACGTCACGCCTGCCCTTCGTCTTCCCGCACCTGGCGCTCATGCCGGACGCTCACCTGGGCAAGGGGGCGACCGTCGGGTCGGTGATTCCGACGCTGGGGGCCATCATCCCCGCAGCGGTCGGAGTGGACATCGGCTGCGGCATGATCGCTGTCAAGACCGGCTACCGGGGCGATCAGCTCCCGGCCGACCGCCGGCCCCTGCGCGAGGCCATCGAGCGGGCGATCCCGCTCTCTGCCGGGCACTACAACCGCAAGGTCGTGGACACGGCGCGCCCGCGGATCGAGGAGCTGACCCGGCTCGCTGCTGAGGCCGGCTTCGATCCGGCCGCCTACGCCGGCAATTGGGAGCTGCAGCTCGGTTCGCTGGGTTCGGGCAACCACTTCATCGAGGTCTGCCTCGACGAGGAGGATGCCGTCTGGCTGTTCCTGCACTCGGGCTCGCGCGGGGTCGGGAACAAGATCGCCCAGCGGCACATCAAGGTCGCCCAGCAGATCGCGAAGAAGTACTGGATCCAGCTCGAGGACCCCGACCTGGCCTACCTCGCCGAGGGAACCGACGAGTTCAACACGTACATCCGCGAGCTGCGCTGGGCGCAGCGGTTCGCCCTCCTCAACCGCGAGGAGATGATGGACCGCGTGATCCGCCAGTTCGGCGAGTGGGTCGGCGGCGACGTCGACGAGGTGGAGCGCATCAACTGCCACCACAACTTCACCGAGCGTGAGACGCACTTCGGCAAGTCGGTCTGGGTCTCCCGCAAGGGCGCCATCCGCGCCCGCGAAGGCGACCTCGGCCTGATCCCGGGGTCGATGGGGACGGCGTCGTACGTGGTCGAGGGCCGCGGCGACAAGGTGGCCCTCGAGTCCTCGCCACACGGCGCGGGGCGGGAGTACTCGCGTACGGCGGCGCGCAAGACCTTCACGATCGAACAGCTGCGCGCGGCGATGGAGGGCATCGAGTACCGCGACACGGACGCGTTCATCGACGAGATCCCCGGCGCCTACAAGCCGATCGATCAGGTCATGAGCGACGCCGAGTCCCTCGTGACGGTGCGGCACCGCCTGCGCCAGATCGTGAACGTCAAGGGTGACTGACACCGGGTACGACGACGGCGGCCCCTGAACGCGTGGGCGTTCGGGGGCCGCCGTCTCCCGGTTCCGGCCGGGACCGCTGCGTCAGTTGTTGCGCGGGTCCGTGGTGGGACCGCTCGGCGCCGGGCCGCTGCCGTCCTCGTCGTCGGGCTTGCCGTCGTCGTCCTTCTTGCCTTCGCGCTTCTTGAGTTCTTCCTCGCGCTTCTTCAGCTCGGCGTCCTTGGCCTGCTGCTCGCGCTCCCACTCGATGCGGCGCAGGAAGGCGGCGTCGTCGTCGGGCGCCGACGTCCGCGAAGAAGATCCCGGGGCGCGGTACTGTTCCGGCGCTTCGCCGGAGCGGGGCCGGCCGAGGAAGAACCACAGCAGGGCGCCGATGAGCGGAAGCAGCAGGATCGAGAGCACCCAGGCCGGTTTGGAGATGCTGCGCACCGAGTACGGGGGCGTGCGGAGGCAGTCGACCAGCGCGTAGATGATGACGAACAGCGCGATGATCGAGGCTGCGATTGCGAGGCGAATGACCATGTGTCCAGTTTAGTGGAGACGGGGCGACGCGCGGACCGCCGCCGAAGATCGGCGGGCTAGACTTGGCGCGTGCAGTTCTTGAAATTCACCCTCCTCCGCCTGGCCCTGTTCGCCGCCGTCTTCTGGCTCCTCTACTGGGGGATGCGCTGGAATCTGTGGGTCGCCGCAGGGATCGGCCTTGTGGTCGCGTTCGCGGTCAGCTACCTGTTCTTCAACCGGCTGCGTCTGGCCGCGTCCGCCGACCTCGCAGCTCGGTTCTCCGGAGCAGGCGGCCGGAAGAACGAGGTCGCCGACGACGACGCCGCCGCAGAGGATGCGGCCGCCGAGGCGGCCGAGCGCGAGGATCCGGAGCGCGGGCGCAGCTAACTGTTGCGCAGCACCACCGTGATGGCCATGCCGACGGCGAAGAGGCCCGCGTAGCCCAAATTGATCACGCCCGTCTGCTTGAGCACCGGGATGAGCGCGCCGCGCGCGGCGTTCTCCTCGTGGCCGGCGCGCATCATCGTCAGCGACGGTGCGATGCACAGCGGCGCGATGAGCGCGACCAGCATGAGCCACGGGTGCTCGGCGAGCAGCAGCAGCGGCAGCAGGAGCGCGGCCGCGAGCATCAGCACGTAGGTCGCGCGCGCCCACTCGTCGCCGAGCCGCACCGCGAGGGTCCGCTTCCCGGCCACCCGGTCGGTGGGGATGTCGCGGACATTGTTCGCCATGAGCAGCGCCGAGGCGATCAGGCCCGTCGAGATGGCCCCGACCCAGGCCGGAGCGGTCAGCTGCAGCACCTGCGTGAAGGTCGTGCCGAGCGTCGCGACGAGCCCGAAGAACAGGAACACGAAGATATCGCCCAGGCCCTGGTAGCCGTACGGGTTCTTCCCGCCCGTGTACCCCCACGCGGCAAAGACCGCTGCCGCGCCGACGAGCAGCAGCGGCCAGGCCTGCGAGACGACGACGAGCGCCGCACCCACCAGCGCGGCCAGACCGAAGCACGCGAAAGCCGCGTACTTCACGTGTTTCGGCTCGGCGAGCCCCGAGGCGGTCAGGCGCAGCGGGCCCACGCGGGCGTCGTCGGTGCCGCGGATCCCGTCGGAGTAGTCGTTGGAGTAGTTGACGCCGATCTGCAGCAGCAGCGCGACGGCGGCGGCCATGAGCGCGCGCACCCAGTGGAGGCTCTCGTCGACGTCGTAGGCCGCGGCCGTTCCGACGATGACGGGGGCCACCGCCATGGGCAGCGTGCGCAGCCGGGCGCCCTCGATCCACTGGCCTGGACTCGCCACGTCGTCTCCCTCGGGTCGGAATATCGTTGTGTCAGCGCCCCATTTTCCCTCCTCGGGGCCGCGGGGCGAAATCCGGGAGGCGCTGCGGCACCTCAGAACAGTGCGACGACGGCCCGGCGGTCCGGTTTGCCGTTCGCGAGCCGCGGCAGGGCCCCGACGCGGAGCCATCGCTTGGGCACGGCCGGGCCGCCGAGCTCGGCGCGCACGAGTCGCGCGAGCGACTCCGCATCGGCATCGCCCGTGTAGGCGCACGCGACGGCGGCGCCCCACTCCGGATCGGGGACCCCGACGACGATCGCGTCGCCGGCGTCCGGCACCGCTTCGAGGACCCGCTGCACCGCGGCGGCCGAAATTTTGACGCCCCCGGTGACGACGACGTCGTCGACCCTGCCCTCGACGCTGACCCGGCCGCCGTCGGACGGGTCGAAGGACCCGAGGTCGTCGGTGAGGAACCAGCGTTCGCCCGTCATGTCCGTGCTGAAGTGGGCGTTCGTGCGCTCGGGGTCGCCGATGTACCCGGCCGCGACCATCGGGCCGCCGAGCGAGAGCCGGCCGTTCTCGGCGCGCACCTGCACGCCGGGCAGCGGGACGCCGTCGTACACACAGCCGCCGCACGTCTCGCTCATGCCGTAGGTGAGGCGGATGGTGAGCCCGTGCTTGGCGGCCTCGGCGCGGACGGCGTCGGGCGTGCGGCCGCCGCCGACGAGGATCGCGTCGAACCGCTTCAGGACGGCCAGCGTGGCCTCGCTCGGGTCCGCCAGAAGGCGCTGCAGCTGAGTCGGAACGAGCGAGGTGAGCCGGACGCGGTCCGTCATCGCGGCGGCGGCCGCGGTGAATGCGTCGGCCGTGAAGGGCGTATCGACGTCGAGCCCCACGGGCGCCGTGCCCGCGAACAGGCTGCGCGTGAGCACGGAGACGCCGGCGACGTAGTGGGTCGGCAGTGCGAGCAGCCACTGGCCGTCGGCGCGCAGGTGCATTGCGGTGGCCTCGGCCGAGGCGGCGAGCGCCTCCACCGTGAGCGCGGTCCGCTTGGGCTCCCCGCTCGATCCGGACGTGCGGATCACGACGGCGGTGCCCGCCGGGGCGTCGTCGGGGTGTGTCACGATCGGGTCGCCGGCGATGCCGGAGTCGACGGGCTCGACGGGCGGGCCCTCGTCGAGGGCGTCGGCCAGCTTGGCGTACAGGGACTGCAGGGGAGCGGAGAGCACGGGGCCTCTAGAAGTAGTAGGGGTAGTCCGACCAGTCGGGGTCGCGCTTGGCGAGGAAGGCGTCGCGGCCCTCGACGGCCTCGTCGGTCATGTAGGCCATGCGGGTCGCCTCGCCGGCGAAGACCTGCTGGCCGGCCAGGCCGTCGTCGGCCAGGTTGAACGCGAACTTGAGCATCCGCAGCGCCTGCGGCGACTGGCGGGCGATGTCCGCGGCGTAGTCGAGGGCGACCTCCTCGAGCTTCTCGTGCTCCACGGCCTCGTTGACGGCGCCCATGGCGACCATCTCCTCGGCGGTGTAGGTCTTCGCGCGGAAGAAGATCTCGCGCGCGAACTTCTGCCCGACCTGGCGGGCCAGCAGGGCCGAGCCGTATCCGGCGTCGAACGATCCGACGGTCGCATCGGTCTGCTTGAACTTGCCGTGATCGCGCGAGGCGATCGTCAGGTCGGCAACGACGTGCAGCGAGTGTCCGCCGCCAGCGGCCCAGCCGTTGACGACGGCGATGACGACCTTCGGCATCGTGCGCATGAGCCGCTGCACCTCGAGGATGTGCAGGCGGCCGGCGCGGGCCGGGTCGATGGTCTCGGCCGACTCGCCGTCGGCGTACCGGTAGCCGTCGCGGCCGCGGATGCGCTGGTCGCCGCCGGAGCAGAAGCTGTGGCCCGCGTCCTTGGGGGAGGGGCCGTTGCCCGTGAGCAGCACGGTGGCGACGTTCGGGGTCATGCGCGCGTGGTCGAGGGCGCGGTAGAGCTCGTCCACGGTCTTCGGGCGGAATGCATTGCGAACCTCCGGGCGGTCGAACGCGATGCGGACCGTGGGCAGGTCCCGCACGACGGCGCCCGCATGATCCCGTTCCACCTGGCGGTGGTAGGTCATGTCCTCGAAATCGAAGCCCTCCACCACGCGCCACTGCGTGGGATCGAAACCGTCGGAGACCTTCTCGGGCAGTGCATTCGCTTCAGCATTCACGCTCCCGAGTCTATCGCTCGCGCGCTAGCGCGCCACGGCCGCGTGCGTCGGGTTTCGGCGCGGTCACGGACGCCGCTGGTTGTGAGTTGTGTCTCAGGCGGGAGGGCTCGGGTGGCGCGATCCCGGGCATCCGCCGTGGTGTTCCGTCTCACGGGGTGCTGCGACGTTCCCTACACTGGACTGTCGCGATCCGCGACCCCTGAGAATATTTTGGCTCTACCATCCCAAGGAGTCCGTGTGTCAACGAGCACTCGAGAGTCCGCGCCGCACGGCGCGGGCCAGAACGACGGCGGCAACGGAGCCGCCTCGAACCTGACGAGCGAGGGTTACCAGAAGTCGCTCTCCCGCCGCCACGTCCAGATGATCGCCATGGGCGGGGCGATCGGCGTCGGCCTCTTCATGGGCGCCGGCGGGCGCCTGGCGTCGACCGGCCCGGCCCTGGTCTTCTCCTATGCGCTCGCCGGGTTGATCGCCTATTTCCTCATGCGCGCCCTCGGCGAGCTGATCATGTACCGGCAGACCTCCGGTTCGTTCGTCAGCTACGCCGGTGAACTCTTCGGCCCCAAAGGGGCGTTCGTCTCCGGCTGGATGTATGTCTTGAACTGGGTCATGACCGGCATCGCCGAGCTCATCGCGGTCGGGCTGTACTTCCGGTTCTTCTTCCCGAACGTGCCCGTCGAGATCTCGGCACTCTGCGCCCTCGTGTTGCTCGTGGCAGTGAACCTCTTCAGCGCCAAGGCCTTCGGCGAGGTCGAGTTCTGGGCCTCCTTCCTCAAGGTCGCCGCGATCCTCATCTTCCTCGCGGTCGGCACGGCGCTCGTGATCATGAATGCCCAGGTCGGCGAGTCCCGGGCCTCCGTCGACAACCTCTTCGCCGCCGACGGCGGCATGTTCCCGGCGGGCTTCCTCGTCTCGATCCTCGTGCTCAACGCGGTCATCTTCGCCTACAACGGGGTCGAACTCGTCGGCATCACGGCCGGCGAGATGAAGAATGCCGAACGCGAGGTCCCGAAGGCGATCCGCGCCGTCGTCGTCCGCATCGTGGTCTTCTACATCGGCTCGGTGCTGCTGCTCGCGATGCTGCTGCCCTCGGACCAGTACAAGGCGGGCGAGAGCCCGTTCGTGACTGTCTTCGCGCAGCTGGGTATCGGCTGGATCGGCGACCTCATGAACTTCGTGGTGATCGTCGCCGCGCTGAGCTCGTGCAATTCGGGGCTGTATTCGCTCGGGCGCATCTTCCGCACCATGGCGAACAACGGCCACGCCCCGTCGTGGTTGACGCGGATGAGCGCCCGGCACGTGCCGTACGCGGCGATCCTCGCCGTCGGGGCGGTCTATCTGGTCGGCATCCTCGTCAACATCTGGCTGGGCGGCACCTATGCCTTCGACCTGGCCCTGAACACCGCCTCGATCGGCGTCCTGTTCACGTGGGCGACGATCTTCGCGTGCCAGATCATGCTGCGCCGGCAGAAGGGCCGGGTCTCGAAGCTGCCGATGGCCGGCTCCCCGTGGACCAGCTGGGCCGGCCTGATCTCGCTGACCGTGATCGCGTTCCTGATCAGCTTCGACAAGATGGTGGACCCGGAGACGGGGGAGGTGTTCCGGCTCGGGCTCTACACGATCTGCTGCGTTCCGGTGATCGCCGCTGCGCTCTGGATCGGCTGGCGCAAGGTCCGCCGCAACGCGACCGCCGCGGGTCTGGAGAACGAGCGGATCGACGCCTGAGTCGGGCCGCAGGGGAGGGGCCGCGCGCTCACGTGATGCAGAACTCGTTGCCCTCCGGGTCCGCGAGGGTGTGCCATGAGAACGGCCCCTGCGTTTCCGTGTAGAGGAACGTCGCGCCGCGCCCGACGAGCCGATCGCGAATCTCGTCGCCGAAGTGCAGGTCCAGATGCATCCGGTTCTTGCCCGCCTTCGGCTCGGGCACCAGCTGGAACAGCATCCGCCCCGGTCCGTCCGGCTCGCGGACGACTCCCATTTCCCGCCAGACGAGGGCGCCCCGGAAGACGCGGGTGTCCGCCTCGGTCGCGTGGCCGTCGGCGATCATCTGGCGGATGAAGGCCTCATCGGTGGGCTCGACCTCCCAGCCCAGGGTCTCGGCCCACCAGGCGGCGAGTTCGTGGGGGTCGGCGCTGTCGAGGACGAATTGGATCGTGGGTCTCATATCGACAAGGTAGGCCTGGAGCGACGCCGTGGCAAGGGGTTGGCGCCGACCGTCGCGTTGCGGCGGGAAAGTCCTGACGGTTGACCGGCGCCGTGACGAGTGACACTATTAGTGAACGAACGGTCAGTAAGTCACGCGCGGCCTGGCTCGATGGCGAGCGCCGCGGATGCCGAAGGAGCACTCATGGCAGAAGCATTTCTGGTGGGCGGCGCCCGCACCCCGGTCGGCCGGTACGGCGGGGCCCTGAGCTCCGTGCGCCCGGACGACCTGGCCGCGCTCACGGTGCGCGCCGCCGTCGAGCGCGCCGGGATCGACCCCGAGCTCGTCGACGAGGTGATCCTCGGCAACGCCAACGGGGCCGGCGAGGAGAACCGCAACGTCGCCCGCATGGCGTGGCTGCTCGCGGGGTTCCCCGACGCGGTCCCCGGGATCACGGTCAACCGGCTGTGCGCGTCCGGGATGTCCGCCATCACCATGGCCCAGCACATGATCGCCGCGGGCGCCGCGGACATCGTGGTCGCCGGCGGCGTCGAGTCGATGTCGCGCGCCCCGTGGGTCATGGAGAAGCCGACGACGGCGTTCGCCAAGCCCGGTGCGTCCTACGACACCTCGATCGGCTGGCGCTTCCCGAATCCGGCCTTCCTCTCCGGGGAGCTCTCCCGCGACGGCAAGGCCACCTACTCGATGCCGGAGACGGCCGAGGAGGTCGCCCGGGTCTTCGGCACGAGCCGCGAGGACTGCGACGCGTTCGCGGTGCGCTCCCACGAGCGGGCGATCGCGGCGATCGAGGCCGGCCGCTTCGCTGAGGAGATCGTCCCGGTCGAGGTGGCCGGCCGCAAGGGTGCCGTGACCGTGGTCGACACCGACGAGGGCCCGCGAGCCGGCACCACCGCGGAGGTTCTGGCCGGGCTGCGCCCCGTGGTCAAGGGTGGCGAGGTGGTCACCGCCGGCAACGCCTCCACCCTGAACGACGGCGCCTCCGCCGTCGTCGTGGCCTCCGAATCGGCGATCGAGCGGTACGG
This sequence comes from Zhihengliuella halotolerans, assembly GCF_004217565.1. NCBI lineage: Bacteria > Bacillati > Actinomycetota > Actinomycetes > Micrococcales > Micrococcaceae > Zhihengliuella > Zhihengliuella halotolerans. The sequence goes on along the minus strand of NZ_SHLA01000001.1, from coordinate 2,092,272 downwards.
CCTCACCCCGCGGGCCCACGTCGTCGGCGGCGCCTCGGCGGGCTTGGCCCAGGAGATCATGGGCGTCGGCCCGGTCCCGGCCACCCGCAAGCTGATGCAGCGCACCGGGCGCAGCCTCGGCGAGCTGGCCGCCGTCGAACTCAACGAGGCGTTCGCCTCGCAGTCCCTCGCGTGCATGCGCGAGCTCGGGCTGGATGAGGGCATCGTGAATAACGACGGCGGCGCGATCGCCTTGGGCCACCCGCTCGGCTCCTCGGGCTCGCGCCTGGCCATCACGCTGCTCGGCCGGCTCGAACGCGAGGCCGCCCCCGGCGCCCTGGGCCTGGCGACGATGTGCGTCGGCGTCGGTCAGGGCTCGGCCCTGCTGTTGGAGCGGGTGTGACCATGACCGAGCCCCTGAATGATGCGCTGTTCACCACCCTGCTCCTGACCGAGACCGACGACCGGCTCGGGGTGCGGCTGCACCGCCCCGAGGTCCGCAACGCGATCGACCAGGCGATGGTCGACGAGCTGCACGCCGTGTGCGCCCACCTCGAATCGACCCCCAAGATTCTAATCCTGGCGGGCACGGCCTCGCAGCCGCCGAGCGAGGAGAACCCGAGGGGTGTGAAGGGGATCTTCGCCTCGGGCGCGGACATCGCCCAACTGCGCGAACGCCGCCGCGACGACGCGCTCGCGGGCATCAACTCCACGCTCTTCGACCGCATCGCCAAGCTCCCGATGCCCGTCATCGCCGCGCTCGACGGTTACGCGCTCGGCGGCGGGGCCGAGCTCGCCTACGCGGCCGACTTCCGCATCGGCACCCCGGAGTTGCGCATGGGCCAGCCGGAAACCGGCCTCGGCATCATGGCGGCCGCCGGTGCGACGTGGCGGCTCAAGGAGCTCATCGGCGAGCCGCTCGCCAAAGAGATCCTGCTGGCGGGCAAGATCCTCACGGGCGAGGACTGCCTGCGCGTCGGCTTGATCACCGACCTCGTCCCCGGCGACGAGCTGATCGACGCCGCGCGCGCACTCGCCGGACGCATCGGCGCCCAGGACCCGCTCGCCGTGCGGCTGACGAAGTCCGTTTTCCACGCCCCGCGCGAGGCGCACCCGATGATCGACACGCTGGCCCAGGGCATGCTCTTCGAATCCGAGGAGAAGTTCCGGCGCATGCAGGACTTCCTGGACCGCAAGAAGAAGTAGGAGCACCATGACCGAACAGCAGCTTCCCGCCCGCGTCGGCGTCCTCGGCGGCGGCCGCATGGGCGCGGGCATCGCCCACGCCTTCCTGATCAAGGGGGCCGACGTCGTCGTCGTTGAGCAGAACGACGACGCCGCCACCGCGGCGCGCGACCGCGTCGCCTCCGCCGTGGCCAAGTCCATCGAGCGCGGCCTGCCCGAGGGCGACCACCTGGACCGGCTGGCTGTCAGCACCGACTACGCCGCGTTCTCCGACCGTGAGCTCGTCGTCGAGGCCGTCCCCGAGGTCTGGGACCTGAAGGTCGCCTCGCTGCGCGCCGTCGAGCAGCACCTCGGCACCGACGCCGTGCTCGCTTCGAACACGTCGTCGATCTCCGTCTCCGCGCTGGCCGGCGAGCTCGAGCGCCCGGAGCATTTCCTGGGCCTGCACTTCTTCAATCCGGTGCCGGCCTCGACCCTGATCGAGGTGGTTGTCGGCGAGCGGACCGACCCCGCCCACGTCGAGGCGGCCCGCGGTTGGACCGGAGCGCTCGGCAAGACGCCCGTCGTCGTCAACGACGCCCCCGGGTTCGCGTCCTCGCGGCTGGGCGTGGCGATCGCGCTCGAGGCCATGCGGATGGTCGAGGAGGGCGTCGCGAGCGCCGAAGACATCGACAACGCGATGGTGCTCGGCTACAAGCACCCGACCGGACCGCTGAAGACCACCGATATCGTGGGCCTGGACGTGCGGCTCGGGATCGCCGAGTACCTGGAGTCCAAGCTCGGGGCGCGGTTCGCGCCGCCGCAGATCCTGCGAGACAAGGTGGCCGCCGGCGAGCTGGGCCGCAAATCGGGCAAGGGCTTCTTCGACTGGAGCTGACCCGGCGGCGCCGACCGACCCCGACCCCGACGCCACGTGAGTCGATGTTGGATTTGTGCCCCCGGAAGAGCAGTAAGTACTCATGGTTCACGGAGTGGGTGGCGTCTTGTAGCGTGGAGCGGAGTAGGCCGCGATCCGGAAGGCAATGGAAATGAGGAATTTCCTGCAAACAGCCGTCTTTGTTGTTGTGCTCCTCGCCGTCGCTGAGGCAGCTGTGTGGGTCCTTGAGGTGCCGCGTCTGTCTGCTTTGATCGTTGTGTTCGGACTCGGGTACGCCGCTAAAACGGGTGTGTTGGCATTACTGCGTCAACACGCTTCTCGCTCGCAAACGCCGGCGGAAGAGACCTCGGCAGGTCGCTAAGCTGGCGTCATGGATTTACTGACCACCCCTACGCTTTCCGGGGCCCTTGTCACCCTCGAGCCGCTCGCGGAACATCACCACGACGGGCTGGTAGCTGCAGCGAGCGACGGTGAGCTGTGGAACCTCTGGTACACCAGCGTGCCTCGCCCCGAAGAGATGGCGGCCGAGATCGAGTCCCGACTGGCCCGCCAGCGCAGCGGCGAGATGATGCCCTTCGTCGCAGTGGGTGCCGGCGGCCAGGTGTTGGGGATGACCACGTTCGCGAACATCGACCTCGAGTTGCCGCGCGTCGAGATCGGCTACACGTGGAACCGGGCGTCGGCCCACGGCACTGGCACCAACGGGGAGTCGAAGCTGCTGCTGCTGACGCACGCGTTCGAGGTCCTCGGCTGTCCCGCCGTGGAGTTCCGGACCCATTGGATGAACCACCAGTCGCGGCAGGCTATCGAGCGTCTCGGCGCCAAGCTCGACGGCGTGCTGCGCGCCCATAGGAGGACGGCCGACGGCGCGCTCCGCGACACGTGCGTCTACTCGATCGTTGCCTCCGAGTGGCCGCAGGTCAGGGCGCACTTGCGGCACCGGGTCGCGCGGTACGGCGCATGACGTCGCCCATCGCCCACTCGAGCCTGCCGTGGGACGGAGCCGTCAACGCCCACCACGTCGCCGGCCGGCTGTTCCGCATGGGCCGGCGTGAGTGGCTCACGGCCGCCGGGTGGCAGGACATGTACGACGACGGGGTCCGCGCCGTCGTCGACCTGCGCAACCCCGACGAGCGGGTCCGGCGTCCCACCGATCCCGAGGTTCCGGCCGAACTGCTGCCGGACATGCGCATCCTGTCCGCGCCGACTGAGGACCAGGGCAACGCCGAGTTCATGGCCCGGGTGGGCCGTTACCTGAGCGATCCGGCCTACTACGCGGTGAACGCCGAGATGTTCCCCGACAAGATCGCCGCGGCGTTCCGGGCGCTGGCGCAGGCGGGCGGACGCGGGGGCGGCGTCGTCGTGCACTGTTCGGCCGGCCGGGACCGGACGGGGCTCATCGTGAGCTTGGCCCTGAAACTGGCGGGACGCGAGGAACTCGTCGCGGACCAGTACGCGTCGGGGTTGCGCGGCATCAACGCGTGGCACGCGGTCAGCCCGATCAAGCACCCGTACGAGTCCCACGTACCGGAAGAGCAGCTCCGACAACTGCTCGGTGAGAAGCTCGAGCGTCTGCACACGTTCCTCGCCGCGACCGACGTCGAGGGACTGCTCCGCGCGCCGGGCGGGGACCGCGCCGCCGGGCTGAGCGACGCCGAAATTTTAGCGGTCGCGAACCTCCTCGACGCGTAACGGCGTCGGCGTTGCGCAGGGGCGGAGAGATGCGGACTCCGTGGTCGTTCAATCCAATGCGCAACGAGAAGTGGCGGTCCGAATTCGTTTCGGACCGCCACTCGTCATTGCGGAATTGCTAGGCGATCGGGTTTTCCAGCGTGCCCGCGTAGATGAGCCCGCCGGCCTGGTCTCCCAGGTCCAGCATCTGCTGGTTGTTCCGCAGCTGCAGCCGGTTCAGGCAGGAGAGGGAGAATCCGTCGGCGAAGAGGCCGAGCTCGTCGAAGTCCGCCGCGAGCTCAGGGTTCCGCTCCCGGTAGGCGCGCAGCCGCTCACGGACGACACCCCAGAACTCCTCCTCGGTGATCAGCCCCTCGCCCGCGAGCAGGGGCGCGAGGAACCGGAAGAAGCAGTCGAAGACGTCCGTGAAGATCGAGAAGACCCGCTCCTCGGCCGGTACGTCCACGCGGATGCGCTCGATGTCCTCGGGTAGCGGGGTCCTCGGCCCGATCACCGCGACCTCCTCCGCCAAATCCTTCATGAGCATCCGGTCCGGCAGGCCGTTGCGGGTGACCAGGATGATGTTCTCGCCGTGCGGCATGAACACGAGGTCGTAGCGGATGAGGAAGTGCACCAGCGGGACGAGGTACGCATCGAGGTAGCACTGCAGCCACGCCTCCGCGCCCACCCCCGACCGGCGGATCATGGCCGCGGCCAGCGAGTTGCCGTCCGCGTCGACGTGCAACAGGGACGCCATGGTGGCCAGCTGCTCGTCCTCGCCGATCCGCTCGGCCGGGGACTCGCGCCACAGCGCGGCCAGCATCTTTCGGTACGCGCTCGTCGCATCGGTTGCGGACTCGAAGAGCGGGCTCCGGTAGCCGACGGCGGCGACCTCCTTGAGTAGCTCCACGCGGCGCTCGTGCAGCTCGGCGTCGGAGGCCACGACTTCCTCGAGCCACTCGTTGATCGCCGGCGTCGACTCCATGTACTTCGCGCTCAGCCCGCGCAGGAACCCCATGTTCACCACCGACAAGGCGGTTTTCACGTACCACTTCTCCGGGCTGGTCCGGTTGAAGAACGTCCGGATCGACTGCTGCGGCTGGTACAGGTCATCCCCGGCGCCCAGGTGCACCATCTTCCGTGTTGCGACGTCCGGGGCGAAGGTCACCGCGAGCCGGTGCTCCCACTGCCACGGGTGCACCGGCAGGTACAGGTAGTCCGCCGGGTCGAGCCCGGTGCCCGCCAGCGCCGCGGCCAAGCGCGCGTCGAACGCGCCGAGCGTCCCGGTGCCGAGCTCGGCGGCCAGCAGGTCGCGGTGGGCCAGGCCCTGCACCGCGTCGTACCGCGCGCGGGAGGAGTGCAGCGCCACCCACTCGATCGCCACCGCGCTCCCGGTCTCCGGCGCGTAGTCCAGGTAGTCCTGGGCGCCGAGCCCGAGCCGGCCGTTGTTGGCAACGAAGCACGGGTGCCCCTCGGTCATCGCCGCCTCGATGCGCTGGAAGTCGACCATCGGTTCGCCGGTGCCGGCGGCGAGCTCGGCGGCCGAAGCGGTCGAATGCAGCTGCTTGTAGCAGTGGCTGGCGAGCGTCGAACCGAGCTCCTCGACGTACGTCGGAAGCTGCGCGTCGGAGATCCCCAGCACCGTCTGGAACTGGACGGCGAACTCCTGCGCGTCGACGCTCTGCGCCACCCCGCCAGCGGTGTGGGTGAGCGAGTCCGCGTCCACACGCCAATGGTTGAGCAGGTGCCGCGTCGCGGCGAAGGCGTATTCGTGCACGACGCCGTCGCGCCCGGTTCCGCGCAGCACGTACGTGCCGCCGTCCGTCGCCTCCGGCTCGAAGATGCGCTCGTGGGCGAATTCGCCGATCGCCTTCGCGACCACGTGGCGGTTGGCGGCGGCCCAGCGCACCGGGTCCAGATGCGCGGCAATCGTCGACGCGGCACCGGTGGCCCGGGCGAAGTCGTAGCGGTCGCAGAAGGACAGGAGCGCGCGCTTGGCCGGTTCGGATCCGAACGGCGGCAGGTCCACGCGGCCGAGGGGGCGGAACCCGACGCGGGAGTTCAGTGCGTGCACGGCCGTGTTCGCGGCGTCCGGCTCCACGACCACGCGCACCACGGACGGGTCCGAGAAGACGTGGGTCAGCGCCGCAGTCATGGCCGCCTCGCTGAAGCCGGGCACGGGGGACTCGGCTGCCGGCAGCAGCAGGTGCAGGCCGGCGTCGCCGTCGCGATGGGCGTACTGCCCGGCCAGCTGCGAGTGCGCCGGGTCGTAGACCTCGGCCAGGAACTGCGGGACACCGTCGCGTTCGGCGATCAGCGCGCGGTGGTGTGTCTCGGCGTCGAGGCGCTCGTACTCGGCGCGCACCTCAGCTTCGGTCGCTTCCGGCATGCCCCAGAATCGGGCGTGCTCGGTGGCGATCCAGGAATGCAGCAGGGCCGCGTCGGCCTGCGGTGCTACTGGACGGAAGGTGATCGACGGCGTCGTCGCGCGAGTGCCGGCGGTTGCGGTGGTCTCGGTGGTCAGGGTCATCGGGTGGCCTCCTGGCGGGGTGCGGCGCCGGTTTCGGCGGGCGCGGTGGCGGGTGCTGCGTCGTCGTACTGATGGGTGGTGCCGGCGGCGGGTTTCGATGAACCGAACTCCTGGTACGCGATGCGCTGCTCCACCGGATAGACCTCGCGGGAGGCGATCCGGTTGATGATCACGGAGTTGCGGTAGGCGCCCATGCCGAGGTCGGGGGCGGTGAAGCCGTGCGTGTGCAGCTCGGCGTTCTGGACCAGCACGTCGGAGTGGACGCCGATCGAGTACTCGCGGTCCACGTCGAACCGGCCGTCGGGCAGCCGGCGAATGCGGTCCTCGATGCCGGACAGGAAGCCGGGTTCGCGGTAGCCGTACCCGGTGGCGAGCACGGTGGTGTCGACGTCGAGGGCGTGCGCCCCGCCGTCGTCGTCGTTGTGGACGTTCAGGCGCAGCCCGTCGACGCGGGAGGTCAGCGTGTCGAGCGACGTGGCCGCCATGAGGCGCACGCGCCCGGGTGCGGACTCGACGTCGCGCATGTACATGAGCTCGTGGATGTGGTCGATCAGGTCGGCGTTGATGCCCTTGTAGAGGCCCTTCTGCGCCGCACCCAGAGCGTCGCGTCGGGACGTGGGCAGGCCATGGAAGTGGTCGATGTACTCGGGTGAGGTCATCTCGAGCGTGAGCTTGGTGTATTCGAGCGGGAAGAACCGCGGCGAGCGCGTCATCCAGACCAGCTCGCGCGGCTCACCCGTCTCCTCGTGTGGGGTGTCCACCCAAGTCTCCAGCAGGTCCGCGACGACCTCGGCGGCGGACTGGCCGCTGCCGACGACGGCGATCCGGTGCCGGTCGGCCAGCTGCGTGCGCCGGTGCGCGTACTCGCTCGTGTGGAAGGCGTCACCCGTGGCCAGCGCGACGGGGTCCACCGTGTCCGGGACCCACGGCTGCGTGCCCGTGCCGAGCACGAGGTTCAGCGCGCGGACCGTGCGTGCACCCGCAGGCGTCTGCACGGTGACCCGATAGGAGCCGTCTTCGTGGGTGACGTCCGTGACCGTGTGGCCGAAGCGCACCGAGTCCAGCCGGTGCGCTGCCCAGCGCAGGTAGTCGCTGTATTCGCGGCGCAGCGCATAGAAGTTCTCCCGGATGTAGAAGGGGTAGAGGCGGCCGGAGGCCTTGAGGTAGTTGAGGAAGCTGTGCTCGTTGCTCGGATCCGCGAGCGTGACGAGGTCCGCCATGAAGGGGACCTGCAGGTGCGTGCCGGGCAGCATCATGCCGGGGTGCCACGTGAAGTCGTCGGCGGCATCGAACACCGCCACGCGCAGGTCCGGGGCGCCGGTCGCGAGCGCGGCGAAGCCGAGGTTGAACGGGCCGGCGCCGATGCCGACCGCGTCGAACACCTGGCCGTCCGTCAGGTCGGTCGTGGGGGACGGGATCAACGTGCAGCCTCCTCGGTCAGGCGGGCGCCCGCGACGACGACGGCGGTCAGCACCGCTTCGAGGTCGGCGAGCGTGGCGCGGGGGTTCAGGAGCGTGAGTTTGAGGTGGCGGGCGCCGTCGACGGTCGTCGCCGCGACCATGGCCTCGCCCGAGGAGTAGAGGGAGGCGCGGATTTCGTCCTGCAGCGCGTTCAGAGCGATGGCGGCCCCGGGGGCGGCGTCGTCGTGCCCGGCGGGCACGAAGCGGAAGACGACGGTGCTCAACTGCGCCTCGGCGGCGAGTTCGAGCTCCGGGTGCGCGGCGACGAGGGAGGCCGCCGTGGCGGCGAGATCGATCAGCTCGTCGAAGAGCGCGCCGATCGCCTCGGCGCCCATCGACCGCAGCGAGACCCAGAGCTTGAGGGCGTCGAAGCGGCGCGTGGTCTGCAGCGACTTGTCGACCTGGTTCGGCACGGTGCCGGCCTGCCCGGCGGGGTTGAGGTATTCGGAGTAATGGGTGATGTGCCCGAAGTTCGCGCCGTCGGCGAGGAGCAGGGCGCTCGAGCCGATGGGCTGGAAGAAGGACTTGTGGTAGTCCACGGTGACCGAGTCGGCACCCTCGATGCCGGCGAGTCGGTCCCGGTGGCGGGAGATCAGGAGGCCGCAGCCGTACGCGGCGTCGACATGGAACCAGGCACCGTGCTCACCCGCGAGGGCGGAGCACGCGGCCAGCGGGTCGATGGCCCCGAAGTCGGTGGTGCCGGCGGTGGCGACGATCGCCATCGGGGTCAGGCCGGCGGCGGCGTCGGCGTCCACGGCGGAGCGCAGCGCAGCCGCGTCCATGCGGTGGGCGGAGTCGGTCGGGACGGCGACGACGGCGTCCTCGCCCATGCCGAGCAGGGTGGCGGCTTTGGAGATGCTGAAGTGCGAATCGGCCGAAGCGTAGATGCGCAGCCCGGCCAGGCGCTCGGGCAGCGAGCCCGTGCGGGACGCGACCGCGTGGTTGCGGGCGATGAGCATCGCCTGCAGGTTGGACTGCGTGCCGCCCGAGGTGAAGATGCCGTCGGCGTCCGTGCCGAGGCCGATGAGGTCCGCGGTCCAGCGCGTCAGGCGGCGCTCGATGAGGGTCGCGCCGGCCGACTGGTCCCACGTGTCCATCGAGGAGTTCACGCTGGTCACGAGTGCCTCGGCGGCGACGGCGGGGATCAGGACGGGGCAGTTCAGGTGCGCCTGGTAGCGCGGATGGTGGAAGTAGACGGCGTCCTTGAGATAGAGGTCCGCGGCCTCGGTGAGGGCGGCGTTGGTGCCGCCGAGCGGGGCCGAGAGGTCGACGGCGTCGATGCGCGCGCCGAGGGCCTCCGGCGTGGGGCCGGTCGAGGGGCCGCGGGCGCCGGCGACGGCCGAGGCCGCCAGCAGCGTCGCGGCACCGGATTCGGCGATGAACTGGTGCACGGTCTCACCGGCCAGCAGCTGGTTGGCGGCCGCCAGCGGGTGCTGCGGGACCGCGGAGGCGGCGGCCCCGAGGGGGACGCCGGTGCGGTCGGTGATGCTCACGGGGGTCATGGACTCTCCTGATGATTCGATCCCTGACAAGTACGGAGGCCGAGGCGGTGGTGGGCTGGGGGAGTCCGCCGAAACTTCGACCTTTAAGTAAGGCTTGCCTAATGCGATGACATTAAGCACATACAAGTGGTTCCTAATTCAAGTCCCCGCGCCCTCACGTGTCGGTCATCACGTCCGAGCGGGTCCGCGAGTACTGGTTGACAAAGCCCAATGGGATGGCGGAAACTGAGGTCCTCCCGTCGTCGAGCAAAGGCATTCCGTTGAAGACCGTGCGCACCCTCCGCTGAATCGCGCCGCACCCGCCGGCGCATCCATCTCTTCCCGGGAGCGCCCCATGTCTTCAACCCCCTCGTCAGTACGTCCTCGCATGCCGCGTCACGATTCGTCACGGGCATCCCTGCGGCTCGACCGCCTCGGTTTCGTCTGGCCCGACGGCCGCCGCATCTTCGACGAACTCACCGCCACGCTGACCGGCACCGTCGGCCTCGTCGGCCCCAACGGGACCGGCAAGTCCGTCCTGCTCAAGCTTGCCGCCTCGCGCCTCGCGCCGACCGAGGGCGGCCTTTCCGCGCCCGACGACGTCGCCTACCTCCCGCAGGAGACCACCCTGCGCACCGGCGACACGGTCGCCGATCTGCTCGGCATCGCCGGCCGGCTCGACGCCCTGCGCGGAGTGCTGGACGGCGGGCTCGAGGGCGACGAACTGCTGCGCGCCCTGGAGCTGGTCGGCGACGAGTGGGACCTCGAGGAGCGCAGCATCGCGCTCTTGGCCGAGTACGGGCTGCCCGTCGACGGGCCCGGGTTCCTCACCCGTAGCGTCGGGACGCTCTCCGGCGGGGAGGCGATGATCGTCGCGCTCGCCGGCGTCGAGCGCGCGGGTGCAGCCCTCACGCTCTGCGACGAGCCGACCAACAACCTCGACGCCGTCGCCCGCGCCCGGTTCTACTCCGCCGTCGAGCGCTGGGGTGCGGGCCGCGGCGACCGCACCCTGGTGGTGGCCAGCCACGACGTCGAGCTGCTGCGCCGCGTCGACGCCATCGCCGAGCTGCGCCCCGTCGGCGTGCGCTCGATGCTCGCCGAGCGGGCGGAACTGCGCACGTTCGGCGCTTCGGGGACGGCGGACGCGTGGGAGGTCTACCGTCAGGGCCTCGCGGCCGAGCGCGAGAGCGCCGAGCGGCGCGTGCGCGAGGCGGCCTCTCACCTTGCAACCGAGCGCCGGCAGCGAATCGAGGCGGAAACCAAGCTCGCCCGCAGCGCCCGCTCGGGCCGGGCCGCCGCCGACAGCATGCCCAAGATCCTCGCCAACGCGCGACGCAACCAGGCCGAGGCCACGGCCGGCCGGACCCGGACCATGATGGCGGGCAAGGAGGGGGCGGCCCGCGCAGACCTCGACGCCGCCCGGGAGGAGCTGCCGGCGGACATCGCGATCAGCATCGACCTGCCGGACACCTGCGTCCCGGCCGGGCGCACGGTCCTCGATCTTCCGCTCGCGAGCCTTGACCTGCCTCGCGACGCAGTAGTCGATCAGTCCCCCGTCGGCGGCGCAATCCTGCACCTGCGCGGGCCCGAACGCGTGCGCGTGACGGGGCGCAACGGGGCCGGCAAGTCGACGCTGCTCGCGCAAATTGCCGACGCCGCCGTCGTGCCGGTGGGCTGGTTGCGCCAGCGCCTCGGTGGCGGCGACGGCTGGGAGGGCCTCAACGACGACGCCAGCGTGCTCGCGAACGTTCGCTCCGTGCTGCCGGGCTCGACGGAGGCGGAGGTCAAGGCTCGACTGGCGCGCTTCCACTTCCGCGGTGCGCGTGTGGGCGAGGCGGTCGGACAGCTCTCGGGCGGGGAGCGCTTCCGGGTCGCGCTCGCGCGGATCCTGTTGGCGGACCCGGCTCCGCAGCTGCTCCTGCTCGACGAGCCGACCAACAACCTCGACCTCGACTCGGTGGACCAGCTGGTCTCCGCGCTCGAAGGCTTCGGCGGGGCGCTGGTTCTCGTCACGCACGACGACGAGTTTGCGCGCCGAGTCGGCCCGGGCACCGAGTGGCGCGTGGGTTAGTGCTCCGGGGTCGGCCCGAGGGAGGGGCCGGGGACCATTTCACAGGGGACGAGGGTGTGGGGGAGGGGCGAGTCCGGGGCGGTGATCCGGTCGATGATGGCGTCCACGCCGAGCCGGCCCAGCTCGACGGCGGGGGCGCGCATGAACGCCAGCTCCGGGTCTGACATCGTCGCGACGGTTTCCGAGGAGACGATCGAGAGCACCGAGAGGTCCTCGGGGACCCGGGCACCGGAGCGGCGCAGGCCCGTCATGAAGCCCGGGCTCGCCAGCTCGTTCATGATGATCACGGCGGTGGCGTCCGGGAAATCGGCGCGGAAGGTCTCGCCCACGAGGCGGCCCGCGCGCGGATTCTCGCGGCAGTCCACTAAGACCCCCGTCAGGCCCGACTGCGCCAGGGTGTCGTGGAAGGCGCGGCTTGCCCGCGCGATCGCGCCGTAGGCGTGCAGGGTCGTGGGGCCGGAGTGGTCGTAGATGAAGGCGATGTTCGTGTGGCCGAGGGTGACGATCTGCTCGACCGCTTGCACTACCGTCTGCTCGAAGTCGATGTCGACGAAGGGTAGGCCGGAGGGGTCCTGGGTGCGGCCGATCAGAGCGAAGGGCGTGCTCCCGCCGCGCAGGGCCTCGACGCGGGCGTCGTCGAGCTGGACCTCCATGAGCAGGACTCCGTCGATCAGGCCGCTGCGTGTGAGCTCTTCGATTTGCGCGGCCTCATTGGCGGCGGGCCAGAGGACGAGACTGAATCCGCGTTCGCTCGCGCGCTCGGCCGCACTCGTGAAGAAGCGGGTCGCCGTCGCATGCAATTGGCGCTGGAGCGCGGGATAGAGGAGCGCGATGATGTCCGTGCGGCCGCGGGCCAGGGCGCTCCCGGCCGGATTGCGGCGGTAGCCGAGTTCCGCCATGGCCGCCTCGACGCGCTCCCGCGTCGCCGCCGTGACGGGCTTCGTCTTGTTGAGGACGAAGGAAACGGTCGCGATGGAGACCTGGGCGTGCCGTGCGACGTCCTGCATGGTGGCCATGACGCCCTCCTTTTTCGGGTTCCACCTCATTATGCCTGCCGGTAAATCGCGGCGGGTGTTGACAATGTGAATCGCATCACTCCATACTCGACTCCAGACAAGTTAAGCGCTTAACCGGTGGGGTGTCAACGCGATCGAGCGGACACACCGCCGGGGGAGGAGAGGAACGGCATGACAGACGCGAAGAGTGCGCAGACGCTGCGCATCGGCCTGATCGGGTACTCGTTCATGGGCAGCATCCACGCGGCGGCCTGGCAGAGCGCCCCGAAATTCTTCGATCTTGCCGCCCGCCCCGAAATCGTCGCCGTCAGCGGCCGCGACGGGACGCGGGCCGGGGAGTTCGCGACCCGCTTCGGGATCGGGCGGGTCGAGACGGACTGGCGGCGGCTGGTCGAAGCGGACGACGTCGACGTGATCGATATCTGCGTGCCCGGCGACCTGCACGCGCCGATCGCGATCGCCGCGCTCGAGGCCGGCAAGCACGTACTGTGCGAGAAGCCGCTGGCCAACACTCCGGAGGAGGCCGCGGCGATGGTCGCGGCGGCCCGGGCGGCAGCCGATCGGGGCGTGAAGTCCATGGTCGGCTACAGCTACCGCGGCACGCCGGCGATCGCGTACGCCCGGCGCCTCGTTGAGGACGGGCGGCTCGGGCAGATCCGCCACATCCGGGCCCGCTACCTGCAGGACTGGATCGCGGACCCTGACTTCCCGCTCGTCTGGCGGCTCCAGCGCGAACGCGCCGGCTCGGGCGCCCTCGGCGACATCGGCGCCCACTTGGTTGACATGGCCGCCTTCGTCACCGGCCAGCACCTCGCCGAGGTCAGCGCCCTGACCGAGACGTTCGTGAAGCAACGCCCGCTGCCGGAGGCCTCAGGCGGCCTTGCCGCGACGGCCGGCGCGGGCAGCGGTGAGGTCACAGTCGACGACGCCGCGCTCTTCACGGGCCGGACTGACGGCGGCGCCCTCGCCTCCTTCGAGGCCACCCGCTTCGCCGCGGGACGCAAGAACGCGATCCAGTTCGAGGTCAACGGGTCCGCCGGATCCGTCTACTTCGACTTCGAGAACCTCAACGAGCTCTGGTTCCACGACCACACGCTGCCCGCCGCCGAGGCCGGTTTCCGCCGGATCCACGTGACCGAGCCCGACCACCCCTACGTCGACGCGTGGTGGCCGCCCGGGCACGGGCTCGGCTACGACCACGCGTTCGTGCACCAGGCCGTCGGCTTCGCCCGGGCGATCGCCGGAGGCCCCGCCGCCGCCCCTTCGTTCGGCGACGGCGACTACGTCCAGCGCGTCCTCGCTGCCGTCGAGGCCAGCGCCGCCGATGATTCCCGGCTGACGCCGGTCCCCGCCGCGGGCGCCTGAACCGCCCGCGCTGCGCACCTTCCCTCTGATGTACACACCCGACACAGGAGCACCCATGCAGAAGAACACCCCGCCCACCATCCGCCGGCGACTGCTGTCCGCGGCGGCGACCGCCGCCGTCGTACCGCTGGCCCTGACCGCCTGCGGCGGCGGATCCGGCACGGCCGGCTCCGACCCCGACACGCTCACCGTCCTGGACTACTACAACAACGAGCCGGACAAATCCCTGATGCAGGCGGCCATCGACGACTGCGGCGCCGAGATCGGCGTGAGCATCAAGCGCGAGACCGTGCCCGGGCAGGACCTCATCCAGAAGGTGCTGCAGCGTTCGTCCTCGCGCACGCTGCCCGACGTCCTCATGCTCGACAACCCGGACGTGCAGGAGATCGCCCAGTCCGGCGGGCTGACCCCGCTGAGCGACTACGGTCTCGACACCTCCGGATTCGCGCAGGGCATCCTCGACGCGGCCTCCTACGAGGGCGAGGTTTACGGGCTGGGCCCGGTCGTGAACACGCTCGGGCTGTTCTACAACGTGGACATGCTCGAAGAGGCCGGAATCGAGCCCCCGCAGACGTGGGACGAACTGAAGTCCGCGGCCGAGGCGCTCACGGAGGGGGACCGGTACGGGCTCTCCTTCTCCGCCGTCGCGACCTACGAGGGCTCGTGGCAGTTCCTGCCGTTCATGTGGTCCAACGGCGGTGACGAGACGGACCTGACGACGCCTCAGGTCGCCGAGGCGCTGGAGCTGTGGGTCGACCTGGTCGAGTCCGGCTCCGCGTCGGAGTCCGTCATGAACTGGTCCCAGGGGGACGCCAAGGATCAGTTCGCAGCCGGCAACGCCGCCATGACGATCAACGGCCCGTGGCAGATCCCCGCCCTGGAGGAGTCCGGCATCAACTACGATTCCGTGCAGGTTCCCGTCCCCAACGCCGGCGAGACCCCGATCGCACCGCTCGGCGGCGAGGTCTGGACCGTGCCGGCCACCGGGGACGAGGCCAAGCAGGCCAAGGCCGCCGAGTTCGTCGCTTGCATCTCCGGCGAGGAGAACCAGCTCGAGATCGCGAAGGCGACGTTCAAGGTGCCGACCCGCACGGACCTGATCGACGAGTACGTCGAGGAGGTCCCCTCGATGGAGGCGTTCGCCGAGCAGGTCCGCAACGCCCGCTCGCGCACCGGCCAGCTCGGCACCGAGTGGCCCGCCACGGCGACGGAGATCTACACCGCCATCCAGCTCGCGCTGACCGGCAAGGCCACAGCCGAGGAGGCTTTCGAACAGGCCGCGCAGGGCTGACCCCGTGAGTGAGACGCACACTCAGGTGAGAGCACATCCGGGAGCGCCGACCGCCGCGGCGACCGCCGGCGCGCCCGGCCCCGTCCGCCGCCGACGGCTGCGACGGGACGACGTCGTCAAGTTCATGTTCGTCGTCCCGGCCGCCGTCTACGTGGCCCTGTTCTTCGGCTACCCCGTCGTGAAGAACGTGGTCATGGGGTTCCAGGACTACACGACCGCGACGTTCTTCACCGGCGAGGCCCCCTGGGTCGGACTGACCAACTACGTCACAGCGATGAGCAGCCAGCTCTTCGTCCCGGCCCTGTGGAACACGGCCGTCTTCACTGTCGGATCGATCGCCGGGCAGTTCGCGATCGGGCTGGCCCTGGCCGTGTTCTTCCACCGCAAGTTCCCGCTCAGCGGGTTCATGCGGGCCGTGCTGCTGCTGCCGTGGCTCCTGCCGCTCATCGTCGCGAGCGCCACGTGGCGCTCGATCATGGAGCTCGACGGCGGCATCCTCAACCAGGCGCTGCGCGGCCTCGGCTTGGACGCCGTGCCCTGGCTGACCGACCCGGACCTGGCGCTGACCGCGGTGATCCTCGTGAACATCTGGGTCGGCATCCCGTTCAACGTCACGATCCTCTACGGGGGTTTGCAGGAGATTCCCGAGGAGCAGTACGAGGCCGCAGCGCTCGACGGCGCGACCGGCTGGAAGGCGTTCTGGCACATCACGCTGCCGAACCTGCGCGGCGTGATCTCGGTGGTGCTGATCCTCGGCGTGGTCTACACGCTCAAGGTCATCGACATCATCCTGGGCCTGACCAACGGCGGTCCCGCGAATGCCACCCAGACCATCGCCATCCGCTCCTACCAGTCGTCCTTCGTGGACTTCGAGTTCGGCGTCGGGGCCGCCTTCAGCAACGTTCTGATCGTCATCTCCCTCGTCTTCGCGCTCGTCTACCTCCGCAGCACGCGCCGGTCGGCCAACTAGAAAGGAGTACCGACATGACAACCCCCGTCGCACAACGCGCCGACTTCCGGCCCACGTCCCTGCGCTCCCGCAAGGATCTGCGCTACACGGTCCTCGGGGCCGTCTTCGTGGCGGTCATGCTGTTCCCCGTCTACTGGATGGTCAACGCGTCCCTGCAGCCCTCCGGGAACACCCTCAACGCCGACTTCTTCCCGCTCAACCCAAGCTTCGCCGGGTACGCGACCGCGATCGCCGATCAGGGGCCGAACCTGGTGACCTCGCTGATCGTCTCGCTCGGGTCCGTCGTCGTGTCCCTCGCGATCGCCACCCCGGCCGCCTACGCGCTGGCGCAGTTCCGCTACCGGTGGATCAACGTCGCCCTCCTGATCATCCTCATCGCGCAGATGATCCCGGGCATCGTCATCGCCAACGCCCTCTACGCCGCCTACAACACCCTCGGCCTGCTGAACACGACGCTCGGGCTCATCCTCGCCGACGCCTCGCACTCGATCCCGTTCGCGATCCTGATCCTGCGGGCCTTCATGCAGGGGCTGCCGCCGTCGATCCTCGAGGCCGCGCGCGTCGACGGCGCCGGGCACGTGCGGGCGTTCGTCTCGATCGCCCTGCCGGTCTCGCGCAACGCCGTCGTCACCGCCGCGCTGTTCGCGTTCCTGTTCGCGTGGAGCGACTTCCTCTTCGCGCTGACGCTGACGACAACGGACGAGCTGCGGCCCGTGACCCTCGGCATCTACCAGTATCTGGGCACGCAGGTCTCCAACTGGGGTGCCGTCATGGCCACGGCCGTGCTCTCCTCGCTGCCGGCGATCGTGCTGCTCCTGCTCGCTCAGAAGTTCATCGCGGCCGGTGCCACCGGGGGCGCCGTGAAATAGCGCCGCCGACTGCCGCACATCATACGAATTCCACGAAACGAGGTAACCACCATGAACGGAAACACCACACCCGAGCCCCCGATCGACGTCGTCGTCTGGGGCGAGAACCGGCACGAGCAGGTCCAGCAGAAGGTGCGCGACATCTACCCCGACGGCATGCACGCCACCATCAAGGAGGGGATCGAGGAGAACCTCGGGGCTCGCGCCCGCGTCCGCACCGTGACCCTCGACGATCCGGAGCACGGTCTGACGGAGGAGCTGCTCGCCGGCACCGACGTTCTCGTCTGGTGGGGGCACGCGGCCCACGGGGAGGTCGCCGACGAGATCGTCGAGCGCGTGCACCGCCACGTCCTGGCCGGGATGGGGCTGCTCGTCCTGCACTCGGGCCACTGGTCCAAGATCTTCACCAAGCTCATGGGCACCACGTGCACGCTGCGCTGGCGCTCCAAAGACGACCGCGAACTCGTCTGGACCGTCGACCCCACGCACCCGATCGCCCGCGGCATCCCGCACCCGTTCGTCATCCCCGCCCAGGAGATGTACGGCGAGCAGTTCGACGTCCCGGCCCCCGACGAGCTCGTGTTCCTCTCCACGTTCACCGGCGGCGAGGTTTTCCGATCGGGTATGACCTACCGCCGCGGTCACGGGCGGATCTTCTACTTCAGCCCGGGCGATCAGGACTACCCGGTCTACCACCAGGAGGAGGTGCGGAAGGTGATCTCCAACGGCGTCGAGTGGGCCAAGAGCCTGCGCACCGAACGCGAGACGCCGACGCTGTTGCGCTACGATGCGGAGGACTTCTACAACGGCCACGGCTACGAGGGGGCGATGGAGAATTGACCGCGTTCGCGACGATTCCCGGCGGAGCTCCGATCCGCGTCGTCCAGGTCGGCGCCGGCGGCATGGGGCGGAACTGGCTGGGCGCGATCACGGCGAACCCCGACGTCGAGCTCGTCGGCCTCGTCGACCTCGATCTGGACGCCGCCCGCGCGGCGCTCGATGCTCTCGCCGCCTCCGGCGTCCCCGGGACGCACGACGTCGTCATGGGCCGGTCGGTTGCTGACGTCGCCGCCCGCTCCGGCGCCCAGGCGGTCGTCAATGTGACGGTGCCCGTCGCCCACCGGCCGGTGAACGAGGAGGCCCTCTTCGCCGGGCTGCCCGTGCTCTGCGAGAAGCCGGCGGCGCCGACCGTCGCCGAGGCGCTCACGCAGGCCGCGTCCGCCGCCGTCGCCGGGCAGCTGCTCATGATCAGCCAGTCCCGCCGCTACTTCGCCGCCCTCGACGCCCTGGTGGCGCAGGTCGGGAGCCTGGGCGAGATCGGGACCGTGGACTGCTCGTTCTTCAAGGCGCCGCGCTTCGGCGGATTCCGCGAGGAGATGGACCACGTCCTGCTCGTCGACATGGCCATCCACCACTTCGACGCCGCCCGCCGGCTCATCGGCTCCGATCCCGTCGCCGTGTACTGCGAGGAGCACAACCCCGGCTGGTCCTGGTATCGCGGGGCCGCCAACGCGTCGGCGGTCTTCGAGTTCGCCTCCGGCGCCAGGTTCGTCTACGCCGGCAGCTGGTGCGCGCCGGGAGCGGAGACCAGCTGGAACGGGAGTTGGCGCGTGAGCGGCGAACGCGGCACGGCCCGCTGGGACGGAGACGGCGCGCCCGTGGCGCACCTGCCGCCGGCGCCAGTAGAAACCGCGGTGCTCGAGCCGCGGGCCGAGGAGACGGCCGGGGCGCTGGCCGAGTTCGTCGACTGCCTGCGCACGGGGCGCTCACCCGGGACGACGGCGGCCGCGAACGTTCGCAGCCTCGCGATGGTCGAGGCAGCGATCGCCTCGTCCGAGTCGGGGCACCGGGTGCTGATCGACGACGTCGTGGCGGTGTCCCTGGCTGCGGCCCGTGAGCGCGAGGAGCGGCCGGCGGTCCGGGCGGAGCTCGACGCTCTGGGAGCGGGCGCGTTCGCGGGCTGACGCCCGCGAAGGTCAGCCGACGAGGTTCGTCAGAGTTCCCGAGGGTGCGCCGAGCAGGCGCTCGGCGAGGCCGTTGAGGGCGCTCGTGCGCGTGGCGGGACGCCAGTGCACGAGCGCCTGCGCGTTGAGGCCGTCGATCATCCCCAGCAGGTGCCAGGCCGCCTCGTCGGGCGTCTCGACGGCGAACTCCCCGCTCGCGACACCGGCCGCGATCACCTCGGCGAGGGCCGCGTGCCAGGCGTCCATGACGTCGCGGACGCTGGCCGCGAGGCGTTCGTTGGTCCGGCCCAGGGTCCACGCCTCGACCCAGACGAGCGTGACGTCGTCGCGCGTGGAGTCGAAGACCGTGGCGAGCAGCTGGGCAAGGCGTCGGCTCGGCGTCGGCGCCGAGTCGAGGATCTCCCGGACCTCCTCGAGCTCGGCGCGCGTGATGCGCTCGAAGCACGTGGCGACCAGCTCGTCCATGCTCGAAACATAGTGCGCGACGAGGCCCGGAGCGACGGACGCGGCGGCCGCCACCGAGCGCAGCTTCACGGCGGAAAGCCCCTCGTCGCAGGCGATTTTGATGGCGGCGTCGACGATCTCGGCGGAGCGTTGGGCGGGTGGCTTGCGGCCGGTCGGCCGGCTGGTGGCTCTTGACATGATGAGTCCAGTGTAGTTAAGGTCACAGTCAGTTGTTGATCACATGATCAATAAGCGACCGACAGTCACGAGGACCTGACGCATGAGCAACGAACTACTGACGCAACCGCCCGAGGGGGTGCCCGCGGCCCCGGCAGCAACCCGGTCCCCGGCGGCGACCGCGGGCGGCGTCGGGCACGTCGAGACGCACGGGCTGGACTACATCGCCCCGTCCGAGCGCGGCGGCTCGCCCGTCTCCCTGTTCTGGATCTGGATGAGTGCGAACGTCCTCTACCTCTACTTCGTGATCGGCGGCGGCCTCGTCCTGCTCGGTCTCTCGGTTCTCGAGGCGCTCGCCGTCACGGTCGTCGGCAACCTGTGGTGGGCGGTCGTCGGCTGGCTGGCCGTCAGCGGCCCCGCCGCGGGCGCGCCCAGCGTCACGATCATGCGCGCCATGTACGGCATCCGCGGCAACCGCATCTTCGGCGGCGGGCTCGGCGTGCTCATCGGCCTCTTCTACGAGGTCATCAACATCGCCGTCGGCACCTTCGCGGCCCTGGCCCTGCTGCCGATGCTCGGCGTGCAGCTGACCGGGCCGGGTGAGTGGGTCGTCCTGATCGTGGTGGCCTTCCTGAGCTTCATCTTCAGCGTTTACGGCCACGGCACGATCATGGCCCTGGCCCCCTACTTCTCGGCCGCGCTCGCGGTCGCCTTCGTCGTCCTGGGCTTCTTCGTCCTCGGCGCCGCCGACTTCTCCTACACCGCTCCCGAGATGCCGGCCGGCGAACGCTGGGCGCTCATCGCCCTGGGCTACGCGATCGTCGCCTCCGGCCCGCTGTCCTGGGGCACCGGCGCCGACTACTCGCGCTACCTGCCGGCGAACACGCCGCGGCGCGGGGTCATCTGGTGGACCGCGCTCGGCGGCTTCATCCCGGCCGTCGTGATCGGTTCCCTCGGTGTCGTCGCGGCCACCGCGATCGACATGACGGACCCGCAGCGGACCATTTCCGAGATCGTCCCCGGCTGGTTCACCCCGATCTTCCTCTTCGTCGTCCTGCTCGGCACCATCACGAACAACGTGCTCGTGGCCTACTCGACCGGCCTCTACGCGCAGGGCCTGGGCCTGCGGCTCTCGCGCGCCACCACCGTCGTCGTGACGGGGCTGGCCGCGACGGCGATGGGCGCCTGGCTCGTCTTCGCCGCCCCCAGCTTCCTCGACACCCTGAACGCTGCGCTCGAGCTGAGCGTGAGCGTGCTCGGCCCGCTCGTGGCGATCTATGCCGTCGACATCCTCCTGCGCCGGAACCGGTACGACGGCGTCGCGCTCAACGACGAGTCCCGGGGAAGCGCGTTCTGGTACAGCCGCGGGTACTTCACTCCGGGTGTCGTCGCGATGGTCGTCGGCACGTCCG
Source organism: Zhihengliuella halotolerans (assembly GCF_004217565.1). NCBI lineage: Bacteria > Bacillati > Actinomycetota > Actinomycetes > Micrococcales > Micrococcaceae > Zhihengliuella > Zhihengliuella halotolerans. Next base: position 2,071,510 of record NZ_SHLA01000001.1, on the reverse strand, counting down.
TCTCCCTGCTGCTCGTGAACTCGACCCTCTTCGTGGGTCCGATCGCCGCGGCCCTCGGCGGCGCCGACCTCTCCGCGCTCCTCGCCCCCGTGATCGGCGGCGGCGTCTACGCGATCCTCTGGCGCACCACCGCGCCCTACAAGAACCCCGCCCTCCGTCCCGACGCCACCGCGCCGGAGACCGACCGAATGGAGAACGCCGCATGAGCTGGCGCATGCCCGCAGAGACCGCCGACCACGAACGCACCTGGATGGCGTTCCCGCGGCCCGGAACCACCCTGGGAGACGACGCCGCCTCGGCCGAGGAGGCCTACGCCGCCTGGACCGCCGTGGCCCGTGCCGTCGCCGAGTTCGAACCCGTGACGATGGTCGTCGACCCGTGCGAGATGGACCGGGTGCGCAACCTGCTCGGCGGCGACGTCGAGCTGCTCGATGCCCCGCTGGACGAGTTCTGGATGCGCGACGTCGGCCCCACCTTCGTCGTCGACGACGAGCGCCCCGGCGTGCTCGGCGCCGTCGACTGGATCTTCAACGGTTGGGGCGCCCCGGAGTGGGCCGAGTGGGACAAGTCGGCGAAGATCGGCGCGTTCGTGGCCGAGGCCGCCGGCGCCGAGCGCGTGCCCTCCCTGCTCGTCAACGAGGGCGGTGCGATTCACGTCGACGGGGCCGGGACGGTCCTGATCACCGAGACCGTGCAGCTGGACCCGGGCCGCAATCCGTACGCGACGCGCGAACTCGTCGAGGCGGAGCTGGCCCGCACGATCGGCACGACCAAGACGATCTGGCTGCCCCGCGGGCTGACCCGCGACTACGAGGACTTCGGCACGCGCGGCCACGTCGACATGGTCGCCACGCTTCCTGAGCCGGGACGCCTGCTGCTGCACCACCAGACGAACCCGGAACACCCGGACTTCGAGGCCTCCCGCACCCTGCGCGAGTTCCTCTCCGGCCAGACCGATGCGGCCGGGAAACCGTTCGATATCGTGGACGTGCCGGCCCCGTCCCAATTGCGCGACGATGAGGGATTCGTCGACTGGTCGTACGTGAACCATCTGGTGGTCAACGGGGGCGTGATCGCCTGCGGATACGACGACGGACCCGCCGACGCGCGTGCAGCTGAGATCCTCGCCCACGCCTACCCAGGCCGCCGCGTCGTGACCGTGCCCATCCGCCCGGTGATCGACCGCGGCGGCGCTATCCACTGCATCACCCAGCAGCAGCCCCGCCTGACCGGCGTCGCGGCTTCCTAGAGGAGGGCACCATGAGCCACTATCCAGTCGTGGAGGCCACGATCGCCCGGCTGCGCGCGGACCTCGCCTCCGGCGCGGTCACCGCAGTCGAACTCGTCGCGGCGTACCTCGCACGCATCGACGCCTTCGATGCCTCGGGCCCGGAACTGAACGCCGTCGTCGTGCGCAACGACGAGGCGCTCGCCGAGGCCGCGGCCTCCGACGCGCGCCGCGCCCGCGGCGAGACGCTCGGCCCGCTGGACGGCATCCCGTACACCGCGAAGGACTCCTACATGGCGCGCGGCCTCACCGTCGCCTCGGGATCGCCGGCGTTCGAGCACCTCGTCGCGCAGCGCGACGCGTTCACGATCGGCCGGCTGCGCGCGGGCGGGGCGATCCTGCTGGGCCTGACCAACATGCCGCCCATGGCCAACGGCGGCATGCAGCGCGGCGTGTACGGCCGGGCCGAGAGCCCGTACAGCGCCGACTGGCTGACGAGCGCGTTTGGTTCCGGCTCGTCCAACGGCTCGGGCACCGCCACGGCGGCCAGCTTCGCGGCCTTCGGCCTGGGGGAGGAGACGTGGTCCTCGGGGCGGGCGCCGGCGTCGAACAACGCGTTGTGCGCCTACACTCCCTCCCGCGGGGTCATCTCCGTGCGCGGGAACTGGCCACTCGTGCCGACGATGGACGTCGTGGTGCCGCACACGCGCACGATGGCCGACCTGCTCGAGGTCCTCGACGTCATCGTCGCGGACGACGCCGAGAGGCGCGGCGACTTCTGGCGCGTGCAGCCGTGGGTCGAGATCCCGGCGGCCTCGGCCGTGCGGCCCGCCTCGTACCCCGTCCTCGCGGACGGTCCCGCCCCGCTGGCGGGCAAGACCATCGGCGTGCCCGCCATGTACATCAACCAGGACGACGACGCCGGCACCGGCCCGGCCTTCCGCGGCCTCGACGGTGTGCGCGGCATCGGCGGCTCCACCGGGCAGCGGATCGAGACCCGGGCGAGTGCAATCGACCTCTGGGAAGCCGCGCGCGCGGACCTAGAGGCGGCGGGCGCGACCGTCGTCGTCGTGGACTTCCCCGTGGTGACCAACTACGAGGGCGACCGGCCGGGGGCGCCGAACGTCGCGACGCGCGGGCTTGTGAGCCCCGAGTACCTGCGGCGCGAGATCGTCGACCTGTCCGTCTTCGGTTGGGACGACTTCCTGCGCGCGAACGGCGACCCGAACCTGAACCGCCTGGCCGACGTCGACGGGGAGCGAATCTTCCCGCACCCCGACGGGGCCCTGCCGGATCGGTACCACGGGTTCGACGACGACATCGCGTCCTACCCGGCGCACGCGGCTGAGCACCCGGTGACCGACGTGACGCAGATCCCCGAGCTGGAGGCGGGCGTGCGCGGGCTCGAGGAGACGCGCCGCGTCGACCTCGAGAAGTGGATGGACGCCCGCGGGCTCGACGCCGTCGTGTTCCCCGCCGTGGCCGACGTGGGCGCCGCGGACATGGACGTGAACCCTGCCTCCGCGGAGGCGGGCTGGCGCAACGGCGTCTGGGTCGCCAACGGCAACCTCGTCCCGCGGCACCTGGGTATCCCGACCGTGACCGTGCCGATGGGGACGATGGCGGACATCGGCATGCCGGTCGGGTTGACGTTCGCGGGTCGCGCCTACGACGACAACGCACTGCTGGCCCTGGCCGCCGCGTTCGAGGCGACGGGTCAGCGCCGCACGGTTCCGCCGCGCACGCCCGAGCTCGGCTGACACGCCTGCCGGCTGCCAACGCACAGCGAGCCCGGAAGCCATGACGGCTTCCGGGCTCGCGGTTCGTTCAGGCGCTGACGGTTGCCGAGAACACCTCGCGCCCGCCCACGAAGGTCGAGACGATGCGCGAGGTCAGCAGCGACTGCGGCCCGTCGGTGAACGGGTCCGCATCGAGGACCGCGAAGTCCGCGTGGTAGCCGGCGGCGATCATGCCGCGGTCGCCGCCGTCCCCGACGGAGATCGCCGCGTCGCGGGTCGCGTGGCCGATCGCGCTCGCGAGCGGCAGTGCCAGCTCGGGTTCGACGGGCTCGAAGGAGGCGTCGAGCGCCGAGTGGCGCGTCGTGGCGACGTACATGTTCCCCAGCGCGTCGTGCGGGGCGGTCGGGGCGTCGGTCGAGAACGCGAGCAGTGCGCCGGCGTCCTCGTATTCGCCCCACGCGAAGCCCCGGGCCGCGCGCTCCGCGCCGAGCATGGCGTCCCAGTTCGGCCGGACCGCCGCGTCGGTGTGCACCGGCTGCATCGACGCGGTGATCCCCAGGGCTGCCAGACGCTCGGCCGTGCCCTCGGCGGCGTATTCGAGGTGCTCGATCCGGTGGCGGCGCTCGCGGTCCCCGTTGGCGGCGACAGCGTCCTCGAGCGCGTCGATCGCGTTCGAGCTCGCCGCGTCGCCGATCGCGTGCACCGCGATCTGCAGTCCGAGCCGGTCGGCTTCGACGACGGCCGGCCGCAGCGCGTCGAGCGGCCAGATCGGATCGGCGTTCGACCCGTCCGTGTAGGGCGCGCCGAGCGAGGCGGTGCACGCGTCGATGACGCCGTCGGAGATGAACTTGACCCCGACCACGCGGAACGAGCCGCCGAAGTCGCGCCCCGCCAGCTCCGCCGCCCGCCGGATCTGGTTGTTGTTGCGTTCGGCGTCGCCGTGGTTGTCGATGAGCCAGTGCGCGGCCAGGCGCACGGGCAGGTCCCCGCCGTGCCGGGTGAGCGCGCGTTCGACGGCGGCCAGGTCGGACTCGCCGAACGCCATGTCGACGGCGCCGGTCACGCCGGCGGCGAGATAGGCGTCGAACGCCCGGTCCAGCGCCACGTCGCGGTCGGCGTCGGTCGTGTGGGTCTCGAGGTGTGGCCAGACGATCTGCGACGCGGCCGTCTCAAGCAGCAGGCCGGTCGCGCGCCCGTCGCCGTCGCGGACGATCCGCCCGCCGATCGGGTCCGGGGTCTCGTCGGTGATGCCGAGCTCGTCCAGCGCGGCGGTGTTGACCCAGCACGAGTGCAGGTCGTTGGCATCCAGGTAGACGGGCACGTCGGCGACGGCGTCGAGCATCGCCGCCGTCGGAGCGCCGCCGGGGACGGAGTCGAAGAGCCAGCCGCGGCCGAGGATCCGCGCAGCCTCGGGGTCTGCGGCGCGGGCGTCGGTGATGCGTTCCTGGATCTGCTCCAGGTTCCGGGCCGAGGTCAGCTCGACCTTCCCGAGCGCCTGGCCGGTCATCAGGAGGTGGGTGTGGGCGTCGATGAATCCGGGGACGACAACGCGGCCGCCGAGATTGACCGTCGCGGCGGCTGCGTCCGCCCGGGCTGCGGCGCCCTCCTCATCGCCGACGAAGACGAAGCGTCCGCCCTCGACGAGTGCGGCCTGGGCGCTGGGGCCGTCGGCGCCGGGTTCGGCGGTGAAGATCCGGGCGTTGCGGTAGAGGGTCTGGTCCATGGTGTCCTCGCGTTGTTCAGGAGGGGGAGCGCGCGGTGGCTACCCCAAAACTAATAGTATTAGTTACGAGTATGGCGCACCTCACCCCGAAAGGGAACCCGTGGAGCGGGGTTTGCGCTGGAAGGTTGCTGAGAATTGGACACCGGCTGCCGGTATCCGTTGCGGCGAGGGCGGCGCCGGGCATAACTTGGTCCCAGCGACGCCCGGTGCGGCGGCGCCCTTCTGTGGACCGAGCGCGGCCCCGCGGCCGCAAGGAGGCGGAGATTCAGATGCTGACTGGGGCGGATGCGAACGGACCGCACAAGTTCGTGCAGCTCTTCTTCGCGCTGGTCCTCCTGCTGATCCTCAGCGGTTGCGGGGTGAGCATCCCCGCGGACCCGGACGGCACCCTCGACTCGGTCCGCGGCGGGACGCTGCGCGTCGGTGCGGTGCCCAACGGGGAATTCGTCGAGGTCTCGGGGCCCGCCGGACCCCGCGGTGCGGTCGGCGAGGAGCAGGTCTCGGGGTCGGAGGTCGATCTGGTCCGCGGCTTCGCCGACGAGCTCGGCGCCGGAATCGAGTTCTACGTCGCCGGCGAGGAGGAACTCGTGAGGCGGTTCGACGACGGGAGCGTCCACCTGGTCATCGGCGGTCTGACGGACAAGACCCCCTGGGAATCCGACGCCGGCGTCACGCGACCCTATGCGGAACGAGTCCTCGGCGGCCAGAAGCGGAAGCTCGTCATGCTCGTGCCGCCAGGGGAGAACGCCTTCACCTCCGAACTCGAGCGCTTCCTCGACGCCAGCGCGGCAGGAGCCGCCCGATGAGAGCGATGACCGGCCAGCAGCACCAGCTCCCCGAAGACGTGCGCGACAAGCTGGCCCGCGCCGTCCGACTCGAGTGGATCACGCTGGGCTATCTGGTTGTCACGGTGACGCTCGTGACCATGGTCATGGGCAATTCGCAGGCCATGAAGACCGCCTGGGTGGAGGACCTGCTCTCCGCGGTCCCGCAGATCGCCTTCCTGAGCGCCCTGATGTACACCCGGCACCGCCGCAACCCGAAGCACCCCTACGGGTACCACCGGGCGACCGGCGTGGGGCACCTCGTCAGCGGCGTCACGCTGGCAGTCGTCGGCGCCATCATGGCCTACGAGTCCGCTTCGGGGCTCCTTAAAGCGGAGCATCCGGCAATCGGAACCGTCCAGCTGCTGGGCCACACGGTCTGGCTCGGCTGGCTCATGGTGGCCGTGATGGCTGTCATCGCCGCCCCGGCGGTGATCCTCGGCCGGCTCAAGGCGAAGGCGGCCGGCCCGCTGCACAACAAGCTCCTCTACGCGGATGCCGACATGGCCAAGGCCGACTGGACCACCAACGTCGCCTCCATCATCGGGGTCCTGGGCGTGGGCGTCGGCCTGTGGTGGCTGGACTACGCGGCGGCGCTCGCCATCTCCGCGGGCATCCTCAAGGACGGCGCCGTCAACACCCGCAACGCGGTCCTCGGCCTGCTCGACGCCCGCGCCACGACCTACGACAACCGCAAGCCGGACCCGATGATCGGGGAGATCGAAGCCGCGGTGGGGCAACTGCCGTGGGTGCGCGAGGCCGCGGCCCGCGTCCGGGACATGGGCATGGTCTTCCACATCGAGGTCTTCGTGGTGCCGCGGGGCGCGGTCGGCCTCGACCAGACGGAGGAGGCCCTGGCCAGCGTCGAGGAGACGGGCTGGAAGGCGCACGACGTCGTCGTCGTTCCGGTGCGCGAGCTGCCGGACTACCTTTTCGACGGAGCGGCGCGCGAAGAGTGATCCCGGCGCCAGCGGCTCAGCCCGCGGCGAGCCAGTCGAGCAGCTCGCCGGTGCCGAGGACCGGCTGGCGCAGCTCCCGGCTCAGGATCTCGAGCGACGCGCCGCAGCGCTCGGGATCCTCGGACCCGATCGCGTCGGACGCATAGGCGACGCGCAGGTTCTCCGCGAAGGCGTCCGCGCCCGTGCGGCTGATGCAGCTCTGCCCGGAGACCCCGGCGATCGCGATCCGGGTGCACCCGCCGATCCGCAGCCGCTGGGCCAGGTCCGTGCCGTGAAAGGCGCTGTCGCGGATCTTCACGAGCCGGTGCCCGTCACCCAGATCGAGCTCCTCCAGCGGTTCCGCCTGCGTGCTGCCGGCGAAGTTGAAGCCCTGATCGTCGTCCAGCATGCTCAGCGTCCACGTGGACTTGTCGCGGGCGTGCTCGGTCACGACGTGGAAGAGTGCGGCGCCGCGGTCCCGGGCGGCCGCGGCCAGGCGGTTCGACTCCCGCACCAGCGGCTCCCGGATCCGCGCGAGGCCCGGGTCCTCGAAGAACCCGTTCTGGAGGTCGATGAATACGACGGCGGCGCCCACTCGCTCTCCTCATCTCGCGTGCGGCCGTGCCCGGCTGGCGCGGACCTGACGAGACGGATTATTCCGTACGCCGGCCCGCGCCGGTAGCGTCACCGCCCGGAGCAGCGGAGGGCCGGTTCAGACGGTCGGCTGGGAGGTGAGTCGCGCGTCGTCGTCCCGGGTGTCGGCGGTGCCAGCGCTGTCGTCCCCGGTGCTGTTGTCACCTGCACCTTGTCCGGCGGCGGCGGCTTTCGCGCTGCGGCTGATGCGGCTGGAGAGCGCGGCGACGGCGGCCGTCGGGACGGCGAGCACGACGCTCACGAAGCCGAGCGTGATCGTGAATCCCTCCGGGCCGAGCGCGCCGAGGATCGCGGCGCCGATGACCGGCGTGAGGCTCGAACCGACGAGATAGGTGGCCAGGAGGGGGCCGGACCAGCGGCCGTCCGCCGAGAGGGCCGCGGCGACGGCGACGAAGTACATGAAGGACAGCGCGTAGACGGTATTCCAGGCGATGAAGACGACGATGAACGCGGTGGGGGTCTCGACGAATCCGGTGGCCGCTTTGAGGGCCCCGCCGACGAGCAGGAGCACCACGAGCGGGACGGCGCGGCCGAGGCGGTCGCCGATGACCATCAGGACGATCGAGCCCAGCAGGCCGCCCGCCGTCGCGCCGCTGAGTGCCAGACCCAGCCCGGCCGGGGTGAGGTCGGCCTGCATCTCGCCGACCGCGCCGGCCATCGCCCAGAGGGAGTCCTCGCCGACAGCCCAGAGGGTGAAGGTCACGAGCAGCACCAGGCCGGCGGTCAGGAGGCGGCGGTCGGCGGTCTTCGCTGAAGCGGGTGACGCCGGGCCCTGGCGCATGGGCACCGCCTCGGCGATGCCGGCGGCAGCCGAGGAGCCGATGGTCGGGGCTTTCGGAAGCCAGCGCGAGAGGGCGAGGCCGATGAGGCAGAACAGGGCCAGTGAGCCGAAGACGCTGATCGGCGCGATGCCGAGCACCGGGATCACGGCGAGGACGACCGTGATGATGCCGCGGTTCGCCAGCCCGTTGAAGCCGGCGATGCGATCGGGGTCGCGGAAGGCGGCGAACGCGGCACCCGAGGCGGCGACCGCGCAGCCGACCCCGGCCCCGCCGACGAGCAGACCGGCGATGATCACGGCCGGCGCAGGGACGAGAGCCGCCGTGCCGAAGGCCGCCAGTCCCAGCGCGAGGCCGCTCCGGGCGACGACGTGTCGGCGCGGTCCGGCGCACAGCGGGGCCACCGACAGCCCGACGACGGCGGTCAGCAGCAGTACGCCCGTCACGGTCCAGCCGGCGGCCAGGAATTCGAGCCCTGCCGCGTCCTCTAGGGCCGAGATCATGTAGGGCGAGAGGTTCACGCCCAGGTAGCCGGCGATGCCGATCAGGAAGGTCGCGGATGTGGTGCCCGGGCGCATCGGGAGGCGCGGGTCGGTCGTGGCGGTGCTCATGAGATCTCCGTAACTAATGCCGTTAGTTTTTACGAGTATGACGCACGTCACCGAAAATGAAAACCCCTTCTTTCGTGGCGTTGTCCGTCACACCGCACCGACCGGCGGGTAGCGTGGGAGGGCACGACGCGCAATCAGGGTCGTGGCGGGACGACAGGAGCAGGAGCATGGGCAGGCCGGTGCAGGCACGACTCTCACCCGAGGCGATCGCGGACGCCGCCGTGGCGCTCATCGACTCCGGCCATCCGTTCGGGCTCAATGCGGTGGCCCGACGTCTCGGCGTGAAACCGCCGTCGCTCTACAACCACGTCGACGGGATCGACGGCATCGTCGAACTCGTCCGCGGCCGCCTCGCGGCCCACTACCTGGTCGACGTCGACGAGGCCGACGAGGAGGTCGGGTGGGACGAGGTCGTCGAGGCGATGCTCCGGGCAGAGCGCCGCATGTACACCGAGCACCCGCACGTGCTCCCGCTCATCGCCACGAGCACCGTCCGCGACGAGGGTGTGATTCACGCCTACGACCTCAAAGCGACCCAGCTCGTGCGCGCCGGCTTCCCCGAGTCCGAGGTGCTCGTCGTCGTGCAGCTGCTCGACGCCTTCGCCCTCGGATCCGGGCTCGACTACGCGGCCCCGGACGCCGTCTGGGAGCCGTCGGGGCCCACGGTGACCCTCGGTCGCCTACTCGACGCCGGCCCGCGCGGCCGCGAGCGGAACGATCAGGCCTTCGAGATCGGACTCGGCATGCTCATGGCGGGGCTGCGCGAGCGGCTCGCCGCGCACACTGCGCACGCGTAGCTCGGCGTCGCCCCCTACCAGGCGTGGCCCAGGAGGTCGGCGAGGAGTTCGTCCGGGTCGGCCAGCGGCGCTGTCGCGGGCAGGCCGTGGGCTGAGAACCATGCGTGCACGTTCTGGCAGTCGCGTGCCAGCAGTTCAACGCCCTGCTGGTTTCCTGCCAGATCCACCAGCTGCGGCAGGTCGATGACCACCAGGCGCTCGCCGGCGACCAGCACGTTGTAGGGGGAGAGGTCGCCGTGCGCGAAGCCCATTCCGGCGAGTCGGCGCATCGCGTCGACGAGTTGCTCCCAGAGGTAGACGGCCAGCTCGGGGCCCGGGCGGATCTGATGCAGTCGCGGGGCTGCCGCCTCAGGTGAGCTCGGGTCGGCGATGAACTCCATGAGGATCTCCAGCCCGCTCCATTGGACTGGATAGGGAACCGGAACCCCGGCCTCGAAGGCCATGCGCAGGTAGTTCCATTCCGAGGCGGCCCACCGGCCGGCCTCGACGCTGCGTCCGTAGGTCGAGCCGGCCTTGAGTGCGCGGGCGTCGCGGGAGCGCTTGACGGCGCGGCCCTCGTTGTAGATCGCGGCCCGGCGGAAGTTGCGGTGCTTCGGGTCCCGGAAGCGTTTCGCCGCCAGCAGCGCCGACTGGCGCGGGGTGGCGCGCTCGAGCAAGAAGACGTCGGCCTCCTTGCCCGTCTTCAGGACGCCGAGTTCGGTGTCGATGGCGGCCGCGTCCTCGATGACGAAGTCGGGGTACGGCTCGGGGCCGCGCTGGAGTTTCTCGACATCGGGCCACGTGGAAAAGCGTTGGTCGGGTTCGAGCGCATCGTCGAGCATGTTCCAGCCGGCGGGCCGGTCGGGGAGGGTGCGTGAGTGAGTCATCCTGCTCAGTGCACCACGACTGATTGGCTTAAGTCAATGACTTTCATGGTGCGCACGATGCGCGGCACAGGTCGCGGGGCGGGTGCGAAGATTCGCATGAAAATGATGAAAACGTTTGCGCATTTAATGAAAACAGCGCCCAGCCGGTACCGCTGGTCGGGCGACACGAGTCCCCTAAATTAAGGGATCTCGGAGAATTTATAGACCTGTGAGGTGTGGACAAGATGTAGGTAAACGCTTACAGTCGTGTCTCAGGTCACATATCGTCAATGGTGTTGCGGTGGTGGCGTCGCCCTCCGGGACTGCCGGGCGGGCGGAGATCCAAGCAAGGGAGCTGAATCTATGAGTGAAGTTCAACTGTCCAGACGCGGGAAGGGCGGGCCGTCGCGCGGCCGGATGTTCAGGGCGCTGGCCGCCGCCGGAGCCGTCGGCGCGGTGGCGGCGGGGCTGCTCGGTGGCGGCGCGCCGGCGTCGGCCGCGACTCCGGACAACAACGGCCGCGGCGTCGTGTTGAATCTCTTCCAGTGGACGTGGGACTCGGTGGCGGCCGAATGTGCGTCGACGATCGGCGACGCGGGCTTCGGCTACGTCCAAGTCTCACCGCCCGCCGAGCACATCCAGGGCGACACGTGGTGGACCTCCTACCAGCCGGTGAGCTACCAGGTCGAGTCCAAGCTCGGCACGCGCGCCGAGTTCGCGAACATGGTCCAGACCTGCAACGGTGTCGGCGTCGAGGTCATCGCGGACGCGGTGATCAACCACACCACGGGAGCCGGGCAGTCGGGCTACGGCACGGCCGGGTCCTGGTATGCGGAGGACGACTTCCCCGACTACTCCGCCCAGGACTTCAACGACTGCCGTGAGAACATCAGCGACTACTCGGACCGCTGGGAGGTGCAGAACTGCCGGCTCGTCGGCTTGCAGGACCTGCGCACCTCGAGCGGATACGTGCAGCAGAAGATCGCCGACTACCTCGACGACCTGGTCTCCCTCGGCGTCGCGGGTTTCCGTATCGACGCCTCCAAGCACGTTCCCGCGGCGGACCTCGAGGCCATCAAGTCCCGCATGGTCAACTCCGACGTCTACTGGGTGCACGAGGTCATCGGCGCCGCCGGCGAACCCATCACCGAGGACGAGTACCTCGGCAGCGGCGACTCCCACGAGTTCGACTACGCCCGTCAGCTCGAGCACGACTTCGACGCCCGGATCGCGAACCTGCGCTACATCGGCGACAACAAGCTCCCCTCCGACCGGGCCGGCGTCTTCGTCTCCAACCATGACACCGAGCGCAACGGCGAATCGATGAGCTACCAGTGGGGCGCCAAGTACACGCTCGCGAACACGTTCATGCTCTCCTGGCCCTACGGATCCCCGACGGTCTACTCCGGCTACGAATTCTCCGACTTCGACTCCGGTGCGCCCGGTGCCACCGCCGCATCCGTTGACGACGCCGAGTGCGACTCCGGTGCCTGGACCTGCGAGCAGCGCTGGCACGAGATCCAGGGCATGGTCGGCTTCAACAACACGGTCGGCGACGCCGAGGTCACGCGCTGGTGGGACGACGGCGGCAACCACATCGCCTACGGCCGCGGCGACAAGGGATACGTCGCCATCAACAACAACGGCCACGAGGTCAGCCGGACCTACTCGAGCGACCTGCCCGCCGGCGACTACTGCGACGTCATCGCCTCCGGCGACTGCACCCAGACCGTGACCGTCGCCTCCGACGGCACCTTCACCGCGACCCTGCCCGCGTACGGTGCGCTCTCCCTGCACGTCGGCGCGCCTGCCGGGTCGACGCCCGTTCCCGGCGACGGGGACGATGACGAGGCCGGGGACGTGAGCGTCTCGGTGCGCGCCGAGACCACCTGGGGCCAGGACGTGCGCGTCGTCGGCAACCACGGCGCGCTCGGCAGCTGGGACCCGGCCGCCGGCGTCGTGCTCTCCGCCTCGGACTACCCGCGCTGGACCGGAACGGTGGACCTGCCGGCCGGGACCGCGTTCGAGTACAAGTACGTCAAGTACGACGACGGCACCGCGGTTTGGGAGTCCGGCGGCAACCGGGTGGCGACGGTCGGTCCCGACGGGTCGCTCGAGCTGAGCGACACCTGGCGCGACTGATCCGCCCCGAGGTGTGACGAGGCCGCGCCGGCCCCGGGAGGATCGGGGTCGGCGCGGCCTCGTCGCGCCCGGTGCGGGTGCGCGGAGGCTGGGCCGATCGTGTGATCCCTGCTACTCTGGGTGTTGATTACTGACCGATCGTTCAGGAAGGAATTGTCGCCGATGACAACCCAGACGGCCCACGAGGCGCCCCCCGCCGCCCGCCGAGCCCCGATCGTCCCCAGCTACGTGGAGGACGCGTGGTGGACCCCCTCGGACGACAGTCGCACCACCGACGTGCTCGACGCCAACACCGGTGAGCCGGTGGCCCGCTTCGGTTCGCAGGGCCTGGACCTGGCGGCCATGGTGGCGCACGCTCGCGGAACGGGCCAGGAGGAGCTCGGGAAGCTGACGCTGCACGAGCGGGCGCTCAAGCTCAAAGAGCTCGCGATGTTCCTCAACGAGCGCCGCCAGCAGCTCTATGAGGTCTCCTTCGGCACGGGCGCGACCAAGATCGACTCCATGGTCGACATCGACGGCGGCATCGGCGTGCTGTTCACCTTCAGCTCGAAGGGGCGCCGCGAGCTGCCGAACTCCAACGTCGTCCTCGACGGCCCCGCCGAGCCGCTGTCCAAGGACGGCTCCTTCGTCGGCACCCACGTCTACACGCGCATCCCGGGCGTCGCCGCCCAGATCAACGCGTTCAATTTCCCCGTCTGGGGCATGCTCGAGAAGTTCGCCCCGGCCTTCATCGCGGGCGTCCCGACGATCGTCAAGCCCGCAACCCCGACCGGCCACCTCACCGAGGCCTGCGTGCGCCTCATGGTCGACTCCGGCATCCTGCCCGCCGGCTCCCTCCAGCTCATCTCCGGTTCGGCCCGCGAGCTGCTGGACGTCATGGACTACCGCGACATGCTCTCCTTCACCGGCTCGGCGAGCACGGCCAACAGCCTGAAGTCCCACCCGAACGTGATCGACGGCGGCGTCCGCTTCACCGCCGAGACCGACTCGCTCAACGCTGCGATTCTGGGCCCGGACGCCGAGCCCGGCACCCCCGAGTTCGACGCGTTCGTCAAGGCGGTGGTCACGGAGATGACTGTCAAGGCCGGCCAGAAGTGCACGGCCATCCGCCGAACCATCGTCCCGAAGGGCCGCGAGCAGGCCGTCGTCGACGCGGTCTCGGCGCGCATCGCCCAGCGCGTCGTGGTCGGCGACCCGCGCGGAGAAGGAACCACGATGGGTGCCCTCGCCTCGCTCGACCAGCTCCGGGACGTGCGCGGCGCGGTCGAGGCCATGCTCGCCGCCGGCGGCGAACTCGCTTACGGGACCCTCGACGCCCCCGTCGTCCGCACCGCGGGTGGGGACGACGCCGTCGTGCCCGCCGGTGCCTTCATGTCGCCCCTGGTGCTGACGTGGGACGACGTCGACGCCGAGGCCGTGCACTCGCAGGAGGCCTTCGGCCCCGTGACGAGCGTCCTCGGCTACGAGGACGTGAACGACGCCGTCCGCCTCGCCGCTCGCGGCGCCGGCTCGCTCGTCGCGACCGTCTGCACCAACGACCCGGAGACGGCCCGCGCGCTGACGGTGGGCATCGCCGGTCACCACGGCCGCGTGCACATTCTCAACCGCGAGACCGCCCGTTCCTCGACGGGGCACGGCTCGCCCGTTCCGCACCTCGTGCACGGCGGCCCCGGTCGCGCCGGCGGCGGCGAGGAGCTCGGCGGCATCCGCTCCGTCAAGCACCACATGCAGCGCACGGCCCTGCAGGGCTCACCCAACCTACTCACCGCGGTGACCGGCGTCTGGCACGCGGGCGCCGACCGCGTGATCGCCGGCAGCGAGGCATTCGGCGCCGATCCTTCCAACACGCACCCGTTCCGCAAATCGCTCGCCGAGCTGCGCGTCGGCGACGCGTTCGCCTCCGACCTGCGCCGGGTGGACCTGGAGGACATCCTCGCCTTCGCCGAGACGACCGGGGATACCTTCTACGCGCACACCGACGCGAAGGCGGCCGAGGCCAACCCGTTCTTCCCCGGCCAGGTCGCGCACGGCTACCTGCTCGTCTCGTGGGCGGCCGGGCTGTTCGTCGAGCCGGCGCCGGGGCCCGTGCTCGCCAACTACGGGCTCGAGAACCTGCGGTTCATCACCCCGGTGGCCGCCGGCGACTCGGTGCGCGTGACGTTGACCGCGAAGAAGATCACCCCGCGTGTCACCGACGAATACGGTGAGGTCGCGTGGGACGCGGTCCTGCACAACCAGGACGGGGAGATCGTCGCGAACTACGACGTCCTGACCCTCGTCGAGAAGGAAGACACGACCTACAAGAACTGGGCCTGACCGACGAGTCGAGCGGCGCCGGGTCCCTTTGGGAACCGGCGCCGCTTTCGCAGTTTCAGGTGGAGATGAGACCCGGATCTCGCTAGGTTGGCTAGGGACCAGAGTTCTGACGACCGATATCTGAGGTGTCCAGCATGACTGCGCTGTCAAGATTGGCCAAGCGGTGGGGGCTGCAGACGAGCTCCTTCCTCTTCTTCGTTTCAGCCGGAATCGTCGTGGTCTTCGCGGCGCTCACCATTGCGTTCGTGGAGCCGATGGGTGACGCCTTCGGTGCCGCTTCCACCTGGCTGCTGACCAACCTCGGTTGGTTCTACATATTCGGTGTCTCGGTCTTTCTCCTCTTCCTGATCTATCTGGCGATCAGCCGCTGGGGGCGGGTCAGACTCAGCGAAGAGGACGAGGGGCCGGAGCACTCGGACAAGGCGTGGTTCGCCATGCTGTTCGCGGCCGGCATCGGAACGATCCTGATGTTCTGGGCGGTCGCGGAGCCGGTCAATCATTTTGCGAACCCGCCGCGGGCCGGCGTCGAGCCGTCGAGCATCGAAGCCGCGCAGGAGGCGATGGGTTTCACGCTCTACCACTTCGGTCTGCACACGTGGACGATCTTCACCCTCCCCGGTCTGGCCTTCGCGTACTTCATCCACAAGCGGCGCCTGCCGCCTCGGGTCAGCTCGATGTTCCAGCCGTTCCTCGGTGAGAAGATCCACGGGCCGATCGGGCGGGCCATCGACGTCATCGCGATCGTCGGCACGGTGCTGGGCGTGGCGGTCTCGATCGGTCTCGGTACGCTGCAGATCAACGCCGGCCTCTCCGACCTGCTGGGCATCAGCGAGTCGGCCGGCGCCCAGCTCATCATCATCGGCGTCGTCACGGGCGTGGCCATCCTATCGGTGGCGGCGGGCCTGAACCGGGGCATCAAGGTCCTGTCCAACACCAACATCCTGGTCGCGATCGGCCTGCTGCTGTTCGTCCTCATCACGGGCCCGACCCTGGTGATGATCAAGGGCACCGTCGAGAGCGCGGGCACGTACCTCTTCATGCTGCCGGAGCTCATGTTCTGGAACGACACCTTCCACGACACGGGCTGGCAGGGCAGCTGGACGGTCTTCTACTGGGCCTGGACCATCACCTGGTCGCCGTTCGTTGGCATCTTCATCGCCAAGATCTCCAAGGGCCGCACCATCCGGCAGTTCATCACCGGTGTGCTCGGCCTGCCCACGCTCTTCACGATCGTGTGGTTCGGCATCTTCGGCATGGGCGTGTTCGATATCGAGATGAACGGCGACGGCGGGCTGGTGGAGCGCGTCGTCGACCAAGGGGACATCCCCGGCGCGATGTTCGAGTTCCTGACGAACTTCCCGCTCGCCACGCTCACCTCGTTCGTGGGCATCGTCCTGGTGGCGGTCTTCTTCATCACCTCCATGGACTCGGCCGGCCTGGTTCTCGATACCATGACCAACGGTCACGAAGATCCGGCACCCACCAAGCAGCGCGTCTTCTGGACGTTCTCGGTGGGCCTGGTGGCCGCGGCCCTGCTGATCGCCTCCGGCGACGAGGGACTGTCGGTCCTGCAGGATTTCATCACCGTGGTCGGCTTGCCGTTCTTCGTGCTCGGCTTCCTGATGATGGCCAACATGCTCCGGGCGTTGAAGGAGGACGCCGGCGAGCTGCCTCCGCTGCGGACCCGCCGGTGGCTGCGCGTCCTGCCGCCGGAGGAGTGGCTGCGCCGCCGTCGTGCCGGAACCGTGGAGGACGCGGTGATGGTCCCCGAGCCTGTTCCGGGCACCGAACCCGAGTACTCGGACGACCCGGTCGAGTCGCCTGCGGACGCGGATGACGCGGGCATCGCGGATGAAGCGCCGGCCGGCACGGGCGGGCGGGGTGCCGCGGACGACAAGTGAGACGAGCCGGCCCCGGCACGACGGATCGTGCCGGGGCCGGCTGGTGTGTGTGGCGGCGGCCTAGTAGGCCTTGACGCGCTGCTCCACGATGATGTGGATCAGTGCGAAGGAGCCGTTCCTGCTGGCCTCGAGGGCGGCCTCCACGGCCGCCGGCACGTCGGCGTCGCGCTCGACGCGCACGCCGAAGCCGCCGAAAGCCTCCGCCATCTTGGCGAAGTCGGGATTCAGCAGCTGGGTGCCTGAGACGCGCTCGGGATAGTCGCGCTCCTGGTGCGTACGGATCGTGCCGTACTCCTGGTTGTCCATCACGACGACGAGCGGGGTCGCGCCGTACTGCGCGGCGGTGGCCAGCTCCTGGCCGTTCATCAGGAATTCGCCATCGCCGGCGATCGACACGATGGTCCGGCCCGGGTAGTTCAGCGACGCGGCCACGGCGGAGGGAATCGAATAGCCCATGGAGCCGTTGCGGGCCGAGAGCATCGACGCGTAGCCGTTGGTGGGGAAGTAGCGGTGCGCCCAGTTGGTGTGCTCGCCGGCGCCGAAGGTGACCATGGCGTCGTGCGGCAGCTTCGGGACGAGGTTGGCCATGAGGGTAGCCATGCGCGCCTGGCCCTCGCCCGGGGCCGCGTCCGGCAGCGCGGCGAACTTCTCCTGCTCGCCGCGCATGCGGCCCGTCCACTCCTTCCAGGACTCCTTGACGTCCAGATCCATGCGGACGAGGTCGCGCACGAACACGTCCGGCTTCGCGACGATCTGGTGGGAGACGGGGCCGGAACGACCGCGCAGCGACGGGTCGATCGTGACGAGGAAGTTCTTCTGGTCCCAGTTCTGCCGGATGTTGAAGCCGTCCGTGATCACGTCGCCGGGGACGGTGCCGACGAAGACCAGCAGGTCGGTCTCCTCGAGCAGGTCGTAGGTCGGTTTCGGGCGGCCGTAGCCGATCGGCCCCACGTAGGAGGGGGAGTCGAACGGGACCGTGCCTTCACACCGCCACTCGGCGGCGGCGGGGAGATGGTGGGACTCGAGCCACTTCGTGAACTCGGCCGCGCCCTCGTCGGTCCAGTCGTTTCCGCCGAAGATGAACAGCGGCTTCTCCGACTCCTTCAGGGCCTCGTTGAGGGACTTCCAGTCGGCGACGGTCATGCCGCCGTAGGCAACGGGGATCGGCGGGTGCAGCCGGGCCGGGACCTGCTTCTTGATGATGTCCTCCGGCAGCCCGACGACCACGGGACCGGGCCGGCCGGACACAGCGGCGAACATCGCCTCGGCGACGATCTCCGAGGCGCGCTCGGCGTGGTCGAGCACCATGACGCGTTTCGCGCCGGTGCCGAACCAGGCCTTCGGATCGAACTCCTGGAAGGCCTCTTTCTCGCGGTGCTCGTAGGGTATGAGGCCGACGAAGAGGACCAGCGGTGTGGAATCCTGCCACGCGGTGTGCAGCCCGACGTGGGCATTGGCGGCGCCGGGGCCGCGGGTGACCATGGCCACGCCGGGCACCTGGTGCATCTTGCCGTCGGCCTCGGCCATATAGGTGGCGCCGCCCTCGTGGCGGCAGACGACTGTGTCGATCTCCGAATTGTGCAGGCCGTCGAGAACGTCGAGGTAGCTCTCGCCCGGGACGACATAGGTGCGCTTGACGCCGTGGGCCTCGAGCGTGTCGACGATGACGTGACCGGCGGTCTTGGTCGGGGTGTCGACGGATCCGACCAGATCGGCCGGAAGCGTTTCAGTCATGGAGGTAGTGCCTTTCGCCATTGAAAGTCAGGGACCACTCCAAATTACCGCAAGAGGCTTGTCAGGGACGAAGCAGGGTGGTAGCTGTGACGAAAAGCAGGCCCCGCGCGCATCATGTGACGCGCGTGGGGCACAAAGCGCGCGGGCACGACGCCGTCGCCGGCACCGACCGGGGCGGGTCTCAGTCGCGGTAGGGGCTGGGCGGATAGGCGGCCGCCGAGCCGCCGTCGTCGTGCTGTGCAGCCGAGCCGGGCCCGCCCGGCTCGGCGCCGGAGCGGCGCAGCGCGCCCCACACGAAGAACCCGTAGCCGGCGACGAGCAGCTGCAGCACGAGCGTCAGGAGCGTGCCGAACGGGGGAGTGCCTGCGAAGAGGGTGGCGATGGATCCCGCCGAGCCAATGACGACGGCGATCCACGCGGCGCGCACGCCGTTCGCGATGCCCACGAACGCCGCCGTGACGACGGCCGTGGCCGCGTACGCGAGCCAGATGCGGCCCGTGGCCGCCCCGAACGCATAGCCGTTGAACAGGAACGGGCCCCACTGGGCGGCGGTGAGCAGGAGCGCGACAACGACGCCGGTGAGGACCCGGCCGGCCGTGAGCGGCGCGGGCGCGACGGCGCGCGTGAAGCGGCCGCGGAGATCGAACGAGCTGAAACGCCACAGGCCGTAGGCCGCGACCGCCAGGGCCGGGACCGCGAAGTACAGGCCTTCGTAGCCGAAGGAGAGCGCGAGCACGAGCGGGCCGGCGAAGACCGCGAGGATCTGCGCCCACCAACCGAGGTCGTTGCGGTGGGCCAGGAGCATGAGGGCGACAGCGGTCAGCAGGCTGCTGATCGCCGCCAGCGCGACCTGGGTTCCGGAGTCGGTGCCGAACGGCTGATTGAAAAGGGTACTGAAGAGCTCATCCACGACGAGTCATCCTACCGTCGAAGGCTGTGCGCTGCCGACGCGTCTACTTGCCGCGGGTGTGCAGGCCGTCGAGCATCATGCCGATGGCGTGCTCCTCGAGCGCCTCGGCGCTGACCGGGCCGTCCGGGCGGTACCACTCCACCAACGAGTTGATGGTGCCGAAGAGCAGGCGCGTGGTCGTGCGCGGGTCGATGTCCTCGCGCAGCGACCCTTCCTGCTGCGCCGCGACGACCAGGTCGGAGAGCCGGCGGTCCATCGCGCGGCGGCGCTCGAGCGCCGAACGTTCGACCTCGGTATTGCCGCGCAGGCGCAACAGCAGCGTGACGTACTGCTGGCGCTCGACGAGGACGCGGATCGTGCCGCGGAGGAAGAACTCGAGCCTCTCGCCAGCGCTGCCGGCGCGTGCGCGTTCGTCCTCGCCGACGGCCTCGAGCGGGGCCAGCGCGTGGTCGAGGGCGAGCCGGAGCAGGTCGCCCTTCGACGGCACGTGGTGATAGATCGCCGACTTGCTGATGCCGAGGTTCTCGGCCAGCGTCCCCATGGAGGTGGCGTCGTAGCCGTGCTTGTTGAAGACCTGCACCGCGATGTTCAGCACGGTCTCCTGATCGTAGCCGGGCCGGCCGCGGCGCGCGCCGTCGTTGTGGCCGGATTCAGTGTCGGTCGTCGTGGGCATGGTCTCTATTCTTTCACGCGGGTCCCGGTCTACTTCTCGCGCAGGTCGTGGATGCGCTTGAGCTTGCCGACTGATCGCGGCAGGGACTCCGGGTCGACGACGTCGATCCGGCACGTGGAGCCGACATGGATCTTGATGAGCTTCTGCAGTTCGGCTGCGGCGGCTGCGGCCCGATCGGAGCTGCAGTCGTCGCGGCGCTCGACCTTGACGGCCAGCTGGTCCATGCGCCCGGGGCGGGTGATCTCCAGCTGGAAGTGCGGGGAGAGGCCGTCGACCTTGAGGAGGAGCTCCTCGATCTGGGTCGGGAAGAGGTTCACACCGCGCAGGATGATCATGTCGTCGCTGCGGCCGGTGATGCGCCCCATCCGCCGGTGCGCCGGGCGGGCGGTGCCCGGCAGCAGGCGCGTCAGGTCGTGGGTGCGGTAGCGGATGATCGGGAGGGCCTGCTTGGTCAGGGACGTGAAGACCAGTTCGCCGTGTTCGCCGTCGCCGAGGACTCGCGTCTCGTCGAAGGCGTCGACGATCTCGGGCCGGAAGTGGTCCTCCCAGATATGGGAGCCGTCCTTGAACTCGTCGGACTCGCCGGCGACGCCGGGGCCCATGACCTCGGAGAGGCCGTAGATGTCGCAGGCGTCGAGGTCGAACATCTCCTCGAGCTCTCGGCGCATCTCGGCGGTCCACGGTTCGGCGCCGAGCACGGCCTTCTTCAGCGACGTCGCCCGCGGGTCGAGGCCGGCGCGCTGCATCGCGTCGCCGATCGTCAGCAGGTAGGTGGGCGTGCAGAGGATCGCGTCCGGGGCGAAGTCCTGGATGAGCGTGATCTGCTTTTCGGTCTGCCCGCCGGACATGGGGATGACGGTGGCACCAAGCTGTTCGGCGGCGGCGTGCGCGCCGAGCCCGCCGGTGAAGAGTCCGTAGCCGTACGCGTTGTGCACGCGCCAGCCGGGCTTGACACCCGAGAGGCGCAGGCAACGCGCACCGAGACGCGCCCAGTTCTCCAGGTCGCTCTTGGTGTATCCGACGACGGTGGCGCGACCCGTGGTGCCGGAGGACGCATGAATGCGGGCGACCTCCTCCCGCGGGACGGCGAACATGCCGAAGGGATAGGTCCGGCGCAGGTCCTCCTTCTCGGTGAAGGGGAACTTGGCCAGATCGGTGAGCTCCTTGAGATCCGACGGGTGCACGCCGGCGTCGTCGTACTTCTCCTTGTACAACGGGACGCGGTTGTACGCGTAGGCGAGGGTCTCCTGGAGTCGGGTCAGCTGGATCGACTCGATCTGATCCCGGCTCATCGTCTCTTCCGGATCCAGCGGGTTGGGCAGATCCGGGATGGTCTCGGCGGGTGCTTGCGTCATTGCTGCGTGCCTCGTCTCTCGCATGCGTGGTGGGTCGGGGGTTCAGCGTTTGGGGATGGTGCGGGAGCGGCCGCGGAATTCGGCGAGCAGCTCGTCTTCGCCGCCGGGTACCGACTGCAGGATCTGCACGTCGTAGAGGCCGCTGCGCCCGCTGGTGGCGCGGCGGTCGGCGATCGCGGTGAGGGTGCGGCCCGGGATGCCGGGGCGCAGGAAGTTCACGTCGACGCCGGAGGCGACGGTGATCGTGTCGGCGCTGCCGTGGTGCGGGTTGCACGCCAGGGCGAACGTGGTGTCGGCGAAAGCGAAGATCATTCCGCCGTGCGCGATGCCGAAGCCGTTGAGCATCTCCTCGCGCAGTTCCATGCTGGTTCTCGCGTGGCCGTCGTCGAGGTGGAGGACCTTCAGGCCCAGCCAGGCGGCGGTGCGGTCGTCGGCGAGGATCGGGTGGTCCAGTATGGGCCGGCCGTGCATGTCCTCGGTTGTGGCCTCTGCCATCAGCGGACCTCCCTAATTATTTACCGAACGATCATTAGGTAACACCGAAAGTGTGAGCTGCGTCAAGTATCGAGGCGGGTTGTGACGAATCTCCGGGGTCGACTCGAGGGGCTCGGAGGGAGGCGTGCATAGATTTGGCATACCAAACTGCGATAAGCTGTGCCTGTAAACAACTCGTCCCGGAGAGGGCTGGTCCCATGACATTGATTCTCACGGCCTCGTCGCTGCAGGCCGCGATCGACATGCCGTCAACCGTCGCGGCCATCGAGGGCGTCTTCGGCGCCATCGCGCGCGGGTCCGCCGCTCAGCCGACCCCGCTGGCGATGCAGGTCGCGCCCGCCGATTCCAATTTCCTCGTGATGTCCGGGGTGGCCGCGGCGGAGGAGCTGGCTTCCGTGAAGCTGCTGGCCGACGTGCCCTCGAACGCCGGGCGGGGGCTGCCCACGCAGCGATCGACGATCATGCTCAGCGACCACGTCACCGGCGAAACCCTGGCCATCCTCGACGGCCGCGTGCCGACGCGCATCCGCACGGCGGCGGCTAGCGCGGTGGCGAGCAGGCATCTGGCTCGCCCCGGTTCCCGGGTCCTGGGGCTGGTCGGCGCGGGGGCGCTCGCGGTGGCTCACGTCGAGGCCATGCTCTGCGTCCTGCCGATCGAGCGGATCGTCGTGTGGTCGCGCACGAGCGAACGCGTCCATGGGTTCCGCGACGCCGTCGCGCATCACGGGCTGCAGGTCGATGAGGCCAGCAGTGTCGAGGAGGTCTTCGCCGAGAGCGACGTCGTGTGCACTCTGACGCCCTCGGTCGAGCCGATCGTGCGCGGCGACTGGTTCCGCCCCGGACAGCACGTCAACGCCGTCGGCGCCCGCCCGCGGCCCGGGGAGCGGGAGATCGATTCCGCGGGCATGGCCCGCGCCCGGGTGGTCGTCGACCACCGGGGGACCGCCGAGGCGAAGTCCGGGGAGTATCTGCTGGCGCTCGCCGACGGCGCGATCTCGAGCACCGATATCGTCGGGGAGCTCGGGCAGGTCATCAACGGCGACGTCATCGGGCGCGTGAGCGATGACGACGTCACGCTCTTCAATTCGGTGGGCATCGGTCTTCAGGATCTTGCTGTCGGGCGCCTAGCCTACGACCGCGCCCGCGAGCTGGGGCTCGGATACGACGTCGACATGTCGAACTAGCGCCGGGGCGCCGATACCCTAGGATCTCGAGGAGCGACTCAACGCTTGAACGACGGGGAGATGGAGGGACTGTGGCGGCTGGAGCCGGATTCACGTCGGAGGCGGTGCGCGTCACCGAAAGGATTCGCAACGAGATTATCGACGGAGTACGCGCGCCGGGCAGCAAGCTCGTCGAGCGCGACCTCGCGTTGGAGCTCGGCGTCAGCCGGCTGCCCGTGCGCGAGGCCCTGCAGGCCCTCGTCGCCGAGGGCATCGTGACCCCTCGTCCGCGGAGCTGGGCCATCGTGCGCGAATTCACGGCTTCGGACATCGCCGATCTCATCGAGGTGCGCGCCTCGCTCGAGGTCCTGACGTTCAAGCTGGCGGCGCAGCGGCATACGCGCAGCGCGCTGGCCGAGCTGCGGGAGGCGCTCGACGACGAGGTCCGCTCGGCCGCTGCGGGCGAGGCGCGGGAGGCCCGCCGCGCTGGTGTGCGCTTCCACGAGATCGTGACGCGAATGGCCGGAAACGAACTGTTGCTCGAGGTGCAGGCGTCGCTCTCCGCTCGGATGCGCTGGCTCCTGTCGCAGCATGACGACCTCGAGGGTATCGCGCAGGAGCACGCGGAGCTCTACGAGGCGATCGCGAGCCGCAACGTCGGCGGCGTGGAACCGCTGGTTCTTGCACATCTCGAGACCAGCCGCGCCAATGCCGCGGAGGCGACGGGACACCGCCTGGCCTGACCGTGCGGCGGATTCTCCGGGTTCATCACGCACCGTTTTGGTATACAGTTTAGGCGTGCCTTGAACATCCGTCGGGAAGGAAGCCCCGTGCTCATCCGCAATGTCCGCCCTTGGGCGGCAGAAGCCACAGACGTCCATCTCGAGGGCGACAGGATTTCGGCGGTCGTCCCGCACGATCCGCAACGCGAGCCGGGCGCGAACGACGTCGACGGGCGGGGCCGCATCCTGATCCCCTCCTTCTCCGACGTGCACGTGCACCTCGATTCGACGCGCATCGGACTGCCCTTCCGCGAGCACACCGGCGGGCCGGGCGTGTGGGCCATGATGAGCAACGATCGGGCGAACTGGCGCGAAGCGGAGGTCGGGCTGAACGAGCGCGTGGCCGGCACTCTGGAGCGCATGATCGCCCGCGGGACCACGCGGGTCCGTTCCTTCGCGCAGGTCGACGTCGACTGCAGGCTCGAGAAGTACGAGGCCGTCGTCGCCGCCAAGGAGAAGTTCGCGGACGCGGCCGACGTCCAGATCATGGTCTTCCCGCAGGCCGGGATCCTGCGGGAACCGGGGACGGAGACGTATCTGGAGGCCGCGCTGCGGGCCGGCGCCGACGTCATGGGCGGGATCGACCCGTGCCAGCTCGACCGGGATCCGGCGCGCCACCTCGACATCGTGTTCGATCTGGCGGAGAAGTATCAGGTGGACGTCGACATCCACCTCCACGAGCTGGGCACGATGGGTGTCTTCTCCACTGAGCTGATCGCCGAGCGCACGCGCGCACTCGGCATGCAGGGCAAGGTGAACATCTCCCATGCCTTCGGGCTCGGCGGCGTCGACGAAGCGACGACGCGGCGGCTCATCGAGACCTTCGCGGAGCTCGACATCTCCTGGACCACGGTGGCGCCGAGCGTCACGGACCACCTGCCGATCGCCGCATCGACCGTGGCTGGCGTGCGGATCGGCCTCGGCGAGGACGGCCAGCGCGACTACTGGAGCCCCTACGGCAACTGCGACCTGCTCGACCGGACCTGGCAGCTGTCCTTCGTCAATGGCTTCCGCAAGGACGAGCTGATCGAGCACGCGCTGGCCATCGCGACGATCGGCGGTGCCTCGATCATGAGCCGCGACGTGCCGCGGCTGGCCTCCGTGGCGGATCGGCCCGGCCTCGCCGTCGGCGACCGCGCCGACCTGGTGCTGGTCGACGGCGAGACGATCGCCTCGACCGTCATGGACCGCGGCGCCGATCGCACCGTGATCCACGACGGCCGCGTCGTCGCCGACGGGCTGAAGGTCCTCTCCGTCGCGAAGAGTTACTGAGCCGCGCCTTCCTCAATCCGGACGGCCTCGCGCACCCCGTCCGCCGACGGGTAGACGCCGGGGAACAATTCCCCGGCGTCGCGCCCGCGGTAATCCCGCTCGGAGTACGCCGCGACCATCTGCTCGAAGAGCGCCTGCCCTTCGGCCCGCAGCGCCTCCAGGTCGATTCCCGGCAGTGCTCCGTCGACGACGACGGGGCGGCCGGCCACGTACGTGTCGGTGACGTTGCGGGCCGAACCGTTGAGCACGAGCGTGCGCAGGGGATCCTCGAGGGTTCCGTCCCGGAAGTCGGACAGGGAGGCGACCATCAGGTCGGCCTGGGCTCCGGGGGAGAGGCGGCCGAGGTCCTCGCGCCGGAGCGCCCGGGCACCGCCGAGCGTCGCGGCGTCGAAGAAATCGGAGATCTTGCCGGCGTCCAGCCGCTTTTCGGCCAGGCGGGCCAGGTGCGTCCCGACGTCGATGCCCTTGATGAGGTCTGGCGGGAAGGAGTCCGTGCCGAGGCACATGTTGACCCCCGCCGCTTTGAAGGCGTCGAACGACTTGAGCGCCGAGGAGTAGTGGAAGCTTGTCAGCGGGCAGTGGATGATGCTGACGTCCTTCCGGGCGAGAACGTCCAGGGGCGCACCGTCCTCGGTGGCGCCGGGTTCGAGCGCGTCGATGACGATGCCGTGCGGGATGAGGATGCGGGCGTCGAGGAGACCGGAGTCGACCAGCTGCTCCAGCGTGGTCCGGCCCGTGAGCCGGGTCAGGAAACCGTCCTCGGCGGGGGACTGGAGACAGTGCAGGCGCACCAGGGCGTCGCGTTCGACGGCGGCGCCCGCGGTGGAGCGCATGAGCTCGTCGGAGAGCGTCTCGATCCGGCACGGCAGGAGCACGCCGGTCACCAGCGGATGGTCGAGCTCCGCGGCGTAGTCGAGGTAGCGGAGGGCGTCCTCGAAACCCTTTCGCCCTTCCTCCTCGTCGAAGAGGATCACCCGCTGCCCGTCGTCGTCGGTGACATTGATGCCCGAGCGGTAGGCGGGTCCGAGGAATCCGCGCAGCCCGATGTCCAGGCTGGTCTCCGTCATGCCCTTCAGCTCGTCGAAGGTCTCGGCCCAGGAGCTGTGGATCTCCGAGGCGATCGGCATGTAGGTGGTCACACCGTGCAGCGCGAGCTGGGCCAGGGCGAACCTGCGCACTGTCTGCCGCTGTTCGGGCGTGAAGACGTCGCGCCGGCGGTTCTCGAAGTAGTCCCGCGACCACTGCAGCCCCGGGGCGGTCTCCGGTGTGGGCCACGAGTCGAAGATCATGTGGTCGATGTCGGTCAGGGCGTCGAGGTCGATCAGTCCGGGCGTGATCAGGCTCTGTCCGAAGTCGCGACGTTCGTCGACGGGACCGTCGTATCCGGTGCCGACATAGAGGACCACGTCGTCTTGCAGGACGATGTGTCCGTCGGTGACGAGCACGTGCTGCGTCCCATCGAACCCGAGGATGTACCGGGCCGTGAGTTGGGTGATCAAAGTTCCTCCAGAGCCGTAATTTTGTATGCCAAAGCTAGCAGTTGATGGGCGTGAACCGCGGGCGGCACCGTTGCCGAGCGCCGCTGGTGCTTGAAATTCCGAATCGCCGCCTTGTTCGTCGACGTGATCCAGCTTACAGTTAGGTATACCAAAACGGGAGTGCGGGCCTTCGGTCCGGCATCAGCGAGAGGCATGGCATGGAAAAGGAATCCACCACGGAGGTGGACGCGGCGTCTGTAGCCGCTGAACCGACCCGGACGCGATCGCGGCTGTTCACGCCGACCGCGCGGCAGTGGGGCTTGATGATCGTCCTCTCCACGGCGATCTGCGTGGTGGCGATCCTGCTCGGCACCCACAAGATCGAGGTGGGGAACGCGGCGATCGTGCTCATGCCGATCCTGTGGGCCGTCCTTCTGGGCGCCGTGATCGGCGTCCAGCGGCTGCGGCCGCTCTCGGGCGAGAGCCGTGCGGTCTCCTCGGTGCTGCTCGATGTCAGCATCGTCCTGTTCCTTGCTGCTCTGGGCGTCAACGTCGGACCGGCCCTTGTGGAGCTGACCGACATCGGGCCGGCCATCATCCTGCAGGAGGTCGGCCACATCTTCGGCACCGTGCTGCTCGCGCTGCCGGTTGCCGTCGGACTGGGCCTCGGACGAGTCGCGATCGGCGCCACCTGGGCGATCGACCGCGAGTCCTATCTGGCCTATGCCCTGCAGAAGTTCGGCGTGAAGTCGCCCATCTACCGCGGAGTGTTCTCCGTCTGGCTGCTCGGCAGCGTGTTCGGCGCCGTCTTCGTGTCGCTGCTGGCCGGCCTGCTGGGCGGTACCGGACT
The DNA here is from genome assembly GCF_004217565.1 of Zhihengliuella halotolerans. Lineage (NCBI taxonomy): Bacteria > Bacillati > Actinomycetota > Actinomycetes > Micrococcales > Micrococcaceae > Zhihengliuella > Zhihengliuella halotolerans. Next base: position 2,044,301 of record NZ_SHLA01000001.1, on the reverse strand, counting down.
CTTCGATCCCCGTGCGCTGGCGCTCGGGCTCGGGCTCGGATCGGGCTCGATGATGATGGGCGGCGTCGCGGCGCTGTCGATCATCTACCCGGAGAGCGCGGGGGAGATCCTGGCGCTGGCCGCGCTGTCGAACCTGGTGACCAATCTCGTCGGCTTCTACGCGGGCGTCTTCCTGTCGCTTCCGCTGGCGCAGCGGCTCTACAAGTTCTGGTCGAAGGTCTTCCGCCGGGACGACGAGGGGCGCCGCCTGGGCGGGAAGAAGGCCGAAGCCGCCGAGCGGCGAGCCCGGGAGGTGGATGTTTCGGCCGTCGTCGTGGATCCGGAAGTGAGGATGAAACCCAGGACCTGGATCTTCGCGTTCGGCGTCACGCTGGCCGTCGGCCTGCTCCTGAACTTCGCCGGAACCAAGAGCATCCGTCCGGCCGACGTCGCCGGCATCCTGGTGCTCGGCGGCCTGACCGCGGTGGCGTTCCTCCTGGCCCGGAAGTTCCGTTCCGTGCCGCCGAGCGTCTGGGTGCTGGCCCTGGCGACGCTGGTCACGGCCCCGTTCATGCCGACGGCGCCGGCCGTCGTGGCGGTGACCGAGCATCTCGACGCGCTGTTCGTCGGCCTCGCGTCGATCGCCCTCCTGGGCCTGAACCTCGGTCGAGACGTCAAGGCGCTCAAGACTCTGAACTGGAAGATCGTCATCGTCGCGATGATGACGTTCTCCTCGACCTTCATCGCCGCCGTCCTCCTGGCGGAGATGGTCATCAACCTCTAGCCGGAGGATGAGGGGCGAAGGCCCGGCGACACCTGGCGGTGGCGCCGGGCCTTCGTTCTGCCGCGAGCCGTCACAGCCCGGCGTCGACCCGTCGGCGATACTTGTCGCATGGCGTGCCGAAACGGCCGCCGTCGACGACGAGGAGAACACGTGATCGACACTCCGCCGGTTTCGAACCGGCACCGGGCGCGCCGCAGGTGGATGATCGGGGCGGCCGCCGGCGCAGCGGCTCTCCTCGCGGCGGGCGCCGCCGTCGGCGTCGCCGGGTACCTCGGCGCCTTCCACACGATCACGGCTGCCGACTTGGTGACCTCCGATGCCCGGATCCATCCGGTTGAATCGACCGCGTCGCTGTGCGACGAATCGTTGCCCTGCGTTGAGGCGTGGCGGACCGACGTCGGCGATTACCTCCGTTTCGGCAGCGTGGGCGAGGCGGAGTATTGGGAGGTCCTGCTCGGCGACGACGGGCGGCGATGGAAGAACATCGTGCTGGATCTGCGCGCCGCCAGGCCCGGTTTCGAGGAGCAGCGCTACGCGATCGACGCCCTGTTCAGCTACCGCGACTGGAACTAGCTTCCCGCCCCAGCCTGAGGATGTACTCAGCCGCCGCCGCGATGGCGATCTCGAGGCCCCGGAGACTGCGGTCGGGGTCATCGCCGTGGCTCGCCGCGCGGGCCAGGGCCGGAACCTCGGCTCCGTCGGGGATCCACAGCGGGGTCGGCGCCATGGAGTCAAGGGCCGAACCCAGGACGAGGATGTCCAAGAACGTGAGGACGTCCACCTGGTCCTCCGTGGGGATCCCGGCCTCGTTCAGGAGCTCGAAAGCGGCGTTGTAGAGCTTGAGCGTCGTCTCATCGTCCACGGGCTTGCGTACCAGCAGCGAGAGCGCCTCGGGGAAGATCGCCATGGAGGCCCGGTAGGCGCGGACCCACTCGGCGAATCGGTCGCGCCAATCGCGATCGGTTGCCGCGAACGGCGCGAGGTCGATTCGTTCGTAAAGGACGGCGCGCATCAGGTCGATGATCTCGTTCTTGCCGCCCTTGACGTGGTGGTACAGCGAGGAGGCGTTGACTCCGAGCTGCTTCGCGATCCCGGGGATCGTGAAATCGCCTTGGCGCTCCACGAGCCCCAGAGCCGCCTCGGCGATGATTCGGGGCGAGAGGATGTTCTGAGCGGGACGCGGCATGTCGTCAGTATTTCAGACCGCGTCCCGCCACCTGCCGCAACCTTCTCAGAAGACGACCACGGTGCGGCCCCTGGCTCCCGCGCGCATCGCGTCGAACGCCCCGTTGACGCCGTCCAGGCCGACGCGGTGCGTGATCAGACGGTCCACGGGCAGTTTCCCGGCCAGATAGAGCGAGGCCAGGAGGGGGAAATCGCGTCGTGGGACCGTGGATCCGTAGTTGGACCCGATGAGGCGTTTGCCCTCTTCGGCCAACGCGAGCGCGTCGATGGCCACGGGCCGGTCCTCGGGGGGAAGCCCGACGACGACGCCGGTCCCGCCGCGGGCCAGCAGCTCCGGCATGCCGGCGATGGATTCCGGACGGCCGATGGCCTCGAACGCGTAGTCGGCGCCCCCGTCGGTCGCCTCCCTGATCTGGGCCGCCGCGTCGTCGCCGGCCCGCACGAGGTGGGTGGCTCCGAAGGAGGCCGCCAGTTCCAGCGCCTCGTCGGTCACGTCCACGGCGACGATCGGGTTCGCACCGGCGAGGCCCAGGGCCATGATGATGCTCAGCCCGACGCCGCCCGCGCCGATCACCACCGCTGCGCGGCCCGGTTCCACCCCGGCGTCGTTGACGACCGCGCCGAAACCAGTGGAGACGGAGCAGCCCAGCAGCGCCGCGATCTCGAACGGGACGCCGTCGGGCACGACCACCGCCGCTTGTTCCGGAACCACGGTGTATTCGCTCATTGATCCGACCGCCAGATAGGGGTAGACGGGTTCCCCGTCGCGGGTCATGGGGGAACTCCCGTCGGGCAGGAGGCAGGTTTCCGAGTGCGAACCCGTGCAGACCCACGTGCGTCCGGCCGCGCAGGCCCGGCATTTCATGCAGGGTGCGAACCACGCGAGAATCACATGGTCGCCGGCCCGCGCGGTCGTGACTCCATCGCCGACCGCGACGACGGTTCCGGCGCCCTCGTGGCCCATGACGGTGGGCGACGGCATCCGCCAGTCCCCGTCGAGCACGTGGCGGTCCGAACCGCAGACGCCCGACGCGCCCATGCGAACGAGGATCTCTCCGGGGCCCGGATCCTTGACGTCGACATCGACGAGGTCGAGGACGGGGGAGCCGACGTGCAGAGCGGCACGCGAGATGGTGGTCATGGAGTCTCCTGGGTGTTGGAAGGGAGCGTGGGGCGTCCCCGGTAGAGGAGGCGGAAGGCGATCAGGTAGAACGCAGCGGCGACGACGGCCGCCGGCAGTGTCGCCGTGATGACGGAGAACGCGGGAAGCGTCTCCAAGGTGATCGGGTTGTACAGCCAGAGGTAGAAAGCGGCGCCCACGACGACGGCCGCGATGCCCGCCCAGTTGACCCCTCCGGAGAAGGCGTAGAGACTTCCGCGGCCGGCCAGATGGAGCTCGCGCAGGTCGAGGCTCTGGCGACGGAGGACGAAGTAGTCGGCCAAGGCCACCCCGCAGATCGAGGTCAGGAACGCCCCGGAGAAGAGGACGAACGTCATGAATTGCTCGTACATGAACTGCGGGAAGAACGCCATGATCGCCGGCAGCACGAAGAAGGCGGCGGTCAGGTACTTCCATGGGATGCGCGCGAACAGCCGGCCCGACGACTGTCTCAGTGCGAGGACCGTCGAGTAGACGATCGAAGACATCGACGTGATGTTCGCGAACCCGATGAAGACGAGGATGGCCGCGCCCAGAACGGGACCGCCGAGCGGCACCATCCAGACGGTCGGGTCGGAATCGCCGATGGTCAGCGCGGCCGCGAGGCCGACGGCCTGGGCGATCAGCGTCGCGACGAGCAGGCCGCCGTAGGCCGGCCAGAGCGCGGCCTTGCGGTGCTTTGTCATGCGCGCCAGAGAGCCCATGACCGGGTACCAGGACACTCCCACCCCGACGTTGAACTCGACGGCGACCATGAAATTCAGGGTGTCGTCGTCGAACGGCGCCAGCGGGCCGGCGGAAGCGAGCGAATCCCAGCTGGTCGCGGAGACGAGGACGATCATCATCAGGACGGTGACCACGGCGAGACCGGGTGCGACGTACTTGTTGAGGCGGCCGATCGTCACGGGACCCCGGGAGAGGACGAACCACGCGATGGCGATCGCGGCCAGCGCACCGACGGTCACGAGCGGGCCGTACTGGTCCAGCTCGGTCCCTGCGGCGGCGCCGACGACCTGGCTCGTGGCCCGGCCCGCCATGACCGCGAGCAGCGAGGACCAGCCCATCTCGGTGATCAGGATGATCGTGAAGACGATCGCGCCCACCCCGACGATGCCGAAGGCGCCACGGAGCAGCGTGTACTGCTCCGAACCGTAGCGCTGCGAGGCCGGAACGGAAGCCAGCACCATGAAGCAGAGCCCGATGGCGTTGCCGATGAGCATCGCCGCGATGCCATCGGCGAACCCGACGAGCAGCGCTGTGGACCCGCCGACGAGGAAGGCCCAGGTTGCGATGGCCAGCGCGGTGTTGACCCAGGTGAAGTCCCATCCGGACCAGGTCCGTTCGGCGGAGAGGAGCGGGAAGGTCCCGATGGTCTTCTCGCGTTCGAGGTCGGCGGATACCCCTGGATTCTGGTCCACGCCGGTGCCCGGTCCGCTCACAGCGCCATCACCGCCACCCCGATGAGGCAGGCGGCGACGGTGACGCCGACGTACAGGGCCAGTTCGCGCGGCGTCAGGACGCCGCGGCCGTCGTGGGAGTTCTCAGCGGAGTCGATGATCTCGATGCGCCGCTCGAGCTCGACCGCAACGGGCCGCGGCGTGCCGCCGGCGACCATCCGGTCCACGAAATCCTTTCGTGGCTGACTTGTTGGCGACATGTCTGCGCTCCTTGTGTGTCATGCGTGCTGGGCCCGATGCCCACAAACCAAATCGCATTTGGTTTAATAGTGTTGCCTGTGATCGGGGTCTCGTCAAGAGGGGTCCGGCAGGCGTCACACGAGAGGAACCCGCCGCATGAGAAAAGTGCACGTAGCCGAAGAGAGCCCCGAGACGGGGGCATCGGTGTCCGTCGCCGTCGCCCAGGCGGAGGCCGTCGTCGGCGATATCGAAGCGAACTTGTCGACCCTCGCGGCGCTGATCGAGCGCGCGGCGGGCCAGGGCGCCGACGTCGTCGTCACCCCGGAGTTGTTCGCGACCGGCTACGATCCGGCGGGCGCGTGGCGCCACGACGGAGCGGCGATCCGCGACGCGATCGCGGGCCTCGCCCGGGCCTGCGGCATCGCGGTGATCGGGTCCACCATCGAGACGCGGCATGACGACGGCGGCCCGCGCCACTACATCGCGGCCTCCTTCTTCTCCGCGTCGGGCCGCGAGCTCGCCCGCAGTCTCAAGGCGCACCTGTTCGGAGCAGCGGAACGCGCGCACCTGGGGACGCTCGGCTACGGGTCCGTCTTCGAGTTCAACGGCCTCCGCTGCGCCATGGGAACCTGCTACGACGTGGAGTTCCCCGAATTCGTCCGGCACGGCGCGCGCGCCGGCGCCCAGCTGTTCCTCGTGCCCACTGCGGTCCCGGCCCTCCACCATCAGGAACCCGGGCGGGGCCCGGCCTGGAGCTACGACGCGACGCAGACATCGCTCCTGCAGGTCCCGGCGCGCGCACTGGAGAACGGTGTGGCCATCGCGTACGCGAACCACGCGGCGGCCGGGTTCACGGCGCACAGCTGCATCGCGACGCCGTACGGGCGCAACGCCGCCCTCATCGAGGCGGGCGAGGGTGTCGCCGTCGTGCGCGTCGACGCGGCGAGCATCGACGCGGCGCGGCGGCTGAACACCTACCTCGTCGATGTGGACCGGCCGGGGCTGCGGAACGAGTGAGGCCGGGCGCCCCGTCGCAACGGGGAGCGCCCGGCCTCAGCGCGGCGTGGAGGGTGCCGCGGCCCTAGACCTTTTCGGTTGCCCCCAGCGCGTCGAGGACGTAGGCGTAGTCCCACGCGCGGTCCTTCCAGCCCTCGTAGCGCCCGGAGGCTCCGCCGTGGCCGCCGTCCATCTCGATCTTCATGACAATCGGCTCCGTGCCGGTCGTGACCTCGCGCAGCTTCTGCACCCACTTGGCCGGCTCGACGTAGAGCACGCGCGTGTCGTTGAGGCTCGTGACGGCCGCGATCTTCGGGTACGGCACGGGGGCGATGTTCTGGTACGGGGTGTAGGACTTCATGTACTTGTACACGGTCGCGTCCTCGATCGGGTTGCCCCACTCCTCCCACTCGAGCGCGGACAGCGGGAGGTCCGGGTCGAGGATCGAGGTCAGCGCGTCGACGAACGGCACCTGCGCCACGATCGCCCGGTACAGCTGCGGGGCGAGGTTCGCGACGGCGCCCATGAGGAGCCCGCCCGCCGAACCGCCCATCGCGGCGACCCGGTCCGGCGCCGCCCATCCGGCCTTGACGATGTGCTCGGTCACCGCGATGAAGTCGGTGAACGAGTTCTTCTTCGCGAGCTTCTTGCCGTCGTCGTACCAGGACCGCCCCAGCTCGCCGCCGCCGCGCACGTGGGCGATCACGAAGACCACGCCGCGGTCCAGCACGGAGAGGCGCGGAATCCCGAAGGTCGGATCCATGCTCATCTCGTAGCTGCCGTACCCGTAGACGAGCGCCGGGCTGCTGCCGTCCGCGGCCACCGAGGCGTGGCGCATGATGGTGACGGGGATGCGCGTGCCGTCGGCCGCCGTCGCCCAGTCGCGCTCGGCGACGTAGTCGTCGGCGTTGTAGCCGTTGACCGGCGTCTCCTTGCGCAGGGTCAGCTCGCCCGTCGCGAGCTCGTAGTCGTAGATGCGCGGCGGCGTGAGGAACGAGGTGTACTCGACTCGCACGAGCGGGGATTCGAAGTCGGCACCGGCGAGCGAGGCGGTGTACAGCGCCTCGTCGAAAGCGGGCTCCACGGGTTCGCTCTGGGCCTCGGTGCCCAGACCGACGAGCGGGAGGATCTGCACGCGCTCGGTCGTGTCCCGGCGCAGCCCGACCAGCAGGTGGGTCGCCGTCACGGCCGTGCCCTCGATCTTGACGTCGTCGCGGTGGGCGAACACCGTGGCCCACTCCTGCTCGGCGAACGGCCGGGCGAACTCGGCGTCGGCGACGAGCGAGACCATGTTGTTCGGCGCCTTCTCGACGTGCGGGGTGCGGTTGCTCGTGACGACGTAGTGGCGGCGCCCGTCGATCGAGACGGGGTCCATTGAGTGCAGCACGCGCTCGTCGCGCGAGAGCAGCAGACGCGGCCGGGCGTCGGGGTCCGAGATGTCCAGGGTGTGGGACTCCGAGTATTCGGAGTTGCCCACGGAGATCAGTAGTTCCGTGCGGTCGGGGGAGAGGTCGAACCCGGTCCACATTCCCGCGTCCCCCTCTTCGAAGAGGACGACGTCGTCGATCGCCTCGGTGCCGAGGACGTGCACCTTGATCTGATGCGGGCGCCACGTGTCGTCGACGACCGTGTAGTACACGCGCTCGCCGTCCGGGGAGAAGGCCAGACCGTAGAAGACGCCCTCCACGGTGTCGGCGAGCAGCTCGCCCGTGCGCAGGTCCTTCACGCGGAGGGCGAAGCGCTCGTCCCCGGCGTTGTCAACGGCGTACGCGAGCAGGTTCCCGTCCTCGGAGACCGCCATGCCGCCGAGGGAGAAGAAGGGCTGGCCCTCGGCCTCGGCATTGCCGTCGAGCAGGACCTGCTCGCCGTCGATCGGCGTTCCGCTCTCGATCACGGGCGGGGTCCAGTCGGCACGCGCGTCACCTGTGTCGGCGGCCGCGACACGGCACTGGACGAAGTACTGCTTGCCCTCCTCGGTGCGGGTGAAGTACCACCAGCCGCGCTTCCGGGCAGGGACGGAGAGATCTGTCTCCTCGGTGCGGTTCTTGATCTCGGCGAAGATGGCGTCCCGCAGCGGCTGCTGGTGTTCGGTCGCGGCAGCGGCGTACGCGTTCTCGGCCTCGAGGTGCGCGACGACCTCGGCGTTGTCTTTCTCGCGCAGCCACTCGTAGTTGTCGACGAAGGTGTCGCCGTGGTGGGTGCGCTCGGTCGGCACCTTCTTGGCGCGCGGGGGAGTGGCGCCGGCGTGCGGCGTCGTCGTGGTGGCGACGGCCAGCTCGGCGTGGGACGGGCCGCGCTCGGCGGGGGAGCTGGCGGACAGCGTGGGTTCACTCATGGACCCATTCAACTGCAGACGCCCCGATTCCGCGCGGGTGCGCGCGCCGTGTTCGCCGATAGCGGCATGCCGTAACCCGTAGCGAGGCGGCGCGCAGCCCTCGGAGCCTTGTGCAATCGAAAGCGCGGGATCAGCGCAAGAAATACGCAAGAGCGGTGCCGCTCGAAGGTGGCCCTCATCACTTGCGACCGGTCGCCCGGGGCGCTTGCTCCAGTGAGTACGGGGATGTCGTGGATCGCCCGGTCGGATGGGATACCGGCAGGCTTTCTTGAGGTCGGTTACTGAACCGTAGATTCGCTCCATTCACCTACTACTTCAGAAAACAATGATTGGGGAGTCCGCATGGGGATGGAACGTCGAACAGTGGTCAAGGGCGCGGCATGGAGTCTGCCGGTCATCGCGGCGGCGGTAGCCGCACCGGCCGCGGCCGCGTCTGACGGGGGCGAGGCCGCGTGCGTGCCGACGCAGATGCATCTCGACTGGGCGCGCGACTACCGGCGGACCGGCGCGACGGCGGGGTCCGCCGCGGTGGGCGACGGCGGCACGCCGATCGCGCTGACCGTCACGCAGGCCGGCATCGGGGCGAATACGCGCACGGGCAACCAGGCGCGGACGGAGAACCTCAACCTGGCCGTGTCCTCCTTCGCCGTCGGCGGGACGGCGAGTGCCGGCCTGGCCATCCACCAGTCGCCGATCAGCAACTCGCGCAAGGCCGGGTCGACGTCGTCGGCCGCGCGCATCGCAGAGAACTCGCAGACGATCCGCTTCGATTTCAGTGAGCCGGTCGATCGGCTCTCGTTCCTGATCACCGACATCGATGCGGCCGCCTACGACTACTTCGACCGCGTCGTCATCGAATCGGGAGCCGCCTTCACGGCCTCCAGCGGCGGCGGCAGCATTGTCGCGGGATCTGGTACGACGACGGATCCGTTGCGCGCTGGCCGGATCGAGCCCGTCCCAGAGACCAGCGGGCGGGCCAATGCCACCGTCTCGTTCCTCGAGCCGGTGACCTCCTTCAGCCTCACCTACCAGAACGTCGAGTCGCGCTCGAACTCGCGCATCGACGGCGACCAGGCGATCTTCCTCTCGGCGCTGAGCTTTACCACCACCTGCTGAGACGGCGCCGGCCGGAGCTGCTCGGGCTCCGGTCGGGTGTGGTGTTGACCACTCGGGCGGGAACGCATATCCTGAACGAACGGTCAGTAAATAAATCCCGAGTGAGGTAATGATGGCTGAGCACCACACCAGGCAAGCGGCGGAGGGCAAAGGCGCCCACCTGTCGGCCGTGCCGTCCGAGGAAGAGCGCGCCGGGCAGGCGCGCTTCGACGAAATCATCGCCAAGGACTCGCGCATCGAGCCGCGGGACTGGATGCCGGAGGGTTACCGCAAGACCCTGACGCGGCAGATCTCCCAGCACGCGCACTCCGAGATCATCGGCATGCAGCCGGAGGCCAACTGGATCACGCGCGCTCCGAGCCTCAAGCGCAAGGCCATCCTCATGGCCAAAGTCCAGGACGAGGCCGGCCACGGGCTGTACCTCTACTCGGCCGCCGAGACGCTCGGCACCCCGCGCGACGAGCTCAACGACCAGCTGCTCTCCGGGCGGGCCAAGTACTCCTCGATCTTCAACTACCCGGCCCGCACCTGGGCCGACATGGGCGCGATCGGCTGGCTCGTCGACGGCGCCGCGATCGCCAACCAGGTGCCGCTGTGCCGCGCCTCCTACGGCCCGTACGGCCGCGCGATGGTGCGCGTCTGCAAGGAGGAGTCCTTCCACCAGCGCCAGGGCTTCGAGATCCTGCTCGAACTCGCGAACGGCACGGCCGAGCAGAAGCAGATGGCTCAAGACGCCGTGAACCGCTTCTACGAGCCCTCCCTCATGATGTTCGGACCACCCGACGGCGACTCGCCGAATTCGCAGCAGTCGATGGCGTGGAACATCAAGCGCTTCACCAACGACGACCTGCGCCAGCGTTTTGTGGGCATGATCGTCGAGCAGGTCAAGGTCCTCGGGCTCACCCTGCCGGACCCGGAGCTGCGCTTCGACGAGACCGCGGGCCAGTGGATTCACAAGGAACTGAACTGGGACGAGTTCAAGGCCGTGATCTCCGGCCACGGGCCGTGCAACGCCCAGCGCCTCGCGCGCCGCCGCGAGGCCCACGAGAACGGCGCCTGGGTGCGCGAGGCCGCCGCGGCGTACGCGGCCCGGCAGACCGAGAAGGTGGCGTGAAGTTGACTGAGAACACCAGCTGGCCCCTCTTCGAGGTCTTCGTGCGCTCCTCCCGCGGGCTCTCCCACGTGCACGCCGGATCGCTGCACGCACCCGACGCCGAGATGGCCGTGCGAAATGCGCGCGACCTGTACACGCGCCGCAACGAAGGCGTGTCCCTGTGGGTCGTGAAATCGGAGGACATCATCACCTCTGATCCCGACGCCAAAGACCAGTTCTTCGAGTCGCCCAAGGGCAAGGACTACCGCCACGCGACCTACTACACCAAGAGCGAAGGGGTGAAACACCTGTGAACGCCTCCAACACCCACATCACGGAGGGCATCGAGGACGACTTCGCCTCCTTCGGAGACATCACCGCCTCCGCCACCCGCGTCACTCCCGGCAACGCGCTGCGCCCGGAGGACATCGCCGTGGCCGGCGAGGGGCCGGCGTCGGACGCGGTGGCCGAGTACGCCCTGCAGCTGGGCGACGACGCCCTGATCCTCGCCCAGCGGCTCTCCTGGTGGATCTCGCGCGCCCCCGAGATCGAGGAGGACGTGGCCCTCGGCAACATCGCCCTCGACCAGCTCGGGCACGCCCGCTCGTTCCTGATCTACGCGGGCAAGCGCTTCGGCAAGACCGAGGATGAACTCGCCTACTGGCGTGAGGAGGACGAGTTCCGCTCGTGCCACCTGGTCGAACAGCCGAACGGCGATTTCGCCGTCACGATCGTCCGCCAGCTCCTTGTCGCCGTCTTCCAGAACCTGCTCTACACGGAGCTGACACGGTCTAGCGACGAGACCATCGCGGCCATCTGCGCGAAGGCCGTCAAGGAGGTCGACTACCACCGCGACCACGCCATCCAGTGGACCTTGCGCCTCGGCCGCGGCACCGAGGAGTCGGCGCGCCGCATGCGCGTCGCCCTCGCCGATCTCTGGCCGTACGTGGGCGAGCTGTTCGTCGACGAGCAGCTGCACGACGACGTCGGCACCGCCGGGGCGCGCCCCTCCACGCTGCGTGCGGCGTGGGACGAGGAGATCGCGGCCGTCCTCGCCGACGCCGGGCTCGACGTCCCGCAGGTGCCCGACGCGATGGCCCGCGGCCGCCACGGCGAGCACTCCGAACACCTGGGCTACCTGCTCGCCGAGATGCAGGTCCTCGCCCGCAAGCATCCCGGCGCGAGCTGGTAGAAGCGGAACGGAGCAGCCATGGCGCAACAGGCCGTTGACACCCAGCTGTGGGAGATCGCCGCGCAGGTGACCGACCCGGAGATCCCGGTCCTCTCGATCGAGGACCTGGGCATCCTCCGCGAGGTGCGCCGCGAAGGCGGCGACGCCGTCGTCGTCACCATCACGCCCACCTACTCGGGCTGCCCGGCGATGGGCACGATCCAGGTCGACCTCGAGCGCGCGTTCGCGGCGCACGGGTACACCGCGCGCGTCGAGCTCGTGCTCACGCCGGCCTGGAGCACTGACTGGATGACCGAGTCGGGCCAAGCCAAGCTCGAGGCCTACGGCATCGCCCCGCCCACCGGGAAAGGCCATGCAGGCCGCGTCACGCTGGGCCTGGCTGTGAAGTGCCCGCGCTGCCATTCGCTCGACACCAAGGAACTCTCCCGCTTCGGCTCGACCTCCTGCAAGGCGCTGTACCAGTGCCGGGAGTGTCTGGAGCCCTTCGACTACTTCAAGGTTCTGTCATGACTGAGACTGCAACAAGCCGCCGGCGCGCGGCGTTCCACACCCTCGACGTGGCCGAGGTCCGCCGGCTGACCGCGGACGCCATCGAGGTGACGTTCGCCGTTCCCGAGACGCTCGAGGGCGAGTTCGACTACCTTCCAGGCCAATACGTGGCGCTGCGCAAGCGCCTGCCCGACGCCGAGGGCAATGTGCAGGAGATCCGCCGCAGCTACTCGATCTGCGCCGAACCTAGGCCGGGCGAGATCCGGGTCGCGATCAAGCGCGACCTGGGCGGGGTCTTCTCCACGTGGGCCAACGAATCGCTGACCGCCGGCGAGAAGATCGACGTCATGAGCCCGACCGGCGCGTTCATCTCCAAACACCGGATGACCGGGCTGAACGATCCCGAGTCGATCGATACGGACATGGAGGACACCTTCGTCGCCGTCGCCGCCGGATCCGGCATCACCCCGGTGCTCGCGATCGCCCGCACCGTGCTCGCCGCGAACGAGAACACGCGCTTCGACCTGATCTACGCGAACCGGGCGGCGATGGACGTGATGTTCCTCGAGGAGCTCGCGGACCTGAAGGACCGCTACCCGTCGCGGTTCGCGCTGCATCACGTGCTCTCGCGGGAGCAGCGCATCTCGCCGCTGCTCTCGGGCCGCATCGACTCCGAGAAGCTCACCGCGCTGCTCGAGAACGTCATCCGCACCGATCAGGTCGACGAGTGGTTCCTGTGCGGGCCGTTCGAGCTCGTCCAACTGGTGCGCGACACGCTCGCAGGCAAGGGCGTGCCCGCGGATCGGGTGCGTTTCGAGCTGTTCACGACCGGCAAGCCGACCCGGCCGGAGGGCCACATCGGCCGCGCCGTCCAGGACGACGACGGTGAGAACTTCGAGATCGAGTTCCGTCTGGACGGTCTCTCGGGCGAGGTGAAATCGCCTGTCGCCGCGAACGAGACGATCCTCAACGCGGCCCTGCGCGTGCGCCCCGACGTGCCGTTCGCGTGCGCCGGCGGAGTCTGCGGCACGTGCCGCGCGAAGGTCACCGGCGGCGACGTCAAGATGGCCGAGAACTACGCGCTCGAAGAGGACGAGGTCGACGCCGGCTACGTGCTCACGTGCCAGACCCGCCCGACGAGCGAACGCGTCAGCGTCGACTTCGACGCCTGACGCCCGCCTCCGCGCACTGTCCGTCGTCGTCCTGCCGGCAACCACCCGAACCGCAACCCCCGCAGCCCCGTCCCGTAAACCCCGCAACCACTGGAGTCATCGTGATCGACCTGAACATCGCGGACGGCATCGCGACCGTCACGCTGAACGCACCCGAGAAGATGAACGCGCTCGACGTCGCGGCTCTCGCCGAGCTGTCCCAGGCGTACGACGACGCCGCCGCGGCTGCCGAACGCGGTGAGGTCAGGGCCCTGCTGCTCAAGGGGGAGGGGCGCGGCTTCTGCGCCGGTCGGGACATTTCCGGCGTCGTACCGGCTGATGACGATGTCATCGGCTACTTGGGGGGCACAGTGCAGCCGGTGCTGGAGAAGATGGCGGCGTTCCCGGCGCCGACGTTCGCGGCCGTGCAGGGCGCGTGCCTGGGTGTCGGGCTCGGGCTGGCGATCGCGACCGACGTCGTCTACGTCGCTGACAACGCCAAGATCGGCTCGCCGTTCGCGAATCTCGGCGCGACGCTCGACTCGGGTGGGCACTGGCTGTTTACCGAGCGACTGGGCGCCCACCGGACGCTGGATCTGATCTACACCGCGGAGCTGATGAGCGGCGAGCAGGCCGTGGCTCAGGGGCTGTTCAGCCGTTCCTTCGCCGCCGACGAGCTGTACGAGCGCACCGAGGAGATCGTCGCCCGCGTCGCCTCCGGTGCCACGGGAGCGTTCCGGGCCTCGAAGGAGCTCGTGGCGCAGATCCGCGACCAGCGGCTGGGGCTGTGGGCCTCGATGGCGAATGAGAATCAAGCCCAGGCCGACCTGTGCGACACGGCGGACTACGCCGAGGGTTTCGCGGCCTTCCAGGAGAAGCGGAAGCCGGCCTTCAAGGGCGAGTAGGGGGGCGATTCCAGCCAGGGAAAGCCCGCAGGATTGTCGGCGGAGGCACGCTCTACTGCCTCGGCAGAGTGGAGGCGACAGCGGATCGGAAGATCCTGCGGAAGCACACGTACCGACGAGTGCACCGGCACTGAGCAGCTTGATACCCACTGCGCCTCGAGGACTCGTTCCACGCCCGCCCATTCGTAGGGCTTCATACGTTCGAAGGTGCCCTTGTCGATCAGGTGCACCCAACCGGGTTGGAGTAGGTCCGTTCTCTGGTCGCTGCCGGAGAGAGACAAGAAGTAGTGGGGTGGTGTCCAGGCGCCTTCCGATTCGATGTGGACGCAGGAGTTGAGCATGCCGTTGGTCGAGGGGCCGCGCAGTGCGTAGCACATAGCCCATATCGCGTCGGAGGAGCCAAAGACTGCCCGGCGTTTACTGAATTCGTCTGGGCTTCTGTCCAGGGGCGCCCGGGGCTGCAACTCATCCAGGCCCCCACGCTGCGTGCCGTGCAAGAGAAAGCCGCCCCTCTCTGCCGCCCATTGCAGAACTTCCCAGAGCGGTTCATCGTGGCGGAGCAGGGCGCGGTCTCCCGTGCTGATGAAACGCTGCCAGCTCTCGGCGCGCGGCTGGGCTCGCCGTGGTGGCGCGGCCTCCAGCCAGGGTGGAATGCCGGGCTGGGCGCTACGAACGCTCACGTGGGGGTCTCCTCGTCGATGCCGGGACTGTCGTGGCAAAAAGAGAGTCCTGCGCTGTAGAACGGAGGATACCGCACCGTATCGGGGCCGTTCGTCGATTCTCTGACAGGTTGGACGCAGTCCGGTCTTCGATGGCGAGTAGAAGTACGTAGAAATCTTCCATCAACTATTCACACAGTCGAGCAGATCTTCTAAAATGGAGGTATGACTCAGCCGCAGGAGTTCAGGGTTCATCTCGGGGACACGGTCCTCGCGGTGAAGCCGGCTGCGTCCAGTGAGGCAGGCGCTCTCGTCGGCGCCCCGGCGCTCGAAGCGGCCCTCGAGGCACTGGGCCCGAAGGATCTGCTGCAGTTCGCCGAGCAGTTGCGTCGATTCGCCGAGGCGGCTGGTTTCCGGGCGGCAGCGGCACTGGAAGACGTGACGCGGAGCCGCATCTCTGCCGACCTCGAGGAACTCGGGCAGTCCTCCCCGGGGATGCGGACCTCTGTGGGGACCGGCCGTCTCGTCCACGATGCTCCGGAAGAGGTTGTGGCCCTGGAGATCGCGGCCGTGCGCGGCATCGCCCGGATGACGGCCGCCCGCGAGGTCGGGCGCGCTCGGACGCTCGTGGACGACCTGCCCGACGTGCTGAGCAGGATGGCCGCCGGCGGTCTGGGCCCCGCCCATGCGCGGTCCGTGGTGGACCTCGCCGACAAGATCGAGCCGGAACGCATCGCGGAGCAGGACACGGACGACCCGGCGGCATGCGAACAGCACGAGCGCCGGGTGGAGGCCAGTCGGCGCGAATGCCGCCGGCGCCGGCAGGCGTTCGGTGCCGACCTGCTCGAGCGTTCCAGCGGGAAGACTCCCGGTCAGCTCGAGCGATACGGCAAGCGACGGCTCGAGAAGGAGCTCGACGAGCCCTTCGCCCAGCGTCATCGCCGCGCGGCCGATCGCCGGTTCGTCGCCGTCGACGCCGACGAGGACGGCATGTGCTTCCTCAGCGCCTACATCCCGACCGTAGCGGCCGAGGCCATCGACCGGCGGCTGGCGGAGTTCGCGGCGGCGCAGAAGCACCGCGACGCCGTTGCCGGGGATGAAGACGAGCGCACTCTCGCCCAGGTCCGCGCCGACGCCTTCATCGACATCCTCCTCTCCGGCCCCGAGGCTGTCGGCCTGCAGAACGTCAAGCCCGAAGTGACAGTCACCGTTCCGTCGACCGTCTTCCCGGGATTGGCGGTTCTGGCCGACCAGGGCGGCTCGGCTCCGGGCCTCTTGGACGGCGAGTCGCTCGCCCCCGGGGCCGACCTGCCTGAGGCCGAGCGCTTCGGATCCTTCGGCCTCGATGAACTGGCGGCGATCCTGCCGCAGGCCAGCACGTGGACGCGGGTCGTCACGGATCCCTGGACCGGGGCGATCACCGCCTTCGACGCCGAGGCCTACCGCCCACCCCGGGCGCTGCGCCGCGCGCTCGCACTGCGCGACCGCACGTGCCGGGTCCCCGGGTGCGGACGCCGGGCCACCGCCTGCGAACCCGATCACGTGATCGAGCGCCAGGATGGCGGGAGGACGGAGCTGTCGAATCTTGTCTCGGTCTGCAAACGCTGCCACCGACTCAAGTCGTGGGGGCTCCTGACTTTCGACCTCCACCCCGACGGGACTCTCATCGCCGAGACCTGGTGGGGGACGCGGCGGAAGACTCTGCCCGATGCGCCCTGGGCGGCATGGCCCATGGACTCGCCGCCGCCCCGAAGCCGGGAAGCAGACACCGGGACGCCGACGGCGCAACTCTTCATACTCGAATCACCCATCGACCTCGGCAAGCCTGCGCCCGCCAGTCACCGGAGCAGTAAGGACGACGAGGAGTTCGCGGAGATCGTCGCTCGGCTCGAGCGAAGTCTCGTGTCGTTCATGGAGCCGTGCCCGTTCTAGCCGTCCTGGCAGCGTCGTGTCCCTGCGGCTGGGAGAGTAGGGTGCAATGCGCAGGGAGCCGAGAATTCCGCTCCCGGTGGGCGGAAGAGGGAGTGGAATGTGGACGAGTCCACCGCAGAGGAACTGACCGTGGGCCAGCTGGCCGAACGCAGCGGGCTAGCCATCTCCGCGCTGCACTTCTACGAGCGCAAAGGCCTGATCCACAGCCGTCGGACCTCGGGAAACCAGCGCCGATACCCGCGCTCGGTCCTCCGCCGGGTCGCCGTCGTCCGTGCCGCACAGCGTGCCGGCATCCCGTTGAGCACCGTCGCCGCGGCGCTCGCCCACCTGCCCCGCAACGGAGTACCCAGCAGGACGGACTGGCAGCGCATGTCGCAGGCCTGGCGCGACGAGATTGAGGACCGGATCATCCGCCTCGAGCACCTGCGCGACCGGCTCGATGGCTGCATCGGCTGCGGTTGCCTCTCGATGACGAGCTGCGCCATGGTCAACCCGCACGACCGGCTCGGGGAACAGGGTCCCGGAGCCCCGGCTCTTGACGTCTGACCACCACTCGCGACTGTGTGACGCATCACATTCGCCGAATGCGCCTTGACCTCAACCGAGGTTAAGGTTTTAGCGTCGATGGTGTCCGGGTAACACTCCGGACGCCGACCAACGAAAGAATCCGCATGACCGCACCCACCGCATCCGCAGCCGACTCGACGCTCCCGGGCGCCGAGCCGCAGCATCCGCTGCACGTGACCAACGAGCTCTTCCGGATCGCCTTCCGCCATCATCCCGCCGGCGTGGCCATTGTGACGGCCGCGAACCCGGATCCGGTCGGCATCACGGCCTCGTCGGTCGCCTCGGTTTCCGCGGACCCGCCTGCGCTCTCCTTCTCCGTCTCTGGCGGCCGGTCGGCCGGGCGGGTGGCGGAGGCGGACACCGTCGTCGTGCACCTGATGGACGCGGCGCACGTCGACACGGTCACCGCCTACGCCACCACCGGCACCGAGCGCTTCGCCGAGGGGACCTGGGAGCCGGCCGTGACGGGGGAGCCCGTACTCAAGGACGCCCCCTGGGCGCTGCGTTGCAAGGTGATCGAGCGGGTGCCGGTCGGCAGCTCCATCCTCGTGGCCGCGGAGGTCCTCGAGATCCTCCGCGGGGAGCACAGCGAGCCGCTGGTCTATCACAACCGGGCCTTCCACCGGCTGACAGAGACGTCATTGATTCAATCTCGTGACGCGGGCTGACTAGGCTGATATCGAAGGTCTGAATGTTGATTCAGAACGACGGCGCCGGCGCCCCCGGCGCTGTCACTCAAGTTGTGGGCGGCCCACCCGGGCACACCGGGGGTCGCCACGCCGCGGGCGCAGAAGCGGACGCGGATCAACGAAAGGAACGGGCATGACCGAGAAGTACACTCTCCCCGAGTTGAACTACGATTACGCGGCGCTGGAGCCGAGCATCTCCGCTCGGATCATGGAGCTGCACCGCTCGAAGCACCACGCCGCGTATGTCGCGGGTGCGAACACGGCTTTGGAGCAGATGGCCGAGGCGCGTGAGAAGGGCGAGTTCGGTGCGATTCCGAAGCTGTCCAAGGACCTCGCGTTCCACCTGGGTGGGCACACGAACCACTCGATCTTCTGGCAGAACCTCTCGCCCGAGGGTGGGGACAAGCCGGTGGGTGAGCTGGCGGCGGCGATCGATGACGCGTTCGGTTCGTTCGACGCGTTCCGTGGCCACTTCACGGCGGCGGCGATGAGCTTGCAGGGTTCGGGTTGGGCGTTGCTGTCCTTCGAGGGGCTGGGTGGGAACCTGGTCATCGAGCAGCTCTACGATCAGCAGGGCAATGTGCCGGTGGCGTCGACGCCGTTGTTGATGCTGGATATGTGGGAGCACGCGTTCTACCTGGACTACGTGAACGTGAAGGCGGACTACGTCAAGGCGTTCTGGAACATCGTGAACTGGGCGGATGTGTCGGCGCGGTTCGAGGCGGCTCGTGCTGGTGCCAAGACGCTGATCACTCCGGGCGCTTAGGCGTCTTCTCTCCTGGGTGTTCCGGTGGTTTCCGGGGTGCTGTGGGGGAGTGGGGAGGCGGTCGTGGACCGGGGGTGATGCCCCGGACCGCGACCGCCTTTCTCGTTTCAACATGGCCGAAGGGTGAAATGGTGGGTGAAATCGGGCGCCACAGGGGCCGAATGGAATCGTGAGCCTTCAACCATTTGCCAACATCATTGGAGCGCGTTCAATCGTGCCCCCGCCCGTTCACGGGTTCGGGGATCCGCACGGCGGAGTGGCTCAAGCAGGCCATACCCCCCTCTGAGTCGGTTTGTCCCACTCCGCCGTGCTCCCCCGGTCTTCTTCCGCCCCGCCGCTAGTAGCGGGTGTCGACGTCCTCGAAGACCAGGAAGGTCTGGGTGTCGAGCACCCCGGGCATGCTCTGCAGCTGATCAAAGATCACCTGGCGGAGCTCCGCGTTGTCGCGTCCGCGCACCAGCAAGATCACATCGAAGTTCCCTCCGACGAGGCCGATGTGATGAACCTGCTTGATCGCCGCGAGCCGCTCGCGCATCTCCCGCCACGAATGCTGGCGAAGCTTCAACGTCACGTAGGCCGACGCCGTCAGGCCAGCCTTTACCGGATCGATCACCGCCGTGTAGCGGGTGATGACCCCCTCGTCCTGCAGCCTGTTGATCCGTGAGTATGCGTGCGCCCGCGAAACGTGCGCCTTCTGCGCGATGGCGGTGACCGATTGCCGGCCGTCGCGCGCCAGCTCGGCCAGGATGCGCTCGTCGGTTGCGTCGAGTGCTACGGGGTGCGGCTGCATGGGTGTCCTCCAGAGTTTCTCGCCGCCGGCGGCGTTCGGCGGCTGGTGCAAGTCGTCTACGGCGCAGGGTGTAACGCCAATCACGGTGACGATCCGTCCACAAGAATACTCCGTTCGAATCCAATCCTCTGTTCTTGGACCGGAAACCGGATACGAAGTGATCGTCAGGGCGCATACTTGATCGCAAGAACGCCGTGCGGTGTGGCCTGCGTCATGTCCGCCGGCCGCACTGCACTCAGGCCAGCGAAGGAGATCACATGGGAACGCCACCGATCGGCGCCGACGCCCGCGAGGAGGACCGCGCCGCCTACCTGGACGAGACCGCCCGCAAGTTCGGCATCTCGGTCGAGGACTATTTGCTTCCGACGGACGGCTCCATCCGGATCCTCGACGAGACCGGGGCCCTTCGCCCGGTCGGCGAGCAGGGCACCGCACCCGGGCACGAGTACCCGCTGCCGGAGGCCGGCGACCTGCTCGAAGCGTATGAGGCGCTCGTCGTCGGCCGCCGGGTCAACGACCAGAACTCCGCGCTCGTGCGCCAGGGCCGGATGGCTGTATACCCGTCGAGCCACGGGCAGGAGGCCTGCCAGGTGGCCGCCGCGCTCTGCCTCGGCGCGGACGACTGGATGTTCCCGACCTACCGCGACTCCGTTGCCGTGATGACCAAGGGCATCGACCCCGTCGAGACCATGACGCTTTTCCGCGGTGACTGGCACGGCGGGTACGACCCCAAGAAGTACAAGGTCGGCATCCAGTCCACCCCGCTGACCACCCAGCTGCTGCACGGCGTCGGCGTCGCCCACGCCGCCAAGCTGCGCGGCGAGGACACGGTCGTCCTCGCGATGTGCGGCGACGGCGCCACGAGCGAGGGCGACTTCCACGAGGCCCTGAACTTCGCCGCCGTCTTCAAGCTGCCGGTGGTCTTCTTTGTGCAGAACAACCAGTACGCGATCTCGGTGCCGCTGGCCCACCAGACGGCCGCACCCTCGCTGGCCCACAAAGCGGTGGGCTACGGCATGGCCGGCGAGCGCGTCGACGGAAACGACCTCGTGGCGCTGCTGGCCGTGCTGCGCCGCGCCGTCCGCCTCGCCCGCGACGGCCACGGCCCGCTGCTCGTCGAGGCGCACACGTACCGCATGCAGGCGCACACCAACGCCGACGACGCGACCCGGTACCGCCAGGACGCCGAGGTCCAGGAGTGGCTCGCCAAGGATCCCGTCACCCGGATGCGCGCCTACCTGCGCAGCGAATCGGTGCTCGACGACGCCGGCGAGGCCCGGATCGCCGAGGCAGCCGAAGCGATGGCGACCCGGCTGCGGGACGGGCTCAATGAAGACGTCGCCCCGGACCCGGAGGATCTCTTCCGCTACGTCTTCACCGAACCCACCACCCAACTGCAGGAGCAGCGGGCCCGCCTCGTCGACGAGCTGGCCCGCGACGCCGCCACCGAGACGGAGGGAACCCGATGACCGTCACCACCTCTTCCGATGCCAACGGCAACGTCAGCGCGGCCACCGCCCGCGCGAGCGAGCGTGCCGCCGAGCACGCTGAGGCCGCGCAGCTGCAGCCGGTGACGTTCGCCAAGGCGCTGAACACCGCCCTCGCCGACGCGCTGGAGGCGAGCGACGACGTCGTCCTCTTCGGTGAGGACATCGGCACCCTCGGCGGCGTCTTCCGCATCACCGACGGGCTGACGGACCGCTTCGGCGAGCACCGCTGCTTCGACACTCCGCTGGCCGAGTCCGGCATCGCCGGCATGGCGGCGGGCATGGCGATGAACGGGATGCGCCCGGTCATCGAGATGCAGTTCGACGCGTTCGCCTACCCGGCGCTCGAGCAGATCTTCAGTCACATCGCCAAGATGCACAACCGCACGCGCGGCGGGCTGAAGATGCCGATCGTCATCCGCATCCCGTACGCCGGTGGCATCGGCGGCGTCGAGCACCACTGCGATTCGTCCGAGTCCTACTACGCCCACACTCCGGGCCTGAAGGTCTACGCGCCGGCGACGGTCGCGGATGCCTACCGCATGCTGCGCGAAGCCATCGATTCCGACGACCCCGTGGTCTTCTTCGAGCCGAAGAAGCTCTACTGGTCCAAGGATCGGCTCGACCTCGACGCCCTGCGGGCTTCGTACGACGACGGAGCGCCCGCCTCGCGCTCCGAGGGCAAGGCCGTGATCGCCCGCGAGGGCAGCGACGCGACGCTCGTGGCCTACGGGCCGTCGGTGCCGACTGCGCTTGCGGCTGCCGCGGCTGCAGCCGAGGAGGGGCGCAGCATCGAGGTCGTGGACCTGCGCACAATCGTCCCGCTCGACGACGCGACGATCACGGCGTCGGTGCGCAAGACCGGCCGCGCCGTCGTGGTGGCGGAGACTCCGGGCTTCGCGTCGGTCGCGAGCGAGCTCGTGGCCCGCATCCAGGAGCGCTGCTTCCACTCGCTGGCGGCCCCGGTGCTGCGCGTGACCGGATTCGACGTGCCGTTCCCGGCACCGAAGCTTGAGGAGTTCTTCCTGCCGAGCGTGGACCGGATCCTGGACGCCGTCGACGAACTGCAGTGGGAGGGATGAGCATGTCCGTCAAGACGTTTCTGCTGCCCGATCTGGGCGAAGGCCTGACCGAGGCCGAGCTGCTGAGCTGGCACGTCGCCGTCGGCGACACCGTGCGCGTGGACCAGCCGATCGCCGAGGTCGAGACCGCGAAGTCCGCCGTCGAGGTCCCGTGCCCGTTCGCCGGGGTCGTCCAGGAGCTCTTCGGTGCGCCCGGTGACACCCTCGACGTGGGCAAGCCCCTGATTTCCGTGCTGCCCGAAGGCGCCAGCTTGCGGGCGCCCGAGGCTCCGGATGAGGCGCCGGGGGCCGCGCAGTCCTATCGCGAGGAGGAGCGCGCCGGCGCGTCTCCGGCGGCGTCCGGCAGCGCTGGCGATCCGGAAGACGGGGCGGATTCCGGTTCCGGCAACGTCCTGATCGGATACGGCACCCCGGGCGGTTCCGGGTCTACGCGCCGCCGCCGCATGCCGAAGGTCTACCGCGAGGTGGTCGACCCGCGGTCGCTGCCACCCGGCGAGACGTCGGCCGCTCCCGCGCCCGCCGCCGAGCCGGGTCTCGCCCCGCGGGTCATCAACCCGATCGTGCGCCGCCTCGCCCGCCACCATGGCATCAGCGTCGCGTCCCTGCGGGGCTCGGGCGACGACGGGCTGATCCTGCGTTCCGACGTCGAGGCGGCCATCGCGGGTGCTGACGGCGTGAGCGCAGAGGACACGACGACGGAGCGCCCCGCCGTCGTGTCCGGACAAGCCGCAGTGCTGCCGGCTGCGGCAGGGGCGACCGACGCGCGGACCGGACTCGGCATCGCCGAGCGGATCCCGGTCAAGGGGGTGCGCAAGACGATCGCGGCCGCGATGACGCGCTCGCGCACCGAGATCCCCGAAGCGACAGTGTGGGTCGACGTCGACGCGACCGCGCTGCTCGAGCTGCGGGCCTCGCTCAAGTCGACGCCGGCCGGTGCACCCGGGCTGCTCGCGTTCATCGCGCGCTTCGTGGTCGCCGGCCTGGCCAAGTACCCGGAGCTCAACGCCCGGATCGAGGACGTCGACGGCGGGCAGGAGCTCGTCCGGTTCGACGGCGTGAATCTCGGCTTCGCCGCGCAGACCGACCGCGGGCTCGTGGTCCCGAGCGTCGAACGCGCCGACGCGCTCAGCGCCCGCGAGCTCGACACCCGCGTGCGCGAGCTGACCGCGAAGGCGCGCGAGGGCAAGTGCTCGCCGGCCGAGCTCACGCGGGGCACGTTCACGCTCAACAACTATGGGGTCTTCGGCGTGGACGGATCCGCGGCGATCATCAACTACCCGGAAGCCGCGATCCTCGGAGTCGGGCGGATCATCGAGAAGCCGTGGGTCGTCGGCGGCGAGCTGGCCGTCCGCCACGTCACCGAGTTGACTCTCGCCTTCGACCACCGCGTGTGCGACGGCGGCGTGGCCGGCGGCTTCCTCCGCTACGTGGCCGACGCGATCGAGAACCCGGGCTCAGTCCTGGCGGATCTCTAAGAATTCTCTGCTAGCCCGGTCGGCGTTGTCTTGACGCCGGCCGGGCTTTTCGCGCGCCTACCTCAAGGGCAGCGCAAGAAATTTTTTCCCGATTCGGACACATCGTCAGGCCCGAAACGACGCCGATCGGCCGGTTTTAGGAGCCTCGCGTCCCCCTTTGTGTCGATGCCGAATCGGCGGGATCGCCGTCGTGGTGCGGATCTGGGACGAGCAATCAGGTGTGATGTGCGTCACTATCGGCCGCGGCGCCGCGTGTCCACCCGGTGCAGACTGGGCGGTAACGTTAAGACACGTTGTGCGCGCCTAACTTGTATCGAACGCTACAGAATGTGCACAATAATGACACTCATAGGGACGCCGGGGGTCGCGACTCTTGAGGTACGAGAGACGCCGATTTCGTGTTCACGCGAAGTTGGTCGGCTCTTCACCCGCAGTCCTCGCAATTTCAGCAGCACGCGAGGCGATACCAAGAAGGGAACCACCCACCATGGCAGACCGCATCAAGCCATTCGCCATTCTCTCCCCGGACCGTGACCGCAAGGACGGCAAGCCGCGCCGCAACGTCGGGCGCCCCGCAGTGATCGACCCCGACGCGACGGCAGCCTGCGCGCTGCGCCTCTTCGACGAGTTCGGCTACGACGCCGTGACGATGGAGCAGGTTGCCAAGGCGGCCGGTATCGGCCGCAAGAGCCTCTACCGCTACTTCGCCTCGAAGGCCGATCTGGTCTGGGGCGGGAGCCTGCCCGTCGGGTCCAAGGCCACGGCCATGCTCGAAGGCAAGAAGGGCAAAGACGCCGAGGCGGCCTTCGAGACGCTGCGCGAGTACGCCCGCGTCGGCACCGAGGACCTCGATCCCGAGGTCACCCGCATCCGCCTTCGCCTGACCAACCAGCACCGCGAGCTGGCCGGCTACGGCTATGGCTTCCTGGCCGAGCGCGGCCGCATCATCTCCGAGTACCTCGAGCGTTCGGGCGTCGAGCAGCCCCGCGCCGCCTACCTCGGAGCGGCCGTCATCTCGGTCATCCACGCCGCGTGGGTGCTGTGGGCGCTCTCCGAGGACTCCGATCCGTCGCCGTACCTGGAAGACGCCATCGGCGTCGTCCTCTAACCGGGCGCCGGAGCCCGCGTGCAGGGTTTCGACCTGCAGCACATCGGCCGGGGACTCGCCTTCGCGCAGTCCCTGGCCGAACTGCGTTCAGCACTCGCCGCCCCGGCCTCCCGCGCAGTCGTCCAGGCACCTCCGGGTACTGGCAAGACCACGCTTGTGCCGCCGCTCGTCGCCGAGCTCGCCGCGGGCGACGGGTTCACCGGCAGGATCGTCGTTACGCAGCCCCGTCGGGTCGCCGCTCGCGCCGCGGCCCGCCGGCTGGCGCAGCTGACGGGAACGCGCGTCGGCGACCTCGCCGGCTACAGCGTCCGCGGCGAGTCCCGCACGGGCGCGGCGACGCGCATCGAATTCGTTACCGCCGGCATCCTGCTGCGCCGCTTGCTCGCCGATCCGGGCCTCGAGTCGGTCGCCGCCGTCGTGCTCGACGAGGTGCACGAGCGCGCCCTCGAGACCGACCTGCTGCTCGGCGTCCTCGCCGACGTGCACGCGCTACGCGGCGGCGGCGACGGCGACCTGCGGGTCGTCGCAATGTCCGCGACCGTCGACGCGCCGCGCTTCGCCTCCCTGCTGGGCCGGTACGACGACGGCGGCCCGGCCCCCGTGATCGACTCGCCCTCGGTGCTGCACCCGCTCGAGGTCCGCTGGGTGCCCATGCCGTCCGCGCCAGCGGCCCGGTCCACCCGCGGCGGTCCGTCGAACTCCTCGCACCGGCTCGACGAGCGCGGTGTGCGCCGCGAGTTTCTCGACCACGTCGCCGCGACGGCGGCCGACGCCCACGCGGCGGCCCTGGCCGCGGATCCGGGCGTCGACGCCCTCGTGTTCGTGCCCGGCGCCCGGGAGGTCTCCCACGTCGTCGCGGCGCTGGCCCGGCGGGCGCCCCGCACCGAGGTCTTGGCTTTGCACGGGCAGCTGCCGCCGGGTGAGCAGGACCGCGCCGTTGCCGGTCGGGTGCCGGGGGAGAAGCCGCGCATCGTCGTCTCGACCGCGCTGGCCGAGTCCTCGCTGACCGTGCCGGGCGTGCGCCTCGTGATCGACGCCGGCCTCTCGCGCGAGCCGCGGCGCGACGCCCGCGGCATGAGCGGGCTCGTCACCGTTTCGGCCTCCCGGGCCGCGTGCGAGCAGCGCGCCGGCCGCGCAGCTCGCCAGGGGCCCGGGGTGGTGGTGCGCTGTTTCGATGAGAAGACCTTCGCCGCCGCCCCCGCGTACATCACCCCCGAGATCCAGACCGCGGACCTGACGCAGACCGCGCTGACACTGGCTTGCTGGGGGTCGCCCGGAGGGAAGGACCTGCCGCTGCCCGACGCGCCGCCGGCTGCCGCGTTCGCCGACGCGGAGCTCGTCCTGCGCGGCCTCGGCGCCCTCGATGTTTCGGGCCATGCGACGGACGAGGGCCGCCGCCTGGCCTCGGTCCCGGCCGACCCGCGCCTGGCGCGCGCCCTGTTCGACGGCGCCGGCCGCGTCGGCCTGCGGGCCGCGGCGGAGGTCGTGGCCCTGCTCGCCGGGGACCTGCGCGCGTTCGGCATCACCGCCGCCGGCGGCGACCTGTCCCGGGCCCTCGCGTCGCTGCGCGGAGCGCGCGGCCCCGAGCGGGGGCGCTGGGACGACGAGGTGCGGCGGCTGCGCTCGCTCGCCGCCGACGTACAGGACTCCTCGGCGCGGACCGGAGAGGGGCGGGCGGCCGGCGAGGCGGAGACCGGATACGTGGCGGCACTGGCGAACCCGGAGTGGATCGCGCGCCGCGTCAGCGAGAACGAGTACCTGCTGGCGTCGGGCACGCGCGCGCAGCTGCCGGGCGGCAGCGCGCTCGGCGGGCACGAGTGGCTGGCTGCCGCCGAGGTCGCCCGCCAGGGCAGTCGGGCGCTGCTGCGGGCGGGCGCGCCGATCGGTGAGGACGTCGCGCTGGAAGCTGGCGCTCACTTGCTGACCGACCGGGTGGAGGCCCAGTTCGACGGCGGCCGCGTGCGGGCGCGGCGCGAGCGCCGGCTGGGCGCGATCCTGCTCGAGTCCACCCCCGTGAAGGCGACGCCGGAGCAGGCGCGGCCGGCGGTCGTCCGGGCGCTGCGGGTTGAGGGGCTCGGGTTCTCGGAGAAGGCCGAGGCGCTGCGCCGGCGGATGGGCCTGCTGCACCGCGTGCTCGGCGACCCGTGGCCGGACGTGGGTGAGGCCGTCCTGCTGGAGCGGATCGAGGAGTGGTTCGCCCCCGAGATCGAGAAGCTGGCCGCCGGGGCCGACGCGCACCGCATGGACCTCGCCGAGCCGCTGCGCCGGCTGCTGCCGTGGCCGGCGGCGGTCCGGTTCGACGAGCTCGCGCCGGAGCGGATGCGCGTGCCCAGCGGCAACACGGCGCGTGTGGAGTACCCGCCGGTCGACGACGCGACGGCCGGGGAGTCAGCCGGCGGCTCGAGCGCGGGTGCACCGGGCGCTGAGGCCGACGGCGGCGACCGGGTCGACGGAGGACAACGGCCCGCCGGCAACCGCCCCGTCGTCGCGGTGAAGCTGCAGGAGTGCTTCGGCTGGGCCGAGACCCCGGCGCTCGTCGACGGCCGCGTGCCCGTACTCTTCCACCTGCTCTCGCCGGCGGGACGGCCGCTCGCGGTTACGGGAGACCTGGCCTCGTTCTGGTCGGGGCCGTACGCGCAGGTGCGCGCGGAGATGCGCGGGCGCTACCCGAAGCACCCGTGGCCGGAGGATCCGTGGACGGCCCCGGCGACGGCGAAGACCAAGAACCGGATGTAGCCACAGTCGGGATCGCGCGGCGGCTCAGGCCTCTTGCAGCCGCAGCAGCCGGGCGTTGGCCTCGCTCCAGTGCTGGACCATCGTCGGGCCGCCGTGGCCGTCCTGTTCGTCGATGATGAGCGTGGACCCCGGCCACCTCCGGTGCACTTCCACGGCCGTGAGCGCGGGGCCGGAGACGTCGCGTCGCCCGTGGATGAGGATGCCCGGGATGTCGCGAAGCCGGTCCATGTGCTCGAGCAGCGGCGGGTCGGCGAAGCCGTCGTTGGACCAGTAGTGGGTCACCAGCCGGGCGAACGCGAGCCGGTACGCGTCGTCGTCCCAGCGCGGATCCCGCGTGAAGCCTCCGGCACCGATCGAGACGTGCACGTCCTCCCACTGGGCCCACTCCCGGGAGGCGGCGTCCCGTACCGCCGGGTCGGGTGAGTTCAGCAGGCGATCGTAGGCCTCGACCAGCCGGTCCCGGCCACGTCGGTACCCCGTGCCCGCCCGCTCCGCGTGGGTGGCGAACCGGTCCCACGCCTCGGGGAAGACGGCGCCCACGCCCTCCGTGATCCAGTCGACTTCTCGACGGCTCGTGGTGGTGACCGCGAACAGGACGACGCCGGCCACGCGGTCCGGGTGGGCCTGGGCGTAGGCGAGCGCGAGGGTCGACCCCCAGGAGACGCCGTTGACGACCCAGGATTCGACGCCGCGTGCTTCGCGCAGCGCCTCGATGTCGCGGATCAGGTGGGCGGTGGTGTTCGATTCGAGACTGGTCGCGGGGTCCGAGGCATGCGGGAGCGATCGGCCGCTGCCGCGCTGGTCGAAGCCGATGACGCGGGCGCGGGACAGGTCGAAGCGGTTGCGGTATCCGCTCTGGCCGCAGGTTCCGCCGGGCCCGCCGTGCAGGTACAGGGCGGGCGCGCCGGACTCCTCGCCCCACTCTTCCCAGTAGATCCGCTGCCCGTCGGCGGTGGGCAGCATGCCGTGCTCGCGCGGAGTTTCCTTCATGGCCTGGCTCCTCCGGCTCTACGCGTCGACCGGCTTCGCCGCGGGTACGGGCGCCACCGACTCGCGGTGGACCACCCGGCCGGCCAGCGTGTGCCGCACCGGTTCGGCCCCCGGGGCGGTGAGCCGCGTCAGCAGCGTCTCGGCCGCGAGCACGCCCATGTCGTAGGCCGGCTGCGAGATGACCGTGATGGGCGGGTCGACCAGGGAGGACCACGGCATGTCGTCGAACATCAGGAACGAGACGTCGTCGGGGACCCGCACCGCGTCGGCCCGCAGGGTCGTCAGGACTTCGAGCCCCACCATGCTGTCGGAGGCGATGAGGGCCGTCGGGGCGTTCTGGAGAGATGTGATTTCGCGGGTCGCGGCGTGGATCGCCTCCGGGGTTGAGAGGTTCAGGCGGATCCACGTCGGATCCACGTCGATCCCGGCAGCCGCGCAGGCCTCGACGATGCCCGCGAGCCGCTCGGCCACCGACGAGTTCGTCAGCTCGAGGTCGGGTGTGTAGCCGCCGGGGGCGTCCACCGCGGAGAGGAAGCCGATGCGCCGGTGGCCGGCGTCGATCAGCTCCGCAGTCGCCTGCCGCGCCAGTCCGCGCAGATCGACCTCGACCGAGTCGACGCCGAGGTGCGGGATGCTCCGGTCGAGGAAGACCATGGGCCGGCCCGAGTCGAGCGCGCCGACCAGATGGTCGACGTGCGCCGAACTCGCGGGCGAGACGACGAGGCCGTCGACGCGCTTGTCGAGCATGACGCGGACCGCGTCCTCCTCGACGTCGACGCGCTCGCCCGTGTTGGCGAGCACGACGTCGTAGCCCCGCCGCCGCAGCGTGTCGGAGAGCCCGCGCGTGGCCAGGCCGAAGAACGGGTTCTCCACGTCGCCGATGACGACCCCGATGGTCTGCGAGCGGCCCGTGTTCATGCTGCGGGCCAGCGCGTTGGGCCGGTAGTTGAGCTCCTCGGCCGCGGCGAGGACCTTCTGCCGCACGGGTTCGCTGACGGCCCCGTAGCCGCCGAGGGCGCGCGCGGCCTGCGCCTTGGAGACCTTGGCGGTCCGCGCGACGTCGGCGACCGTCGCCGGTCGCTGCCTGTTTGTATCGCTCATGAAAATTATTCTCCGACCCCTTGACTGCCGTCTTGGTTCGACTGTAGCTTATTTCACATCCCAATGAGACCGGACTCACTCAATATTTGCAAGGTTGAGACCGGACTCATCTCATCACGACAGATCGGATCGCACCGTGAAGTACAACCTCAAGACCCGCACGCTCGGCGCCGCCGGTGCCGCGGCCTTCGCGATCGCCGCGCTGGCCGGCTGCTCCACCTCCGGAGCGGAGGCCGAGGGCACGGCCGCGGAGAGCCCCTACACCCTGATCCAGCCCGACAGCATCCGCGTCGCCAGCATCGGCGACGCCAAGCCGTACACCTACACCGACGCCAGCGGCGAGTTCACCGGCTTCGACGTCGAGCTCTTCACCGACGTCGCCGGCCGCATCGGCATCGACGACGTGGTCTTCACCGGGCAGGACTTCGCCGCGATCCTGCCGGGCGTGGCCAACGGACAGTTCGACGTCGGCGCCGCCGCCATCGGCATCACCGCCGAGCGCGAGCAGACGGTCGACTTCACCGACGGCTACCTCGCCGGCTACCTCACCGTCCTGACGCCGGAGGACTCGGGCGTCGGCTCCGCCGATGAACTCGACGGCCGCCGGCTCGGCGTCGTGCAGGGATCGCTGCAGGAGGCCTACGCGGTCAAGAACTTCACCGAGACGGACATCGTCCGCTTCCCGGACAACAACACCGCGGTCAGCGGCATGAACAGCGGCTCCATCGACGCGCACTTCCTCGACTACGAGGCCGCCAAGGACTATATGGAGCAGTACGGCCACGTCTCGGCGGCCGACATCCCGTCCTTCGACGCCCCGGCCGGCTTCGCGGTCGCCAAGGGCAACGAGCAGCTGCGCGACGACCTGACGGCCGCCCTGCACGAGGCGATGGAGGACGGCACCTGGAAGGAGCTCTACGAGAAGTGGTTCCCGGGCTCGCCGATGCCGGACCAGTACCTGCCGAGCGCCGAACAGAGCGAAGCGGCGACCGACACGAACGCCGACGGATGATCTCCGCCCCCGGCGCCACGCCAGCCACCACTGAGAGGGAGTAACCGACGTGGATTTCCTAGACAACCTGTCCCGGACGTTCCTGGACTTCGAGGCCATGGCGGAGGTCTTCCCGCACCTGCTCACGACCGGCCTCGTCAACACGATCGTCCTGTCCATCGCCGCGACCGTGATCGGCATCGTGGCCGGCATGGTCCTGGCGGTCATGGGCATCTCGCCGCTGCGCTGGCTGCGGGCGCCGGCCCGCGTCTACACCGACATCTTCCGCGGCCTGCCCGAGATCCTGACGATCCTGCTCATCGGGCAGGGCTTCTACCGGATCAGCGCGGACGTCTTCGGCCCGTCGCCCTACCCGCTCGGCATCCTGGCCCTGAGCCTGATCTCGAGCGCCTACATCGGCGAGATCTTCCGCTCCGGCATCCAGAGCGTCGAGAAGGGCCAGCTCGAGGCCTGCCGGGCGCTCGGCATGAGCTACGGCAAGGCGATGGCGCTCGTGGTCATCCCGCAGGGCATCCGTCGCGTGCTGCCGGCCCTGGTCAACCAGTTCATCTCGATCGTCAAGGCGTCCTCGCTCGTGTACTTCCTGGGCCTCATGGTGGGTGAGCGCGAGCTCTTCCGCGTCGGCCAGGACGCGGCCGTGCTGACGGGCAACCTTTCGCCGCTCGTCCTCGCGGGCATGTTCTACCTGGTCATCACGGTGCCGCTGACGCACCTGGTCAACTTCTTCGACGACAGGTTCCGCAACGGCCGGCGCAAGCCCACCGGCCCGACCAGCGGGCTCAAGGAAGTCACCGAACTCGAGGGCAAGGCAACGACGGAGGCTGCACGATGAGCACGAGCGAAGCGAAGACGACGGCGGCCGGCGAGGTCGTGTACGAGGGGTCCAGCCTGGACCTGCAGGATCTGACGATCGCGTACGGCGAGGTCGAGGTCGTGCGCAACGTGTCCCTGTCGGTCCCACCCGGGACGACTACGTGCGTGATCGGCCCGTCCGGTTCGGGCAAGTCGACGCTGCTGCGCGGCATCAACCGGCTGCACGAGCCGAAGTCCGGGGACGTGCGCCTCGCCGGCCGCTCCGTCCTGAAGGACAAGCCGGACGACCTGCGCCTGCGCATCGGCATGGTCTTCCAGCACTTCAACCTCTTCCCGGACCACACCGCCCTGGAGAACGTGGCGCTCGCGCCGTGGCGGGTCAAAGGCCAGTCGAGGTCGGCGGCCCGCCGGCTCGCCGAGGACCGGCTGCGCGAGGTCGGCCTGGGCGAGCGCATGGACCACCGCCCGCGCGACCTCTCCGGCGGTCAACAGCAGCGCGTGGCCATCGCCCGGGCGCTCGCAATGCACCCGGAGGTCATGCTCTTCGATGAGGCGACGTCCGCCTTGGACCCGGAGCTCGTCAAGGGCGTGCTGCGGCTCATGGCCGAGCTCTGCGAGCGGGGGATGACCATGGTCGTCGTGACTCACGAGATGGGCTTCGCCCGGAAGGTCGCCGACCAGGTGGTCTTCATGGACGAGGGCGAGGTCGTGGAGGTCGGGCCGCCGGAGCAGATCTTCGACGACCCGCACTCCGACCGCCTGCGCACCTTCCTGTCCGAGGTGCTGTGATGGTGCACGTGATCAGGACGGCCGTCCTCGGCTTCGGGACCTCGGGCCGGATCTTCCACGCCCCGTTCCTCGCCGCCGACGACCGCTTCGAGGTCTCGGTGATCGCGACGCAGGATCCGGGCCGCGCCGAACAGGCCCGCAGCGAGCACCCCGGCGCTCGGATCGTGGCGACGGCGGCCGACGCCCTGGCCCTGGCCGCGGACCTCGACCTGGTGGTCGTCGGCACCCCTCCCGGGACCCACTTCGACCTCGCCTCCCGCGCGATCGACGCCGGCCTGCACGTCGTCGTCGACAAGCCGTTCGTCGTCCGCTCGGCCGACGGCGCCGAGCTCGTCCGCCGTGCCGAAGCCGCCGGTGTCGCCCTGACGGTCTTCCAGAACCGGCGCTGGGACGCCGACTTCCTGACGCTGAAGCGCCTGCTCGACGACGGCGAGCTCGGCGACCCGCTGGTCTTCGAGTCCCGCTTCGAATGGTGGAAGCCCGAGGGCATGAGGGACTGGAAGGGGCGGACCGACGTCGCCGACGGAGGCGGCATCCTCTACGACCTGGGCCCGCACCTGATCGATCAGGCGCTGCACCTGTTCGGGCCCGTCGAGTCCGTGCACGGGGAGGTGACCCGGCACCTGGCGACCACCGACGCGGACGCGGACGACGACGCCGTCGTGCTGCTGCGGCACGCGAACGGCGTGAGCAGCCGGCTGACCATGAACTCCGTCTCCGCGGCCGCGGGACCGCGCTTCCACGTGCTCGGCACCCGCGCCGCCTACACCAAGCACGGGCTCGACCGGCAGGAGCCGCAGCTGATCGCGGGGCTGCGGCCCGGTGACGACGAGCTGGGGCGCGAGCCCGGGGAGAACCACGGCGTGCTGACCACGCCCGAGGGGCCCGCGCGCATCGCACCGGAGCGCGGCGACTACGCCGGCTTCTACCGCCGGCTCGGCGACCACCTGTCCGGCGACGGGGCGGTACCCGTCGACCCGCGCGACGCGATCGCCGCACTCGAGATCATCGAACGAATCCACGGCCGGTGACGGCCGCTGTGAAAGGAAGAACCATGACCCGCAAGCTGAACACCGCCGTCGTCCTGGGCGGCGGCATCATCGGCGTCTCCGCCGCCACCCACCTGACCCGCCGCGGCGTGGCCGTGCGGCTCGTGACGGACGCGGATCCGGCCTCGGGGGCCTCGGGACGCTCGCTGTCCTGGCTGAACTCGGCCGGGGAGCGGTCCAAGCCGTACCACGACCTGCGCATGGCCGGCATCGACCGCTACCGGACGCTCTTCGCCGCCGACCCGAGCCGCGACTGGCTGCGGTTCGACGGCGCCCTGTTCTGGCCGTCGGCCGAAGAGCCGCGGGCCGCCGCCGACCGTCACGAGTACGAGTCCCGCCACGGCTACGACTCGCACCTCGTGACCCGCGAGTCCGTCGCAGCGCACACGGGCGACGTGGACGCGTCGGCGATGGCCGCCGACGGCGTCTTCAACCCCGGGGAGGGCTGGGTCTCGCTGCCGCATCTCATCGGGCACCTGCTCGAAGAGTTCGCCGCCGCCGGGGGAGAGCTGATCACCGGCGCCGGCGCGTGCGAGGTCGTCGTGAGCGACGGGCGGGCCGCCGGCGTGCGGACCGCCGCCGGAGAGGAGATCACGGGCGACGCCGTCGTGGTGGCGTGCGGTCCGCAGACGCCGGAGGTCGTCGCGCCGCTGGGCGTGCGCATTGCCGACGCCTCGCCGCTGTCGCTGGTCGCGATCTCCGAGCCGCTGGCCACGCCGGTCGCGACCGTCATGAACACTCCGCGCGCCGCGATCCGGCCGAATCCGGGCGGGACCGTCGCCGTCGACCACGACTGGTACGAGGAGTCGATCCGCGAGGTCGACGGCGGTTACGAGATCGACGAGGACGTTGTGGACGAGCTCATGGCCGAGGCCGCGAAGCTGCTCGACGGCGTCGAGTCCCTGCCGAAGGCCTCCTGGAAGATCGGCAAGAAGCCGATCCCCGGCGACGGCGAACCGGTCTTCGGCGAGCTCGAGGCGGTGCCGGGCTGCTACGCGGCGTTCACGCATTCGGGGGCCACGCTCGGCCTGCTCTCCGGCGAGCTCATCGCGTACGAGCTGACGACGGGCGCGAAGCACCCGATGTTGGAGACGTTCCGGCCGGAGCGCTTCGCCTGAGCGCCGCCTGATATCGAGGGCCCGGCCGGCTGTGCATCCCGTGTGAATACGGGTGTGCAGGCGGCCGGGCCCTTTACCGCGGCCTTGCCGAGTCGTACGCTCGAAGACACGCGGCAGCCGTGTGCGCGGCCGCTGACAGGAAGGTGGAATCATGCCGGTCATCAGCGTCGTCACGGACCTGGAAGCGCTGACGTACACGGTGACCGCCGAGTTCCCGGCGCCTCCGGAGCGGATCTGGCAGCTCTGGGCCGACCGCGAGCAGCTTGAGCGCTGGTGGGGGCCGCCGACGTGGCCCGCGACGTTCACCCGGCACGGCATCACCGCCGGCAGCGAGGTCCGCTACTTCATGACCGGGCCCAAGGGTGAGAGGGCCGCCGGCTGGTGGCGCATCCTCGAGGCCGGTCCGCCGCACGCCCTCGTCTTCGAGGACGGATTCTCCGGCGAGGACGGCGAGCCCTCCGGCGAACTCGGCAGCACCCGCAACACCGTCGCGATCGACGCGACCGAACTGCGGGCCGGGCGACCGGGCACGCGTATGCGCTTCGTGACCGCTTTCGAATCCCTCGATCAGTTCAACGAGCTCGCCGAGATGGGGCTCGAGGAGGGCCTCAGGGACTCGATCGCCCAGATCGATGGACTGCTCGACGGCGCCGCCTGACCCCGCCCCCTGACCGGACCCTGCCGGCCCCGTGAGTCCTGCCCCTGAGCGGTGCGTTCTGTCCTGCGGCGCGGGCGCGGCACCGATGCCGTGTTCAGGTTGGTGCGCGATACTTTTCCCACGGTAGGAAACAGATCGACGCGGAAGGGGTGGCTCGGCATGACGGTGGAGCAGTGGTCCGGAACCGGTACCGAACTCGCGGAGCGGATCAAGCTCAAACGCCCCCGTCACCTCGTGGTCATCTCCCGCGACAAGTACCGTCCCCACCTCTATCTCGACACCGACGAAGTCGCCCGCCAGGTCTCCGGCTCGGCCGACGTCGTGATCGTCGACAACGGCCGCACCACGTACGAGCTCGAGGAGGCGCTGCCGCCGGGCGACACCGTCTACGGCAACGCGGGCCGCGTCTACCCGGGCGATCTGCTGGGCCACTCCCACCGCTATCCGTCGGTCCCGATCCTCGCCGAGCGCGCGGACCTCGTCGCCCAGCGCACCCAGGACCTCATCAACCTGGTGCACGGCATGCCCAAGCTGCGCAGCGAGCACCAGCGCGCCGCGGCGGCCGCGGCCGAGGCGGCGGTCGCGGGCACCGTCGTCGGCGTGCACGACTCCGGCGAGGACGCCTTCGTGCTCCTCGAGAGCGGCGCGGTGACAAGCCTGCGCCACGACTCGCTGGTCCCCGGGGTCCGCCTCGACTGGTACGTGCCCGAGCAGATGCAGGTCTCCGGCACGCTCACATCCGCGGGCCTGAACCTGCGCTCGTCCCTGATCAAGCAGCAGATCATGGACGTCTACTCCTACGGCGACGTCGTACTCGCCCTCGTGAAGAAGGTGCGCGAGGACTACGCCTACCTCGAGCCGCTGCCCGGCGACAGCATCCGCGTCAGCCGCACCGACGTCACGAGCAACCCGCAAGACAGCCTGGCCGACTTCCTCACGGTCGGCGAAGTGGTCCCGGCCCGCCTCGTCTCCAAGAAGGGCAAGCAGCGCCTCGTCCTGCACGATGTCGACGAGGACGAACCCGTCCGCGAGGCGCCCGCGCTCATCACGGGCGGCCCGCCCTGGCTGGTCTACGGGCGCAACCTGGCGCCCAAGCACGACGACGGCGCGCACGCGGGCGCCGAGTCGGCCCCCGAGGCGCGGGGGGAGCACGAGGACGGTGCGGACGCCGCCGGCGAACTCCAGACGCCGGCCGCGCCCGCGGAGTCGATCGCGGCGGGTGCGGGAACCGCAGAAGCGCCGTCCGGCGTCGTGCAGCTGGCAGGCCTGGACGCCGAGCGGCTCGGCGAGCTCTCCGGCGCGGTGGGCGAGCTGCTGCGGGAGGTCGCGCCGCTCAAGGCGCTGCTGGCGGGGGCGCAGCGCGGGCTGCTCGGGCAGTCTGGCGGATCGGACGCCGGACTGCGGGAGCAGTTGCGCGAGCAGCGCGCGGAGATCGTCAAGCTGCGCGAAGAGGTCGACCGGCACAAGCAGCAGGTGCGCGACATCCGCCGCCGGGCCAAGGGTGCGAAGTCGCAGCCGTCGGGGCGGCGCGGGCTGCCCGTGGACGACTTCGCGACCGTGGAGGACGCGCTGCGCT
The DNA here is from genome assembly GCF_004217565.1 of Zhihengliuella halotolerans. Lineage (NCBI taxonomy): Bacteria > Bacillati > Actinomycetota > Actinomycetes > Micrococcales > Micrococcaceae > Zhihengliuella > Zhihengliuella halotolerans. The sequence continues at coordinate 2,007,883 of NZ_SHLA01000001.1, read as the reverse complement.
TCGAGGTGTACGTCGAGTGGGTGAGCCGGGTGGACGCGGCGGAGAAGCCGCACTTCCCGCTGCCGGATCATTACGACGTCGGCGAGAAGTTCGTGGATTCGTTCATGGCGCTGCAGCCCGAGGCGCAGGGCAAGACGCTCAAGGCCCTCGTGGACATCCTCACGGGCCGCGCCCACAAGATCCCGAGCCGGCAGGTGCACGCCCTGCGCACGGGGGACGGCGGCGACGATCCGCAGATCGAGCGGGCGGACGGGGCCCGGTGCTTCCGCGCCTCGGTGGAGGTCAACGCGCCGTCGGCGCGGCGGGTGCACTATTGGAAGCTGCCCGACGGGACGATCGAGCTGCACGAGGTCGTGATCCACGACAAGACCACGGTGTGACATGGGAGCCGGCACGCTACGCGGGTGAAACAATCTCCTGCTACTTTGTCGAACTATGAGACTCACGGACCGCGAGCAGGAGAAGCTCATGATCGTCGTCGCCGCCGACCTGGCGCGACGGCGGCAGCAGCGGGGACTGAAACTGAACTACCCCGAGGCGGTCGCGATCATCACCTACGAGCTGGTCGAAGGCGCGCGCGACGGCCGGACCGTGGCCGAGCTGATGTCCTACGGCTCCACGATCCTCACCCGCGACGACGTCATGGAGGGGGTGCCCGAGATGATCCACGACGTCCAGGTCGAGGCGACCTTCCCCGACGGGACCAAGCTGGTCACCGTGCACGACCCGATCCGCTCCGCGGATGGGGGCCGGCTGTGATCCCGGGGGAGACGATCGTCGCCGACGGCGAGGTGACGCTGAACGCTGGGGCCGCGACCGTCGTCGTGCAGGTCACCAACACGGGCGACCGGCCCGTCCAAGTCGGCTCGCACTTCCACTTCTTCGAGGCCAACGCGGCGCTCGACTTCGATCGCGCCGCCGCCCGGGGCTTTCGGCTCGACATCCCCTCCGGCACGGCCGCCCGGTTCGAGCCCGGCGACCGGCGCGCGGTGCAGCTCGTCGCGATCGGCGGCCGCCGGGCCGTGTACGGGCTGCGGAATCTGACCGACGGGGCCATCGAAGGAGAACACGCGTGAGCAACCAGGTCTCCCGCCGGCAGTACGCCGAGCTCTACGGGCCCACGACGGGCGACAAGGTGCGCCTCGCCGACACCGAACTCTTCCTCGAGGTCGAGCGCGACCTGACCGTGTACGGCGAGGAGGTCGTGTTCGGCGGCGGCAAGACGATCCGCGACGGCATGGGGCACAACGGGCGGCTCACCCGGGACGAGGGGGTGCCGGACACCGTCATCACCAACGTGGTCATCGTCGACTACACGGGGGGCTACAAGGCCGACGTCGCCCTGCGCGACGGGCACATCGCCGCCATCGGCAAGGCCGGCAACCCCGACCTGCAGGACGGCGTCGACATCACGATCGGCGTCTCGACCGAGATCATCGCCGGAGAGCGCAAGATCCTCACCGCCGGCGGCATCGACTCCCACATCCACTTCATCTCTCCGGACCAGGTGCCGACGGCGCTCACGAGTGGGGTGACCACGATGATCGGCGGCGGCACGGGCCCGGCCGAGGGTTCGAAGGCCACGACCGTGACCCCGGGGCCGTGGCACATCGCGCGCATGCTGCAGGCGGCCGAGTCGCTGCCGGTGAACATCGGACTGCTCGGCAAGGGGCACGCGTCGGCGCTCGAGCCGCTCGCCGAGCAGATTCGCGCCGGCGCGATCGGGCTGAAGATCCACGAGGACTGGGGTGCGACGCACGCGGCGATCGACACGTCGCTGCGGGTCGCTGACGAGTACGACGTGCAGGTCGCGATCCACACGGACACGCTCAACGAGTGCGGGTTCGTCGAGGACACGATCGCCGCGATCGGTGACCGGGTCATCCACACATTCCACACCGAGGGGGCCGGCGGCGGGCACGCCCCGGACATCATCGCGATGGCCGGACTCCAGAACGTCCTGCCCTCGTCGACGAACCCGACGATCCCGTACACCCGGAACACCGCCGAGGAGCACCTGGACATGCTCATGGTGTGCCACCACCTGAGCCCGGACATCCCGGAGGACGTCGCGTTCGCGGACTCGCGCATCCGCCCGGAGACCATCGCGGCGGAGGACGTGCTGCACGACCTCGGCGTCTTCTCGATCATGTCCTCCGACTCCCAGGCCATGGGCCGGGTCGGAGAAGTCGTCTCGCGCACGTGGCAGCTCGCGGACGCGATGAAGCGCCGCCGCGGACCGATCGGGCCCGACGGGCCGGAAGAGGACGCGAACGATAACTTCCGCATCCGCCGCTACGTCGCGAAGTACACGATCAACCCGGCCCTGGCCCAGGGCATCGCGGACACGGTCGGCTCGATCGAGCCCGGCAAGTTCGCCGACCTGGTGCTGTGGGATCCGGCGTTCTTCGGCGTGAAGCCGGACCTGATCATCAAGGGCGGGCAGATCATCTCCTCCGTCATGGGGGACCCGAACGCGTCCATCCCGACCCCGCAGCCGCAGACGATGCGCCCGGCCTTCGCCGCCTACGGTTCCGCGCTGTCCGACGCCTGCATCACGTTCCTCTCGCGCGCGGCGGTCGACGCCGGCGTGCCGGAAGAGCTCGGTCTCAAGCGCCGGATCCGCGCCGTCTCGGGCTGCCGTGACGTGCGCAAGGCCGACCTGAAGCTCAACGACGCGACCCCGGAGATCACCGTGGACCCGCAGACCTACCGGGTCGAGGTCGACGGCGAGCACATGACGTGCGATCCGGTCGACGTCGTCCCCCTGGCCCAGCGCTACTTCCTCTTCTGACCCGTCACCACCCGCGAAACGAGCGAACCCACGATGATCGTCACCGAAGTCGTCTGCAACCTGCACGACGCCGACCCCGCCGAACGCGAGGCACTGGCCGGCCTCCACCACGAGAAGGTCACGCTCTCGAGCGCGGAGCTGACCAAGCGCGTCCAGCGCCTCGAGACCGACCACGGGCGCAGCTTCGGGCTGCGCCTGGCCGGAGGCAGCTCCGACCTGCGCGACGGTGACGTGCTGATCCGCGAGGAGGGCAACGTCGTCGTCGTGTCCGTCCTGCCCACCGACGTGCTCGTGATCGCGCCGCGCTCGGTTGCGGAGGCGCTCTTCGTGGCGCACTCGCTGGGCAACCGGCACCTGCAGGCGCAGTTCTTCGGTGCGGAGAGCGAGTACGCGGCCGAGGTCATGGTGGTCCAGTACGACCACACCGTCGTCACCTTCCTGGAGGACCACGGCGTCGCGTTCGCCCGCCAGGAGCGCGTCATGCCGGTCCCGTTCCGCCATGCCGAGCACACCCACTAGCACGACGGCGGGGCCCGCCAGGGTGCCCGCGACCGCCGACGCGGCGCTCGGCTTCCTGCTCCAGCTCGGCGACTCCGCGCTACCGACCGGGGCGTTCAGCCACTCCTTCGGCATGGAGTCCTACCTCGCCGACGAGCGCATCGCCGGGCCCGACGCCCTGCACGAGTGGCTGCTGGCCTACTTGGACACGCAGCTGACGTGCACGGAGGGCCTCGCCGTGCGCTGGGTCGCTGACGAGGAGAAGGACGCGCACGACGTCGACGCGCTGCTCGAGGCGGCGACCGCGCCCGCGCAGGTGCGCTTGGCGAGCCGTCGCATGGGCGCCCAGCTGGCCAAGCTCGCGCCCGAGCTGCTCGGCGCCGCCGGCGTCGTGCCGGAACCGCCGGGCGGGCGCTGGCCCGCGCACTACCCGGCGGTCTACGGGCTGCTGGGCGCGGCGGCGGGCGTGGCGACGCCGGCGCTCGTGCACACGTTCCTGATGGGCTCGATCGTCTCGCTCGTGCAGAACGCGGTGCGCGCCGTGCCGCTCGGGCAGTCGGCCGGGCAAAGGGTCATCACGGCGCTGCGCGCGCCGGCCGCCCGGGCCGCCGAGCGGGTCATGCTCCTCGACGAGGTCGACTTCGCGACGACGGCCCCCGGCCTCGAGATCGCGCAGATGCGGCACGAGCACCTGCGCGCCCGCATGTTCATGAGCTGACGGCCGGTCCCCACCGGGCTCAGGCCAGCCGGCGCAGCCTGGTGTACGGCGCGTACGGGAAGACGAGCTCGGTGAACGTCGCGACGCCGCCGGCCGCGTAGACCTCGACGACGCACGCGTCCACGACGATGCGCAGCTCGAGACTCCCGGCGGCTTTCGACGCGTCCGGGATCGGCGCGGTGTCCACCGAGGCGAAGTCCGCGTGGAAGACCTCAGCGGCGGAGCGCGTGCGGTCGCAGGAGAAGGTGCCGGCGTCGGCGTCGACGACGATGCGCAGGTCCTCGCCGGCGGGCCCGTCGGCGGCGTCGAGGACGAAGGTCGTCACCGACCCCGCGGACAGCGGCGCCGAGGCGTCGAAGACCAGCACGGCGGTGCCGTCGTCGTGCTGTGCGACGGCGTCGGCCGCGCCGCCGAGCGTGAGCCGCACGGCGTCGTCGGGCAGAACCGGGAGCTGCCGGAGCACGTGGCGGTCGCCGCGGGTGCGCGTCAGGCCGATCTCGCGCACGAGGGACATCGCCGAACGCCAGGGCGCGGTGGGTGTCTCGTTGGCGTAGTCCCAGTTGCTCGCCCAGCCGATCATGAGGCGGCGGCCGTCGGGGACGTTGGAGAAGGAGACGGCGGCGTAGTAGTCGCGCCCGAAGTCGAGCCAGTCATAGTCCGCCGGGTCGGTCGAATCCGTGAGCCGCTCGGCCGTGAAGCGCTCGCCGTCGAAGTCGCCGACGAAGTACTGGGTGCCGGAGCCGCCGGCGATCCCGCCCGGGTTCAGGCTCACGATGAGCACCCACCGGGTCTCGTCGGTCCCCTCGACGCGCAGCGGGAAGAGGTCCGGGCACTCCCAGACGCCGCCGACGGCATGGGCCGGTCCGAAGTCCGAGGCGCGCGTCCAGTCCTTCAGATCGGGTGAGGTGTAGACCGCGACGAGGTGTTCGGTCGCCTCGACGACGAGCATGACCCAGTGCCCGTCCTCGCCGCCATGCCAGAAGACCTTGGGGTCCCGGAACTCGGCCGAGCCGATGTCCAGGACGGGGTTGGCCGCGTAGCGGGTCCACGTGGCGCCGGCGTCGAGGCTGTAGGCCAGCGACTGGGTCTGCAGCGCCGGGCCGTCGGTCGCGACGCTCGTGTAGATCGCGACGAGAGCCGTCTCGCCGTCGCCCGCGAAGCCGGCCGTGTTGTGGTGGTCCACGACCGCGCTGCCGGAGAAGACCAGCTCGTCCTCGGTGCAGGGGATCGCGACGGGCTGCTCGGCCCACTCCACGAGGTCGGTGGACGTCGCGTGCCCCCAGGACATGTTCCCCCACGTGCTGCCGTGCGGGTTGTTCTGGAAGAAGAGGTGGTAGACGCCGTCGTGGAACAGCAGGCCGTTGGGGTCGTTGAACCACGTGTCGCACGCGGTGAAGTGGGCCCGCGGCCGCGGGGTTCCGGCGGCGGTGCGTTCGGCCGGGCGGTCGTCGGTCATCGTTCCTCCTGTGTGCTGCGTCATGTTCCCATCGTACGCCTAAATCGTGTCAGGTACACGTTCGGCCTCGTCACGTCACCCTGATCTGGGCGTCGGCTCGGCTATCGTTGCTGACGGTACGGCGCGCCTGCCGGGCAGGCGCACCGCGAGCGACCCACCGAGAGGACCCACATGAGCGACCCCGTCGTCATCGGCATCGGCGGCCCCGTCGGCGCCGGCAAGACCCAGCTCGTCGAGCGCATCACCCGCGCCATGAGCCACGAGGTCTCCATGGCCGCCATCACCAACGACATCTACACGATCGAGGACGCGAAGATCCTCGCGGCCTCCTCCGTGCTGCCGCTGGACCGGATCGTCGGCATCGAGACCGGCGGCTGCCCGCACACGGCCATCCGCGAGGACACGTCGATGAACGAGCAGGCCATCGAGGAGCTCAAGGCCAAACACCCGGACCTCGAGGTCATCTTCGTCGAGTCCGGCGGCGACAACCTCTCGGCGACGTTCAGCCCGGAGCTGGCGGACTTCTCGATCTACGTCATCGACGTCGCGCAGGGGGAGAAGATCCCGCGCAAGGCGGGCCAGGGCATGATCAAGTCCGACCTGTTCGTCGTGAACAAGACGGATCTGGCCCCGTACGTGGGCGCCGACCTGGGCGTCATGGAGGCCGATTCAAAGGTCTTCCGCGGGCAGAAGCCCTTCTGCTTCACCAACCTCAAGACGGACGAAGGCCTCGACGGCGTCCTGGAGTGGATCCGCCGCGACGTGCTCATGCTCGACCTGGCCTGAGCGTGGGCCTGCAGCGGGAGGCGCCCGAGCGCCTCACGGGTGAGCTGCGCGTCGCCGCCCACCGGGTCCCGGGCTCGGAACGCACGGAGATCGGCCGTCAGTACCACGCCGGCGCCCTGCGCATCCTGCGCCCGCACTACGCCGCCGGCTCCGGGCAGGCCGTCCTCACCGTGGTCAATCCCGGCGGCGGATTCCTCGGGGCGGACCGCTACGAGATCGAGTACGACGGCGGCCCCGGCTCGTCCGTTCTGCTCACCACCCAGTCGGCGACCAAGGTCTACCGGACGCCGCAGGGCCCGGCCTGCCAGGAGCAGCGCTTCACGCTCGCGCCGGGCGCGGTGCTCGAGTCCGTTCCGGACCCGGCGATCGCCTACCAGGACGCCTCGTTCGTGCAGGACACCGAGGTCGACCTCGCGGACGCGACGTCGCACTTCTTCGGCGCGGAGATCGTCACGCCCGGCTGGGCGGCCGACGGCACGTGCTTCCGCTACCGCGACGTCCGCCTGCGCACCACGGTCCGCTCGGGCGGCCGCCTGGTGCTGCTCGACAACCTGCTGCTGCGCCCGGCCGATGCGCACCTGACCGGCCTCGGCTGGCTCGAGGGCCGCACCCATTACGCATCCGTCGTCATCGCCGGGGCCGGGGCGGGGGAGGAGCTCCTGGCTCAGGTCCGCGCGATCTGCGCCGAATACGCGCACGACGACGCCCCCGGCGGCGCGGCGGCTACCACTCTGGCGGCCGGAACCCCGCGCGTGCTCGCCGGCTCCAGCCTCACGGCCGGTGCAGCGGACGCCGCCGCGGTGCTTGTGGTCCGGGCCCTCGCCGACGGCACGGACGTCCTCACCGAGTTGGTGCACCGCCTCGGCACGGCGGCCAGGCAGGCGCGCACGGGGACCCAGGCGGTGGGCTGGGACCTGCGCAAGTACTGAGGCCGCCGTCGTGCCCGTGGCGCCCGCGACGGCCGACCGAAACGTGATCGTCACAGGTGGGGCCTCGATTTCACGCGCCGGACACATCCGAGTGACCGGATCGGACACACGGGATCCGTAGATTCGTCGCCATGAGTTTGACGACGGACGAACACGATAAGAGCGGCGGCCTGACAGCGACCGCACCGCAGGCCCCCGGCACGAGCGAGACGATGGCGGCGGCCAAGGAGTCGCTGGAGGACTACACGCTGCGCTTCGCGCCGCGCTCCTACCGCAAGTGGACCCCGGCCGTGGTGGCCACGAGCGCGCTCGGCGGCATCGCCTACCTCGCCGACTTCTCGATCGGCGCGACGATCGGCATGGCGTACGGGACAGCCAGCGCCGTCGTCGGAATCCTCATCGCCGCGGTGATCATCTTCACCACGGGCCTGCCGCTGGCCTACTACGCGGCCCGCTACAACCTCGACCTGGACCTCATCACGCGCGGCTCCGGCTTCGGCTACTACGGGTCGATCGTCACCAACATCATCTTCGCGACCTTCACGTTCATCTTCTTCGCGCTCGAGGGCGCGATCATGGCCCAGGGGCTCGAGGTCGGGCTCGGCATCCCCAAGTGGATCGGGTACGCGGTCTCCACGCTGATCGTGATCCCGCTGGTCATCTACGGGATGAAGACCCTGGCCAAGCTGCAGGTGTGGACCACGCCGCTGTGGCTCGTGCTCATGGTCATCCCGATGGTCTACCTCGTGGCGCAGAACCCGGACTCCGTGGCGACGTTCTTCGCCTACACCGGCGAGTCCGGCACCGGGGGTGTCAGCTTCGCCTCGGCCATGCTCGCTGCGGGCGTGTGCCTCTCGCTCATGGCGCAGATCGCCGAGCAGATCGACTACCTGCGCTTCATGCCGCCGAAGACCCCGGAGAACTCCCGCAAGTGGTGGACCGCCGTGATCATGGGTGGGCCGGGCTGGGTCGTGTTCGGCGCGATCAAGCAGATCACGGGCCTGTTCATCGCGGTCTACCTGATCGCCACCATGACCCCGGGCGCGGACGTGAACGCCGCTGAGCCGGTCAACCAGTTCCTCGGCGTCTACCGGGAGATGATGCCGGGCTGGCTCGCGATGGCGCTCGCCGTGATCCTGGTGGTCATCTCGCAGATCAAGATCAACGTCACCAACGCGTACTCCGGCTCGCTGGCCTGGACCAACTCCTTCACCCGCGTCACCGGGCGCTACCCGGGGCGCATGGTGTTCGTCGTCGTGAATCTCGCGATCGCGCTGATCCTGATGGAGGCGAACATGTTTGACTTCCTCAACACGGTGCTCGGCTTCTACGCGAACTGCGCCATGGCCTGGGTCGTGACGGTCGCGGCCGACATCGCGATCAACAAGTACCTGCTCAAGCTCTCGCCCAAGGCCCCGGAGTTCCGGCGCGGCATGCTTTACGCGGTGAACCCGGTGGGCTTCGTCTCGATGATCACCTCGGCCGTGGTGTCGATCGCGATCTTCTTCGGGGTCTTCGGGACCGCGGTCCAGCCGTTCAGCCCGCTGTTCGCCGTGGGCCTGGCCCTGGTCCTGACCCCGGCCCTCGCGATCGCCACCCGCGGCAGGTACTACTTGCGCCGGGGCGACGACGGCATCGAGCTGCCGATGTACGACCAGCACGGCAACCCGGTCGACGACCGCCTCACGTGCTGCGTCACGGGCCTCGAGTTCGAGCGCCCAGACATGCTGGCCTCAGCTGTGCCGGGCCCGGACGGGGAGAAGCAGTACATCTCCTCCCTCGCGCTCGCCACGGACAAGACCGGTGTACACGTGCTCCCGGCCGACCCTCCCGTCCGGTGAGCGCCGTGGAGACGCCCGCCGCCCGGCGGGCCGGAACGATCAGGATGGCGGCCGCTGTCGTCCTCTTGAACATCATCGCGTGGGGGCTCTTCTTCGGGTTCGTCCTGCCGCACGACTACCTGGTCTCCGATCAGCGGGTCTTCGGCGTCGGGATCGCGGTGACCGCCTTCATGCTCGGCGCCCGGCACGCGTTCGACGCGGACCACATCGCGGCCATCGACAACACGACGCGCGCACTCATCCACCGGGGCCGCCCGCACGCGAGTACGGGCTTCTGGTTCGCGCTCGGCCACTCGACCGTGGTGGTCGCGGCGGTGGCCGGGCTGGGGCTCGGCTTCCACCTGCTGGCCGGGCAGCTCTCCGACGACGGGTCGGCGCTGAAGTCGGTCTCCGGCATCTGGGGCCCGGCCGTCGCCGGCACCTTCCTGGTCGTGATCGGCCTGATCAATCTGCAGGTGCTTGTCGACCTGATGCGCGCGCTGCGGCGCTGGCGCGACGGCGAGGGGACGCCGGGGGAGTACGAGGAGCACCTGCAGCGGCGCGGTCTCCTGGCGCGGCTCGTCGCGCCGCTGGCGGCCCGCGTGGACTCACCCGTCAAGCTGTACCCGCTCGGGCTGCTGTTCGGGCTCGGTCTCGACACGGCGGCGACGATCGGGCTGTTCGTGATCTCGGGCGGCGCCGCCGTCGCACTGCCCTGGCAGGCGATGATCGCGCTCCCGCTGCTCTTCACGGCGGGCATGGTGCTGTGCGATTCGGTGAACGGGGCGCTGATGGGCGGCGCCTACCGGTGGGCGGCGCGCGAGCCGCACCGCAAGGCGGCGTACAGCGTCGGGATCACCACGCTATCGGTGCTCGTGGCGTTCTGGGTCGGGGCTGTGGTGCTCTCCGGTCTGGCTTCCGAGGTACTAGGCCTCGATGGCGGCGCCATCGCGTGGCTGGGCTCGCTGGAGATGGAGAGCTTCGGCCTGGTCACGGCCGGTTTGTTCGTTCTGGCGTGGGCCGTCTCGTGGCTCGTCTGGCGGGCCGGCCGGGCAGCGCCGGCCCAGGTCTCGGCGTAGCCGAGTCCCGGAACGGAGCGTCTCGAACCAGGCCGCGGTCTGGAGGCCTCCTCGTGGGCTTGGCCCGCGTAGGGTCAGTGTCCGCGGAAGTCCTGCGGCTTCTTGGGGCCGCCGTCGTTCTCATTCGAGTCGTCGCCGGATTCGCCCGGCGGCTGTCCGGCCGAGTCGGTCGCGCGTCGTTCCTCCGCGGCCTGCTCCTGGGCGAGCTTCTGCTTCATTTCGGCTGCTTCTTGCCGGGCCTGGTCGGTCGCGTTCTCGCCGCGCCCGAACTTGTCCTGACCGGTCATTCCGTCGATTCCCATTGCTCCTGCTCCTCTCCCGCTTCGCAGGCCTGCCGACCACTTCGCGTTCAGTTCGCCGGCGTCGTTCTGAGCTGCCATATCGGAGCCCGCCATGGAAGCGTTGACTAGCGCTGACGATTTCCACGCTAACTTCCAGCGGGGCCCTTGGCCAGTGTTCCGGAGGCTCTCCCAGAAACCGCTCAGCTGGTGCCGCGGGGGAGAGGAAACGGTGCTGAAAAGCTCAACTGTTAGATAACGGCGGCTGGACCTTCCGTAAAGTGGAGCCGAGAAGAGACAGGCGCCGGGGGTTCATCCGGCGGACGAAGGGGAGTGGCTTGGGTAATTCAGTCGAGGCGTGGGTCTGGCCGGCCTACATCGGGATCCTCTTCGGATGTCTCGCCTTCGCGGCGGTCCTGATCCCGGTGGTGATCTACCAGTACCGCAGGTACGGCGGCTTCACGTGGCTGCGCTTCCTGGGCGCGGCCGCCGTCGCGATCTACGGAGCGGCGCTGATCGCCTACACGCTCCTGCCGCTGCCGGTCGCCTCCGATCTCATCTGCCCGCCCGGCACTACGGGCCTGCGCGGCATGCTCGCCCAGGCCCAGCTGACCCCGTTCCAGTTCCTGGACGATATCTCCCGCGGGACCGCCGGCATGTCTCTGCTCGAGCGGCTGAAGTCGTTCGTGGTCCTTCAGGTTGTCTTCAACGTGATCCTGTTCATCCCGTGGGGCGTGATCGCCCGCCGCTTCCTCGGGTGGGGCGTCGCCGGCGCCGTCTTCACGGGCATGCTCGCGACCGGCTTCATCGAGCTCACCCAGGTCACGGGCGTCTACGGCATCTACGACTGCGCCTACCGGGTCGGCGACGTCGACGACCTCATCGCCAACACCGCCGGCGCCCTCCTCGGCGCGCTCATCGCCCCGCTGCTGCTGTGGTTCATGCCCGAGCGCCGGCAGTACGAATCCCGCCGCCTCACCCCGCGTCCGCTCACGGTGTGGCGCCGCTGGTTCGGCATGGTGATCGATCTGGTCCTCTTCGGCGTCTTCGGCGGCGTGCTCTCGGTGCTCTACGGGGTGTTCCTCATCTGGACGGAGGTGCCCGAGTCGTCGTGGGTCGTCGCGCTCACCGGTTACGTGCTCCCGGCGCTGCTGGTGTTCTACCTCCCGGCGCTGGCCGGCACGGGCGGATCCCTGGGCCAGCGCGTGGTCTGGCTGGGCGTCACCGCCCGCGAGCCGGGCACAGGATCCCGGCACGACGACGGTGCCCCGCCTTCCGCTTTCCCCGTCGCCGGGGTCGGCCGGCGGCTGGTGCGGGCGAGCATCGTAGGCGGGCCGTACGCCGTGCTCACGATGATCGGCGAACTCTGGGAGAGCGACTTCGCCGGTCTGGCCAACGGAGCCACCGGCCTGCTGCTGTTCGTCGCGTTCGTGTCCGTGATGGCAACGTCGACGCGGCGCGGGCTCTCAGGGGTGCTCAGCGGGACCTACCTGGCGGATGTACGGCGGCGGTGACGCGGTTCCCGAGCATGGATAGGATCAATGCGTGGGCGACGCCGAGTATCGTGGACCCGGAGGACATCGTCGAAACGTAGGGAACAAGCGCGTGTCAGGAACTGCGTCCTGCTGCGGACCTTCCGCCCCCGCCGACCGGAAGAGTGACAATGGGTGACGATCACTGGACTTATCAAAGTATGCAGGCGGCCACCGACATTTAGGGATATACAGAATTTGCGACGGGCGCCGATCATCCGCTGGACCGGGACAGTACAATCGACCACCAGGCGCAATGTGCGTAGCTGAGTCGCATCCTGCTGGTACCGGCTCCGGACCCACAAAGAGAACAGGCCCGCGTCTCACCTAGCGAAGAGGACCTGTCGTGTTGCTTCTATGATTCGGGTGCTCTCGCAGACTCTCGAACCTCACAGCACAAACCCACGCCCGCATCCCTGGGCAGAGCAACCTTTTCCACAGGTCGCAGTGTTGAAGCAAGAGCAGCCTCACTTGATCGTATGATCGTGCGCATGAACTACGAACGCTTCGAAGGACCTGACGGGCTGGAAATCCGCGTCCCGATAGACGAGGGATACCGGACCTGCGCCGAGTGCGGCGGCGACTGCGACCCAGAGCCCACGGCTCTCGATGGGTTGGGAGTGCGTATCGCGTTCGTCTGCCCAGAGCACGGGGTGCATTCAATGGTCGACCCGTTCGAAGACAAGCGCTAACTGGCCGGGGCAAAACTACAGCCCCGGGAGTCCGAACCGAAGGGCTCGAATGGTCGCCGGGGCGTTACACGTTCAGGTTACGTGAGCCCCGGCCGCGGCTTCAAGCTCGCCCGTATGGGCAGGGATCGGCGCTGCGGCCTATCCGTCCTTTGTCAGACCGAGCCGCTCCCTCAGCCGGTGCGCCTCTGCCTCGATTTTCGCGAGCCGGGTCTTCGGCTTGGTTCGCTCCGTTTCCGCTCGCTTCTTCGACGCAACTCTCGCGCTGCCTCTCGGAACCAGCCAACCCACGCGTTGGTAGCCGGTGATGCGCCGCGCAAAGTGGCATGTATGGCACTTTGCACGGGCTCCGGTCGGGGATAGCGCGAGTCCAACATTCTCCGCATGTGATCGAGTTTCGGCCCCCTACTGGCCATGCTTCGTCGCCCAGAACGGACCAGAGAGCCTCGAATTCGCGCCGCAACACCGAGGCCCGTTCCTCGGAGACCAGTTCTGGCACGACCTCGGGACTCCAATCCACGTCGGTCAGGACGTTGTCGCACACATGACCGCAGGCCAGACGTACGCGCCAGAAGTCCGAGGAATGCGGCTCGGGTTGCCCTAGCGCGGCCCAGACCTCTGGGGTCGTGTCGTCGGGGCAATCCTCGGGATCAGCCTCGAAATGACTGACGCGTCGGTCCATCCAATCGACGATGTCGCGGTAGACCGTCTCGACGTCGCCGTGGTCGTTCGAGCACCAGAACTCGCCCAGGGGGGGGGGGGGGGGGGGGGGGGGGGGGGGGGGGACGTCTTCGGCGGTCGGGCAAGTCCACGGATAGGCATCAGGGAAAACGTACTTCCCGAGCGTGAAGAGTTCTCGGACACATCCGCACGCAAGCTGCACCATCCAGCAGTACACGTCCACCGCGTTCGGGACAAATAAGAACCAGAACTCCGGCTTGTATCGGCGTTCAGGGCCGCGACGGTCTCCTCGAACGCCTTCAACGCCTGCGTGCGGGGCCGCACCCGCCCAGGCTCGCGCATCAGGAGCGCAGCTGGCACGAAGGAGGGTTCGTCGTGATCCGTCCTGTTCACGATGCCGGCTCGGATCCATAGGCTTCAGGGGCGGCTCGACCTCCGTCACCATTGATCAGCGTCAGAAGCGAGACATCGAGTGCCGTCGCCGCGGCGACGGCTTCGTCGAGGCGAGGTGCCCGGGTCTGCTCCTCGAACCGACGGACGAGCGTGGGGTCGATCGGCCCGCCGAGGAGTACCGCGATTCGCAGCGAGAGCGCTTCGCGCTCGAATCCTGCTTGCAGTCGTTCCGCCCGGATGCGTTTGGCGAAGACGTCGCTGGGGGGAGGTGGTCCATGCCAGTACTCCTTGCGGTTGGGCGCCCAAAACAGGAGTGTCACGAACGTGGGAATGGTGCGCCGCAGGCCTCTATGAACGCATGGAGGCCATCGGCAGCCCTGTCATCGGTCGCAGGCGCGTAGTCCTCGGGTTCGAAGTACCCGGCTTGCACGTAGAGTCCACCGGCCTTCGTGGTCAACTGCGCCGGGGCGAGCGACTTGTCGTCCCACATAAGCTCGTTCCCGGACATCATTCCGGACATCGTCGTCTCTCTCATCATTCGATCGGAGTTCTCGCATGAGGCCTCACGGAAGCCAACGTTCGAGCCGGCGACGGTCAGCTCGACCATGACCCCGCACTCCTGGTGGACCGGGTACTAGGTGCCGTCCTCGATCGGCTCCGACTGAGCCTGCTTAGAGGAGGACGTGTCGTCGCAGCTGGCCTCGAACGCGTCGAGCAGGGTCGTGCTGGTGTCGGAGTCGTCGCTCACGTAGACCTTGTCGCCGATCGCGATCGACGTGTCGCTCTTGGTGACGGACTCGGTGCCGTCCGCTCGTTGCGGCGATCGCTGCCCGCGACGGTCCAGACGATCTTCGAAGCGTCCTCTGTGAACTCGCCGGTGCTGGTGACGTCGGCCTCCTCGTGGACGCCTTCGCACTCTTACTAGTGGCGCGTGAGAGTGTTGCTTTCGATCACGAGTTGGCCAAGGTCGGCGGTCCTGTTGACGTCCTGGGTGTAGTAGATGCCGTCGGCGCTGACAGAGCCGGTCAGTGCCAGGACGATGAAAGCGACTCCATGAGTGTGGAGCTATGCCGGCTCCTGTACCCGACCTGCGCGCGCTCGGCGTGGAGGTCGCGCGCCTCCGCCGCGAACGGGGTATGTCCATCGATCGCTTGGCGGAAACAGCTGGCATCCACCGGAAATCGATCATCGAATTCGAGGAGGGCAGGGACGCGGCCAAAATCAGTACTATTCACGGCATCGCGCATGCCCTCGGCGTCCCGCTGCCAGAGCTCGTCATGCCGGTGTGCGCTCGGCACCCAAAGTCGGTCGAGATGCCGACTCCACTCGTGGATCGCTGATTGCACCAGACCCTCGGACCAAACCGGGGCGCGACAATCATCGAACCGCGATGCTCGCCGCCGGCAGAATACGATTACCTCACAAGTTGACGATGAAGCGTCGTTGACGAGTCGGCTAGACAACGAAGCCTGAATTGCCGTGTCGCGCTTCCCGTCTCGGCAGGGCGAGCACAACCACGTCGAGAGGCCACGGGAATGGCGCGCACCATTTATCCTTCTCACGATGACTGTTATTAGCTGTAATAAATATTGTAAGTTGAAGAGATCTGCTAGTTTTGTTAGATGGCTACCGAGCAGGAAATTTGGTACGGACCACGTACGCTGACAAAGGTACGACAGGTGTGCATCCCTATCGAACTTCTACGCGCGCTGAAGCTCGACGTGGGTAGCGAGGTTCAGTTTGCACTAAGTGGTGACGGCCGTGAGATTCGCGTCCGACCCACGGGGCGCACCCGGTCTGAAGAGGACGAAAGTCGGTCTGGATGAACTCGGCAGGGGCGTCCCGCCGTATGTCGGTCGTTGTATGGTGAACGTGTCTCGCGCGATACGCGCCACCTCCACCGGACACTGCCCGATCGAGTGTCGTCCCCAAGATCCCACGGGGGCCAAATTATGATATGTACGAACGTCCGGCCTGACAGCTGGATCGAATCTGAAGGAGTGACGCGCATGTCCGACGGCCTGACCAGCATTGACCTCTTCGCGGGGTGCGGCGGGCTGTCCCTTGGCCTCCACCGCGCTGGGTGGACAGGAATCTTCGCCATTGAGCGTGATCCGATGGCATTCGACACCCTCCGTAGCAACCTCGTGGACGACGATGCCCCCTACCGGGCGTACGTGGACTGGCCCGAATGGGTCGACAAGACGCCGCACGACATCGACACGTTCGTCGGAGACCCCCAGATCGTCGAGCACTTGCGCGCCCTTCGCGGTAGCGTGACATTGGTCGCAGGTGGTCCGCCTTGCCAGGGATTCTCGGTAGGCGGCGCGCGCGACGGGGCGGACGAACGCAATCACCTTGTCCACCGACTGCTCGAGGTCGTTGACGCAGTGCGGCCCAAGATCGCGCTTATCGAGAACGTTGAAGGGATTACGCGGCCTTTTCGCTCCAGGCCCCGGGAGGGCGCGACAAGCTCGGTCGCAGAAGATGTCGTCGTCGCCTTCGAATCGCTTGGCTACACGGCCGCATTCGGCATCGCCAACGCGAGCCATTTTGGGGTACCCCAGACCCGTCGGCGCGCTGTCATCATCGGCGTGCGCGACGACCTCGGGGTCGAACCGTCCGATTTCTTCCGCCACCTGGAGAAGATTCAGGACCAGCACCTCATCGCCAACAAACTTCCGACGGATCGGCCTGTGACCGCAGCAGAGGCCCTCGGGGACCTCCACAGCGGCCAGGAGCGCATTCCTAGCCCCGACTCGCCGAAATTTGAGACCTCGGCCTATGTGGACGCCAAGAGCGAGTTCGCCAAGGCACTGCGACGCGGCATCCCGACCGGAGGACTGCCGGACTCTCACCGATACACCAAGCACGGCGAGCGAATCCTCGAATTATACGAGCGCGCGCACGGGACCCAGCCCAAAGGTCGGCTGTCGAAGGATTTTCTTCTCTCCATGGGCACCAAGAAGGACAAGAAAGTCCTGATCGACCCCGACGCTCCTGTCTCGACCATCACGACACACCCCGACGAATTCATCCATTACGCGGAGCCGAGAAATATCACAGTGCGCGAAATGGCACGACTGCAGTCGTTTCCAGACGACTTCCAGTTCAAGGGCCGCTATACGATTAACGGCCCTCGCCGAAAGTTCGACGTCGCGCGGTGCTCACAGGTCGGCAATGCTGTTCCGCCGCTGTTCGCCGAAGCGATCGGACGCGCCCTCAAGGAGATGTTGAGTGACTGACGACGCTGCCCTCGAGGAGGAGGCGCAGGGGTGGAACCTCACGGCAGTCGGCGCATTCCTCTCGGCCCGCTCTGAAACCGATGCGGAAACCGCATGGATCGAGGCCCTGCCAAGGCTCAGCGAGCATTTCACGCCCGATCTCTGGGGTTCCGGCACCAGCGTCAACCCGTACGGACAAGGCGCGCACAGCAATCTATATAACGTCGAGTGCCAACGAGACTTCCGTGACTGGCTGCAGTCGAACGGCGTCACGCCGGAAGAATACGCGCAGGCAGTGGGTCCTGTGCAGTACGTGAGCTTCCAGATGCACCTCCTGTCTCTGATGGACCGCGCCCGGAGCAACAAGGGCTGGCGCGTCCGCGTCATCGGTTTCCCTTCGCTCGGCGTAGTAGCGTGCGGGCTCGGCAGTCACTACCAGGGCACGCAGAACCACAATCAGATGGGTCGTGCGTCCCAGCTGATCAGGGCACGCGCTCTCGAGGTGCTCACTGGCTCGTCCAAGTCAGCTCTCGAAGCATGGCCATCCGCTAGCGCCGAAGACTGGGAGGAGCGAGGCCTCTTGGCAGAGCCCGTCCTCAGCATCGGCGACCTCAACATTTCGACCTACGACGAGGGCCGCGGCGCGAAGCTTAGAATGGTCCGCAACACCACCGTCAAAAAAGAGCTCGCGACGTTCTTCGCTATTAAGGGGATGACCGTCAACACTTTCCTAGAAGAAGGCGCTGAGCATCTGGACATCCTGCGGAGCATCGCCCTTGAGCTCGGACGCAAGGAGCCCTACGCGTGAGCAACCCATTTGCCGATACTGAGGCCTTCGAGGCGCTGCGCACCGCCGCGCTCGACGGAGACGAGGCTTTCGAACGGTACCGACGCCGGGAAGCTGCATCGGCGCGGCGTCAGGTCGCGCGCTTGGTTGAGCTACAGCTATCCGCGAGAATCGAGCGGATGGTTGAGGTGGCCATCGCCGCCTCGAGAGCGGTGCTCCTAGTCGGACCACCCGGGACAGGAAAGACCGAGATTCTCGAGCAGATCGTAGACCGTATCGACCGCGATCCAGCCCGATACGGCTTCACCACTGAAGGCATTGATGCCGCGTGGGTCACACCTGAGGAGGAGTGGACCTTCGAGAAGCTCGTGCTCGGCGAGACGGTAGAAGACGGTGAGATCCGGAGCGTGGAGGGAGACCTCCTGCAGGCTATCGCCAAGAACCAGTGGCTCGTGCTCGACGAAACCAATCGCGCCGATATGGACCGCGTCCTGGGCGGCGTCCTGACCTGGCTATCGGGCAAGAAAGTCCGAGTGGGCAGCCGAAGGGCTGCCGGCGAACCCATCGTCCCGGTCTACCTCGAGTGGACCGACCAAGCAGAGTGCCAAGTGCGGCTCCTCGACACCCCACCATCCGTTGAGTATGCAGCGGGAGCCGAATGGCGGCTTCTCGGCACGTACAACGCCGTGGACGCGCAGCGGGTGTTCAGAATGGGACAGGCCCTCAGCAGGCGTTTCAAGCACGTCCCGGTTCCGCCTGCCTCACCGCAGGACTTCGAGCGCATCATCGCCGGACACGTCTCGGACGAGGACCGACTCGAATGGTTCGTGGACCGCGTGACCCGTCTGTACGCCGCGCACCTTTCTGTGGAGGACGCGCAGATCGGTCCCGGTCTGTTGATCGACGTGCCAGCCTACGTCGAAAAGGGGCTTCAGATGGCGTCCTACGACCGACCGAGCGTCGAGGGGGACAACAGCTCTGCCCTGGCGGACGTCTCACCCACCGACGACAGCGAGGACGCGTTCATCGAAGAGCTGCTCGCCGAGGCCTACCTAGTTTCGGTCGGGAATCTCGTAGCCAAGTACGAACCGGATCTTCTGGATGAGCTCGGAATGAGTATCGCGAGATCCGAGTCCCTCACCCCCGCCAACTGGCTCTGGGTGAAGGAGAACTTGCACGCGATGCGGGCTTGACATGTCCGCCACGATGACGCTGACCGTCGACGAGGAGGGCCTCCGACGGGTCTTGTCGGAGTGGTCCGGAACCGGGAATCTCTACCGCGCTCTCGCCGCCACCTCTGAGGAGGTCGCACGCGATTGGACACCCCGGGACGTCGAAAGGAGAGCGATGCGGATTCTCCTACTCGAGTGCAGCCCATTGCTGCGAAGATGGCCGAAGTCTTCTAAAGCATGGATGGATCATTTGCCGACCATTTCGCAGCGACACCGCTTCTGGTCGGAAGTACCTCAGTCCCGGGTCGACTGGGCGAAGACACGTCGGCGCGGATGGCCGCCCGAGCACTTCGCGATTCGCAAGCGGCACCGTTCAACCGACCAGGTGACCCTTAGTGTGCTCGCCTGGACCCTAGGACGATTGAAGGGGGCATTCGAGGCTTCGCAGAGCCTGACGAAGTCGCACGCGACCGCTACGGAGGAACTCTCAAACGACGTGCAACGAATCATCAGCCACACGTTGCCGTTACTGAACTTGCTGGACGAATCTGACGAGGGCGTTCCTTCGCGGGACTCGATTCGTGCTGCACGGGGCGCAGGGTGGCCCTGGAACGCCGTCGCGGACGTTGCCGAAGTCTTCGTCGCGCTTGACCAAGGCGGCGCTGAAGCCCTCGCCCGACGGTTGCTGCGCCCCGACGGATTCCCCGAGTCACTCTTCCAACTGAGTGTACTAGGCGGCGTGCTGGTCGCCGCACACGAGCTCGGCGCTCAGTTAACGAGCTTGCGCCCTATCGGCCACATGACCGACGGGCCGGTGTACCAGATCCAGATGCCTGGGCAGGAGCCCTGGGACCTATGGTGCGAGGCCGCGCGTTGCTGGAAGGCATACGGTGTCGAAGACCATTACCGCGACATGGCAGCCGCCCTAACAACGAGCGAACGGGCCCCCTTTCAGGCCAGAAACATACGCCCCGACATCGTGCTGGCTCGTCCCAGCGACCGCGCACTCGTCTTCGAATGTAAGTACCCGGGCGAGAGCCTCGACTCCGGGTACGTGGCGCATGGCATGTATCAGGCCGCGTTCTACGGTCACCAACTCGTGCCGGCCTTCTCAGAGGTTGCTGGTTACTCTATCGGGCCTTCGGAACTCGTGCCAAAGCACGAGGAGCGAGTCGTCAATGGGATCGTCGTGGGGCTGACCAGCCCACGTTCTCTGCGGCACCTCGTGGCAAGAGCTATGCGCACCGAACAACTCGGGGCGTGATCTCCAGCGACGCAAGGGCGTCCTATGGTGGACTCGGATATTGGTCGTACCAATAAGCCTGATCGCGATCCCACTTTGACCGACCCGGCACCAGCAACGCGCGCGCCGAAGCGATCGACGGTTGCTTCGAACACCTCCGTGGGTCCGCGCCAGGCTTCCGAAACCTCTCCCACTACATCGCCCGCAGCGTCCTCGAAGTCGGAGGACACAGACCACGTCTACGCCCTTATTCATAATGAGCACCTATTTGACCGGCTCTCGGGTGAGACGTTCTTTGACTTGCTCTGGGAGCAATTTACTACCCCAGAGAGTTTTGGCTATTTCGTTCCTTTGGCCCGTGTCATCACAGTCGGTAGCAAGCGACCGAATAGATGACCAAACTTGCTTAGTCTCCTTGGCAATTTGCATGATCGTATCTGGCGATACTAAGTAGACGTTTCGATTGGCTGCGGGGACGGCGTCTGGCTTCACAGCCATTTTAGGGCTGATGATCACGCTGAAGCTTCCTTCTGGGTAGTTCTCGAGCTCTTCGTCATTGGCAACCATGTCGAGTTGAGTGTTTGTCTGGCGGACGTAGGTTGCACTGATAGATCCACCGGATAGTTGCTCGCTCTTTGCCTCCAGCGTGATCCACAATTGTGGCAGTAGCCAAACACTATCCGCCCTTGCACTACCTTCCGGTTTGAAGGTTCGCATTCCCAAGAACTTGCCCAATGCGGTAAGGCCACGTTCGTATTTGTCTGCGGCAGTCTGGCCAAGGTCAGCGATCATCTGCGTGAGCTGAGTCTGCAACTTGGTTGAGCGAATACCGGATGCCGCAAACGCGTGAACAGCGCCTACAGCCTCGTCGTCCCAGGCGTCGAGCGTCGGAATGGTTGTCTTGTTTCGCTGTATCTCCTTCAGCCACGTAGTTCCAAATGAGGAATTATGGGCGTAGTCGAGATATTCCTGAGCTTTTAACCCGGTTTCAGCACCTTCTGCAGCCGCTAACGCTAACCATGAGTGAGCAAGATAGGCCCACAGGGACCGATACGGAGTAAGCTCCGTGCCGTTCAGCCCAGCGTGTACCTCCATCGCAAGTTGTCCGGCGGCTTCCCACTGCTCGGCCCAAGCCTCGCGCCAAGCCATGACTTCCTTACGTGAGGAACTTGCCAAGGTGCCGGACTCCGCATACTGCCTGACCTCTGAATCTTCACGCCATTCGATGATCTGCGGCTCCGCCTGTTTCGCCCATTTGGCGTCCTGATTAAGTGCACTCTTTGTCAGGGCCAGGAGTATTGTCTCCGTGACGCTATCGCTCGTATGCAAACCGAACCGGATTTCCGCTTGGAGTTCCCTAGGCATCGATTCGATATTTTCGTCTCTGGAAAGAAAGCGTACCAACGCCTCATCTTGGACGACGACGACAGAATAATCTTTCGGGCCTCTCGTGCATCGTCCGAGCCCCTGAACAACGCGTGTTCGAATTCGTTCCTGGAGCACGCTCCTTGCACGGAGTTTCGTCTCGAAGAACCTATCTTGAAGATGGCTAGTGCCTGGAAGTCCGTGAATTAGCATCATCCGGCAGGTGTCATCTGCGAGATCCATACCGTCGTACCTGTTGGCCGCCAATAGGGTACCAGCCGTTGATTCAGCAAACTTCTTGAACTGCCGATCTTTTACACGGAAGATTTCATCCTCCGGAATATTCAGGGCTGTTGCGATCGCCTCGGTCGTTTCAGTGTCCTGACTCAAGACAAGACGTTTGTTGGCGAGATCAAGAATTTGTTTGGTCAGGGACTCGTGATCTTCGGGCAGGGCACCAGGAAGTTGGGCTGATTCCGCGAGGCTCGGAAAAACAAAGAATCTACGGCCGCTTCCTGCCTTCTCCCAGGCCTCCGGAACGCCGATCTTTTCGATTTTGGGCCGTCCGAAAGCACGCTCGAGTTCACCACCTCCACCGATCGTCGCCGATAGGTATATTCGCTGCACTGGATCCACGAAAGGATGATGGTCAAATGTGGGCGGAATCATCGGGCGTATGTACCATTGCGAATTATCGACGAAGAAAAGGCAAGATGAAAGATGTGGAACTACACGCCTAACGGCCCATTTTAGGTTGCCGTCCTGGGTAATCGCTTGCGACAGTACCTGAGCCAGAGAGGACTTATTTTTAGCGATGATCGATAATGGGAGCATGCGCACCTCAGGTTCGAATTCTTCATTCGCGTTCTTGTTTGTGAGACGTTCGATCATCAATGGGTCGAGGTCATCGCTAAGAGCATCGAAAATCTGCTGGTAAGCGTCGATCTTTTTCGGGATTCTGAGTGCCCAAGCTTCGGCTACATAGCCTTCTGCCGCGTGCGCATCGTCGAAAATGATCGATTGCGCGTCGGAAAATTTCGAATATTCATTAAAGATATGGCTATACGTGGTGATCGCCGTCGCTTGGCATCGCGTGTAGGCATTCAGGTCACCTCCAGCCCAAGCTGTGTTGCTCCCAATTAGAAGCACGGTGTTCAACCCCTGTGCTTCGGCGGATGCATGTACTTGCTCCGCCAATTGCTGCGTGGGGCATGCGAACAGGGTTCTGTGTGAGAGTGCTCGGCGTCGCCACTCCGAGATGAGGAGACCAACTAGCGTCTTGCCTGAACCTGTAGGTAGTTCCAACGCCACGTCAGTGTCGTTCTTGTGAACCTTAAAGTAGGTTCGCAGTTGATCAGCTTGGTGTGCCCATAGGACCGGCGCGCGGGTCGGAATCTTAGGTAATGATCCAAAGAGATCCTCTGGACTCGCGGGCGGACGCGACGGGCGCGTGCGTGTGGGAAACGATACTTCCTGGTGGGTCATCGTATAGCCCTTAACTGTGGTATTGACTACAGGTTGACTAACTCTTTGTCGCGCAAACCCCAAATTATGCGCCACCATGGTTAGCTTGCCAACAACGATACGTGCTTGGGTACGGAACTGCGCCCTTCGAAACTCGTGTTGTGTCCCCTTCCCAGTTGAATGGACATTCGAAGTCGACCTGAGGCGGACCTCGTTAGTGCCCCAGCGCGTTGAGGAGTTTACTGGCGTCGCTTGTGAGTGATGGTTCGGCGTTGATCTGCTCGGTCCCCGAGACCGATCATCACAGTTCGCAGGGGCTTGAGCGTGTTGATGAGCTTTTCTGGCTCACGCCCGAGGCGTCTTTCAGGTACCGCGCGACAGCGAGAGCGGAGAAAACGATCGCCAGGTGCGCTTCAACGGAATCTCCGGGGCCGGTAGATGTCCGTTGGGTGCGCAGATCAGTTATGAACATGCGTAAATATTGTTCTACGCGCCAGAGACCGTGGTAGCTGGCGATGACTTCGGCCGCGCTCATCTTCGTGGAGTCAATGTTGGTCCTGTAGTCGTTCCACTCGACGCGGTCGCTGGCCCGCTCGTCGCAGGCCTCGTCGAAGCGACGAGTCCCGGATTTCTCGGTGATGAAGCGAGCCTTCTTCGGGGGCCCGGTCGCCCTCGATGATCGAGATCGCCGGGACTGGACCACGGCACGGGTCGGTTCCTGCTCCGAGGTCATGCCGAGGTCCAGGGCCTGCTGCCCGGGTCGGAGTTTCTGGCGCCCGGAGTGCGTCAGTGCCTGCAGTTCGGCCTCGGTCCGAGCCGAACCAGGATACTCGAGAATCCACCGCGCGCTAGCGATGCTTCTCGACGATCTGTAGACGGTCGCCCCTGACGCGGTCTTCACTTTCGGCGGAAACGGGCTCGTCCTCTCAGAACATCCCGCAGACTAGTGCCCCAAAACTGTCGGATATGGGGCGCTGACTAGGAAAAAGCACTAGAGGGCCCGAGGGGCAGGTCAAGCGGTCCAACTCAGGTTTGAGATTGGTGACTAAGGGCGTACGCAAAGAAGGGCGGAGCTGGGGTGTGAGCAAGATGTCTCATGCCAGTCTTCCACCTCGGACACCATCAGGAACGGTAAGGCAGAGTTTTCAAGTCTGGCCCGGGGCTACGACAACCCGAAGAACGCCACCGCGAGGAGCGGGAGCAGGAACAGGAGCAGCAGGAGCCAGCCCAGCATCATGACCGCATTGAGGATGATGCCCCACGTGGCCACCGACTTGCCGGCTGGTTCCTTCATGAGGCCGATGATGCCCATGACCACGCCGACGATCGGCACGACAAACGTGAACCCGAGGGCCACGGGGCACAGCCCGAGGACCAGCGAGGTGATGCTCGCGCCCCGGGGCTCGGTCCGGATCACGACGGGCGGCTGCTGCGGATACGACATGTCCCCATGATAGATCCGACTAACACGGGCGGGGGAGCGGGGCCGCCGGTTAGTGTGGAGATGAGCGCCGCGGCGCAGACCTGACCTCTACGGGAGACGAGATACACGCCATGGAAATCATTCAGAACGTTTTCGTCGTCACGGGCGGCGGCAACGGGATCGGCCGCGAGGTCGTCCTGCAGCTGCTGGGCCGGAACTCGCGCGTCGCCGCAGTCGACCTCGACGCCGGCGCACTGGCCGAGACCGCCCGCCTGGCCAATGCGGGGGAACTGTTGAGCACCCACGCCATCGACATCACCGACCGCGAGGCCGTCGGCGCGCTGCCGGCCGCCGTCAAGGAGGCCCACGGAAAGGTCGACGGGCTCATCAACGTCGCCGGCATCATCCACGAGTTCACGCCGCTCTCCGAGCTCGGCTGCGAGGTCATCGAGCGTGTGATGAACGTGAACTTCTGGGGCACCGTCAACACCTCGCAGGCGTTCCTGCCGGAGCTTGAGTCCCGCCCGTACGCCGCGATCGTCAACGTGTCCAGCATGGGCGCACTGGTTCCGTTCCCGGGACAGAGCGCCTACGGGGCGTCGAAGGCAGCCGTGAAGCTGTTCACCGAGGGGCTGCGGGCCGAGCACCAGGGGACGAAGCTTGCCGTGACCGTGGTGTTCCCCGGCGCGATCTCCACGAACATCACGGCCAACTCCGGCGTCGAGATGCGCCCTGCGGCCGTGAAGCCTGTGACTGCGGTCAAGAAGGGCAAGAAACCCAAGAAGCACAAGGAGCCTACGCTCACGAGCCCCGAGGACGCCGCCGCGGAGATCGTCCGCGCTGTCGAGACCGGCAAGCCGCGCGTGCTGATCGGCAAGGACGCCGTCATGATGGACCGGCTCTCCCGGCGGCTGCCGGCCAAAGTCGTGACCATGGTCGCCAAGAAGATGGCCCGCTACTTCGAGTAGCGGGCCGCGGGGCAGGCCGGCTGCTCTGCGGGGCGGGTCGGCTGCTCGGCCGGGAGTTTGGTCCGGTAGGTCAAGTGTCCTGCGGGCTCGGGTATTGCACCAGGTTGGAGAAGACCACCGGTCCGTCGCCGTCGTTGCGGTAGCCGTGGGGCACGTCCGCCGGGTGCGTGGCTGCGTCGCCCTCGGTGAGCACGTACTCCTGATCGAGCACGCTCAGCGTCAGCTCGCCCGAGGCCACGTGCACCAGCTCGCGCGTCCCGCCCGGGTGCGGCTGCCCCAGATAGCCCTCGCCCGGGGCCATGCGAAACTCCCACAGCTCGGCCACGTTAGCGCCCGGAAGGGACCCGGCCAGGTGGGCCGAGCCGCCGTCGTTCCCCTGCCAGATGCGCGGTCCCTCGCCCGCGCGGATCACGCGGATCTGCTCGCGCGGCTCCGTCTCCACGAGCGCGACGAAAGAGACGCCCAGGGCGTCTCCGATCGAGGAAAGCACCGCGATCGACGGGTTCGCCTGCCCCTGCTCGATCGTGACCAGCGTGCGACGGCTGACGCCGGAGCGGTTCGCGAGGTCGTCGAGGGTCCACGCGCGTTTGTTGCGCAGCGAGCGCACGCGCTGGCCGATCAGAGCGGCGATGTCCTGGTTCTCGGTCACGTGATCCTCGTCGGTCGTGGGCAAGGGCGGGGTTCAGTCTATCCGGGGCGGACAAGGGAGGCCTTCCAGATGTGGGCGCGCCCCGCTACGTTGAGGACATGACCTATGCAAATGTCGGCCTGCTCGAGGCCACCCCCGGAAACCGCGACGCCCTCGTGGAGATCCTCACCCGCCCGTCCGCCGAGCTCGCCGACGCCGGCTGCCTGCTCTACGAGGTGGGGGTGAATGACGAAGACCCCGAGGCCGTGTTCGTGTCGGAGCTCTGGGTCAGCGCAGAGGCCCACGCCGCGTCCCTACAGCTGCCCGGGGTGCAGGCCTCCATCGCCGAGGCGAGGCCGATCCTGTCCGGGCGCATGGAGGGCATGCGCTTCGAGGTGGCGGGCTCGCCGCTGCGGGAGTAGGCGGCGTCCCATCGACATCAGCGCTCGTTGCGGCGATGTCTCACTCGGTGTTCAAGGGGACAAATACTCGTAAGCGAGCCTGTCGTCGACGCGCGCGATGTGGCTGTAGTCCTGATCGCAGGCGAGGACGGTGGCCTCGTTGAGGATGGCATACGAGGCGATGAGAATGTCGGTTGGGCCGGCTGCACGATGCAGTCCGTGAGACCAGAGCGCCTGCTGGATGCCCAGAACGAAATGTTCGTTCGGATGGTGCTCGAGTGGAAAGCCCAGCATGATCGCATCAACGTAACGCTCGTGTTGATCTGGCGGGGCGGAGTGGCAGAACTCCAGTACCTGGGGTGGGCAGGTGACGAACGCGTCCGATGGGCTGGCAACGATCGCGTTGACCCGGGCAAGAACACGAGGAACTTGCTGGGCCACTCGGGACCAGACTGAATTGTCGACCAGGTAGTCGGTCATGCTTCTACTGGGCGTCTCGGTGCTGGTCAGGCTGCCCGGGCTTGATCGTCGGTGCATGAAGGCCCGACGGGAGGTCGGCCAGCTGGCTGATGGCATCAACCATCTGCTGCTTGGACTTGTGCGCGATCAGGCGTCGGAGCGCTAGGTCGACCACCTCGCGATTGGAGCTTGCGCCGGTCAGGCTCCGGGCCTGCCGGAGCAGGTCGCCGGAAATGTCGATGCTTGTAATAGCCATGATGGGAACCTCCTCTATATAAACCATTGTATATCGACGGCCTGCGCGACGCGAGAGGCTGTGACGCCGCTCATGGTGATGCACTTCATGATGCAGTATGTTGCACGCTGCGATATCGTGGGTCGGTGACGAACTACCGCGATCTCTTCCGTACCCGGGGTGTGTTCCGCATCGTGGTCTCGCAGCTCATCGCGCGATTCCCGGCGGGCATGCTCTCCCTCGCCGCGCTCATCCACGTGCAGCGCCAGCACGACTCCTACGCCGCAGCAGGCCTCGTCCTCGCCGCGCTCGCGATCGGCCAGGCCATCGCCGGACCGCTGACGAGCCGCATCTTCGGCCGCTTCGGCATGTTCCGGGTCATCGGCGTCACCCTGACGATCGCCGCCCTCGCCACCGTCTCGCTCGCGATCCCCGGACTGTCCGTGCCGCTCTACGCGGTCATCGCGTTCATCGCCGGCGCCTCCACGCCGCCCATCCAACCGGCCGCGCGCTCGCTCTACCCCTCGCTCGTCGCCCCCAAGCAGCGCACCGCGCTCTTCGCGTTCGACGCCTCCGTCCAGGAGATCATCTGGATCTTCGGCCCGGTCATCGTCACGTTCCTCTCGCTCTCGATCCACAGCGCCCTCGGCATCCTCGCTGCTGCGGCCCTGCTGGTCACCGGCGGGATTTGGTTCCTGACCGCCCCGCAGGTTGTGCACGCCGTCTCTGGCGAGCCCACCGGGCGCCTCGGCTCCGTCCTGCGCTCGCACGCCCTGCTCATGGTCCTCGCGGTCGGGTTCGTCATCTCCGCGGCCACCGCCATGATGGAGGCCGCCGTCGTCGCGAACTTCGGCCACGGCGGCGTTCAGGCCGGCGTGATCCTCGCGGCCCTGTGCGCCTCGTCGCTTGCAGCCGGGTTCCTCGTCGGCCAGCGCCGGCTCACCCGCTGGTCGCTCGCCAAGCGCCTCGGCCTCGTCGGCGTCGGCCTGGCCCTGGCCTCGATGCAGACCGGCTTCTGGTGGGTCCTCGCCGCCGGCGTCATCGCCGGCGCGGGCATCGCCCCGGTCATCGCCGCCATCACGCACATGACGTCCACGGCGGTCGCCTCGTCCGACGTTGCCGAGGCCTTCGGCTGGAGCACGACGGCGCAGCTCGTTGGCATCGCCGGCGGCAGTTCCGCCGCGGGCGTCCTCATCGACGCCTACGGCGGGCAGGTGGCCCTCGCCGCTGCGGCCGCCGTAACCTTCGCGGGCGTCGGCATCGCGTCGTTCGTCGGCCGGGGCCAGCCGCCGTCGCGCCGCGCCCAGGAGGGCCCGACCCGTCCGATCCCGCGCGTCACGCCCGTCGGAGCGTAGCGCGGCCGATTCGCGGAGCCCGTCACTGTTCCCGGTCGCCCGGACGCGGTAGCGTCTGCGTATGGATGTCATTTTGATCCCCGGATTCTGGCTCGACGGCGCTTCCTGGAACCCGGTCACGCGCGATCTTGAAGCCGCCGGCCACCGCACACTCGCCATGACTCTGCCCGGGAAGGAGTCGCCGATCGCCAGCCGACACGGCATCGGCCTGCGCGACCACGTCAACGCCGTCGTGGACGTTCTGGACTCGATCGACGCGCCGGCCGTGCTCGTGGGGCACTCGGGCGGCGCCGCGATCATCCAGGCGGCCGCAGACGCTCGGCCGGGCCGCGTGGCGCACTTGATCTACGTCGACGCCGTGCCCCTGCCCGACGGGGGAGTCATCAACGACGAACTCCCCGCCGTCGGCTGTTCCATTCCGCTGCCGGGGTGGGAGGTGTTCGACGACGCCGACCTCACCGACCTGAGCGACGAGCTCCGCCAGGAGTTTCGGCGCATGGCCGTCCCGGAGCCGGCGCTCGTCGCCAGCGAGCCGCAATCCGTGCGCAACGACGCCCGCTTCGAGATCCCCGCCACCGTCATCGCGTGTGAGTTCTCCGCGGCCCAGATCCGATCCTGGATGGAGGCCGGGGCGCCGTTCACGAGCGAGCTCGCCCAGATCAAGGACCTGAGCATCAAAGAACTGCCCACGGGCCACTGGCCCCAACTGACCCGCCCGGCGGAGCTGGGGCGGCTGCTGGCCGACGTCGTCGGCTGACGGCTGCGGGTGTCGTTCGGCCGGGATCGCCGGCCGGACGCCTACGTCCGGGCGGCCTCGGTCAGGAACTCCGCGACGAGCGGCGCGAGCGACGCGCCGGCCTCCTCCGGCTCCCGTTTGAGGCCCTTGACGTTGAACGAGTGGTCACCGCCCTCGACCCACGTCAGCGCGGCCTTCCCCGGCTGCGCGTCCTCGAGCTTCGCGGCCACCTGCTCCATCAGGTCGACGCGCGCGAACGTGTCCCGCGTGCCCTCGACGAAGAGCTGCGGGATCCCGATGCCGTACAGGTGCCCATCGCGCAGCTTCTCCGGCTTGCCCGGCGGGTGCAACGGGTAGCCCAGGTGCACGAGTGCAGCCGCCTCCATACCCTCGGCCACCGCCACTGACGCCATGCGCGCCCCGAAGGACTTGCCGGCCGCCACGATGCGCGACGCCGTCGTGGCCTTCTCCTTCGCCGCGTACGCGAGGACCGAGTTCCACGTGCCGACCGCCAGCGGCGGGCGGTCCGGGAACTTCTTCCCGGCCTCCATGTAGGGGAAGTTGAAGCGCAGCACGGCGTATCCGAGCCCGGCCAGGGCCTCGGCGAACCCCGCCAGGAACGGGTGCGCCATGCCGGCCCCGGCGCCGTGGGCCAGCACGACGACGCCGCGCGGCTCGCCGTCCGCGGGCTCGGCCCAGAGGCCGCTCACCTCGGTCTCGACGAGGCCCTTCGGGGTCTCGGCGGCAACGGGGATGGACACGGGGATGCGCGTGATGCTCATGGGGGACATTCTGGCATCCGAACCGGTCCCGAATTGATGCGGTACAGGTCTTGAGCCCGGCGCGGGGCGGGTCTACGATCCGAAGTACCAGCAGGGGCGGGGCACGACGGACCGCCTCTGGAGGTTGGAACGGGAAGGAGAGGCCATGAGCACGCAGACCGAGAAGCAGGTGGGTGACCACCGGTTCGCCGATCACGACTTCGGCTCCGAGGACCTGGAACGCGAGCACCTCGACGAGCTCAAGCACCACGCTGAGGACGAGGAGCACCGCAAGGAAGCGGCCGCCAAGACCGGCTTCGACGAGATCCACGAGGACGACAACTAGCTGTTGTTGGCCAGGAGGTTGTTGACGGTGACAGCTCGGGTTGACCTTCGAGTTGGTTGAAGCTCCATGATGGTCGTGTGACTGATCCTGATTTGATGCCGATTGGTGCGTTCGCGAAACGCGTCGGACTGACAACGAGCGCCTTGCGGTTCTATGACGATGCTGACGTGCTCCGACCTGAACTGGTGGACCCGTTAACGAGTTACCGGTTCTATGGTGAGTCCCAAGTATTGCCTGCCTCGCAATTGCGTCAGCTTCGCGAGATCGGGATGCCGTTGTCGACTATCGGGCGCTTTTTCACCGTTTCTACTACTGAAGCTGCACTACTCATCGACCAGCAGATGGCGAAGGCCAGCGCAGAAGCCGCCTCAGTGCAACGGACGGCTGAGATGCTTAAGGCCTCCCTCGTAGCGGACCCCGGCATCGTGATCGGTGCGCTTTCGGGTCCGGTCATCGCGGCGGCGATCGACGAGGTCCTGGCATCGACTGTTCACGACCCGGAGGCCCCGGCCTTGGCGGGTATCCGTTTGGAAGCCGACCCCGGCTCAATCTCACTGACAACGACGGATCGGTATCGCCTAGCTACAAGAACGCTAGTACCTAGCAAGGCGTCTAGTGTTTCGTGGTCAGGGACACTGGTGGGCGAAGATGTCCAAGCGACGCTCTCCTGGCTGCGCCGAAGCCCCACGGTGACACTAGAAGTGAGCGAGCTGAGTTTTTACTTTCGCGCGGAGGATGGGGTCGCCCACTGCCGCCTGCACACCGAAATCTTCCCTGACTACAGGCTTCTTTTGGGCTCTTTACCTGAAGTGACTCATCGCCTCACTATCGAGAGGCGGCAGGTCCTTAAGGCTCTCGAGCACGCGCCGGCGACGATCGGACTGCGGATCTCGGGCGGCCGGTCCAGCTTGCTTTTGTCGGGTACGGATATGGCTCTCAATGGCACAGCGAAGGGTCTGGATGTGACGGTGTGGTTCGAGTTGACAACGTTATTTCCCGCGTTAAGGCATGCACTGGGCAACGACGTGCTGATTGATCTGCGTGGGACTTACCAGCCAGCCACCATCCGATCGGCCGACGATGGCGATCTCACCACACTCGTCATGCCCTGTCGAGCCGGTCTGCCCGATCGGACGACCCCAACGGCGTGAGGTGCAACTGTTCTACAAAACCATGCCCCGAAAAGACCTCAAGAATAGAACCGAACTCATGACAGAATCTGCCGCAACATCCGACCTGACAATGGAAGCAATTGGAAACGCAGCGGCTTTAGGCCGTCAAGGCGAGCAAGAGTCGGCCCGACGCAACCTGCTGGCGATCTGGCAGCAGATAGGCCCGGTGGGCGATCCGCTCCACCGGTGCACGCTCGCTCACTATATGGCTGACCTCCACCAAGAGCCGGCAGAAGCGCTCATCTGGGACATTCGCGCGCTTGATGCTGCCGATTCGTTGACCGATGATCGCGCCCAACAACACCATGCCAGCCTCCAGGTGGCCGGGTTCTACCCAAGTCTCTATCTCAACATTGCCGACAACCTACGCCGCCTGAGCGCGTTCGAAGTGGCCGCCAAATACATCATCAATGCCAAGCAGCACAGTTCTGCTTTGCCCGAAGGTCCCTATGGTGCGACCATCCTTGAGGCGATCTGCGAAGTCCATAGGGCCATCGACAACCGCGACACCGTCCGTCGAGACTCCGATCCCGGAGCGGCCGGGTGACCCCCAAGAACGCCCCGCTGACGCCGGAAGTCGCCACCGGCTCATTGCGTGTTGTCGCACCCGCTCGACTGCTCACGTCGCCGCCAAGAGGGGCATCTTGCGTGCGACCGCTGCGAAGTGGGTAAACCGGTATAAACAGCACGGAGACGGCGGCTCATCGACCCGAACGGCGAATCGAATCGGCAGCCGCAGACGGTCATCGCCCAACGTCCCGGCCACATGGTCCATATCGACGTGAAGAAAGCCGGCCGTATCCCTGACGGCGGAGGACGGTGCGTCCACGGGAAAATAGCTCCGAGGTAAAGGCGGTTGTGGGCACAAATACGCGAGGAGTCAAGACCGGCTACGTACTCCTGCACTTCCTCCTGCACTTCGCGATCGACGGCCACTCCAGGCTCGCCTACACCGAAGCCTGAGAAGACGAGAAGGCCGTCACGGGCGTCGGGTTCCTCGATCGCGCTAGAACCTGGTTCGCCGCAGATGGCATCACTCCGATCGAGCGGTGCCACCACATCCTCGCTGTCGAGTTGCTCTATGCCCACACCTGGCGCTCAGAAGACGAACGGACTGTCGCGCTCGGAGTCTGGAACCGGCACTTCAATTACCACTGACCGGACCGCGCGCGCCACGGAAAGCCACCCGCATCGGCGACGCCGTCGCGCCTCAACAATGTCCTGGCCTCCTACAACTAACCGCCGCCCCGACCGGGCGTCTCCGCCTGCCCAGCACGCGGTCGGCCGCCGGGTGGGGTTCTCGGTTGTCCGTCACCCGATTGCGATCACCACCAGTAGGTCGGGTAGCGAGGGCCGCCGACCCGCGAACGGAACCAGCCGGCGCCGGCGAGCACGAGCGAGGCCGCCGCAGCGCACAGGACGAAAGAGGCCTGGTCCGTGGTGGCCAGGCAGCCGATCACTGCGGTCGCGGCCGCCGGAGAATGCGCCGTCCGCGTCGCGGCCATGACGCCGAGGGCCAGCGCCCCGGCGATGGCCGCCGCCCACAGCGAGTGGCTGATCCAGCCCACGCCTACGCCGATCAGGGCCGAGAGAACCTGTCCGCCCACGACGTTCCGCGGCTGCGCCAAGGGCAGGTTCGGGGCGCCCGCCACGAGCGCCATGCTGGCTGCCATCGGCGGAATGAGCAGCTCGTGCCCGGTGAGCAGGCCCATGGCCACCAGGGTTCCGAGGGCTGCGGTCGAGGCGAGTACCGACGTGAAGATCTGCTGCCAGGGTGGGCGAGGCGGTGCACTGGGTCGGGATGTGGCAAGGGCGGGGGTGGACATGGAGCTCCTGACTCTTGGCTGGGGCTGTCGCTGGGAGAACGACCATTCTCCCGGTAGCGTCGAGCGTAGAGAATGAGTATTCTCTACGTCAAGACGCCGTTCGAGTTAACGGTGGGCCGGCAAGGCGAAGGGACTGGTCTGTGGAACTGGAAGCGGCGCGCGAGGTGCTCCTGGATGCGGCGGAGCGGGAGTTCTACGAGAAGGGCTATCAGGCGGTCTCCATGGCCGACCTGCGGGGCGCTTCCGGAGTCTCCCTGAAGCAGATTTACCGGAACTTTCCCGGCAAGGAGGCGCTGGTTGTCGCGATGCTCGACCGGCGCGACGACGCGTGGATGGGTGCCCTCTCTTCCCGGGTGGAGCTCGAGGTCGAACCCGCGGCCAGCGTGGGGGCGGTCTTTGACTGGCTGGGATGGTGGCTCTCCGGGGCCGGACATCGGGGGTGCGCATGGGTCAACGCCTACGGCGAGCTGGGTGCGCAGTCACCTGAGGTGACTGCGGCTGTCCGCCGGCACAAGGATCGGTTCCGCGGATACCTCGGCGAAATCGTCGGAGCCGCCGGCGGCGGCGAAGCCACGGCCCGGGCGGTGTTCCTGCTCGCCGAGGGGGCGATGGTCGCTGCCGGGATCGCGGGGTCGGTCGAGTGCGTCCCCGCCGCGAAAGAGGCCGCGCTGCGCCTGCTGGAACCCGTATGAGCTTCCGGGCCGGCGTGCCGGATGCACGCAGACGGCGCATGTCAGGGCCTAGAGTGGCCGTATGAGCGAAGAATTCCAGGCGAGCCAGTCCTCTCTCGAGCGCCCGGGCTCGGCCGCGACGCCGGCCGATTCGGACCGTCTGCCGCCCGTTGATCAGGGTGCGGCGCGCGCCATGTGGAACGAGTACGTGGCGGCGACCGCCGTCGTGCCGGAAGAGTCGAGCGACTACATCGCCGAGTGCTTCGGCGACTCACCTGCGCTCGCGGACGCGCTCCTGCACGCAGTCACCCACGGCGCGAAGCGGGCGACCTCGTCTCTGCTCGTCGAATACGTCGAGGAGGGTGAACCCCGCCCTGAAATCGGGGGCCACTGGGTCGTGTGCGACGGGTCCGGTGAGCCGGCGATCATCGTGCGGACCACCGAACTGATGCTCGCGGCTTTCGACGACGTCGATGCGGCCTTCGCACATGACGAGGGCGAGGACGATCGCAGCCTCGAATCCTGGCGCCGCGAGCACGAGAAGTTCTGGCGCCGCACGCGCGCCGCCGCCGGACACGACTGGCGGCCCGAAGACACGCTGCAGCCCGGCCAGGAACTCGTGCTCGAGCGCTTCGCCGTCGTCTGGCCGCCGGAGTTCGCCGATCGCGGCGCCGCAGCCTAGCTTCCGGCCGACCTAGCGGGCCGGCACCCAACCCATGCAGTAGTCCAGATTGGCGATGACCGTGCGCACGGCGGCGTCGGCGTCTCCCGCGGCGATCGCGTCGACGAGGTCGTCGTGGCCGGCGGTCAGGCAGCCGTCGAAGCCGTCCTCGAGCCGCTGGACCATCTTGGTCCCGTGGAAGACATCCCCGAAGCTGTCGTAGAGCTCGAACAGCAGCAGGTTCCCGGACGCCTCCGCGACCCGCAGGTGGAACGCCCAGTCAGCGGCCGACCACGCTTCGAAGTCCCGGGCGGCCCATGCCGCGCACCGCTGCTGCAGCAGGGAGCGCAGCTCCGAGACGACGGCGGCATCCGCCGCGCGGGCGGCGAGCCGCGCCGTCTGGGTGTCGAGCGCGAAGCGCGCCTGCAGCACGTCCTCGTCCGAATGCTCGCGGTAGACCCGCTGCGCCGTGCCGCTGATCTCGCTCGTGGCCCGGACGTACGTCCCGTCCCCGCGCAGCACCTCGAGCACGCCCGTGTGGGCCAGCGCCTTCACCGCCTCGCGCAGGGTGCCGCGGGAGACTCCGAACTCGGTGACGAGTTCGTGCTCCGGAGGGATGCGTTCGCCGACCGTCCAGCGCCCGGAGGCGACGGCGTCGCGCAGGCGGGAAACGACCTCGCCGGCCAGCGGCGGGCGTAGCGAGGATGTGCTCATTTGCTCTCCTCGACGACAGCGACCAGAGGG
Organism: Zhihengliuella halotolerans; assembly: GCF_004217565.1. NCBI lineage: Bacteria > Bacillati > Actinomycetota > Actinomycetes > Micrococcales > Micrococcaceae > Zhihengliuella > Zhihengliuella halotolerans. The sequence goes on along the minus strand of NZ_SHLA01000001.1, from coordinate 1,972,589 downwards.
ATCGGGGCGGTCGCAGGACGTGAGCGCCCGTAGTTGCTGATCCGGTAGCCGAGCACGAACTGCACCAGAGTGAGCGTCACCAGGATGATCAACGGGATCGTCCAGGACCCGAGCGCGCCCTGCAGCAGGCCGAGGCCGAACGGTCCGGCGGCCGCGATGAAGTAGCCCACGGACTGGGCGAGCGTGGAGAGCGCCGTCGTCTCGCTGGCGCTCTCGCCGCTGCGGCTGATCATGAGCATGAGCAGCGGGAACAGACCGAGGCCCAGCCCGGTCAGGATCGCCGGGACAACCGAGTACTCGACGGGCAGCACGAGCAGGGTCGTGAAGCCCGCGACGGAGCACGTGCAGGTGATGAGGAATGCCGAGCGCAGCAGGCGCGGCTTCGAGGCCATCCAGAGCATGAGCAGGACGGTGGGGATGCTGACCGCCTGCACGAGCCCCAGCATGAAACCGGCGGTGGCGGCGTCGAGCCCGCGGGAGATGAGCATGTGCGGCAGCCAGCTCAGCAGCGTGTAGACCAGCAGGGCCTGCACCGAGAAGAGGGACGTGAACAGCAGGCCCTTGCGGGTCGCGAGCATCGGCCACGGCGAGACGTGCGGCTGAGCCGGGCCGGCACCGCGGCGGCCCGCGAACGCCAGCGGGAGGAAGAGCACGAGCGCCAGCACCGCCGGGACCGCCCAGGCGGCCAGTCCCAGTGTGGGGGAGCCGAGGCGTTCGGCGATCGGCACGCTGAGTGCGGCCGCCGTCGTCGCACCGACCGACATCGTCACGCTGTAGGTCGCCGTCATGGACGCGGTCCGGTGCCGGTGGTACTCGCGAATGAACGCGGGCATCGTCACGTTGCACACGGCCAGGCCGGACATGCCGAGCACCGTCCCGGCGAGCACCAGCCACGTCGATTCGAACGCGCGCACCGCGAGCCCGAGCGTGAGCATGGTCAGCGCGAGCGCGAGCGCCCACTCGAGGCCGGTGCGCTTGACGAGCCACGCGGTCCCTGCCCCGGCGAAGGCGAAGCACAGCACGGGGATCGTGGGCAGCAGCGCGGCCACGAGCGTCCCGTAGCCCAGCATGACCTCCAGGTCATGGAAGAGGGGAGCTGCCGAGGCGATCGCGGCGCGCAGGTTCAGGCCGACCAGCACGACGGCGGTGATCGCCAGCAGCCCCGTCAGCCACCGCGGGCGGCGGGTCGTGCCACTGGTCGGCTCGACCGCGATCGTTGCGGCGCTGCCGGAAGCCGTCGGCCCGGGAGGTTGCTGCGTTGCCTCAGAAGTCATGCCTAAACATTAGACGTTTGATGTTTGAGGGCGCGAATTTCGTGATCGACGGCACCGCGGGGCGGGCGTCAGTCCTGTTCGCGGCGCCGGACGATTTCGTTGATCCACGCCGGGGCGAACGGCGACGTGCAGCCCGGCGGCGTCGGATAGTCCTTGAGGACGCCGAGGCGCTCCCCGATGTCCAGCGCGCGGGCCCGCTGCCGCTCGTGCTCGATGCCGATCTGGGCTAGGCAGGTGTTCATGGCCCACTGCAGGCGGGCGGGTGCCTCGCGCATCTCCGACTCGATGGTGTCCAGCAGGCCGGAAAGGTCGAGTCCGTCGGGGTCCTTCGCGACGCGCTCCGCGGTGAGTGCCCAGCCGGCGCTCGCGACCACCGGGTCCGCGTCGTCCGTCCAGGCCGTGCGCAGCTCCTCGGCGTGCGTGCTCTTCTTGACCACGTAGTTCACGAGCCAGTCGTGGACCTTGGGCGCCCGCGCCGCGCGCAGCATGGTGTCCAGCTCGTCGCGGGTGAACTCCTTGGGGCGGCAGATCAGCAGCGCCAGCAGGCGGGCCGCGGTGTCGTCGGTGGCCCACAGTTCGGTCGCGAGCGGCTGCTGCTTTTTCAGGCGCTTGGCGACGGCCCGCAGCTTCGTCAGATTGACCCCGTGGTCGTCGCCGCGCTTCTCGTTCGCCTCCCGCATCTTCGGGTCCGCGTGTCCGGCTAGTTCAGCCATGACCTCGTCGAGTTCCGTCTGTCCCATCTCGTCCTCCTCTGGCCAGTTTGCTGGTGCCAGCTTATGCCCGGACGCCGGGCGGCGTACGTGCGCTTTCCGCCGCAGTTGAAGCCGCCTGTGTTGATACTGAAAGCGCGCGGTCGAGTCCCTGAAAACGTTCGCCGTCCCATTGACGAGGGAACCGGAGGCCTGCCTACTCTGGGCCTACCGACGAGATCCGGAGGTGGGACATGCCGAAGGAAGAGCGGGACGATACCCCGCAGATCAAGGACGACGAACTCTACGAGGAGCTCCGCGACGACGGTGCCTCCAAGCAGAAGGCCGCACGCATCGCCAACGCGGCCGCCCGCGACGGCCGATCCGCCGTGGGGGAACGTGGAGGAGAGTCGGGAAGCTACGAGGACTGGACGGTCGAGGAGCTCAAGGATCGCGCCCGCGAAATCGGCGTGACCGGCTACTCGGACATGCGCAAGGACGATCTCATCGACGCGCTCCGCAACTCGTAGCGCTGTCGCCACACACGCCGAACCTCAACCGACGGAGGAAGCATGATGAGCACAGATCCTTACATCGAACCGGACGACGACGAGCCCGGCGCACCGCCGCTCGACGGACGCGACTCCCAGCCGGGAACCGGCGGATCCCAGGACGAGCCCTCCACGCTCGACGAGGAGGATCCGCTGCGAGACGCACTGGACCCGATCGACGGCGACCTGCTGCTGCCGCCGCCCATCCCGGACACCCCGCGACCGGACCCGGACGAACTGCCCGACGGTTCCGGCGAAGAAACAGCGCGCGGTGCCGAAGGACCCAACGACGAAGAGGAGCGATTCGATGCCGGATGAGACGACGACCGACCTCAACAACCCCGTCACCAAGTACCCGAAGCTCTCCCCTCCCCAGCAGGACCAGCCGGAACCCGGGCTCGACGCGAAGCTCGAGCCGCGGGCTGACCTCGGCGAGAAAAGCTACCAAGGTTCGGGCCGGCTGGCGGGACGAAAGGCCCTGATCACGGGCGGTGACTCAGGCATCGGCGCGGCGGTCGCCATCGCCTACGCCCGGGAAGGCGCCGACGTCGCCATCGCCTACCTCCCGGCCGAAGAAGAGGACGCCCGCCACGTCCTCGAGCAGATCGACGCTGCGGGTCGCACCGGGGTCGGACTCCCGGGCGACCTGCTGGATCTCGACTACCGGGGCCGGCTCGTGGACGATGCGGTCGAGGCCCTCGGGGGACTCGACATCCTCGTCAACAACGCAGGCAAGCAGATCTTCGCCGAGCAGTTGGAGGACCTCGACGACGACCAGGTCGAGCAGACCTTCCAGGTCAACATCATGGCGATGTTCACGCTCTCGCGCGCCGCGCTGAAGCACCTTCCGGCCGGCGGGGCCATCATCAACACGACGTCGATCCAGGCCTACGAGCCCTCGGCTCACCTGCTCGACTATGCGACGACCAAGGCGGCCATCAACGCCTTCACGAAGGGGCTGGCCGAGCAGCTCGGCCCGCGCGGCATCCGCGTGAACGCGGTCGCACCGGGGCCGATCTGGACGCCGCTCCAGGTCTCGGACGGGCAGCCGAAGGAGCGCTTGCCGACCTTCGGCCACGACGTCCCGCTCGGGCGGGCCGGGCAGCCGGCCGAGCTGGCGGCGGCCTACGTCTTCCTCGCGAGCGAGGACGCCAGCTACGTCCTGGGCGAGACCCTCAACGTGAACGGCGGCAAGGCGTCCCCGTAAGCCCTACCTCGCCCCCTCCCGCAGAAACAAGGGCCGTCCCCCACGTTGTCGATGCGTGGGAGGCGGCCCTTGGCGTGGCGGGGGATCAGCCCTGTTCGATGCGGACGAGGTTGCCGGCGGGGTCGCGAACGGCGCCGTCGCGCACGCCCCAGGGCTGATCGGCAGGTTCCTGCACGATTTCAGCGCCTGGCGTCTCGGCAATGCGAGTGAAGGTCTCCGCGAGGTCGTCGGATCGAAGGTGGATGCTTCCGAGCTCACCCTTGGCCAGGAGCGCGGCGATCGCGTCTCCACTCTCCTGCGACCGGCCGGCCCGCGGGTGAAAGAGGACCAGCTTGACGTCGGGCTGAGCCGCGGAGACGAGGGTGATGTAGCGGAAGCCGTCGTTCTCCACCTCGAACCCGATGTTCAGTCCCAGCGCGTCTCGGTAGAAGGCGAGGGCGGCGTCGGCGTCGTCTGCGTATACATGGACCTGACTCAATGAAATGTTCATGTTCTGAACGCTACGGGGCCTACCGCGTGGGCGCTTCTCCAGAACTGCTCGGTTTCCGCGGCGTCGAGTTCAGCGTCGGGAAGAGGGATAAGCGAGCGCCATCTCAACGAACCGTTTCAGTGGTTCACGTGGCAGGGGCTGGTCGACGTGAAGCAGGATGGCACGGTTCTTCGAGTACTGGAGTTCCGGATACAGACGGCGAAATGTGCTGATCAGGGAGGTCCCGCAGTGAACCAAGACGGCGATTTCGGATTCGCTGGGCGTGCCCAAACGTACGGCTGTGCCCTTGCCGGGCCTGAGGGCTGCGTAACTCGGCTGCCCCCACTTCACCGTCTCGGTCAGGCGATCACCATCCTCGAAGGTCGCCGCCGTGGCGAAGATGAGGGATCTCAACTCCAGCAGCACAGCGCGGGGAGCTTCCGAGTAGGAGTCGAAGATCGCGCGAATGTCCTCATCCATCGGAGGCGCGGCTGTCCTACTGTTCTTTTCTGGCACGTGCGGGCACCTCCAGTGGCAACCACATTTCTGTCTGGAGGTCATCGGGGGCCGTATCGCGCGGCAGATCGACGTAGCGCTCGATCACGGGTCGATCAGCCAGAGCATATCCACTGTGAGGGACCCAGCAGCCGAAGAGCCAGTCGTATTTCGCCGGCATATCGGCGTAGGTGCCGTGGTGGGGGAGAACGGCGTAAATTCCGCCGCCCAACGTGAATGGTTGGAGATCGGCGGCTCCCGGAGAGAGGGGATTCGGTGGCCCCACGAATTCCGGTGGGCGCCGGTAGCAGGCCAGTGACCGCAGGTCCTTTTCCGGTGTTCGACTCGGATCGCTGAAGAAGACACCGAAGAGCTCTTGGTCTTCAACCGCCATCCCGTGCGCCGCGTACCAGGCTTCGAGATCGCGAAACGCTTCGTCGATGCGAATGTAGGGGCCGCGATGAGCGACGGCGAAACACTCGATTTCCGGGGTGTGCCGGACGTCTACGGAGAATGCATGGGGGTCAAGGTTCATGCTGGCTCGTCTGAACGGCGCATGCGAGCCAATCTTCCGATAGCGAGCCGGAGGCATCCCGAAAGCGGATGTGAAGACCCGGGTGAACGAGGCGACGTTAGGGTATCCGCACGTTTGGGCGACCTCGGCAATTGGGGCGTCCGTATTCGCCAGTGCGAAGGCGGCGCGTTGCAGACGCAGGCGCTTGACGAATGAGGCGAGCGTCTCCCCGTAGGCTGCCGTGAAGACGCGGTGCCAGTGTTTGGGGGAAAGGCCCGCTACCTCCGCCAGACGGATGAGATCGAGTGGCTCGTCCAAGTGTTCGGCGACGTGGGTGACGACGGCGTCGAACCGCTCTTCGTAGTCAATCCATCCGCTTCTCTGCATGGCGCTAGTGACAGCTCCCTTCTCCATTGCGGGGCTCTCTGAGCCCGAGGTTGACGCTGGCTTCGCCGTCTTCCGTGTACACCTCGTATTCGCAGATGAACGTTTTCGCCGAGTCGTCGAAGGCCCAAGCCTGTTGCCAGGCCTCGACGATTCGAGTGCTGTCGTTTTCTGGTGCGTCGAATGCGGCACGTCGCGACGATGGAATCGAGAATAGTCCCCATCCGGGCGGGGCTGGTGAACCAGGATCCACCGAGACTCCGATGACGAAGGAAAACCAACCTTCGTTGTTGATGCCGGAGTTTTCGAGATTCGTGTAAACCGCGTAGACGTCCGCGGATATACGTCCGGGAATGCTGGCCATCAGGTCCGAGTCGATGACCTCTCGCCACAGGGCTGGGATGTCTTCAGCTGCTCGTTTGCCGTCAGTGCGGATGTGGCGGCCGAGGATCGTCAGCGGCGGATTGGTATGGATTCGCGGTTCGTCACTCATGAACCCACAGTAGATCGACACGACTTTGCAATTTGGGCTGCGCGCCGGGCTGCGAAGCAGGCCGGGCGGTTCGGTCCCACACGCCTATGCGGGGGAGGCAGGCTTCCGCGGACGCGAGATCGCCATGACCTGGCAGACCCGCAGGTCCTGCATAGCGGTATGGTCCCGGTCCCGGTAGGCGCTGGGGGATTCTCCGACGAGCTGGGTGAATTTCGAGGAGAACGAGCCGAGGCTCATCGCGCCGACGGCGAAGCACACGTCCGTGACGGACATGTCGCCGCGGCGGAGCAGTGCCTTGGCGCGCTCGATGCGTCGGGTCATCAGATACGAGTAGGGGGTCTCGCCGTAGGCCTCGCGGAAGCGGCGGCTGAAGTGGGCCGGGGACATGAACGCCGTTCTGGCGAGCGCTGGCACATCGAGGGGTTGCGCGAAGTCCCGGTCCATCCGATCCCGTGCGCGCCGCAGCCGCCTGAACTCGTCGAGGCGTTCCTCGGACATCGGAGTGGCCATGGGTTCATTATGTCCCCTCGGCGCCGTGGCGGCGAGGCCTGAATTCGCAGATAGACGCACGTCAGCGCCCCGCCGGTGGCGGGGCGCTGACGGACGGAACTGCGGGATTACTTCTTGAAGTGCTCGGTTGCCGACTTGGCGGCGTCGGAGATCTTCTCGCCCGCCTGCTTCAGGCCGGCCTCCGCCTGGTCCTTGAGGCCTTCGGCCTTCAGCTCGTCGTCGTTGGTGGCGTCGCCGGCGGACTCCTTGGCCTTGCCGGAGAGCTCCTGGGCCTTGTTCGAGATCTTGTCTGAGAACGACATGTCTTCCTCCTGTTGGTGGTTTTCCGGGTGGTCTTGTGGTCAGTCGCTGAGTTCGCCGGCGTCGTTCTCGAGGTGGCTGCGCATGAACCACTGGAAGAGCTCGAGCTTGCCGGTCTGGGCGATCAGCATGTCCTCGGTGATCGGGTCGATCTCCGCGACGACGCCAATAACGTCGCGCTGCGAGGAGATGACTCCGTTATAGACGTGGTCCAACGCGGCGAGGTGCTCCTGTGTACTGCCGCGTCCGACGTCGTAGTCATCCCATTCACGCGTGGCGACAAGGGCGCCCGGCAGCCCGTTCGGCGGGACGCCCAGGGTCGCCATGCGCTCGGCGATCTCGTCGACGAAGCCGCGGACGAGCTCGATCTGCGGGTCGAGCATCTCGTGCACCGAGATGAATCCGCGCCCGACGACGTTCCAGTGGGCGTGCTTGAGGGTGAGCTGCAGGTCGTTGAGGGTGTGCAGCCGCTCCTGCAGGGCGGCGCCGACGCGATGCCCGTCCTCGAGCGAAAGGCCCGGGACGGTGAAGCGGGAGTCGTTGGTTTCTGCCATCTGTACCCTCCTGATGCGTGACAAATGCTGACAACCGCCACGCTAGCGCCGCAGGCCGTGAGTGGCTAGTGGGCTGGGAGGATTCCCAGATTCTAGTCAGCCTCTGTTCACCTTCGCGGATTCGAGGACTAAAGTTCGCCGTATGACGGGACCGAAATCCCGCCGCGAATTCGGCGCGAGCGGGAGTTACGAGCGGGACGAGAGCGATGCCGAGCGGTTCGACAGGAACTGGATCGAGCTGCTCCAGGAGCTGCGCGTCATGCAGATGGGAACGCAGATCATGACCGCATTCCTCATGACGCTCCCGTTCCATTCGGCCTTCGGCGACCTGAGCGACTTCCAGGTCGTCGTCTACGTCGTGCTGCTGGTCTCGGCCGCGCTCGTGACCGGGCTGCTCATGGTGCCGGTGGCCATCCATCGTCGGTTCTTTCAGCGCCGGGTCAAGCAGCGCACCGTCCGCTACGGGCATCGCGTGGTGCGGATTTCGACCCTGGCGGTCGGGCTCGTCATCAGCCTCGCCGTGTTCTTCGTCGTCGATGTGGCGCTGCATCGCACGGCCGCCCTCTGGATCGGCGGCGGCGTGCTGCTTGCCGGCCTCTTCATGCTGCTCGTCCTGCCGATGATGCTGCGCCCCCGCTCCTAGCGGGGCGTGCACTGCCCCGGGAATATCCGATCCGCCTCCGCGGTTTTATATGCAAACGCATAAATCGACGGCGGCCCCGGCCGCCAAGAGAGGAGTCGGCCATGGGAGCCAGCAGCGCAGCCGCCAACACCAACGCAGCCGCCATCAGGAACATCGTCGTGGTCTCGGGCGGGCTGGGGGTCCCCTCGACGAGCCGCATGCTCGGCGACCGGATCGCCGAGGCCGCCGCGCAGTCGGTCGAAGCACTCGGCGGGAACGCGCGCGTCGACGTCGTCGAACTGCGCGAATACGCCGGCGACATCGCCAACGCCATGGTTTCGCGCTACGCGAGCCCGCGCCTCCAAGCCGCGATCGACGTGGTGACCGACGCCGACGCGCTCGTCGCCGTGAGCCCCGTCTTCACCGCGTCCGTCTCCGGGCTCTTCAAGTCCTTCCTGGACGTGCTCGATCCGAGCGCTCTGGCCGGCATGCCCGTCGTCCTGGCCGCCACGGGCGGCTCGGCCCGGCACTCGCTCGTGATCGACTACGCCCTGCGGCCCGTCTTCGCCTATCTCAAGGCCGACGTGATGCCCACCGGCGTCTTCGCCGCCCCCGGCGACTGGGGCGGGGAGGGTGAATCCGGGAACGACGGCGACGCACTCACCTCCCGCACCCGTCGCGCCGGGCGCGAGCTGGGGCTCGCGCTCACCGCCGGTGCGACCGGAGGCCCGGCAGGCGCGGTGCCCGGGGCGAACGTCGGCGCGAACAGCGCCGAAGCTGCGGGCATGACGTCGATGCCGTTCGAGGATCTGCTCGCGAGCATCAACGGCAACCGCGTTCGAGTCTGAGGCCCCGACGCCGGATGCCGCGGGATCGCTGGACCTGACAGGTCTCGCTCCCGGTCCTTGACGCGGGGCGACCGCGCGTTGACGCTGCGCGCAGCGGACGGCGGAGAACCCCCGGCGGCGGGCCGCCGTCGTCGTCGCGCGTTAGCATGGTCACATCGGAGCGGCCGGCCCCCAGGGGCGGGCCGCGACTGTGACAGCCCGCCGGACCCCGGCGGATTCGCGACGTGGCGGAAGGCGCATGCATGCTCAGTGACGAGACCATTACCGAGATCGCGGACGAACTCGTCGCGGCCGGGAAGAACCGGACACCGGTCAAGCGACTCACAGCCCGCTATCCGGAGATGACCATCGAGGACTCCTACCGCGTGCAGAACCTGTGGCGGAAGCGCAGCGAGGAGGACGGTCGCCGGCTCGCGGGCCGCAAGATCGGCCTGACCTCCCGCGCCATGCAGATGGCCACGGGCATCACCGAGCCCGACTACGGCATCATCTTCGACGACATGATCCACGAGACCGGCGTCGAGATCACATGGGCCGACTACACGCACCCGCGCGTCGAGGTCGAGCTCGCGTTCAAACTCGGCCGCGACATCACCGGCCCGAACGCCACGATCTTCGACGTCTTCGATGCGACCGACTACGTGGTGCCTGCCCTCGAGATCCTCGATTCCAGGATCGAGATGGAGGGGCGCACGATCGTCGACACCATCTCCGACAACGCGGCCATGGGCTCCATGGTCATCGGCGGCAACCCGGTGCGGCCGAACGACGTCGACCTGCGCTGGGTCTCCGCGATCCTGTTCAAGAACCAGATTGTCGAGGAGACGGGCGTCGGCGCCGGGGTGCTCAACCACCCGGCCTCCGGTGTGCACTGGCTCGCCAACAAGATCGCCCCGCACGGCGACGGGCTCAAGGCCGGCGAGATCATTCTGGCCGGTTCCTTCACGCGACCCATGTGGGTGCACGAGGGCGACACCGTGCTCGCCGACTACGGCCAGCTGGGGACGGTGGCATGTCGTTTCGTCTAGAGCCGCCGAAGTCCTTCAAGGATCTGTTCGCCGGTGAACCTTCCACCGGCCGTCCCGTCGCCGGGATGTTCGTGTGCTCCGGCGACGCCGGAGCGGCCGAGATCTGCGCAGGGTCCGGTCTCGACTACGTGCTCATCGACGCCGAGCACGGCCCCGTCAATCTCGAATCCGTCCTGGCTCAGCTGCGCGCGGTCGCCGGCTACGACTGCGTCTCGGTGGTCCGCGTCCCGTTCAACGACCCCGTGCTCATCAAGCAGTTCCTCGATCTGGGTGCCCAGTCCCTGATCGTGCCCATGGTCAACACGGCCGACGACGCCGCGGCCGCCGTCTCGGCCGTCCGCTATGCGCCCGCCGGCGTGCGCGGGGTCGGCTCCGCGCTGGCCCGCTCGGCCCGTTGGAACCGCGTGCCGGACTATCTGGCGCGCGCCGACGAGTTCATCACGCTGCTCGTGCAGATCGAGTCAGCCGAGGCCGTGGCCAACGCGGCCCAGATCGCCGCGGTGGACGGGATCGACGGCGTCTTCATCGGTCCGTCCGACCTCGCCGCGACGATGGACCTGCTCGGCCAGCAGGACCACCCCGACGTCGTCGCGGCGGTCAAGCGGACCATCGCCGACGTCAAGGCGGCGGGCAAGATCGTGGGAGTCAACGCGTTCGTCGAGTCGCAGGCGCGTGAGTACATCGCCTCCGGTGCCGACTTTGTGAACGTGGGGGCCGACGTCGCGATCCTGGCCCGCGGCTCCGAAGCCCTCGCCGCGAAGTACATCGGCGACGACTCCGGCACGGGGCCGGCCAGCTACTAGGCGGCCGGTAGTCGCAGAGGTGGACTGCCATGCCCGCTAGACGCGGGCGCCCGCCGTCGCGATCGCGGACCGGTAGTGCCCGAGCAGCTCGTCGCACAGTACGGGCCACGTCCGGCCCTGGACCGAGGCCCAGGCTGCCGACGCGAACGCCTGGCGCTTGGCGTCGTCGTACGCGAGGTCCGTGACGTGGCCGCGCAGGTCGGCGAGCCTCCCAGGCGCGTATAGCCAGCCGGTGCGGGAGTTGTCGACGAGGTCGAGCGGTCCGCCGCGGCCGACGGCGACGACCGGCACCGCGCAGGCCATGGCCTCCTGGATCGTCTGGCAGAAGGTCTCGGACTCGCCCGGGTGGACGAAGATGTCCAGACTCGCGACCATCTCGCCCAGCTCGTCGCCCCCGAGGAACCCGGCGAAGTACGCGCCCGGCAGCAACTCCTGGAGCTGCGCCTTGAGCGGTCCCGAGCCGACGATCACGAGGCGCGTGTCCGGCAGGTCGGCCAGTACCGCGAGGTCCTCCACCTGCTTCTCCGCGGCGAGGCGCCCGACGAACCCGATGAGGCGCTCGCCGTTCGGCGCCAGGCGGCGGCGTAGCTCGCCCGAACGCCGCGCCGGGGCGAAGCGCTCCGTGTCCACCCCGCGGCGCCACATCCGCAGCCGGGGGACCCCCGCGCTGGCCAGCTGGGCCATCGAGTAGCTGCTCGGCGTCAGGTTGATCGTCGAGGCCGCGTGCATTGTGCGCACGTGGTTCCAGAGCAGCTGTTCGAGCCATGGGGCGCCGTAGCGCTGGGCGTAGGCGGGGATCTCCGTCTGAAAGACCGAGACCGTCGGCAGCCCCAGCTGGTTCGCGGCCTGGATGGCCCGCCAGCCCAGCACGAATGGGCTGGCGACGTGCACGACGTCGGGAGAGACCCGCTCGAGCAGGCGGCGCACCCGGCTCACGGTGCCCGCGGCGACCCGCACGTTCGGGTAGCCGGAGAGCGGCAGCGCCGGCAGCGCGTGCACTTCGAAGCCCTCGACGACGGCGGGCGCCTGCTCGGCTGCCCAGGCGGGGCCGGCCCAGCTCGTCGCGGGGGCCACGACGACGGCCTCGTGACCCTCGCGGCGCAGGTGCCTCAGCAGCTGCAGCACGGAGTTGGTCACGCCATTCATGTGTGGAAGGAACGATTCTGCAATCACAGCGATCTTCACGCTTCAAGCGTCGCGCCCGCCGGTGGCGCGCGGGTGAACACCCCCGGAGGCGGCGGTGAACACTTCGCGAGCACATTACCGACCGTCTGGCCGGTCTGCCGTACGCTTGCTCGGGTGGACGCGATGATTTTGACGATGACGCTGGTGCTCGTGGTGGTCGGCGCCGTCGCCCAACGTGTCGCCGGGCTCGGCTTCGCGATGCTCGTGGCCCCATTCCTGGTGCTCCTGCTCGGCCCGCACCACGGCGTCTTCGTCGTCAACGTGTGCGGGATGATCTCGAGCCTGCTCATCATCCCGCGCGTCTGGCGCGACATCGACTGGTCCATGTTCCGCTGGCTGACCCCCGCCGCGCTCGCCGGCACGATCCCCGGCGCGCTCATCGCCGCCGCCCTGCCCGCCGGGCCGTTGTCCCTGGTCATCGGCGCGGTCGTGCTCGCCGCGCTCGTCCTGTCGCTGCTGCTCAGCCGGGCCGACGTCGTCGTGACCGGCAGGCCAGTGCGCGTGGCGGCAGGCGTGCTCTCCGGGTTGACCAACGCGATGGCGGGCGTCGGCGGCCCCGCCGTGAGCGCCTACGCGGTGCTCGCCCGCTGGCCCCAGCGGCCGTTCGCGGCGACACTGCAGCCGTTCTTCGCGGCCATGGGTGCCGCCGTCATCATCACCAAACTGATCCTCGATCCCACCCAGGCACCGGAGATCGGCTGGTGGGTGTGGGCGGCGATCACCGTGGCGATCGTCGCGGGCATCTTCGGCGGCGAGTGGGTGCAGCGCTACGTCTCCGACCGCAGCGCCCGCATCTTCGTCCTCTTCGTCGCGTTCGTCGGCGCGTTCACCGCGCTCGGCAAGGGCCTGGCCGACGTGCTCTGAACCGTCGTCGTGTGGTGCGCTTCGCCCGAGTCGTTCGGCCCCGCCGCGCACTGCAGGTGGCACGATTGGAGACGATGAACAAGCCGAGCCTGAACGAACGCGCGCGCACCGTCCTGCGCGAGGGCATCCCCATGCCCTTGTGGCTCCAGGGCGCCTTCGAGCTCCTCCAGAGCGCGATCATCTCCTCGCTGCTCGTCGTGATCCCGCTGGTCGCCGTCTGGTTCGCCGGCGGATTCGAGGACCTGAAGCTGGACGATCTCTTCCGGCTCTGCGGGCAGGCGTGGCTGCTCATGCACGGGGTCCCGCTGCATTTGAGCCTCGAGGACGACGGCGGTGCGGCCCTCGCCGGCACGCTCTCGCTCACGCCGCTCGGCCTGGCGCTCGTGCCGTTCCTGCTCTCGTGGCGGGCCGGACGGCGCATCGCCCGGGCCTCCTACGCAGACCAGCTCTGGCAGGGACTCGCAGGGGCGCTCGGCGCGTATGCGCTGTTCGGGCTCCTCGTGGGTTTCGTCGCTCCGACGGCGGAGGTCGCGATCGGATTGGCGAGCGCGGGCCTCATCCCGCTGGTCGTGGCCGGGGCCGGCGTCGTCATCGGGTGCCGGCGGGAGGCCGGCTCGTGGGCGCGGCTCGTCGGCGTGAACCTCGTGGACTGGATCGCCACCACCAGCCAGCACGCCCGGTGGGCCGGTTCCTACGCATGGGCCGTCGTCCGCGCCGGCGTACTCGGATACTTCGCCTCCCTGCTGTTCGCGTGCCTCGTGCTCGCGGCCAGCCTCGGCACGCGCTGGGCCGAGATGTCGAACGTCTACCAGCAGCTGAGCACGGGCGTGATCGGCGGCATCCTGCTCACGATCGGTCAGCTCGGCCTCATCCCCAACTTCGCCTTCTTCGCCCTCGCCTGGGTCAGCGGCGGCGGCTTCAGCCTGGGCGCCGGATCCACGCTGAGCACCCTCGAGACCACGGTCGGGCCGCTCCCCGCGGTGCCCCTGCTCGCCGCGCTGCCGACCGGCGACGTGCTCTCCTCTGCGTGGATGTTCATGGCACTGCCGGTCGTGGCTGGCTTCCTCGCCGGCTGGTGGTTCGTGCGCGAGGGCGAGGATCACCTCGACGACTGGTGCGCCCTGAAGGTGCCGTACCGGTGGCTCTCGCTCGCGATCTCGACGCTTCTGTTGGGCGCCTTCGTGGGAGCGGGGGCGGGCCTGCTGTCCATGGTTGGCAGCTGGATCTCGATGGGCTCGCTCGGGCTCGGACGCCTGACCGAGATCGGGCCGGACCTCTGGATGACCGCCGCGTTCCTGGGGGCCGAGGTCGCCGTCGGCACGATGCTGGGCACGCTTTCGGGCCCGCTGCTCGTCCCCGACCCGGTCTTGGACGACGACCACGGGCGCTCCTGACGCACGCCTCCGCGGCGTGCCACGATGGGCACGGACGACAACGCACACCGACGGGAGGGAGCCGGACATGCCGACCGAAGACCGCCGCGGGGCCTCCAGCACGCCGGGACGGGGCAACGGGGCGCAGGCCCTCGTCGAGTCGCGCGCGCTCATCGCCGGCGGGCTCGCGGCGCTGTTCGCGCTCGTCGTCGGGTTGGTCGGGTTCGAGGGCTACCGTCCGTCCCTGGCCGGGGACCGTTCCGTCGCCGTCTTCGCGGCGGTCACGTCCGGGATCGCCGCCGGCGCGGGCTTCGTGGCCGGCTACCTGCAGACGATCCGCGGCACGCACTCCTGGCTCTCGGCCCGGCCCCTGGCCCGGCAGATCGTGGACGGGGCGGCCCTCGTGGTGGTGCACGCGTCGATCGCCGTCATGTCTTCGCTCGTGGTCTTCCGCATTTTTCAGGACGCTTTCTTCGGCCTGACCGTGGACTCCTACGCTGGTGGCGTGATGCTGGCCATTGCCGCGGGCATCGCCGCGTACGCCTCCTACGATTCGGGCGCGCGGATCAATGCCTCGACCATCGCCCTGCTGCTGGCCGGCTTCATGGCCTCCGGCATGCTGGTGAGTATGCTCGCGGCGGAGAACCCGCTGTGGTGGCACATCATGTTCAGCGAGCTCGGCACCGGTACCGCGGGCCAGACCTCGTTCTGGACGTTCAACACCACGATCACGACCTCGGGCGTCATCCTCACGACGCTCTCCGCCTTCGTCACGCGCGACCTCAAACTCTGGGCCGACGCGCTCGACCGGCGTGACGAGGCCCTCGGCCGCGCCCGGCGCCGGTTCCTGCGCCCCCGGGCCGCGGTGGTTCGCTGGAGCCTCATCGGCATCGGGTTCTGCATGATGGGCATCGGGCTGGTCACGCTGCACGCCTCCGAACCGGTGCACACGTTCTTCGTGCGGCTGCTGACCGCGATCCTGCTCGTGCTGCTGCTGGGCATCCCGCTGTGGGCGCCCGGCTACCCGCGGGCGTTCTACGTGTTCACCTACGGCGCGGTCGTCCTGCTCGCCGGCGCCGCGTACCTGTGGTTCCCCCTGCGGTACTACAACCTCACCGCGCTCGAGCTCGCCGCCGCCGGCATCGTCTTCAGCTGGCTGGTGGTCTTCATCCGGAACACGACGGCGGTCACCGGCACCGCCGCCGCGCCCGGCCACGAGGAGACCCAGCCCGTGAACGGGGCGACCCCGCCCGAGCCGGCGTCGTAGCTCAGGCCAGCTCGAGGTCGTGCAGGTGGTGCGCGATGTCGTGCCAGGCGTAGCGGGAGAGCGTTTCGACGGTGAATTCGGAGCCGTTGCTACGCAGCCCCCGGCGGCCGATGTCCCGGGCCAGGACCGAGTCGAAGGCATCCGCGAGACCCCGCCCGGCCGAGGCCAGCTGGATCGCGACCGTGCGCGGATCCTGCTCGAGGTACCGGTCCTCGCGCGCCGTCGCATCCTGGTCCCAGTCCGGGAACGTCGGCACGTCCTCGCGCAGCATCAGGTCGAGGCGGTAGTGCATGATCCGGAAGACGTCCCGCACGTGGGCCGCGTACTCCAACGGCGACCAGGTGTTCGGCTCGGGCCGCGTGCGCAGCGCCGCGTCGTCGTCGGACGTGTCGATCAGCAGTTCGCGCCAGGCCGGCAGGCAGTCGCGGATCGCCGCGGCCACGTCCTGCGGAGACATCGCGGAGACGTCTGCACCGCACTCGGGGCAGGTCTCGGCGAGGACCCAGGTCCAGTCCTTGGAGTCCGGCACCCAGCCGGCGTTCTCGGCGGTGTTCTCTTCACGCGTGCTCATGGTGGAAGCGTAGCCCGATAAGCTGGTGCGCATGCGAATCGTGGCTTTAGTCTCCGGCACAGGATCCAACCTCCAGGCCGTCATCGACGCCGTCGCGGCGGGCCGCCTCGACATCGAGATCGCGGCCGTCGGAGCCGACCGGCCGGGAACGAAGGGGCTGGAGCGCTCCGCGGCCGCCGGCATCGAGACGTTCGAGGTGAACTTCAAGGATTACGCCGACCGCGGCGAGTGGAATCATGCGCTGACGGCCAAGTGCCTGTCCTACGAACCCGACTACGTGGTCTCCAGCGGTTTCATGCGCATCGTCGGCGAGGAGTTCATCGACGCTTTCGACGGCACCTACCTGAACACGCATCCGGCCCTGCTGCCGGCGTTCCCGGGCGCCCACGGCGTCCGCGACGCCCTCGCCTACGGCGTGAAGATCACCGGCTGCACGGTGCACATCGCCGACGCCGGCGTCGACACGGGCCCTATCCTCGCCCAGCGCGCTGTCGAGGTGCTCGAGGACGACACCGAGGACTCTCTGCACGAGCGGATCAAGGTCCAGGAACGGGAGCTCCTCATCGAGGTCCTGGCGGAGCTGGCTGCACGTAGGGCCTAGGCTCGCACGGCCGTCGTCTCGGGCGCGGCTACGGGCGCACTGCGGCGTAGAGGAGCATGTCGCGGCGGACGCCGCCGATCTTCTGGTAGCTGCGCAGCATGCCCTCGGCGGCGAATCCCGCCCGTTCCGCTGTCCTGATCGAGCCGATGTTCCAAGGCTCGATGTACAACGCGATCCGGTGCAGCTCCTCGATAGTCCAGGCGAAGCCCACGAGTGCAACGAGCGCGGCCGTGGCGTGGCCTTTGCCGCGGGCCGCGGGAGTGACGGCGTAGCCGGCGCTCGCCCGGCCCGCCGAGAGCTCCTTGAGCCACAGACCGCAATGGCCGACGGCCGTGCCCGTTGTGGACTCTGCGATGGTGAAGGAGAAGCCCGCATTGTCCACGTACCGCTGCTGCTGTCGGCGGACCCAGGCCAGCGCTTCCGCATCGTCCGCGGAAGGGGTCAGCGTGCCGATGGAGACGACGTAGGGGTCGGTCGAGAGCTCGCGGGCCATGGCGGCGTCGTCGTCGCGCACGGGGCGCAGCAGCACGGCGCCGCACGCGGGCGGCACCTCCGGCCAGGGCGGAAACGGCGGGGACGTCATGACCCCATTGTGCGGTGCGGCGAGACCGGCGGCAACGTAGCGTCGTTCGACGGGGCTGTCCGGCTCGCAAGCGCGAGTGGATGGCGATCAGTGCTTCCAAGGGCTCGGCCCTGGGCCTACGCTGGGTAGGACCGGACAACGAAAAGAGGCTGGACGCCATGCAGACTGTTCCGACTGAGGTCGATCCGCGCTCCTTTGTCGCGGACGTCGAACATCCCGTCCGGCGAGCGGATGCGGAGGTGCTGCTCGAACTCTTCGCCGACGTCACCGGCCAGGAGCCGGTGATGTGGGGGCCGAGCATCATCGGATTCGGCGCCTACCACTACCGCTACGCGTCGGGGCGCGAGGGGGACGCCCCCGCCGTCGGGTTCTCCCCACGGAAGTCCAACCTGGCGCTCTACGTCCTGATGCCGGGGGAGCGATGCGCGGGGTTCCTGGCCCGTCTCGGCAAGCACAAGCGGAGCGTGGCGTGCCTGTATGTGAACAAGCTGGCCGACATCGACATCGACGTGCTCCGCGAGCTCATGGCCGAAAGCTACCAGTACACGATGACCGTCATGCACCAGGAACCCGGCAGCGGCGGCGTGACGAGCCGGGCTCAGCCCCGCTGAGGCTGTCTACCCCATGCGGATCACGTTGCCGGTGACCCGCCGGCCCGCCTCCGAAACGAGGAACGCGGCCAGATCGCCGACCTCCTCCGGTGCGGCGACTGAGAAGAAGTTCCGGTCCGCGGCCACGGCCTCGCGGACCGTGTCGTTGACCCAGCCGGTGTCGGTCACTGGTGGGTGAATGGCGTTGGCGGTGACCCCGAACGCACTGAGCTCGAGGCTCGCCGCCAACGTGTAGTTGACGAGGGCCGCCTTCGCCGCCCCGTAGGAGACCTCGCCGGGGAAGCCCTTCTCCCCGCCGGAGGTGAGTGAGATGATGCGCCCCCAGTCGCCGCCGCGGGCCTGGAGGCGGGCAGCGAACTCGGCGATCATGAGGGCGCCGGCACGGGCGTCGACGGCGAACTGGCGGTCGTAGGTCTCCGCCGAGACCCGGTGCAGGAGACGGCCCGCCCAGTCGGCGTCGGCGTCGACGAACGTGTCCTGGAGCGACGCCGTCGCATTGTTCACGACGACGTCGACCCCGCCCCAGCGGGCCTCGGCGGCGTCGAAGAGACGCGGAATCGCCGCCGCATCACTCAGGTCGGCCTCGACGGCAGCGGCCTGCCCGCCGCGTTCATGGATGCGGGCGACGACGTCGTCCCCGTCGCTCGCGTGGAAGCGGCGCAGGGCCTCGGGCTCGTGCTCGGGCGCCTCCAGCCGCAGGTACGTGATCAGGACCGAGCACCCCTCGGCGGCGAGCCGCTCGGCGATGGCGGCCCCGATGCCGTGATTGGCCCCGGTGACGATGGCGACGCGGCCGGGCGCGGCCGTGCTCTGGTGCACGTGTTGCTCCTTCGGGGACGGCACGCGCCGTCGGATCCTCGCTGCTGCTGGCTGGTGGCTACTGAACGTCGGAATCGGGCGGGGCGATCCGGATCGACCGCTCGGCATCGACCGAGGCGACGCCCTCGATGCTGGCGAATGCGACGCGGCAGTCCCCGCCGGCGCTGCCGCAGACGATTCCGAGGGTCTTCAGGACGCGGTCGACTCGCAGCCCCGCTGATTCCAGCGCGGCCGTCACGTCGCCGATCTGCGCCCGGTACTTCTCCTCGACGGTGACGATCCATTCGACGTCACCGGGAGGCGTTCCCTCGTTCGTCTGCTCTTCGCCCACGGGGCCAGCGTACCGCCGCCGGCCCGGCGCGTGTAGGCCCCGGGGCGAAGCGTCAGGCGATACGCGGGCGTGGACCTGACGGATCGCCGTGGGGCAGCACGCGCTTGACGATGTCGGTCAGGCTGACCACTCCGATGAACCGGCCCTCTGAGAGCACGGCCACGAGTTGCTCGCTCTCGCGGCGAACCGCAGCCAGCGCCTCGTAGACCGGAGTGTCCGCGTCCAGCGTGAAGGCCGGACGGACCAGCTCGCGGACCGGGCGGTCCGCCGGTTCGAGCAGGGTGTCGCGCACGTGCAGCAGACCGGGCGCGCCGGAGCTGTCGCCGTCCACGAGGATCCGCATGTGCCCCGAGGTCGCGGCAGCGTCCTGCACGTCGGAGACGACGGCGGTGGCCGGCACCTTGGTCGGGCGTGCACCCGGCGCGATGAGGTCCGCGACTGTCAGGTCTTTGAGACTGATGACGTCGGCGAGGTGGCTGCCGAACTCCCGGTCGAGGGCGCCCGCCGAGGCGGACTGCTCGACAAGTTGGCGGATGGTCTCGATGTCCTGGCCGCCGACGGCGGCGCGCTCCACGGGCGTGACTCCGGTGGCGCGGACGAGCCGATTGGCGATGGCGTTCACCCAGAGCAGGAGCGGGCGCAGCGGCCAGATGAATCCGCGGGCCGGCAACCCGATGAGCTTCGCCGACGTTTCCGGGTGCGCGATGGCCCAGGACTTCGGCGCCATTTCGCCGACAACGAGGTGCAGGAAGGTGACCAGCAGCAAGGAGAGGCCGAACGCCGTGCCGTCGGCGAGCTGACCGGGCAGCCCCCAGGAGAGCAGGATGGGTCCGAGCCAGGCGTCGATGGCCGGTTTGGTGACGGCGCCGAGGGCGAACGTGCACGCGGTGATGCCGAGTTGGGCACCGGCGAGCATGATGGTCAGCTCGTTGACGCCGCGCAGGGCGGCACGAGCGGACCGGCTGGTCGGAGCCTCGGCTTCCAAACGGTGGTGCCGGGCGCTCAGGAGCGCGAACTCGATGATGACGAAGAAGGCGCTCAGGACGATGAGGGCCGTCGTCACCAGCGTGACGATCATAGGGCTGTTCATTCCTGTGCCTCGCTGCTCTGGGTCGACGACTCCTGGTTGTTCCGCCCGGTTGCGGATTCGTCGACTTCGACGAGCCGCGCTGACAGCCGGTCCGGCACATGGCGCGCCACGGAGAGAACGTCGACCTCCAGCGTGCGCCGGAGCGGGGTCTCCGAGACGAAGTCGCCGGGCTCCGGCTGAAGCTCGACGGACACCGTCGACCCGGGCACGGGCAGGCGGCCGACGACGGCGATCAGGAGGCCCGCAACCGTCTCGTAGTCGCCGACCGGTACGTCGTGCCCGATAGCCCGTTCGAGTTCGTCGATATGAACCTCACCGGTCAACTGCCATGAGCGTCGATCCGCGTCGGCCTCAATCGAGACGGCCGGGGAGACATCATGCTCATCGGTGATCTCCCCGACGAGCTCTTCCGCCAGATCCTCGACGGTCAGGACGCCCACGAAGCCGCCGTGCTCGTCGATGACGCACGCCAGTTCATTGCGGGAGTCGACCAGCTGGGCCAGTGCGTCCGGCAGCGACATCAAAGTCGGCAGCACGAGCGCGGGACGCATGAGGTCGCCGGCCGTGGTGCCGTCGTCGACAGAGGCCTGCAGGACGTCGTCCAGATGGACGACCCCGACCGGCTCGTCGTCGGCGATCACGGGGTACCGGGAGTGCGCATCCGCCATGAGGGCCTTGACCTCTGCGAGGGTCGTCTCCGGGGCCACGAGTCCCGTCTGGGCGCGGGGGATCATCGCATGCTCGATGTCGCGATCCGGGAAGTCGAGGATGCGGTCGATCAGGACGGAGAGCTCCTCCGGGAGGTCCCCGCTGTCCCGGGAATCGGCGATGATCTGCTCGAGGTCCTCGGCGGTGGCCGTGGTGTCGACGTCGTGCACCGGCTCGATGCGGAACAGCCGCAGGAGCGCATTCGCCGACCAGTCGAAGACCGTGATGAGCCAGCCGAACACGGTGAGGTAGACGAGTGTCGATCCGGCCAGACGACGGGCGAGGGGCTCCGGGTCCGCGATGGCCAGATTCTTCGGGTACAGCTCGCCGAAGATCATCTGCACGATCGTCGCGACGGCGAGTGCGAGGACGGTGCCGACGGAGATGCTGACGGCTGCCGGCACTCCGACCCCGCCGAGCAGTTCGCCGAGGGAGCGGCCGATGAGCGGCTCCGCGACGTAGCCGATCATCAGGCCAGTCACCGTGATGCCGAGCTGCGCGCCGGAGAGCATGAACGAGGTGCGCCGGGTGACCTTCAGGGCGCGTCCTGCGACCTTGTCACCGGAGGCCGCGCGGGAGGCCAGACGTGACCGGTCGACGGACATGTAGGCGAACTCCTGGGCCACGAAGTAGCCGTTCGCCGCGATGATCGCCGACATGACGACAACGCCGAGCAGGAGGATCAGGAGTGGTTCAAGCACCGCGTCTCACCCCCGATCGGGGAGGACGTGCGGACGAGTGGTGCGGTTCGGTGGTGCGAGTCGAGCTTCGACTATGACCCGGGTCGTCGGACGACCGGGGTGCGGCAGAGGATCTATCCACTGTCTTGTAATTCACGCTCCGTGATGTAGTTGTCGTGAACGATAGTATGCCACGGGCCGGGCGCAGCCCCTTGTCTCCGGAGCCTGCCCCCGGGAATTTCCCAGCTAGATTTCAGCTGGAGGAGGGCTGACGGACAGGCCCGAACCGACGTCGACCGAGGGCAGCTGGAGGCGTTCGGCCTCTTGCACGATCTCAGCCCAGAGCTCGCGACTGCGGAAACCCGTGGCCTCGGCGAGCAGTGCGGCGACGCCGGCGACGTGAGGGGTCGCCATCGAGGTGCCGCTGATGGTGTTGTAGCGCTGTTCGCCGGGCCAGGAGGAGTAGA
This sequence comes from Zhihengliuella halotolerans, assembly GCF_004217565.1. Lineage (NCBI taxonomy): Bacteria > Bacillati > Actinomycetota > Actinomycetes > Micrococcales > Micrococcaceae > Zhihengliuella > Zhihengliuella halotolerans. The sequence goes on along the minus strand of NZ_SHLA01000001.1, from coordinate 1,950,698 downwards.
CGTCCACACCGGGGCCGGCGACGTCGACCTGCCCGCCGCGGCCCGGCAGCGTGCGGGCCGAGAACTCCGCGATGCCCAAGGAACTGTCGAGTGCTCCGACCGCCATCACGAACGGGCTGTTCGCCGGGGCACCGACGAAGCCCTCGTCGCCCGAGCTGCGGCGGGCGTTGTTCCCGGCGGCCGCGATGATGAGCGAGCCCTGCGCGAGCGCCGCCCGTCCGGCGGCGACATACGGCGGATGCACCTCGCGGACGTCGGCGCCGAGCGACATCGAGATGATGGCGCACTCGTTCTCGAGCGCCCACTCGATGCCGGAGAGGATGGAGGTATCGGAACCCGAACCGGAATTCCCCAGCACCTTGCCCGAGTAGATCTCCGCGCCCGGTGCGACGCCGTAGCCGCGCCCGCCGTCGAGTTCGCGGGGGCCGCACGCCGAACCGATGCAGTGGGTCCCGTGGCCGTGGCCGTCGCGAGCGTCCTCGCCCTCGATGAACGACTCGGCCGTCACGGTGCGCGAGGCGAAGTCGGGGTGGTCGAGGTCGAATCCCGTGTCCAGCACGGCGACGCGGATCCCCGCGCCCGTGTACCCGGACTCGACGGCACGGACCGCCTGCACGCCCCACGTCAGCCGCTCGGTGTCAGCGAACGACGCCGGCGCTGCCCCGCCTGTCTCCGGCGCGAGGGCGTGGTAGGTCAGCTCGGGGACGACACGCAGGCGACGATGCGATGCGAGGCTCTTGGCCTGGAAGGCGCCCAGCTTGCCCGATTCGCCGTCGACGACAGCGATGCCCAGGCGCGGGAAGTACGTGTCGGTGCCGAAGCCCTCGGCGCTCAGGAGCCCGGGCGCGTCCGAGGCGAGGGCGTCGACGTCGTCGGTATCGAAGACCACGACGAAGCGGTTCGAGGCGGCGGTGACGGAGTAGGACTGGTTCGGCTCGTACATTACTTCCTCCTGACTGGGGCGGCGGCCCCTGGCGGCTCTAGTGCAGAACCCTGCCTCTAGTCTCCGGCGCGAAGCGACTCATCCACAAGACCGAGGCGATGACCAGCACCGCCGCGATCAGGAACGAGTTCGCCAATCCGATCACGGGCCAGGCGGCCGCGAAGACCAGCGGGCCAACACCTGCGCCGACCCGGCTGAAAGTCGAGGCCCAACCGAAACCGGAACCGCGAAGATCCGTGGGGTAGAGCTCTGAGACGTAAGCGTAGAGAACGGGTATGGCAATTTGGATCACGAAGCCGAAGACGAGCAGCCAGATGACCGCCGCGCTCGGATTGCCGAGCGCGAACGACGTGATGATCAGGATGATCGCCGCCAGCGGACCGGAGACGCCGAGCAGCCACTTTCGCCCGACGCGCTCGACGAGCAGCGCCGAGACGACGACGCCGAGGAGCCCGACCCCCGCCATGCCGGCCGTGCTGAAGAAGGCGCGGATCTGACTCATGCCGGCGTCGGCGAGGATGGTCGGCATCCACGTCAGGGCGAGGTAGTAGACCAGCAGGACGGAGAAGAACAGGGACCAGGCCGCCGTCGTGATCTTCCAGTCGTAGCGCCAGACCTTGGCGAGCTGCTCGCCGACCGATCCGGCTGACAGGCGCGGCGCGTCGCGCGGATCCGGCAGGGTGTACGGCGTCTCCGCGGCACCGGTGCGCGCGACGAGGTCGTCGATGACCTTCGCCGCCCGCGCGCTCTGGCCCTGGCGGATCAGGTACATCGGAGACTCGGGGACCCCACGCCGGACCCAGAACACGAGCAGCGCCGGCAGGACCATGACCACGAGGATGAGCCGCCAGTTGTCGAACGTCGACTGGATCACGGCGGTGACGAAGAACGCGAGCGCGGCGCCGATCGGCCACCAGCCGTCCATGGCGGTCAGCACGCGGCCACGGGCCTTCGCCGGCGTGAACTCGCCGACGAGCGCGTAGTCGACCGGGATGCAGCCGCCGAGGCCGATGCCGGCGAGGAAGCGGAACAGCACGAAGAGCTCGAACGACGGCGACAGTGCGCCGGCCACGGTGAACACGGAGAAGATCAGCAGCGTCCACGCGAACGCGTTCTTCCGTCCGATCCGGTCCGCGATCGTCCCCCACGCGAAGGCGCCCACGGCCATGCCGATGAGGTTGGCCGTGCTCAGCAGCGCGGCCGTGCTGCGTTCGAGGCCCCACTCCTCGCTGACGAGGGGGATCAGGGCGCCGTTGAGTGTGACGTCCCAGGCATCGAACATGAAGCCCAGGCCGCCGATCAGGAAGATCTTTCCCTGCACGTTCCAGCGCCACGGCAGGTTCTGCACGACGGAGGCGCCCGTGGGCAGCTTGCGGTATTCGTTCGTCAACGAGGTTCCTTGATGTCACGGGTGAGCGCGCCGCAACCGCGGCACGCTCCTAGGCTATCGGCCCGGCGCGGTTCCCGTGAGAGCCGCGACACTGGCTATGCTGTGGCGCAGAGCACAGCAGACGACGACGTGCAGCTTGGGGGCCGTGTGCGCGTCGGACAGCAACCCAGGAAGGCACCTCCACCTGTGAGCAACGAATCGCACTCCGGCCGCACGCCGGCAACCCCGCCCCCGGCCGGCGGCTTCGCGCCCGCCTCCGAACTCGAGCCGCCCAAGAAGTGGAAGGTCGTCGGACCCGGGCTCGTCGTCGCCGCCACGGGCGTCGGCGCCGCGGACATGGTCGCCACGCTCGCCGCGGGCTCTCGTTACGGCTACGGCCTGCTGTGGGCCGTCGTCGTCGGCGTGATCCTGAAGATCGTCCTCGTCGAGGGCACGGCACGGTACTCCATCACGACCGGCAACACGATCCTCGAGGGCTGGCGCAAGCTGGGCCGCTGGCCGCTCTGGTATTTCGGTCCCTACATCGTGATCTGGGGCTTCGTGTACGGGGCGTCGGCCATGTCGTCGACGGCGCTGCCGCTGGCCGCGCTCTTCCCGGCCGTGCCGCTGTGGGTCTTCGCGATCGGCACCGCGCTGCTCGGCTTCGGGCTGGTCTGGATGAACCGGTACTCCGTCTTCGAGAAGATCACCGCGATCCTCGTCGGCATCATGTTCTTCACGATCGTCGGCCTGGCCGTGATCGCAACGCCCAACATCCCGGAGATGTTCACCGGCTTCGTCCCGCTGCTGCCCGAGGGCGGGATGCTCTACACGCTCGCGCTCGCCGGCGGCGTCGGCGGCACGATCACCCTGGCCGCGTACGGCTACTGGCTGCGGGAGAAGGGCTGGTACCAGCCGAAGTTCATGCGCGTGATGCGCCTGGACAACACGATGGCCTACGTCATGACGGGCATCTTCGTCCTCGCGATGATGATCGTCGGCGCCGAGGTCGTTCGCGCGGCCGGCGTCGCCGTATCCTCCGGTGACCAGGGGCTGCTGGACCTGACGAACGTGCTCGAGGTGGAGTACGGCGTCGTGATCTCCAAGGTCTTCCTCATCGGTTTCTTCGCGGCGGCGTTCTCCTCGATGCTCGGCGTCTGGAACGGCGTCTCGCTCATGTTCGCCGACTTCTGGGCCAACTTCCGCGGCAAAGGCTCGGACCACTCGGACGCCAAAGCCCACGGGAAGTACTTCCGCTTCTACCTGGTCTGGCTGACGTTCCCGCCGATGCTGCTGCTCATGCTCGGCAAGCCGATCGGACTCGTGCTCGCCTACGGCGTCATGGGTTCGCTGTTCATGCCGTTCCTCGCGATCACCCTGCTGCCGCTGCTCAACGGCACCCGGTGGGGGATCCCCGCCGAATGGCGGAACCGGTGGTACACCAACACGGCGCTGGTCATCACCGCCGTGCTGTTCGTCTGGCTGGGCCTCTACGAGCTGGTCTCCAGGGTGAGCGAGGTCTTCGCCGGCTGAGGTCGTTCCGGGGCCGGATAAGAATACTTTTCGGTTAATCTGGCCCAAATGAGTGTCAAGTCACACCGGACGGCGGTAATGTCTGGTTATGGAACTCGACTGGAATCTCCTCGAACGCGAGATCCGTTCCGCCGCGGTCAGGATTGCGCGGGAAGTGGTCTCGGAGCACCCCGGACAGACGTTCTACGGTCTGGCGCTGGAGGTCACCGCCACCGCGCCCGATGCCGCTGATGTCGCTGCTGACGAGCCGTTGCGGTTGCCCGTGCTCGCCCTCAACTCGGAGCAGGCGCTCGACCGCGACCTCAGCGACGAGGAGCGCCAGCTGCGGGCCTACGATCAGGAGCTGGCGGCCGGCATCGACACCGACCCGGTTGTCGCCGACCCGGTGGCCGATGCTGATGAGACGACGGACGAGGACGAGACTGACGCGGCGGGCGAACCCGTCGACGCCGAGGACACCGACCTGCTGAAGGTGGACGATCTCTCCGACGCGGAGGACGCGCGGGAAGCAGTGGAGGACGACGACGTCGTACTGGATCCGCTGGACGCTCCGGTGGAGGAGGGCGGCGGGTTCTACTCGCGGCGCTGGGATGCGAGCTCGTGGCACTGGTGCTCGATGGATCTCTTCGACGACGACCATGTCGAGGCCTGGAACGAGCGGCTGAACCAGGCCGCGGCCGAGCACGGCTGGGAGAACACCGTGCGGCAGTATTACCGCACGCTCATCGCCGCGGTGATCGGGGTGCGGCAGGAACTGGACCGCAAGCGGCTGCACCTGGTCGCCTTCGTCTCCGACGAGGACCACGCGGAGAAGCTCCTCCAGAAGTGCCTGACCGAGGAGCAGCTGCAGGAGCACTTCCCCGAGCTGATGAACCTCGACGCCGAAACCGTCGGGTAGCTTCGCCCGCGGGGTTCCCGCCGTGCGCGCCCCGGCCTATGGTGGAAACAAGGGCTGGAGGACCCGTGCACCGACCGGGTTCGCGACCGACCCCTCGCAGTGGGAGGTATCGCATCATGACGACTACCAGGACCAACACGACGACGCGCGCGGCCTTCCGCTGCGCGGCTCTGGTCGCGGCGGGCACGCTGTTTCTGGCCGGCTGCGGAAACGGCGCTGGCGGCGGCTACGGGGGAGGCACCGGGGCGGAGGAGACCACGCAGGCGCCCGACGACTCCATGGCGGCCGACGTCGACCTGTCCACGGCCGAGACGGACCTCGGTACCGTGGTCACCGACGGCGACGGGAACACGCTCTACTACTTCACCAACGACACCGCGGGCGCGGGCGAGAGCGCGTGCACCGGCGACTGTCTGACGGCGTGGCCCATCGCGGTCGCGACCGGTGCCGAGCCCGCCGTCGACGAGGCCATCACAGCTGAGGTCGGCACCATCGAATCGCCCGACGGCCAGCTCCACCTGACGCTCGGCGGCATGCCCCTCTACTACTTCGCGCAGGACGGGGCGCCCGGCGACGCCAACGGGCAGGGCGTGAACGACGTCTGGTACGTCGTGGCACCCGACGGGGAGATGATCACCGACGGCGAGTAAGACGCGTCACGTCTGGTCCCGCCGCGGAGGCAACACTTCTCGGCGGTGGTTGCCGCGCGGCTAGACTGAGGTGACCGACCCGAAGACACCTCAACGCAGGAGACATCTGTGAGCGAAACCGTCCTGGACCGCGTTCCCATTCGCCGGGCCCTGATTTCCGTCTACGACAAGACCGGGCTGGAGGAACTGGCGCAGGGGCTGCACGCCGCGGGGGTCAAGATCGTCTCCACGGGCTCGACCGCCTCGCGCATCGCCGCCGCGGGCGTTCCCGTCACGGAGGTCTCCGAGATCACCGGTTTCCCCGAGTGCCTGGACGGCCGCGTGAAGACCCTGCACCCGCGCGTGCACGCCGGCATCCTGGCCGACCGCCGCCTGGACGACCACGTGCGGCAGCTGGCCGATCTCGACGTCGAGCCGTTCGACCTCGTCGTGGTCAACCTGTACCCGTTCGTCGAGACCGTGAAGTCCGGCGCCGACCGCGACGCCGTCGTCGAGCAGATCGACATCGGCGGCCCCTCCATGGTGCGCGCGGCCGCGAAGAACCACCCGTCGGTGGGCATCGTCGTCGACCCGGCCAAGTACGGCGAGGTCGTCGAGGCCGCGGCCTCCGGCGGATTCGACCTGAAGACCCGCGCCCGGCTGGCCTCCCTCGCGTTCGCGCACACGGCGGCCTACGACACGGCGGTCGCCCGCTGGACCGCAGCTCAGTTCGGCGACGACGACGCCGACGAGGTCCCCGCCTTCCCGCCGTACGCCGGTCTGGCCCTCGAGCGCTCGGAGACCCTGCGCTACGGCGAGAACCCGCACCAAGCCGCCGCGCTCTACGTCGAGGACGGCGCCGAGCCCGGCATCGCCCAGGCCGAGCAGCTGCACGGCAAGGCCATGAGCTTCAACAACTTCGTCGACGCCGACGCCGCCGTGCGCGCCGCCTACGACTTCGCGGAGCCGGCCGTCGCCGTCGTCAAGCACGCCAACCCGTGCGGCGTCGCCGTGGCCTCGCCCGGCGCAGCCGACCCGATCGCCGACGCCCACGCCAAGGCTCACGCGACCGACCCGGTCTCCGCGTTCGGCGGCGTCATCGCCGCCAACCGCACCGTGACCCGGGGCATGGCCGAGGCCGTGAAGGGAATCTTCACCGAGGTCGTCGTGGCGCCGGGCTTCGAGCCGGAGGCCGTCGAGGTCCTCTCGGCCAAGAAGAACATCCGCCTTATCGAGCTGCCGGAGGGTTTCGCCCGCGACACCGTCGACTACAAGCAGGTCTCCGGCGGCATGCTGCTGCAGAAGCGCGACGAGATCGACGCCGAGGGCGACGCCCCCGAGAACTGGATTCTGGCCGCGGGCGACGCCGCCGACGAGGCGACGCTGGCGGACCTCGCGTTCGCGTGGCGCGCGGTGCGTGCGGCGAAGTCGAACGCGATCCTGCTCGCCGCCGACGGTGCCGCCGTCGGCATCGGCATGGGGCAGGTCAACCGCCTGGACTCGTGCCGGCTGGCCGTGGAGCGGGCGAACACGCTCGGCGTGGCCGTCGACTCCGGCGCTGACTCGGCCGGCGGGGCGGAGAACGTGGAGAGCGGCTCCGCACCGGAGCGCGCCCGCGGCGCCGTGGCCGCCTCCGACGCGTTCTTCCCGTTCGCCGACGGTCTGCAGATCCTGATCGACGCCGGCGTGAAGGCCGTCGTCCAGCCGGGCGGCTCCGTCCGCGACGAAGAGGTCGTCGAGGCCGCCAACGCGGCCGGCATCACGATGTACTTCACGAACGGCACGCGCCACTTCTTCCACTAGGAGGAGCTGCACGAGCAGTGCGACGGCGGGCGGCGACCTTCGGGGCGCCGCCCGCCGTCGTCTATCAGGCGCCGACCGCGGCGGTGAGTCCGCGCAGCGGGCTGTCCCCGGCCAGGAACGGGAGCCGGGCGGCCCCCTCGAGCGCGTTGGCCGCCGGTTCACGGATGTCGACGCCGGGCCAGCGCTCCCGCAGCCGTGCCGTGAGTCCGGCGTGGACCCATTGGCCGTGCAGGACGCCCCCGAGCAGGCAGACCGCGGGGGAATTCGACCCGGCCAGGCCCACGCGAGTCAGCCCCGTCTCGACGGAGCGGGCGAGCTCAGCGGCGGCATCGTCGCAGATCGCGGAGGCCACCTCGTCCGTGTCGGCAAGCCGAGCGACGTCGGCGGCGAAGGCGGCCGTTCGACTCACCCAGTGTGGGTCGGACTGCAGGGCGATGTAGGCGTGTTCCAGGTCCCCGAGGTCGGCCCGCACGATCTCTGCCAAGCCGGTCGCCGGGCCCCGGCCGTCGTAGGCGCGCATCACGGCGTCCAGGGCGCGGCGGCCGATCCAGTACCCGCTGCCGGCGTCGCCCATGCTGTGCCCCCACCCGTCGATCCGCGCGGTCTCCCGCGCACCGACGGCGAGCGTGACGACGCCGGTGCCGGCGGCGACGACGGCGCCCGGCGCGTCGCCGAGGGCCCCCGCGTACGACGTCACGGAGTCGTGCGCGACGTTGACCTGCGCGACGCCGAGCCCCCGGGTGGCGCCGAGGAGGTCGCGGGCCGTCCGGCCGCCGTCGGTGAGGCCGCTCAGCCCGGCCGAGACGACGCCGAGTGTTGCGCCGGTCTCCTCGACGACCTGCCGGACGACGTCGGCGACCTGGGCCGCGATGGGCCGGTCGGTCAGCAGCCCGGGAAACTGCAGGACGGGGCGCCCCGGGACCGGGGGACCGTCCAGCGTGCGCAATCGCGCACGAATCCCGCTCTGGCCTCCATCGATGGCAAGTGCAGCATGATCCACGGTGGCGCTCCTCGCTCGTCTGCCAGCCCCGATGACGGGGTGGCTCATCTCATCCAGACTATCGCCGCGCGCCCGGCGGGGACGAGGGCTGCGGGCCGGCGGGCGTCGTCGTACTGGGAAAGGGTGTGAAACCTGAAGATGGGATCGGGGGCACACTCGGGTAAATTGGGGGTGTTTGATGCAGCGTTCGACAAGGGCCTGCAGACCATGACACCCACAGACCCTGAGGGAGATGCCGCGCCAATGGCAAAGATTATCTACACCCACACCGACGAAGCGCCGATGCTGGCGACCTATTCGTTCCTGCCGATCGTTGAAGCGTTCACCTCGACCGCAGGTGTGGAGGTGGAGACTCGGGACATCTCGCTCTCGGGCCGCATCATCGCAGCATTCTCCGACTACCTCGCCGAGGACCAGCGCCAGCCCGACGCCCTGGCCGAGCTGGGCGACCTGGCGAAGACGCCGGAAGCGAACATCATCAAGCTGCCGAACATCTCCGCCTCGGTGCCGCAGCTCAAGGCCGCCGTCGCCGAGCTGCAGGCCGCCGGCTACGCGATCCCGGACTTCCCGGAGTCCCCGGCCTCCGACGAGGAGACGGACATCCGGGCCCGTTTCGACAAGATCAAGGGCTCCGCCGTGAACCCGGTGCTGCGCGAGGGCAACTCGGACCGCCGCGCGCCGCTGAGCGTGAAAAACTACGCCCGGAAGAACCCTCACCGCATGGGCGCGTGGTCGCCGGAGTCCAAGACCAACGTCGCCACGATGGGTGAGAACGACTTCGCCTCCAACGAGAAGTCCGTGGTCATCGAGGCCGAGGACGTGCTGTCGATCCAGCAGGTCCTCGCCGACGGCACGGTCAAGGTGCTCAAGAAGAAGCTTCCGGTCCAGGCCGGCGAGGTCGTCGACGGCACGGTCATGCGTGCTGCCGCCCTCGACGAGTTCTTGGCCGCGCAGATCGTCCGCGCCAAGGAGGAGGGCGTGCTCTTCTCCGCGCACCTGAAGGCCACCATGATGAAGGTGTCCGACCCAATCCTCTTCGGCCACATCGTCAAGGCTTTCTTCCCGGCGCTGTTCGCCAAGTACGGCGAGGACCTGGCCGCCGCGGGCCTGTCCGCGAACAACGGCCTGGCCTCGATCCTCAACGGGCTCGACGACGTCGCCGAGGACGTGCGCGAGGGCATCAAGGCCGAGATCGCCAAGGGCCTCGAGGAGGGCCCGGCGCTCGCCATGGTCGACTCCGACAAGGGCATCACCAACCTGCACGTGCCGTCCGACGTGATCGTCGACGCTTCGATGCCGGCCATGATCCGCACGTCCGGCCACATGTGGGGCCCGGACGGCGAGGAGGCCGACACCCTCGCCGTGCTGCCGGACTCGTCCTACGCGGGCGTCTACCAGGCCGTGATCGAGGACTGCCGCGCGAACGGCGCCTACGACCCGACGACGATGGGCACCGTCCCGAACGTCGGACTCATGGCGCAGAAGGCCGAGGAGTACGGCTCGCACGACAAGACGTTCGAGATCGCCGAGCCCGGTACGATCCAGATCCTCGACTCCAAGGGCGACGTCCTGATCGAGCACGAGGTCGCCGCCGGCGACATCTGGCGAGCCTGCCAGGCCAAGGACGCCCCGATCCGCGACTGGGTCCAGCTCGCCGTCCGCCGCTCGCGCGAGTCCGGCATGCCGGCCGTGTTCTGGCTCGACGAGAACCGCGCGCACGACGCCAAGCTCATCGCCAAGGCCAACGCCATCCTGGCCGAGGAGGACACCGAGGGCCTGGACATCCGCATCCTGAACCCGGTGGACGCCACCAAGTTCACGATCGAGCGCCTGCGCCGCGGCGAGGACACGATCTCCGTCACGGGCAACGTGCTGCGCGACTACCTGACGGACCTGTTCCCGATCCTCGAGCTCGGCACGTCCGCCAAGATGCTCTCGATCGTTCCGCTCATGGCCGGTGGCGGCCTCTTCGAGACGGGTGCCGGCGGCTCCGCGCCGAAGCACGTCCAGCAGCTCGTCGAGCAGAACTACCTGCGCTGGGACTCGCTCGGTGAGTTCTTCGCGCTCGTCCCGTCGCTGGAGAAGTACGCCGAGCAGGGAGATGCCCCGTCGGCGAAGGTGCTGGCCACCGCGCTCGACGCCGCGACCGCCACGTTCCTGCTCGAGAACCGCTCGCCGGGCCGCAAGCTGGGCACCATCGACAACCGCGGTTCGCACTTCTACCTGGCCATGTACTGGGCCCAGGAACTCGCGAACCAGACGGAGGACGCGGAACTCGCGAAGGTCTTCACCCCGATCGCCGAGGCCCTGACCTCCAACGAGGAGACCATCGTGGGTGAGCTCGCCGCGGTCCAGGGCCAGCCGGTCGACATCGGCGGCTACTACCGCCCGGACGACGCCAAGGCTGCTGCGGCCATGCGTCCGTCCGCCACGCTGAACTCCGTGCTCGACGCGCTGGCGAAGACCCCGGTCCTGTAACCGGATCCCGCCCGGCACGACGACGGCGCCCCGCCGTCCGCTTCACGCGGACGGCGGGGCGTCTCGCGTTGGCGGCCGAATCAGCCGGCCGGGCCACGGCCATGGGGTCGATACGGTCGCACGGTGCGGCCTCTCACCTGGGGTTCGTCTTAAGCCCCGGACGGTGGCGCGGAGGCGGCCAGGAGCTCCCGCGTGTACTCGTGCTGCGGGTCGGAGAAGACGCGCTCGGTCGCGCCGGATTCGACGACGCGGCCACCGCGCATGACCAGCAGCCGGTCGCTGACGTGCCGGATCACGGCCAGGTCGTGGGAGATGAAGAGGTAGCTCAGGCCGAGGTCCCGCTGGAGGTCGTCGAGCAGATCCAGGATCTGCGCCTGCACCGAGACATCGAGCGCGGAGACGGGCTCGTCGCACACGATGACCCGCGGTCCCGGCGCCAGGGCCCGCGCGATCGCGACGCGCTGGCGCTGACCGCCCGAGAGCGAACGCGGGTGCCGGGCCGCAGTACCGGCCTCCAAGCCCACCATGTCGAGCAGTTCCCCGATCCGACGCCGGTGGGCGCCCGCCCGGCGCGTCCGGCCGCCGGAGACGGCGTCGGCGAGCAGCGCGCCGACGGACATGCGCGGGTCGAAGGAGGAGAGCGGGTCCTGGTAGACCGCCCCGAGCTGCGGGCGGTGCGGCCGGCGGACCGACTCGGCCACGTCGCGTCCGTCGCCCCGGTCTCCGGCAAACGGCGTCCCGAAGAGGTCGACACCTCCCGCGTCTGGGGCGAGCAGCCCGAGCGCCATGCGCGCCGTCGTCGTCTTGCCCGATCCGGACTCGCCGACGATCCCGAGAGTGGTCCCGGCGGCGAGCGAGAACGAGACGTCGTCCACGGCCCGGAACGCGCGCGCCCGGCCCGCCGCATCGCGCGTCGTGAAGCTCTTGACGAGCCCCGTGGCCTCCAGCGCGGGAATCTCCGGGGCGGCAGTCCGGGCGGTGCCGGGAGGTGCCGCAGCGCCCGCGCGCGGGTCCGGGGTCGGGGGCTCGGCGCGCGCCGCCGTGCCGGGGCCAGCGTCGCCGTCCGCCGCGGAAACTGGGCCCAGCCGCGTGCCGCGGGGCTTTCCGGCGGGCACGGCCGCGAGCAGCATGCGCGTGTACTCGTGCCGTGGAGCGGCGAGGACCTGGGCGGTCGGCCCGGACTCGACGACCTTCCCGGCGCGCATCACGAGCACCCGATCGGCGACATGGGAGACGACGGCGAGGTCGTGGCTGATCAGCAACTGGCCCATGCCGGCCGATGCCGGCGGATCACCTGCCCGCAGATCCGTGAGCAGGTCCAGCACGCGGGCCGCGACGGTCGCGTCCAGAGCCGTGGTCGGCTCGTCGGCGATCAGCAGGCGCGGCGCGCCCGAGAGCGCCGCGGCGATGAGCGCGCGCTGGCGCATCCCGCCGGAGAGCTCACCTGGCCGCAGCGCTCCGACGTCCGCGCCGTCGGGTCCGTCGTCGGCGAGCCCGACGGCGGCGAGCAGCTCGCGCACGCGCTCCGCCCGCGCCGTGGGGGAGAGGCGTGTGTGCAGGCGCAGGGCGTCACCGATTTCGCGGGCGACGGGGCGCAGCGGGTCGAGCGAGGTCAGCGCGTCCTGCAGAACGAGCCCGAGCTCGCCGCCGCGCAGCCTCCGCCAACGGACCGCATCGGTGGACACGCGGCCGTCGCGGCCGCGCAGATCGTGCCCGGCGATGCGGAACTCCTCAGCGCTGACGCGCACCCGGGAGCCGCGGCCGCCGTCGGCCAGGCCGACCAGCGCGCGGGCGGTCACCGACTTGCCGGACCCGGACTCCCCGACGAGCGCGACGGACTCTCCGGGGTCGATGCGCAGGTCGAGGCCGGAGACGACGTCGTCGCCGCCGAAGGTGACGCTCAGCCCGCGCACGTCGACAAGCGGCTCGGCGGCGCTCACGCGGCGATCCCTTCCGCGCGCCGCTGCAACCAGCGTCCCAGAACGGTCGCGGACGCGGCGACCAGCACGATCGCGAGCCCAGGGAAGACCGTCATCCACCAGGCGACTGTCAGGTAGGTGCGCCCGGCCGAGAGCATGGCACCCCACTCGGGCGCAGGCGGTGGGGTGCCGAGCCCGAGGAAGCTCAGCGCCGACGCCCACACGACCGCCTGCCCGACCCCCAGAGTCGCCAGCACGGCTACGGGACCGAGCGCGTTCGGGAGCAGGTGCCGCAGCAGAATCCTTGTGCGCGAGCGTCCGAGCACGCGCGCGGCCTGCACCATCTCCGCATCGCGCAGCCGCACGACCTGGGCGCGGATGATGCGCGCGTACCCGGGCGCCGTCGACAGGCCGACCGCCACGACCGTCGTCGTCACGCCCGGGCCGGCGAACGCGATGAATACCAGCGCGAGCAGCAGCCCCGGCAGCGCGAAGAGCACCTCGAGCACGCGGGAGATCGACGCGTCGATCCACGCCGGATGCACGCGGCGCCCGCGCCGGCCCGCGGTGAGCCCGGCGGGCACCCCGAGCAGCAGCGCGAGCCCCAGCCCGACCCCGGTCGCGGCGACGCCGATCGTCAGCGAGTCGCGCGCCCCGTGCACGATCCGCGTGTAGACGTCCCGGCCCGACTCGTCCGTGCCGAACACGTGACCCGGCCCGGGCGCGCTGAACGCGGAGGCCGGGTCGATGCCGAGCGGGTCCAACGGGGCCAACCAGCCCGGCACCGCCACTGCGGCGGCGAGCAGCACGACGACGGCGGCCGCTACCAGCGCGGGCAGGGCGCCTGCCGCCGCGGACGCCCGGGCGAGCCCGACGGCGCCGGCGCGCACCACGGGCGAGGACGGCGCGCTCACGGGCGACCACCCGCGGGGGCTGGCTGGGGGGTGGAGGCGCGCAACGCCGTCGTGCGGGCGGATCCCGGGCGCGGGTCGACGAGGCGCTCGACGACGTCGGCCGCGGCCATGACCACGACGTAGGTCAACGCCGAGACGAGGACCACGCCCGTGACGAGCGGGATGTCGCGCACCGTGACGGCGGAGAGCAGGGTGCGGCCGAGGCCGCCGCGGGCGAACAGGGCCTCGACGACGACGGCGCCCGAGATCAGCGATCCCAGCGCCCAGCCGGAGAGCGAGATACCGGGCAGGGCCGCGTGCCGCAGTCCGTGGCGCAGGAGGACGTCAGCCTCGGACTCGCCGCGGGCCCGGGCGGCGAGGGCGAAGGGGCTGGCCAGCGCGGTCGCGAGGGATTCGCGCATGACCTGGCCGAGGAAGCCTGCGAGCGGGAGGGCGAGCGTCGCGACGGGCAGCACGAGCCCGGCGGCCGAGTCGGTGGCGACCGGCGGCAGCCAGCCGAGCCCCGTCGCGAAGACGAGGACCAGGATGCTGCCGAGCCAGAAGTGCGGTACCGCCGCGGCGAGGATCTCCAGTCCGGAGCCGAGCGCGTCAGCGAGGTGGGCCAAGCGCGGACCCGCCGCGAGGGCGGTGAAGAGGGCGGCCGCCACGGCGAGCACCCAGGCAAGAGCCCAGGCGAGAAACGCGAGGGTGAGCGTGCCCGGCAGCTGCTCGGCGACGACCTCGGCGACGGGTGCCTTGAGCGAATAGCTCGTGCCGAGGTCGCCGCTCGCCAGATTCGCGAGCATCGTCCCGTACTGCACGGGCAGCGGCTGGTCGAGACCGTATTCGGCGCGCGCGAGGGCGAACGCCTCGGGGCCGGCCTGCGACCCGGGGCCCCCGACGATCGCCTCGACCGGGTCCCCGGGCACCAGCCGGATGCCGATGAAAACGAGCGTGGCGACGGCCCAGAGGACGAACAGCCCTCCGGCCAGGCGAGTGAGCAGCCAGCGCAGATATCTCATGGGTCGTCTCGGCGGGCCCGGCGAAGGACCCGCCGGCGGGTCAGTCGGCCAGCCAGGCGTTGTGGAAGACCGGGGTGGCGACGGCCGTTGTCTCGCCGACCCCGTGCAGGCCGGCGCGGTAGAGGAAGTGGTTCTGCTGGTCGTAGAGCGGCAGGATGTAGTACCCCTCGAGCACCTTCGCCTGGACCTCCGCGTAGAGCGCGGCTCGCACCTCGGGGTCGTCGGCACTGGCGGCCTCCTCGAGGGCGGCGTCGATCGCCGCCTCACGGACCATCGCGTGGTTGGCGAAGTAGCCGGACGGGGCCGGCACGGTCGAATCCGAGTGGAAGAGGATCCGCAGCACGTCCGGACCGACCTTCGTGTACGGGGCGGAAACCAGGTCGTAGTCGTGTTCGCCGAGCGCGCCGTACCAGCTGCCCAGATCCAGCAGCTCGGTGGTGACCTCGATGCCGGACTCCTTGGCGGTGGCCTGCAGCTGCTCGAACAAGGACTGCTCGGCGGGCACCGACTGGTTGGTCGAGACGGGCAGGTGCACGCTCAGGCGCTCGCCGTCCTTGACCCGGTAGCCGGCGTCGTCGGTCTCTCTCCATCCGGCCTCGTCCAGCAGGCGAGCGGCCTCCTCGGGATCACGGGCGAACAGCGACTCGTCGGCGTAGCCCATGGGCTCGACCGAGGACAGCGGGGAGTAGGAGCGTTCGGCGCTGCCGAAGAACAGGGAGTCGTCGGCGGAGTCGACATCGACGGCGCGGACGAAGGCCTCGCGGACCCGGGCGTCGTCGAAGGGGGCTTTTGAGGAGTTCAGCTCGATCCGGTTGGAGGCTCCCGGACGGGGAGCGTCGAGGTGCTCGATGTCGGCGGACTCCGCAGCGGAGGCGATGGTATCGGGCTGGGCGTTGTCGATCATGTCGACGGTCCCGCCCTGCAGCGCCGAGTAGCGCGTCGCGGACTCGGGCACGAATCGCCACTCGATGCCCTCGAGGTAGGCGGCACCGGTATGCTCCGGATCGGCGGTGGCCGCGGGATTCGGGACGGTGTAGTTCTCGTTGCGGACCAGCGTCACAGCGTCCTGGCGCTGCCAGTCCTCGACGACGAAGGGCCCGGTGCCGATCGGGGCGGCGCAGTTCTCCTCCTGGCTGCGCTCCAGGCCAGCCGGCGACATCATCGCGTTCCAGGGCTGGGTGAAGGACTCGAAGAGCGCGGCGTCCGGTGCCGAGAGGTCCAGGCGCAGGGTGGCCGCGTCGACGACCTCCATGGACGCGACCTTCTGCATCGCGAGATAGCCCGTCGACGACGTGGTCGCCGGGTCGAGGACGTGCTCGATGTTGGCCTTGACGGCCTCGGCGTCGAAAGGCGCGCCGTCCGTGAACTCGATGCCGTCGCGCAGGTGCAGCGTGATGGTGGTGCCGTCGTCGGACACGTCCGCCCCTGACGCGAGCCAGGGCACGACCTCGCCGTCCTGGTCCTTCGTGTAGAGCGTCTCGAGGAACTGCGAGGCCAGCAGGGCCTGCGGGTAGTTGCCGCCGACGTGCGGGTCGAGGCAGTCCGGCTCCGCGTCGCCCGACGCGTAGACGAGCGTGCCGCCGGCGACGGGCTCGAGGGGTGCGGGTTCCGGTGCCCCTGCCGAGCAGGCGGAGAGGGCGAGAGCCGAGGCGAGGACGACGGCGGCGGACGCGGCAGCGCGCCTGCGGGACTTCTGCATGAGACCTGGTTTCCTTCACGTGATGCGAGTGGGCGCGAAAGGCCCCTTCAAGGGTAGTTCAACGCCCGAACGGCCCGATCCATGCCTCAGGGAGTGATCGAGGCCGTCACAAAAGCGTGGTCGTGTTCCTGCCGGAGCACCGCCGGTGCCAGAGTTGAGCCCATGCCCAACGAACAATCGAGCTCTCCCGTGTCCGCGGAGAGCACCTCACGACAGGATCGCGGCGCCCGAATCGCCGTGACCCTCTTCCCGCTGCTCATCATCGGCGGCGGCGCGCTCGCTCTGGCCGTGCCGACGCCGTTCGTCGACCTCGCGTTCTTGATCAACCCCCTGCTCATGGTCATCATGTTCGGCATGGGGCTGACTCTGTCCTTCCCGGACTTCGCAGTGGTCTTCCGCCACCCGCTGCCCGTCGCGCTCGGTGTGCTCGCGCAGTACGGCCTCATGCCCCTCATCGGCTGGGCGATCGCCGTGGCGCTGAACCTGGACCCGGCGCTTGCGGCCGGCGTGATCCTCGTCGGCTGCGCCCCGGGCGGCACGGCGTCGAACGTCGTCGCGTACCTCGGACGCGGCAACGTGGCGCTGTCGGTGGCGATGACGAGCGTCTCCACTCTGCTGGCGCCGCTACTGACCCCGTTGCTCACGCTCTGGCTGGCGGGGCAGTATCTGCCGGTCGAGGCCGGGTCCATGGCCTTCTCGATCGTCCAGATCGTGCTCATCCCCGTGCTCGGCGGGCTGCTGCTGCGCACGCTCTTCCCGCGCCTGGTCGAGGCCGCGCTGCCCGCGCTGCCGTGGGTCTCGGTCGCGGCGATCACGTTCGTGGTCGTCGTCGTGGTGGCCCGCAGCGCGGACGCGATCTTCGCGGCCGGCCTGCTGATCCTGCTGGCTGTCGTGCTGCACAACGCGGCCGGGCTGAGCCTGGGCTACGCCGTCGGACGCCTCTTCGGCCTGCCCGTCGCCTCGCGGCGGACGATGGCTGTCGAGGTCGGCATGCAGAACTCGGGCCTCGCCGCAGGCCTGGCCGGCCAGTACTTCGCCCCGGAGGCCGCGCTGCCGGGCGCGATCTTCTCCGTCTGGCACAACGTCTCTGGTGCGCTCGTGGCGGCCTTCTGGCGCCGCCGCTAGTATTCCCGACGCAGACGAAAGGCGTGCGACGACGGTTCCTGGAGCCGCGTCGCATGCTTTTCGTCTTGTACGCCGTCGAGAGTGGAGTCGCCCCGAGGACCTCGGGCTCGAACGTGGCTGCCGCAGCGCCGCTGCTACCGGATCAACAACCAGCCCATGGCCAGCTGCAGCGCAGTGGCGATGGGGATCATCAGTGGCAAGAAAGTTTCCCACGGGCTCCGGCGGAGTCGGCGCTTGGTGTCTCCGGCGGCAGCGTTCGGCAACGGGCCAGACAGCGGCGACTCGATCGGATCATCCGGGGAGTTTAGGCCGGTGCGCCCGAAGAAGCCCCACATCAATCCGCCGAGCATTGCCGCCGCCCCCAGCGTCAGAGCCCACATCGGCGGGAACTCCGCGACGACGTTGTCCCAGATCGCCGCGGCGAATACGAAGAGCCCCATGTTCAGCACCAAGGCGCCAAACGTCAGGACAGGGTGCCGAACGAGGAACCGCAGCACGGGCTGGGCCAGTAGAGCTACCGCGATGACCTCCACGGTCAGGGTCGCAGCGATGAGAGCCTCGCCGGATGTGAGATTGAAGAGGCTGCCGCGGCGCCAGTCGGTGAAGCTCCAGAGCAGCAGAAGCATGCCCAGGATCTGAACGAGGACGGGCGCGACGACGCGCACCATGACGATGGCAGTGTCCTCGACGGAGGGAAGCTTCAAGCTGCGGGCGTAGGTGACGGGATCACCGAACGTGTCTTCCGGCCGCTCGCCGCTCTCCGCACAATGTGAGTTGACCTCAGCGAGGGCATCTCCGATGCGGGTACCGTCGACGCCGCGTAGACGCAGTTCCAAGATCATGTCACCGGCCCACTTCGTCTCGACGTGGGGCGCGAACTGTTCCTCGAGCGACGTCGGCCGGGTGTGCAGTTTGTTCACTCTGGGGAGTCCCATCGTCATTCCTCTTCCGTGGTGTCGGTGCGGCCTCTGCCGGTGGCGATGAAGTGGCGAGTGAGATCCGCGAATTCCGCCCAGCGTTGCTCGCTGGATTTGAGCTCGGAGCGACCGTCGTCGGTCAGGACGTAGTACTTTCGGCCGGGCCCGGCCTCACCGGCACGCCACTCGGCGGTCACCCAGCCGGCTTCTTCTAGCCGCGTGAGCAAGGGGTACAGGGTGCCACCTTTCACAACACCCAGCCCGGACTCGGCCAGACGCTGGGCGATTGCGTACCCGTAGATGGGGCCGTCATCTAAGGTGCGGAGGACACACGTGCCTAGCACGCCGCGCATCCACTCACTCGGCCAGCGTTGTTCGGTGTCGGACATGACTAGATAGTAGCTCTAACTAGTACGGCTGTCTATATAGCAACGCGGGTCAACGAGAATCGCCGTATAGCCGGCGCCGAGGCCGATGTGGGAATCCTCGAGGGTGGGCATCTGGCGCCCGCGGGATGCCTACGTGGATCTCGGTGCGCCGAAGCCGTGGGAGTCAGGTCGCGGGCGACCTGTCGTTGGCGGTGCGCCCTTCACACGTCGATCACCTTGCGGCGACGCAGCGCGGGCACGAGCCCGGCCATCGCGAAGAGTGCGCCGACGGCGATGATGTAGCGGAAGTCGACGACGTCGATGACCGCCGCCGCGCAACCGGCGGCGAGGGTCTGCGTGCCGTTGGCGAAGACATTCGCGGCTGCCGCGCCGCGCCCCTGCAGGTGGTCGGGAAGCTGGAGTTGTCGGATCGTCGCCGCGGCGATGATGACCACGGTGATGCCGAAGGCGAAGGGGAGGATGCCCAGGATCGTCAGCCAGAGGACGCCCGTTGTCTGCGCGGCGTAGCCGAGGCCGAACGCGAACGCGCCGAAGCCGAGGGTGCGGGCGAACCCGAACCGGTTGAGGATCTTCGAGGCGTTCAGCCCCGCGATGATCGAGAAGGCGCCCTGCAACGCGACGGCGACGCTCAGCGCCTCCGGCGGCAGGCCCAGGCCGCGGTCGACAACGGCGAACGTCGTCGAATTCGTCATCCCTCCACCCACGCAGGCCAGCCCCATGATGACGGTCGCGATGCGGACGGCGGGGCGGGAGGTGATCGCCCCGAACCCGGCCAGCGTCTGGCGCATGAGCGAATCGCCCTCGTGCTCGCGCACCACCGGCCTGGGGGAGACGCGCAGCAGCAGCAGCGCGCCGAGGAGGAAGAAAATCGCGGTCGCGTAGACCACCGGGGCCATGCCCCACAGCCCGAAGACCGCGGCGCCGGCGAGCGGGGCGACGATCCGCAGGCCGTGGTCGACGCTCGCGAACATCCCGTTGGCCGGAGCCAGCAGGTGCGTCGGCATCAGGGACTTGAGCAGGCCCGACTGCGCGCTGGCGTTCACGAACCCGCACGTCGCGTATAGCGCCATGACGACGTAGACGATCCAGAGCCAGCCGCTCGGCTCGACGAACAGCAGCGCGAGCACCACCGCCGCGGTGAGCGTGTTGTTCGCGATCATGAGCCCGCGCCGCGGCACGCGGTCCGCCAGCAGTCCGATCCACGGCGAGAGGATCGCCGGCACGCCCATGACGAGGAAGACGCTCGCGGCGAGCGCGTCCGAGCCGGTCATGACCTTCATCCAGATCGCCGCCGTGATGTACAGGGCGGAGTCGCCGAGGTTGCTGACCGTCCAGGCTGCGAGCAGCCGGCGGTATCCGGGGTGGGCGAGCAGCTCGCGGTTTCCGCCGTGGGCGGGTCTGGACGACGGCGGCGCGTCCGTCGTCGTTTCCTCCGCGGTGGGCGCGGGAGTAGTCGGCTCGTTCATGAGCGTTCCTTGCGGCGGGCGTCGGCGACGTCGAGGGTGAGGGCGCCGAACAGGTGGACCCGGCGCGACCCCTCCGGACGGGAGCCGGGCTCCTGGCCGCGGCCGGCGAAGCGCTCGGCGAGGCCGAGGAGGACCTCGCGCACGTCGGCCATCTCCTCATCGGTCGCGTAGAAGGACGACGTCGTCACGACGTTGCGATTGCCGTCCTCGGTCGTGAAGGACGGCAGCTGGGCCATGAAGTCCTGCAGCCGCTCGGCCTCGCGGCGAATCGACAGAGCTCCCATGGCGGCGACGGCGTCCGCTCCGCCGGGTTCGTCCGGATCGATGGCCTGGGTGAAGGAGCCGTACACCTTCTTCCAGGGCTTCTCGCGGCCGGAGCGCTCGCCGGGCTCGATGAATCCGTGCTGCGCCAGGGAGCGCAGGTGGAACGAGCAGCTGGCGACGGACTCTCCGGTCGCCTCGGCGCATTCGGTGGCGGTGGCCTGCGTGACGGTGCCCAGGAAATCCAGTAGTGCCAGTCGCGTCGGGTGTGCGAGCGCGCGGATCTGGGTGGGGTCGGTGCTGACCTTCTCGCCGGGTTTCGGGGTGTAGTCGTCTGGTTCCATGGCGCCACTCTACCTACCTAAAGAAGTCTTTAGCAAGACTTCTTTAGGATTAGTTCGGCGCCGCAGGATGCCGCGCTACTGCTGCGTCGCGGAGCGGTGGGCAGCGGCCAGTTCCAGATAGGTCGCGGCGTTGGTGCCCAGACCGGCGACCTCCTCGTCGGTCAGCTCCCGCCGCACCTTGGCCGGCACGCCGGCGACGAGCGAGCGGGGCGGGACCTGCGTGCCCTCCAGCACCAGCGCTCCTGCGGCCACGAGCGACTGTTCACCGATGACGGCCCCGTTCATGACGGTCGCGCTCATGCCGATCAGGCAGCCGTTGCCGATCGTGCAGCCGTGGATCACGGCGGCGTGGCCCACGGAGACTCCTTCGCCCACCGTGCAGGGCACGCCGCGGTCGGCGTGCACCACCACGTTGTCCTGCAGGTTCGTCCCCGCCCCGATGCGGATCGCGTCCGAGTCGCCGCGCACGGAGACCCCGTAGAAGGCGCTGGCCCCGTCCGCGAGGACCACGTCACCGCTGAGCACGGCGGTCGGAGCGA
Source organism: Zhihengliuella halotolerans (assembly GCF_004217565.1). Lineage (NCBI taxonomy): Bacteria > Bacillati > Actinomycetota > Actinomycetes > Micrococcales > Micrococcaceae > Zhihengliuella > Zhihengliuella halotolerans. The sequence continues at coordinate 1,929,471 of NZ_SHLA01000001.1, read as the reverse complement.
CGAACGCTCCCGCGTGGACGACGGGGCTCTTGCCATTGATTTCGATCAGGTGTGCCATGGCACTCAGACTACTGCCGCCGTCGTGCAGGTTCCGCGCGCGGAACTAGAATTGCCCGCATGCAATGCGACTACTACGACGCCGGCCGCTGCCGCTCCTGCTCCCTGATGGGTCAGGACCACGCGGAACAGGTCGCCGGCAAGGAGGCGCAGTGCCGCCACCTGCTCGCGGCGCACCCGGACATCGAGTGGCTCGAGCCGTTCGCCGGCGCCGAATCCGGCTTCCGAAACAAGGCCAAGATGGTCGTCTCGGGCACCACGCGCCACCCGCGCATTGGCATCCTCGACGCCGACGGCCACGGCATCGACCTGCGGCGCTGCGGCCTCATCACCCCCGGGATCGCCGAGGCGCTGCGCGTGCTCTCGAACCTGATCCGCGCGGCCCGCCTGACCCCGTACGACGTGCCGACCCGCACGGGCGAGTTGAAGTACCTGTTGGTGACCGAGGCGCCGTCGGGCGAGCTCATGGTGCGGTTCGTGCTGCGCAGCGAGGCCCTCGTCCCCGTCCTGCGCGAGCATCTGCCCGGGCTCATCGAACGCCTGCCGGCCCTGCGCGTGGCGAGCGCGAACCTGCAACCCGCGCACAAGGCGGTGCTCGAGGGCGAGACCGAGATCCCGCTGACCGCGCAGACGTCGCTGACGATGGAGGTCAACGGCATCGGCCTGCACCTGCTGCCGCGCAGCTTCTTCCAGACCAACACCGAGGTCGGCGCGGCGCTCTACCGGCAGGGCGCGGCGTGGGTCGACGAGGTGGGGCCCGCCAGTGTGTGGGACCTGTACTGCGGGGTCGGCGGCTTCGCGCTGCATCTCGCCGCGGGCGTGGGAAGAGCAGGGTACGACGACGGGGCGTCCCGCGCCGGCGCCCGCCCGGGGCGCCGCGTGAGGGGGATCGAACTCAGCGCAGAGGCCGTCGCGAGTGCCGAACTGACGCGCGACGAGCTCGGGCTGGACGGCGTCGAGTTCGCGGCCGGTGACGCCACGGCGTTCGCGCTGGGTGCGAAGCCGGAGGAACTGCCGGAGATGGTCGTCGTGAACCCGCCGAGGCGGGGGACCGGGGCGGAGCTGGCCGGATGGCTTGAGGCGTCGGGGATCCGGCACGTGCTCTACTCGAGCTGCAACGCGGTGACGCTGGCGAAGGACCTCGAGCTCATGCCCTCGCTGAAGCCGGTCAAGGCGCGCGTGATGGACATGTTCCCGCAATCGAACCACTATGAGGTCATCACTCTGCTCACGAGGGCGGCGTAGATCGGGGGAGTGTTGGCCATACGACGAGCTGGAAATTCGCGCCGGGCGGCGTGGGCTGGTCTGGCCGGGTTCTGTGTTGTCGCCGCGTACGCGCAGGTCGGCGTGCTGCAGTTGCTCGTGTGGGAGCCGCTGGCCGCGGCGCCGGGCGCCTCGCTCGACGAGATCCGGGCCGCCGTCGAGCAGGCGGGTGAGTCTCTGTACGAGCCGGTCGTCGTCGGCTGGGCCGTTATCGGGACGGTGCTGGCTGCCGCGGTCCTCGCCGGGGCGCTCGCGCGCCGCTTCTCGGCCCACCAGACGCTCGTGCTGCACCTCGCGCTGCTCGTGCTCGCGGCGCCGTCGTACCTCTTCGTGTCCTTCGGTCCGGGGATGGCGCTCGGCGACACCTTTGTCACGTCGGGCAGCTATCCCCCGTGGGGGACGCTCCTCTACTTCGTGAGCCTCGTCGCGTTCGCGGTGTTGGTGCCGGCCAGCATGTTGGCCGCGCGGCGCCCTCGTGCCTGACTAGTTGAAGACGACCGTCCGGGTGCCGTCGAGCAGGACGCGGTGCTGCGCGTGCCACTGGACGGCCGTGGCCAGAGTGCGGCCCTCGACGTCGCGTCCCAGGGCCACGAACTGCTGCGGCGTCTGCGCGTGGTTAACGCGGATGACCTCCTGCTCGATGATCGGGCCCTCGTCGAGGTCGGTCGTCACGTAGTGCGCGGTCGCGCCGATCAGCTTCACGCCGCGCGCGTGCGCCTGGTGGTACGGCTTGGCGCCCTTGAAGGACGGCAGGAACGAGTGGTGGATGTTGATCGCCCGCCCGTTCAGCTCGCGGCACAGGTCGTTGGAGAGAATCTGCATGTAGCGGGCCAGCACCACCACGTCGATCTGGTGCTCGGTCACGAGTTCCAGCAGGCGCGCCTCGGCGTCGGCCTTGTTGTCCTTCGTGACCGGCAGGTGGACGAACGGCACCCCGTAGAACTCGGCCATCGGGCGCAGGTCCGCGTGGTTGGAGACGATCAGCGGCACCTCGATCGAGAGCATGCCCGCACGCTGCTGGAACAGCAGGTCGTTGAGAGCGTGGCCCTCCTTGGAGCACATGATGAGCGTCCGCGCCGGGCGCTCGGCGTCGAACACGTCGAGCTGCATGCCGAAAGCCTGCGCGACAGGCTCGAGCGAACCCCACACCTCGGCCTGCGTCGCCTCGGTGGCGACGGCGACGCGCATGAAGAAGGTCCCCGTCTCCGGGGACTCGAACTGCTGCGACTCCGTGATGTTGCAGCCCGCCTGCAACAGTGCGCCGGAGACCGCGTACACGATGCCGGGCTGGTCTGTACAGGAGAGCGTCACGATGAAGTTTCGTGCCGCGGGTGCGGTAGCAGGGGTGTTCTCGCCAGTAGATGATTCGATGCTCACCCCCACAAGGGTAGTCGCCCCGTCGCCTCCGTGCGCGCGGCGGGTGGCAGTCGAGACGGAGAAGCGGGCCCACGCTGCGGCTCCGCCGGCTGTCATATGACACCGCTGTGACGCGAACGTGACGGGCACGAAATCGAGGCCGGATCCTCGGGCCCATCTCCGATAGAGTAGAACCGTCGCGACTGGCGTGAGGTGGATAACCACCAGGGAGCGGCACCATGAGACCTATCCGGACCGCGCGCCTGGGCCCAGGGTCGAGCAGGGGCCTGCCCGCCGAAGACGGTGGATGCGCTACCTGCTGCCCGTCCACGCCGAAATAGAACTGCCTTCTCGACAAGGAGCAAAGATTGAGCACTGACTCGAACGTGACCAACCGTTCCCTCGCTGAGCTGGACCCGGAGATCGCCGCGGTCCTCGAAGCCGAACTGGGACGCCAGCGCAACACCCTGGAGATGATCGCTTCCGAGAATTTCGCCCCGCGCGCCGTTCTCGAAGCGCAGGGCTCCGTGCTGACCAACAAGTACGCGGAAGGCTACCCGGGCCGTCGCTACTACGGCGGTTGCGAGCACGTCGACGTCGCCGAGAACCTGGCCCGCGACCGCGCCAAGGAGCTCTTCGGCGCCAAGTACGCCAACGTTCAGCCCCACTCGGGCGCTTCGGCGAACGCCGCCGTCCTGGCCGCGCTCATCGAGCCGGGCGACAAGATCCTCGGCCTCTCGCTCGCCCACGGCGGCCACCTGACTCACGGCATGAAGCTGAACTTCTCCGGAAAGCTCTACGAGGTCGCCGCCTACGAGGTCGACCCCGAGACCTTCACCGTCGACATGGACAAGCTGCGCGAGCAGGCCATCGCCGAGAAGCCCGATGTCATCATCGCCGGCTGGTCCGCGTACCCGCGCCAGCTCGATTTCGCGAAGTTCCGCGAGATCGCCGACGAGGTCGGCGCCAAGCTCTGGGTTGACATGGCGCACTTCGCCGGTCTGGTGGCGGCCGGGCTGCACCCGAGCCCGGTCCCGCACGCCGACATCGTCTCGTCGACCGTGCACAAGACCCTGGCCGGCCCGCGTTCCGGCCTGATCCTCACGAACGACCTCGAGCTGTACAAGAAGATCAACTCGAACGTCTTCCCGGGCCAGCAGGGCGGGCCCCTGATGCACGCGATCGCCGGCAAGGCCGTGGCCTTCAAGATCGCCGCCTCCGAGGAGTTCCGCGAGCGCCAGGAGCGCACCCTCGCCGGTGCTCGCGCCCTCGCCGAGCGCTTGAGCCAGGCCGATGTCGCCGAAGCCGGCGTCTCGGTCCTCACGGGCGGCACGGACGTGCACCTGGCCCTCGTCGACCTGCGCAATTCGGAGCTCGACGGCCAACAGGCCGAGGATCTTCTGCACGAGATCGGCATCACCGTGAACCGCAACGCGGTCCCGTTCGACCCCCGCCCGCCGATGGTGACCTCCGGTCTGCGCATCGGCACGCCGGCTCTGGCCACCCGCGGCTTCGGCGAGACGGAGTTCATCGAGGTGGCCGACATCATCGCCACCGCGCTCATCAACGGCCAGGCAGCGGACAAGGAGGCCCTGAAGGCACGCGTCGACGCGCTGGCCGAGGCCTTCCCGCTCTACCCGGGCCACGAGGAATGGTGAACGAGGCGGGCACCGGCGCGATGACTGCACAGAAACTCAACGGCAAGGCCGCTGCAGCGGCCATCAAGGACGAACTGGTCGAGCGCGTCGCCGCGCTCAAGGCCAAGGGCGTCACCCCGGGCATCGCCACGGTGCTCGTCGGCGCGGACCCGGCGTCGCAGCTCTACGTCGGCATGAAGCACAAGCAGTCCGAAGCGATCGGCATGAACTCGATCCAGCGCGAGCTGCCGGCCGACGCCACGCAGCAAGAGGTCGAGGCGCTGATCGATGAGCTCAACGCGGACGATTCCTGCCACGGGTACATCGTGCAGCTGCCACTGCCCAAGCACCTGGACACCGACGCGATCCTCGAGCGCATCGACCCGGCCAAGGACGCTGACGGCCTGCACCCGACCAACCTCGGGCGCCTGGTCCTCAACGTCAACGGACCGATCGACACCCCGCTGCCGTGCACGCCCCGCGGCGTGATCGAACTGCTCCAGCGCAACGACTACGATCTGGCCGGCAAGCACGTCGTGGTCGTCGGCCGCGGCGTGACGATCGGCCGCCCCATGGGTCTGCTGCTCGCGCGACGTTCGGTCAACGCCACCGTCACGCAGGTGCACACCGGCACGCCGGACATGGCGCCCTTCCTGCAGCAGGCGGATGTGATCGTGGCCGCCGCCGGCGTCAAGCACATCGTCAAGCCGGAGCACGTCAAGCCGGGCGCCGCAGTGCTCGACGTGGGCGTGACCCGCGAAGACGATCCGGAGACGGGCAAGCAGAAGATCTACGGCGACGTGCACCCGGGCGTGGCCGAGGTGGCGGGCTTCCTGTCGCCGAACCCCGGCGGCGTCGGCCCTATGACCGTCGCGCTGCTCATGACCAACGTCGTGGAGGCGGCCGAGCGCCAGGCCGGCCTGGCCTGACGGCGGTCCTTCCAGCACGACGACGTCCCCGCACCGAAAGCGTTCGGTGCGGGGACGTCGTCGTTGCGAGGGCGTCGACCGCGTGGAAAGGTGAAGGCATGGACGCTGACAACGACTCCCCACGGACGGACGCGCTGGTCCAACTCGCTGCACGGCACGGTCTGACGGTGCGCCCGGACGGGATGCGCGTCATCGAGGCCGGGCTCGATTACCAGGTCGCGCTCGCCACGGACGACGATGGTGACGGCTGGGTGCTGCGCGTGCCGCGGCGTGCCGATGTGGCGGCGAAGATCCAGGACGAGCGGCGCATCCTCGACTTTGCGGCCCCGCACCTCAGCGTCGCGATCCCGGATTGGCGGATTGCCACCGGGGAGCTCATCGCGTACCCGCTGCTGCCCGGAGAGCCGGGCCTGACCCTCGACGACGACGGCGCGCCCGTCATGCACTTCGACTCGGACGCGCCGGCCTACCTGCGGTCCTTCGGCCGGCTGCTCGCCGAGCTGCACACCGCGGACGTGGAGGAAGCGCGTGGTGCGGGCCTCGTCGTCGAGACGTCTGAGATCGTCCGCTCCGCCTGGCGTGACCGCTTCGACGCCGCAGTGGCCGAATTCGACGTCCCGACTGACGCCCGCGAACGCTGGGACCGGTGGATCGACGATGACTCGATGTGGCCCGAGGACATGCGGTTCAGCCACGGCGAGCTCTACCCGGCGCACCTTTTGCTCGGGGCCGACGCCGGGATCCTCGCGGTCCTCGACTGGACGACGGCCAAGGTCACCGACCCGGTGGCCGATTTCGCCCTGCAGCAGTCGTTGTCCACGCCGGAGGAGTTCGGCATCCTCCTGGACGCTTACCGGGAGGCCGGGGGAGCGGTGCCTGAACGGCTGGCCGAACGGGGAACGGCGCTGCTGTCGGCCAGCGCGCTCGCCTACGTCGAATTCGCGCTCCTGACGGGCGAGCAGCAACACCGCGAGGCTGCCCAGGCCTTCCTCGACGCCGGCTGAGCGAGCGCATCAGGCGAGGTTGCGTGGCCTGCGCAGGTATTCGGCGACCTGCGCGTTGAAGCCGAGGACCAGCCAGTAGCCGCTCACGAGCAGTGCCAGGCCCTCGACAGCGAGGGAGGCCACGGCGAGTCCGCCGGTGGCGAGCAACGGCGCGGAGGTGGTCAGGCTGAAGGCGTAGGTGATGATGGAGAGGACCGCGAACACCATGCCGAGGACACGCGCCCAGTTCCTGCGGTGATAGAGGCCCTTGATCACGAGCACATAGGCGGCAAGGCCGCCGACGGCGCTGCCGCCCGCGATGGCGAGCGCGACCGCCTGAGCCAACTGCACCGCCGTCTCGTCGGTGGGCGAACCGGCGGAATCGAGCTGTTCGCGCATCGTGTCCGCGTCCAGCGCACCGAGGACGCCCGCGGCCACGGCGATCATGAAGAGGAGCAGCGAGGCGATCGTGAGCCGCTTCAGCCGGGTGAACTCCGCCGGCTCGCCGCCGGCCGTCTGGCGCGCTTCCGGTGCCACGGGATGATCGCTCATCGGTGCGTGTCCTTCCGTTCTCCTTCCGGCGAGTCTTTCAGACGCGCGGGGTTCGGGCGTCAGCCTTGAGGACGATGTGGACGCGCCGATCACTCCAGCACGACGGCGTCCCCGCACCGAACGCGGTTCGGTGCGGGGACGCCGTCGTGCTGGATGTGCCGGTGGCCTAGGCCAGAGGGCTCGGCTTGCGCAGGTACTCGGCCACCTGCGAGCTGAAGGCGAGCACCAGCCAGTAGACGGTCACGAGGGCGGAGACGATGCCCAGGATCGTGGTGAAGACGGACGTGCTGGCGACGGTCGGCATGAGTCCGCTCGCGAAGAGGCCGATCAGGAAGCCGACCAGCGAGAGGATCGCAAAGATGATGCCGAGGACGCGTGCCCAGTTCTTGCGCTTGTAGAGGCCGATGATCACCAGCGCGTAGAGGCCCAGTCCGACGACGAGCGTGGCGATTGCGGTGCCGATCGCCACGCCCTGTGCGGCCTGGAGCATGGCGTCGTCGACGGTCGTTCCGGACATCTCCATCTGCTCACGTATGGCGCTGTTGTCCATCGCGGCCGGCAGGGAGACGAGTGTCGAGATCAGGTAAAGGGCCGCCGAAACGAGTGTCAGCTTCTTCAACATCGCGAACTTCGAGGGCTCGGGTGCGGCGGTTTCCTGGGGCTCGGGCGCCACGGGGTAGTTGCTCATGGGTTCTATTCCTTCCGTTTGTTCCGGTACTCTGCGGTTAGTATCGCAGATGGGCGCCCCTTGAGCGTCAGTCCTGAGGACGATATGCGTCAGGGCCGCTCGATGTGACGTCGGCGTCCGATTGGCTTGTATCAATCAGTGACTCGGCGTACGCTCGCTGTGTGTCCGAAACCACTCCTTCACTTCGCCCGTCGCCCGCCGGCTCCGCCACACAGCCGACCGAGGCCCCGCCCGTCGTGATCCGCGCCGAGAACCTGGTCAAGCGCTACGGCGACTTCACCGCCGTCGACGGCATCTCCTTCGAGGTGCCCGCGGGGGAATCGTTCGGCCTGCTCGGGCCCAACGGCGCCGGCAAGTCGACCACCATGCGGATGATCGGCGGCGTCTCGCAGCGCACCTCGGGCCACCTGGAGATCATGGGGCTCGATCCCGAGGAGCAGGGCCCTGTGGTCCGCGCCCACCTCGGCGTCGTCCCGCAGCAGGACAACCTGGACGAGGAGCTGCGGGTCCGCGACAACCTCATGGTTTACGGCCGCTACTTCGGGCTCTCACGCGCCTACCTGAAGCCGAAGATCGCCGAGCTGCTCGACTTCGCCCAGCTCGTCGACAAGGCGGATGCGCGCGTCGACGACCTCTCCGGCGGCATGAAGCGTCGCCTGACCATCGCCCGCTCCCTGGTGAACGAACCGAAGATCCTGCTGCTCGACGAGCCGACCACGGGTCTCGACCCGCAGGCCCGCCACGTGCTCTGGGACCGGCTCTTCCGGCTCAAAGAGCAGGGCGTGACCCTCGTGCTGACCACGCACCACATGGACGAGGCCGAGCAGCTGTGCGACCGCATCATCGTCGTCGACGCCGGCCGCATCATGGCCGAGGGCTCGCCGGCCGAGTTGATCCGCCGCTTCTCCACGCGCGAGGTCGTCGAGCTGCGCTTCGGCGCAGACCGCAACGCCGCCGTCGCACGCCGGATCGAGGATCTCGGCGAACGCGTCGAGGCCCTGCCGGACCGCGTCCTGGTCTACGCGCACGAGGGCGAGGCGGTGCTCGAGGCCGTCGCCGCGCGCGGACTGCACCCCGTGACCTCGCTCGTGCGCCGCAGCTCGCTGGAGGACGTCTTCCTCAAGCTGACGGGGAGGTCCCTCGTTGACTAGCACGACGACGGCGGCGGGATCGGCCCGCCCGGCGCCCCCGGCCGAGGTGCTCGCCCGTCGCAGCGCGATCTTCGGGGTCTGGTACTTCGCCGAGCACCAGCTGCTGGCCATGCGCAGTTACCTCTCGGTGATCATCGCCTACTCGATCGGCCATCCGCTGCTGTACCTCGTGGCGATGGGGGTCGGGCTCGCTTCCCTCGTCGACGCCAACGGCGGCGGAGATTTCGGCGGCGTGGACTACCTGGTCTTCATCGTCCCCGCGCTGCTGGCCTCGGGGGCGTTCATGGCGGCCTCGAACGAGTTCACCTGGCCCATCATGGACGGCTTCAAGTGGCACCGCCTCTACTACGGCCCTCTGGTGAGCTCCCTGCGGCCGTGGCAGATCGCGGCCGGACACACGCTCGCGGTGACCATCCGCCTCTTCTCCCAGTCGCTGGTCTACTACCTCATCGTGGCCGCCTTCGGCGCGGTCCCGAGCGGCTTCGGCATCCTCGGCGTGCTCACCGCGACGCTGGCCGGACTGGCCATCGGCACCCCGCTCATGGCCTACGCGGCGACCATTCGCGAGGAGAAGGCCCAGTTCGTCATGATCCAGCGCTTCGGCGTCATGCCGCTCATGCTTTTCTCCGGAACCTTCTTCCCGCTGACCAATCTGCCGATCTTCCTGCAGCCGATCGGCTGGCTCTCGCCGCTGTGGCACGCCAGCGAGATCGGGCGCGTCTTCAGCTACGGGTACGACGAGCCGCTCTGGCTCTCGACCGTGCACGTGGTCTACCTCGCCGCGCTCGCCGCCGGGGGACTGGCTCTGGCGTTCCGGACCTATCGGAAACGGTTGGTGGACTGAGATGGCGCAGCAGACGATCCTGCTTTCCCCCAGCCGCCGCCCCTTCGCCGGGCTCTACTCCGGGAACGTGCGCGCCGTCGTCGCCCGCGGACTGATGGCGCTGAAGACCAACAACTGGGCCGTCTTTGTCTCCGGGTTCGTAGAGCCGGTGCTCTTCCTGGCAGCCATGGGCATCGGGCTCGGGCCGCTCATCGGGGCGGTCGCAGGTCCCGGCGGCGCCGAGATGAGCTACGGCGCCTACATCGCGCCGGCCCTGCTCGCGGTCTCCGCGATGAACGGCGCCATCTACGACTCCACGAACAACGTGTTCTTCAAGCTGCGCTTTTCCAAGCTCTACCAGAACATGCTCTACACGTCGCTGGGGCCGCTCGACGTCGCGATCGGCGAGATCTACCTGGCCCTGCAGCGCGGATTCCTCTACGCAACCGGATTCATGATCGTCATGAGCTCGATGGGCCTGGTCACCACGCCGTGGGCCCTGCTGATGATCCCGGCGTCGGTGCTGGTGGCGTTCGGCTTCGCCGCCCTCGGGATGGGCATCGCGAGCTTCATGAAGCGTTTCCAGCATCTGGATTGGGTCAACTTCGCGCTGCTGCCGATGTTTCTCTTCTCAGCGACCCTGTACCCGCTGTCGGTGTACCCGGAGGGCATCCAGCTGTTCATCCAGGCGATGCCGCTCTGGCACGGGGTCGAGCTCATGCGCTCGCTCTCCGTCGGCTACTTCACGACGGCGATGCTCGGGCACGTGGCCTACTACGTGGTCATGATCGTCGTCGGCGTCGTCTTGACGACCGCCCGTCTGCGCAAGCTGTTCCTGACCTAGCCGGACGACGGCGTTCGGTCGCCGCGGCGCCACGGGTCAGGGTACGTTGTGTCGTATGAAGCGCCTCGTGATGTCACTGCCGCTGGCCGGCCTCCTGCTGCTGACCGCCTGTTCGCAGACGGGGCCGTCGGCACCGGTGGCGTCGAGCCCGACACCGAATCCTCCGGGCGCCGTCGGGCAAGCCACCGAGGAGGAGGTGGGCGCCGGCTGGGACGAGGTCCCGGACACGCCGATTCCCGACGAAGCCGACCTGAGCGACGCCGAGCGAGCGGAGTTCCTGCGCCTGCCGGCGACCGACGCCGCGGGCCCGGCGTCCTGCCGCCCGGAAGACCTGACCGGGCAGCTGCGGTATTGGGACGCGGCGCTGGGGCATCGGTTCGGTTCGATCCTGTTGCGCAACGACGCCGACACCGACTGCACGCTCTCCGGCTTTCCAGGTCTGGGGGCGCGCGGGGAGTGGGGCAACAAGTTCCACGTGGAAGCTGAGCAGGAGCTCTATCATCGGCCGAAGGAGCACCTCGCGCGGGACGTCGACGGCGAGGCGCCGCCTCCCGTGACGTTGGCGCCGGGGGAGATCGCCGAGGCCTACCTCGAATGGACCGGCGCCCTCGCCGGCTCGGGGTCCGAATGGGCGCAGACGCTCTACGTCCAGACCGATCGCGACGCGACGCCCGTCGCCGTTCCGATGGATCGGCAGGCGATCGTCGAGGATCCGCAGGACCCCATGGCGCCGGGGGAGCCCCTGTCGATCGACATCGGGATGTTCACGAAGCTGCGCGTCGGCGCGTTCGAGACACCAGACGAGCATGCGCTCCGGCTGGTGGGCGAGCACGAGCTCTTTCCGCCCGGAGACACTCCCTGACGCCGGCGCCGGATCAGTCGTCGCGCCCGCCGCAGGCCTTCTCAGCGCCGGCCGTCCGGAGTAGCGTGAAACCACGACCGGCGCGCGACGACCAGTAAGGAGCAGGCCATGATCGGTGCATGGGAATCGGTGGTGTTCGATTGCGAGGACCCGGAGGTGCTCGCATCATTCTACGAAGAGGTCCTCGGCATGGTGCGAGTCCAGACGGACCCCGACTGGATCACCATCGGCGACGGCCCGGACCGGCCGGCCATCGCGTTCCAGCGTGTCGACGTGTACGTCCCGCCCGAGTGGCCCGGCCACGTGCACCCGCAGCAGGCCCACCTGGACATCAAGGTCCGAGACCTGGATCTGGGGGAGGAGCAGGTGCTCAAGCTGGGGGCGACATCGATGAACGCCGGCAGCGAGAGCTTCCGGGTCTACCTCGACCCGCAGCGACACCCGTTCTGCCTCGTCAAGTGGTGATCGCCGGGTCTGTCCCCGGGGCGGTGCCCGAAATCGGTGCGGTGACCGACCGTGCGACGATGACGAAGACGGCCAGCGCGGCGACGACGACGGCCAGACCGACCAGCGTGCTGCCGGTCAGGGCCAGCGCCAGGTAGCCGAGCGTCGCGCATGCCGTCGCGCTGAGAACGTACGGCAGCTGGGTGACCACGTGCGTGATGACGTTGCAGCCCGAGCCGGTGGCCGAGAGGATTGTCGTGTCGGAGATCGGGGAGGCGTGGTCGCCGGCGACGGCTCCGGCCAGCACGGCGCCGAGAACCGGCAGCAGGAAGGCCGGCTCGTCCATGCTGTTGATGATGCCGCCGGCGATCGGAAGCAGCAGGCCGAACGAGCCCCACGAGGTGCCGGTCGCGAAGGACATCGCGGCGGCGACGAGGAAGACGACCGGCACGAGGCCGGCGGCCGAGAGGCTCGAGGCCTCGACGAGCTGTCCGAGGTAGTCGCCGGTGCCGACTTGGGAGATGAGGTCGCCCAGCATCCAGGCGGGAAGCAGGATGGCGATCGCCGGCAGCATCGACTTGATGCCCTCGACCCAGCCGCGGCCGAACGTCGAGACCACGAACTCCGGATTCCTCCGCGTGTTCCGCAGGTAGTAGTAGACCGCGGAGGCGAGGCCGAGCGCGCCGCCGAAGATGAGCGCGGCACTGGCGTCCGTGGCCGCGAGGATGTCGATGACATTCCAGGATCCGGAAGCGCGCTGGCCGGTCCAGACGATGCCGGCGAACACGCCGACCACCAGTAGGGCGAACGGCACGAAGAGCGCCCGGAGCGCCCCCGGGCAGTGCACCGGGAGATCATCGGAGAGGTGGCCGGGGACGGTCGCCGCCGGGTCGAAGACGTGGCCGTCGGTGATCGCCCGGCGCTCTTCGGTCCGCATCGCGCCGAGATCGATCCGGAAGAAGATCACGAGCCAGACCATCAGCGCCGCGGCGATCGCGTAGAAGTTGGCCACCGCGGCCCCGAGGAACGCCTGCACGCTGCTCAGCGACAACGTCGACGCCGCCAGGATCGGAGCGAGGATGCCCATGATGTAGGCGCCCCAGCTGGAAAACGGCGACAGTACGGAGACCGGCGCCGACGTCGAATCGATGATGTACGCCAGCTTGGCGCGCGAGACGCGGTGCTGGTCGGTCACCGGCCGCGAGATCTGGCCGACGGCGAGTGCGTTGAAGTAGTCGTCGATGAAGATGACGACACCCAGGACGGCGGGCAGAACCATCGATCCCGGCCGTGCGCGGATGCGCCGCAGCGCCCAGGCGGCGAACGCCGTCGTGCCGCCGGACATCAGCACGAACGCGGCGATGACGCCGAGCAGCAGCAGGAACACCAGAATGTAGACGGACCAGGTGTTCACCGCGCCGTCGGCCCAGAAGATCGCGGCGAACGAGCGCCACACCGCGCCCAGGGCGTCGAGCGGGTTGAGATCGTGGACCAGCAGGGCCGCGGCGACGACGCCAGCGCCCAGGCTGATCAGCACCCGCTTGGTGATGATCACGAGCGTGAGCGCCAGCACCGGCGGGACCAGCGTCAGGAGGGGGTACGACGTCGTCAGGTCGGTCATGGCGCTTTTCCTTCTGAGTCGTCCGCGTAGATTCGGCCCGAACGAGGGCCGCTGCGCTGCCGGGGCCGGCACCTGAGATTAGCAGAGCGACGTGAATCGGTGTCCCGGTTGGACGAGTCGCACCGTGTTCGCCTGCGGCCCAACCGGAGGGATACGCCGCCAGGGTTTGAGACAATGGGGGCATGCAAACTCTTCCCGGCGGATCGGCCGCGACCAACGCGGCTGGAAAGAACAGGACCATGCAGGAACGCAAGCTCACCATCAAAGCCAGCACGCTCGCCCTCGCGGTCATGGTGACGGTGTTCCTCGTGGCTGTCGTCTTCGCCGCCAACCAGAACGATGTGATCGGCTGGCTCGTCGTCATCATCTCCCTGGGCTGGCTGCTGCTCTCGGCGTTCCTCGTCTTCGGAATCTCCCGCGGGGCCAAGAAGGTTCACGAGCAGGTGGCGGGCGTGCGTGCCGACATGGCCAAGCAGGGTGGCGGGTCGACCACCGTGGTCGACGAGTCGACCAAGGCGCGCGACATGAAGCTGGACCACTCGTTCAAGATCGTCGAGGTGCAGGTCGGCGTCGTCAAGGAGTACCTGGACCAGGACGGTGACGAGGCTCGCGGCATGGTCGATCGCGCCCTCGAAACCATCGAGATCACCGCGCACAACGCCCGGGGAATGATGAAGGACGGCAAGGGTTCGAAGGCTGGGGACGGCGAGCCGATCTCCGGCGACATCGTGGACTAGTCCACGTTGCGGAACCGGTAATGTGGTCCAGGTGAGTGACGTCGAAACCGCTGAAACCGTGAAGTACTCCGCCAAGCCCGCCGGCGCCCTGCGTGTGGCGTCCGTGAACGTCAACGGAATCCGGGCCGCCTACAAGAAGGGCATGGCCGATTGGCTCGTCGACCGCGACGTCGACGTGCTGAACCTGCAGGAGGTCCGCGCCCCCGACGCGATCGTCCGCGAGCTGATCGGCGAAGGCTGGCACGTCGTGCACGCCGAGGCCTCGGCCAAGGGGCGCGCCGGCGTCGCGGTCGCCTCCCGGGACGAGCCCGTGGCGGTGCGCGAGCACATCGGCGAGGTCTACTTCGCTGATGCAGGTCGCTGGGTGGAGGCCGACTTCCAGATCGGCGGCGAGACGCTGACCGTCGCGAGTGCGTACGTGAACTCCGGTGAGCTCGGGACGCAGAAGCAGGACGACAAGTACAAGTTCCTCGAGGCCATGATCGTGCGGCTGCCGCAGCTGAAGGCCGCGAGCGACCACGTGCTCGTCACCGGCGACCTCAACGTGTGCCACACGCCGCGGGACATCAAGAACTGGAAGCCGAACCACAACAAGCGGGCCGGCGTCATGGACGAGGAGATCGCCTACTTCGACCGCTTCTTCGGCGAGGAGATCGGCTTCAAGGACGTGGCCCGTGAACTCGCCGGCGACGTCGACGGACCCTACAGCTGGTGGTCTTACCGCGGCCAGGCGTTCGACAACAACGCGGGTTGGCGCATCGACTACCACATGGCGACGCCGGGCCTGCTGGCCAAGGCAGGCAACGCCGTCGTCGACCGCGCCCCGAGCTACGACACGCGCTTCTCCGACCACGCCCCCGTGGTCGTCGATTACCAGTTCTAAGCCACGCACCGAGGAAACCATGACCGCTGAAGCGACCAGCACCCACCGTCCCCGCGTCCTGTCCGGGATGCAGCCCTCCGCCGAGTCCCTGCACCTGGGCAACTACCTGGGCGCCCTCGTGAACTGGGTCAAGGCGCAGGACGACTACGACGCGTTCTTCTTCGTCCCGGACATGCACGCGATCACCGCCCCGCACGATCCGGCCGCGCTGCGCGAACGCACCCGCCGGACCGCGGCGCAGTACATCGCCGGCGGCATCGACGTCGAGAAGAACACGCTCTTCGTCCAGTCGCACGTGCCGGAGCACGCCCAGCTGGCCTGGGTCCTGAACTGCATCACCGGGTTCGGCGAGGCCTCGCGCATGACGCAGTTCAAGGACAAGTCGGCCAAGGGCGGCGTGGAGAACGCCGGCGTCGGCCTGTTCACCTACCCGATGCTCATGGCCGCGGACATCCTGATGTACCAGCCGCACGGCGTCCCGGTCGGTGACGACCAGCGCCAGCACGTCGAGCTGGCCCGCACGCTGGCCAACCGGTTCAACCACCGCTTTGGCGAGACCTTCCGCGTGCCGGAGGCGTTCATCCCGGGCGAGGGCGCGCGTATCTACGACCTGCAGAACCCGACGAAGAAGATGTCCAAGTCGGCCGAGAGCCCCAACGGCCTGATCAACGTCCTGGACCCCTCCAAGACGATCGCCAAGCGCATCAAATCGGCCGTGACCGACGACGAGACGGTCGTCGCCTACGACCGCGAGAAGAAGCCGGGCGTCTCCAATCTGCTTGACATCCTGGCCGCGGTGACCGGCCGTAGCGTCGAGCAGATCGTGCCCGAGTACGAGGGCAAGATGTATGGGCACCTCAAGGTCGACGTCGCCGACGCGGTCGTGGCCGAGGTCGAGCCGGTGCGCGAGCGCACGTTCGAGCTGCTGGACGACCCGGCGGAGCTCGACCGCCTGCTCGCCGTCGGTGCCTCGAAGGCGCGGGCCGTCGCGGCGCAGACCCTCGACGACGTGTACCGCAACGTCGGCTTCCTCCAGCTCGGCAAGGACGCGGCTGCCGTCGTCAGCCGCGCCGGTGCGGCCACCGCCTGACCCACAAGGGAAGCCGGAATCACTATGCTGGCTGATATGGAGCAACGCGACGAGCGAACCGGGCACGGGGGATCCCGGTTCAGTCTGGGCATCGTGATTTCGCTGCCGCCTGCGCTGGGTCGGCGCATCGGCAGGTTGCGGTCCGGCTTCGGCGACCCGTTCGCCGATTTCGAATCGCCCCACATCACCCTCGTCTCGGGGGCCGCTCGCGGGCCGTGGTCCGAGGCGCGCCGGCACGCGCAGCGGGTCGCTGCAGCCGCCGACGCGTTCACGGTCCGGCTGCACGGCACCGCTAGCTTCCGCCCAGCGAGCGAGGTCGTCTACCTCAAGATCGCGCAAGGGGCCGAGGCGTGCCGAGCGCTGCACGCGCAGCTCTGCGACGGCCCGCTGGAACACCAGGTCGCGTTCGATTACCACCCGCACCTGACCGTTGCGCACGACGCGCCGGCGGAGGGAATGGAGCGTGCCCTGCACGAGCTGGCGGATTTCGACGTCGAATTCCTCGTCGACCGCATCGGGCTCTTCACGACAGACCACGACGGATACTGGACGCTAACCGAGGAGCTGGCTCTTGGCACGGACGGACGCGAACTCTAAGAAGTCGATGAGCACGGCACGGGCCTCCTCCGCCGAGATCGAGGCCCTGGACCGGGCACATCTGCGCCGCGAGGCCCTGAGCAAACGCACCGACGTCGGCCGGGCCAGGCGCGAAGGGCGGCCCCTCGTCAAGCGCGTGCTGGCCGTGGTGATGTGGCTGCTGGCCGAGCTCAACGCCCTCCGGCCGATGCGGGTCTGGACCGTCTACAGCAAGCGCCACGGGCCGCTCATGGCCGCGGGCGCCTCCTACCGCATGTTCTTCTCCATCGCGGCGCTGCTCGTAGCGGGCTTCTCGATCTTCGGCATCATCGCCTCGGGCAACAAGGAGCTCCAGGACACGATCATCAACACCGTCGCCGAGAGCACGCCGGGGCTGATCGACACCGGGGACTGCGGCCGCGACAGCTGTGGCCTGGCGAAGCCGGAGGAGCTTTTCCGCAGCCAGCGCGGGTTCGGGTGGGCGCTCGTGATCTCCACCGCCGCCATGCTGGTGACCTCTCTGGGGTGGATCAACGGCCTGCGCGAGGGCATGCGCGGCGTCTCCGGGCTGGCCCCCGTGGCGATGAACCCCGTCGTCGCCAAGGCGCGGGATCTCGGCGTCCTGCTGGTCCTCGGCATCGCGCTCGTGCTCACCAGCGGTCTCGGCTTCGTGGCCGGCGCGGCCCTGGACTGGATTATCGAGCTGCTGAACATCGCTTCCTCGTTCGGCCAGATCGTGACCCGTGTGACGCCGCTGTTCGTCATGCTGCTTCTGGACATGCTCGTCGCCGTGATCCTCTTCCGGTTCGCGTCCTCGATCGAGATGCCGCGGCGTGCCCTGCTGGAGGCCTCGCTCTTCGCGGGACTCGGCTCGACGGTGCTGCGGTACTTCTCCTCCGAACTCCTCGGCAGCGCGGGCAGGAACCCGCTGCTCGCCTCCTACGCGGTGATCCTGGGCCTCTTCATCTGGTTCTTCCTGCTCAGCCAGGTCTTTCTCATCGCCACCTCGTGGGGAGCGGTGCGCTCCGTGGATATCGAGGCGGAACGGGCTGCGAACGGCGGAGCGCGGGCGCTGAGCCTGCGCCAGCAGGCGCAGCTGCGCAAGTCCCAGTCGTCCCCGTCGACGGCCGACGAAGGGTGGAGCGGCTAGCTGTCGAAACCGTGGCCGAGCAGGTCAGACGCGGCATCGACCAGCAGCGCCAGCATGTCGTCGCCCGTGAGGCCGTAGGTTTCATTGGCTGCCTGCAGTGCCAGCCCGTCGACGAGCGCGAGCAGCAGCTGGGCCTGACGGTCAGCGGGCCGGGTGGCCCGGACGAGCCCCGCGGCGTGCGCCTCCTCGAGCACGTCCAGGAAGAAACGGCGCCACACCTCGAGCGCCGTGTTGATCTCCTGTCGCAGAAGCGCGTCGCGGCGCGCCGCCGCGTATAGCTCGAGCCAGAACGACCAGGCCTCCGCGAAGGGGCGCTCGCCATGAACAGCGAAGACCAGTAAGCGCCGGATCCGCTCCATCGGGCCGGTTTCCGCCCGGGAAATCGCGAGCCACTCCTGCTCCGACTCGTGGATGCGCTGCCGGGCGGCGGCGACGATCAGCTCCGAGCGCGTGCCGAAGTGGTGCTGGATCATGCCGACGCTGCAGCCGCTGGCCTTCGATACCGCGGACAGTGTGCAGCCCGCCTCCCCGGAGCCGGCGATGACCTGCGCCGCCGCCTCGAGGATCGTGCGGCGCCGGGTGTCGATCTGGGTGGCGGAAACCGCGTACCGGCGGCGCCCGTCGTCGTCCGGGCCCGGCATCAGCGCCGGGTCCCCGCGAGGACGCTGCCGTAGCGTTCGAGTGCGCGGCCGAGGCGGCGCGCGCCCTCCTCCAGCTGCAGCGGGGCTTCCAGCGAGTAGGCGAGCCGGAGCCGCCGGGATCCGGTGCCGTCCGCGTAGAAGGAAGCGCCCGGGACGAAGACCACGTGTTCGTCGACGGCGTTCTCGAGCAGGTCCACGGCGCTCCAGCCTTCGGGGAGGGTCACCCAGCTGAAGAAGCCGCCGGCGGGGCGTGTGAGCTCGGCGCCGGCTGGCAACAGCGGCGAGAGCGTGTCGTTGAGCGCCCGCGCGCGGAGAGCGTATTCGGCGGCGGCGCCGGCGACGCCCTCGCGCCATCCGCCGCGGGTGACGAAGGTGCGGGCCAGGTCCTGGCTCAGCACGGACGCGCAGATGACGTTCGCCTCGCTGGCCAGCTGCAGGGGGCGGCGCAGCCAGGTCGGGGCGGAGGCCCAGCCGACCCGCAGGCCGGGAGCAATGATCTTCGAGAAGGAACCCAGGTAGATCACGAGCTCCGGATCGAAGGAGTGCAGCGGCGGCACCTGCCGCTCTTCGAAGCGCAGCAGCCCGTAGGGGTTGTCCTCGATGATGGGCACCCCGGCTTCCCGGCAGATCTCGACGATCTCCGGCCGGCGCTCGGCGGCCAGAGAGATGCCCGTCGGGTTGTGGAAGTTCGGGATCGTGTACAGGGCGCGCGGGGCCCGGCCCTGCCGGGTGAGCTCGTCGATCCGTTCGCGCAGGGCGTCAGGGCGCAGGCCGTCGTCGTCCATGTCGACGTGCTCGACGCGCACGCCGGCGCCGCCGAAGACCCCGAGGGCGCCGACGTAGGTCGGGCCCTCGGCGAGGATCGTGTCGCCACGGGTGAAGAGCAGTTTGGTGATCAGATCCAGCGCCATCTGCGATCCGGCGGTGACCTGGACCGAGTCGGCGGGCGCGGTCACCGCCTCGGCAGCCATGAGCTCGACGATCGCCTCGCGCAGCCCGGAGAGACCCGTGCCGGAGCCGTACTGGAGCACCTCGTCTCCGTGGTCCGTGATGGCGCGGGCAGCGGCCTCGGCCATCCAGCGCGTATCGCTGAGGCGGAGATCGGGGTTGCCGCCGGCCAACGAGATCATGCCGGGTTGCATCGACAGCTCCCAGACGTCGCGGACTGGAGAGGGCAGGTATCCGACGGCGGCGTCGGACAGGAACAAGTGGGACACCGGAGGTCTCCTTGAGGTCGGGGCCGTCGAGAACGGCCCACGGGTGGGGACCACAGCATAAGTTGCTTGTATTGAAATTATCAACAGGCTGTCACGGGGTTTCCCTTCAGGCCATCTGCCGGTAGTAGTCCTCCTTGACCAGCTCGAGGTGCTGCCACGCCGTCAGGCGCAGGACGCCCGGGAGTGCGCGCAGGGTGTCGAGGCGTCCCAGCAGGTCGCTCGACGTGGCGGCCGCGATCGTGGCGACGACGTCGAACGACCCGATGCATTCTGCGGCGAACTCGATCGCCGGATCCTCCTGCAGGGCGCGAAGGACATCGGAAGAGTCCGCCCCGAGCGTGATGCCCAACCCCATCGAGAGCTGGCGGCCCAGCGCGCCGCGGGTCTCCACGGCGCTGATGGTGACGATTCCCGTGGCGAGCAGCCGCTGCACTCGTGCGCGTACCGCCGGCGCGGACAGGCTGACCGCACGGGCCAGCGAGGTGTAGCTCGCGCGGCCATCGCGCTGCAGCAGCTCGACGAGGTGCCGGTCGATCGCGTCGGTGCCGGAGACGCCGTCGTACCGGGGGATGAAGAGCCCCTTGAGGATTCCGGTGTAGCGCTGGGTGCGCACCTCGGTCACGCCGGGGGTCGAGCGGACGCGGTGCAGGGCGGCGCCGAGCGCCTCGTTCGAGTCCACGCGGACCTCGAGCACGATGTCGTGCAATCCGCCGACGCAGGAGACGAGCACTGCCTCCTCGATGCCGGCGAGGGCCCGGGCGACGGGCCGCGCCGCGCGGTCGATGGCGATGGAGAGGTGGGCGATGACCGTCTGCCCGACGAACGCCGGGTCGTAGGCGGCGAGAACGCGGACGGTGCCGCCCCCGGTCAGCGCGCGCAGGCGATCGGAGACGAGGGAGCGTGGCGCGTCGAGTTCTGCGGCCAGCTGCTGGATGGTAGCCCGGCCGTCGCGCTGGAGAGCGCGGATCAGGCGGGCATCGAGTGAGGTGTCACGCTCCGAAATCATCCGAAAAACCCCGTTCTGCTTCGCTCGGAAGAGAAGCAATAGGCAGCGGAGGCCAAATGGCCCAGTTCTGCATCGATTATTCGTCGATGTGAAACAGAAAGAAAGTCCCGGGCGTGGTTGGACGTATTATGCGTGTTGTGGGCTGTGTCACGCGCTCCTATGGTTGTCGCACAGCCCCGGCCGAACGGGGCGGTCCCCTTGAGGAGAATGCAATGGATGCGAACCCCAGAACGAAGTCCGGATTCGATCACCGGCAGGCGCGCCGGGCCGGCACCGCCGCGTTCGTCGGTACGGCGATCGAGTGGTACGACTTCTACATCTACGCTACGGCTGCGGCACTCGTCTTCGGGCCGCTCTTCTTCCCCGAATCCGATCGGATGGTCGGGATCGCGGCGGCCTTCGCGACCTACGCCGTCGGCTTCTTCGTCCGGCCCCTCGGCGCGATCATCTTCGGACACATCGGAGACCGCTTCGGGCGCCGCCCGTCGCTGGTCATCACCCTGCTCGCGATGGGTCTGGCCACCGTCCTGGTGGGCGTGCTGCCGACGTACGACCAAGTTGGCGTGTGGGCGCCGGTGCTCCTCCTGGCGCTGCGCGTGGTGCAGGGCCTGGCTGTCGGGGGTGAGTGGGGCGGCGCCGTGCTCATGGCCGTGGAACACGCCCCGGAGAAGCACAAGACCTTCTACGGCGGCTTCCCGCAGCTCGGCAACTCGGCCGGCGCGCTGGCCGCGACCGGCACCTTCTCGGTGCTGTCCGTACAGGGCGACGACTTTCTGATCGACGGCGGCTGGCGGATCCCGTTCCTGCTCTCGATGCCGCTGATCCTGCTCGGCTTCTGGGTGCGCTACCGGCTCGAGGAGTCGCCGGTCTTCGACCAGTCGCGCGACGACCAGCCGCAGCAGCTCCCACTGACGTACGCGCTCAAGACCAACTGGCATCCAATGCTGCTCGGCATCGGCATGGCGGGCGTCTCCACGGGCGGGTACTACATCGTCACGTCCTTTGCGACGGCGTACGCGACCGACCCCGCTGTGGGACTGAGCGAGACGCTCGTGCTGAACGCGCTGGCTGCGGCGGCTTTCGTAGAATTCGTGACCACCCTGGCCATCGCCTGGCTCGGCGACCGGTACGGACGCAAGCGGGTCGTCATGATCGGGGTCCTCGGCTCGGGAGCGCTGATCGTCCCGCAGTTCCTGACGCTCGGCGGCGGCTCGGTGTGGGCGATCTTCGCGGCCTTCATCGCCATGCGGCTTGCCATGACCGCCACCTACGCCCCGGTCGCCACCGTGATGGCGCAGATGTTCCGGCCGCAGGCCCGCTACACGAGCATGTCCCTCTCCAACGGCATCGCCGCTGCCATCTGGGGCGGCCTCGGCCCGGTGACGGCGACCTGGCTGTACGTCCAGACCGGCACGATCTGGTCCGTCATCGTCCTCTTCCTCGGGATGGTCGCCGTCTCCGCGGTTTGCCTGCACCTGGCACCGCAGCACATCGACCCCGCCCCCGACGCCGGAGAGCGCCGGGACGCGAACGACGAGTCCGCCGAACTCGGCGTCTGACCTCACACCCACCACACCTACCCCCACCGGAGGAACTTGTGAGAAAGCTCCGCACGTTCGAATCGTCGCCAGTCGACTATGTGCCGCAGTTGGTTCGCGCCGCGACGATCCACACGATGGATCCCGGCCGCCCCCGCGCCACCGCGATGCTGATCCATGCCGGCCGCCTCCTCGCCGTGGGGGACGCGACCGACTGCTACGCGGCCGCCACCGGCCTCGGGCTGCCCGCGCCGACCGAGCAGGACCTGGGCGACGCCGTCGTCGTGCCGGGATTCGTCGACGCGCACGCCCACCCGCTGATGTACGGCCAGCTCAAGACCTGGGTGGACTGCGGCCCGGGCCGGGCCGCGTCGATCCCCGAGATCATCGAGTTGCTGCGCGAACGCGCTGCCGAGACTCCCAACGGGCTGCCGGTGCGCGGCTACGGCTACGAGCACGTGAATCTGGCCGAGGGCCGGCACCCGACCCGCCACGAGCTGGATCAGGTGGCGACCGACCGGGAGGTCTACCTGATGAACGCGTCTGGACACGGCGGCGTCGTCAACTCCTTCACATTCGAGCTGCACGGCGTCACTGATCAGACCCCGAACCCCGCCGGCGGCGAGTACTTCCGCGATGAGCACGGGCAACTGACGGGCGAGCTCTCCGACGCGGCCTGCAACATCCTCACCGGGATCGAGGGGGTCAAGGTCGGCCACCACGGGCCCAACTTCCATCTGGCGGACGCACCCGAGGAGCACCTGCGCCAGCTGCGCATCGCACAGGAATCGTTCCTGGCCGGCGGCGTGACGACGATCGGCGACTGCCAGGTCTCCCGCCGCGAGTTCGACATGTACCTGCGATTGGCCGAAGAGAATCAGCTCAAGGTCCGGGTCAACATGTACCTGCTTTCCCATCTGCTCGACGAGGCCGCGGACATGGGCCTGCACGGCCAGTTCGGCAACGCCTTCCTGAGCTTCGCCGGGTTCAAGTTCTACGCCGACGGGACCCTCGGCGGCTGGACCGCCTATTTCCCGGACGGGTACGTGGGCGACCCGTGCCGCACCGGGCAGCTCTATCACGACCCCGCCGACTACGCCGACCTGATCTCCAAGGCCCACGGGCTGGGCCTACAGACCGCGACCCACGCGCAATCGCCGACGGCGCTCGAGATGGTGATCGGAGCGATCGAGCGCGCCCAGGGCGAGCGGCCCGACGCCGACGCTCGGCACCGGATCGAGCACTGCGGCCTGCCGACCCCGGAGCAGATCCGGCGGATGTCCGCCGCGGGGATCCTGCCGGTCAATCAGCCGCAGCACTACTACAACTGGGGCGAGGGCGTGAAGGACGCCGTTGGCACGCCGGGGGAGCGGTTCAATCCGCTGGGCGAGTTCGTGGATGCCGGGGTGCCCGTGACCATCAGTTCCGACGCGCCTGTCGCCGAGCCGCTCCCGCTCGAGGCCATGCAGGCCGCCGTGACCCGCGTGACCCGCAACGGCCACCGGCTCGGTCCCGACGGCCTGCGCATCACCGCGCGGCAGGCGCTCGAGGCGCACACGATCAACGCGGCCCGCGCGCTCGGCCGCGAGGACGATCTGGGCTCGCTGAGCCCCGGCAAGCGCGCGGACTTCGCGGTGCTTGCCGCCGACCCGCTCGCGGCCGACCCGGAACTCATGTCCCAGATACCGGTCCGACAGACGTGGGTCGACGGGGTGCGCCGCTTCGCCGCGGACCCCACACCCAGCACGACGACGAAGGAGGCACAGCATGTCTGAGCAGCAGCAGGAGGCGACCGGGGTGATGGACCTGCCGGCCGGCGTCGTGCGCGAGAACGTGGGGCTCGACGTGCTCACGCTCCTGCGGGACTACGGGGTGGACACGATCTTCGGCATCCCCGGCACCCACAACCTCGAGTTCTACCGGCACCTGGAGCCGCTTGGCTTCCGGGCGGTCACCGCCCGCCACGAACAGGGTGCCGGCTACGCCGCCGACGGCTGGGCCCAGCAGACGGGTCTGCCGGGCGTCGTGATCACGACGAGCGGCCCGGGGCTGCTCAACGCGCTCTCCGCCGCCGGCACCGCCTACTGCGAATCGCGTCCGCTCATCCTGCTGTCGCCGGGCGTGCCGCAGGGCCAGGAGTTCGCGGACAAGGGTGCGCTGCACGAGACCAAGGACGCGACGGGGGCCGCCGGGGCGATCGTCGAGTGGTCGCGCCGCGTGACCAACGGGGCGGAGGCGGTGCAGGGAATCCACGACGCGTTCGAGCTCTTCCGGCACGGCCGCCCACGCCCTGTGCACCTCGAGATACCACTCGACGTGCTGGAGGGGCCGTCACGCGTTCCGAACGGCGATCTGGTCGCGCGCCCGCCGCGCCCGCCGCGGGCCGCCGAGCCCGCGAAAGTGCACGACGCCGTTGCCGCCCTGCGTGGTGCCCGGAACCCGGCGATCCTGGCCGGAGGCGGGGCGCTACGCGCCGGTGCCGATGTCACCCGCCTCGCCGAGGCGCTGCAGGCGCCCGTCGTGACCACGCTGAACGGGAAGGCGGCGATCCCGGAGACGCATGCGCTCTCCCTCGGGTCCGACGTCCGGCTTCAGGCCGCCCAGCACCTGCTGGAACGGGCTGACGTGCTGCTGATCCTGGGCTCGAAGGTCGGCGAGGCCGAGCTGTGGTTCCGGGAGCTGGAGCCGGGCGGCACCGTGATCCGAGTGGACATCCTCGAGACACAGCTGGAGAAGAACACCCGGTGCGACATCGGTCTCGTCGGCGACAGCGCCGCCGTCGTACCGCAACTGCTGGCGGGGCTGGAGGGCCACGAGCCCGGCCCGGCGCCCGCGCTGGGTGGGCTGCGGGCAGAGCTGCGGGAGACTGCTCGGGCCCTGTCGCCCGAGTTCGCGGCGCTCGCCGGCCAGGTGGCCGCTGCGGTTCCGGCCGACGCGATCATCGGCGGCGACTCCTCGCAGGTCACCTACTTGGGCACGGCGAGTTTCGTGCCGCAGCAACGGCCGCATTCCTTCTTGTACACGCCCGCCTACGCGACGCTCGGGTACGGGCTGCCCGCCTCCATCGGCGCGAAGATCGCCGCGCCCGAGCGGCCGGTGGTGTGTGTCATCGGCGACGGTGCACTCATGTTCGCTGTTCAGGAGCTCGCGACGGCTGTCGAACAGCGGCTGGACCTGGTCCTGGTGTGCGTCGACAACGGTGGTTACGGCGAGATCCGCGCGAACGAGACCGACCGCGGGATCGCGCCGGTCGGAGTGGACCTGGTGCAGCCGGATTGGGTGGCGCTGGCCGGTGCTTTCGGCGGGCGCGGCGTGCGCATTTCGCGCGCGGACGAACTTGCACCCGAGATCGAGGCCGCAATCGCCGGGGGCGGGGTGCGGATGATCCACGCGCCGGCAGAACTCTTCGCCGTCTGAGACGGAGCGCGGGCCGGGCGGCGGCGGTTACTCCGAGGCTGCGAAGTACTGCTCGGCCCACGCCGCGATCATGTTCGCGGCCCGCTGGCCGTGCACGCGCTGGGTGAGCAGGTGGTCGGCGCCGTCGAGGGAGAAGAACGATTTGGGGTGCTTGACCTTGACGAAGATCTTGCCCGCGTTCTCGAGGCCGACGGTGTTGTCGGTCGGGGCGTGGATCACCATGAGCGGGGCGCGCAGGCTGGCGATCGAGGCGGTCAGGTCGTGGGCCTGGACGTCCTGGATGAAGGCCCGCGTGATCTCGAGCCGGCGCGGGCCCAGCTTGAGTTCGGCGCTACCGGAGGACTCGATCTCCTCCATCAGGTGCTCGAAGTTGTGGATCACGTGCCCGGGGTCGAACGGGGCGCCGATCGTGGCGACCGCGTTCGGCTGGATCTCCCGGGCCGCCGCGATGACGGCGGCCCCTCCCATCGAGTGCCCGACGAGCAATTCCGGCTCGTGGCCGAGATCGCGCAGCGCCTGCGCGGCCCGGACGGTGTCCTGCACTTTGAGGCTGAACGAGGTGTCGGCGAAGTCGCCCTCGGATTCGCCGAGCCCCAGGTTGTCGAAACGCAGCATGCCGATCCCGTGCTGGGCCAACCCGCGGCAGACCCGGGCCGTCGCCAGCGAATCCTTCCCGAGCGTGAAGCCGTGGGACATGATGCCCCAGCCTTTGACGGGGCCCACGGGCTCGTCGATCGCGGCGGTCAGTGTCGCGCCGGACGCGCTGGTGAAGGTGATTTTTTCGCTTGCCACGCACACAGTCTAGGTCTCCGGCGGGTGGGGAGCCCAAACGACGACGGCGGGGCCGGCGGACTCGCGATGAGTCCGCCGGCCCCGCCGGTACTTCAGCGGCTCCGGGCTAGATGGAGCGGGCCAGGACGGCCTGCTTGACCTCGGCGATGGCCTTGGTCACCTGGATGCCGCGCGGGCACGCCTCGGTGCAGTTGAAGGTGGTGCGGCAGCGCCACACGCCTTCCTTGTCGTTGAGGATCTCCAGGCGCATGTCGCCGGCGTCGTCGCGGCTGTCGAAGATGAAGCGGTGCGCGTTCACGATCGCAGCCGGGCCGAAGTACTGCCCGTCGGTCCAGAACACCGGGCACGAGGACGTGCACGCAGCGCAGAGGATGCACTTGGTCGTGTCGTCGTAGCGCTCACGGTCCTCAGGGGACTGGTAGCGCTCGCCCGAGGGTTCGTGGCCCTTGGAGACGAGGAACGGCATGATCTCGCGGTAGGACTGGAAGAACGGCTCCATGTCCACGATCAGGTCCTTCTCGACCGGCAGGCCCTTGATGGCCTCGACCGTGATCGGCTTGTCCGTGTCCAGGTCCTTGAGCAGGGTCTTGCAGGCGAGGCGGTTGCGGCCGTTGATGCGCATGGCGTCGGATCCGCAGATGCCGTGGGCGCAGGAGCGACGGAAGGAGAGCGAGCCGTCGTGCTCCCACTTGACCTTGTGCAGGGCGTCGAGCACGCGGTCCGTGCCGAACATCGTCAGCTGGAAGTCCTCCCACTCGGCCTCCTCGGAGACCTCGGGGTTGTACCGACGGACGCGCAGCGTGATGTCGAACTGGGGGATCTCGCCGCCGCCAGCGCTGGCCGCGAGGTCGATCTTGGATGCTGGTTCTGCTGCTTCAGTGGTCATTAGTACTTACGCTCCATCGGCTGGTAACGGGTGAAGGTGACCGGCTTGGTGTCGAAGCGCAGGCCCTTAATGCCCTGCATCTCAGCGGTCTCGTCCTTGTACACCATCGAGTGCTTCATGAACTTCTCGTCGTCTCGATCCGGGAAGTCCTCGCGGAAGTGACCGCCGCGCGATTCCTCGCGCCCCAGAGCGGACACGGACATGACCTCGGCGAGGTCGAGCAGGAAGCCGAGCTCCACTGCCTCGAGTAGATCCAGGTTGAAGCGCTTGCCCTTGTCCTGGATGCTGATGTTCTTGTAACGCGCGCGCAGGTCCTCGATGTCCTGGACGGCCTTCTTGATGGTCTCTCCGGTGCGGAAGACCTGCATGTTGGCGTCCATCGTGTCCTGCAGGTCCTTGCGGATCGCGGCGATGCGCTCGGTGCCGTTGCCCTGGCGGACGGTCTCGAGGAGGGCCTCGGTGTCGCCCAGCGGGTTCTCCGGGATCTCGACGAACTCGGCGGTCTTCGCGTACTCGGCCGCGTAGATGCCGGCGCGCTTGCCGAACACGTTGATGTCCAGCAGCGAGTTCGTGCCCAGGCGGTTGGAGCCGTGCACCGAAACGCAGGCCACCTCGCCAGCGGCATACAGGCCGGGCACCGTGGTGTCGTTGTCCTGAAGGACTTCACCCTGGATGTTGGTCGGGATGCCGCCCATGACGTAGTGGGCCGTCGGGAAGACGGGGACCGGCTCGGTGTACGGCTCGACGCCGAGGTAGGTGCGCGCGAACTCGGTGATGTCCGGGAGCTTGGCGTCGATGTGCGCCGGCTCCAGGTGCGTCAGGTCGAGCAGGACGTAGTCCTTCTCCGGGCCGCAGCCGCGACCCTCGCGGACCTCGTTGGCCATCGAGCGGGCGACGATGTCGCGCGGCGCGAGGTCCTTGATGGTCGGGGCGTAGCGCTCCATGAAGCGCTCGCCCTCGGAGTTGCGCAGGATGCCGCCTTCGCCGCGGGCCGCCTCGGAGAGGAGGATGCCGAGGCCGGCGAGGCCGGTCGGGTGGAACTGCACGAACTCCATGTCCTCGAGCGGGATGCCGCGGCGCAGGGCGATGCCCATGCCGTCGCCCGTGAGGGTGTGGGCGTTCGACGTCGTCTTGAAGACCTTGCCGGCGCCGCCGGAGGCGAAGACGACGGACTTGGCCTGGAAGACGTGCAGTTCGCCGGTCGCCAGGTCGTAGGACACGACGCCGGCCACACGCTTCTGCAGGTAGGTCGAACCATCCTCGCGGGTGGCCTCTTCCTCGACGGTGAGCAGGTCGAGTGCGTAGTACTCGTTGTAGAACTCGACGTTGTGCTTGACGCAGTTCTGGTAGAGGGTCTGCAGGATCATGTGACCCGTGCGGTCGGCTGCGTAGCACGCGCGGCGCACCGGAGCCTTGCCGTGGTCGCGGGTGTGGCCGCCGAAGCGGCGCTGGTCGATCTTGCCCTCGGGCGTGCGGTTGAACGGCAGACCCATCTTCTCCAGGTCGAGCACCGCGTCGATGGCCTCCTTGGCCATGACCTCTGCTGCGTCCTGGTCGACGAGGTAGTCCCCGCCCTTGATGGTGTCGAACGTGTGCCACTCCCAGTTGTCTTCCTCGACATTGGCGAGTGCAGCGCACATGCCGCCCTGCGCGGCGCCCGTGTGGGAACGCGTGGGGTAAAGCTTGGTGAGTACCGCCGTGCGCGCGCGCTGGCCGGATTCGATGGCCGCGCGCATGCCGGCGCCGCCGGCGCCGACGATGACGACGTCGTACTTGTGTACCTGCATACCGGTTGCTCTCTCTTTTCTAAAAGCTGGTTCGGCCGGAGGCCGGGATTACTTGCAGACCTCGAGCGGGGAGCCCGGAATGCACGGGTCGAACGTGAAGATCACCAGGGTGCCCAGCACGATGATGACGATCGTCGAGAAGTACAGGACGGCCTTCAGCCAGAAGCGGGTGCGGTCCTTGTCGGCGTAGTCGTTGATGATCGTGCGGACGCCGTTGGTGCCGTGCAGCATGGCCAGCCAGAGCATGGCGAGGTCCCAGAACTGCCAGACGGGGTTGGCCCATTTGCCGGCGACGAAGCCGAAGTCGATGGCGTGGATGCCGTCGCCCATGAGGAGGTTGGTGATCAGGTGGCCGAAGATCAGGACGATCAGGAAGAGGCCGGAGATGCGCATGAAGAGCCACGCGAGCATCTCGAAGTTGCCCTTCTTGCCGGGGACCCGGTTGTACTTCTTGTCGATCCGGCCGGAACGAGGAGGAACGAATTCTGTCGTCGTCGACATGGCTTAGTGACCTCCGAGCGCGAGGGTGAGGTGGCGGATGCTGAATCCGATGGTCGCGACCGCCCAGACGATGAGGACGCCCCAGAGCAGCTGGCGGTGGAACTTGGGCCCCTGCTTCCAGAAGTCGACGAGGATCAGGCGCAGGCCGTTGAAGGCGTGGAACAGGATGGCTGCGACGAGAGCGGTCTCGCCGAAGGCCATGAGCGGGTTCTGGTACGTGCCGATGACTGCGTCATAGGCGCCCGGGGACACTCGCACGAGGGAGGTGTCCAGGACGTGTACCAAGAGGAAGAAAAAAATGACAACACCGGTAATCCGATGCCCGACCCAGGACCACATGCCTTCGCGGCCGCGGTAGAGGGTGCCTGACGAAGTCTTCGACACTGAAATAACCTCCATGCATCGCAGGGCGCTTGTGCGGCTTCCGCACAAAGAATTAACGCCGGTGCGTGAGCGTTCTTGCCCCGATCTTAGTGCACGAACATAATCCCCCTCATCCATTCCCGCACGGCATGTGACGAGGCTCACGCCGATGCGGGGGAACCCGCGGTAATCCGCGGATCTTCAGGGCAATTCCGCAACAAAAGCATGTGCTAAATAGCGGCCAGCCTGCACCGAAAACGAAACTGCGTCGTTTAGCCTTTTAGGCATGGCCACTGACATTCTTGATCGTTTCTACGGCGTTATTCCCGCAGGCGGGGTCGGCACCCGACTCTGGCCGCTCTCCCGCGCTGCGGCACCGAAGTTCCTGCACGACCTCACCGGCAGCGGCAGCACGCTGATCCGCGCCACCTACGACCGGCTCACCCCGCTGGCGGGGGAGCGGATCATGGTCGTGACCGGTACGGCGCACCGCGGCGCCGTCTGCGAGCAGCTCCCCGAGCTGGGCGAGAACAACCTGCTGCTCGAGAGCGAGCCCAAGGATTCCGCTGCCGCCATCGGCCTCGCCGCGGCCATCCTGCACCGCCGAGACCCGGAGACGATCATGGGATCGTTCGCGGCGGATCAGGTCGTGGGCCCGCTCGAGGTCTTCCTCGAGGCCGTACGCGAGGCCGTGTACACCGCGGCGAGCGGGAAGATCGTCACGATCGGGATCCGGCCGACCCTTCCCGCCACGGGTTTCGGCTACATCCGGGCGGGCGCGCGGCTGAACATCGCGGGGGCTCCGAGCGCAACGGAAGTCGCCGAATTCGTCGAGAAGCCCAGTGAGGACGTCGCCCGCTCCTACCTCGCCAGTGGCGACTACCTCTGGAACGCGGGAATGTTCGTCGCCCCGACCGCCCTGATGCTCTCGCATCTCGAGCTCAACCAGCCGGAGCTGTACGCGGGGCTATGCGAAATCGCCGACGCGTGGGACACGGACGAACGCGACGCCGTCGTCGAGCGCGTCTGGCCGACGCTGCCGAAGATCGCCATCGACTACGCGGTCGCCGAGCCGGCAGCCGCCGCGGGCGACGTCGCCATGGTGCCCGGGGTCTTCACGTGGGACGACGTCGGCGACTTCGCCGCGATCGGGCGCCTCAACCCGGCGAGCGAGAACAGCGACCTCACGGTCCTCGGCGAGGGCGCGCGGGTCTACTCGGATCAGGCCTCGGGCGTCGTCGTCTCCGATTCCAAGCGCGTGATCGCGCTGATCGGCATCGACGACGTCGTCATCGTCGACACCCCTGACGCCCTGCTCGTGACGACCAGGGACCACGCCCAGCAGGTCAAGCAGGCCGTCGAGGCGCTCAAGGCCTCCGGCGAGGTCGACGTCCTCTGATGCAACCCGCACATGGCGGGCCGGCGAAATCAAAAGCGGCCCGCCGCCGTCGTACGTATTAAGGTGTGGACTGTGAATGGCTCAGGCGAGAACGCAACCAAGCATCCGGAAGGCGCGCCCGGCCGCGCCCTGACCACCGCGGGCGTGCCCGCGGTTGGCCCGTGGGTGGACCCGCTCCTCGAGGACCTCGTCGCCTTCCGGCGCGACGTGCATGCGAACCCGGAGCTCTCATTCCAGGAGCACCGCACCACGGAGAGGGTCGTCGACATCCTCACCGATGCGGGCCTTGACCCGCAGCGGCTCGAGGGGACGGGCGCGTGGGTCGACGTCGGGGACGGCCCGGTCGCGCTCGGCTTGCGGGCCGACATCGACGCGCTTCCCGTCGTCGAGGAGACGGGGCTCGACTACGCCTCGGTTACCCGGGGCGTGTGCCACGCGTGCGGCCACGATATTCACACGACCGTCGCGCTCGGCGTCGCGCTCACGCTGAAGAAGATGCACGACGCCGGCAAGCTCGCCTCCCGCGTGCGCGTGATCTTCCAGCCCGCGGAAGAGCGGATGCCGGGTGGCGCCCTGGCCGTGATCGAGCAGGGTGTGCTCGACGACGTCCCGCGCGTGCTGGCGCTGCACTGCGACCCGCGCATCGACGCCGGCACGATCGGCACCCGCATCGGCGCCATCACTTCCGCCGCCGACACCATCAAGCTCGAGCTCACCGGGCGCGGCGGGCACACCTCGCGCCCGCACCTGACTGAGGACCTCGTGTTCGCGCTCTCCAAGGTCGCCGTCGACGTGCCGGCCGTCTTGAACCGCCGCGTCGACGTGCGCAGCGGCGTCTCGGTCGTGTGGGGGCAAATCAGCGGCGGGTCTGCACCCAACGCCATCCCCTCCGCCGGGTATCTGGCCGGCACGATGCGCTGCCTTGACGCCGAGGCGTGGGAAGCCGCCGGCGACATGCTCGACGACGTCGTTCAGCAGGTGGCCCAGCCGTTCGGCGTCGACGTCAAACTCGAGCACTTGCGCGGCGTGCCACCGGTCATGAACGCCCCCGCGGAGACCGAACTCATCGAATCAGCCGCGCGCGCCGAGATCGGCGCCCACGCGATCGTCCTGACGCCGCAGTCCATGGGAGGCGAGGACTTCGCCTGGATGACGCAGAAGGTCCCGGGGGCGATGCTTCGCCTCGGCACACGCACGCCCGGCGGCGAGACCTACGACCTGCACCGCGGCGACTACGCCCCGGACGAGCGGGCGATCGGCATCGGCGTGCGGGTCATGGCGGCTGCAGCCGTGCGCGCCGCGCTCGAGGCCGCGACCGGGCGGCTCGCGGAGTAGGGCGGATTTCGCGCCGTCGGTGGCCCCGCCCGGAGAATCCTCTCGTCGGGGTACGAGCTGGCGCGGGCCCCGTTGGCGCACTGACGCGCAGGTCAGCGCCGGAACCGCCAACTCCGCTACTGCCCGGGCGGGCGGCAGGGCTACTCCGGGGTATTGCATGCAACTGTCATTCATGGTTGTATAACAAGTCACAGCGAAGAGTGGTGCACATCACCAACATCGGATCGCCCGTTTTCCGCGGCGATAGGCTGACAGGACGCACGCAAGGGCGTTACTCTTTGTTACATTCACCACCTTCGGTGGGGACGCATCCGCAGCCCCTGCCGGGTCTCCCGCCGACTCGCACCGGTGTCCCGAGACCCGTTCCGGAAGGTGGTCATGAGGGGCTAGTTCAACGGAGGAACATTGAAGAATTCACTGCGTATCAAGAGGTCCACTGGCGTCGCCGCCGCCGTTCTCGGCGTCTCCGCGCTGGTCCTGTCGGCCTGTGGCGCCGCACCCGAGGAGGGCAACGGGGGCGACGTCGAGCCGATCGACTACACCGCGTGCATGGTCTCCGATGAAGGCGGCTTCGACGACGGTTCGTTCAACCAGGCGTCCCACGAGGGCCTCACCCGGGCCAAGGACGAGCTCGGCGTCGAGACCCGCGAGGCGGAGTCGAACGCCTCGACCGACATGGGCCCGAACATCGACCAGATGGTCGACGCCGGCTGCAACATGATCATCACGGCCGGCTTCATGTTCGAGGATCTACCGCTCAATGCTGCGGAAGCCAACCCGGAGACCAAGTTCGCGGTCGTGGACTACGGCTACGAAACGGTCCCGGAGAACATGCGCACCCTGAACTACAACACGGCTGAGGCAGCCTACCTGGCCGGCTATGTTGCGGCCGCTTACTCGAAGTCCGGCAAGGTCGGAACCTTCGGCGGTGCCGAGATCAGCACGGTGACCGACTTCATGTTCGGCTTCGAGAATGGCGTCGAACGCTACAACGAGGACAACGACGCCGACGTCGAGGTCGAGGGTGTGGACACCTTCGTCGGCGACTTCTCGAACACCGTCAAGGCCAAGCAGATCTCGGAGAACTTCCTGCAGTCCGGCGTGGACGTGCTGATGCCCGTCGCCGGTCCGCTGGGCCAGACCGCGGTCGATGCCGTGAACGAGTCGGCCAGCGAAGACGACGCCGTCGTCTGGGTCGACACCGACGGCCACGAGTACGCCAACGGCGGCGACACCGCGGTGCTGACCTCCGTCATGAAGAACATGGGCCTGACCGTGTTCGAGTCCATCGAGCAGGACGTCAACGAGGAGTTCGCCTCCGAGGCGTACGTCGGCACCTTGGAGAACGAGGGCGTCGGCATCGCCCCGTTCTACGACTTCGAGGCCGACCTGCCCGACGGCCTGCAGGGCGAGCTCGACGCGCTGCGCGCGGAGATCATCGCCGGCGAGGTCGACCCGCTCGACTGATCCACCGTCCGGACGACGGCGTGCGGCCGGGGGCGAATGGATCGCCCCCGGCCGCACGCACGTCTCGGCGGCGGCAACTCACACAGGCCATGGCAACAACGCTCGGGAAGACCCCATGAAACTGGAACTCAAAGGCATCACGAAGGCCTTCGGCGACTTCGTAGCCAACGACGGCATCGACCTGGTCGTCGACGAGGGCAAAGTGCACACCCTCCTCGGCGAGAACGGCGCCGGCAAATCGACACTGATGAACGTGCTCTACGGGCTCTACGAGCCGACCGCCGGCGAGATCCTCGTCAACGGCGCCCCGGTGCACTTCCGCGGCCCCGGGGACGCGATGGCCGCGGGTATCGGCATGGTGCACCAGCACTTCATGCTCGTTCCGGTGTTCACGGTCGCCGAGAACGTCGCCCTCGGCGACGAACGGACCAAAGCGGCCGGCATCCTCGATCTCGACAAGACCCGCCAGGCGATCCGCGAGATCTCGGAGAAGTACGGATTCCACGTCGACCCGGACGCGCTCGTCGAAGAGCTGCCCGTCGGCGTCCAGCAGCGCGTCGAGATCATCAAGGCGCTCGTCCGCAAGGCCGACCTGCTCATCCTCGACGAGCCGACGGCGGTGCTCACGCCGAAGGAGACCGACGAGCTGATGGACATCATCCGCCAGCTCAAGGCCGACGGCACCTCGATCATCTTCATCTCGCACAAGCTGCGCGAGGTCAAGGCCATCTCCGACGACATCACGGTGATCCGCCGCGGCAAGGTCGTCGGCAACGCGGACCCGACCGCCGACGCCATGGAACTGGCCTCGCTCATGGTCGGCCGCGCCGTGGACCTCTCGCTCGGCCGCCAGCACTCGGACGGCAGCGACGTCGCCCTCGAGATCCGCGATCTGACCGTCATCGACGACCTCGGCGTCCCGACCCTCGACCATGTCTCGCTCGACGTGAAGAGGGGCGAGATCCTCGCCGTCGCCGGCGTCCAGGGCAACGGCCAGACCGAACTCGTCGAGGCCATCATGGGCCTGACCGAGCGCACCACGGGCTCCATCCGCCTCGACGGACGCGAACTGCTCGGCCGCTCAACGAAGGAGATCATCAACTCCGGGGTGGGCTACGTGCCCGAGGACCGCAGCACCGACGGCGTGATCGGCGACTTCACCATCGCCGACAATCTCGTGCTCAACCGCTACGACCGCGCCCCGGTCGCCAAGGGCGGTTCCCTGCAGCCGAAGTTCATCGCCGAGAACGCCGACGCAAAGATCGAGGAGTTCGACATCCGGACCCAGTCGGCGATGCACACGGCCAGCCAACTCTCCGGCGGAAACCAGCAGAAGGTCGTCCTGGCCCGCGAGTTCTCTCGCGATCTGAGTCTCTTCATCGCGGCGCAGCCCACGCGCGGCGTCGACGTCGGCTCGATCGAGTTCCTGCACCGGCGCATCCTCGCCGAGCGCGACAAGGACGTGCCCGTCGTCGTGGTCTCGACCGAGCTCGACGAGGTTGCCGAGCTCGGCGACCGGATCGCCGTGCTCTTCCACGGCAAGGTCATGGGCCTGGTCCCCGGCAACACCAGCCGCGACGTGCTGGGCCTGATGATGGCCGGCTCGACGGCCGAGGAGGCCTTCGCGGAGGCCGAAGCGGCCAACCTGGCCACGAAAGAAGACGACGAGCCGCAGCTGCCCGGAGGCATCGCATGAGTTCCACCACCCCATCTCTGACCGACCGGTTGCGTCGGTCCAACGCGTTCATCTCCGTGCTGGCGATCTTCGCCTCGTTCGTCGTCGGCGGCATCCTCATCGCCATCACCGACGAGAAGACGGCGTCGTCCGCGTCCTACTTCTTCGCCCGCCCGCTCGACACGCTCGCCGCCGCGTGGGACGCGGCCGCGAGCTCCTACGCGGCCATGTTCCGGGGAGCGGTCTTCAACTACGACGCCGGCACGTTCGCGGCGATGATCAAGCCGCTGACCGAGACCCTCACCTACGCGACCCCGCTGCTGACGGCGTCGCTTGGTGTGGCCGTCGCGTTCCGCGCGGGCCTGTTCAACATCGGCGCGCAGGGCCAGATCATCCTTGGCGCGATCTTCGCGACGTGGATCGGCTTCACGCTCGACCTCGCCTGGCCCGTGCACTTGCTGATCGTCGTCATCGGCTCCATTCTCGGCGGCGCGCTCTGGGGCGGGATCGTCGGCTGGATCAAAGCGCGAACGGGCGCGCACGAGGTGATCCTGACGATCATGCTCAACTACGTGGCGCTGAATCTCGTCGGCTACCTGCTGAGCACCCCGGCGCTCCAGCGGCCCGGCTCGACGAACCCGGTCAGCCCGCGCATGCATGAATCCGCGATGTACCCGGAGCTGCTCGGGCCGGACTTCCGCCTGCACGCCGGATTCCTCGTCGCTCTGGCCGCCACGGCGTTCGTCTGGTGGCTCATGAACCGCTCGACGCTCGGCTTCGAGATCAAGGCGGTCGGCTCCAACCACCACGCCGCGCGCACCGCCGGCATCAACACGTTCAAGGTCACCGTGCTGGCCATGGTCATCGCGGGTGCCATGGCCGGCCTCGCCGGTGCCGCGCAGGTCAACGGCACCGAGCGCTTCCTCACCGAGTCGGTGGCGGCGTCCATCGGTTTCGACGCAATCACGGTTGCGCTGCTCGGCCGCTCCAATCCGATCGGCGTGTTCTTCGCGTCGCTGCTCTTCGGCGCTTTCCGCGCCGGAGGCGGTGCGATGCAGATCGCGACCGGTACGCCGATCGACATCGTCCTCGTCGTGCAGTCTCTGATCGTGCTCTTCATCGCGGCGCCGCCGCTCGTGCGCTCGATGTTCGGGCTCGGACAGCGGAAACGGAAGAAACCGAAAGCGCCCGTTGCGGTCGCCGCCACCACCGGAGGAGGAGAGAAGTGAGTACTGCAACCGCCTCCGCGACCGGCGCGGTCCACGTCATGAACAAGCGGGCCCTCGCCCTCTACGGGCTCGGCGCCGCCGTCGCCCTCGTGCTCTTCGGCTTCCTGTCTCCGGGCGGGACGGCTTCGTTCCGCCTCTCCTCGGCAGGCGACGCGGTCCAGCTGCCGCTGCTGACCCTTCCGGTCACCGCGACCGGGTGGCTCATCGCGATCCTGCTCGTCGCCGGCGCGGCCTACGCGTTCTGGAGCGAGAAGACGGCCCGACGACTGGCCGGATGGGTTCCCGCGATCTTCGCGCTCCTGTTCGTGATCGGAATCCTCGTCTGGCTCGTCGGTTCCTCCCGGGCCTCGGCCATCTCCCTGCTGTCGCTGCTCACTGGCTCGCTCGCCCTTGCGCTGCCGATGGTCTACGGATCGCTCGGCGGCGTGCTGGCAGAGCGCTCCGGCGTCGTGAACATCGCGATCGAGGGCCAGCTGCTCCTCGGCGCTTTCGCCGCGGCCCTGGGCGGTTCGCTTTCCGGCTCGGTGGTCGGGGCGATGGTCTCCGCGGCGCTCGGCGGCGTCGTCGTCTCCAGCCTGCTGACGCTGTTCGCGGTGAAATACCGTGTGAATCAGATCATCGTCGGCGTCGTGCTCAACGTGCTCGTCTCCGGCCTCACCGGCTTCCTCTTCGGAACCCTCCTCTCAAGCAACCGGGCCCTCAACTCGCCGCCGCGCCTGTCCTCGTTCGCGATCCCGGGCCTGAGCGAGATCCCCATTCTGGGGCCGCTGCTGTTCAACCAGACGATCCTCGGCTACTTGATGTTCGTCGCCGTCGGCGTGTTGTGGTTCGGCCTCTACAAGACCCGCTGGGGCCTGCGCGTGCGCGCCGTCGGCGAGCACCCCAAGGCGGCTGACACCGTCGGCATCAACGTGAACCGCACCCGCGTGATCAACGTGCTCATCGGCGGTGCCGTCGCGGGACTCGGCGGCAGCTTCTACACGCTCGTCTCCGTCTCGCAGTTCTCGCGCGACATGACGGCCGGCACCGGCTTCATCGCCCTCGCCGCGCTGATCTTCGGGCGCTGGAATCCGATCGGGGCGTTCTTCGCCTCGCTGCTCTTCGGCTTCGCGACGAACCTCCAATACGTGCTCAGCCAGGCCGGCACCGACGTGCCGAGCCAGTTCCTGGCGATGTTGCCCTACGTCATCACGATCTTCGCTGTCGCGGGGCTCGTGGGGGCCTCGCGAGCTCCGGCGGCGTCCGGCCAACCGTATGTGAAGGATTAGCCCGTGGAAACCGAGACGATGACCGACGCCGATTGGGGGCGCCTCCAGGAGGCCGCCGTCGACGCGATGCGCAGGGCCTATGCGCCCTACTCGAAGTTCCCCGTCGGAGCGGCCGCGCTGACCGACGACGGGCGCCTCATCAGCGGCTGCAACGTCGAGAACGCGGCCTACGGCGTCGTCCTCTGCGCGGAGTGCACGATGATCGGGCAGCTGCACATGACGGGCGGCGGCCGACTGCGCGCGTTCTACTGCGTCGGCGGCGACGGCGCGGTCCTGATGCCGTGCGGCCGGTGCCGGCAGCTGCTCTTCGAGCACCGCGCGCCGGGCATGGAGCTGATGACCGTCAGCGGGATCAAGACCATGGACCAGGTCCTGCCGGACGCGTTCGGCCCGGACGATCTCGTCGAGTACTGACCCACCGAAAGGCACATCATGAGCAACGAAGCGTTCGACGCCGTCGACATTATCCGCACGAAGCGCGACCGCGGGACCCTGTCGGAAGCGCAGATCGACTGGACCATCGACGCCTACACGCGCGGCGTGATCGCCGACGAGCAGATGTCGGCGCTGAACATGGCGATCCTGCTCAACGGCATGGACCGGGCGGAGATCGCCCGCTGGACCGCCGCCATGATCGCCTCGGGTGAGCGCATGGACTTCTCGTCCCTGCGCACGCCCGCCGGGGCGGTGAAGCCCACGGCCGACAAGCACTCGACCGGCGGCGTCGGCGACAAGATCACGCTGCCGCTCGCCCCGCTCGTCGCCGTGTTCGGCGTCGCCGTCCCGCAGCTCTCCGGCCGCGGCCTCGGCCACACCGGTGGCACGCTCGACAAGTTGGAATCCATCCCCGGCTGGCGTGCGGGTCTGTCCAACGACGAGATGCTCACCCAGCTGCAGGACGTCGGCGCCGTCATCTGCGCGGCCGGCTCCGGGCTCGCGCCCGCGGACAAGAAGCTCTACGCGCTGCGCGACGTGACCGGCACGGTGGAGGCGATCCCGCTCATCGCCTCCTCGATCATGAGCAAGAAGATCGCCGAAGGCACCGGAGCGCTCGTGCTCGACGTGAAGGTCGGCTCCGGCGCCTTCATGAAGGACGAGGCCTCCGCGCGCGAGCTGGCCGAGACGATGGTCGCGCTCGGCACCGACGCGGGTGTGAAGACCGTCGCGCTGATGACGAACATGCGCACCCCGCTGGGGCTGACGGCCGGCAACGCGATCGAGGTCGAGGAGTCTGTCGAGGTCCTCGCCGGCGGCGGGCCCGCCGACGTCGTCGAGCTCACCGTCCGCCTCGCCGAGGAGATGCTCGCCGCTGCGGGCGTGCACGACGCCGACCCCGCTGCCGCGCTCGCGGACGGCCGCGCGATGGACGTGTGGAACGCGATGATCGCCGCCCAGGGCGGGGACCCGCGTGCCGCGCTGCCCGTCGCCAAGGAGTCCGAGGTGCTCTACGCCCCGGCCGACGGCGTGCTGGCCGAACTCGACGCGCTGCAGGTCGGAGTCGCGGCCTGGCGGCTCGGAGCCGGGCGCGCCCGCAAGGAGGACGTGGTCCAGGCGGGGGCGGGCGTGAGGATGCACGCCAAGCCGGGCGACGTCGTCCGCCGCGGTCAGCCGCTCATGACCCTGCTGACCGACACCCCGGAGAAGTTCGACCGGGCCAAGGAGGCGCTGGAGGGCGCCGCCGTGATCGTCCCCGAGGGCGACCGGCCCGACCAGCGGCTGATCATCGACCGCATCGCCTGATCTGCACCTGGGGGATGACCCGGGCTCGCCCCTGAATCCTTCCTGAGGGGGAACCGAAAGCGGCCGTGACGCGTCAGAATAGAGGAGAGGCGCCGCCCGCATCGGGCGCAGGCGCTGTAGGACACAGGCGAGTAGCAAAGGGGCACGCGTGCTCGAGGTGATCAACGACGCGATCATGGCCGCGTCCGGGGAATGGTGGGTCCTCGGCGTCGTCTTCCTCTTCTGCGGGATCGACGCCTTCTTCCCGATCGTTCCCAGCGAGTCGCTGCTCGTCGGGCTCGCCAGCGTCGCCGTGACGGCGGGAACGCAGGACCTCGTGCTGCTCGCCGTTCTCGGCGGCGTCGGGGCCTTCATCGGCGATCAGGTGGCCTACCGGATGGGAGCCGCCATCGGCGTCGACAGGGTCCGCTGGATGCGGGGGCCGCGCGCGCGGAAGGTGCTCGCCTTCGCGCGGAGGGAGCTCGTGGTTCGCGGGGCACTGCTCATCTTCACCGCGCGGTTCATCCCGCTGGGCCGCACGGCGGTGAACTTCACGGCCGGGGCGACGAAATACCCGTGGCGCCGGTTCGCGATGCTCGATGCGATCGCCTGCACCGTCTGGGCTGCGTACTCGGTGGCGATCGGCGCACTCGCCGGTCGCTGGTTCGAGGAGCACAAGCTGGTCGCCGTCGTCGTGTCCGTGCTGGTCGCCTTCGTGATCGGCTACCTCATCGACCGGATCATCTACGCGCTGCTGCGGCGCCGTCAGGTCCGTCGCCTGGCCCACGGCCCGGCACCCGACGGGGTCGAGTCCTGACCCGCGACCGTCAGGTCTGCTTGAGGGTCAAGTGCCCCGCGCGGGCGGGGACCACGCACTTGGAGAGGTAGAAACCGGCGTTTCCGCGCGCCACGGTCTGCGTCAGGACGAGCACCGGGTCGTCGGCGGCCAGGGCGAGCGGCTCGGCCCGTGTCGCCCCTACTGGCGCCGCCGAGATCTCGCACGTCCCGCGTCCGAAGCCCGGTCCCAAGGCTCGGATGAGCCGCGCCAGCAGGGTGGATTCAGACTCGGTCTCGGTTGTCGCAGCGATGATCGCCTCGGGTCCCTCGACTGATGAGAGGGCGACGTGCTCCTGCAGATGCGCGACCGGTTCTCCGGCGCGGGCGAGCACGGATTCGAACAGGATCGACGCCGCGCCGTTGGCGAGGCCGATCCGCTGGGAGACGAAGTCGGACGCGGGCTGGTGGGCGATCGTCTGGGAGACGAGCTCCGCGGGCCGGCCCTCGTGGGAGAAAACGTCCTCGTAGGGGTGGACGCGTTCGATGCCGA
Source organism: Zhihengliuella halotolerans (assembly GCF_004217565.1). Lineage (NCBI taxonomy): Bacteria > Bacillati > Actinomycetota > Actinomycetes > Micrococcales > Micrococcaceae > Zhihengliuella > Zhihengliuella halotolerans. The sequence continues at coordinate 1,888,258 of NZ_SHLA01000001.1, read as the reverse complement.
TGCGGGGCAGCGAGGGGGAGACGAACCGTCCGACGCCGCGGCGGGCGCGCACCAGGCCGTCTTCCTCGAGCAGCATGAGGGCCTCGCGGACGACGGTCCGGGAGACGCTCATCAGCTGGCCGAGTTCGCTTTCCGTCGGCAGGAGTGCCCCCGGCGCCAGCTGGCCGTCGCGGATCGCCTCGGAGATGCGCGAGTAGGCGGCGACACGCAAGGGCACCCCAGGGGTCGCTTGGACGGGCTGCGCCCAGGGGAAGTCGCCGGGAGAGTACATGCCACCTCGAGTCGTCGAATGTTGGTGCGGTCACATTCAGTCTAGGTGAGGAGGACCGAGAAGTCCGGTCACGGCATTGCACTTAGTTGTCATTCATGGTTGTATAACAACTCACACGCAAGAGTGTTGGACATCACCTCACGAAGGAGTGGAGAGCCGTGCCAGAACCAGTGACCGCGCAGAGTGCAGACCGGGGAGCCGTCGCCGCAGCGCGCGCCGCGGCGACTGGAACCGAGAACGGTGCCGGCAGCGGCGGACGCCGGGCCACCGCCGTCCTCGTGGCCGTCCTGCTGCTGGGGGTCGTTTCCTTCCAGCTGAACGCGTCCATGGTGACGCCGGCGCTTCCCGATATCGCCCGGCACTTCGGCGTCGGCCCCGAATCCGTCGCCCCGGTGCAGTCCCTCTTCTTCCTCGCCGGCGCGATCTCGGGCCCGCTGATGGGCCGCTGGAGCGACTTCATCGGCCGGCGCACGGCGCTGCTGCTGGTCATCGGCGTCATGTCGCTGGGCACCGTGCTCTGCCTGCTGGCCCCGACGCTGCCGGTCCTCGTCGCCGGGCGTTTCCTCCAGGGCTTCTCGAGCGCGATCTTCGGGCTGAGCTATATCGTCATGCAGGAGAACCTGTCCCGCGCCGCCTTCGGCACCTCGGTGGGCGTCCTGGCCTCCATCAACGGCGGGGTCGCCGGCTTCGACGGCTACCTGGGCGGTTTGATGACGGAGGCCTTCGGGTTCCGCTCGATCTTCTGGGTCATCCTCGCTCTGGCCGTCGTCGCGGCGGTCGCCATCGTCCGCGTCGTGCCCGCCAAGCACGCCCAGGCCTCCACAGGACGTATGGACTGGTGGGGCGCGGCGCTGCTCTCCGCTTTCCTCATCGCCCTCACGTACTTCGTTAACAGCGGTTCCGAATCCGGCTGGGGCTCGCCGAAGGCTCTCACTCTGCTCGCGGTCACCGGTGCCGCGTTCGCCGCCTTCGTCTTCGTCGAGAAGCGCCGGAGCAGCCCCCTGATCGCCGTGCACCACTTGCGTTCCCGTCCCGTGTGGACCGTCGTCGCCTGCACGGTCCTGACACTGGCGGGCATCTTCGCGACCATGAACTTCACGATCGTGGTCCTCAGCCAGGACTCCGACTACGGGTTCGGGCTCGAGCCGTCAACGGCCGCGCTCCTGTACCTCACGCCGGCGGCCCTGATCGGCGTCTTCGCCGCGCCCTTCGCCGGCTGGCTGACCGCTCGCATCGGATGGATCACGACCCTGCGCATCGGTTCCGGCGCCACGTTGCTGGCCGCCGCGTCGGCCGCGTTCTTCGTGGAGGACCGCTGGCTTGTCCTCGCAGCAGTCGCCGCCCTGGGCATCACCTACAACGGGTTCTTCCTCACGGCCATCAACGGGCTCTCGGCGCTCCTGTCGCCGAAGGAGGCGCCCGGAACGCTGCCCGGGATCAACGGCGCCTCGTTCGGCATCGGGGCGAGCCTCGGCGTCGTCCTCGTCGCCCCGACCGTGGCTCGCGCCGCCGACGGCGGCTACGGACCCGCGCTCTGGATCTCCGTGAGCATCGCCGCCCTCGCTTTCGTCGTGGCCCTGCTGGTGCCGAAGCCGGCCGCCGCCTAATACCCTCCCTGTGAAAGGACCCGACATGGACACCCTCCCCGTCTACCTCGACTGCGACACGGGCATCGACGACGCCCTCGCCCTCGCTTACCTCATGGCCCAGCCGGAGGCCGACGTGCGCGGCATCGGCACCGTCAGCGGCAACACCGACTCCGGCACGGCCGCGCGCAACACGCTGGACCTCCTCGCCCTGCTGGGGCACGACGACGTCCCCGTCGCCGTCGGCGAGCATGACTTCTTGGCTGCCCCCTACGCGGGAGGCGCCCCCCACGTGCACGGCGCCAACGGCATCGGCGGGGTGCAGCTCGCGCCGGCCGATCGTCAGGTCGAGGCCGAGAGCGCCGCGGAGATGCTCGTCTCGCTCGCCCGCGCCTCCGCCGGCACGCTGCGCGTGATCGCCATCGGGCCCTTGACGAACCTCGCGCGCGCTCTCGAACTCGAACCGCGCCTGCCCGGGATGGTCCATTCAGTCACCGTCATGGGCGGCGCGGCGCTGGCCCCGGGCAATGTCACCGCCGTCGCCGAAGCCAACATCGCCAACGATCCCGAGGCCGCCCACGCCGTGCTGACCGCCGGCTGGCCCGTGAACCTCGTCCCCCTCGACGTCACCATGGCGCACCTCTTGGAGGAGCCGCACCGGCAGCGGCTCGCGGAGTCCGAGCGGCCCGCGGCCCAGGTGCTCGCCTCGATGCTCGGGCATTACTTCGAGTTCTACCGGGACATCTTCGGCCGCGGCTGTTCGGCCATGCACGATCCGCTCGCCGTCGCAATCGCCTTGGGCAGCGTCGTCGCGGAGTCCGCCCCGCGGGTGCCCGTCGTCGTCGACACGAGTGACGGGCCAGGCCGCGGGCAGACGGTGTGCGACCTGCGTGGCAAGTACCGCGGATACGAGGACCGCCGCGGGGCGACGTGCAGGGTCGTCCTGCGGGTCGACGCGGACTTCTGCGAGCACCTCACCCTGTCCCTGACCGAGCCGGCGACGTCGGCACCTTCGCCCGCCGCGGCGTGAGCTCGCGGCCGGGTCGCGGGGTCCCCGTGCGACCCGGCCCACCCCTACACTTGGAGTTGTGACCAACGAGATGATCCACACCGTGTACTCGCCCGAATTCGACTTCCGAACCCTCCCCAAGGTCTCGCTGCACGACCACCTCGACGGTGGACTGCGACCTGCCACGATCATCGAACTGGCCGCCGAGATCGGCCACGAACTGCCCGCCACCGAGGCGGAGGAGCTCGGCCGCTGGTTCTTCGAGTCCGCGGATTCCGGTTCCCTCGAGCGCTACCTCGAGACGTTCGACCACACCGTCGCCGTCATGCAGACACGCGAGGCCCTGACCCGCGTCGCCCGCGAGTTCGTCGAGGACCTCGTCGCAGACGGCGTGATCTACGGCGAGGTGCGCTGGGCACCGGAGCAGCACCTGCGCGAGGGGCTCAGCCTGGACGACGCCGTGGAGGCGGTGCAGGCCGGGCTCGAGGCCGGCATGGCCGACGCCGAGTCTGCTGGCACTCCGATCCAGGTCGGCCAGATCATCACGGCGATGCGTCACGCCGAGCGCAGCACCGAGATTGCCCAGCTGGCCCTGCGCCACCGCTCCCGCGGCGTCGTCGGCTTCGACATCGCCGGCGCGGAGAACGGCTTCCCGCCCTCCCGCCACGCCGAGGCCTTCACGCTCCTCGCCGAGAACATGTTCCCGGCCACGGTGCACGCGGGCGAGGCCGCCGGCCTCGACTCCATCCGCGAGGCCCTCGTCACCGGCCACGCGACCCGGCTCGGCCACGGTGTGCGCGTCGCCGAGGATATCGAGATCGAGTTCGGGGGAGTAGACGACGACGGCGAACCAGTCGACGAGTCCACCGGTCTGGTTTCGCTGGGTCCGGTGGCGAACTGGGTGCGCGACCGCGGTATCGCGCTCGAGGTCTGCCCGTCCTCCAATCTGCAGACCGGCGCGATCGCCGAGTTCGGCGACAGCATCGAATCGCACCCGATCGACCTGCTGTACCAGACGGGTTTCAACGTCACGATCAACACCGACAACCGCCTCATGTCCGGCGTCGGGCTCTCGGACGAGTTCGAGCTGCTCGTGGAGGCCTTCGACTACGACCTCGACGACTTCCTCGAGCTGACGCTCAACGCCGCCGAGGCCGCGTTCCTTCCGCTCGAGGAGCGCGAGGTGCTCGTCGACTACGTGAACCAGGCCTACGCTGCGCTCGGGGCCGGCGACGACGAGGATGCGGACGACGAGTAGCCTCCCCGCCATGGCCCAGCAGCCGGGAGCCGTCGAGCGGCTCGTGCAGATCATCGCCGAGTTGCGCCAGCATTGCGTCTGGACGCGGGCGCTGACGCACGAGTCGCTCGTCGAGTACCTCGTCGAGGAGAGCTACGAACTCGTCGAGGCCATCGAGGAGCGGCACCCGGACGATGAACTTCGCGGCGAGCTCGGCGACGTCCTGTATCAGGTGGTGCTGCACTCCGCCATCGCCGCCGAGCGCGGGTCCTTCACGATGGAGGGCGTCGTGAACACGCTGAGCGAGAAACTCATCCGCCGCAACCGGCACGTCTTCGCCGCCGACGGTTCGCTGCTGGGGGACTACCCCGACTCCATCGAGGAGATCATCGCCTCCTGGGACGCGGCCAAGCGGGCCGAACGCCCGGAGCGGAGGGACCCGTTCGCGTCGCTGCCGCGGCACCTGCCTGCGCTGACGCTCGCCGACAAGACGCTCGGGCGGGCCGGACGCGCCGGCGCGGACGACGCCGTCGTACCCGCGGTCGGCGGGGGAGCGGCGGGTGCCGACGCGCCCGGAAGTGTTACCCCGTCGACGGAGGCGGAACTGGGCGAGCAGCTGCTGCGGACCGTGGATCTGGCTAGGCGAAACGGCTGGGACGCGGAGCGCGCGTTGCGCGGCGCCGTCGCACGCTTTACCGAGGACGTCACACGCGCGCTAGGCTAGGTGATGTGGCCCACCGGTGTGCCCAGTGTTTCGGCCAAATACAACCTGTTTGAGGAGTTCCTTCCATGGCCCTGATTGATGCCATCCACGCCCGCGAGATTCTCGATTCCCGCGGAAACCCGACCGTCGAGGTCGAGGTCCTGCTCTCCGACGGTTCCCTCGGACGGGCCGCCGTGCCCTCCGGCGCCTCCACCGGCGAGTACGAGGCCGTCGAACTGCGCGACGGCGACAAGGGACGCTACCTGGGCAAGGGCGTGCAGAAGGCCGTCGACGTCGTCATCGACGACATCCAGCCGGCCCTGATCGGCATGGACGCGACCGACCAGCGCGCCATCGACCAGACGATGATCGATCTGGACGGCACCCCGAACAAGGCCAAGCTGGGCGCCAACGCCATCCTGGGCGTTTCACTCGCCGTCGCGAACGCCGGCGCTGAGGCCTCCAACCTCCCGCTCTACAAGTACCTGGGCGGCCCGAACGCCCACGTGCTGCCGGTCCCGCTCATGAACATCCTCAACGGCGGCTCGCACGCCGACTCCGACGTCGATATTCAGGAGTTCATGATCGCGCCGATCGGCGCGGCCACGTTCTCCGAGGGCCTGCGCTGGGGCGTCGAGGTCTACCACTCGCTGAAGTCCGTGCTCAAGGAGCAGGGCCTGGCCACCGGCCTCGGCGACGAGGGCGGCTTCGCCCCGAACCTGCCGAGCAACCGTGCGGCCCTCGAGCTCATCGTCGAGGCGATCAAGAAGGCCGGTTACACCCCGGGTGAGCAGATCGCCCTGGCCCTGGACGTCGCCTCCTCCGAATTCTTCGAGGACGGCGCCTACCAGTTCGAGGGCAAGGCCCTCTCGGCGCAGGAGATGAGCGACTACTACGGCCAGCTCGTGGCCGACTTCCCGCTGGTCTCCATCGAGGATCCGCTGGACGAGAACGACTGGGACGGCTGGAAGACCCTCACCGACGACATCGGCGACAAGGTCCAGCTCGTCGGCGATGACCTGTTCGTGACCAACCCGGAGCGCCTGGGCGACGGCATCGGCCGCGGCACGGCCAACTCCCTGCTCGTGAAGGTGAACCAGATCGGTTCGCTGACCGAGACCCTGGACGCCGTGACCATGGCCCAGCGCGCCCAGTACACGACGATCACCTCGCACCGCTCCGGCGAGACCGAGGACACCACGATCGCCGACATCGCCGTGGCCACCAACGCCGGGCAGATCAAGACCGGCGCGCCGGCCCGCTCCGAGCGCGTCGCGAAGTACAACCAGCTTCTGCGCATCGAGGAGGAGCTCGGCGACGCGGCGGCCTACGCCGGTCGCGAGGCCTTCCCGCGTTTCAACGGCTAGCAGCCGGTCTCAACGCGTAAAGTCTAAGGGGAGTCGTCCGTTGGGGCGGCTCCCCTCAGGCGTCCCCGGAGCAGGGCGGCTGCCCGAGGCATAGTCGAAGTGTCCCCTACTGTTGCCGAGTCCCGTCAGGAGCCAGCCGTGTCGACCCGCCGCCCGAACATGCCGCGCGTGAACCGCGATGCGCAGCGTGCCGCCGAGCGCCGGGCGGCCGAGGAGCGGGCGGCCGAGGCGCGCGCCGCGGAGCGAGAGGCAGCCGAGGAGCGGGCCCGGCGGGAGTCCGCGAAGAAGAAGCCTGCCAGTGCGGCCCGCGGCGGCGCCAAGGTCGTCAAGCTCCCCAAGTCCCAGGCCCGGCTGCGCGAGCGCGCCGCGCTCTCCGACGGGATCCGCTCCGGCGGTCCGCGCTCTGGAGGTGAACCGCCAACGGCCCGCGACAACGTCGACCCGGTGCCGATGCGCAGCTTCTCCGGCCGGCTGATCGCGCTCGCGGTCGTCCTGGCTGCTGTCACGATCATGCTGCTGCCGACCGTCGGGGTCTACATGGACCAGCGCGAGGAGCTCCAGGAGCTGCGGGCCAACATCGCGCAGCTCGAGGAGGAGCAGGACGGGCTCGAGACACTCATCGCGCGTTGGGAGGACCCGGCCTACATACGTCAGCAGGCGCGCGAGCGGATAAACTTGGTGATGCCCGGCGAACGCAAGTACATGGTCGTCGGGGAACCGGCACCCGAGGAGTCCCCGCTGCCGGAGAACGCCAGCCCGTCCGAGGTGCGCACCGATCTGCCGTGGGTCGACGCGCTGTGGGACTCCGTCAAGCGGGCGGCAACCGACTAAAGACGACCTTCCAGAAGGAGACCCGTGCCCGAGACGCCCGGAAACGGCGGTCAGCCGACCGAACGCCACGAGACCCTCGACGCCGAACAGCGCGTGCCGACCGAGCAGGATCTGGACACGCTGAGCCGGCAGTTGGGGCGCCCCGTGCGCGACGTCGTCGAAATCGGGGCCCGCTGCGTGTGCGGGAACCCGCTCGTCGCGACGACGGCCCCGCGGCTGAGCTCGGGCATCCCTTTCCCGACGACGTTCTATCTGTCCCACCCGGTGATCACCTCCGCGGTGTCCCGGCTGGAGGCGGCCGGCCTCATGGCCGAGATGAGCGAGCGGCTCGAAGGTGACGAACAGCTGGCGGCGGCCTACCGCGCCGCCCACGAGGACTATCTCGCCGCACGCGACGCCATCGGCGCACGCACCGGCGTGGGCGAGGTCCCGGAGATCGCCGGGGTCAGCGCCGGCGGCATGCCCAGCCGCGTGAAGTGCCTGCACGTGCTGGTGGGGCACTCGCTCGCCGCCGGCCCCGGCGTGAACCCGCTCGGGGACGAGGCCATCGCCGGCATCGCCGAGTGGTGGACTGCAGATCGCTGCTATTGCGGCGGCGCCTGGCCGACCACGGGCGAGGCTCCGAACCGCGATCGGAGCCGCCACGTCAAGACCCAGGAGCAGCAGGACGTGGAGGCGAAGAAGCGCGACCGGGCCGAGGCGCGCCGCCGTCGTGCCGAACAGGAGCAGGAAGACTCCGGGGCCGAGTAGACTCCGGACCGAAGCGAATCCGCGCCGCCCGGGTCCCGGACCGGCCGAACCGACCAGGAGGTCACCCATGCGCGTCGCCGCCATCGACTGCGGAACGAACTCCATCCGTCTGCTCATCGCCGACGTGATCCACGACGACGGCGTCGCCCGCCTCGAGGACGTGGCGCGCGAGATGCGCGTCGTGCGACTCGGCCAGGGCGTCGACGCGACGGGCCGGTTCGACGATTCGGCGCTCGAGCGGACGTTCGCGGCTCTCGACGAATACCAGGAGCTGATGACGCGGCACGATGTGCCGGCGACCGCTGTGCGTTTCGTCGCCACGAGCGCGACCCGCGACGCCGAGAACCGCCAGGAGTTCATCGACGGCGTGCGCGAGCGCATCGGTGTGGAACCCGAAGTCGTCACGGGTGACGACGAGGCCGGGTTGAGCTTCGCCGGCGCCGTTTCGGTGCACCCGCCCCGGGCCGGCGAGCAGGTGCTCGTCGTCGACCTCGGCGGCGGCTCCACCGAGTTCGTTCTCGGCGACGAAAAGGGCGTCTCCGCCGCCCGCAGCATCGACATGGGCTGCGTCCGGTTCACCGAGCGGTTCCTGCACGGGGACCCGCCCACCGACGAGGAGATCGCCGCGGCCGAGAGCGAGGTCGCCCGCTTCATCATCGAGGTCCAGCGGGACGTCGACCTCACGCGCGTGGACCGCCTGATCGGCGTTGCCGGCACCATCACGACCATCACGGCGCACGCGCTCGACCTGGACGAATACGTCCCCGAGGAGATCGACGGCGCCGCGCTGCCGCTGGGCGTCGTCGCGGCGGCGGCCACCGAGCTCCTGGAGCTGCCGCGCGAGCGACGGGCCGCTCTTCCCTTCATGCACCCGGGGCGGGTCGACGTCATCGGCGCCGGCGCGTTGATCTGGCGGTCGGTCGTGCGTCACCTCGCGACCGCGACTGGCGGCCGGGTCGTCGCGGCCGCGACGAGCGAACACGATATTCTCGACGGGATCGCTTTGAGTGTCCCCGTCGTCGCGCAGTAGCCGCGCCGGCCGGCGGACCACCCGCCGAGCCGCACCTGTGAGGAGTATGGATGGCCCAGCACGCCGCCCGATCGAGTCGGGGCATGCGCCGCCCCCTGGGCGCGCTTGCCGTCCTGGCCGTCGCCGCCGGTACGGTCCTGATCGGCCCGCCGGCGAACGCCGCTCATCCGCGTGACAGCCAGTACTGGCTCGAGGACTACGGCATCGAGGAGGCCTGGAAGACCAGTCGCGGCGAGGGCGTGAAGGTCGCCGTCATCGACACCGGGGTCGACGATTCGCACCCCGACCTCCGGGGTGCCGTCGTGGGCGGCACCGACTCCTCGGGCGCCGGGTCGTCCGACGGAACCGAGGCGATCGGCCCGCTGCCCGAGCACGGCACGCTCGTCGCCACCATGCTCGCCGGGCGCGGGAACAACGAGACCGAGATCAAGCGGGCCGAGGCCGACGCCGAACGGCAGGACATCGCCTACAAACGCGCCAAGAAGAAGGCCGAGGAGGAGGACGAGGACCCGCCGGAGAAGCCTGAGCCCATCGAGATCCCCGAACCGGGCCCCGGCGACGACGGCATCATCGGTGTCGCACCCAAGGCCGAGCTACTCACGGCCTCGGTGTGGCTCGGCGCCGAGAACCCCGCGGGGGTGGGGATCGAGGAGCAGATCCCGAACGCGGTGCGCTGGGCCGTCGACCAGGGTGCCGACGTCATCAACCTCTCGATGGGGTCGACGAGCACCTCCTGGCCCCAGTCATGGGATGAAGCGTTCCTGTACGCCGAGGAGCACGACGTCGTCGTGGTCGCCGCGGCCGGAAACCGTGCCGGCGGCATGACGCAGGTCGGCGCCCCCGCGACCATCCCCGGCGTGCTGACCGTGGCGGGTGTGGATCGCGAGCGCGAGGCCAGCTGGGACGCCTCGACGCAGGGCATCACGATCGGAGTCTCGGCCCCCGCTGACCCGCTTGTGGGCGGGCTGCCGGGCGGCGGCTACGCGGGTTGGTCGGGCTCCTCCGGGGCCGCGCCGCTCGTGGCCGGCGTCGCGGCACTGATCCGCTCCGCCGAGCCCGACCTGCCCGCCGCCGACGTCATCAACCGGATCCTCGCGACCGCCGACGACGCGGGGGACCCGGGTTTCGACAACATCTACGGGTACGGGATCCTCGACGCCGAGGCCGCGTTGACCACCGACGTCCCGCCCGTGGAGTCCAATCCGCTCGGCACGATCGCCGAGTGGATTCGCGTACATCGCCGCGCGGACACGGACCCCAGTACGGAGCCCGCGGCACCCGACCAGGAAGCTACCTCCAGCATCGACCCCGTCGATGCTCCGCGTGCCGCAGCCCCGCCCGAACGGGGAGAAGTGCTGGCGCCTGCGCTGCTGTTCGGGTTCGGTGCGCTGGCGCTGTTCGTCGTCGCCTTCGGCGGCGCCCGAATGGCGCGGACCCGCCGGCTGCTGCAGGCGCAGCGGGTCAGCGAGGGCACGATCGCGGATGCGGAATGGAAGGTGGGGCGGGGGCACGACCCTTTCGATGATCTGCCCGAGAAGATCAAGTGAGGCCCGGCCCCGTCGCCTCGTGAACTTTTTCACCCAGCCCAAGTGAATGTTTTCACAAAAGGCCGAAACCGCGCTATGCTGGACGTATGCCTAACACTCACCAGCTTTCCGACCGTCCGCGCATCCTCGTCGTTGGCGGTGGCTACGTCGGTCTCTACGTGGCGAAGAAACTGCAGAAGAAGGTCAAGGCCCACGGCGGCATCGTGACCGTTGTCGACCCGCTGCCGTACATGACCTACCAGCCGTTCCTGCCGGAGGTCGCCGGCGGGCAGATCGAGCCGCGCCACGCGATCGTCTCCCACCGCACCCACCTGGGCGACGCCGAGCTCGTCACCGGCCGCGTCACGGCCGTCGATCACGATAACCGCAAGGCCGTCGTCGTGCCGACCGAGGGCGAGCCCTTCGAGCTCGAGTACCAGGACGTCGTCATGGCCGCAGGCGCCGTGACCCGCACCTTCCCGATCCCGGGCCTCGCCGAGAGCGGCATCGGCCTGAAGACGATCGAAGAGGCCGTCGCGCTGCGCAACCAGGTCCTCGAGCGCGTCGAGACCGCATCGATGCTGCCGGCCGGTCCGGAGCGCGAGAGCGCGCTGACGTTCGTCGTCGTCGGCGGCGGGTTCGCCGGCATCGAGGCCATCACCGAGATCGAGGACATGGTCCGCAAGGCCGTCTCCAAGAACGACCGCGTCGAGCAGGACGAGATCCGCTTCAAGCTGGTCGAGGCCATGGGCCGCATCATGCCTGAGGTCACCGCCGAGCAGGCCGAATGGGTCGTGGACCACATGCGCTCCCGCGGCATCGAGGTCCTGCTGAACACCTCGCTCGCCAAGGCCGAGAACGGCAAGCTGGAACTGACCGACATGACGGACAAGTCCTCCGCCGGCACCTTCGGCGCGGACACGCTCATCTGGACCGCCGGCGTCATGGCGAACCCGATGGTTCGCTCGACTGACTTCGTCGTCGAGCAGCGCGGCCGCCTGGTGACCGGGCAGGACCTGCGCCTGACGAACGAGGACCGCACCGAGGTCATCGAGGGCGCCTGGGCTGCCGGCGACATCTCCGCCGTCCCGGATGTGACCGGCGGCCTGCCGGACGGGACCTGCGTTCCGAACGCCCAGCACGCCGTCCGCCAGGCGAAGCTGCTCGCGAACAACATCTACGCGCACCGCTATGGCGTCGGCCGCATCAAGAAGTACGTGCACAAGAACCTCGGCGCCGTCGCGGGCTTCGGCTCCTGGAAGGGTGTCGCCAAGGTCATGGGCATCAAGCTGAAGGGCGCACCGGCCTGGATCGCCCACCGCGGCTACCACGGCCTGGCCATGCCGACGTTCGAGCGCAAGTTCCGCGTCGTCGGCGGCTGGTTCCTGTCCCTCTTCTTCAACCGCGACACCACGCAGATCTCCGATCTGCAGGATCCGCGCGGCGCGTTCGTCGAGGCTGCGACGCCGAAGCCGAAGCCGGAGGCCAAGAAGGACGACGCCAAGGCCGAGGCGCCGAAGGCCGAGGCGAAGAGCTCGACCGCCGAGGCCGCCGACAAGGCCGAGGTCGCCGCCTGATCCGAGTACAATAGCGAGGCGCCCCCATAGCCCAATTGGCAGAGGCAGGAGACTTAAAATCTCTGTGTTGTGGGTTCGAGTCCCACTGGGGGTACGCCGCGAACAACGCATTCCCGAATCAGCCCCGCGAACCGGTCACGCCGGCCCGCGGGGCTTTTTCGTGTCCGCGCACCGATTCGGCTCTGGGCGCAGCTCGACACCGGGAACCTGAGATGTCTGCCACCCGTTGAACCGGTAGGCTGAGATGCAAGAACAACTATCGAGGAGCACACTCATGGCACTTGGGGGAAACCCGGTCTTCAGTTCGCGGAACTTCCGTGAGCAGACGGGAGGCGGCGTGGCCGCCGGCCCGCGTTCGTCGCAGGACATGAGCGCCGACCAGCTGCGCGATCTCTACAGCCAGCCGTCCGCGTCCCCGGCCCAGACCGGCCGCATGACCTACGGCGACGTCATCAACAAGACGATTCTCTGCTTCGTCGGCATCCTGGCCGGCGCCGTCGTCGGCTGGCAGCTGCCGGGCCTGATGCTCATCGGCCTCATCGTGGGTCTGGTCCTGGGTCTGGTGAACAGCTTCAAGAAGGAGCCGTCACCGGCCCTCATCATGCTCTACGCGGTCGCGGAGGGCCTCTTCCTCGGCGGGCTCACGGGCGTGCTCAACGCGCAGTTCCCGGGCATCGCCACCCAGGCGCTGGCGGCCACCCTCTCGGTGTTCGCCGTGACGCTGGTGCTCTACCGCTCGGGCAAGTACCGCGCGACGCCGAAGATGACCCGGATCTTCATGATCGCGATGGGTGCCTACCTGGTGTTCTCGCTCGTGAACCTCGGCCTCATGATGTTCGGCGCGATCGAGGGCATGTTCGGCATGCGCGATGGCGTCCTCGGCCTCGTCATCGGCGCCCTCGCCGTGCTGCTGGCCACCTATGCGCTGGTGCTCGACTTCACCTCGATCCAGCAGGGTGTCGAAAACGGCGCGCCCGCCAAGTACTCGTGGTCGGCGGCCTTCGGTCTGACCGTGACCATGGTCTGGCTCTACGTCGAGATCCTGCGCATCATCGCGATCCTGCGCGGCGACGACTAGTCCCAACATCAGTACGACGACGGCGCCCCGACGCGTCCGTGTTCCCCCGCCGCCAGGCGCAGGGAAACCGGCGTCGGGGCGCCGTCGTGTTTCCCGGACCGTTCGACACCGTGCGCGCCGTGGCCAGCGAACATGCGTCAATCTGACCAGCCGCGACCCGAAGGTGTCACGCATTCCGCGCGTTTCACGTTTGAGCGCTAACGTGGTGCCATGACCGCGCGCGAGTATTCACCCAGTAGCATGTACGCACCCTCGACTCCATCGGGCGCCTGCATCTCCGGCGAGCAGTTCTCCATCCGGCGCGGGGGAGCGGAGGCCACCATCGCGGCCCTCGCCGGCGCCCTGCGCGTCTACCGCCGTGAGGGCGTCGACCTTGTCGAGAGCTTCGACGCGGAGTCGACTCCGCCGTTCGCCTCCGGCATCCTCCTCGCGCCCTGGCCGAATCGCGTGGCCGGCGCCGTCTGGGATCTCGACGGCGCGCCCCAGCAGCTCGACGTCACCGAGGCCGCCACCGGAAATGCGATCCACGGCCTACTGCGCAACACCGGCTACCGCGCTCTCGCCCATGAGACCCACGCGGTGACGCTCGCTGCGGAGATCTTCCCGCAGCACGGCTACGGCTACCGTCTGACGCACACCGCGCGCTACGAACTCGACGCCGACGGCCACCTCTCTGTCACCCAGCGTCTGGCGCACCACGCCTCTCTCGGCGGCGGCCCGGCCCCCGCGGCCCTCGGGGCCCACCCCTTCCTGCGCGTCGGCGACGTGCCGACGGACGATCTGCGCCTGACGACCTCCGCCACCACCTTCCTACCGGTCGACGCGGCGATGATCCCGGTCGGCGTCGAGGACGCCGCCGGCGACATGGACTTCCGCGCCGGCCGCACGCTCGGCGGCTTCCGGACGGACACCGCCTTCAGTGGACTCGAGCTCGACGACGACGGCCGATACCACCACCGCCTCGACGCCCCCGACGGCCGGGGAGTCGAGCTCTGGGCCGACGCCACATGCCCGTATGTGCATATCTTCGTGACCGACAAGTTCCCGGGCCGGGAGGCCGCCATCGCGATCGAGCCGATGACCGCCCCGGCCAACACCTTCAACACCGGTGAGGGGCTGACCTGGCTCGCTCCCGGCGAGGAGCTCGTCGCACGTTGGGGAATCACCTCGTGGCTGTAGCGCCCGAACCGGGCGCCCCGCCGCGCCGCGACTCCGCCGACTACGTGTCCTTCGGTGTGCGCATCGCCGCGTCCTGGGCATGGCGCGTGGCCGTCGTCGTCGGCACTACCGGCCTTCTCGTCTGGATGCTGGGCCACCTCTCCTTACTGGTCGTCCCGCTGATGATCGCGGCTCTTCTCTCGGGGCTGCTCAGTCCGATCGTCTCGCGCCTGCGCCGGTTGCGGGTGCCCGTCGGCATCGCCGTCGGGATCACGCTGCTGGGTTTCCTCGGCCTCGTCACGGCGCTCGTGACGATCGTCAGCCGGACGATGGCCCGCGGGTTCGAGCCGCTCTGGCAGCAGGCTGTCGCCGGGCTCGAAACGGTCGAGGAGTGGATCTTCACCGGGCCCCTGCAGTTCTCCAACGACGACATGGCCGACCTGACCAACGAGACCCTCGAGCAGCTGCGCAACAACAGCTCCGAGATCCTCTCCGAGGCGCTGTCCTGGGGTTCGACGCTTGGCCACATCGTGGCCGGAATCCTGCTGGCGCTCTTCGCGCTCATCTTCTTCCTGCTCGAGGGGCAGCGGATCTGGGCGTTCATCGTCCGCCTGCTGCCCGCTGATGCGCGGCGACCCGTCGACGGCGCCGGGCGCCGCGGCTGGAAGAGCCTCGTGAACTACGTGCGCGTCCAGCTCTTCGTCGCGTTCGTGGACGCCGTCGGCATCGGCCTCGGCGCGGTCATCCTCGGGGTACCGCTCGCCGTGCCTCTTGGAGTGCTGGTGTTCCTCGGCTCCTTCATTCCGATCCTCGGCGCTCTCGTCACCGGTACCGTCGCCGTGCTTCTCGCGCTCGTGGCCAACGGCTGGGTCAATGCCCTGATCATGCTGATCGTCGTTCTCGCGGTACAGCAGGCCGAGTCGCACATCCTGCAGCCGCTTGTGATGGGCAAAGCCGTCAGCCTGCACCCTCTGGCCGTCGTGCTCGCGGTGACCGGCGGAACTCTGCTCGCCGGTATCGCCGGGGCGCTCTTCGCCGTCCCGCTGCTGGCGATCGCGAACGCCGTCATCAAGTATCTCGCAGACCGCGGCTGGGAGCGCGACCCCGTGTTACCGCCCGCGGCGACGGGACCACCCGTCGATCCTGCGCCAGCGGCCGGCGCACCGCCGGCGTCGGACGCCGCGTACGCGTCGTCGTCGTCCGTCGACGACTGGCCGGCCCCCGCGGACCTGGACGGCGAGGAGCCGTCCGTCGCACAAGAGACCAGCAGCAGAAGTCCGAGTGAGAGGCACGGAGCATGAGCCCCACCGACACCCAGAAAGTTCAGATGAGCACCCACGAAGCACTACCCGTGTCCCTGTCCGACGTCGAATCCGCCGCCGAACTGCTCTCCGGCGTCGTGGATCGGACGCCGGTCCAGCATTCGAGAGCCCTCGGCCTGCTGAGCGATTCCGAAGTGTTCCTCAAATGCGAGAACCTGCAGCGGGCTGGCTCGTTTAAGGTCCGCGGTGCGTATGTGCGTATGGCGCGCCTTTCCGCGGCCGAGAAGGCCCGCGGCGTCGTCGCGGCCTCGGCCGGAAACCACGCGCAGGGCGTCGCCCAGGCGGCACGCGCCCTCGGCATCAAGGCGCGGATCTACATGCCGCTCGGTGTCGCCCTGCCCAAGCTCACCGCGACCAAGGACCACGGGGCGGAGGTCATCCTGCACGGCCACAACGTCGACGAGGCGTTGGCCGAGGCCAAGCGCTATGCCGACTCGAGCGGCGCTGTGTTCGTGCACCCTTTCGACAACCCGGACATCATCGCCGGTCAGGGCACGATCGGCCTCGAGCTGCTCGAGCAGCTGCCGGACGTCGACACCGTGGTCATGGGGGTCGGGGGCGGCGGACTGCTCGCCGGCGTGGCCACGGCGATCAAGGAGAAGGCGCGGGAGCTGGGTCGGGAGATCCGGGTCGTGGGCGTGCAGGCCGAAAACGCGGCCGCGTACCCGCCCTCGCTCGCGGCCGACGCGCTCGTCCCGCTCGAGAAGGTCTCCACGATCGCCGACGGCATCGCCGTGGGCACGCCGGGCCAGCTGCCCTTCCAGATCATCAAGGAGCTGGTCGACGACGTCGTCACGGTCTCCGAGGACTCGCTCGCCCAGGCGCTCGTCTTCCTGCTCGAGCGCTCGAAGCTCGTCGTCGAGCCGGCCGGCGCCGTCGGCGTCGCCGCGATCCTCGAAGGCAAGCTGGCCGAGGCCGGCATCGACTCCAAGAAGACCGCCGTGATCCTCTCAGGCGGCAACATCGACCCGCTGCTCATGCTCAAGGTCATCCAGCGCGGCCTGTCAGTGGCCGGCCGCTACCTGACGGTCCGGATGATGCTCGACGACCGGGCCGGCGAGCTGGCGACGATCTCCCGCGTCATCGCGGAGTCGGACGCCAACGTGACCCGCGTCGACCACACCCGCATCGGCGGCTCGCTGTCGATGGGGGACGTCGCCATCACGATCGACATGGAGACCAAGGGGCACGTGCACTCGGAGACGGTGTTGAACAACCTCCGGGCCGAGGGCTTCCAGCCGGTCATCGTCAAGCTCTAGCGGGGGAGCGGCAGCACCAACGACGACGGGGCGGTCACCTGCGAAAGGTGACCGCCCCGTCGTCGTGTCGCGCGTCAGGCGTCCTGTGAGGCCTTAGCGCTCCGTCGGTGCGCAGCGAATGCCGTCGCGGCGGCCGCGACGAAGAGCGTGAAGCCTGCGAGCCAGCAGATGCCGGCGAAGTTCGCGAGCGGACCCGCGCTCGGCAGGATCACGAGCACGCCGAGGAGCAGCAGCACGAACGGTGGGCCGATGAAATGTGGAGAGGGCTTCTGAGTCATGCGCGCCTTGCGTTGGCTGTGGTGGGCTGCGATTCGCCGCATTCCCTGGGCGGATACGACGGGGCGGCCACCTGAAAAGGTGACCGCCCCGTCGTCATTGGTGCTGGGGTGCGCGGAGGCTAGCCCGTGAAGGGCTTGGCAGCGAGGATCTCGACCTCGATCTTGCGGCCGTTGGGCGCCTGGTAGGAGAGCTTGTCGCCGATCTTCTTGCCGTGCACTGCGGCGCCGATCGGGGACTTCTCGCTGTAGACCTCGAGGTCCGTGTCTCCAGCCACCTCGCGACTGCCGAGCAGGAAGGTGGTCTTCTCGCCGGCGATGATCGCCTCGACGAGCGTGCCGGGTTCGACGGTGCCGTCGTTCGCCGGCGACTCGCCGACGTGCGCCTTCTCGAGCAGGTCCTTCAGGTACAGGATGCGCCCCTCGGCCTTGGACTGCTCCTCGCGGGCCGCGTGGTAGCCGCCGTTCTCCTTGAGGTCGCCTTCGGAACGCGCCTGCTCGATGCGGTCCACGATCTCCTGGCGGCCCGGACCCTGCAGGTGCTCGAGCTCAGCGCTGAGGCGGTCGAAAGCCTCCTGGGTGAGCCACACTGCGGCTTCGTTGTTCGTAGACACGTGTCTCTCCTTGGTATGTCATGGATCACGGAAAATATCCGTGAGTCATTCGAAGTATCTTAGCGAGATACGGGGAAAGTCCCAAAGAACGCGGCGTCACCGTGTCGGAAACGGGCAAAACGTGCGTCGGCCGTCCGCTGTGGTTACAGTCCGCAGTCCTCCGCGGCGCTTTGCTCGCTACAGCGACCAGCAATCGCCAACGTTACCCGAGACGCCGAGGTATTCCGTGCGCACTTCCACGGTGCGCCGCGTGGATTCGCGTCCGTTCTCGCCGCTGGCCTCGAGCGTCACCGTTTTCCATCCGACGACGGCGTACGTATCGTCCAGCACCTGCACCCCGCACTGCACGACGTCGGCCGCGTTCTTCTCGACGTGGAAGGTCACCTGGGCACTGGTCTCGGACTCGATCTGGAACGCGACGTCGTCGTAGTTGATCTGGTGGGTGTTGGCGATGCCGGCGTAGGCCGCCAGCCCGACGCCGACCACGAGAGCGCCCGCACCCAGCCCGATTTTCAGGCGCCGGCCCAGGGGCCGCTTGGGGGCGCCATAGCGATTGGCTAGGCTGGGAGCAGGATCGGTGGATCCGGCCCCGGCGGGCGCGGTCGTCGCGTTTTCGGAGGATCGGGAAGTCATCGGCACCAGTTTACGTTGTCGGAGGGTAGGAGGGTGTCGCGCGAGCCGCGCGTCACCCGGCGACGCCGACGGCGTACAGACGAACATGGTTTGAGGGAGACGCACGCGCGTGGACAATTCTCGGAAAATCCCAGTCCCAGACTCGACGGGGCTTCGGCTCCTTGCGGTGCATGCGCACCCGGACGACGAGTCGAGCAAGGGAGCGGCCACGATGGCCGCCTACCTCGCCGCGGGAGCCCGCGTTATGGTGGCTTCATGCACCGGCGGCGAGCGCGGCGACATCCTGAACGCGGCCGTCGGCGAACTAGCGCACGCCCACCGCGATCTGCCCGGCGTCCGGCGCATGGAGATGGCGGAGGCGGCGGCCGCGATCGGCGTGGAGCACCGGTGGATCGGCTACGTCGACTCGGGCCTGCCCGAGGGCGAGCCCCTGCCCCCGCTGCCGCCGGGGTGCTTCGCGTTGCAGCCCGTCGAGCGGGCCGCGGCGCCCCTGGTGAAGCTGATCCGCGAGTTCAAGCCGCAGGTCATGACGACTTACGACGAGAACGGCGGCTACCCGCACCCGGACCACATCCAGTGCCACAACGTGTCCGTCTTCGCCTTCGAGGCCGCGGCCGACCCGGAGTTCCGTCCCGAGCTGGGCGAGCCGTGGAGCGTGGCGAAGCTCTACTACGACCGCGGCTTCTCACCCGATCGATTCCTGACCCTGCACCGCGGCATGCTCGACGCCGGGATGGAATCGCCCTACGCCGAGCGGGTGAAGTTCCTCGAGGAGAATCCCGATCACGAGCTGTTCAGCTGGGTGAAGAGCCACCCGACGACGACGAAGGTGTACGCCGGGGAGTTCTTCGACACGCGGGATACCGCGCTACGGTCCCACCGCACCCAGATCGACCCCGACGGGTTCTTCTTCGCCGTTCCCAACGAGGTTGCCGGCCTGCACTACCCGTGGGAGGACTTCACGCTGGCCCGGAGCCGCGTTCCGGGCTACGAGCTCGCCGACGATGCGCCGGAGTCGGACCTCTTCGAGGGACTGCGCTGACCGGAACCACTTCGACGTGAAGTAGAACTGCGGGCGTAGAATGGTGTGGGGCCTCGCGACGTCGGCCCCGCACCGCGCCCTGTAGAGAAAGTGTGAGCAATTCCGTGAACTTCATGCTGGTCCTGGCCTCGGCCGATCCGTCCCTGATGGAGGCGCCCACCGGGGACGCCGCCCGTTCCATCGGCCCGGGCTTCGTCGGGTTCGTCGCGACGGCCTTCATGGTCGTCGCCGTCATCTTCCTGATCCGCGACATGGTGCGCCGCATCCGCCGCGTCCGGTACCAGGGCGAAGCCGAGCAGCGCCAGAGCGACCTTATGGACAAGGGCAAGGCGTACGGGCAGTACGACCCCGAGGCGGAGAAAGCTGCCGGCACCGACGCGGAGGCCAACGGCGAGCAGGGGCAGCCCCCGCGTTCCTGACGCTCCGATTGTGGCTCTGCCGCGCCGGCGGCGTGGGTGCCACAATGGCCGCATGACGAATCGACTAGCGGACGCGCATTCGGCCTACCTGCTCCAGCATGCGCATCAGGGAGTCGACTGGTGGCAGTACGGGTCGGACGCGTTCGCCGAGGCCGACCGCCGCGACGTGCCCGTCTTCCTCTCCATCGGCTACGCAGCCTGCCACTGGTGCCACGTCATGTCCGCCGAAAGCTTCGACGATGCGACGATCGCCGACTACCTCAACCGGAACTTCGTCGCGGTCAAGGTCGACCGCGAGGAGCACCCCGACGTCGACGCCGTCTACATGGCGGCCACGCAGACCCTCACCGGCCAAGGCGGCTGGCCCATGAGCGTCTTCGCGCTGCCCGACGGTCGCACCTTCCACGCCGGCACCTACTTCCCGCCCGCACCGCGTCACGGCCTGCCGTCCTTCGGGCAGGTTCTCGCCGGCGTGAACGAGGCCTGGAGTCAGCGCCGCACCTCCGTCGAGGAGCAGGCCGGCCACCTCGCCGCGCATCTCGGCGACATGGCCGACGCCCAGCGCGACCTCCTCGGCCTCTCGACCCTGCACGACGCCGCCCCGGGAGCGCTCGAACCCGTGCACGCCGCCGTGCTCGCTCGGCTCGCAGCCGACGAGGACACCACCGGCGGGTTCGGGCCGGCTCCCAAGTTCCCGCCGTCGTCGACTCTCGACTACCTGCTCGAGCTCGCCTCCGCGGGAGAGCATCCCGAAGCTCTGGAACTCGCCGGTCGCACGTTCGAGGCGATGGCCGCCGGAGCCCTCGTCGACCACGTCGGCGGCGGCTTCGCCCGCTACTGCGTCGACGCCGCCTGGCGCGTGCCGCACTTCGAGAAGATGCTCTACGACAACGCCCAGTTGCTGCGCCATGCCGCCCGGTTCGCCGCACTCTCCGACGACCCCGACCAGCGGGATCTCGGCGCCCGGCTCGCACGCGGCACCGCGGGCTGGATGCGCCGCGAACTACTGCTCACGGACGCGGACGGGCGCGCGGCCGGCCTGGCCTCCTCGCTCGACGCCGACACCGTGATGGACGACGGCACCCACATCGAGGGCGCCACCTACCTCTTCAGCCGGGCTGAGCTACGCGAGGCCGGAACGCGCTGTGACGTCTGGGAGACGCTCGAACCGCTGCTCGCCGGCCGCTCACCCGAGGAGCCCGCGGCCCCCGCGGGCCGCGTCGACGCCCCCGGGTACGACGACGTCCCGGTCACCGTGGCCTTCGAGCGTGTCCCCGACGCCGCGCAGTGGCGGGCGTGGGACGCCGTCGTGCCGACGCTGCGTCAGGTGCGGGCAGGGCAGGCCCAGCCGCGGCGGGACGAGAAGGTCGTCGCCGGCTGGAACGGGCTCGCCGTGCGAGCGCTGGCCGAAGCCGGGCTGCTGCTCGAGGAGCCGGAGATGTTGGACCTCGCCGCGCGGTTGGGTGAGTACCTGTGGCGCGAGCACTTCAGCGCCGAAGACGCCGCACTGGCCCGGCTCGCCTACCGCCCCGGCGGCGGCCTGCTCGAGGACTATGCGGGAGTCGCGCTCGGCTTCCAGGCGCTCGCGACGGTTGCGGGGCACGTGCCGCGGCAGGGCGCCAGCGCGGATGTCTCGGGCGGGGCGGATCTGGAGGCCGGTACCGCGCCGGGCGAGTGGGTGCGGCGCGCTGGTGAGGTGCTGGCCGCGGCTGAGGGTCGGTTCGGGCTGGCCGCCGGCGGGGAGGCGCGGGACGCCCCGAAGACTGAGCTGCTCTCAGCGGCCCGCGGTGGCCGGGCCCCGATGGAGGGACTGGATTCAGCGACGCCGAGCGCGCTCGCGCTGTACGCCACGGCCCTGCTGAACCAGGGCGGGTTCGAAGCGGAGCCCGCGAAGGTCGGGCGCGCGGGCGAGCTCGTCGACCACGTGCGGCGCGTGGGCGCCAAGGCCCCGGCGCAGTTCGGAACGGCACTCGCGGCCGCCGTCCGCGTAGAGCGGGATGCGAGCCTGGCCGTCGCCGGCGGCACCGACGCCGAGCGGGCGGCGTGCCTTCGTCTCGCCGTGCGGGGCGGGGCGATCGCGCTCGAGGCGGACGCCGACGTCGTACCCGAGACGCGGGACGCACCCGCGCTGGCGCGGGGCAAGACGCCCGGCGCCGACGGAGGCCTCCGCGCCTATCTGTGCCGCTCACACGTGTGCGCGGCGCCCGTGGGCGACGCGGCCGCGCTGGAGGCGGCTATGTGCCGACGACCGCGATCATGATCGCGATGTAGTGGCAGACGAAGCCGCCGACCGTGAACGCGTGGAAGAGCTCGTGGAAGCCGAACCACTCGAGATGCAGGTTGGGGCGCTTGAGCGCGTAGATGATGGCGCCCGCGATGTAGGCGGCGCCGCCGACGCAGACGAGCACGGCGGCCGGGACCGACGCGGCGAAGAAGTCGCCGATGAAGATCAGGGACGCCAGCCCGAGCAGGATGTAGACCGGCACGTAGAGCCAGCGCGGCGCATGCGTGAAGAACAGTCGGAACGCAATGCCGGCCAGCGCGCCCGACCAGACGCCGGCGAGCAGCCAGGTCGCCTTGTCCTGGGGCAGCAGGAAGGCCGCCAGCGGCGTGTAGCTGCCGGCGATGATGAGCATGATGTTGGTGTGGTCCAGCCGTTTCAGGACCAGCCTGACCTTCGGCGACCAGTTGCCGCGGTGGTAGACCGCTGAGACGGAGAACAGCAGCAGGCCCGTGAGGGCGTAGATCGAGGTTGTGGCCTTGCCGAGAGTACCCGGGGCGAGGGCGATGAGCACGATGCCGGCGGCGAGCGCGATCGGGACCATGGCCGCGTGGATCCAGCCGCGCAGACGTGGCTTGAACTCGTCGAGGTTGCTCCGCTGGATCTTCAGCCGGTTGCGGAGCCGGCGGGCGGACGCCGTGCTCAGCGGTCGGCCGGAAGGGGCGCTGTTCTGCATGGATCGAGCCTAACTTACTATTCGGTAACAATCTGTGGTGCGCGTCTCGATCAGGGCGTGACGCGGTTCGGGTCCCCGGAGGCGGTAGCGTATGAGGGTGCACCACGGGCGCGAGGTGACGGAAGGGGGCGCCGTGAAACTGCCGACGGTCCTCTACCGTTACTACGAACGACGGCTGACGAAGTTCCTCACCCGCGAGCTCCCTGCCGACAAGCTGCCCGCTCATATCGGGATGATGGTCGACGGCAACCGCCGATGGGCCAAGCTTGCGGGGGCGCCAACGTCGCACGGACACCAGGCCGGAGCCGACAACATCCTGCAGTTCCTGGACTGGTGCGACGATCTTGGCATACGCAACGTCACGCTGTACATGCTCTCGACTGACAACATGAAGCGCTCGACCGCGGAGCTCGAGACGCTGGTCTCGATCATCGCGAACCTGCTGGACCGGCTGGGGGAGAACCCGAGCCGCCGGGTCCACCCCGTCGGCGCGCTCGAGCTGCTGCCCGACTACCTCGCCGACAAGCTGTGCGACCTCGCGGACCGCACGCACGGGGCGGGCGGGCTCGTCGTGAACATGGCGGTCGGCTACGGCGGGCGCCGGGAGATCGTCGACGCGATCAGGGAGCACGTGCGCACCGAGGCGGCTGCGGGGCGCAGCGCCGAGGAGATCGCCGACGCGCTCGTGATCGACGACATCTCCCGCTACCTCTACACCCGCGGCCAGCCGGATCCGGATCTGGTCATCCGCACCTCAGGCGAGCAGCGCCTCTCCGGCTTCATGACGTGGCAGAGCGCCTACAGCGAGTTCTACTTCTGCGAGGCCCTCTGGCCCGACTTCCGCAAGGTCGACTTCCTGCGGGCCCTGCGCGACTACGCGCGCCGCCAACGCCGCTTCGGCTCCTGAAGACCGTGGGCGTCGTCGGGCGTTTACGCGGAATTCACGGCGGAAACAGCGGAAAACCCTAGGCAAATTACAACCATGGGATTAGCGTGGGCGTCAGGACGGTAAAACGCCGCCCCACCGGAAACGCCACCTGAAAGAGCCCGATCATCTGCATCTTGCTCAGCACTCCAGGGAGGCCGGTCCCGGCCTCACGGCCGCCCGGCGAACCCGAACCAAGCCGCCGGAGGCCTCGCGCCCTCGGCGGGCGAGAGATGGGGAGTGACTGTGGCTGCAGAGACTGAAACCACCAACGAGCGCACGATGCCGGATGGGGAAGTCCGGGATCAGGGCGCGTCGGATCCGATGACCGGGCCGCTCGCGGCCGCGGCCGAGGCCGCCTCGGTCGCCGAACGCCAGAGCGTCGGCACCAAGTCGTACGTGCTCGATACGTCGGTCATGATTTCCGATCCGAAAGCGCTACTGCGCTTCGCCGAACACGAGGTGATCGTCCCGATCGTGGTCATCGCGGAGCTCGAGAAGAAGCGGCACGACGGCGAGATCGGCTACTTCGCCCGGCAGGCGCTGCGGCTGCTCGACGAGATGCGCGTGAGCTCCGGCGGTCTCGACAAGCCGATCGACCTGCCCGGCGGCGGGTCCCTGCGCGTCGAGCTCAACCACGTCTCGACCGAGGTGCTGCCCGTTGGTTTCCGCGGCACCGACAACGACTCGCGTATCCTCGCCGTCGCCAAGAACTTCGCCGACGAGGGCCGCGACGTCACGGTCGTCTCCAAGGACCTGCCGATGCGCGTGAAGGCCTCGGCCATGGGTCTGCAGGCCGACGAGTACCGCAACGAGCTCGTCGCCGACTCCGGCTGGACCGGTACCGCAGACGTCTCCGTCGTGGACGACGACGTGAACGACCTCTACAGCGGGGAGGCCGTGCACATCGCCGAAGCCGCCGTCATGCCGACCAACACGGGTCTGGTCCTGCAATCCAGCCGCGGCTCGGCGCTCGGCCGGGTCGGCGACGACGGCCTGACCCGGCTCGTGCGCGGGGACCGGGAGGTCTTCGGCGTGCACGGACGCTCCGCGGAGCAGCGCCTGGCCATCGACCTGCTCATGGACCCGACGGTCGGGATCGTCTCCCTCGGCGGCCGCGCCGGTACCGGCAAGTCGGCCCTCGCGCTTTGCGCCGGCCTCGAGGCGGTGCTCGAGCGGCGCGAGCACAAGAAGATCGTGGTCTTCCGCCCGCTCTACGCGGTCGGCGGCCAGGAGCTCGGCTACCTGCCCGGCTCCGAGAACGAGAAGATGAACCCCTGGGCGCAGGCGGTCTTCGACACGCTCGGCGCGCTCGTGAGCCCGAACGTCATGGAGGAGGTCATGGAACGCGGCATCCTCGAGGTGCTGCCGCTGACCCACATCCGCGGGCGCTCGCTGCACGACTCGTTCGTCATCGTCGACGAGGCCCAGTCGCTCGAGAAGAACGTGCTGCTGACGGTCATGAGCCGCATCGGCCAGAACTCGAAGATCGTGCTCACGCACGACGTCGCCCAGCGCGACAACCTCCGGGTGGGACGGCACGACGGCGTCGCCGCCGTCGTCGAGACGCTCAAGGGGCACCCGCTCTTCGGGCACATCACGCTCACCCGGTCCGAGCGTTCGCCGATCGCAGCGCTCGTCACCGAGCTGCTCGAGGGTCCGCCGGCCTGACGTTCCGCGCCTGCCCGGCCGCGTGGTCAGGGCAGGCGCAGGAACGCGGCGACGGAATCGTGGCCTGAGACCCCGAGCTCCCAGTCGGGGCGCCGAAAGGTCTCCGGGCTCACGTGCACGTACTGCACGTCTTCGACCTGGTCGCCCCACAGCTCGCGGCGCACCCCGTTCGGGGTGTAGCCGAGGGAGCGGGAGACGCCGAGCGAGGCCTCGTTCCAGGCCGCCGCCTCGGACCCGGCCGCCGTCGCCCCGAGATAGTCGAACGCGTAGGCCAGCCCTGCCGCGCGCATCTCCTTGCCGAGCCCGGCGCCCTGCGCGGAAGAGCGCAGCCAGGAGCCGGTGCCGACGCAGCGCAACGCCCGGAAGCCGGTGGCCGTGATGTCCTGAACGCCGACGAAGGTGCCCTCCGCCCAGACCCCGAGGGGCAGCGTCCACGCGTCCGGGTCGGTTGCTGCGCGGGTGCGCCACACGTGTACGGCCGTGTTGGTCGGCAGCTCGGTGGCGGTCGCCGACGTCCAGGGGAAGGAGAACGGATTGCGCTCGGGCGGGTGGATACCGGAGAGAGCGGCCTCGATCATCGCTTCGAGATCTTCATCGCGGATGACCCGCAGGCGCAGCCGCGGTGTCCTCAGCTCCAGGTCGAAGAGCGGCCAGTGCCCCGTCACCACTCGCCGACCACCCACGGGATGTGGTCTCGTACGTCCGTCAGATCCACCGAGTGCTCGACGAACAGGTCGTCGAGCATGTACTCGTCGACGGCGTGGATGCTCAGCGAATGCCCCGCGCCCGCACTCTCGCCGTCGAGCACCTCGGCCTCGACGCAGACGCTCGTCGCTGCGTCGATGCGCACGCGGGTGCGCGGGGCAGGAGTGCCCAGCCCGATCAGCGGCTGGCCCGCGTGCGCCGGTTCGAAGGATCGGTTCGGAGTGAGGACGGCCTCCATCGCGGGGCGCCCGGCGTGCGTGACCGAGGCCAACCCGTGCAACTCGACGACGTTCTCGAACGCGGTATCGACCGGCACGTCGGAGTTGCCGGCCAGCTCCACGGGGTCAAGCATCGCCGCCCAGCGCCCGTTGCCGAAGACCGGGTCGCCGTACTTGGCCTCGGGGCGGCGCTGCACGAGCCCCTCGTCGTCGTAGACGGGTGCCACGAGACGAGGCGGCAGGAGCCAGGGCGAGCGAGAGCCCGTGACGTAGAAGGCGTCCTTGGAGTCGTTGATGCGCGTCGTGCTGAACAGCAGCCGGGCGTCGTCGGACTCGACGCGCAGGGCATCCGGGCGGCGCAGCCACGCGTTCACCCGGGGGACCGGCACGACGTCGTCGGCCCCCGCGTGCGGGGCACGCCATTCGACGCTGAAGCGCAGCGACTCCCAGCGCCACGGCGAGGAGCGGCAGAGGCGGCGGAACCGCGTGGCGTCGCCGCCCGGGACGTTCACGTCGTCCAGAGCATTCGGGGTAGCGGCATCGGGGGACATATCCACAGCCTAAACCTTCGCGCCGGTGACGTCACCGGTGGTGCAGTAGCGTGATGGGTATGGTCTCCGTGTTCTCCGCGTACGCGTCCAGCATCCTGTCCCTGTGGCTGCTGGCGCTCGCCGTCGTCGTCTTCGTCTTCCTCGGCACGCGCTTGGCGATCATCGACGCCCGCACCCACCGGCTGCCCAACCGGATCGTGGGTCCCTGGTACCTGGTGGCTGCCGCGTTGATGGGTTCGGCAGCCCTGTTCGCCGGCCAGGGCTCCGACGCGTGGCGGATGCTCGCCGGCGGGGCGATCCTCTTCGGCGTGTACCTGGTGCTGCACTTGATCCAGCCGAAGGGCATGGGCATGGGAGACGTGAAGCTGGCCGGCGTGCTCGGCATGCACCTCGGCCTGGCCAGTTGGCAGCACCTGCTGCTCGGCACGTTCGCGTCGTTCCTGCTCGGCGGCCTCTACGCGATGGTGCTCGTCCTGACGAAGAAGGCGAACCTGAAGTCGTCCATCCCGTTCGGCCCGTTCATGATCGTCGGCACCGCGGCAGCCCTGCTCGTCGGGTAGGCGTCAGGCGTCGGCGCTAGTCGTCTGCGGTCGGGCGGGCACGAGGTGCAGCGCCTCGACGAGCGGTGCGAGCTCCGGGACTTCCTGCGCGCGCGCGAGCGTGGCCTCCAGGACGGCGTCGTGCGTCGGACGCGCCGCCGCGAGCAGCTCCCGGCCTGCGCCGGTGAGTTCCGTGTAGATGCCTCGGCGGTCGTCCGCGCAGAGGATGCGCGTCAGGAGGTTCCGGTTCTCGAGGCGGGTCACGAGGCGCGTCGTCGCGCTGCTCGAGAGTGCCGCTGCGCGGGCCAGCTGGCTCATACGCATGTGCCAGCCGTCCTGGCGGCTCAGAGCGTCGAGGACCGTGAACTCGACGACCGACAACGAGTGGCTGGACTGCAGGCACTTCTCGAGGTCCGTCTCGATCAGGGCGTGCAGGGCCGTCAGCCGGCGCCAGCCTCGGGAACGGATCTCCACGGCGTCGTCGGCGATCGACATTCGGCTGCCTCCTCGTGGCGTGCGGCCTCGGATCCCGGAGTGGGCGAGGTGGTCGTCACACAATACCACCTTGCGCCGATATAAGGCGTGTGCAACTATTTATTTGCACACGCAATCATTGCATGCGCTGGTTATCACCGCAGGTCGCCAGTTTCTCGCTCATCATCCAGAAGGGGATTTTTCATGCCCGCAGCACTCATCGCGCTCGCGCTCGGCGGTTTCGGCATCGGCCTGACCGAGTTCGTCATCATGGGGCTCCTGCCCAACGTGGCCCGTGATTTCGAGGTCACCGAGACCCAGGCCGGATACCTCATCTCGGGTTACGCTCTCGCCGTCGCCATCGGTGCCATCGCCGTCACACTGGCTCTGACCCGCGTCAACCGCAAAGTCGCACTCCTGGTGCTGCTCGTCCTCTTCATCGCCGGCAACGTGCTCTGCGCTGTGGCCCCGACCTACGACGCGATGATGGTCGGGCGCATCGTGGCTGCGCTCTGCCACGGGGCCTTCTTCGGGATCGGCGCCGTGGTCGCGACCACGCTGGTGCCGGCCGCCAAGCGGGCCGGGGCCATCGCGATCATGTTCGCCGGTCTGACCATCGCCAACGTTCTCGGCGTGCCTTTCGGGACGTTCCTGGGCCAGGCCGCAGGCTGGCGCTCGACGTTCTGGGTGATCTCCGCCATCGGCGTGCTCGCCTTCGCCGGCATCTTGCTTCTCATTCCCTCGATCCGGGCCGAAGCGTCGGGCAACCCGCTGCGCGAATTCCGGATCTTCAGCCGCCGCCAGGTGTGGCTGTCCATGGCGGTGACCGTTCTGGGCTACGGCGGCATGTTCGGGGCCTTCAGCTACATCGCCTACACGCTGACCGGTGTCTCGGGGTTCTCGGAAGCGGCCGTCCCGTGGCTGCTCGTCGTCTTCGGCGGAGGGCTGTTCGTCGGCAACTTCGTCGGCGGGTGGGCAGCTGACCGCCACCTGGGCAGGACGCTGCTCGTGGTCCTGGCCGCACTGCCCGTGATCCTGGTGGTTTTCGCGCTGACGGCGCAGAACCAGCTGGCGACGGTGGTCGCGCTCGTCGTCATGGGCGGCTTCGGATTCGCCACCGTGCCCGCGCTGCAGATGCGCATCATGAACCACGCGGACGACGCGCCGACGCTCGCCTCGGGTGCCAACATTGGAGCGTTCAATATCGGCAACGCGCTCGGTGCCTGGGCCGGAGGCCTGACCATCGCGTGGGGCCTGGGATACACATCGCCGCTCTGGGCGGGCGCCGCGGTCGGCGCGGTCGGCCTGGCTGTCTTCGTCGTCGCGGCCACGGCCCGCGGCGGCGAGTTCGATCGGCGCCAGCTGGCCGAGAACTTCACGGCCGCGGCGTAGCCGGAGCTCGTGGCGCCTGAGCGGCCGGGCCGCGCCGGTATCGCCCCGGTGTTGCTACGCGTCCGGTCCGGTCATCGTGGTGACGTCGAGGGCCTCGTCGAGCTGCTGCTCGGTGAGCTCGCCGCGCTCGACGTAGCCGAGGGCGATCGTCGCCCCCCGGACGGTGAGCGACTCGGCGACCGCCTTCTTCGCGATCTCCGCCGCGTTCTCATAGCCGATGAGCTTGTTCAGCGGCGTGACGATGGACGGGCTCGCCTCGGCGAGGAAACGCGCCCGCTCCTCGTTGGCCTTCAGCCCGTCGATCATCCGGTCGGCCATGAGCCGCGCGGTGTTCGTCAGCAGGCGGACCGATTCGAGCAGGTTCGCCGCCATCACCGGGATGCCGACATTCAGCTCGAAGGCGCCGTTGGTCGAGGACAGTGCGATCGTGGTGTCGTTGCCGATGACCTGGGCGGCGACCTGGATGGCGGCCTCGCTGATGACCGGGTTGACCTTGCCCGGCATGATGGAGCTGCCGGGCTGCAAGTCGGGGATCGCGATCTCGCCGAGGCCCGTGTTCGGCCCCGAACCCATCCAGCGCAGGTCGTTGTTGATCTTGATGAACGAGTAGGCGATCGTGCGCAGCTGCCCCGAAGCCTCGATGAGGCCGTCGCGGTTGGCCTGGGCCTCGAAGTGGTTGCGTGCCTCGGTGATCGGCAGGGACGTGTCTTCGGCGAGCAGCGCGATGGCCTTGGCCGCGAACCCGGGCGGGGTGTTGATTCCCGTGCCGACGGCCGTGCCGCCGAGCGGGACCTCCGCGACGCGCGGCAGCGCAGACTCGATGCGCTCGATGCCGTAGCGGACCTGGGCCGCGTAGCCGCCGAACTCCTGGCCCAGCGTCACCGGGGTCGCGTCCATGAGGTGGGTGCGCCCGGACTTCACGACGGACGCGAACTCCTCCGCCTTGCGCTCGAGCGAGGCCGCGAGGTGGGCGAGGGCCGGGATGAGATCGGCGGTCAGGGCGCTTGTCGCGGCGACATGCACCGACGTCGGGAACACGTCGTTCGAAGACTGCGACGCGTTCACGTGGTCGTTCGGGTGCACGGTCTTGGTGCTGCCGTGGTTGAGCAGATGGCGGGTCGCCAGCTCGGCGAGGACCTCGTTGGTGTTCATATTCGACGACGTGCCGGAGCCGGTCTGGAAGACGTCGATGGGGAAGTGCTCGTCGAACTCGCCGGACGCGACCCGGTCGGCGGCGGCGATGATGGCGTCGGCGACGTCGCGGTCGACGACCCCGAGAGCGGCGTTGGCGCCGGCCGCGGCCTTCTTCACGCGCGCGAGGGCCTCGATGTGTTTGCGTTCGAGCCGCTTGCCGGAGATGGGGAAGTTCTCCACGGCGCGCTGCGTCTGCGCTTTGTAGAGCGCATCCGCGGGCACGCGGACTTCACCCATGGTGTCGTGTTCGATCCGGTACTTTTCACTCGTCGTCATTCTCACCACGTTAGACCCGTCGCCGCCTCGCCGACTAGGGGCTGGGCCATAGTCGGGCGTGACGAACGCGACGGAAAGAGGACGTGGAGCTCAGACGCTGCCGTGCTGGCAGACCAGCTCGGCCTTGCCCTCGGCCAAGCGGTAGGTCACGCCTGCGATCGCGGTGCGGCCCTCCTGAACCGCCTCGCTGAGGCTCCGGGACATCTCCAGCAGCCGGGTGGAGGTCTGCTTCACGTGCTCGACAACCGTGCTGTTGACGTCCTTGACATCCTGGCGGCGGGCGGCGACGACGCTGGGGGTGATGCGCTCGACGAGGTTGCGGATGTATCCCGGTGGCATGTCGCCGGTTCGGTAGGCGTCGATTGCGGCCGTCACGGCCCCGCAAGAGTCGTGGCCCAGGATGACGATGAGCGGAACGTTGAGGACGTCGACCGAGTATTCGAGCGATCCCAGAACCGCCGGATCGATCACCTGGCCGGCGGTGCGGACCACGAAGACGTCGCCGAGCCCGACGTCGAAGATGATCTCGGCGGCGAGTCGGGAGTCGGAACAGCCGAAGATGACGGCGAACGGGTTCTGGGCGTCGACGAGTTCGTCGCGGCGCGCGGCGTTCTGGTTGGGGTGGGCGGTCTCGCCAACGACGAAACGGGCATTGCCCTCCTGCAGCAGTTTCCAAGCCTCGGCAGGGGTCAGCGCGGAATTCTTGACTTCAGACATGACTCACAGGCTAGCGGCAGTCACGGCCGGGCCGTGAGTTCTGTGACCGGCAGCTACTCCGCGAGGACGGCCAAAGCGGCGGCCTCGAGGGTCTCGGGACCGGAATCGCTGGCGAGCAGGACCGTGGTCCCGTCCACGGTACCCACGAGCGTGACGTGCGGGGCACCGTCGTCGTCGCGCACCGAGCGCTCCTCCCACACCGCCCCGCCGATGCGGCGCTCGCCGGTGACCGGCGCGGACTCGGCGTGTTGGGCGATCCAGGTCGGGTTCGCCGCGTCGGTCTGCTTGAGCCAGACGAAGCCCTCCTCGTCCGTCACATAGCCGACCTCCCAGTAGGCGACCCCGTCCGCGCCGCCGGACTGCCAGCGCGCGAAGTTCGGGTACCAGCCGGCCGGGACGGCCGCGTCAAGCGGCGTGAAGCTGGCGGACTGGCCCGCCTGCGCGGCGATGCCGGAGACGTCCACGTCGGGATCGTAATTGTTTTCCTGGTTGAACGGGTTCATGAACATCACGGGGATCACCACCGCGAGGGTGAGCAGCACCGAGATCACCATGCCCTTGAGGGACTGGTTGGCGCGCTTGGCCTGGGATTCGGTCAGGATCGGCTTGGGGAGTTGTTCGTCGCTCACTTAACTATTGTGACGGATGCCCGCGCCCGGAGGCGACGCGGGGCCGTACTCGATATGATCGATGGCGCGGGGAGCGCCCGCGAATACATCTCAAGGACGAGGACCGTAGTGACTGAAGACACGAATTTCGCCCAATTGTCCCCACGACTCTCTCTCGGCGACGCCGAGCCGGACCGCAACCTCGCACTCGAACTGGTGCGCGTGACCGAGGCGGCGGCCATCGCCTCGAGCCCGTGGGTGGGTCTCGGGGACAAGAACGCGGCCGACGGCGCCGCGGTCGACGCGATGCGGTCGCTGCTCTCGACGGTGAACTTCAACGGCGTCGTCGTCATCGGCGAGGGTGAGAAAGACGAAGCCCCGATGCTGTTCAACGGCGAGCACGTGGGCAACGGCGGCGGACCCGAGGTCGACGTCGCCGTCGATCCCGTCGACGGCACCCGGCTGACCGCCCTCGGCATCAACAACGCGATCTCCGTGCTGGCCGTCGCCGAGCGCGGGGCGATGTTCGACCCGTCGGCGGTGTTTTACATGGACAAGCTCGTCACGGGGCCCGAGGCGGCCGACATGGTGGACCTGCGCCTGCCCGTGAAGCAGAACCTGCACCTCATCGCGAAGGCCAAGAACAAGCCGATCAGCCAGGTCACCGTGTGCGTGCTGGACCGCCCGCGCCACCAGAAGCTCATCGAGGACATCCGCGCCGCGGGCGCTCGCACCAAGATGATCCTCGACGGGGACGTCGCGGGCGCCATCGCCGCGACCCGCGAGGACACGGGCGTCGACGCCCTGATGGGGGTCGGCGGCACGCCGGAGGGCATCGTCTCCGCGTGCGCGATCCGCGCGCTCGGCGGCGTCATCCAGGGCCGGCTCTGGCCGCAGGACGACGACGAGAAGCAGCACGCGATCGACGCCGGCCACGACCTGGACCGCGTGTTGACGACGACCGATCTGGTCACGAGCGACAACTGCTACTTCGCGGCGACCGGCATCACCGACGGCGACCTGCTGCGCGGCGTGCGCTACAAGAACAGCACCATCCGCACGCAGTCGATCGTGATGCGCTCGAAGTCCGGCACCATCCGCTTCGTGGACGGCGAGCACCAGTCGAAGAAGTGGGAGCCTTACACCCGCTGAGGCGGGCGACTACTGCACGCGCGGCGGCAGGGTTACGGCGTAGGCTGTAGCGCTGCCGCCGTCGTCGTCTCCGGGGGTGGCGCGGGCGCTCTGCGCCAGGCGCGCGACGACGGGGGCCGCCGTCGCGGGCAGGAAAACGGATTCGCCGCGGGAGACGAGGACGTCGCCGGTCGGCGCGTCCAGCACGAGCGCGCCAGAGGTTACGAGCACGACAGCGGGGCCGCGCTGATCGACGGGCACGTCGGAGCCGGCGCGCACCTCGAGGACCTGCAGCTCGAACTCCTCGAATCCGGGCCGGTAGATGCGCTGGCCGAACTCCGTTTCGTTGGGCTCCACGAACGGGACCGGCAGCGGCCGGAAGTCGACCGTGGCCAGCAGCTCGCCCACATCGACGTGTTTGGGCGTGAGCCCGCCGCGCAGCACGTTGTCCGAGCTGGCCATGACCTCGATGCCGAGCCCGCGCAGGTACGCGTGCACGTTGCCGGCCGGCAGCGCGATCGCCTGCCCGGGGGAGAGGGTGACATGGTTCAGCAGCAGCGAGATCAGCACCCCCGGATCGCCCGGGTAGTGCCCGTTGAGGGCGTCGAGCTCGGCCAGCCCGGGATCGATCCGAGCCCCGTCGGCCCGCAGGCGTTCGACGGCGGCCGGCGCCTGGGCGACGAGGTCCAGGACCGGCGGCGAGACCTCGCGCGTCCGCCCGCCCAGAAGGGCGGTGAAGGCGCCGGGGAGGTCGCCGGCGCCGAGCAGGGCGCCGATCTGCTCCGCGGCCTCGCGGGCCGACTCGGAGAGGGCGCCGGAGTCTGCGAGCTGCGCGAAGAGGCCCGCCGCGACCCGCGGCTCGCGGAATCCGCAGAGCGCGGTGAACTCCGTGAGAGCCAGCAGCATTTCCGGCTTGTGGTTGTCGTCCTTGTAATTGCTGTCCGGGTGCTCCGCTGCTAGCCCGGCGGCCTGCTGGGCGGCGAAGCCGGCGCGGGCGCGCTCCAGGGTCGGGTGCACCTGCAGGGACAGAGGAGCGGCGGCCGCGAGCACCTTGGCCAGGAACGGCAGACGCCCGTACCGGGCGCCGGCCTCGTCGCCGAGGTGCGCGACGGGGTCGGCGGCGATGACTTCGTCGAGGCGCACGGCGCCGTCGTGCTGTTCGGCGGTCGGACCCAGTACGAGCGACGGGGCGCCGGGGTGCGCCCCGATCCACAATTCGGCCTCCGGTCCGCCCGAGGGCGCGCGCCCCAGCAGTGAAGCGATGAGGTCCGTGGAGCCCCACGCGTAATCGCGGACGGTGTTCTCTAGGTGGTACACGGCGGCTCCTGGGAGGTGATCCTCGCGGTGGGGAGTGCGGTCAGGTCGTGCATTCGTCGTTGTCGCCGGCGATCAGCTCCAACAGGCCGGTCTGCCCGGTCTGCTCGAGGTAGATCAGGTAGTCCTCGGTGATGGGTGAGCCATCCGGCTGAGCCGTCGGAGCCTCCGATCCCCAGCCCGCGATGTCGTCCTGCTTGTCCGTCGCCTCGGTGGACCCGGCCGTGTCTCCGGCGTCGGAGCTTTCGCCACCGGTGCCACCGTCGCCGCCGTCCTCGTCGGAACCGCTCGCACCGTCATCCGACGAGTCCTCGCTCGGCTCGGGCTTCTCCTGCGGTGTCGGCTCGGGGGCGTCGCCGGAAGCCGTGAGCAGGATCTCGTCCACGCGCTCCTCGATCAGGCCGAAGTCCGGGTAGGTCGAGAACCTGTCCGAGCTCGTCCCGAAGTCCGGCGCGCCAAGGGTGAGGCGCTCCATCGGGCTGTCGCGGGCTTTGTCGGCCAGATTCAGGAAGCTGCCGAGCTGGTCCTGAGGGATGTTGGTCTCCACGAGATTTTCGCCGGCGGACATGATGTCCCCGAATCGGGTCAGGACCGTCTGCGGGTTGAACTGCTTGATCATGGCCTGCTGCAGGCACTGCTGCCGGCGGATGCGGTGGTAGTCGGTCGTGAAGTAGCGGGACCGGGCGAACCAGAGGGCCTCGGCCCCGTCCATCTTCAGTTCCCCGGGTTCGAACCAGCGCGTGCGCACGTACATGTCATCGCGCTGCGGGCCGCGGAAGGGAACCCAACCGCCGGATTGAACCGTGACGCCGCCCATGGCGTCGATGAACGTCTCGAAACCGGCCATGTCCACGAGGACGTAGCCCTGGACCTCGACGCCGGTGATGCCTTCCGCCGCGTCCATCATCGCCTCGGCGCCCGCGTTGGAGCCCTCCGGGTAGACGTCGGCGTAGCTCTGCTCCACGACCGGGTAGAGGGCGTTGAGGATGCACTCGTTGCCGCAGTCGAAGCCGGTGGGGAAGACGTCCGCGAGCGGGGAGCCCGCGGGGAAGGGCGCGTTCTGGAAATTGCGGGGGAAGGAGATGATCGCGGTCTTGCCGGTCTTCGCATCGACGCTGAAGAGCATCATCGTGTCGGGGCGCAGGCCCTCGCGGTTGGCCCCGGCATCGCCGCCCATGACCAGGATGTTGTAGCGGCCGTCGGCGGGCTCCATCTCGGGTCCGGAGGCGAAGACGTTCTTGATCGTGTCGCGGCCCGTGTTGAGCATGAACGAACCGTAGCCGAGCGCGCCCGCCGTGCAGACGAGGGCCAGCACGGTGGCGCCGACGAGGATCCCGCGCGCGCCCGGGGCGAGCAGGGTGGGCCGGATGATCGCGATCGTGTTGATGAAGAGCAGTACCCACCCGATGGCCAGCAGGAGCAGGAGGATCGCGAGGGTGAGCTGCGCCGAAGGCCGGGCCAGCAACGAGATCAGGATGGCCCGGTCGAACACGTAGACGGCGACCGTGAGGATCAGCAGGGTCCAGCACGTCAGTGTGACAACGAGGGCGCGGCGGCCGATGCGCCGGTTGCCGGCGACCACCTGCGCGCCGCCGGGTACGAAGATCGTTAGGAGCAGGAGGAAAAACGCCCGCTTGGTGCGGACGGGAGCTGGCGCCTGCTCGGGATTCCGGACCGGGTCGGTGAGCCGGCCGCCGGGGTTCGAGGGGTTCTGATTCGTCGAAGGCTGCATGGGGTCTCGGCTAGCGCCCGTCGCCCGCCCGCTGCTCGGCGATGCTCGCGCGCAGCGCGGCGCCCTTGTCGGCGGCCACCTGGCGCAGCCCGGCGGCGAAGTCGACGAGGTCCGAGCGGAGGGCGGCCGCCTCCTCGCCCGCGCCGGAGGCCAGGATCCGCGCCGCGAGCAGCCCCGCGTTGCGCGCGCCGTTGATCGAGACGGTCGCCACCGGGACACCCGCGGGCATCTGGACGATCGAGAGCAGGGAATCCATGCCGTCGAGGGTCTTCAGCTGGACGGGCACGCCGATGACGGGCAGCGGAGTCACGGAGGCCAGCATGCCGGGCAGGTGGGCGGCTCCGCCGGCGCCGGCGATGATCACGCGCAGTCCCCGCTCGTGAGCGGTCTTGCCGTAGCTGATCATGTCCTCGGGCATGCGGTGCGCGGAGACGACGTCGGCCTCGTAAGGGATGCCCAGCTCGTCGAGGGCTTCGGCGGCCAGACGCATCGTCGGCCAGTCGGAGTCCGATCCCATGACGACGCCGACCAGTGGCTGCGTGGTGCTCATGCTCATTCCTTCGTTCTTGGACCGGCCGTGGTGATGGTGACCGGTGGACGGGGGTGGCGGGCGCTTACTGCCCGTCTCGGATGAGGGCGGCGACGCGGTTCGCGCGCTCCCGCACGGAGGCGACGCTCTCGCCGGGCTCGGCGACGACGTTGATGTGCCCGATCTTACGGCCCGGCCGCACGGACTTGCCGTAGGCGTGGATCTTGGCGCGCGGTTCGGCGGCCAGGGCCGCCTGATACATCGAGTAGAGGTCCTCGTTGGCGCCGCCGAGGTAGTTCTTCATCACGGTGCGCCCACCCAGGGGACGCGTGTCGCCCAGCGGCAGATCCAGCACGGCGCGCAGGTGCTGCTCGAACTGGCCGGTCACACAGCCGTCCATCGACCAGTGGCCGGTGTTGTGCGGCCGCATCGCGAGCTCGTTGATCACGAATCCGGCGCCGTGGCCGGGCGTTTCGAAGAGCTCAGCGGCCATCGCGCCGGTGACGCCGAACTCGCGGGCGATCGTCAGCGCCGCTTCGCGGGCGGCCTCTTCGACGGCCGGGTCGAGCTCGGCCGCCGGGGCGATCACCTCGTCGCAGACGCCGTCGACCTGAATCGTGTGCACGACGGGCCAGGCGCGGGCCTCTCCGCCCGGGGTGCGGGCCACCATGGCGGAGAGCTCGCGAGAGAAATCGACCTTTTCCTCGGCGAGCAGGGCGTCGAAGCGGCCAGCGTCGAACCAGTCGGCGCACGCTTGGGCGGCAACGTGGTCCTCCACGATGCGCACTCCCTTGCCGTCGTAGCCGCCGCGCGGGGTCTTCAGCACGACGGGCCAACCCGCCTCGTCCCCGAACGCCACGAGCTCGGCGACGGAGGCGACGGCCGCCCAGCGCGGGTTCGGCAGCCCGAGGGCCTCGATCGCACG
This sequence comes from Zhihengliuella halotolerans, assembly GCF_004217565.1. Lineage (NCBI taxonomy): Bacteria > Bacillati > Actinomycetota > Actinomycetes > Micrococcales > Micrococcaceae > Zhihengliuella > Zhihengliuella halotolerans. The sequence continues at coordinate 1,850,713 of NZ_SHLA01000001.1, read as the reverse complement.
GCGCATGACCAGCTTGTCCTGGGCGTGGACGAGCGCGCTCGGCCGCGGCTGGACGTTCACGCCCTCGTCGATCAGGGTCTGCAGGTGCTCGTTCGGCACGTGCTCGTGGTCGAAGGTGACCACGTCCTTGCCGCGGGCGAAAGCGCGCAGGGTCTCGAGGTCCGTGTAGTCACCCACGGGCGCGGAGGACACCGCCTTCACCGCGGACACGTCCGGGCCTTCGGCCAGAACGTGCAGATCGAAACCAAGATGGACAGCTTGGGGGGCCATCATTCGGGCCAGCTGTCCGCCACCAACAACGCCAATCACAGGAAAACTCACCCGCCCAGCCTACCGAAGCCGGCCGCCGCTGCCCGCCCGGTGACGGAAGACACCGGTCATTTCGGCTGTATTCACAGAAAACGCGCAGCGGGCACACCTAGACTGATCGCTAACGTGCCCTCCGGCCGGGTCCGGCGTCTCACCGCCGCGCCCGGGTCCCGGCGGGGCGATCGAACGCGTGGAGGAATATGTTCAGGGGACTCATCGAGCGTGTCCAAGGACTCGTCTCAATGCTCTGGCGCGAGGTCATGAAGTTCGGAACGGTCGGTGCCGCCGCCTTCGTGGTGGACAGCAGCATCTACTTCTGGCTGATGTCAGGTCACATGGCCGGGTCCGAGGTCAAGGCGAAGATCGTCGCCGGCGTCGTCGCGACCTTCTTCTCCTGGGGCGCGAACCGCTACTGGACGTTCCGGCACCGCCGCCAGGCCAACATCGCCCGCGAGCTGGTGATGTTCCTGATCATGAACGCGATCGGGCTCGGGATCGCCGCCGCGTGCGTGTGGGTGACCAAGTACATGCTGCACCTGACGGACACGACCAGCCTCTTCATCGCCGGCAGCGTGGTGGGCCTGATTCTGGGCACGATCTTCCGTTTCTTCGCCTACCGCTTCTGGGTCTTCACCGCCGAGTTGGACGCGGAACCCGAGTTCGCCCACGATCACGAGCTGCTCCACCCGAACGAGCGCGACGCCGTCGCAGCGGACGCCCCCGCGCCGGGCCCGCGCGCGTGAGCCCCGTTCACTCCGGCTAGATCCTCCGCACGGCCCGTTCCTGCGCGAGCAGCGCCTCGCGCGCCTCGACGCCGCGACCGAACAGGACCAGCGCGTCACCGCGGCCGAACTGCACGACGGCGGCACGAAGGGCCGCGCCCAGCGCCGGCTCGTCCGCCTCGTGGTCATCAGCGACGAAGGCAGCCGTTCCGCCGTCCCCGCCTGCGGGCGCAACGAGCTCGCCGAAGGTCAGCGTGCCGAGGGCGGTCGTCAGCGCCCCGGCGCCGGCGGCGACCGATTCCGGGAAGGCGACGTCGCCGAAGCTCCGCACCTCCGCCGCGTAGTCGAGAGCTCCAGACGGCAACTCGGCACCGAAATTCAGGGCCAGCGAGCCGAGCGCGACGGCCAAGATCTCGTCGGCCTCGACCGTCTCCGGCGCGTCCGTGACGACGAGGTCGGCACCCAGGTCGGCGGCTCCCTCCGCGTCGGAGATGACGACGCGAGCGCCCAGCTGCCAGGCCGCGAACGCCAGCGCCAGAGTCTTCCAGTGCGCGGGCGCGGCGAACGCGACGCACGTCCCCGGGCCGGCGTCGTACTCCTCGGAGAGGAGGTTGGCGGATTTGGCGACCCAATTGTCGAACACGCGGCCAGAGAGCTCGACGCGCTCGCCCGACGGCCCGTGCCAGATGAGCAGGGGAGAGGGGCTCGCTCGCAGCGGAGCCAGGATCGACTCGATACCGTGTAACGATCCGTTCTGAGACGACATTGGCAAACTCCTCGTGATGCTGTGAAAACCCTGAGAATCCGCGGAAGTAGAGTCTTCCGTGGTCTGACGGGGATTTCGCCCGGCGTGGCGTGCGACGACACGCGGTGGATTGGTCTATAAAATCACCTGCCCGCTTGACGGAAGGTGAGTTACACAAGTGTAATTAGTCCCGTGGAACACTCATGAGCTTCCCTCATACGTTCTCACGAGATGACTCGCACTCGAGTTGAGAGCCAAGGCGCTGATCGCGCTGGTGGCGGAATACGAGAAGCAAGTACAGCCGAACAGCAAGTCGAAGGGCTCAACAATGGGGACACCAGAACGCATTCACGAGCACAATACGAGCCAGGCCCAGGCCTCGAAGCACTACGGCTCCCGAGGGGTGCCCGCCGATTGGTTCCTCGATCCGGCCGACGACGCGGCTGCCGAACGCTTCCGTGAGGCTTCGGATCTCAAGCTCGAGGATCAGGCGACCGCCTTCCTCGCCGCGCACGAGAGCGCCGAGGGCGAACCCGCCGTCGAACCGGCGGAGGGCCTCGTCGCACCAGTGCGCGAACTGCCGGCCGAGAAGGAGGCCGAGGGCGCGCCGGAGCGCGGCCTGTGGCTGAACCTCCTCGGATACGAGGAGGATGAGGGCGAACTCGGCTGGCAGACCGAAGCCCTCTGCGCCCAGACCGATCCCGAGGCGTTCTTCCCGGAGAAGGGCGGCTCGACCCGCGACGCCAAGAAGGTCTGCGGGGCGTGCAACGTGCGTTCCGAGTGCCTCGAATACGCGCTGTCCAACGACGAGCGCTTCGGCATCTGGGGCGGGCTCTCCGAGCGCGAGCGCCGCCGGCTGCGGAAGCGAGCGGTCTAATTTACGAGCACCTCCGCGTCACCGCCGTCGTTGCAACGCGCGACGGTGCCGCCTTCCTGCCCCGCACGTTGGAGGCTCTGACGGGTCAGTCCCGCCCGGTCGACCGTTTCATCGGCGTCGACGCCGCCTCCCGCGACGAGTCCGCCGACTTGCTGCGCGCCCACCTGCCCGCCGACGCGACGATCGTTTCGACGACCGCGCACGGTTTCGGGCACTCCGTCGCCGCCGGCCTCGCCGCCGGACCCGAACCGACCGGAGCGCCCGAGGCGGAGTGGATCTGGCTGATCCACGACGACTCCGCGCCCGCCACGGACGCCCTCGAGAAGCTCCTGGACGCCGTCGAGGCGAGCCCATCGGTGACGATCGCCGGCTGCAAGCAGCTCGACGCCGACCGTCCGCGCCACCTGCTCGACGTCGGCCTCTCCATGAGCCGTGCCGGCGAACGCCTGACCATGATCGAGGCCGAAGAGCTCGACCAGGGCCAGCACGACCGCCGCTCCGACACCTTCGCCGTCAACTCCGCCGGCCTCCTCATCCGCCGCGACGTCTGGTCCGCGCTCGGCGGGTTCGACCGCGCCCTGCCCGGCGTCGGCGACGATCTCGACCTGTGCTGGCGCAACCGCCTCGCCGGCCACCGCGTCGTCGTGGTGCCGCAGGCGCGGATGTACCACGTCTCCGACGCCGTCAAGCAGCTGACCGGGCCCTTCGCCGCCCGCCGTTCGCAGGTCTACCTGCGCCTCAAACACGCGCCGCTGCCACTGGTCCCGTTCATCGCACTCTTCGCCGTACTCGGTGGGCTCGGCCGCTTCCTGTCGGGCCTCGTCACGAAGGACCCGGGCCACGGCGTCGGCCAGCTCGGCGCGTCCCTGCTGGCCGTCCTGCGGCCCGTCAGGCTGATCGCTTCCCGTCGCTCGGCCGCGCGGACCAGGAAGCAGCGCCGCTCCGCGGTCGCCTCCCTGATGACCCGGCGGCGCGATGTGCGCGAGCACCACCGTCACCTGCTCGCCGGCCACGAACTTGAGTCCGCACCCGGTGAACCGAACGCGGCCAGCGAAGCCTCCAATCCTTCCGGCGACGACCGCGACGACTTCGCCGAACTCGTCACCGCCAGCCGTACGAGTGCTGCCGTCAGTGCGCTGGTCGCGGTCCTCGTCACGGCCGGGCTCTCGCTCGTCGGCCTGCGCCACCTCATCGGCGCGCAAGCCCTCACCGAGGGATCGATGCTTCCGCTCTCCGCCCGGCTCGGCGACATCTGGGACAACGCGACCGATTGGTGGCAGGCCACGGGAAGCGGCATGCCGGGCGCGCCCGACCCCTTCGACTACGTACTGACCCTTATCGGCGCGGCCGGCGGCGCGGCCCCGAACGTGGCCGTCACCGTCTTCGTGCTCGCCGCGATGCCGCTGTCCGCGCTCTTCGCGTGGCTCGCGCTCAGCGCTGTGACCGGCTCGCGCGGCATTCGCCTCTTCGGCGCCGTCGCCTACGCCCTCGCGCCCACCCTTCAGGTGGCGCTGGGCAGCGGCCGCCTCGGCGCCGTCGTCGTGCACGTGCTGGCCCCGCTCGTCGCGCTCGGCGTGATCCGCAGCATCGGCGGTGCCCGCCGCCGCGGCCTCGTCACGCTCGACGACGACGACGCGCGGTCCGCCCGTCGCCCGGGCGTCGCCGGAACCATGTCGTGGACGGCCGCGGCCGGGGCCGGACTGGCGTTCGCACTCGTCGTCGCCGCCGCGCCCGCGCTCCTGCTGCCCACCATCCTCGCGATCGCCGTCGTCGGGGTGGCCGCCGGCCGGCGCGCCAAGAGCCTCTGGTGGATTCCGGTGCCGGCGCTCGCCATGGTGGCGGGTCTGGCCGTCTCCGCGTTCACGAACCTGCGGGTGCTTCTCGCCGACCCGGGTGTGCCGCAGGCATTCCACGCCGCGCCGTCCTGGCAGCAGCTGCTCGGTTTCCCCGTGAATCTGGATACCTCCGTGCCGCCGGCAGGGCTCGCCGCCCTGCCCGAGGGCGTGCCCTGGCTCGTCGTCGCCGCGGTTCTCGTCGCACTGCCCGCGCTCGCCTTCACGGTCGTCGGCGCGCTGGGCCCGGACCGTGCCGGCTGGACCGCACGCGGCGCGCTGGCCGCCGTCGTGCTGCTGCTCGTCGGCTCGGTCGGCTCCCAGCTGATCGCCACAAGCATCGACTCAGGCCGGGCGGTGACCCCGTTCACCGGGCCGTTCGTCTCCGGCATCGTCCTCGCATTGCTCCTGGCTGCGGCCGTGGGGGCGGGACGCCTGCGCTTCGGCGAGGCGCCGGGCCTGCGTGCCCAGGCACGCGAGGGCCGGGCCGCGCGCACCTGGGCCGGAATCGCGGCCGCCTTCGCTGCGGTCTCCGTCCTCATCGCCGGTGCGGGATTCCTCGCCGGCGGCGCTGGATACGGCGCCGAGCCGCAGCTGACCGCGACCACGCCGCGCAGCCTGCCCGCGACGGCCGCCGATCGCGGGCGGAGCGCATCGGAGTCCCGGACGCTCGTCGTCACCCAGGGCGAGGGCGGCGTCGTGCAGACGTCTCTCGCCTCGGGTGCGGGTTCGACCCTCGACTCCGTCTCCGCGGTCGCCGAGGCCGACGGCTACTTCGGCCCCGTCCTGCAGGCGGAGCGCAAGCAGGACGATGATGCGACGACCGTCCTGCGCGGCACCGTCGCTTCGATCGTCTCGGGGCAGGCGATTGACCCGCGCGCCGACCTCAGTGCGCTGGGTGTCGACTACGTCGTCCTCACCAACGTCGACTCCTCCGGAGACTACGTCGCGTCCCAGATCGACGTCGTCCCGGGCCTGGCCTCGGTCGGCCGGACCGACGCCGGCTGGCTCTGGCGCGTCGACCCCGTCCAGGCCGGCGGATCCGAGGAGTCTGGCGACTTCACGGCCCGCGTTCGCGTCGTCGGCTCCAATCTCCAGACCGAGCACCTGGTCGCTTCCGACCGGGCTCGGGTGTTGAACCAGGACGTGCCCGCGGGCTCCGAAGGGCGCCGCGTCGTCCTGGCCGAGCGCGCCGCCACGGGCTGGTCGGCGACCTACGACGGGCGCCCGTTGCGAGCCACGACCCTCGGCTGGGCCCAGGCCTTCGAGTTGCCGGCCGAGGCCGGTCGCTTGAACATCCAGTACTCCAACCCGTGGGCGATGCCCGTGCTGGCGGTGCAGGGCCTGGTTCTGCTCATCGCCTTGCTACTCGTCCTTCCGGTTCGGGCCCGCCGCCGGGCCGCCCTCGTGCAGCCGCGCTGGCGCACGAGCGACCACGTCTCCGATGAGCCGGACGCGGAGCCGGACGACGATGCGGAAGCGGACGAGCATCTCGCCGCAGACGCCGAGCCGGCGGTACCGGCGTCGACGACGAAGGAGCAGCGATGACGGAGAAACCAGAGCCGACGACCGGCCGGGCCGCCCAGCGCGGCACCGGGGCGGTCGAGAGCCGACGCGCCCGCCGGGCCCGCCGCCGCCGGATGCGGAAGATCCTCGCCGGCTCCGTCGGAGCTCTGCTCGTGCTCGGCACAGGTGGGGGAGTCGCGGCCGCCGGGTTCGTCGGACTGCCGACCGCGGCCCACGACCTCGGCATCACGCAGTCCGAGGTGCCGGCCGGCGAGGCCGTCTTCTCGTGCCCGCCGGTCCCCCGCATTGTGGAGGGAAGCACGGCGGAGGGCACCGACCCGGAGTTCGCTGCTGAATCGGATTCGGCCGAGTCCTCCCTGCGCGCCCTCGTGGTCAGCGACGCCGCCGAGCGGCTGCCCGGCAGTGCCGTCATGACGCTGGAGGGCGAGAGCATCGAGCGGCTCGCCCCGCAGCTGGATGAGGCCGAGGCAGCCGAGGCATCGGGGGCGAGCGCCGAGGGCTACAGCGGCCAGAAGGCCTCCGTTCAGGACAACGTGCGCGAAGCCGGATGGGCAGTCCTGCGCGCGCAGCCGTTGGGCGGCCTCAAGTCGTTGGCAGGGCAATCCCGGACCTACCGCGCGGACGACGGCGATCTGGCCGGATTCGCCTCCTCCTCCTGCCGGTCGCCGTCGAACGACGCGTGGATCACCGGCGCGTCCACCGAAGTCGGCCGTACCGCGCTGCTGATGCTCGCCAACCCCTCGGCCTCCGCGGCAACCGTCGATCTCGACGTCGTCGGCTCCACCGGCCGCGCCGATGCGGGCAACCTCCGCGGCATCGTGCTCGGGCCGGGCCAGACCAAGAACATCGTCCTCGCCGGCTTCATCGCCGAGGACCCGGCGGTCAGCGTGCGCGTGCGTTCCACGGGCGCACCCGTGAACGCGGTCGTTCAGCAGTCGGTCCTGCGTGGCCTCACCCCCGGCGGCGTGGAATACCTCGAGCCGGGCGAGACCGGAGGCACCTCGCAGGTCGTGCCCGGCGTCGTCGTCCAGAACGAGTCGAACACCCCGGAACCCACGGGTGACCTCGCCGACGCCCGGCCGGAGCTGCAGATCACCAACCCCGGTTCACGGGACGCCGAGGTCAACGTGCGGATCTTCCGCACGAGCGGCGAAGTCGACGTGCCCGGCGGCGCGACGGTGGAGGCGCCCGCGGATTCCGTGATGACCATCCCGTTGGACGAGCTCGAGGAGGGAACCTACACGGTGGCCCTGCAGTCGAGCGAGACGGTTGTCGCCGGGGCACGCTCGGTCCGCGGCACCGAGGACAGCGGTCTTGACTTCGCCTGGGCGGCTTCGGCCACACGGTTGGGCAACCAGCACGTGCTCGCCGTGCCGCGCTCTGCCCGCACGCATCTCGTGTTCGGGTCGGCCGGCGGCGCGTCCCAGGTGACGATCCGCCCGATCATGGCCGACGGCGGGATCGGCCGGGCCGAAACGATCGAGCTCGACGGCGCCGCGACGGAGCTGTTCGACGTGCGGGACCTGGACCCCGAGCCGGTCGCCTTGCTGATCGATGCGGCGGGCGAGGCGGTGTACGGCGCGCAGCGCGTGCAGGCCAGGAACAACGGCATCTCGACCCCGTCGATTCCGCGGGCCAGCGAGGGCCAGCGGAGCATCGCCGTGGATGTGACGCGCTAGGGACCGCGCAGGTGGCTGCGGCCGTACGTAGAATCGACCTGCTCCGGGCTGAGGTTCAGCAGTTCGGCGACCAGCTCGATCACCACGTCGTGGACAAGTTCCGGCAGTTCCGCCGGCGACGGTGACAGTTCCTCGATCGGCCGCCGAAAGAGCACGACCTGCTGCTGTCCGGCCACGGAGCGCTGACCTTCCGGCGTGGAGATCGACTGCGGACCGACCCGGAGGCTGCGTCCCAGCGGCGTCGCCTCGCCGCGCGCCGTCGCCCGGTCCAGCCCGGGTTTGTCGGGCGCGAAGGCGACCATGAACTGGATCGAAGCGATCCGGGTACCATGCAGTTGCTCGAGCCGCATGCTGGACTCGGCGACGAGGTCCTCGAACCGGTCCTGCCGCGTCCGCGCACCGGGCAGTGAGAGTGGCATCATCGGCCCGCGCATGCCGCGGCCGTGCCGGTTGCGGCGGCGCTGATGGAACCCGCGCCCGCCCGAGGGGCGGTGCTCGGGGCCGGAATCGAACGTGAATGAACCCATGTTCCGAGCCTATCCCGCCGGCCGTGCCGCTCCAGCGTTCCGCGCCGGGTTGCGGGTAGGGTGGGGGCTCGTGGGATCAAATCGTCTGTGTTCGCGTTCGGGCTGCCAACAGTCGGCCATCGCTACTTTGACGTACGTGTACGCCGATTCCACGGCGGTGCTCGGCCCGCTGGCCACGTACGCGGAGCCGCACTGTTACGACCTCTGCGCCGTCCACGCCGGCCGGCTCACGGTGCCGCGTGGCTGGAACGTGCTCCGCCTCGACATCCCCGACGCCCCGCGTCTGGCCTCCGATGACCTCTCCGCCCTCGCCGATGCCGTCAGTGAACGTGGCGAGGCGCCGGCCAGCGAGGTCGACGCCGTCCGGACGACGGGGTCGGCCGGCGCCGACGGCGAGGACCGCCGAGCAGCCGACCAGCAGTTGACACCGCCGGCTGGCTCCGGCGTCGATTCCACGCCGCAGCCCGGAACGAAGCCGCGGCTGCGCATGCTGCACGACCCCAGTCAGTAACGGTTGCGCCGCGCGGCGGTCCCTCGGTCGTCGTGGCCGCGTCAGCGCATAGACTGGGACCATGGCCCATCTTTCTGCTGATCTGCTCAAGATCCTGCGCTGCCCTGTCACCGGGTCCGCACTCGAACGCCGCGGCGACGAGCTGGTCTCGACGCGGACAGACGACGACGGCGAACGCGTCGTCTATCCCGTGCGCGACGGAATCCCCGTCCTCCTGCCGCCGACTGCGGCGTAGACCCGCCGGCGCTCCGGGCGAGCTCAGCCGGAGAAGAGCGAGGCGGAGTCCGTGCGCTGATCGACCGCCTCACCCTGTCATGTCGACCCGGCCGTGACCCTGACGTCGCCTGCTCGCTCGAGTTCATCGAAGCGCACCGCGTCCGCCATCGTCACGGCGCCGCGTAGTTGCAGTTCCACGAGACGTTCTGCGGCGATGGCCGCGAGCCGGCCGGTGGCCCCGGATTGACCCTCGCCTGTGGCGGTGAGCATCGACGTCGATCCCCGTCTAGCTGCCGTGACGCTCCAGGCCCGCCCCCCGAGATGCGGGGCGTGGCGGAGCAGCGGAGCCAGGGCGGGGACGGCGCCGACGAGTCGCAGTGCAGCTGTCGCGATTCTGCTGTCGAGTGCGAGCCAGCTGCGGACTTCGATTCCGAGCGGGCGCCCGATGAGCAGGTCATCGGGGAAATCGGCCCGCAGGTGCTCGCGCAGCGTCCCGTCGGGAGTCCGGAAGCTCCGTCGCTGGCGGAGGTTGGCGACCGGAGCAGACTCTGGCGCGGCGTACACGTTGTTGCCCGCAAGGCGCGCAGTCCACTCCACGGCTGCAGGGCCGTGGGATTCGCCTGCGCCGAGCACGATCGTCACGTCGATCTCCTCTCCGGGCTGCGGGTGGAGGGCGCGGACGAGCACGGTACTGAGCCCGGGCGCGATGCCGGCACCAAGCAGGGCCGCGCCTCCTTCCGGAACGCCTGCGGCGAGTCGTTCGAGGTGGGACGCGGTTGCGGAGACGTCCACGAGCGGCGTCGCGCCCACGGCCGCCTGCACGGCGGCGGATTCGATACCGCTCGCGTCGAGGACCACGTCGACTCGAGCTGCCTCACGTCGCAGCCGCGCAAGTCCCGTCGAAGTCGTCGCGTCGATCGCGATACCGTCCTCCGGGGCGGACCGGCCGGCGCCGACGACGTCATGCCCGACGCGTCGCAGCGCGACCGCTGCGGCGGATCCGACTGCGCCTCGCGCCCCGAGCACGAGCGCCCTCATCTGTCCGACTCCGACGTCACGCTGCTCGAGCGAGCCACGCCAGCAGTCCGTAGCGGCGCCGGGCGCGCCGAGCCTGAAGCGGCATGCGCCCAGGGGAAGAACACTGTCCGCGTGACCACGGCTTGCAAGAAGAAAGGACGCACCGAAACTCCAAACGTCTGGTTGGGAATCCCACGGTAAGGGCGACAGTCGAAAATTGCAACTAAACGGTTGGACTCGTTAGGCTGAGCTCATGCCATGGGACACGGAGGCAACCCGCCGCAAGCTCCTGGACGCGGCGACCGCGCAGTTCGCCCGAGTGGGCCTGGCCGGTGCCCGCGTCGACTCGATCGCTCGCGAAGCAGGAGTCAACAAGGAGCGCATCTACCAGTACTTCGGCGACAAGAGCGGGCTCTTCGCCGCCGTGCTGGCTACTGAGGTCGAGCACCTGCTCGAGGGGATCTCCGTGGCGGGAAACGGTGCGAGCGCGCTGGGCCACGTCGCCGGCGCCCTGCACGACAGGGTCGCAATGCGCCCGCATCTCGCCCGCCTCCTGGCCTGGGAGAGCCTTGAACTCTCCGAGCCCGTATCCGCCGAGAGTCGCGCTGAAGGGTGTGCTGCCATGGTCACCGCTCTCGCTGACGCGCTTCCGCACCACGATCGCGCGCACGCCGGCGAGCTTCTGTTGAGCCTCATCTCGCTAGTTCTCGCCGATCGCTGTCTGCCTCACGTCACAGCACTCGTAGCGCCGGGCAGCACCACCTCTTCGCGGCGGGCGGCCGTCGTCGCACAGGCTCGCGCCCTGGCGGCGACCGGAAGCTGAGCTGCTCATCCCGGCGGACCTGCCTCGCGCCACCCGCGGGTCATTCGTCGTCCCGGACGCCCCTGCGGTCTAGGGTGGGAAGGGACGTATGCCACGAAAGGAACTGCATGAGCGAGAAGGCGAAGAGCGGAAACACGAGCGAGGCGGCCACCGAGCCGATCGCGCGCCCGACGGGCCCTCGTGCCGAGGACGCTCCGAAAAGCACGGAGTCGACGAACACCGCCGCCTTGCCGCTGACCGAGAGCCGTCGTGGACGCCGCTCCGCCGACTCCGCCCAGGATGCGACCGACACCGGGGAACGCAAGACGGTGGGAGCGAGCGCACCGGCACCGGCCGACATGCTCGACGCGGCCGCCGCGGAGCCGCGCCGCGAGGCCGGATCGGCGACGAAGATTCTGCGTTCCGCTGAGGCGGCCGCCGCCCGCGCGACTCCCGAGCCCGTCGCCGTGCCGGCGGCGGACCCCGCCGACAGCAAGCGTCGCGGAGACGCGCGCGAGGCCGCGCTGCGTGCCAAACCGCTCGGGCCGCGCATCGTGCAGACCCTGCTCGCGATCGTCTACCCGTTCCTGCTGCTCATCGGCGCGCTCAAGGCCGTCGCCAGCCCCTGGTTCCTGTGGCTCGAGTACCACCGCCCCGGCTTCCCCGCGGACGAGTACGGCTGGGATACCGCCCAGCGCCTGACCTACGGATCGTACGGGGTCGACTACCTCAGCAACGCGGCAGGGGCCGGGTTCCTGGGCGGCCTCACGGCGGCCGATGGTTCCCCGCTCATGACGGAGTCCGAGGTCGCGCACATGGCGGACGTGAAGGCCGTGATCGCCACAAGCTTCGCCACCGGATTCGTCCTGCTGGTTGCTGCCGTGCTCATGGCCGGGTTCCTGATGAAGCGCTATCCGGGCGGAGTGCGCCGGGCGCTGTTCGCCGGCGCGGTCGGCACGCTGGTCGTCGCGGGGGCCCTCGCCGCACTGGCTGTCATCAACTGGAATGCCTTCTTCACCGGGGTGCACGCCCTGTTCTTCGCCGACGGGACCTGGACGTTCCAGTACTCCGACACGCTGCTGCGGCTCTATCCGGAGCAGTTCTGGATCGACGCGGGCGTCGCCGTCGGCGCGCTGGTGCTCCTCGCCGTCGTCGTGACCCTCATCGCGACGTGGCCGACGCGCGCTCGCCGCGACCGCGCGCGCTTCACGCTGAACGGGCGCCGCGTCGCCTGAGCCCGGTCCGCTCCCAGCTGCGCGAACGCCCCGTGGAAAGACGTCCTTGTCCTGAAGTCATTCGGACGTTTTTCCACGGGGCGTACGCCGGGTCGGCCGGTCAGCGGCGGTAGAGGTCCTCGATCGCCTCGGCGCAGGTCTCGATCACGGCGGTGCGCTTGAGCTTCATCGACGGCGTCAGGTGGCCGGACTCCTCGGTGAACTCGTGCTCCACGATCGTGAACTTCTTGACGCCCTCGGCGTGCGAGACCGTCTTGTTCGCGGCGTCGACCGCCGACTGGATCTCGGAGAGGACCTCGGGATTCTCCGCGGCGGAACCGAGGTCGATGCCGCGGGCCGCGGCCCACTTCGGCAGCTCCTGCCGGTCGAGGCTGATCAGGGCGCCGATGAACGGGCGCTGATCGCCGACGACGACCGCCGTCTCGACGAGGCGGGACGCGCGGATCAGCTCCTCGAGCGGCCCCGGGGAGACGTTCTTGCCGCCCGCGGTGACGATCAACTCCTTCTTCCGGCCCGTGATCGAGAGGAACCCGTCCGCGTCCAGCTCGCCCAGGTCCCCGGTCGCGAAGTACCCGTCCTCGGTGAACGCGGCCGCAGTCGCCTCGTCGTTGTCCTGGTATCCGGCGAAAATGCCGACGCCGCGCAGCAGCACCTCGGAATCCTCGGCGATCCGCACCGTCGTGCCCGGGATCGGGATGCCCACGCTGCCGACTCGCGCGGAGCCGACCTGGTTCACGGTCGCCGGCGCGGTGGATTCGGTCAGGCCGTAGCCCTCGAGCAGCTGGATGCCCGCCCCGCGGAAGAAATGTGCGAGGTCGTCATTCAGAGCGCCGGCCCCGGAGATCGCGTAGCGGGCCCGCCCGCCAAGCACGGCGCGCAGCTTCGGGTAGAGGATCCTATCGAACAGGGCGTGCTGAGCGCGCACGGCGAGCGGCAGCTTTGCGCCGGTGCCGCGGGCCGCGGCGTCGCGGTGCTTCGAGACCGCAATCGCGACCTGCTCGGCCCGGGCGAAGATCCGACCCTTGCCGGCGGCCTCGGCCTTGGCGAGGGCGCCGGAACGGATCTTCTCGAAGATACGGGGCACCGCGAGCAGGAACGTCGGCCGGAAGCTCGCCATGTCGCCCATGAGCTCGGAGACGTCCGGGCCGTGGGCGACGGTCGTGCCGGAGTGCACGCAGCACTGCTGCACGGCACGGGCCAGCACGTGGGCGAGCGGCAGGAACATCAGGGTGCGCGAGCCCTCGTGCACGACCTCGCGCATGTGGGGGACGAGATTCACGGCGACGCCCGCGAAGTTGCCGTGGGTCATGCGGCAGCCCTTGGCGCGGCCCGTCGTGCCGGACGTGTAGACCAGGGTCGCGACGTCGTCGTACCCGGCGGAGGTCCGGGCCGCCTCCAGCTCCGTGTCGCTGACGGCCGAGCGCGCGCCGGCCGCGAGCAGCAGCGCGAGGTCGCTGCCCGCTGTCAGGCCGACGGAGACGACGCCGCCCGTGGCCTCGCCGGCCGCGGCGCCTCCCGCGACGCTGTGCGCCTCGTCGAAACAGTAGATCTCGACGTCCTCGCCGAGCTGCGCGACGGCGGCCTCGACGATCGCGGCGCGTTCGGCGGACTCGGCGAAGACGTGGCGGGCGCCGGAGTCCCGCAGGATCCACTCCACCTGGTAGGCGGAGCTCGTCTCGTACACGGGCACGCTGACCGCGCCGGCGAACCAGATCGCCTGCTCGACGAGCGCCCACTCGAAGCGGGTCCGGGACATGATCGCGACCCGCGCCCCCGGGGCCACGCCGAGGTCGATCAAGGCCTTGGCGAGGCGGCGGACGAGCGCCACGTACTCGGGTGTGGCGATCTCGACCCACTGGCCGGAGCCGTCCTTCGCGGCGTAGATCGCCGACGCGGAGTCGGGGTCGGCGTTCTCGCGGTTCAGCCGGTCGATGAGGAGCTGGGTCGTGTTGTAGGACTTGGGCAGTTCGACGAGCAGGTCGGTCCGAGCTTCGCGCACGTTTCTCTCCTGATGAGGCGGCAGTCGGGCAACAGTCTAGCCAGAGCGCTGGTGCGAGCCGCTCACCTCCCGGGCCGAATTATCCCCAGCTGGGCAGCCACACCCGCAGATGCCATGCTTCGTAGCTGATCGTCTGGCCCGTCCAGACCGGCCAGAAGAACGCGGAGAGCGCGATGGCCAGAGCCATGAACACCCCGACGACGGCGATCCCGGCGCGACGGCGTTCGGCCGCCTCCGCGGTGGCCGCGTCGTCGTGCGGGCTCGCTTCGGCGACCGCCGGGAGCCTGCCCAGCGGCGGGCCCGTCGGCGTGCCCGGCAGCAGGGGTGGCCCCGCGGCGCGTGCGGGTCCGAGTGCGAGGCCGAGCGCGTAGGCCAGGGCGAGCATCATGAACGGGTGGAAGGAGATCGTGTAGAAGAAGAACATCGTGCGCTCGGGATAGAACCACCACGGCACGAACCCGGCGGCGACGCCGGCGAGGATCGCCCCGGCGCGCCAGTCGCGGGCGCCGGCCCAGTAGAACGCGACGACGAGCAGGGCGAGCGCGGCCGACCACCAGATCAGCGGGTTCGGCAGGTCCGTCACGACGCGGCTGCACGTCTCGAACGCGCAGCCCTCGGCGGCGGTGGGGGAGTCGTAGTGGTAGAGGACCGGGCGCCCGGCGAAGAGCCAGGTCTCGGGGCCGGACTCCCACGAGTGATCGGAGCCGAGGCCGCGGTGGAAGCCGTAGGCGCTGCGGTGGTATTCGGCGAGCGAGCGCAGCGCGTCCGGCACGAGCGGCCACGCCTGCTCGGGGTTCTTTTCCGCCCACTGCCGGTGGTAGCCGCCAGCAGTGCGCAGCCAGCCCGTCCACGTGGTCAGGTAGGTCACGGCCGCGGCCGGGATCATGGTGAAGAACGCCGGGATCCCGTCGCGCAGCAGCCCCGAGACGCCCCAATGCCGGATGCCGGCGGCGCGGCGGGCTCCCACGTCCCACAAGACCGTCATGAGGCCGAACACGGCGACGAAGGCGAGCGCCGACCACTTGGTGCCGACCGCCGCGCCGAGGAGCACCCCGGCGAGGATCCGCCACGGCCGCCACGCGTTCCACGGCCCGTAGAGCAGTTGTCCCGCCCGGCGACCGTGGTCGGCGGCCGCGGCGGCCGCGGCGACCTTCGCGGCGAGGCGCCGGCGGCCGTCGTCGCGGTCGAGGAGCAGCACGTAGAACGCGGCGAGGCAGAAGAGCATCGTGAAGACGTCCAGCAGGGCCGTGCGCGACATGACGAGGTGGTGGCCGTCGACGGCGGTGAGCAGCGCCGCGATGCCGCCGAGCAGGATCGAACCGAGCAGCTTCCGGCCCACGAGGTAGACGAGCAGGACCGACAGCGTGCCCGCGACGGCGGGGGCGAACCGCCAGCCGAGCCCGTTGTCGGCGCCGAACGCGAGCATGCCGAGCCCGATCAGCCACTTGCCCAAGGGAGGGTGCACCACGTAGGAGCGTTCCTCGAGCGGCTGCGGGTTCCCGGCGAGGAACGCCTCGTCGGCTCCCTCGTCGGGCCACTGCCGCTCGTAGCCGGACTGCAGCAGCGTGAAGGCGTCCTTGACGTAATAGGTCTCGTCGAAGATCAGGTCGTGCGGGGCGGACAGATTCACGAGTCGAAGCCAGGCGGCCAGGGCTGTGATCAGCGCGGGCACGAGCCAGAAAGCGTGGCGGGTGGCGAAGGCCGACACCCGGGCCAGCGGGGCCGCGGACGGTACCGCGGACCAGGGCGGGGCGGTGCGGCCGAGCAGCCGCTCGCGCAGCGGGGTCCGGCTCGTAGCGGCCTCGGGCGACTGGATCCATCGGGTCACCTGGCCACTCTATCGGCCGCGGCCCCCGGGGGAGCTGACGTGACACGTTAGCGGTAGGCTGGCCCGGTGGCACAGCGCAGCAGTGAAGAGACCCCAGAGAACTCATCCACCCCGACCGCACCGGGGGGCGGAGCACTCGCCGAGTTGGTGCCCGGGAGCGGGACGATCGTGCTCGCCGCGACCCCGATCGGCAACCTCTCTGACGCCTCGCCGCGGCTCATCGAGCTGATGCGCACGGCCCACGTGGTCGCCGCGGAGGACACTCGGCGCCTGCTGCACCTGGCCAACGCGCTCGGCGTGCGCATCCCGGGGCGGATCGTCAGCTACCACGAGCACAACGAGGCCTCCCGGATCGCCGAGCTGCTCGAGACCGTGCAGGCCGGTGCGACCTTGCTCGTCGTCTCCGACGCGGGCATGCCGGCCGTCTCCGACCCGGGTTTCCGGCTCGTCGAGGCCGCCGTCGCCGCCGATGTCGCGGTGACCGCAGTGCCCGGCCCGTCCGCCGTGCTGACCGCGCTCTCGCTTTCGGGTCTGCCGACCGACCGTTTCACATTCGAGGGTTTCCTGCCCCGCAAGACGGGGGACCGCGCCGCCCGCCTCGCGGATCTGGCCGACGAGCGCCGCACGATGGTCTTCTTTGAGGCGCCGCACCGGCTCGCGGCCATGCTGCGCGCGCTCGCCGAGGCCTTCGGTTCCTCGCGGCAGGCCGCCGTCGCCCGCGAGCTGACCAAGATGCACGAGGAGGTCCGGCGCGGCCCGCTCGACGCGCTCGTCGTCTGGGCGGAGGAGGGCGTGCGCGGTGAGATCGCCGTCGTCGTCTCCGGGAAGACAGAGGCGGATGCCGAGGACGACGTCGACCATGTGGCCGCTGTCCAGGCGATGATGGATTCGGGCGTGCGGCTCAAGGATGCCGTCGCCGCCGTCGCCGAGCGGGACCGCATCTCGAAGCGGGAGCTCTACGCCGCCGTCGTCGCCGCCCGCCAATAAGTCACGAAGCGGCGCGCATCGTACTCCGATTTTCTCCGCCCGCGCCCGTCGCCTAGATTTGGCGAGAGTTGTCAATGCATCGATACACGGGAGTTAAACAATGACGATTACGCCCGAACGCGAAGCCGAGCTGCTCGCTTCCGTCCCGACCGGCCTGCTGATCGACGGCGAGTGGCGCGACGCCTCTGACGGCGGCACCTTCGACGTGCACGACCCGGCCACCGGGAAGGTGCTCGCGACCCTGGCCTCGGCGACGAGCGAGGACGCCCTCGCGGCCCTCGACGCGGCCGACGCCGCCCAGGGGCAGTGGGCGCTGACGCCGGCCCGTGAGCGCTCCAACATCCTGCGCCGTGCCTTCGACCTCATCAATGAGCGCGCCGAGGACTTCGCGCTGCTCATGACGCTGGAAATGGGCAAGCCGCTGGCCGAGGCCCGCGGTGAGGTGACGTACGGCAACGAGTTCCTGCGCTGGTTCTCCGAGGAGGCCGTGCGGGACTACGGGCGCTACCTGACCACGCCCGAGGGCAAGAACAAGATCCTCGTGCAGAACAAGCCGGTCGGACCGTGCCTGCTCATCACCCCTTGGAACTTCCCGCTCGCGATGGCCACGCGCAAGGTGGGCCCCGCGATCGCTGCCGGTTGCACCATGGTGCTCAAGCCCGCCAAGCTGACCCCGCTGACGAGCCAGCTGTTCGCGGCGACGCTGCTCGAGGCGGGCCTACCGGCGGGCGTGCTCAACGTCGTCTCGGGCAAGAGCGCCTCCTCGATCTCCGGTCCCGTCATGGCCGACCCGCGACTGCGCAAAGTCTCCTTCACCGGGTCGACGCCGGTCGGCAAGCGCCTGCTCAAGGACGCCGCCGACAACGTGCTGCGCACCTCGATGGAGCTCGGCGGCAACGCCCCGTTCCTCGTGTTCGACGACGCGGACCTGGACAAGGCCGTCGAGGGCGCCATGGCCGCCAAGATGCGCAACATGGGTGAGGCGTGCACCGCAGCGAACCGGTTCCTGGTCCAGGACACCGTCGCTGAGGAATTCACCCGCAAGTTCGCCGAGGCCATGTCCAGCCTGACGCCGGGCCGCGGCACCGAGGAGGCCTCCACGGTGGGCCCGCTCATCGACTCCGGCGCGCGCGACGACGTGCACGCACTGGTCTCCGACGCCGTCGCGGCCGGGGCCGTGGCGGTGACCGGCGGTGAGCCGCTGGCCGGCGACGGCTACTTCTACGCCCCCACTGTGCTCGGCGGCGTGCCCAACGACGCGGAGATCCTGCGCGAGGAGATCTTCGGCCCGGTCGCCCCCGTGACGACCTTCTCCACCGAGGAGGAGGCGATCGCGCTGGCGAACGCGAGCGAGTACGGCCTGGCGTCGTACCTGTTCACCTCCGACTACGCGCGCATGTTCCGCGTCGCTGAGCAGATCGAGTTCGGCATGGTCGGCTTCAACGCGGGCGTCATCTCCAACGCGGCGGCTCCCTTCGGCGGCGTCAAGCAGTCGGGCCTAGGCCGCGAGGGCGGCTCCGAGGGTATCGCCGAGTACAGCACCGTGCAGTACATCGGCATCGCCGACCCGTACGCGAAGTAGCCGGTGCGCGCCGGCGGGCGGGCCTGGCTAGGATGGATCGCGTGTCTGATTCGCGCGTGACCCCTGGTTCGACCCCGCCCGCCTTCGTGTCCCCGGAACCGCCGGGGAGCGACGACGTCTCGGCGGGACTCTCCGCGCAAGAGGCCGAACGTCTGGCCGCCCAGGAGGCCCGGCGTCGTCGTCGTTCCGAATATCCCCCGGCACCCGAGCCGCTGCCCGTGCCGGTGCCGGACAACCACACCCACCTGGATGCGCGCGCCTACCGGATCGACGTGTCCGTCGCGGATGCCCTCGACACGGCGAACGCCGTCGGCGTCCCGGGCGTCGTGCAGGTCGGCTGCGATGTGGAGTCCTCGCGGTTCGCCGTCGAGGCCGCGGCCGCCGATCCGCGTGTGCTCGCCGCGGTCGCGATCCACCCGAACGACGCCGCGCCGCTCGCCGAGGCTGGCGGGCTGGATGCGGCGATCGCCGAGATCGACGCCCTGGCCGCCCACGAGCGCGTGCGCGCGGTGGGGGAGACGGGCCTGGACTATTTCCGCACCGGGGAAGAGGGGCACGGCGCCCAGCGCGCATCGTTCGAGGCGCACCTGGACATCGCCGTGCGGCGGGGCAAGGCCGTGCAGATCCACGACCGCGACGCGCACCACGACGTCGTCGAGGTTCTCCGTGCCGCACCGCGGCTGCCCGAGCACGTGGTCTTCCACTGCTTCTCGGGGGACGCGGAGCTGGCGCGAATCTGCAACGACAACGGCTGGTACATGTCATTCGCCGGCACCGTGACGTTCAAGAACTCGACGGGGCTGCACGCCGCGCTCGCCATCGCCGACCCGGAGCTGGTCCTGGTCGAGACGGACGCGCCGTACCTGACGCCTCACCCGTACCGTGGCCGGCCCAATGCCGCCTACATGATCCCCTACACGGTCCGGTTCATGGCCGAGCACCTCGGGCGCGACCTCGCGGAGCTCTGCTCGGTCCTTGCCGGCAACACCCGCCGCGTCTACGGGGAGTTCTAGGACGGCACGGAGTCGGCGACGACCCCGGCCAGTGCCGAGATGTACTCGGCGCCCGTGGTCGGACCCGCCGCGATGGAACCGTCGGGGGCCACGAGCAGGGCCGACGGTGTGTAACGGACGCCGAGCAGCTGCTGGATGGCCAGGCTCTCGTCCTCGAGGACCAGGTCGGCGACCTCGGGGTGCTCGGTGGCGAACCGTTCCGGTTCACGGGAGACGAGGAGGCGCACAGCCACCCGGTCGCCGAACGCCGCGCGCCAGTCGTCGAGCTCGGCGAGGACCTCGTCGCACGCGCGGCAGGACGGGCGCATGAGGATCAGCAGGGTCGCCCGCCCCTCGAGCGCCTGGCGCAGGCCGCGCAGCGCCTCGGACCCGGCGGGGCGGACCATGACCTTCGGCAGGGGCACTCCGGTCAGGTCCTCGGGCTGCGCCTCGTCCAACGATGCCGGCGCCGGGCGTTCGCTGAGCAGGTGTCGCACGGGGGCGGGAGCCGTTTCCTGCACCTCGGCCGGGGTGCCCACGCCGATTGCGCCGTCGTTTCCGCCGCGTGCGGACCCCGGGCGCCCTGCGGCCAGCCGCCACGCGAACGGCACCGCCGCGGCCACGACGACGGCGGCGAACCACCACCAGTCACCCGCGCCAAAGGCCAGCAGGTCGGAGGGCACCGAGCGGCCGGTGGCCGCGAAGACCACGGCGCCGGCACCCAGGGCGACGAGCCCGACGTTCCGGACCAGGTCCCAACGAGTGGCCGGCCCGCGGCCGAACCGGCCGAAGCACGCGCACTCCTGCGGTTCGCCGGCGCGGAGCACCGCCGCGACGAGCCACGTGTAGAAGAGGCAGAGCGCGAGTGCGGCCACGGCGGCGACGAGTCCCATCGGCCACGGCGCAAGGAGCCCGACGGCCACGAGGATTTCGCCCCACGGGTGCAGCCGGCGCACCCACGCGTTGTTGACGAGCGCAGGCACTCCAGGGCCCTCTAACCTAGCGCCCGTTACCTTTTCTTGAGATTCCGTCGTGACCTTCGCCACGCCCGCGACAGTGAAAACGAGGGCCAGGGCAAGTGGAGCGATGACTAGTGCGAACGTCGACATGAGGACCATTGTCGCACTGCGGGTCCCGCGACCGTCGAGGGTGTCCCGCGCGCGACGCCGGCCGTTTGCTGTTTGTGACTTGATAACGAAACGGTTACGGTAGAAGAGAATAAACCGGGATCGGGGAAGGTTTCGGGCATGCCGCCCTCGTGTGCGGCACCAGCATCACTCGCATTGACCATCGGTGGTTTGGACGTTCCGTTCGTACGTCCAACCGTGCATTCTGCCGCCGTGCTCCCCGTGCCTGGACGGCAGAACAGTAGGGATACTCATGAAGAACGCTTTTCGGAACCGCTGGGTGAAGGTCGCGGCCCAGGCCGTGGTCCTCGCCGCACTGATCGTCGGCGTCGTCTCCTATGTCGGAGCCTCCAAGACCCTCGCCGTGACCGTCGACGGTGAAACCCAGTCGGTCACGACCTTCGGCAGCACCGTCTCCGACGCCCTGGCCGCCTCGGACATCGAGGTCGCGGACCGCGATGAGGTCACGCCCGCTCTCGACGCCGCCATCGAGGACGGCACCGAGATCTCCGTCAACCGCCACAAGAGCGTCGAGCTCGTCGTGGACGGCGAGCAGCGCACTGTTGGCACGACCGGCGTGACCGTCGCCGACGTCTTGGCCCAGCTCGGCCTTGAGAAGGACGCCGATGTCTCCGAAGGCATCGACATGGAGCTCGCCTCGCTGAGCTCCGCCATCGAGATCCAGACCCCGAAGGACATTACGTTCGTCGTCGGCGGCGAGGACGAGAAGTTCACGACGACGGCCACGACCGTCGAAGAGGCACTCGCCGAGGCCGAGGTCCAGGTCGGTGACGACGACATCGTCGGCCCCAAGGACCTCAGCACCGAGGTCCGCGACGGCATGAAGATCCGCGTCATCCGCGTGAGCACCGAGACCCGCTCCGAGACGAAGGCCATCGCCCACGAGGTCAAGAAGGTCAACGACTCCTCGATCGACAAGGGCGAGACCAAGGTCGAGACCAAGGGTAAGAACGGTGAGCGCGAGTTGACCCACGAGGTCGTCCTGCACAACGGCGAGGTCGAGTCGTCCAAGCTCGTCGCCGACGAGGTCGTCACCGAGCCCGTCACGGAGGTCGTCAAGGTCGGCACCCGGGTCGAGGAGAAGGCCGCCACCTCGAGCTCCTCGTCCTCGAGCTCCAGCTCGTCCTCCGGCGGCGGCACGACGGCGTCGGGCCCGAACTCGGGTACGTGGGCCGCACTGGCCAAGTGCGAGTCCGGCGGCAACTGGTCGATCAACACGGGCAACGGCTACTACGGCGGCCTGCAGTTCAGCGCCTCCAGCTGGGCGGCCGTGGGCGGCACGCAGTACGCGCCGCTGCCGCACCAGGCCACCCCGTCGCAGCAGATCGCGGCAGCTGAGCGCCTCCGCGCCAACGGCGGCTGGGGCCACTGGCCCTCCTGCTCCGCGAAGCTCGGCCTGCGCTAGGCAGCCGGACCGGCCCAGCGCCGGGCAGCGAACATGCGACCCCGCGTGCGGATCCTCCTCAGGGATGATCCGCACGCGGGGTTTCCGCGTCCCGGGGGTGTCGCGCTGCGCCGCGCTGGCGGGTGTGATGGACGCTCGAGGGTAACCAACGGCGGGAGAAGACATGAAGAAGACGGTGTGGGCGCTCGTGATCGTGGCGGTGCTGCTGATGGCGGCGGTCTATCCGGCCTCGGCGATGCTCCTCCACGGACGCGCTGAGAACTTGTGCGCGGCATCGCCGCCGGGGGAGGAATGGGGTGATTCATCGCAGGTGGACTTCGCGCCGAACCCGCTTCCCAATTTTCGGTGTCGAGTCGAGTTCGCGGACGGGCGAACGCACGAATACCGCATGGGGTGGATTCCCACCTATCGGCCGGGGCCGTCGGGCGCCGGCGACGATGCACGAACGCCGACCGCCTGGGAGGGAATGGGGCCGCCACCGGGGTGACGAACTAGGATAGACCCCGTGACTTCTGATGCAGCCCAGCCCGCCTCCAGTGCGCCGGCCCCGCTTCTCGGCGCGACCGAGATCCGCCGCCTGGCAGACGAACTCGACGTACGACCGACGAAGACTCTCGGCCAGAACTTCGTGATCGACGGGAACACCATCCGCCGCATCGTCGCCGCCGCCGACATCTCGCCTGACGAGATCGTGCTCGAGGTCGGCCCCGGCCTCGGTTCCCTGACGCTCGGGCTGCTCGACGCCGCCGCGCGCGTCGTCGCCGTCGAAATCGACCCCAAGTTGGCAGCGCGGCTGCCCCGGACCATCGAGGAGTTCCGCCCGGAGAAGGCGGCGTCCCTCGACGTCGTGCTCTCCGACGCGATGCGCGTCAGAGAGCTGCCGCACGCGCCGACCGCCCTGGTCGCGAACCTGCCCTACAACGTGGCGGTGCCCGTGGTGCTGCACCTGTTCGAGCACTTCCCGTCGCTGCGGCACGGTCTCGTCATGGTGCAGGACGAAGTCGCCGACCGGCTCGCCGCGAAGCCGGGCTCGAAGATCTACGGCGTGCCGAGCGTGAAGTCCACCTGGTACGCCGACATGCGCAAGGCCGGCGTCGTCGGCAAGAACGTCTTCTGGCCGGCGCCGAAGATTAACTCCGGCCTCGTCGGGTTCTCCCGCCACGAACCACCCGTGACGCCGGCCAGCCGCGAGCAGGTCTTCGCGGCCATCGACGCGGCCTTCGCCCAACGCCGCAAGACCCTGCGCGCCGCGTTGGCCGGCTGGGCCGGCAGCGCCGCGGCCGCCGAGACCGCGCTGCGCGCCGCTGGGGTGGACCCGCAGGCCCGCGGCGAGAAGCTCAGCGTCGAGGAGTTCGCCGCCATCGCTGCCCACCACCCGGACCTCGCCGGCGACGCCGCGTCGGGACCGGGCGCATGAAGTCTTCGGTGACGGCCCGCGCCCCGGGCAAGATCAACGTCTTCTTCCGCGCCGGGCCGCCGCGGCCGGACGGCTACCACGACGTCGCCAGCCTCTACCTGGCGGTCAGCCTCTACGAGGACGTCACCGCCACGGTGCGCGACGACGACGGCGTCACCGTGCGGCTCTCCGCCGACTCGACGGCCGTGCGGGATCCCGAGGACTTCCCGCTCGACGCCGACAACCTCGTGGTGCGGGCGGCGAAGCTCCTGGCCCGGCACACCGGAGCGGGCACCGGCGTGGACCTCGAGGTGACCAAGCGCGTCCCGATCGCCGGCGGCATGGGCGGCGGCTCCGCCGACGCGGCCGCGGCGCTCGTGGCGTGCAACGCGCTGTGGGGCACCGGTCTGACCCGCGAGCAGCTGTGCGAGCTCGGCTCGGAGCTCGGCGCGGACGTGCCGTTCGCGATCACCGGCGGCGCCGCCGTCGGCCTCGGCATCGGCGACGAGCTCTCGCCGCTGCTGCTGCGCGACCGCAGCGACTGGGTCGTGCTGCCGGCGAGCTACGGGCTCTCGACCCCGGCCGTGTTCAAGCAGCTCGACGCCCTGCGCGCCGACGAGGACGTCCCGACGCCCACCGAGGTGGATGCCGACGTCGTGCTGGCGCTCGTCTCCGGGGACCACGAGCGGCTGCCGGGCCTCATGCACAACGACCTCGCCCCCGCCGCCGTGAACCTCGCCCCCGAACTGGGGCAGGTGATCGAGGAGTCCCTGCGCGCCGGTGCGCTCGCCGCGATCGTCTCCGGGTCCGGCCCGACGACGGCGCTGCTCGCAGCGGACGCGCACCACGCCGCCGAGCTGGCGCTGCAGTTGCAGGACGAGCCCGGACTCGCCGCGCATGCCGTGCACGGCCCCGTGCCGGGGGCGCAGATCATCTAACGCGGCGCCGTCGCAGCAGACAGAGAAGAATCAACAGCAGATCTAAGGACAGAATGGCTCACTTGCTCGGCGCGCAGGACCTGCGCGTCTCCTTCGGAACCCGCACCGTGCTCGACGGCGTCAGCCTCGGGGTGGACGACGGCGACCGGATCGGCATGGTCGGCCGCAACGGCGACGGCAAATCCACGCTGATGCGCCTGCTCGCGCTCGAGCAGACCCCCGACGAGGGGCGCGTCACCCAGCGCGGCGGCCTCCGGGTCGGCTACCTGCACCAGTCGGACGTGCTCGACGGCGACCTGCCCGTCGGCGAGGCGATCGTCGGGGACGCCGCTGACCACGAGTGGGCGTCGAACCCGCGCGTGCGCGAGGTCATGGGCGGGCTCGTCGAGGAGGTTGACTGGCACGCGCGCGTCTCCTCGCTCTCGGGCGGGCAGCGCCGCCGCGTCGCGCTCGCGAAGCTGCTCATCGCCGACCACGACGTCGTCATGCTCGACGAGCCCACCAACCACCTCGACGTCGAGGGCGTCGCATGGCTGGCCCGGCACCTGAAGTCCCGCTGGCGCGCGAACCAGGGCGGGCTGCTGCTCGTGACGCACGACCGCTGGTTCCTCGACGAGGTCTGCACGCGCACGTGGGAGGTGCACGACGGCGTCGTCGACCCGTTCGACGGCGGCTACGCCGCGTACACGCTGGCCCGCGTCGAGCGCGACCGCACGGCCGCCGTCGTCGAGCAGAAGCGCCAGCAGCTGGCGAAGAAGGAGCTCGCGTGGCTGCGCCGTGGCGCCCCGGCCCGCACGGCGAAGCCGAAGTTCCGGATCGACGCCGCGAACGCGCTCATCAACGACGTGCCCGAGCCGCGCGACACCGTGGCGCTCGCGAAAATGGCCACCGCGCGCCTGGGCAAGGACGTGATCGACCTCGAGGACGTGTCCCTGTCCTTCGGGGAGAGCACGCCTCTCTTCGACGACGTCACCCTGCGCCTGGCACCCGGTGAGCGCGTCGGCATCGTCGGCGTGAACGGCGCCGGCAAGTCCACCCTGCTGCGCCTGCTCGACGGGCAGATCGAGCCGACGGGCGGGAAGATCAAGCGCGGCAAGACGGTGCGCACGGCCGTGCTGACGCAGGAAGTCACTGAGCTCGAGCCGCTCGCGGAGAAACGCGTGATCGAGGTGATCAACGAGGAGAAGACCCGGTTCGAGGTCGGCGGCAAGGAGATCTCGGCGGGTCAGCTCGTCGAGCAGCTCGGCTTCACCCAGCAGAAGCAGTGGACCAAGATCAAGGAGCTCTCCGGCGGCGAGCGCCGGCGCCTGCAGCTGCTGCGACTGCTCATCGGCGAGCCGAACGTGCTCATGCTCGACGAGCCGACCAACGATCTCGACACCGACACGCTTGCCGCCGTCGAGGACCTGCTCGACGGCTGGCCGGGCACGCTCGTGGTCGTCAGCCACGACCGCTACCTGCTCGAGCGCGCGACCGACCACCAGCTGGCGCTGCTCGGCGACGGCAAGATCCGGTTCCTGCCCGGCGGCGTGGAGCAGTACCTCGAGCTGCGCGAGGCCGGCGACACCGCCGCCCAGCGGGCGGCCTCGGGCACGAATTCGCCCGCCGCCGGTGAGCAAGCGGGCCAGGCGTCGTCGTCCGGCTACAGCGAGGCGGAGAAGCGCGAGGCGCGCAAGAGCGCGAACCGGCTCGAGAAGCAGATGGCCAAGCTGGACGCGCGCGCCGCGGAGCTGGAGCAGAAGATGGCCGCTGCCTCCGCGGCGATGCGCTTCGACGAGCTGACCGCCCTCACGTCCGAGCTCGGCGGCGTCAAGGACTCCCACGACGAGCTCGAGACCGAGTGGCTCGAGGCCGCGGAGATCGCCGAGGGCTGATCTCCGCGGCCGTCGGGATCAGCGGGCCAGCCGTACGACGGCGGTTCCGCCGGCCCCCAGCTGCAGCGTCCCGCCCGTTGCGGCGCCCGTGAGCAGGTCGACGCCGTCGACCGGGACCTCCGCGTCCGCGTCGGAGTGGTTGACGAGCGTGAGGTAGTCGCCCGCCTCCCCGCTGCGGGCGACCGCTTCGACGCCCTCGGGCAGGCCGGCGGGGGCGAGGCCGGCGTCCGCGTAGACGTCGCCCATGACGGTCTCGAGAGCGTCGGCGTCGAGCCGGGTCGAAACGTACCAACCGGTGCCCCGGCCGTGCTCGTTCCGCGTGATCGCCGGCTTCCCGGTCCCGGGGCCCTCGGCATAGGTCCCCCGTACGGCGGCGCTCGTGATCCGGAGGTCGTCGGCCCATTCGTCGGCGTCGAGGCGGTGGGAGGTGCCGTCGCCGGCGGCGTAGTCCACGGCCGCGCTCGAACCGGTGCGCAGCGGCAGGAACTCCTCGACGTCGCAGCCGAGCACCTCGCGCAGCGGGGCCATGAACCCGCCGGCGTGCACGGCGTCGTGCTCGTCCACGATGCCCGAGAAGTAGGAGACGACGAGCGTACCGCCGCCGGCGACGTACCGCGTGAGGTTCGCCGCGTCGTCGTTCCGGAGCAGGTACTGCGAGGCCGCGACGACCAGTTTGTAGCCGGAGAGGTCGGCGCCGGGCAGTGCGAAGTCGACCGTGATCCCGTCGCGCCAGAGGCGCTCGTAGAAGGCGCGGATGCGCTCGCGCGGGTCGAGATCCTGGACGGGGCGCCACTCGAGCGACTGCGCCCAGAACGATTCGAAGTCCCAGAGGATCGCGACGTCGGCCCGGACCCGGGACCCGCGGGACTCGGCCAGGCGGCCCAGCGAAGCGCCGAGCTGCACGACCTCCCGCCAGACGCGCGAGTCGGTTCCAGCGTGCGGGACCATCGCGGAGTGGAACTTCTCCGCGCCGGAGCGGGAGGCCCGCCACTGGAAGAACATGATGGCGTCGGCACCGCGGCCGAAGTGGGCGAGCGAGTTCCGAGCCATCTCGCCCGGGCGCTTGGCGATGTTGCGCGGTTGCCAGTTCACGGCCGAGGTCGAGTGCTCGAGCAGCATCCACGGCCTGCCGCCGCCGACGGAGCGGGAGAGGTCCGCGGCGATGGCCAGCCCGATGTGCGCCTCGGGGTCCGCGGCCGTGAGGTAGTGGTCGTCGGAGACGACATCGACCTCCCTTGCCCAGGCCCACAGGTCGGTCGTGAACTCCTGATTGGCCATGAAGTTCGTCGTGACTGGTTTGTCCGAGTGCGCCCGGATGGCGTCGCGCTCGGCGATGAAACACGCCCGCAGCTGGTGGTCGCTGAACCGCTTGAAGTCCAGGCGCTGGGCGGGGTTCACCGTGGTCGGCGCGGCGGCGGGGGCGCCCACGTGTTCCCAGTTGCTGTAGTGCTGGCCCCAGAAGGCCGTGCCCCACGCCTCGTTGAGGCCCTCGAGGCTGCCGTAGCGCTCGCGCAGCCAGTCGCGGAACGCGGCCACCGCATGCGGCGAGTAGTCTTCGGCCACCGGGACGCCGTATTCGTTGTGCACGTGCCACATCAGCACCGCCGGGTGGTCCCCGTAGCGCTCGGCGAGGGCCGAGGCGATCCGCACGACGGCGTCGCGGTACGCCGGTGCCGAGTGCGAAACCATGCCGCGTGAGCCGAAGCCGAGGACCTCGCCGTCGCGGTCGACGACGCGCGCGTCCGGGTGCGCGGCGAAGAACCAGGCGGGCGGGGAGGCCGTGGGGGTGGCGAGGTCGACAGCGATGCCGTTCTCGTGCAGTAGGTCGATGACGGTGTCCAGCCATTCGAAGTCGAAGACCCCCTCCTCCGTCTCGAGCAGCGCCCACGAGAAGATACCGATGCTCACCAGGTTCACGCCGGCGTCCTGCATGAGCCGCACGTCCTCGTGCCACGTCTCGCGCGGCCACTGCTCAGGGTTGTAGTCGCCTCCGTAGGCGATGTGCTCCAGGGCGGGCCAGGGGGATCGGTCGTTCATGAGGGCGCTCCTTCGTGAGTGTGGGGGATGGCAGGAGGTTCGCCCGGCTGGCACCACCTGTGACCGGTCACAGGCTAACGCAGGTCGGCTGGTAATGTACATCCCCATGGAACCTTCGAGCCGAACGGCCCGGCCGACGATCAGGGACGTCGCCGCCGCGGCAGGCGTCTCGCGGGGGACGGTTTCGAGGGTCATCAACGGCGGCCACTGGGTCTCACCCGAGGCACGCCGACTCGTGGAAGACGCGATTGCGGAGACCGGATACACCGTCAATCAACACGCGCGCAGCCTCGCGACCGGGCGGGCGAACTCCCTCGCCTTCCTCGTAACCGAGCCCCAGCACCTCCTCTTCGAGGACCCGACGTACTCGCTCCTGCTGCGGGGCGCCACGCAGGCGCTCGCGGAGCGCGGCATGACGCTCGTGCTGCTCATGGCCGGCACCGAGGGCGAACGTCGCACGACATTGGAGTACTTGCGCGCCGGTCACGTCGACGGCGTCCTGTTGATCTCCTCCCATGCCTCCGATCTCTACATCGGTGAACTCGCGGAGGCGGGCGTTCCCGCTGTCTGCAGCGGCCTTCCTGCCGGTCCTGCCGCAGGCGCCCCGGCCGTCTCCATCGACGAGGACGCTGCTACTCGGGCCATGGTGCGGCACCTGCGCGGGCGCGGCCGGCAGCGCATTGCGCATCTGGCCGGACCCGCGGACACCCCGGGCGGGCGGCTCCGGCATGAAGCTTTTCAGGACGAATTGGGGGAGGGGTACGACGCCCGGCTCGTCGAGGCGGGTGACTTCGGGCGCGCCTCAGGCGCGGCGGCCATGGAGCGGCTCCTGGCCGGCGGTGCGGACTTCGACGCGGTCTTCGCGGCTTCGGATGCCATGGCGGCGGGGGCGGTGTCCGTCCTGCGGCGCGAGGGGCTTCGCGTGCCGGACGACGTCGGGGTCGCCGGCTTCGACGATTCCGGACTGGCAGAGGCTCACGACCCTCCCTTGACGACCATCCGCCAGCCCTGGGAAGAGATCAGCCGGGAGATGGTCGCGTTGCTGCTCGAGGCGGTCAACGGAGCCCCGGCCCGGCAGGTCATGCTCCCGACCACGCTGGTGCAGCGCGCAAGCACCTGAGGGCATGACGCTGACTCCCGGCCGCCTGGCCGCGACGGCCAACGTTGGAACTTCCAATACACTGGGTTCCAGTCACCGTTGGGGGGAGAGCAGATGGTCAAGGCGCCTGAGCGCAGTGTTAGACGTGCCGCACTGGTTTACACGGCTGATCACGTCCAATTCGATGGTCAGACGTACCCGTCCAACGGCGAAGGCAACTTTGGCATCGTCGCTCCGAGGCAACGTGCCTGGGGTGCGACTGCGGACCGGATGGAGATCGGCGCAAGCGTCGTGCAGCGGATCAGTGTCCGCGCCGGGCAAGGGACACTGGTTCCCGGTACGCGTCAGGCGGAGCTCCTGACTCTGGGCCTCGTCGAGGAAGGGTCTCTGGAACTGAGCCGGGAGGGTGGAACCTCATTCACCGCATCTGCGGGTGATGTCTTCCTCTACCGGACCACCGAGCGCTACGACGTGGTCTGGAACGAGGATGTCGTGCTCCTGACCGCGGGCGTCCCGCTCGACGTCATCGACGAGTTCGGTATGGACCATGGCGTCGTCGATGGGCCTGTCGGGGCCGAAACCGGTCTGCTTGAGCCGACGCTGCGATTCCTTGGCGCGGCTGCGGACTTGGACGAAGGCGTGACGGCGCTGGACGCCTATTTCGTTGAGAAGCTGATTCAGGAGATGTTTGGTGCCTTGCTGCTCACGAGCCGTGGGCTGCGGGACGCCGTCGAGCGGGACGCGCCGGGACTGTACGACCGTGCCGTCGCGCTGATCACCGCTCGTCGCGCGGAATGCGACCTCACGCCGGAACGGATCGCCGGCGAGTTGAACGTGTCACTGCGCCACCTCCAGCGCGAATTCTCGCGGCACTCGACGTCGGTCGCCGCCACACTGCGCAGGCTACGCGTCGAGCAGGCGATCCACCTGCTGGCCGACCCGCGCTACGACGTGCTGGCAGTGCCGGATATCGCCTTCCACTCCGGCTTCGCCTCGCCACAGTTGCTTCGACGGGCGCTTGCAGCCCACGGTTGGGGGTCGCCGCTCGACATCCGTTCCAAGCGCCGCAAACACGCCGGCCTCGCGACATAGAGGACACTTTGCGCCATTAATGCTTCCTTATGCGCCAAGTGATTCCCCTCCCACTAGGGGAGAGGGTCGGCGTGAGTTTACCTGTACGAGGTGGCATCTTGCGTTTTCGTTGAGGTTTGCTCATGGAGACCTCCGCGCGAGGCCTGCTGCCCTCACATGTACATATTTCAAGGGGAGGCTTTTGATGGAAGAGAACAACAAAGCACAGGGTATCGGTCGGCGCGGTATCGTCAAGGGAGCGGCCTGGTCCGTTCCGGTGATCGCTGCGGCTGTCTCGGCGCCGATGGCGGCGGCCTCGGTCGTCGAGGCATGGGACGTGCGCGTCGTAGGCAACCCGGGTGTCCTGAACCTCGTTGCACAAGGGTTCGACGTCTTCAACGACGGCACGACCGAGGTGCCGGCCGGAACCCAGTTCCAGCTGAGCACCACGGGCATCTCACTGGATGTGCTCGGGTCGGACGGCCTGCTCGGGATCCTGGACGGTACGGTCTTCGGCATCGTCGAGATCGGCGACCAGAACAACGCGACGATCCAGCTCGACGAGCCGATCGTCGCCGGTGGCAGTGCCCGCATCAGCTTCGGTCTGCTCAGTGTCAACGTTGCTGCGTCGTTCACGCTGACCCTGCTGTCCACCGAGCCGGAAGGCGCGGTCGCGTCGAACAACTCGGACTCGTTCAGCTGCACGCTCATCTTCTGCTCCTAGTCGTTGAGGTGGTGCGCGCGGCGCATCTGCGTGAAGGCCGGCGCTGCGTGCGCTGGCCTTCACGCCATTAACGAGGAAGGATTCACCCAATGAGCGTTCCTGCAGCGGCCAGCGCCGCAATCCCGACGAGCCCACCCGGCCGGATCCCTGCCCTCGACCTAGCCCGCGGCATCGCCATCCTGGGCATGTTCTTCGCCCACGCGGCCCCTGTGGCGGCCGAGAGCCCGCTGGCCCTCAAAGCCCTCGCCGCAGGCGCTCAGGTGACGGCGCCCCTGTTCGTCATGCTCGCCGGGGTCTCCATCGGCCTGATGTCCGGAGGGGCGACTCCTGTTTCCCGTGGGCGGCGGGCGGGCACCATCGCCCAGTTGGCCCGTCGCGCGGGAGCGCTCATCCTGATCGGTCTTGTGCTCTGGCAGTTGAACTCGCGCATCGCAATCGTCATCGACTACATCGGCATCACGACGTTGCTGCTCCTGCTCGTGCTCTTCCTGCCGCGTCTCTGGCTGGTCGCAGTGGCGGCGGCCGCCGTCGTCGCCTCACCGATGCTGCACGAGTGGTCTCTAGCGAGCGGCCTCGCAGCCGAGGCGGCTGCCAACCCGGTGACCGCGAAAATCGTCTCGTGGCTGTTCGCGGGCCCGAGTTACTGGGCGCCGATGTTCCTCTTCTTCGCGCTGAGCGGCCTGATCCTCGCGCGATCTGATGTTCGCCGCCCGGCCACCGCTCGCTGGTGCATGCTCAGTG
Source organism: Zhihengliuella halotolerans (assembly GCF_004217565.1). NCBI lineage: Bacteria > Bacillati > Actinomycetota > Actinomycetes > Micrococcales > Micrococcaceae > Zhihengliuella > Zhihengliuella halotolerans. The sequence goes on along the minus strand of NZ_SHLA01000001.1, from coordinate 1,818,893 downwards.
GGCCAGGCCTTGCCTTGCTGGGCGCCGCCTGTGCCGTCCTGACCGCCGACTCGGCCCACCCCGGTTCCAATTCGACGGCGGGAAATCTGGTCGCGATCGGTTGCGCGACTTCCGTCATCGGGTTCCTCCTGTGGATCTACCGACGCCAGGTGGGAGGATATCTGCCGCGAATGCTGGGTCCCGTCGAGGCTGCCGGGCGCATGCCACTGACGATCTACACGCTGCAGGTCTTCCTCTTTGCCGGGTTCGGGCGCCTTTTCGATGTGACCAATTCCTGGCCGTTCCTCATCGGCATCACGATTGTGAGCCTGGTCGGCGCTTGGGCGTGGATGCGCTTCGTCGCTTCTCAGGGGCCGCTTGAGCGTGTGGTGTCGTGGGCTTCGGGCCGATCGAAGTCCACTCGGCAGTTGGCGCGTTTGTAGACTCTGGGATCGTCGACTCCGGCTGAGATTTTCGGCACGATCGACTGTGAGCGACACCATACGCGACACAAATGAGGCATTTCGTGCCTACTATCGAGTAGTCGGATGCTCAGGTTGTTTTCAGTCTTCTAATAGGGAGAGGCGGGAACAAACCCGCAGACTCTATAGAGGGGGACAGCGTGCATCAGCACAATGCAAAGAATGATGGGATCGATCGGCGTACAGTCGCCAAGGGGGCGGCCTGGAGCCTTCCCGTGCTCGCCGCGGCCGTTGCCGCGCCGCACGCAGCAGCATCCGTCGAGCCGCCGGTTTGCCCGGAGTGCTTCACTGCGGGTATCGGTGCGGCCTTCACGGCGCAGTCGATTGTCCTGGGCAATACGGGAACGTTGACGATCGCCACCGTGCTCAACGTCAGCACGGAAACGTGTGCGGACCTGAGCCTCTTCCAGCCGGCGTACACGGCGGTCATGACCAGCGCCACGCTCACCATGACGGACGGATCGGTGCACACGTCGGCTCTCGGGCTCGGAACGGGCGTCGGCTCGTTCGGTGCGATCAGTGCGTTCAACTACAACGGCGTCTTCACCGGTATCAATTACCCGAACGATGCCATCCCGCCCTACGGTCCCACGGCGCCGGCACGTTTGTGCGTCGATTTCGAGATGATCGTTGTCGGCCTTCCGAGCCTGCTCGAGCTTCGCTGCCCGGTCTCGATCTGCTGGGACGTGACCGGCATGGTCTCGCTGGGCACGGTCATCCTCGGTGCTGGCACGGTCAACCACACCGGTGTCATGGCCGCCGGCTAAACGGCTTCATGCTCGAGTCGGGGCGCTCCTCGGCCAGACCTGATCTAGGTCGGCCAGGAGCGCCCTGATTTTTTCTGCTCCGACGACGGGCTCGATGGCGAACTTGGCGTCGTGGCCGATCAGGATGGCCGCCGGATACTGCTCCAACCCGATGAGGCGGGTGTTGGTTCGCGCGCTGTCGAGCAGCACGTCGCGCGGCTCGAGCGTGGGCGGGACGTTGCGTGCGATCTCGTTCTCGTTGACCACGAAATGTACGGGCCGCGCGGCAGGATCAGTTGACCTCCAGGCGAGGGCAGACTCCATGGCCAGCTGACTTTCCGCGTGCGAAGCCTGGACGAATACGAGAAGGATAGCGCCGGACCGTGCTGTACGGGCGAGTGGAAACAGAGAACCCTCCAGTGTCCTCAGTCCAAGTTCGCCCGCGTGGCGGACGACGTCGACTTTGTTTCCGGCGCTTTCGTAGGTGTCGCTGGTGGTCGCGCGCACGCCAAACCACACGATCGCGGCCAGTGCGACGACGGCGAGGGCGGACAACCAGCCGTGGCTCCATGGAAGCGCCCCGCTGCCGGTCACTGAAGTGACCAACGCGAGCCCCGAACCGGCCGTGAGGGCCTGATTGCGGCGAATAGTGTGGACCGACATCTTCGAGACGCTCTTGCCGAAGCAGTTGCAGCTGGCCTGTTCCTTGCGCGCGACCGCTGCGGAAACCATCCACCAGAAGCAGGCGAAGACTGCCGTGCTGGTGACAAGAGCAGCCGTGAACCACCATCCGGGGGCAAGGAGCAGAGCCAGCGCCAGGAGAGTCTCGCCTACGGGCAACGCCATCGCGAGCCACCGGTGCCGTAAGACGGGAGGCAGACGGAACGCCTCGAACGATTCCAGGGTCGCTTGGGGGGATCGAAACTTTGCTTGAGCCGCGAAAAGCAGGACTGCTGCCAGGAGTGCCGCAGTGCCGGCAGATATGGCAGCGAGTGCTATGGAGTTCATATCGTCGATAATACGGGCACAGGAGGCGCGTTGGCCTCCGCGTCTCGCGCATATGGCAGAATGGATGATCGTGTTCCGTGGTAGTACCGCGGATGCGGTCCGCCTTGGTGTAACGGCAGCACGCCGGCCTTTGGAGCCGTGCAGTCTAGGTTCGAATCCTAGGGGCGGAACACAGTGCGCGGATGAACAACCGATAGACTGAGCCGGCCCGGTCGCTGAGACCAGGCCTACGCAGTCGACCGCAGGGAGTAGAACTTGAGCGTGGAAGCCAACGCACCGGCCGCCGTCATCGTCTTGGCAGCAGGTGCCGGTACCCGGATGAAGTCCGCCAAGCCGAAAATCCTGCACGAGATCGGCGGCAAGTCCATGGTTGGCCACGCCATCGCCGCAGCCCGCAGCATCGCTCCAGAGCGCCTCGTCGCCGTCGTCCGCCACGAGCGCGACCGCGTCGTCGAGCACCTCCTGCGCATCGAGCCGGACCTGACGATCGCCGACCAGGACGACGTCCCCGGTACCGGCCGCGCCGTCCAGCAGGGACTTGAAGCCCTGCCCGAAGACCTCGAGGGCACCGTCGTCGTCACCTACGGGGACGTCCCGCTCCTCACCGGCGAACTGCTCGGCGAGCTCGTCGCCGCGCACCAGTCCGACGCCAATGCCGTCACGGTCCTCACTGCCCGCCTCGAGGACCCCACCGGGTACGGCCGCATCATCCGCGACGACGACGGCTCCGTCGCCGGGATCGTCGAGCACAAGGACGCGAGCGACGAACAGCGCGGAATCGACGAGGTGAACTCCGGCATCTACGCCTTCGACGCCGATGTGCTCCGCTCGGCACTCGGACAGGTCACGGTCGACAACGCCCAGGGCGAGATGTATCTCACCGACGTGCTTTCGATCGCCCGCGCCGGCGGAGGCCGCGTGGCCGCCGTCGTCACTGACGACGCCTGGCAGGTGGAAGGCGCCAACGACCGCGTCCAGCTCGCCGCGCTCGGCAAGGAGATGAACCGCCGGGTGTGCGTCAAGTGGATGCGCTCCGGCGTGACCATCGTCGATCCCGACAGCACCTGGATCGACGTCGATGTGGCCCTGAGCTCCGACGTCACCCTCAAGCCCGGCACGCAGCTCCACGGTTCGACGGCGGTCGGCACCGACGCCGTCATCGGTCCCGACACGACCCTCACCAACGTCCAGGTCGGCCGCGGCGCGAGCGTCAAGCGCTCGGACGTCACTGACTCGACGATCGGTGCGGGCGCCAGTGTCGGCCCGTTCGCCTACGTGCGCCCCAAGACCGAGCTCGGGGAGGCCGGCAAGATCGGCGCGTTCTACGAGACGAAGAACGCCAAGATCGGCAAGGGCTCCAAGCTCAGCCACCTGGGTTACTCCGGTGACTCCATCATCGGGGAGTACAGCAACATCGGCTGCGGCAACATCACCGCGAACTATGACGGCGAGACGAAGCACCAGACGGTCATCGGCTCGCACGTTCGCACCGCGTCGAACACCGTCTTCGTCGCCCCCGTGACCGTCGGCGACGGCGCGTACACCGGCGCCGGGGCCATCGTTCGAAAGAACGTCCCGGCCGGTGCCCTGGCACTCTCCATCGCTCCTCAGCGCAATTCCGAAGGCTGGACGCAGGTCAAGCGCCCGGGCACAGACTCCGCCGCAGCCGCGACGGCCGCCCTCGGCGCCACGGATGCGGTCGGCTCCTAAAACCCCTCTCAAGCATCCACCACTTACCCCAGGAAGAGGCCCCATGACGGAACTGCGCCGCCCCGATGACAAGAAGATGGTCGTGGCATCAGGCCGAGCCCACCCAGAGCTCGCCGAGGAGGTCGCGAAGGAACTGGGCATCGACCTCCTCCCGATGAGCGCGTACGACTTCGCCAATGGCGAGATCTACGTGCGCTCCGGGGAATCGGTCCGCGGCAAGGACGTGTTCCTGCTCCAGTCGCACCCCGCGCCGCTGAACAACTGGCTCGTGGAGCAGCTCATCATGATCGACTCGATGAAGCGCGCCTCGGCCCGCCGCATCACAGTCGTCTCCCCGTTCTACCCCTACGCCCGCCAGGACAAGAAGGGGCGCGGCCGCGAGCCGATCTCGGCCCGGCTGATCGCCGACATGTACAAGACGGCCGGCGCGGACCGCGTGATCAGCGTGGACCTGCACACCGCGCAGATCCAGGGCTTCTTCGACGGGCCCGTCGATCACCTGGTCGCGATCCCGCTGCTGGCCGACTACATCCGCGGCCGCGTCGGTTCCGACAACGTCACGGTCGTCTCGCCCGACACCGGCCGCGTGCGCGTCGCTGAGCAGTGGGCGGACCGCCTCGGTGGAGTCCCGCTGGCGTTCGTGCACAAGTCCCGCGACCTGACCGTCCCGAACCAGGCCGTGTCCAAGACCGTCGTCGGCGACATCAAGGACCGCACCTGCGTCCTGATCGACGACATGATCGACACCGGAGGAACCATCTCCGGTGCCGTCCGCGTTCTCAAGGACGCCGGCGCGAAGGACGTCATTATCGCGGCCACGCACGCCGTGTTCTCGGATCCGGCTGCCCAGCGCCTGTCGGAGTCCGGGGCGCGGGAGGTCGTCGTGACCAACACGCTGCCGATCCCGTCCTCCAAGCGGTTCAATAAGCTGACCGTCCTCTCGATCGCCCCGCTGCTGGCCCGGGCGATCAAGGAGGTCTTCGAGGACGGTTCCATCACGAGTCTCTTCGACGGCGCGAACTAGGCGCCGGACCGCCGCTTCGCCCCGAGGGGCGCCACCCGTTCGGTGGCGCCCTTCAGCGCATTATCGGGCGCCTGCGTGCCGATATGCTGGTGGGGTGGTCACACTCCTCACCGTCTGCACCGGCAACATCTGTCGCTCCCCGTTCGCGCACCTCTGGCTCGGCAACCGCCTCGACGAGATTGCCCCCGGGGCATTCACCGTGGCGAGCGCTGGAACGATGGGCCTGAGCGGCCGTCCCATGGACGAACGCAGCGCCGCGCGCCTCGCCGCCACCGGCGTGCCCGAGGGGGCGTATGCGGCGGGAACCTTCGCTGCGCGCCGGCTCGGTGATGCCGACGTGGCCGGCGCCGACGTCGTGCTGGCGCTCTCCCGAGAACACCGCGACGCGGTTATCCAGATGAGCCCGCGCATGCTCAAGCGGGCCTACACGGTACGCGAATTCGCCCGCCTCCTCACTCGCGTGTACGCCGAGGCCGGCGACGTGATCCCCGGCGGTGCGGCACCCGATCAGGTCGCGGTGCGCTGGAAGACGCTCATCAAGTACGCGACGCTCTTTCGTTCGGGCGCGAGCGCGCCGGGCGAGGAGGACGACGTCGTCGACCCCTACCGCTGCGAGGACGGCGTCTACGACGAGATGGTCGAGCAGCTGCTGCCGGCCCTGGAGACGATCGTCGAGCTTGAGCGGGTCGCGAGCACTCGCTCGTAACCCCCGCACAGAAGAAGGCGGCCAGTCGATTTCTCGACTGGCCGCCTTTTCGTTTGTCTGGGGACGTCTCTAGCGGACGTCTTCTCGGGGGCGGCGGGCGTGCCGGACCGGCTGGCCCGCGCCGATGGCCTGCGCGAACTCGTCGTCCGCGACGGGCACGTCCGGGGTCGGGGCCGGAGCCGGAGCGGACTTCTTCTTGCCCTTCGCGGCCTTCTCTTCCGAACTCGTGTAGTAGTAGTACTTCCCGTAGTACCCGTACTGCGCCGAATCCGCGCCCGTGGTCGGCACCTGGTTGAGGATCGTACCCAGAATGTGGGCGCCGACCCGTGTCAGGTTGCTAGTGGACTTCTCCAGCTCGTCGACGGTCGTGTGGCCGGCCTTGATCGTGATCAGGGCGCCGTCCGCGGCCTTCGCCAGGATCGCGGCGTCGGTGACGGGCAGCAGCGGCGGCGCGTCGACCAGCACGATGGCATCGCGCGAGAGTTCCGCGAGCAGATTCTTCATGGCCTTCGAGCCGAGCAGTTCCGACGGGTTCGGCGGGATGCGACCGGCGGCCAGCAGCTCCAGGGCAGGCGCGTCGGTGTAGGGCATCAGCACGTCGTCGAGATCTGCGGCCCCAGAGAGCACGTCGGTGAGGCCGGCGCCGGCGGGCAGGTGGAACAGGTCCGTCAGGACCGGGCGGCGCAGGTCGGCGTCGATGAGCACTGTTCGGCGGCCCGTGGCCGCGATGGCGACGGCAAGATTCGCCGAGATCGACGACTTGCCTTCACCCGGGACCGAAGAGGTGACGACGATGACGCGCGGCGGGTTGTCGACGTCCATGTAGGACAGATTGGTGCGCAGTTCGCGCAGGGCCTCGGCGAAGGCATGCGCGGCACGGTCGCTCGTCTTGGCGTTGCCGGACTCGACAACCTGGCGACCGCTTGAAAGCCGATTGTCGGCCGGGATGGTTCCGACGACGGCCTGGCCCGTGCGTTCCACCGCCTCGACGGAGCGGATCCGCCGGTCCAGGTGCTGGCGGATGAGCGCGTAGCCGAGCCCGAAGGCGAGGCCGGCGACGCCGCCGACGGCGAGGGCCAGCTTGGTGTTGGGGGAGATTGGCGATTCCGGCAGCGCCGCCCGGCCGAGGGGGACGATGCGCACTAGCGACGGAACGGCTTCGTCCTCGAAGCCGGCTGATTCGATCTTCTCGACCTCGTCGGCCAGCACCTCGACCCAGGCGTTTGCGATCTCTTGAGCTTCAGAGGGATCCGTGGAACGAGCGCTGACGCGGATCTCGGCCGTGTCGGAGGGTACCTGGACCGTGACGTCATTGAGCAGTTGGTTTTCCGCTGTGGTGAGCTCGAGCTCCTCCTTGACGGCGGCTGCGACCGGGCGCGTACTCGCGATGGACGAGTACGACGTGGCCTTGGACTTTGCGAGGTTGTCGCCGGCGGAGGCGAGCCCGACGTTCTCCGCCCCGCCGGTCGTCACGAGGCCGGAGGACGAGGCCTGGTAGATCTTCGGCTGCGTCAGAGTCCATGCGAATGCGAGGAGTACGGCTGCGAGCAGGATGGCGAGGATGCCGCGCCAGTAGCTGCGCACCACGGAGAAATAGTGGCGCAGGTCCGGGCCGGCCGTCGTCTCGACGTCTTGTGTATCCAATATGTCAGTCCCTCGGAAGAAAGCGCTCGTACTGGTTGTCGCGCGGCGAGGGACCCGCTATCCCCCCGGACCGGCCACGGCCCAATACGCGCAACGGAGTGAGCGTGCTAAAGCGTGTCTTGGTGATGAGTCTAGTCGTTGTGGGAAACGCCGGAGATCAAGTGGCGTCCGGCGAGTTCGTCGAGGAAGGCACAGACCTGCCCGAAAATGGCCTCAGGTGCGACGTCGTAACGTGCCGCAAGTCGTTCGACGAGGGCCTCGGTGGTGCCCCCGGCTGCGACCTCTTCCCAGACGGCAGCACCTGTTCCGGCGAGGATGAGTGGGACCTCCTGCCCGGGGCCGAGGGGCAGGACGGCGTAGCGCCCCTCATCCGGCGAGGGGACCTCGGCGACGTTCTCGGACCGGGACCACACGGTTCTGCGTTCCATGGCGGCGGCAGTCATGTCCCCATCCTAGGGGAGGCGGGGGGGCCGCGCCCGCTCCGGGCGAGGGGAGCCTCGTGTCCGTTCGAGGCCGGCACCGCTGGTAGGATGGTGCGGAATGCCCAGGCGAGGGAGCGGAACCACCCGGTACCGCTCCGTGATCGACGAGGTTAGAGGCCGCACTTGTGTGCCGGCCCCAGAATTTCGAAGGCGTCACCGCGCAGTCAGAGCTACGACAGGCTCCGCGCGGGCTCGACGCAACTGATCGGCACCCGGGCGTGAGTACACACCACGCACAGATGGAGTCACCCATGACTGATCAGATTCAGCTCCCCGTAGAGGTCCGCACCGAGTTCGGCAAGGGCTACGCCCGCCGTGCGCGCGCCAACGGCCAGGTCCCCGCGGTCATCTACGGCCACGGCACCGACCCGATCCACGTCCTGCTGCCGGCTCAGGAGGCCTCCCTGGCCCTGCGTCACAGCAACGTCCTGCTGGACCTCGACGTCGAGGGCAAGTCCCACCTGGTCCTGACCAAGGATGTCCAGCGCGAGGCCATCCGCGGCTTCCTGATGCACATCGACCTCCAGGTCGTCCGCAAGGGCGAGAAGGTTTCCGTGGACGTCAACGTCCACGTCGAGGGCGAGATCGCCGCCGGCGGCCTGCTCGACCAGGAACTGTTCTCGGTGAACATCGAGGCCGAGGCAACGCACCTGCCCGACTTCGTCACCTTGAACGTCGAGGGCAAGGAAGTTGGCGACATCATGCACGCCTCCGACCTCATCCTGCCCGAGGGCACCGAGCTGCAGATCGACGCCGACGCCGTCGTCGCGACCGTGCACGCGCCGCGCGCCGAGACCGCTGCTTCGGCCGACGAGGCCGCCGAGGGTGGAACCACCGCGTCCGCCACCGAGGCCAAGTCCGCCGAGTAAGACTCCGCTTCATAGATGTCTCAGGACACCTGGTTGGTAGCCGGGCTCGGGAACCCCGGGCCCGGCTACGCCAATAACCGGCACAATATCGGCCAGCACGTCGCCGACGAGTTGGCGGTCCGGATCGGCGCCAACTTCAAGACCCACAAGGCCCGCGCGCAGGTCGCCGAAGGGCGCCTCGCGATCGGCGGTCCCCGGGTCGTCGTGGCCAAACCCATGACGTTCATGAACCTCACCGGCGGTCCCGTGTCCGCGCTGAGCAAGTTCTATTCGATCCCGCCGGCGAACATCGTCGCCGTGCATGACGAGATCGACATCGACTTCAACACGGTCAAGCTCAAGCTCGGTGGCAGCGAGGGCGGCCACAACGGGCTACGGGACATGTCCAAGGCCCTCGGCACCAAGAACTACGTGCGCGTGCGCGTCGGCGTCGGCCGCCCGCCCGGGCGAATGGACGCTGCCGCCTTCGTTCTCAAGGACTTCAACGCGGCCGAGCGCAAGGAACTGCCCTTCCTCATCGACGACGCCGCCGACGCCGTCGAGCTGCTCATCGGCTCCGGACTCGAGGCCGCACAGGCGCGCTACTCGGGCCGCTAGCGCGTCCCGGTGCATCCCCGCGGTCTCCGGGTTAGGGTCGACTCACGTGTCAGCGGCACCCACAAGTGGGATGATAAGGGCACAAGTTTGTAGCGAAATTAGTTTTCGACCGAAGGACAGGCCCGTGGCCGCAGCACAGAACGTTTCCGAGGCGTCCTCCTCCCTCGACGCCGGCACGCAGCACGCCGAATCCCTCGACGCGCCGGAGGTCGCGCGCCTGCGCGCCGACTTCCCCATCCTGGCCACGCAGGTCGGCGGACAGCCGCTGGTCTACCTTGATTCGGGTGCCACCAGCCAGAACCCGCGTTGCGTGATGGAAGCGGAACAGCAGTTCTACGAGCAGTTCAACGCGGCCGTGCACCGCGGAGCACACACGCTCGCCGTCGAGGCGACGGACCACTTCGAGGCGGCACGCGCCGCCGTCGCACGCTTCGTCGGCGCCGCCGAGGACGAGATCGTCTGGACCTCGAACGCCACCGAGGCGCTGAACCTGATCACCTACGCGTTCTCCAACGCGTCCATCGGGCGCGGAGGGCCGGACGCTGAGCGCTTCCGCCTCGGCCCCGGCGACGAGATCGTCGTGACCGAGCTCGAGCACCACGCGAACCTCATCCCCTGGCAGGAGCTCGCCTTCCGCACCGGCGCCGACCTCAGGTACATTCCGGTCGACGCCACGGGTGCCCTGCGCATGGATCTCGCGCCGGAGATCATCACCCACCGGACGCGCATTGTCGCATTCACCCACGTCTCCAACGTGCTCGGCACGATCACCGACGTCGCGGCGCTCGTCGCGCTGGCCCGCGAGGCCGGCGCGTTCACGGTCCTCGACGGATGCCAATCCGTGCCGCACCTGCCTGTGGACGTCAAGGCCCTGGGCGTCGACTTCATGGCCTTCTCCGGGCACAAGATGCTCGGTCCCACGGGCATCGGCGCGCTCTACGGGCGCCGCGAGCTGCTCAACGCGATGCCCCCGTTCCTGACGGGCGGGTCCATGATCACGACCGTCACGATGGAACGGGCAGAGTTCCTCCCGGCCCCCAACCGGTTCGAAGCCGGCACTCAGCGTATCTCGCAGGCCGTCGGCCTAGCCGCCGCCGTCGGCTACCTCGAGGAGGTCGGCATGGGCCGCATCGCCGGATGGGAGGAGCACCTCGGCGCGCGCATGGCCGAGGGGCTCGCCGGCATCCCCGGCATTCGCCTGCTCGGGCCCGACGGACTCGCGCGCATCGGCACCGCCACGTTCGACGTGGAGGGGGTGCACCCGCACGACGTCGGCCAATTCCTCGACTCCCGCGGCGTCGCCGTCCGCGTGGGTCACCACTGCGCCCAGCCGCTGCACCGGGCGCTCGGCGTGACGGCCACGACGCGTGCGAGCACCTACCTGTACAACACTGAGCAGGACGTCGACGCGATGCTGAGCGCCGTCGCCGACGTCCGTGGATTCTTCGGAGCGAACGCATGAGCGGCCTCGAGCAGCTGTACCAGCAGATCATCCTCGACCACGCCAAGCGCCGCGTCGGCGACGGGTTGCAGGAACCGGCGACGGAGGGCGGCCGGAGCGGAGAATCCCACCAGCACAACCCGATCTGCGGCGATCAGATCCGGCTGCGGGTCGAACTCGACGGCCGGCGCATCGCCACTGTCTCCTGGGAGGGTAACGGCTGCTCCATCTCGATGGCTTCCGCGTCCGTCCTCACCGAACTCGCCGAGGGCCTCGAACAGGATGAGCTGCTCGAGCTGATCGACGTCTTCCGCGAGCTGATGCGCTCGCGCGGCAGCATCGAGGCCGACGAAGAGGTGCTCGGCGATGCCGCGGCCTTCGCCGGGGTCGCGAAGTTCCCGGCCCGCGTGAAGTGCGCAATGCTCGCCTGGGTCGCGGCCGAGAACGCTCTGCTCGCGGCCGCGTAGGGACGATGATGGGAGAACAGGAAGAGCCTCGGGTGCCGGCCGCCGACGCAGAGGCGCCCCAGGAGTCAGCCGCAACGAAGCGCCGCTGGCCCGCCGGCGTGGGGTTCGCCCTGAACGTGCTCGTCGCACTGCTCGTCGTTTCCCTGGTACAGGGCTTCGTGGTCAAGGTCTTCAACGTCCCGAGCGGCTCCATGGAGCAGACGCTCGGCGTCGGGGATCGGATCCTCGTGAACCGTCTCGCCTACGGGGGAGCGGATCCGGAACCGGGCGACGTCGTCGTGTTCGCCGCCGCCGGCGACTGGGAACCGGCCGCCGCGCCGAAAGGGCCGCTGCGCCGGGCCGCCGAGTTTTTTGGCGATCTGACCGGCATCGGCCCCGCGAGCCACCACTACCTTGTCAAGCGCGTCGTCGGAACCTCAGGGGACACGGTCGAGTGCTGCGACGATGCCGGCAGCGTCCTGCTCGAGGGTGAACCGCTCGATGAGCCTTACATCCACAACGACTACCCGTTCGAGCCGGGTGTCCAGGATTGCACGAGTGACGTGCGCTCCCTGCGCTGTTTCGGCCCCCTCGAGGTGCCGGAGGGCTCCTTGCTCGTGCTCGGGGACCACCGCTCGAACTCTGCAGATTCCGTCATCGGCTGCCGCGGCCGCGATCCCGGCGATGGGGAATGCCTGCGTGCCGTCGACGCGGACACGGTTGTCGGCCGGGTTGTGCTGAAGATCTGGCCCTTGGGACGCGACGGGCTCGACTAGTCGACCGCGCGACTGGTCTCGAGTAGGCCGTGAGCGACCATGTCCGCCACGTGCGCCTCCAGCAGCTCTCCCGCTCGCGGGTGCTCGCCGGCCGCCGCGACAACGGCTGCCAGCAGGTCGTCGGCCGTCTGCCACGCTGCCGCGGCCTCCCAGAGAATCGGCCCTAGGCCGTGCAGGACTGCCAGCTCTTCGCCGCAGAGGACGGCAACGGCGTCGTCTTCGGCCTCGGTGATCCGCACGGCGTCGGCGGGGACGATCCTCCGGTACTGCAGCGTTCCGGGCACCGGCGGCGCGTCGCTGCGGGTGAGATCCACCGGTTCCCACCCGCCGCCGGCGACAGTCGGGGCAGCGGCCAGAAGCTCGCTCGTCAGCTCGGCGAGCTGCGCCGACTCGCCGTACTCCAGTCGCAGGGCCCCGCCGCACGCGTCCAGCGTCCGGCACAGCTGGACCAGGCCGCGGTCGAGCCAGGCGAGGCCGGAGGTCTGCGGGCTCAGGTGCTCCAGAGCCTCTGCCAGAGGCATGGGCTGCGCGACGGCGGAAGCGCGACCGGGCTGGCGGTCAAGGACGGCGACCCGGCTGAGCGTGGCCCCCTCGACTGCGGGCAGCAGTCCGAGCTCGTCTGGCGCGGCCTGATCCTTAGGGCGCAGCCCGGACTCCGGCAGGAGCGAGAGCGGTTTGGGGAACGGGCGGACGGTCCGGGTCTCGTCGACGGCGACCGTCTCATCGGTGAGATAGGCGAACGATCGTCCCAGGGTGCGCGTCGCCGTCGTCTTGCCCGTGCCGCTCTCGGCAACGAGCGCAATGGCGCGCCGGGTGACGGGATCCGCGAGGGCCGCCGCGTGAAACATCAGCAGCTCGCCGCGGCCGGACTCGATCGCGCGGCTCGTCGCCGTGTAGACGAGCTCTTCGTGGAAGTTGGCCCAGGCCTGCTGGGGTCGGCGCACGAGTGAACCCTTGCGGTCCCGGGCGTCGATGGCGTCGACGGGCAGTAGCCGGGCGTCGCAACGCGACCACGCGGCCGCCAAGAGCGCCGCCTCGGAGGGAGAGAGGTCCGTCGCCGTGATCCGGCCGCCTAGGACGCGGGCGGTGAAGGCGAGTGGCGCGGCCGGGGCCGTGCCGGAGTCCGCGCTAATTGCGCGCGTCCAGCCACGCTTTGGCCGCGCCGGCCTGCAGGTTCAGGGCCTTGCCGAGGTACGGCTCGGCGGCAGAAGCGATCTTGCCGCCCATGAACGGGATGCTGGAGGTGACCTTTCCGTCCAGTTCGACGACGGTCTCCCCGCCGCGCGCGACGAGCTTCTGCGTGGCCTTGACGTCCACGGGGGCGCCGGCGACGTCGATCGTGATGGTGGCCGTGCGGCTGCCGTCGGCGGCCGGGGCTGACCAGGATTCGCGCTGGGTGACCGTCATGGTGGCGCCGACGAACTTGCGGGCCAGGTCGGGCAGGCGGTCCGTCGGTACGGCGCGCACGACCTTCAGGTCGAAGGCGCCGGTCACCGGGCCCGTGACCTCGAAATCCGTCAGACGACCGCCGGCCTTGGCGCTGACCTCCTGCACGAACTCGCGATCGGCAAAGACCGACGCCACGGCGTCGGCGGGGTAGGGCAGGGTGGTGCTGGCATTCAGGGCCACGAGGCGCTCCTTCGGTCGTTGCGGCGGGCGGGGGCCGCCGGAGCGGATGCATCCCGGCCGCCCGGGTCACTGTCCCCATGCTATGCGAGCGGACGCCGGATTCCGGCACGCGGGACCGTGGCGCGGTAGGCTGGGAGGGCTTCCCCGGTATCGCCGCAGCAGTGCGGGTGCGACTCGTCGTCCCCGCCGGCCGACGATCACCGGGTTTTCGTGTTGCGCAACCTGGCACCTGTGAAAGGCAAAACCCATGTCCCTGTCCGGTCTCCGCGCCGCGCTGTCCGCCGACTCCACGTACGCCAGGATCCGGCAGTATGCGTCGCGCCCCTTCGACTCCCGCAGCCAGAACCTCGAGGTCTCCGCGCCCACAGGCCTGCGCGCCGCGGTCGTCGCCGAGGCCGTCGACGGGCTGGCCGCCGGAGGAGCGGGCGGGGCCGACGCCGTCGTGCTGGCCGTCACGGCCACCGGCCGCGAGACAGAGGACCTCGCCGCCGCGCTGGAGGCCTACCTGCCGGCGGCGTCCATCGCGCAGTTCCCGTCCTGGGAGACGCTGCCGCACGAGCGCCTCTCGCCGCGTTCCGACACGGTCGGCCGGCGGCTCAACGTGCTGCGCCGGCTGGCCCACCCAGACGGCGGCCTCAAGGTCGTCGTCGCCCCGATCCGCGCCGTCGTGCAGCCCCTCGTCGACGGCCTCGGCGACCTCGAACCCGTGCACCTGGCGGTGGGGGAGGACCGGGAGTTCTCCGCCGTCGTGAAGGCCCTGGCCGAGGCCGCGTACTCGCGCGTCGACATGGTGACCCAGCGCGGAGAGTTCGCCGTCCGCGGCGGCATCCTCGACGTCTTCCCGCCCACCGAGGACCACCCGTTGCGCATCGAGTTCTTCGGCGACGAGGTCGAGCAGATGCGCTGGTTCTCGATCGCGGACCAGCGCTCGCTTGACGCCGCCGACGGTGGTGCCCCGAGTGCGCTCTACGCGCCGCCGTGCCGCGAACTGCTCATCACGCCCGATGTCATGTCACGCGCGGCCCGGCTCAAGGAGGCGATGCCGGCGGCCGCCGACATGCTCGAGAAGATCGCCGGCGGCGTCGCCGTCGAGGGCATGGAATCGCTCGCACCCGTGCTCGCCGAGCGCCTCGTCCCGTTCGTGGGACAGCTCCCGGCCAACTCGATCGCTGTCGTGATGGAGCCGGAGCGTGTGCGCTCGCGCGCCCACGACCTCGTTGCGACCAACGAGGAGTTCCTCGCCGCGGCGTGGTCGACGGCGTCCGACGGCGGCAGCGCGCCCGTCGACCTTTCGCAGGCCGCCGGGGTGGCCGAGGCCCTCGACGCGGGCGGCTTCGCCGACCTCGCCGACACGCTGGAGACCGCGCTCAAAGCGGAGGTCTCCTGGTGGGCGATGACCTCGCTCGAGCGGGACGAGGACGTGGTGCTCGACATCGACTCCCTCGCCGTGAACGCCCGCGAGCCGCGCGGCTACCGCGGCGACGTCGCCGAGATGATGGAGTTCATCGGCTCCCGCATCCGGGACGACTGGCGCATCGTCGTCGCCACCGACGGCCCGGGGCCGGCCCAGCGCCTCGCCGAGCTGTTTCACGACGCCGACATCCCGTGCCACCGCGTCGATTCCCTCGAGGCGGAGCCGACGCCCGGGCTCATCGAGATCACGACGGCAGTCGCCGGGCGCGGGTTCGTCTTCGACGGGCTGCGCCTCGGGCTGCTGACGGAGGCGGACCTGCTCGGCCGCTCGAGCGCCTACGCCCACGGCAAGAAGGGCCGCAAGCTGGCCGCCAAGCGGCGCAACGCCGTCGACCCCCTGCAGCTGACCGAGGGCGACTTCGTCGTGCACGAGCAGCACGGCATCGCGCGCTTCGTCGAGCTGATCCAGCGCAAGGTCGGCGGCGCACAGGCGGCCATGCGCGAGTACCTCGTGCTCGAGTACGCGCCGTCGAAGCGCGGCGCCCCGGGGGACCGGCTGTTCGTCCCGACCGACCAGCTGGACCAGGTCACCCGCTACGTCGGCGGCGAGGCGCCGGCGCTGTCGAAGATGGGCGGATCCGACTGGTCCAACACCAAGTCCAAGGCCCGGCGCGCGGTTAAGGAGATCGCCTCCGAGCTGATCCGCCTCTACTCGGCGCGCATGGCCAGCCGCGGTCACGCCTACGCGGCCGACACCCCTTGGCAGGGTGAACTCGAGGCCGCCTTCCCCTACACCGAGACCCCCGACCAGCTGACGACGATCAATGAGGTCAAGGAGGACATGGAGAAGTCGATCCCCATGGACCGACTCGTCTCCGGCGACGTCGGCTTCGGCAAGACGGAGATTGCCGTGCGCGCCGCCTTCAAGGCGGTTCAGGACGGCAAACAGGTCGCCGTGCTCGTCCCGACGACGCTGCTCGCCCGCCAGCACCACGAGACGTTCACCGAGCGCTTCGCCGGATTCCCCGTACGTGTCGAGGCGCTCTCGCGCTTCCAGACGCCCAAGGAGTCCAAAGCGATCCTCGCGGGGCTCGTCGACGGGACGGTCGACGTCGTCGTGGGCACGCACCGACTGCTGAGCGCGACGGTCGAATTCAAGGACCTCGGCTTGGTGATCGTCGACGAGGAGCAGCGCTTCGGCGTGGAGCACAAAGAGGCGCTCAAGCACATGCGTACCAACGTCGACGTGCTCGCGATGTCCGCGACGCCGATCCCGCGCACCCTCGAGATGAGCCTGACCGGGATCCGCGAGACGTCGACGCTGGCGACCCCGCCGGAGGAGCGGCACCCGGTGCTGACGTACGTCGGCGCCTACACCGACCGGCAGGTCACCGCCGCGATCCGCCGCGAGCTGATGCGCGAGGGGCAGGTCTTCTTCGTGCACAACCGCGTCTCGTCCATCGACTCCGTGGCGGCGAAGCTGCGAGAGCTCGTCCCGGAGGCCCGGGTCGAGGTCGCGCACGGCAAGATGAGCGAGGCACAACTCGAGCGCATCATCGTCGACTTCTGGGAGCGGAAGTTCGACGTGCTGGTCTCGACGACGATCATCGAAACCGGCCTCGACATCTCGAACGCGAATACGCTCATCGTGGACCGGGCCGACGCCTACGGCCTGAGCCAGCTGCACCAGCTGCGCGGCCGCGTGGGCCGTGGGCGCGAGCGCGCCTACGCCTACTTCCTCTGGAATGCCGAGAAGCCCCTCGGCGAGGTGGCGCTGGAGCGGCTCAAGGCTGTCGCAGCGCACAACGAACTCGGCTCGGGCTTCCAGCTGGCAATGAAAGACCTGGAGATCCGCGGCGCGGGCAACCTGCTCGGCGGCGAGCAGTCCGGCCACATCGCCGGGGTGGGCTTCGACCTGTACCTCCGGCTCGTCGGCGAGGCCGTCGCGGACTTCCGCGGCGACGCCGAGGAGAAGCCGGTGGAGATGAAGATCGAGCTGCCCGTGAACGCGCACCTGCCGCATGATTATGTTCCCGGCGAGCGGCTGCGGCTCGAGGCGTATCGAAAGCTCGCCGCCGCGATCGACGGCGACTCGATCGATGCCGTCGTCGAGGAGCTCAAGGACCGCTACGGCGAGCCGCCCGCCGCGGCGCAGAACCTGATTGCGGTGGCCAGGTTCCGGGTCAGGGCCCGGGCGGCCGGCCTGACCGACGTCGCCAGCCAGGGCAATTTCGTCAAGTTCGCCCCGGCCGACCTGCCCGAGTCCAAGCAGATGCGCATGGCGCGGATGTACAAGGGTGCTCAGGTCAAGCCGGCGCTGAACAACGCCGTGCTGCTCCCGAAGCCCAAGACCGCGCCGGTCGGCGGCCGGGATCTCGCCGACGGGGAGATCCTCGACTGGGCCACCCAGGTGCTTGCCGCCCTCTTCGAGGGCTGACACGCCCCGTGTCCGTCCGCGCCGGACGGCTCCGGCGGACTAACCTGAAAATGCAGGAGCGGCGTGTTCTTCGGGCCACGCCACGGCGTGCGGAAGAGGGGAGTGCGATGGTTCCGAAACGTGTCCGGTGCTTCGTCGCGGCGGCGGTCCTCGCCCTCGCCCTGAGCGGGTGCGGGCTCTCCGGTATGGGGGCCGATGAGCCCGCGGCCGGCCCATCGTCGACGCCTGAAACGGAGCCCCCGCCTGCTTCCGAACCGGCGCCCGACTCCGAGGAGAAGGCGCTCGAGACGGCACGACTCCAGGTGGCTCAGTACGACTACGCGGCCGCCCTCGAGACCGTGGAGGGACTGGAGGGCGAGATGGCCGAGGCCGTGCGCGCCGACGTGAAGGAGCAGCAGGGCCGGGCGCGCGAGTGGCCGGACAACGCGACCGTGCCGCACTTGTTCTTCCACTCACTGATCGTCGACCCCGAGCGCGCCTTCGCCCCCGGCCCCAGCGCGCAGGGTTATGACGATTACATGGTTACACTCGACGAGTTCGAGGCTGTGCTCGCCTCTCTCTACGAGCGCGGCTACGTCCTCGTCGACCCGCACGACCTCGCCACGATGCGGGACGGGGTCATGACGGCAAACCCGATCCTGTTGCCCGAGGGCAAGAAGCCTCTCGTCCTGTCCCAGGACGATGTCAACTACTACGAGTACATGACCGGCGACGGGTTCGCGACCGACCTGGCGCTCGACGACGACGGTGCCGTCACCAGCACGTACATCGACGCCGACGGCGAGGTGCATCGGGGCGCTTACGATCTGCCCACCGTCGTCGACGCCTTCGTCGCCGAGCATCCCGACTTCTCCTACCGCGGCAGCAAAGGCGTCCTCGCGGTCACCGGATACAACGGCGTGCTCGGATACCGGAGCAGTGCGACCGAGTACGGCACCGGCGCGGCCACACGGAAGGCCCGGGCCGAGGCGAAGAAGGTCGCGACGGCGCTCAAGGATTCCGGCTGGATGTTCGCGTCCCACACGTGGGGGCACCTCGGCATGACGGACGCGTCGATGGCGCGCATCACCCGCGACGCGGAGCGCTGGGACGCGGAGGTGCGGCCGATTATCGGAGACACCGACCTGCTGATCTACCCGTTCGGGGCCGACATCAGCGGTGTGCCGGCCTATTCCGGGGCGAAGTACCGGTACCTCAAGTCGCTCGGCTTCGACTACTTCTTCGGCGTCGACGCCACGAGAACTCACTGGGTCCAGCAAACCGACGACTACCTGAGGCAGGCGCGCATCAACGTCGACGGCCTGACGTTGCGGGCGGAGCTCGAGGGCAAGCGCGACGTCCTCGGCGCTTTCTTCGACGTCGAGGACGTCTACGACTCGGCTCGTCCGGACTAGTCGACCGTCTCGACGCCGTCCTTGCCGCCCCATTCCGAGAGGAACTCCTCGCGGGTGAGGTTCTCGAGGTCGCGTCGCACCAAGGCGAGCAGACCCTCGGCCTCGTCGATATTGTTGCCGGTCACGCGCAGGACTTCGGCGTCGTTGTCGATGCGTCGGACGACGACGGTCGCGCCCAGCGCGTCCGAGCCGTCCCCGCCGAGGAACGCGTCGGCGATGCCCGCGAACCAGCGGCCGGCCGCCTTGAAGGGACCGTCGGTGGCCTGTTCGTAGCCGGCGTCGTAATTCTCGGACGCGTGGTGCTCCTCAGGCTGTGCGGACGATGTCACAATGTTCCCCTTCCTCACACGGACCCGGGTTCGCGGGCCTGCCTCCAGTCTATGGCCGGAACGGGGAAAGGGGGAGCGTGTTAACGCCGAAGGGGCCCGCGATGTCAATCGCGGACCCCAAAGTCAGACATTGTTTCTAGGCGGTGCCGTTGTCGTGCTTGGAGACCTTCGACGCCGCTTCGCGGACCTTCTCGGCGACTTGAGGAGACTTCTCCTTGACGTAGGAGGCGACCTGCGGGGCCTTCTCCTCGACGGCGGACGTCACGCGCGAGACCTGCTCCTGCGTGCGTGGATCGTCCCACAGCTCGGAGGCCTTGTCTCGGATGGCCTCGTACTTCTCGCGACCTGCCCGTGCGCCCAGCACGTACCCCAGGGCGGCGCCGGCAAGAAAGGTCAGAATGCGCATGGTGGCCTCCTAAAGACCTAGCGGGTCAACGGCGCGAACTGCAACCGTGTCGCCCCTACAGTAGGCACACCTGATGTGCCGGGCGCAACAGAAGACGCGTTAGCGCTGTTCCTGCTGCTCGGCCTTGATCTCGGAGCGACCCATGATGCCCTGCGGGATCAGGAAGGCGGCCGTGGCCAGGACCAGGCAGGCGATGCCCGGGAGCCAGGCGTTCTCCAGCGTCCAGAAGCTCAGGGAGTAGAGGGACCCGAGGAACAACGCGAACATCACCACGAATGCGGCGACGTTCGAACCGTGGTTTCCCTGGCCCGAGTAGGCCTTGTTCTTGCCGTCCGAGTACACTGTCACGCTCCTTGTATGGCCCGACCCCGTCCATCCGGGTGGGCGCCGACCTGTGCGGTCGCCTAGTAGGCGGCCGAAGATTGTTCGCCCTCTACAATAGCAACTCCGGAGCTCGCCCCGAGCCGCGTTGCGCCGGCCTCGATGAACGCCTGCGCGTCCTCGAGCGACCGGACGCCGCCGGAGGCCTTGACGCCGAGATCCGGGCCGACCGTCTCGCGCATGAGCCGCACGTCCTCGACCGTCGCGCCGCCGCCGCCGAATCCGGTCGACGTCTTGACGAAATCGGCGCCGGCCGCCACCGAAGCCCGGCAGGCCAGGACCTTCGCCTCGTCCGTGAGCATGGCGGTCTCGATGATGACCTTGAGGATCGCGCCGCCGGCGTGCACGGCCTCGGCGACCGCGCGGATGTCGGCGACCAGCGCTTCCTCGTCGCCGCGCTTCGCGGCGGCGATGTCGATCACCATGTCGATCTCGTCGGCGCCGGCCTTGATGGCCTCCGCCGCCTCGAAGGCCTTGACGGAGGTCAGGGTGGCGCCGAACGGGAAGCCGATCACGGAGCAGGTCAGGACGTCTGAGCCGCTCAGCGCGCGCGCCACCGCGGGCACCCACACGGGGTTCACGCAGACGGATTTGAAGCGGTACTCTTTGGCCTCGGCGGCCACCTTCAGGACGTCCTCTTCAGTCGCGTCCTGCTTCAGGAGCGTGTGGTCGATGTAGCTGGCGATGTTCGTCATGGTTCCTTTCAAAGGGGTTCGTGGCCGGGGCTCACGCGTTGAGCGCTGCGGCAATATCGTTCTTCACGGCGGCGAGCCGTTCGCCGGCCCGCTCGCGGGCGGCGGGCAGGTCGGGCACGGAGGCGACCGGTTCCACCACTTCGAGGTAGGCCTTGAGCTTGGGTTCCGTCCCGGACGGGCGCACGATCACGCGCGAGTCGTCCCCGCTGACATACAGCAGCGCGTCGGTCGGCGGCAGGTCCCCACCCGTGCCCAGGTCCTGCGCCCGGGTGATCGGGGATCCGGCCAGCGACGACGGCGGCGCCGCGCGCAGGCGCGCCATCATCTCTCCGAGCCGGGCCAGGGAGTCGACGCGGACCGAGAGCTGGTCGGTCGCGAAGAGGCCGTGCTCGACGGCGAGCTCGTCCAGCCGCTGCGGAAGCGACCCGCCGGAGGCCTTGAGCGAGGCGGCCAGGTCGGCGAGCACGAGCGCGGCGGACATCCCGTCCTTGTCGCGCGCCAGGTCCGGGGCGACGCAGTAGCCGAGCGCCTCCTCGTACCCGAAGGTCAGGCGCGGGACTCGGGAGATCCACTTGAACCCGGTCAGTGTCTCGTGATGCTCGATCCCGTGCGCTGCTGCGATACGGCCGAGCAGGCGCGAGGAGACGATCGAGTTCGCGAACACCGGCGCTGCTGCGCCGTCGTCGTTGCCCGCGGCGAGGCCAGAGGCGATGCCCGAGGCGACGTGCGAGCCGAGCAGCGCACCGACCTCGTCCCCGCGCAGCATCCGCCACCCGGAGCCCGGGACGTCAACCGCGGCGGCGCAGCGGTCGGCGTCCGGGTCGTTGGCGATCACGAGGTCGGCGCCCACGCGCTCCGCGGTCGCGAGAGCCAGGTCCATGGCCCCCGGCTCCTCCGGGTTCGGGAAGGCGACCGTCGGGAAGTCCGGGTCTGGTTCGGCCTGCTCGATCACGGGGGTGACGTGGGAGAATCCGGCACGGTCGAAGACACCCAGCATCGTCGCGGAGCCGACGCCGTGCAGCGACGTGAGCACGATACTCGTCGCCGAACGCTCGGCGCGGTTGGCCTCGGTGGCGGGGGAGAGGGCGACGACGGCGCCCGCGTACTCGTCGGCGATCGACTCCGGCAGCACCGTCCATCCGTCGTCCGCGAGCTGGATGGCCGCCAGCGGGCCGTCGTAGTCGATCTTCGCGGCGATCGCCGCGTCGGCGGGTGCGACGATCTGCGCGCCGCGGCCGGCGTCGTCGACCGCGCGCCCGCCGAGGTAGACCTTGTAGCCGTTGTCCCGGGGCGGATTGTGGCTCGCGGTGACCATCACGCCCGCTTCGGCGTCGAGCGCTCGGACCGCGTAAGCCAGCACGGGCGTGGGCAGGGCCGAGGGCAGCAGGAACGCGTCGATCCCCGCGGCGGTGAAGATCGCCGCGGTCTCCTCGGCGAAGACGTCCGAGTTGTGCCGAGCGTCGTAGCCGATCACGGCGCGCGGGGCGTAGGCGCCGGCGGCAATGCCGAGCAGGTGCGCGGCCAGTCCGGCCGCGGTGCGGCGGACAACAACCCGGTTCATGCGGTTCGGCCCGGCACCGAGTTCGGCGCGCAGGCCGGCGGTGCCGAAGGCGAGGGTCGTGGCAAAGCGGGACGTCAGGTCTGCCCGGGCGGCGGCGTCGCCGGCCTCGGCGGCCTCGAGCACCCGGGCGAGATCTGCCGCCGTCGTGCTGTCAGGGTCTTCCCCGATCCAGCGGCGGGCTTCGGCGACCAGATCCACGGGCGGGTAGGTGCGGGCGTCGTTGGAGGCGCTCATGTCCGCCCCTAGGCTCGCTCGACGATGCTGGCCAGCAGCTTCGAGATCCGCGGCCCGGCTGCCTGCCCCGCCTCGAGGACCTCTTCGTGGCTGAGCGGTGCGTCGCTGATGCCCGCGGCGAGGTTGGTCACGAGCGAGATGCCGAAGACCTCCAGGCCGGCGTGGCGCGCGGCGATGGCCTCGAGGGCCGTCGACATGCCGACGAGGTCGGCGCCGATGGCCTTCGCGTAGCGGACCTCGGCCGGGGTCTCGTAGTGCGGGCCCGTGAACTGGGCGTACACGCCCTCGTCGAGGCTCGGGTCGACCTCGCGGGCGATCGCGCGCAGCCGCGGAGAGTAGAGGTCCGTCAGGTCCACGAACGTGGCACCCTCGAGGGGGGACGACGCGGTGAGGTTGATGTGGTCGCTGATGAGGACGGGAGTCCCGGGGGCCCAGGCCGGGTTCAGCCCGCCGCAGCCATTGGTCAGCACGAGACTCGCGCAGCCGGCGGCTGCGGCCGTGCGGACGCCGTGCACGACGGCGCGCACGCCGCGGCCCTCGTAGTAGTGGGTGCGCGCGCCGAGGATGAGCAGCCGCTTGCCGTCGCCGGTCAGGATCGAGCGGATGGTCCCGACGTGGCCGACGACCGCCGGTGCATGGAACCCGGGCAGGGTCGAAGCGTCGAGGGTGTGGGTCGTCTCGCCTAGCAGGTCGGCCGCGCCGCCCCAGCCGGAGCCCAGGACGAGGGCGATGTCATGCGATTCGACGCCGGTCTGCTCGGCGATGGCGGCCGCGGCGCGGGCCGCGAGGTCAAAGGGGTCCTCAAGATTTTCACTCACGAGCCCTAACCTACCCGCAATGAGGGGCTTCGGCACGTGGGCTCGGGACAGGAAATGTGCCGCTTTTCACCTCGATCGGCGTGCAACCGGGGCGGCTCTGGGGGAGAATGGCCGCGTGACCTCATCGCATACTCTGATCAACACCCGCCTCGTCATCCTCGGCGGCGGCCCCGGCGGCTACGAGGCCGCCATGGTGGCCGCGCAGCTCGGTGCCAACGTGACCGTCGTCGAGCGCCAGGGCATGGGCGGCTCCGCGGTTCTGACCGACGTCGTTCCCTCCAAGACCCTGATCGCGACCGCGGACGCCATGCGCCGCGTCGGCACCGCCGTCGACTTCGGCGTGCGGGTCGGGGCCGACGAGGCGACGGCGGATCTCGGCCTCGTCAACGAGCGGCTGCTCAGTCTGGCCCGCAGCCAGTCCGACGACATCCACGCCGGGCTCGAGCGCGCCGGCGTGAAGGTTCTGCCGGGCGCCGGCCGCCTGCTCGACAACCGCACGGTTGAGGTCACCGCGGACGACGGCGGAGTCCAGACCATTGAGGCCGACGCCCTCCTGCTGGCCGTGGGCGCGCACCCCCGGGAGCTGCCGACGGCCAAACCGGACGGCGAGCGGATCTTCAACTGGACGCAGATCTACCACCTGCAGGAGATCCCGGAGCATCTGATCGTGGTCGGTTCGGGTGTCACGGGTGCCGAGTTCGCCTCCGCCTACAACCTGCTCGGCACCAAGGTCACCCTGGTCTCCTCGCGCGACCGCGTCCTCCCCGGCGAGGACGCCGACGCGGCGAACGTGCTCGAGACCGCGTTCGAGCGCAACGGCATCACGGTGAAATCCCGCGTGCGTGCCGAGGCGGTGGACCGCGACGGAGACGTCGTCAAGGTGACCCTGTCCTCCGGTGAGGTCCTCGAGGGCAGCCACTGCCTCGTCGCCGTCGGCGGCATCCCGAACACGGCCGACATCGGTCTCGAAGAGGCCGGCGTGCAACTCACCGACGCGGGCCACATTAAGGTCGACGGCGTCTCCCGCACGACCGCGCCGAACGTCTACGCCGCCGGTGACTGCACGGGCGTCTTCGCCCTGGCCTCGGTCGCGGCCATGCAGGGACGCATCGCGATGGCGCACCTGCTCGGCGACGCCGTGAAGCCGCTCAAACTCACTGAGGTCTCGGCCAACATCTTCACCTCCCCGGAGATCGCCACCGTCGGCGTCTCCGAGCAGGAAGTCGCCGAGGGCAAGTATCAGGCCGACATCATCAAGCTGAACCTGGCGACCAACGCCCGCGCGAAGATGATGAACGTGCAGGAGGGCTTCGTGAAGATCCTCGCGCGCAAGGGCTCGGGCACGGTCATCGGTGGCGTCGTCGTCGCACCGCGAGCCTCCGAGCTGATTTTCCCGATCGGCCTCGCCGTGCGCAAGCGCCTGCACGTGGACGATCTCGCTGAGACGTTCACCGTCTACCCGTCGCTGGCCGGATCGATTTCCGAGGCGGGACGCCGCCTTCACGTGCACCTTTAGAGGGTGCACCCCCTGGCGCCGCGTTGCGTCCGGGGGCCGCAGCGGCCCGTCCACCCACGCCGGGTGGGCGGGCCGTCGTCATGCCCGGCGGTGTGACGCAGGACACGGCGCGTCGCCGCGGGGTGTCCACTATGTGGATGTACGGTCCAGAATGTGGCATTAGTTGCCTAGGATATTGGTCCTGATCGCCGCAGAAGCATTCACTGCACCACGAGAGAAGGAAATACCGTGTCAGCACCAGTCGCTAACGTGCCGAAGCAAAACACGCGCGGCCGCGTTATCTTCGCCAGCTTGATCGGCACAACGATCGAGTTCTACGACTTCTACATCTACGCCACCGCGTCCGTTTTGGTCTTTCCTGCGCTCTTCTTCCCGGACGCCACCGAGATCAACGCGATCCTCAGCGCGTTCGCGATCTTCGGCGTCGCCTTCGTTGCGCGCCCTCTCGGCTCCATCGTCTTCGGTCACTTCGGTGACAAGATCGGGCGCAAGGGGACCCTCGTGGCCTCGCTGCTGACGATGGGCATCGCGACGTTCCTCATCGGTTTCCTGCCGGCGGCGCAGGGCAGCTTCGTGATTCTCGCACCCATCATGCTCGTGATCTTGCGCTTCGCCCAGGGCCTCGCGCTCGGCGGCGAGTGGTCCGGCGCGGCGTTGCTCGCCACCGAGAACGCGCCGAAGGGCAAACGCGCGATCTACGGCACGTTCCCGCAGTTGGGCGCCCCGCTCGGCTTCATCATCGCGAACCTCATGTTCGTCGGCCTGCAGCTGGGTCTGACTCCGGAGCAGTTCCAGGACTGGGGCTGGCGCGTTCCGTTCGTCCTCTCGGCGGTCATGGTCGCCGTGGGGCTCTACGTTCGCTTGAAGCTCGTCGAGTCGGTGTCCTTCACCAACGTCGTGGAGCAGAAGAAGGTCGCGAAGTCGCCGTTGGCCACCACGTTCAAGCACCACTGGCGCCCGGTCGTCGCCGGCACGTTCATCATGGTTGCGACCTACGTGCTCTTCTACCTGATGACGTCGTTCACGCTCACCTACGGCACGGCCAAGACGACGGAGCAGGCTGCAGCCGCTGCTGCCGAGGCCGGCGAACCGTTCGACGCGGCGGCATTCGTGCCGGGCCTGGGCATCGAACGACCGCTCTTCCTGACCATGTTGATCATCGGTGTCGTCTTCTTCGGTATCTTCACCTTGGTCTCCGGCCCGCTCGCGGAGAAGTTCGGCCGACGCAAGTTCCTCCTCCTCGTCACCACGAGCATCCTGGTGTTCGGCGGTGCATGGCCGCTCTTCTTCGGCCCGGGTACCGCCGCGGCCATGGCCGGCCTTGTCATCGGCTTCACGCTGATGGGCCTCACTTTCGGCCCGATGGCGGCGATCCTGCCCGAGCTCTTCCCGGCCAACGTCCGCTACACGGGTTCGGCCGTCGCCTACAACCTCGCGTCCGTGATCGGCGCGGCCCCGGCCTCGTTCGTCGCGATCGCGCTGTGGCAGGCGGGCGGCGGAAACACCGTCCTGGTCGGCGTCTACCTGGGCATCGGCGCCATCGCCACGCTCATCGCGCTCTGGCTGACCCGCGAGACGCGCGACGTGGACTACGACAACAACGTCGCCTAGCTCGACCCCGCGTCGCGTCTCACCGCCGACGGCGGAGGGTCCAGTACGACGAGACGCGCACGCGGCGGTCCTCGAGCCCCCAGCCCGCCACGGTCCGGGCCATCGCCTTGCACGCCCCGCGCTCGGCGTGGATCATCACCGAGCCGCCTTTGGGCGGACGATTCAGGTCGGAGAGTGCGTCGGCAAGCAGGTCGGTGGTGCCGGGAGCAGCGCCGTTGCGGTGCAGCCAACGTATTTCCAGACCGGGCGGGTGCCGAAGGTCCAGCTCGCCGTCCGCCCCGGCGGCCTCCAGCAGGGCGACGCCGCGGGCGCCGACCGGCAGCGACTCCAGAGCCGAGCTGACGGCCGGCAGCCCGGCCTCGTCGGCGGCGAAGACGTGGAACGCCGATCGAGGATCGGGCGTGAATTTGCCCTTGGCCGGTGAGATGACCAACGCGGTGCCGGGTTCGGCCGCCTGGGCCCAGGCCGAGCCCGCGCCCCCGCCGTGCACTGCGAAGTCGATGGCCAGCTCTTCGGCGTGGAGGTCGACCCACCGAACCGTGTAGGAACGGGTGCGCGGCATCTGCTCCCGCGGCAGCTGCCGGCGCAGCTCCTTCATGTCGTACGGCGGCTCCAGCCCCATCTGTGGATCCGCGACATAGACCTTGACGTACTGGTCGGTGTGACGGTGGGGGCGGAATCCGGACAGGTCCGGGGCGCCGGCGACGACCCGGACCATACACGGGCCGAGCCGCTCCACGCGCTTCACGCGCAGGATGTGCTGTCCCAGCTTCCGCGCTCGCTGCAGCGCGTCGCCCGACGGCGGCGGACCGTCGTCGGACGAGCGATCCGTCACGGACCCGGCCTCGGCGGCGCTGCACATCATCTCCTGCGCCACGAGGCGTGCCGCGGCGGAGGCGGTCTTCTCCGCGGCCGCCGAGAGCTCCTTCGACCGGCCGCGACCGGCCGCCCCCGCGCGCTTCAGTGCCTTTTCGGCCGTCTTGCGACCGGCCTTGGCCCCGGCGCGCTCGGCCTGCCGCAGCACGTCCAGGAGCAGCCGTTCGCTGCCGGTCGACGACGAGTGCCGCTTGTCCTTCTTGCGCTTGGACACCGCCGCACCTGCTCTCGATTCGTCGTTCGGAGCGTCTCGCTCCGTACCCCTGAGTGTGCTCGCTTCGGTGCGGGCGGGCAATGGGGCGGCGTTGGCTACTGCTTGAGCCAGGCGGTCGTCGCGCCCGGCAGGCTGCGTCCGTCGAGCTCGGCGCTGGCGACGAGCACGTCGCCGTCGGGCAGTTCGACGTCGTCGCCGCCGAAGTTGGTGATGCTGACCCAGCCGTTGGGACGGCGGAAGGCGAGCACGTCCTCGCGGCCGGTCTCGATCCATTCGAGGGATTCGCCGGCCTGCAGCTCGCGCCGGAGCCCGAGCGCGGCGCGGTAGAGCTCGAGCGTGGAGCCGGCCGCTCCGTCCTGAGACTGCTCCGAGTGGTCGGCGAACCACTCCGGCTGCGGGAGGTGCGCGTCGGAGTCGCCGAAACCGAACGACGTTCCAGAACTGGTCCAGGGGATCGGGACCCGGCAGCCGTCGCGGCCGAGGCCGTCGTATTCCGCGCCGCGGAAGAACGACGGATCCTGCCGTCGATCGGCCGGGATGGCGGCGACCTCGTGCAGACCGAGTTCCTCCCCCTGGTACAGGTATGAGCTGCCGGGCAGCGCGAGCATGAGCAGGGTGGCCGCGCGCGCCCGACGCACGCCGCCTGCGCGATCGAGCTCATCTTCCGGGCCGCCGGCCGCGACCCACTCGACGCCCTGCTTGACCTTGCGCCCGTTCAGCGGCGGCAGGCCGTAGCGCGTCGCATGGCGCGTTACGTCGTGGTTTGAGAAGACCCATGTGGACGACGAACCGGTGTTGCGCGACTGCTCGAGGTTCTCGGTGATGATGCGGTGGAACTGGGGCCCGCTGAAGTCGGCCTGCAGTAGGTCGAAGTTGAAGGCCTGGCCGAGGCCCTCGGGCGATGCGTATTTCGCCCGGCGCGCCGGCGAGTCCACCCAAGCCTCGGCGACGGCGGTGCGCGGTGGGTCGTACTCGTTGAAGACTCTGCGCCAGTCGGCGTAGATCTCGTGCACCTCGTCACGATCGGCGAGCGGGTAGTCGCCGGAATCGCGGTCCATCGAATCCAGCTCCGCCTTGCTCGGCAGCACCTCGGGCAGGTCCTTGACGAGCAGGTTGGCGACGTCCACGCGGAAGCCGTCGACCCCGCGGTCAGACCAGAAACGCAGCGTCTTCAGGAAATCGGCCCGCACCTCGGGGTTATCCCAATTCCAGTCGGGCTGCTCGGGAGTGAACAGGTGCAGATACCACTGCCCGTCCTCGACTCGTGACCAGGCCGGCCCGCCGAACGCTGCCGTCCAGTCCGACGGCGGGAGGTCGCCGTTTTCGCCGAGCCCGTCGCGGAAGATGTAGCGGTCGCGCTCGGGCGAGCCCTTCGGGGCGGCGAGTGCCCGCTTGAACCACTCGTGGCGGTCGGAGGAGTGGTTGGGGACGATGTCGACGATAACTTTGATGCCGGCGGCATGCAGGGCCGCGGTCATCTCATCGAAGTCGGCGAGCGTGCCGATCTTGGGGTCGACCTCGCGGTAGTCGTCGACGTCGTAGCCCCCGTCGGCCAGAGCCGAGGGGTAGAACGGGCTGAGCCAGACGGCGTCGACACCCAGTGCGGACAGGTACGGGACCTTGGAGGTGATGCCTTTGAGGTCGCCGATGCCGTCGCCGTTGGCGTCGGCGAAGCTGCGCGGGTAGATCTGGTAGACGGCGGCCTGGCGCCACCAGTCGGGGTCGTCCATGCGGTCGACGACGTCGCCCGCGGGCAGGCTCGAGGTCAGATCGGTGCTCATGGGAGTGTCCTTCGGATCAGAGTTTTCGGATGTGTCGCGAACGAGGGCCCGCCGGTACGGACGGCGAGCCCTCGCTGCTTTGCGGGCCCGAGGCGGACCCTGGTTCTGCGCTGCGGATCAGGACTTCACGGCGCCTTGGGTGACCCCGGAGAGGACCCAGCGCTGAGTGAAGATGAAGACGATGATCGCCGGGGCCATCGCCATCAGATAGGAGGCGAACGAGATGTGGTAGTTGCTGCTGAACTGGCTTTGGAAGAGCTGGTTCACCACGGGCAGCGTCTGCATTGCCGGATCGGAGATGATCATCGACGGCATCATGAAGTCATTCCAGGAGAACAGGAACGCGAAGATGCCCACGGTGGCGGCCATCGGCGAGAGCACCGGGAAGATGACCTTCCAGAACGTCTGCCACGTCGTCGCACCGTCGATGCGGGCCGCTTCCTCCAACTCGTGCGGCATGCCGCGCAGGAACGTGGTCAGCAGGAGGACGTTGAAGCCCAGCATGAACATGATGTGCAGGATGCCGACGCCGAGTGGCGTATCCAGGCCGACGAAACCGCTGAGCTTGATCTGCGAGAGCGCGAGGACCGGGAACGGCAGGAACATGGCCGCCAGGACGTAGAAGAACGCGAACTTGAAGAACTTGCGCTCCCAGTTGGCGTGGATCGCGTAGGCGGCCATGCTGCTGATCAGCACGGCGCCGGCGACGGCGATCGCCGAGACGAAGACCGAGGTCATGAAGGTGACCGGGAAGTTGGTCATCCGCCAAGCCTCGATGAAGCCCTCGATGCTGAGCGGGCTCGGCAGGGAGAACGCCTTGCCCTCGACGGCCTGGGCGCCGGTCTTGAAGGCCATGGACACCGTGACGAACAGCGGGACCAGCACGGCCAGGGTGCACACAGCCAGCACGATCGTCAGCGGCAGGTTGAACTTGTCCTTGCCGAGCCGCGCCTTGGAGCGGTTGGTGGGGACCTTTCGGGTGGTCCCGATCGAATCGATGCTTGAGGTCGACATGGTCACTGGTCCTTTCGGCGCATCAGGCGCAGCTGCACGACGGCGATGGCCAGGGTGATGAGGAAGAAGATCGTGGCGGTAGCCATCTGGTAGGCGTAGTCGCCGGTTTCGAAGCCGGAGAAGATCGTCATGGCCACCGATCGCGTCGAGGTGCCGGGACCGCCGTCGGTCAGGCCGATGATGATGTCGTACGCGTTGAGGAACCCCTTGAACGTGAGGATGACGTTGATGACGATGTAGCTCGCCATGAGGGGGATGGTGATCATCTTCATCTGCTTCCACGGGCCGGCGCCGTCGAGGGCCGAGGCCTCGTAGAGGTCGCCCGGGATGGCCAGGAGGCCGGCGATGTAGATCAGCATGGCGCCGGGAACGGCCTGCCACGCGGTGACGATCACGATGGACAGCCAAGCCAGGTTGGGATTGGCGAGGATGCTGTCCTCGAGCGGGCCGAAGCCGACCGCCTGCGCCGCCGTCGGAAGCGTTTTGGCGAAGAGGAACTGGAAGACGAACGCGATGATGATGGGCGAGACAACCATCGGGATCACGAAGATCGCCCGCATGGGCACGCGGGCCCGGATCTGGGCGGTCAATCCCACGGCGAGCAGGAACGCGATGAGGTTCGTCGCGATGACGGTCACCGCCGAGAACCAGATGGTGAACCAGAAGGACGCCATGATCGCCGGGTCGGTGAACATGAGCTCGTAGTTCGCCAGCCCCACGAAGTCCCACTCGCCGTAGCCTACCGAGTTGGTGAAGCTGAAGAAGATGCCCATGACCGCTGGAAGCGCGATGCACAGCGTGAACGCGATCAGCGTGGGCAGGAGGAAGAACAGGTGGGTCTTGTCGGGCCGGCGCTTCGGGGTCGGCCTCAGCCCGGCCGGCGGGGTGGCCGCCGGCGCTTCAGGTGAAGTGAGGGACATGATGCTCCTAGGGTGATCCGCCGGTTAGGCGCGCTTGGCCAGACGTGCCCAGTCGGCGTCGAGCGTGGCGAGCATGCGCTCGAGGCTGGCTCCGTAGACGAGGTCCTGGCTGTAGTTGTAGAAGGGGATGGTGGTCGGGATGCCCTGGGACACGCCCTGGTAGACCGCGCCGCGGTCGACGTACGGCTGCATCTGAAGAATGCGCTCGTCGGTGACGGGCGGCGCGTCGGTGCGCACGCCGAAGCCCAGAGCGTGTTCGTTGTAGGGATCCTGGATCTCCGGTCGAGCGAGGAATCGGAGCAGCTCGCGGGCCTCGTCCTTGCGGTTCGAACCCTCGGGGATCCAGAGGGCGAGGTCGAGGTTGACACGGACCTTGTTGTCGGCCGGGTCCTCCGTCATCGGCAGCGGGAAGGTGCCGACCTGCGCGTCCGGATTGATCTTCTGCACCTCGACGAGCGCCCAGGGCCCCTGGAAGTACATGGCGGCCTCGCCGTTCGCGAAGGCGTTGTTGCCGTCGCCGTAGTTCCGGCCCCTCGCGTCGCGCTGGTGGTACGGCAGCAGGGTGAGCATCTTCTCGAGCGGTTCGCGGAGGACCTTGCTGAAGGAGACCTCGGAATCGGGCCCGACATCCGGGCCGATTTCTCGCAGCTGCTGGAAAAGACCGATCACGTCGACCATGCCGCCGACGGTGTAGTCCACGAGGCCCTGGACGATGGTCCAGTTGTCCGCCCACGTGCCGTAGATCGGCGTGACGCCCGCGTCCTGGAACGTCTCGCAGGCGGCGATGAACTCGCTGTGAGTCGTTGGAACCTCGACGCCGTGCTCGTCGAAGATCTCCTTGTTGTAGATCACGGCCGCAGACATCATCGAATAGGGCAGCACCGAGAGCCGGCCCGGATACGAGGGGTAGAGTGCCATCTGCTCCTTCACGGAGTCGGTGATCGTCGCGGCCTCGGGCAGATCCGAGAGGTCGCTGAGCTCTCCGCGTTCCTGGAAGCGCGCCATCTCGTAGTTGTAGAGCTGCAGAGCGAGGTCCGGCGGAGAGGCCCGCACGAACTGCCCGTTGAGGGTGGCCTCGCTGGTGTCGTGGATCGGCCGGATGTCTGGGAATTCGGCGTGGAATTCCGCGAGCAAGTCCTGGATGTACGGGATGACTTCGCGTTTGGTCTGGTAAAAGCGGATCGCGGTCGCGTCGCCGCCGCCTCCGGAACACCCGGCGAGGGTGAGTCCGGCGAGCCCTGCGGCACCGGCGAGAAGACTCCGCCGCGAAACCGTCGATGGTGGGAATGAACCCATGCTCGTCTCCTTGGGGTCGAGTCCGATGAGAGGTAGATCGTCACAAGGTGTAGTGATGTGCACCACACCGTATCGGGCATAAATTTAGCATGTAAATATAAGTGCGTCTATAATTACAATGTGCATGACGTCACAGAACTCCAATCCTCGGACCCGAACCGGTGGAAGCGGGCCGCCGCCGCCCCGGATGGTTCGTTCGTAGCGCCCCATGCGCGCGCTGAGACCTCCTTCGGGCGAGAGCAGCAGAACGACGAACCGGTCTCTCCGCGCACGCTGAACGCGCGGAGACTGCTCACGTTCGCCTGGCCGGGGCAGCCGCTCACGGCTACGGAATTCATGGAGGGTACGGGTCTGACCCGTGCCACTGTGCTGTCGGTCTGCCGCGACCTCGCCGCGGCCGGGTGGTTCGAGGAAGTCGCGGACGCGCGGGCCGCAGGCAACTACGCCAAGGGCCGCCCCGCGCTGCGCTACGTGTTCCGGCCGGATGCCGCCTACGTCATCGCGTGCGACGCGGACGAGGACGATTTCACGGTGGTGGTCACCGACTTGCACGGCGTGGAGCTCGTGCGGATCCACCGGAACATCGGGGCCACCCGGACGGCGGATACGCGGCGCCAGCTCCTCCTCGACCTCGTCGACGAGGCATTGAGCCTCGCGGACGTGGCACCGGAGCGTGTCTCCGCGATCGTCATCGCCGTACCCGCGCCCGTAGACCCGGACGGGGAGTCGCCCGCGGACGAGGATGAGAACTACTGGAACAAGGTCAACCCCGGATTCATCTCACTTTTCGATGGCCGCGGGTGGGAGGTCCTCGTCGACAACGACGCGAATCTGGCGGCGCTCTGCGAAGCCGCAGAAGGTGCCGGCGTCGGCGTACGATCCTTCGCGACCCTGCTCTCCGCGGAGCGGTTCGGGGCGGGAATCGTCGTCGACGGAAGGCTCTTGCGCGGCAAGCACGGGGGAGTCGGCGAGATGAGGGTCCTCGACATGGTCGTCGGCGTCGAAGCGCCGCACGGCCTCCTGCGGCGCGTGCGCTGGGAGATCCGCCAACTCGCCGAGGCGGGCGAACTCGCGGGCGAACTCGCCGCTCTGCCGCCAGCTGAACGGGGAGCAGAGGCCGTCTTCAGTGCGGCTGAGCGTGGCGACGCCACGGCCCTGCGCATCGTCGACGCGCTCGCGGGGAGGCTCGCCCCGGTGGTTCAACTTCTCTCGGGGCTGCTGGACTTGGATCGGATCATCGTGGCTGGTTCGATCGCGGCCTCCGCCGAACCGGTCCTGCGGCGGACCCGCGAGATCATGGGCAAGGGGTCCCTGCTCGGGTGGGCGGACCTCGTCGCGTCGACGCACGGTTCGGACGTGGTCCTTCGCGGCGCGGTGTCCTCGGCGATCGCCCTCGTGCGCGAGCGAGCGCTGTTGAGCGAAGCCGCCTCGGCCGTCTCAGCCGGATGAGACGACGACGGCGTCGCCCCCGCGCTGGGGCGACGCCGTCGTCGTGCCGGGACCGTCCGGGTCAGTCGGCGATCGTCGCGATCGCTGCGCCCGCGTTGACCGTTTCGCCCACGGCGGCGGTCAGCCCCTCGATGGTGCCGGCCTTGTGCGCGGTGAGTGGCTGCTCCATCTTCATCGCTTCGAGGACGACGATCAGATCGCCCTCGGCTACCGTATCGCCGTCCTGCGCTGCGACCTTGACGATCGTGCCCTGCATCGGCGAGGTCAACGCGTCACCGGAGACGGCCGCCGTCGCTCCGCCGCGGGAGGAGCGCTTGCGCTTGGCTTTCCCGGCCTTCGCCGGGGCTGCGGCGGCACCGAGTCCGGCCGGCAGGACGACCTCGAGGCGCTTGCCTCCGACCTCGACCGTGATGGACTGGCGCTCGCCGTCGTCTTCGGCGGCCGGTGCGGAGTCGGCGGCGGAGAACGGGGCGATGCTGTTCTCGAATTCGGTCTCGATCCAGCGCGTGTGCACGCGGAACGGGGCCTCGGTGGGGACGAACGCGTCGTCGGACATGACGGCGCGGTGGAACGGCAGGACCGTGGGCATGCCCTCGATCGTCATCTCGGCCAGAGCGCGTCGGGCGCGCTGAGCGGCCTGCTCGCGGGTCGAGCCGGTGACGATGAGTTTGGCGATCATCGAATCGAAGTTGCCGGAGACGGACTCGCCCTCCTCAACGCCGGAATCCACTCGCACACCTGGGCCTGTGGGCAGCTTGAGGGCGGTGATGGTGCCGGGGGCCGGCATGAAGTTGCGTCCGGCGTCTTCGCCGTTGATGCGGAACTCGAAGGAGTGGCCGCGGATCTCCGGGTCCGTGTAACCGAGCGCCTCTCCGCGCGCGAGGCGGAACTGCTCGCGGACGAGGTCGATGCCGGTGACCTCCTCGGAGACCGGGTGCTCGACCTGAAGGCGGGTGTTGACCTCGAGGAAGGAGATGACGCCGTCCTGACCCACGAGGAACTCGCACGTACCGGCTCCGACGTAGCCGGCCTCGACGAGGATGGCCTTCGATGCCGCGTAGAGGCGCTCGTTCTGCTCGTCCGTCAGGAACGGCGCGGGCGCCTCCTCAACGAGCTTCTGGTTGCGGCGCTGCAGGGAGCAGTCGCGGGTGGAGACGACGACGACGTTGCCGTGGGCGTCTGCCAGGCACTGGGTTTCGACGTGGCGCGGGGCGTCGAGGAAGCGCTCGATGAAGCACTCGCCGCGCCCGAACGCCGCGGTGGCCTCGCGAACAGCCGACTCGTAGAGTTCGCCGATGTCCGCGCGGTCGCGTGCGACCTTGATACCGCGGCCGCCGCCGCCGTACGCGGCCTTGATGGCTAGGGGCAGGCCGTGCTCGTCGGCGAAGGCGACGACTTCCTCGGTGCTCTCGACAGGGTCCTTCGTG
Organism: Zhihengliuella halotolerans; assembly: GCF_004217565.1. NCBI lineage: Bacteria > Bacillati > Actinomycetota > Actinomycetes > Micrococcales > Micrococcaceae > Zhihengliuella > Zhihengliuella halotolerans. The sequence goes on along the minus strand of NZ_SHLA01000001.1, from coordinate 1,783,582 downwards.
CCGGGGACCAGAGGGGCGCCGACCTTCTCCGCGATGTGGCGGGCCTGAACCTTGTCGCCGAGCTGGGAGATGGCCTGCGGGGGCGGGCCGATCCACGTCAGGCCGGCGTCGATGACGCGCTGGGCGAACTGGGCGTTCTCGGAGAGGAAGCCGTACCCGGGGTGGATCGCGTCGGCGCCGGAGGATGCCGCGGCGTCGAGGATCTTGTCCATCACGAGGTAGGAGTCCGCAGCGGTGCTTCCACCGAGGGCGTAGGCCTCGTCGGCGAGGCGGACGTGCAGGGCGTCGCGGTCCGGATCGGCGTACACGGCGACGGAGGCGATGCCCTCGTCGCGAGCGGCGCGGATCACGCGGACGGCGATTTCGCCGCGGTTGGCGATGAGGACCTTGGTCAGCTTGGCCATGGTGTGTGCGGTCTCCTTCTCTTGAACACGAAGGAGCCTACCGGCAATTGTGGGGTATCAACGCATCAAACCGATGTTTTCCGCGTGCCGCCCGTCCATATTTGTAGGTTTTCTACAATCGCGCGGTGCGTGGCACTCTCCGTCCACTGGACGCGCTGACGGGCGGAGTTCTCCACGGGGTGCTGGCGCGCCGTGCAACCGTCGGTGGACAGGCTGCAGGATCGGTTCCCATGGACTTTCCGCTCATCTCCACCCGGCTCCTGGGCGACGACGGCGCCGCGACGCTTCGGGCCTACCATCGGGGAGAGCTTCTGCGGCTCCGCCGCAGTGGCCCGTTCGCTTCCCGGGCACGTCCTCATGCTGCGCACGGCCGCTTCGGAGCGAGCTGGCGCAGGTTCCGCTGGACGGGAAGTTCCAGCCTCGTGGATTCGGCGTACGTCACCGGTACCTTCCTCCTCCGCGGGTGCACGGGCTGCGGGAGGGGTCTCCATCTCGGACTTCGTCGACACCGTGGCCCAATGCGCCGGGTACCTTCCGTTCGATGAGGCGGTCATCATCCTGGATGCGGCGTTCGCCGGCCGCGCCAGATGCTCAACGGACAGGGCGTCGGTGATCGCCCGGGTTCCGCACGTCGTCGAACGCCGCAAGGCGAGACGGGCCCGGAGAGCCATCGACTTCGCCGACGGGTCGTCCGAATCCGCCGGGGAATCCCTCAGCCGCGTCCTGATCGACCGATTGGGCTTCGTCGCTCCGTGCACTCAGTACAGGGTGCAGGACGGCGGCAAGTACATCGCCCGGACCGACTTCGGCTGGCCCGAGTCGGGGGTGGTCGGTGAGTTCGATGGCGCGATCGAGTACGGCCGCTTGGCGGCGGCGGCCGGTCGCGACGGTGGTTCTGTGCTAATGGACGAGAAGGTGCGGGAGGACCGAATCCGGCGTACGGGCACGCGCGTTGCCCGGTGGATCTGGAGGGATCTACTGGATCCGGTGCGGCTCGAGGAGATCCTGGTCCAGGCAGGACAGAGCCTGTGCAGGGGCCGGTCCTCTGGCCCGGAGCGGTGGTCAGGACCAGAGGTCAGTAATCGTCAGACCCATCGGATCCAGGAGGTCCCGCAGCGTCGAGACGGAGAGCCCCACCACCGCGTGCGGATCGCCCTCGACGCGTTCGATGAACGCCGCCCCGCGACCGTCGATCGTGAATGCACCCGCACAGTGCAGCGGCTCGCCGGTCGCCACGTACGCGGCGATCTCCTCGTCGCTCGGCCGGCCGAACGTCACCGCGGCGGAAGCCACCGCGCCGACGGTCACGCCGGTGCCGGCGTCCTCGCCCGATTCATCGTCCGTCGCACGGTCGTCGATCAGCCAGTGCCCCGTGTGCAGCACACCGGTGCGCCCGCGCATCGCGCGCCAACGCTCGACGGCGACCTCCTCGGTGTACGGCTTGCCGTAGGGGACGCCGTCGAGCTCGAAGACCGAGTCGCACCCCAGCACGACCGCCCCGTCCGCGTCGCCGCCAGCGGCGACGGCCTCGGCTTTCGCGCGGGCCAGCAGCAGGGCCGTGTCGGCGGGGGAGAGGTCGCCGAAACGCTGCTCGGCGTCGGCCACTGCGGCGGTCTCGTCGACGTCGGAGACGAGCGCCTCGAACGCGATTCCGGCGTCGCGCAGGATCCGCGCCCTCCCCGGCGACTTGGAGGCGAGCACGAGCAGCGGAAGTTCGGCGGTGGCGGGCACGGGGGCGGAGTTCTCGGTCATGCCACCACCGTATACGTCCGCGGCCCCTCGCCGGCGCGGGCAGCGGGCACGACGCCGGCGCTACACCCGCGTGCCGGTCGCCGGCAACTCGCTCGTGGCCGGGGAGGTCGGGCTGTTTGCGTAGAACTCGCCGTCCGGGCCGAAGGCGTCGTCCAGGCCGAGAGCGTCGTCGGCGTCGGGAACCTCGGCCCGCGCGGTCTGCAGCTTGGCCCCCTCCACGTCGACGTCCGGCAGGACCTTCTCCAACCAGCGCGGCAGGTACCACGCGTGCCGGCCCAGCAGGTGCATGACAGCCGGGGTGAGCGTCATCCGGACCACGAACGCGTCGAACAGCACGCCGAACGCCAGTGAGAAACCGATCGCCCGGATCATCGTCATGTGGCTGAAGATGAACCCCGCGAAGACGCTCGTCATGATCAGCGCCGCAGCGGTCACCACCGGGGCCGCGTGCCGGAAACCGGATGTCACCGCCTCGCGCGCGTCCTGGCCGTGGGCGAAGGCCTCGCGCATTCCGGAGACGAGGAACACCTGGTAGTCCATGGCCAGGCCGAACAGGATGCCGGTCAGCAGGATGGGCAGGAAGCTCATGATCGGCCCCGGCGAGGCGACGCCGAAGATCTCGCCGAGCCAGCCCCACTGGTAGACGGCCACCGTGGCGCCGAAGGCGGCGAACAGCGAGAGTAGGAAACCGGCTGTCGCGAGCAGGGGCACGACGACGGAGCGGAAGACCAGCAGGAGCAGGATCAGTGACAGCCCGACGACGATGCCCAGGTAGAGCGGCAGTGCCTCGGCGAGCTTCTCGGAGACGTCGATCTGGCCCACGACCTGCCCGGTGAGGGCGACCTCGGAGCCCGTGGCCTCGGCGATCGCGCCCTTCTCGGCGCGCAGTTCGTGCACGAGTTCCTCGGTCTGCTCGTCGGAGGGGCCGGCTGCGGGGATGATCTGGACGATGCCCACGGTGTTCGCCTCGTTCGTGGAGACCGGGACGGCCGCGACGACGCCGTCGATGTCCCGCAAGTAGTCGGCGACGTCGAGATTCGCCTCCAGCGCGCCGTCCTCGTCGAGTGCGGCGCCGTCGTCCGTTCGCGGCAGGTCGACGACGGCCAGGAGCGGCCCGTTGTAGCCGGCGCCGAAGCGCTCCGCCACCTCGTCGTGGGCCGTCCGTGCACTGGAACCGACGGGCTCGGCGCTGCCGTCCGGCAGGGCCGTGCGCAGTTCCAGCGCCGGCAGCGCGATGAGGCCGAGCACGGCGACGGAGACGATCGTCGTGAGCCACGGTCGGCGGGTAGCGAGGGCGCCCCAGCCGCGCTTCGTCGTCGTACCCTGCGCGTCGCCTCCGGCCGACGCGCCGGGGTGCGGTGCGGCCGCCGACTCCCGGGCTGCCGCGGCGCGGGCGCGGGCCTTTTTGGACAGCAGCCGCTGACCGAGTGCTCCGAGGATCGCCGGGGTCAGGGTGAGGGCCATGACGACGGCGACTGCCACTGTCAACGCCGCCGAGAGGCCGAGAATCGAGAGGAACGGCAGTCCCGGGACCACGAGGGCGGCCAGCGCGATGACGACGGTCAGCCCGGCGAAGACGACGGCGTTGCCGCTGGTCCCCGTCGCGCGGCCGATCGACTCCTCCAGTTCCATCCCGTCGAGGAGCTGACGGCGGTGGCGGTGCACGATGAACAGCGAGTAGTCGATGCCGACCGCGAGGCCGAGCATGAGCGCCAGCGCGGGCGTGATCGACGCCATCTCGATCACGCTCGACAACGCCAACGTGGACCCGACGCCGACTGCGACGCCGAGCACCGCGACGATGAGCGGCAGGCCCGCCGCGACGATGGTTCCCAGCATGACGAACAAGACGATCGCGGCGATCGCGATGCCGATGATCTCCGCGGCGCCGAAGACCTCGCTGATATCCTGGATGATCTCCTTCGAGTACTCGACGTCGACACCGGCGGTCCCGACCGAGTCTGCGACGCGCTGGATCTCCTCACGCTCCGCCGGGGTCAGGGCGTCGGTCGAACCGACGAACTGGATGGCGGCGGCCGCCGTCGTCCCGTCCGCCGAGACAAAACGCAGGCCCTCGCTCGACGCCGCCTGGCGGGTTCCGAGGCTGATCTGTGCTTCGGCGTCGGCGAGTTCGGCTTCGCCGTCCGCGAGTTCGGCTTCCGCCTCCGGGATCTTCGCGGCCTCGGCGTCGAGTGTCGCCTCGGCCTCGGTCAGGCGCTCCTCGTTGGCGGCGATCTCCGCTTCGCCGGCTTCGATCTGCGCCTGTCCTTCGGCAAACTGGCGCTCGCCGGCGGCCAGCTTCGCCTCGCCGTCGGCGAGTTGTGCGGCCGCGGCGTCGAGCTCCGCTTGGCCCGCGGTGAGTTGCGCGGAGGCGGCGTCGAGTTCCTTCTGGCCGTCTGCGATCTCCGCCTTCGCGGCGTCGAGTTGACGCTTGGCGCCGGCGAGTTCTTTCTCGCCAGCGGTCAGTTCCTTCTGCTTCGCTTCCAGCGCGGCGCGACCCGAGGCCAGCTCGGCTTGGCCCGCGTCCAACTGCGCGCCCGTCGCCGTCAACTGCTCGACGGCGGCGCGGCCCTCGTCGATCTGCGCTTGTGCCGCGGCGACCTCCGCATCCGACATCTCGCCGGACTCCGCGGCGGCGTCCAGTTGCGCCTGACCGGCGTCGAGCGCCTTCGTCGTGTCCGCGAGGGTGCTCACACCGAACTGTGAAGTCAGTCGGGCGACGCCGGTCTCATACTGCTCGCGGCCGGCGTCGAGCTCGGACTGGCCGTCCGCGAGATCCCGCTCGGCGGCGGCGATCTGCTGCGCGCCGGCCTCGGCCTGCTGGACGCCGGTTCGGTACTCGGCGAGACCGTTCTGGTAGTCGGCGCGGCCCTTCTCGAGCTGCTGCTTTCCGGCCTGGTATTCGGCGCGGCCGTCCGCGAGCTTCGCCTGGCCGGCCTCGTATTCGGCGCGGCCGTCGGCCAACTGGGCGCGGGCCTGCTCGAGTTCGGGGCGCGAGGCCTCCAGCTCGGCGCGCCCGACGTCGAGTTCGCTCTGGCCGGCCTCCAGCTGTTTCCACCCGTCGGCCACTTCAGTGCGTCCGTCTTCGAGCTGCTGCTTGCCATCGGCGAGCTGCTGCTTTCCGTCCTCGAGCTCGGCGCGGCCCTCCTCGAGCTGCGTGCGGCCCTCGTCCAGGTCGGCCAGGGCATCGTCGAGCTGCTGCTGCGTCTCGAAGGGATCGCGGGCCTCGCGGACCGGATCGAGCTGCTCGAGCTCGCCGAGGGCCGCGGCGACCGCACTCCTCTGCGCCTCGGTGAACGGCTGACCGTCCTCGGTCTGGAAGACGATCGTGCCGGTCCCGCCGGCGGCCTCGGGCAGTTCCTCCTTTAGCCGATCCAGGGTCTGCTGCGTTTCGGTGCCCGGAATCGAGAACTGGTTGGTCAAGGTGCCCATGAACAAGCCGGCGCACAGGGCGACGATCGTGAGCACGGCCGCCCACGCGGCGATGAACCACCAGCGTCGGCGGAAAGCGGCCCGGCCGAGCCGGTAGAGGAAGGAAGCCAAAGTGAATGCCTTTCGGGGCGTGAGGAGGGCGGGCAGCCGTCAGAGGCAGGTGGAGCGCAGCGCCGGGAAGCCGTCGCGGAGCTGGGTGAGGGCCTCGATCACGGTCGCCTGGAGGCGTTCGAGCGAGGGACGTCCGAGGCTGCGCGCGAGGCCGCCCTCGGCACTGTGGTCGCCGAGCTCGCTGCCCCAGTGCGCAAAGGCTGCGCGGCCGGCGCCGACGAGCGCTTGCGCGAACGTCGAGGCGGCGAGCGGCGGTACGTCGGCGTCGTCCTCCCGGAGGAATTCGACGATGCGCTCGGCGCACGTGTTCCACGACTCCAGTTGGAGCCGGGCCAGCTGCGGATTCGACTCGGCCAGCAGGAAGAGCTCAGCTACGGGGCGTAGAGCGTCGGCGCTGATCGCGTCCCGGATGGCGCGGACGGCTGCTTCGGCGACGGGGGTGTCCTCGGGGAGGGTGCCGAGGTTCTCGACCGCGAGGTCGAGAAAGTTGTCCATCGGCACGTTGAGGGCGGCCTCGATGGATCCGAAGTAGTTGAAGAAGGTTCTGCGCGAGACGCCGGCCGCATCTGCCAGGCGGTCCGCGGTGATCGGTTCGTCCGGATTCGCGCGCAGGATGTCGACGGCGGCGGTGACGATCGCGCGGCGGGTCGCGGCCTTGTTCTGCTCGCGGCGGGAGACGGGGCCGGCTCCCGGGGAGTCGTCCGGCAGGACCGGCGGGGCAGGTGAGAGATTGCGTCGAGTCGTCATCACATCATTACACTACGTGCAACTTTGCACACTGTGCAAATTAGTGCGGTTCGGCGTGCGGGTGCTCCGGAGACGACGCCGGCCGGCACCCTCGTCGCGAGGATGCCGGCCGGTGCCGGACGCTGGGCCGCCGCTGCGGGCGGCAGGATCAGCTGCGGGTGTCGACGAGTTCCTTGTCGTCGTCCGCGCTCCCCGTCTCTGAGGCGGCGGCCTCGGGGGTCTCGCTGTCCTCGTCCGCGAAGGGGTCGAGCGGGTTGGCAGCGTTGTACTTGTCCTCGTCGAGGATTCCTTCGCGCTTGGCGACGAGGGTGGGCACGAGGATCTGCCCGGCGACGTTGACCGCGGTGCGGCCCATGTCGAGGATCGGGTCCACGGCGAGCAGCAGGGCTACACCCTCGAGCGGTAGACCGACGGTGGTCAGCGTGAGTGTCAGCATGACCGTGGCGCCAGTCGTGCCCGCCGTGGCGGCGGAACCGACGACGGAGACCAAGACGATCAGCAGGTAGTGGATGAGGCTCAGGTCGACGTTGAAGAACTGGGCCACGAAGATCGCGGAGATCGCCGGGTAGATGGCCGCGCAGCCGTCCATCTTCGTCGTCGCGCCCAGCGGGACCGCGAAGGATGCGTAGCCGCTGGGGACGCCGAGGTTCCGCTCGGTGACGCGCTGGCTCAGCGGCAGCGTGCCGATCGAGGAGCGCGAGACGAAGGCCAGCTGGATGGCGGGCCAGGCGCCGGCGAAGTACTTCCGGAAGGAGAGCCCGTTGATCTTCAGCAGGACCGGGTAGACGAGGAAGAGTACGAGGGCAAGGCCGACGTAGATGGCCGCGGTGTACTTGCCGAGGGCGCCGATGGTGTCCCAGCCGTACGTCGCGGTCGCGTTGCCGAGCAGGCCGATGGTGCCAATGGGGGCCAGACGGATGATCCACCAGAGGACCTTCTGGATGATGGCCAGGACGGAACGGGAGAAGCTCAGGAACGGTTCGGCCGCGGAGCCGAGCTTCAGGACTGCGATGCCGACGGCGATCGCGATCACGATGATTTGCAGGACGTTGAAGTTGACCCGAGTCGAGACGGAACCGTCGTCCGCCGAATAGTTCGCCGAGACGTCCAGCCCGAGGAAGTTAGACGGGATCAGACCCTGGAGGAAGCCGAGCCAGCTGCCCGTGCTCCCGTCGTACCCGGCGGGCGTCTCCTGGCCCGTGCCCACGCCCGGTTGGAAGACGGTGCCCAGCGTGATGCCGATGACGACGGCGATCAGTGCCGTGATCGCGAACCACAGCAGGGTCTTCCACGCCAGCCGGGCGGCGTTGGAGACCTGCGCGAGGTTCGCGATCGAGGCGATGATCGCGAAGAAGATCAGCGGGATGACGGCCGTACGCAGCAGCGACACGTAGGACGAGCCGATGATCTGCAGGGTCTGGCCCAGTGCGTTCGGGTCGTCGGTGGTGCTGCCGGTCGCCTTGGCGACGAGCCCGAGGGCGACGCCGACGAACAGAGCGGCGATGACCTGGGGCCCGAAGGCCGTCATCCAGCGGGGCAGGCGGGGTTTCGTCGAGGTGGAAGTCTGAGTGCTCACCCGGCGACAATAGGTGACGGGGTCTATTGCCGCGAAGCGATTGTGGCGCAGTGTGACATCCGGGTGCTCCGGGTCACTCCAGCAGGGCGCGGCGCAGCGTGTCTAGGCCGACGGAGCCGACCGCGAGGGCGTCGGTGTGGAAGGCCCGCAGGTCGAATTTCTCACCCTCGCGCTGTTCGCGGGAGCTGCGGATCTCCTCCCAGAGGCGCTGACCGATCTTGTACGACGGCGCCTGACCGGGCCACCCGAGGTAGCGGGTGAACTCGAACTTGAGCTGGCCTTCGGAGAGGTCCAGGTGCTGGGACAGGAAGTCGAAGCCGACCTCCGGGTCCCAGGTCTGCCCCGGGGCGCCCGCGCCCATGAGGTCGGCGTCCCAATCTTCGGGCATCGCCAGTTCGAGGTGGACGCCGATGTCGAAGACGACGCGCGCCGCGCGCATCCGCTGCATGTCGAGCATTCCGAGGTAGTCGCCCGGATCGTCGAGGAAACCGAGCTGGTGCATGAGCCGCTCCGCGTACAGGGCCCAACCCTCGGCGTGGCCGGAGGTGAAGCAGAGATGGCGGCGCCAGGGGTTGAGGGTGTCCTTCAGGCGCGTCGCCGTGGCGATCTGCAGGTGGTGGCCGGGCACGCCCTCGTGGTAGACCGTCGTCGTCTCCGCCCACGTGGTGAAGCTGTCCTCACCCGCGGGCACGGACCACCACATGCGGCCGGGGCGCGAGAAGTCGTCGGAGGGGCCGGTGTAGTAGACGCCGCCTTCCTGCGTCGGGGCGATCTTGCACTCGAGCCGGTCCATGGGGGCGGGGATCTCGAAGTGCACGTCCTTCATGGCGGCGAGCGCGGCGTCGGAGCGTGCCTGCATCCAGTCCCGCAGCGCATCCGTGCCGTGCAACTGGCGCTTTGGGTCAGCGTTGAGGATCGCTTTGGCCTCGGCGATCGAGGCGCCGGGGCGGATCTGCTCGGCGGCGCGGCGCTGCTCGGCGATGATCCGCTCGAGTTCGCCGATGCCCCACGCGTAGGTCTCCTCGAGATCGACGGCGGCCCCGAGGAAGCGGCGGGACTTGAGCGCGTACAGCTCGCGGCCGACGGCGTCCTTGACTGGGGCGGCATCGAGAAGCTCGACCTCGAGGAAATCGGCGAACGACCCGTAGGCTTCTGCGGCGATACGCGCGTTCGTGGTCAGGTCGACCTGCAGCTCGGCCGGCAACTCGCCGTCGGCTACCTGCGCGTTCTGGGCGAGCTGCTCGAAGTAGCCGTCCTCGGCGGCGTACTCGCGCGTCTGCTCGATGACGATCTCGACCTGACGCCGCGCGGAGACGAGGCCGGCGTCGCGGCTGGTCTGCAGCGACTGCGTGTAGCCGGCCAGCGCGGCCGGGACGTTCGCCAGCCGACCGCTGATGTGTTCCCAGTCTGAGGCCGTCACCGTCGGCATCAGGTCGAAGATGCTGCGGATCTCCTGAGCGGGTGAGGCGATGTTGTTCAGTTCCGTGATGCCCGTGGCGTGGATCTCCAGCTCGAGTCCGAGGCGCTCGCGCATCGCGTCGAGGGTGACAGCGTCGATCTCATCGGCGGGTTCGAGGTCCGCCAAGGAGTCCAGCACGGCACGGGCGGCTTCGGCCTGGGCCTCGCGTCCGGCGGGGGAGTAGTCGCCGTACTCCCTCTCGCCTCCCGGGATGCCGAGGATGGTGGCCAGGTCCGGGTTCAGGGCCAGGGTTCGCTGGTAGTACGCGTCGGCCACGGCATCGATGGGTGTGGGCGCGCGGCGGGCTTCGGCCTCGATTGTGCTCTGGGTCATGCCGCCACCATATCGTGAACGGACCATTGAATAAATGCAGGATCTCCCGCGGCGGCTCTCGGCGGGGCGTTACCGAGAGCCTGTTCAGGAGCGGCCGCTGCGCCAGGCCCCCGGCATCGAGACCATGCGGCGGTTGTGCCGCACGCGGTCCCGGATCGTGTCCTTGCGGGTGCGACGGCCCGGGCGCTCGACGGCCTCGATCCCGCGCAGGGACAGGACGACGGCGGTCAGCGCCGCGAGCTCCTCGGGCGTCGGATTGCCGCGGGTGACCTCGAGCGCGGGTGCCCCGGCAGCTGCGCCGGCCGGGGCCGGCGTCGTGCCCTCTAGGCGGTTGTCGATGCTCATGGCGCTCCTTACAGCGGGATGTTTCCGTGCTTCTTGGCCGGAATGGACGCGTGCTTGTCGCGCAACGCGCGCAGGCCACGGACGATCTGCAGGCGGGTGTCGCTCGGGGCGATCACGGCGTCGATGTAGCCGAGCTCGGCGGCCTGGTAGGGGTTGAGCAGTTCGGCTTCGTAGCCCTCGATGATCTCGGTGCGCCGGGACTCGACGTCGCCGCCCTCGGCCTCGACCTTCGCCAGGTCGCGCCGGTAGAGGATGTTGACCGCGCCCTGGGCGCCCATGACGCCGATCTGGGCCGTGGGCCACGCGATGTTGATGTCGGCGCCGAGCTTCTTCGAGCCCATGACGATGTACGCGCCGCCGTAGGCCTTGCGGGTGATCACGGTCAGCTTCGGCACGGTCGCCTCGGCGTACGCGTAGAGCAGCTTGGCGCCGCGGCGGATGATTCCCTGGAACTCCTGGTCCTTGCCGGGCAGGAACCCCGGCACGTCGACCAGTGTGAGGATCGGGATGCCGAACGCGTCGCAGTTGCGCACGAAGCGTGCCGCCTTCTCGCTCGCAGAGATATCCAGGGTGCCGGCGAACTGCATCGGCTGGTTGGCGACGATGCCGATCGAGCGGCCCTCGACGCGGGCGTAGCCGATGATGACGTTGGGTGCGTAGAGCGACTGCATCTCGAGGAACTCGCCGTCGTCGACGATGTGCTCGATGACGGTCCGCATGTCATACGGCTGGTTGGCCGAGTCCGGGATGAGCGCGTCGAGAGTGAGGTCGTCGGCGGTGAGCTCGAGTTCCTCGTCGAAATCGACGTGCGGAGCCTCGGCGAGGTTGTTCGACGGGAGGTAATCGAGCAGCTCGCGTACGAACTCGAAAGCGTCGGTCTCGTCGGAGGCGAGGTAGCTGGCAGTGCCCGTGGTGGCGTTGTGCTGGCGCGCGCCGCCGAGGGTCTCCATGTCCACGTCTTCGCCGGTGACGGTCTTGATGACGTCCGGGCCGGTGATGAACATGTGGCTGGTCTTGTCGACCATGATCACGTAGTCGGTCAGGGCGGGGGAGTAGGCCGCGCCGCCGGCGCACGGGCCCATGATCACGGAGATCTGGGGGATCACGCCCGAAGCGTGCACGTTGTTCCGGAAGATGTCCGCGAACATCGCGAGCGACGCGACGCCTTCCTGGATGCGTGCGCCGCCGCCGTCGTTGATGCCGACGATGGGGCAGCCGTTGCGCAAGGCGAATTCCTGGACTTTGACGATCTTCTCGCCGTTGACCTTGCTCAGGGAACCGCCGTAGACAGTGAAGTCCTGGGCGTAGACGGCGACGAGGCGGCCGTCGACGGTGCCGTAGCCGGAGACGAGGCCGTCGCCGAGGGGGCGCTTCTTCTCCATGCCGAAGGCCGTGGTCCGGTGCACGGCCAAGGCATCGAACTCGACGAAGGAGTCCGTGTCGAGGAGCATCTCGATGCGCTCGCGGGCGGTGTTCTTGCCTCGGGCGTGCTGCTTCTCGACGGCCTCCGGGCCGGACGGCAGCAGGGACTGGGCCTGCCGGCGGCGGAACTCGGCGATCTTGCCCGCGGTAGTGCTCAGGTCGATCGCATCCGCTGCGGCCATGGTCTCGGCGTCGCTCATCCTTCGAAGGCTCCTTAGGTTGTCCAGCGGTTGGCGTCGGGCGGACTTCGTGGCTGTAGGAATGGCACAACACCAGCATCCGCTCAGGCAAGTCTAATGAGACGATACCCGGACGCGACTGTAGGAAGCCTACAAAAACGGCCCCAAAGTTCGCGGCGCGGCCCGTGGCGCCACCGTCAGTCCGATGCTACTGGCGGGTAACAATTGGGCGTGATCTGCGTTACGCTGGCTGTCATGACGCAGAACACCCCGCAGAATCTCGCCGGCCGAACCCTGCTGATGAGCGGTGGCAGCCGCGGCATCGGCCTCGCCATCGCGCTCGCCGCAGCTCGCCGCGGCGCCAACGTCGCCCTGCTCGCAAAGACGTCGGAGCCGCACCCGAAGCTCGACGGCACCGTCCACACGGCCGCCGCCGAGGTGGACGCCGCCGGCGGCCGCGGGCTCGCCGTCGTCGGGGACGTGCGCAACGACGACGACGTCGCCCGCGCCGTGGAGGCGACCGTCGCGGCATTCGGCGGCATCGACATCGTCGTCAACAACGCGTCCGCGATCGACCTGTCGAAGACCGACGCGGTCGACATGAAGCGCTTTGACCTCATGCAGGACATCAACGTCCGCGGTACGTTCCTGCTCTCCAAACTCGCGCTGCCGCACCTGCGCGAGTCCGCGGCCGCGGGGCGCAACCCGCACATCCTCACCCTCTCACCGCCCATCGCGAGCGGTCCCGGGGGCACGCTCGAGCCGGCTTGGGCCGGGGAACACCTGGCCTACACCATGGCCAAGTACGGCATGAGCATGACGACCCTCGGGCTCGCGGAGGAACTGCGCGGCGACGGCGTGGGTGTGAACTCGCTCTGGCCGGCGACACTGATCGACACGGCCGCCATCCGGGCGCTGCCCGGCGGCGAGCAGATGGTCCAGTCCGCGCGCACCCCCGAGATCGTGGCCGACGCCGCGGTCGAGGTGCTCTCCCGCCCGGGGCGCGAATGCACCGGGAACTTCTTCACCGACGAGGCCGTCCTGGCCGAGGCCGGCGTCGAGGACCTCAGCGGGTACAGCGCCGGCACGGGCCGCCTGATTCCGGACATCTTCCTCTAGCATCCGCCGCGGGTTCCGGCGGGCCGCCCAAACCGGGGCACGCGCCAGTAGGGTGGGATTATGAGCACGCCACAGCAGACGCCACCCGGCCCGGCCCGCCCGCCGTTGGAGGCCGGGCGGCTCGACGCCCTGCGATCCCCGGCCGGCCCTTATGCGGCGATCACGGTCGTCGAGGAGACCGGGTCCACGAACGCCGATCTCGCGGTGGTGGCGAACGCCTCCGCCGACCTGACGGTCCTGGCCACCAGCCATCAGAGTGCCGGAAAGGGGCGCCTCGGTCGCGGGTGGACGGCCCCGCCGCGCAGTTCGCTGGCGGTCTCCATTCTCTTCAAGCCGGACCGTCTCCCGGCCGAAGCCTACGGCTGGCTGTCGATGCTGTGCGCGCGGGCCCTGGTCGAGGCGCTGGAGGCCCGGGGCGTGCGCGCCGCCGTGAAGTGGCCCAACGACGTTCTCGTCGCCCCGCGCGATCGCGACGACGGCCGCTGGCGGAAGGTCGCCGGCATTCTGGCGCAGCTCGTACCCGCCGCCGCCGGCCGCGTACCGGCCGTCATCGTCGGGACCGGCATCAACATCGATCTCACGAACGAGGAGCTGCCGGTGCCCACCGCGACAAGCCTCGCGCACTCCGGGTACGACGTTGGCGGCACTGACATCCTCACTGGTTACCTCGAGCGTGTGGCGGCACGGTACGGCCGCCTCGTCGCCGGCGGCGGCGACGCCCGCGCGCTCGGCGAGCTGCGCGGACTGGTTGCGGAGTCCATGGCGACCCTCGGCGCCGTCGTGCGGGCCGAACTGCCGGACGGGCGCACGCTCGAGGGCACTGCCACGGCGCTCGAGGCCGACGGCGGCCTCACGCTGACCGGTGCCGGCGGCGAGGGGCACACGGTCCACGCGGCCGACGTCGTGCACCTGCGCAGGGCCGACGGCGGCTACGCCTGAGCCGCAGCCCGGGATCGCCGAGCCGCCCTGACTAGACTGGATGGTGGCAGGATCGGGACACAGGGAGAGGCGGGCAACGCGTGCGAATCAAGCTCGGCGAAGCGGAGCGGGTCATTGTCAAGACCCGCCAGCACCGCCGCGTCCTCACGCGGCCCGCGTGTCTGCTCCTCCTCCTCGTGGCGGCCACCGGGTTCGGGGCCGGTTGGCTGGGTCGGGACGGCCTGCCCGAGTGGCTCGAGGACATCTTGCCGATCGTCTATCCGTCCCTGCTCGGCCTCTGCGCCCTGCTGATCCTCGTCTGGAGCGTGGTTCCCTACGCCCGGTGGGCGCGCACGTGGTACTACCTCACCAACCGGCGCGTCCTCATCCGCACCGGCGTCGGCGCCCGCTCGCTGCGGGAACTTCCGCTCGTGCTGATTCGTGAACTCATCGTCAGACAGACCATGATGCAGCGCTCCGTGGGGGCGGGGCATCTGGTGATGATCACGGCCGACGGAGAGACGATCCTGGAAAACGCGCCCGGAGTTCACAAGTTGCGTGAGCTCGTCCTCGACGCAATCGAGGAGCTGCCTCGAAGCGTCATGTTCGATGGTGTAGAACTAGAGACTGAACAACAGATGGATTGGGCGGCGCCGGAAGGCCGGACGCCGGATGGGAAGCCGCATGTCTGAGAACCGCGAACACGACGAGGCTCGCGGGCACCCTCGGACGCCGGAACCGGCCATGGCCGCGACCCCTGTCGAGCCGGAGTCCCCGCGCGAGGGTGCCGAGTCCGAGCCAGCGACGCGTGAGCTGCCCGCGATCGACGTCGAGCTCAAGTTCCCCGACCACTCCCGGTACGCGGCCGGTACCGCCCCGGACTTCGATGACTCCTACAAGATCGCAGACGTCCCGTTCTCCGCCCACGACCTGCCGACGGATCCGGGGCCCATCACGCGCGCCCTTCCGCTCGTGGAGGCCATCAAGCGCCAGCAGGTCAAGGCGTCCACGAAGAACCTCGAGTCCCGCCTCATCGGCGGCGAGCGCACCATGAAGCGCCGCGATGTGGCCGCCCAGGCCGGCATCTCCCTGCACAGCGCCCGGAAACTCTGGCGTGCGCTCGGCTTCCCCAACCACGGGGACGAGGACGTTGCGTTCACGCAGAAGGACCTGGACGCACTGCTGACGATCATCGACAACGTCCGCTCCGAGCGCCTCACCGAGGAGGCCGCCATCTCCGTGACGAGGTCCATCGGGCAGATGACCGATCGCATGGTCGTCTGGCAGATCGAGGCGCTCGTCGAGGACATGATCCAGAATCAGGGGATGAGCGACCCCGAGGCCCGTCGCACCATGGTCGAGCTGCTGCCTGACCTCATCGCACCGCTTGAGGAACTGCTCGTCTACTCCTGGCGGCGGAACCTCAACGCGGCCGTCCACCGGCTCGGCGCGCGCTCACAGGCCGGCGCCGTCTCCACCGGGGACGACGACGACGCTCCACTGCCGCTCGCCCGCGCGGTCGGGTTCGCCGACCTCGTCTCCTACACTTCGCTCTCGCGCCGCATGAACGAGCGCACGCTGGCCCAGCTCGTCCAGCGCTTCGAGAACAAGTCTGCGGAGATCATCTCCGTCGGCGGCGGTCGCCTGGTCAAGACCATCGGCGACGAGGTCCTGTTCATCGCCGAGACGCCGCAGGCCGGAGCCCAGATCGCTCTGACGCTCGCCCAGGAACTCAACGCCGACGACGCACTGCCCGAGGCCCGCGTGTCCGTCGTGTGGGGGCGCGTTCTCTCTCGCCTCGGGGACATCTACGGCCCGACGGTTAATCTGGCCGCACGGCTGACCTCCCTGGCCGAACCGGGGCAGATCCTCACTGACGCGCTGACAGCGGCGACGCTCAAGGGCGATGTCCGCTTCATCCTCTCCGAGCTTGAGAGCACTCCGGTGCGCGGATTCGGGGACATCACCCCGTTCGATCTCGCCCATGGCGAGGGCGGGTCCCTCATCATCGACTGAGCTCCGCCGTGGTGCCGCCGGTGTCTAAAACCCTTAGTCAGGTCCTAGGACTCACATGGGGAGAACTCCCCATGGCAAAGGATTTCACTTTGTCCATAGAATAGGGTTGGTTCGGCCTCTCCGTTCGGGGGAGCGATGCGTGGTTGGACCGCGACTTCCGTGACCACGAGCTAAGGAAAAAACACCCATGGCGAAGGCCCCTCGAGCGGGATGGCCCACGGCCTTGAAGAGCACAGGCTTCAAGGCGACGGCCGTCTCAGCCGCCGCGGCGCTCGCCGTCACCGGTGCCATCCTCTACCCCGGCTTCGAAACGGCCGATGTGGAGCTCAACGACGGCGGCGTCTGGGTCGTGAACCAAGCCGAAGGCAAGATCGGCCACATCAACTACCAGTCGCGCGTGATCGACGGCGGCGTGGTCACCCCGCTGTCGAGCTACGACCTGGTCCAGAACGCCGAGAGCGTCTTCGTCCGCAACCTCGAGCAGGCCTCGCTCACGACGATCGACCCCGCCATGGTTCAGTTCGCCGGCGACAACAACCTCCCCGCGAACTCGTCCTTCTCCTTCGGCACCTCCGTCGTCGCGGTCACCGACGACAAACACGGCACCGTGCAGGCGGCCGGTGTCGAGAATCTCTCCGATTTCTCCGGCGACGTCGCCGAGCCACTTGTCGATTCCAAGGGTGACGTGGACGCCGTCGTCGGGGTCGACGACACGGTCTGGACCGTCGATTACGACGCCGGCGTGCTGGCGAGTTTCGCGTTCGACGATTCCGGCGAGGTACAACCTCAGGACGAGATCGAGATCGCAGATCTGAAGCAGCTGGCCGAGCCGCAGCTAACCGCGGTGGGGGAGACCGGAGTCGTCTTCGACGCCGCCTCCGGCGACGTGTTCACCTCGGAGGGCAAACGGGCCAGCGTCGAGAACCCGGCCAACGCCCGTCTCCAGGCGCCCGGGCCGAAGAACGACGGCGTCGCGATCGCCCTCGACAATTCGCTGGCCACCGTGGGTCTGAACGGGCGCGACGTCAACTACGAGCAGCTCGACACGGCCGGCACGCCCATCGAGCCTGTGCGAGTGGGCTCCTGCACCTATGCCGCCTGGCAGACGAGCGGCCAGTACCTGCGCTACTGCGACGACTCGGGGCAGAACCAGAACGTGCTGGTGCCCGAGATGCCCGAGGGGGCCGAACTGGTCTTCCGCGTCAACCGCGACGTGGTGGTCCTCAACGACATCGCCTCCGGCCAAGTGTGGCTGACGAACGAGGGCATGGAGATCGTGAGCAACTGGAGCGATCTGGAGCCGCCCGCGGGCGAGGGTGAGGCCAAGGAGGAGGAGACCAAGGAGATCACCGACGCGATCGAGCTGCCGAATCGCACCGAGGAGAACCAGACTCCCATCGCCGAGGACGACACGTTCAGCGTGCGGCCCGGCCGCACCACGATGCTGCCCGTGCTCTACAACGATGTGGACCCGGACGGCGACCTCCTCACGGCCGAGGTCGAGGGCTCCGGCCCGTCGATCGGCGACCTGCAGCCCGTGCACAACGGAACCGGCTTCCAGGTGGTCGTCCCCGAGGACGCCTCAGGAGCTGCGACCTTCGTCTATACGGCCTCCGACGGCCGCGGCGGATCCGATTCGGCAACCGTGCGTCTGAATGTCGTCGGCGAGGACGCGAACGAGCCTCCTGAGCAGGAGCGGGTCACCGTTCTGCGTGTTCAGCAGGGCGAATCGGTGAGCCAGAACCTGCTGACCGACTGGACGGATCCCGAGGGAGACGACCTGCAGCTGCTCGGCGGTACGAGCGAGGGCGACGATGTCATCCGCGTGCGTCCGGACGGATCGCTGACCTTCCAGGACGATGGCAAACGCGTCGGTCAGAAGGAGATCGCGGTCCAGGTCTCCGACGGCCGCGAGAGCACCAAGGGTCGCGTCCTCGTCGAGGTGCTCGCCGAGTCGACCATCCCGCCCATCACCGCGACCGACCACGTCGTCGGGCACGTCGGCGAGTCGATCACCTTCGAGCCACTGGCCAACGACACCGACCCCTCCGGGGAAGGGCTGCGTCTCGCCAACGTCGACGACGTCTCAGGCCTCGAAATGAAGACGAATACGGAGACCGGAGCCGTGACCGTCACGGGTGAGCGTGCGGGCACCTACTACGCCAAGTACGTCGCGACGAACGGTCCCGCCAGCGCGCCGGGTCTCGTGCGCATCGATATCAACGAGCCCGACGACGCGGAACAGCGGCCCATCGCCGTGCGCGATGTCGCGCTGCTCCCGGCCGGCCAGGACGTCCTCGTCGACGTGCTCGGCAACGACACGGACCCGTCGGGCGGCGTGCTCGTCGTGACCGCCGCCGAGAACGATCCCGAGGCACCGTTCTCCACGAGCGTGGAGCGGAACACCTTTGTGCGCATCACGGACGTGCGCGGACTGACAGACCCGACCACGATCAGCTACACGGTGGCGAACGGCAACGGGGAGTCGACCGGCGAGATCCGCATCGTCCCGATCCCGGCCCCGCCGCGCATGGATCCGCCCCAGGCCAACCCGGATTCCGTCGTCGTGCGCGAACACGACGTGGCGACCGTCAAGGTCCTCGAGAACGACATCCACCCCAACGGCGGCGAGCTCACGCTGCTGCCCGAGCTCGAGGAGACCGACGACCTCGGCGAGGGCTCGCTGATCTCGGTCGCCGACGACGTCGTCCGATTCCGCGCCGGCGACTTTGGCGGCAAGGCGCGCCAGGTGTCGGCGGTCTACAAGGTGGCCGGACCGGACGGCCAGGAGACGAGCGCGACGGTGACGTTCAACGTCAAGCCCGCCGCAGGCGAGGCCGACCTGGAGAGCAACACGCCGCCGAACCCCGTGCCTGTCGAGGGGCGCGTCTTCGCCGGCAGCAGCACCAACGTGCAGGTGCCCTTGGAGGCCATCGACCCGGACGGCGACTCGGTCTCGCTCGTCCAGTTCGGCTCGTCGCCGAAGTACGGAACGGCCAAGATCCGCGGCGCGTCTATCGACTACACGGCCAACAGGGACGCGAGCGGGACGGACGAGTTCACCTACGTCGTCGAGGACCGCCTCGGCGCCCGGTCGACGGCCACGGTCAAGATCGGCATCGCGCCGTTGTCCGAGGCCAACAACCCGCCAGTGGCGGTCAACGACTTAATCACCGTGCGTCCGGACCGGCCGGTAGCAGTGGACGTGATGGCCAACGACACCGACCCGGACGGGGACCCCCTGGCACTGATGCGCGAGCTGGGGTCGGAGGAGAACGAGACCGATGCCGAGGTCGTCGACGGCCGCGTCGTGCTGATGTCGCCGCCCGACGACGGGACGACGTCGGTCCGCTACTCCATCACTGACGGGCGCGGCGGCACGGCCTCCGCAACCCTGACCGTGAAGTCGGACCCCGAGGCCAAACTGCTGGCGCCGATCGCCCGCGACGACAGGGTCTCGCTCGAGGAGATCATCGACGTCGACGAAGTCACGGTCGACATCCTCCGCAACGACGAAGACCCGGACGGGAGCGTGTCCGAGCTCGAGGTGCACCTTCCGGACGACCCGGACACGGCATCCGTGAACGAAGACGGCATGGTCGTCCAGATCGGGAGCGCCCCGCAGGTCATCGCCTACACGCTGACCGATCCGGATGGACTGACGTCGACCGCGTTCGTGCACGTCCCGGGCACGGGAGAGGCCCGGCCGATCCTGCGCAGCGACGTCCAGCTCGAGGTCACGGCAGGGGAGACGCTGTCGATCGATCTCGAAGAGATCGTCCTCGTGCGCGACGGCCGCAGCCCGCGGTTGACGACGGAAGACAGCGTGAGCTCGATGCCGGAGAACGACGGGGCGCTCGTGAAATCCGCTACCGAGCTCACCTTCAAAGCCGGCCGTTCCTTCTCAGGCTCTGCGTCGGTGACGTTCGAGGTAACGGACGGTTCGGGCCCTGACGACGATCGTGGCCTCACCTCCACGCTGACGGTCCCGATCAACGTCCTGCCGAGCCCGGGCAACGATCCGGACGAGGAGCGGGAAGGCCAGGGGCCGGAGGGCGACCCCGAGGAAGACGAAGAGCAGTCGGATCCGGAGAACTTCCCGCCGACGCTCCAGGCAAACTCGATCTCCGTCGGGCAGGGCGAGGGGCCGGCCATCATGGACCTCCGGATGGCTGCCAACGACCGGAACGACGAGGACGTGCCGAACCTCAAGTTCGCCCTCGGCGCGGTCGAGGTGGCGGGCGTCGAAGCCGCCATCGTCGATGGGTACAACCTGCGCCTCGTCGCCCCCGCCGACACGCCGAAGGGCACTCGCGGCACAGTGACGGTTTCCGTCAGCGACGGCGTGAACCCGCCGGTTTCGGCCGCCATGACGGTCACGGTGACGGGTTCGACGCGCGAACTGCCGGTCGCTGTCGCCGACAACGTGCCGGAGGCGGCGCAGGGCCAGACGGAGATCGTCGACGCGCTCGCGAACGACCACAACCCGTACCAGGGTGAGGGCGACCTGCGGCTGATCAGCGCCCGCCCCCTCGAGAACACCGGCACCGCCGAGGTGCGCGGCAACAAGGTGGCGATCACGCCGAGGAGCGACTTCGTCGGCACCATGCGCGTCGAATACGTGATCGGGGACGTGACGGAGGACCCGCAGCGCAACGTCTCCGGCACGATCACCTTGAACGTCAAGGGCGCGCCGGCGGCGCCGAACCTGCCGCGCGTCGAGTCCACGGGGGATCGCAAGGCGGTCCTGACCTGGGACCCGCCCGCGAATAACGGGTCCGCCATCACGCACTACACGGTCACCGGCGGCGGGCACAGCCAGCAGTGCGAGACGACGACGTGCACCATCACGCCGTTGACCAACGATCAGACCTACAACTTCACGGTCACCGCCTCGAACGCCATCGGCGAATCGCCGAAATCGCCGGAATCTGCGGATGCGCGCCCCGACGTCGAACCAGAGCAGCCGGCGGCGCCCACGGGCAAAGACGGCGATCAGAAGGCGACGTTCAACTGGACCGCTCCCGTGAGCCGAGGCTCGGCGATCCAGAGCTACACGCTCGAGATCTCCCCCGCCCCGGCGAACGGTGTCGCCCAGATCACGGGCATCACGGGCACCTCCTACACGTGGGAGGGGCTCAAGAACGGGACGGCCTATCAGGTTCGGGTGCGCGCCGTGAACAAGGCGGCCAAGCCGTCGCAGTGGAGCACCTACTCGGCCGCGGTCACGCCGGCCGGCGTCCCGTTCAAGCCCGATGCGCCGACGGCGGTCCGCAAGGATTCAGCGGTCGACGGCGGCGTCGTCGACGTGTCCTGGCGGGCGCCCGGCGCCAACGGTGCTCCCCTCCAGACGTACACCGTGCGCGTGTTCGAGGGCAGTTCGCTGGTCAGGACGATCAGCGACATCCCCGCCAACCGTTCGAACCAGACGGTCACGGGGCTGAACACCAGCAAGTCCTACCGGTTCAGCGTCACCGCCCGCAACCGGGTCGGTGCTTCTGATCAGAGCGCGCAATCGGCCGCGGTCACCCCCTACGGCCGGCCCACGACGATCGGCAAGGTCACCGCGAAGGCGACCGGGGCCAACCGGATGGTCGAGCTCAACTTCACGGCGCCGGGCGCTAACGGGTCTCCGATCACCGGCTACCAGTACTCGGCCGACGGCGGCGCTTGGAAGGGCTTCGGCGGGCCGGGCGCGGTCATCGACACCGGGTCCAACGGCGACCCGCACACGTGGCGGGTTCGCGCCGTGAACGCGGCGGGACCGGCGAATCCGAGCGCCCCGAGCAACAGCACGAGCGCTTACGGGCCGCTGCGGGACAACCCGCAGATCTCGGCTTCCCACGGCAACGACTGGATCAAGTTCACGTGGAACACCGGCGCCGGCACCTACAACGGTCGCAAGGTCACCCAGACGGTCACGATCGGCGGCAACCAGACCCCGAACGACGGCGCCCAGACCGTGAACGGCCTCGGGTACTCCACCTCGCGCACCATCAAGATCGTTGCGACGGATACCGAGGGGCAGAGGAAAACGTGGTCCAAGACGGAGAAGACCAATCCCAAGCCGCAGCGCAAGGTTTCGCTCTCCAAGGGAGACCTGAACAATTCCTACACCGGCTGCAATTCGCGGTGCTACACGTTCCACGTGCGGATCGAGAACTTCAATCCGGGCACGTACCGGGTCGACTGCTACAACCAGAACGGGAAGTTCAACGGCTACCCGCACACCATGACCGCCGGGAACGACGGCCGTGGGTTCAAGAACGTCCAGTGCGTGAACCAGGAAGGCTACGCGATGCCCGTGTACGCCATCGTGGACGGCACCAGATCCAACGACGCGCGCTGGTGAGTCCGTCGCGCCACGATATTCCGGGAAGGCCCCGCAGCGCCGCCATGAATCACGACTCCAAGGAGAACACCGAATGACGATGACCAACGAGCAGGCCGGCTGGTTCTCCGAGACTTTCGCAAAGCTGGTGGCCAACGTCGGCAAGTCCGTGCTCGGCAAGGAGGACGCTGTCCGCCTCGTGCTGACCGCGATGCTCGCCGAGGGCCACGTCCTCCTCGAGGACGCCCCCGGCACGGGCAAGACGATGCTGGCCCGGTCGCTCGCGGCCACCGTTAAGGGCACCAACTCGCGCATCCAGTTCACCCCGGACCTGCTGCCCTCCGACGTCACGGGCATCACGATCTACGACCAGAAGACCCAGAAGTTCGAGTTCCACCGCGGACCGATCTTCGCGAACCTGGTCCTGGCCGACGAGATCAACCGCGCCTCTCCGAAGACCCAGTCGGCCCTGCTCGAGGTCATGGAAGAGGGGCGCGTGACGGTCGACGGCGTGACCTACCCCCAGCAGCGCCCGTTCATGGTCATCGCGACCCAGAACCCCATCGAGCAGGCCGGAACCTACCGCCTGCCCGAGGCGCAGCTGGACCGCTTCCTCATCAAGACGTCCATCGGCTACCCGAACCGGGCCGCCACGGTCGAGCTGCTCTCGGGTGCCACGCAGAAGGACCGCTCGGCCGCGCTCAAGCCCGTCATCACCACGGAGGCCATCGCCGACATGGCGGACCTGGCCTCGACGACGCACGTCGATGACGCCGTCCTGAACTACGTGGCGCAGCTCTGCGAGGGCACGCGCGAGGCCGACGAGACCCGGCTCGGCGTCTCCGTCCGCGGCGCGCTCGCGATGGTCCGCGCGGCCAAGGTGTGGGCCGCGTCGGAGGGTCGGAACTACGTCTTGCCCGACGACGTCAAGGAACTTGCACCGTTCGTCTGGACCCACCGCCTCGTCCTGGATCCGGAGGCCGAGTTCACCGGCGCGACGTCCGAGCAGGTCATCTCCGCCGTCGTGCGCTCGGTTCCGGCACCCACGCAGCGCGGCACCGCCGCACCCGCCCCGCAACCCGAGCCCGCGGCGGTCACCACGACCGGCTCACACGCCGACGAACGCTACGCCTCGGACCGCGTGGGCGCGACCGCCGACGACGCGGCGACCGTCGCGAAGCGTCGTGATGCGGGCTCCGCATGAGCCCTCGGGCCACCCGTCGCGCACGCCGCGCTGACCCGGAGTCCGGGCGCGGGCAGGCGCTGCGGCGCACCGCCGGCCGATCGGCGACCGCCGTGGGCGAGTCCCTCGCGATCGCCCGCGAGTACGCCCGCCCGCTGGTGGAGCGGCTGCGCGTCCTCGGCGACCGGTTCTTCGAGCCGGCGGGCCGCCTCGTCTCGCCGCTCGGATTCGTGGTGGCGGGCACCGCGCTCCTCTTGTGGCTGCTCGGCGCGATCTTCGGCTGGCAGGAGGCCCTCCTCGGGGCGTTCATGGCGGCCCTGCTGCTGGTCATCGCCGTCGCCTTCGTCCTCGGGCGCACCGACTACGACGTGCGCCTCGAACTCAATCGCACCCGGGTGGCCGTGGGCGACCGCGCGGTCGGCGCGATGGTCGTCAAGAACGTCTCCAAGCGCGCGTCCTTCGGCGCGACGATGGAGCTGCCCGTCGGCGCCGCCGTGGCCGCGTTCCGCGTCCCGCGCCTCCAGCCGGACGCCGAGCACGAGGACCTCTTCACGATCCCGACCCGCCGTCGTGCCGTGCTGGCCGTCGGCCCGGTCCGCTCGGTCCGTCAGGACCCGTTCGGGCTGCTGCGCCGCCAGGTGAGCTGGACCGACGAGTACGAGCTCTTCGTGCACCCCCAGACGACGGCGCTCGATGGTTCCAGTGCCGGCTTCATCCGCGACCTCGAGGGCATGCCGACGCGCGACCTGTCGAACTCCGACGTCTCCTTCCACGCGCTGCGGGACTACGAGGCCGGCGACGACCGCCGCCACATCCACTGGAAGTCCTCTGCCCGGACCGGTCAGCTCATGGTCCGCCAGTTCGAGGAGACCCGCCGCTCCCACCTGGCCGTCGCGCTGTCCCTCAACCTCGCCGAGTACGGCGAAGCCGAGGCGGACGCCGCTGACGACTTCGAGGTAGCCGTCTCGGCGGCGGCCTCGATCGGCCTGCAGGCGACCTTCGAGCAGCGCAAGCTCTCCGTCCTGACCCAGACGGGCCCGGTACGCACCGACACCGGCCGCAACATGATGGACGGGCTCACTCGCGTCGAGGGACGTCCGACGCCGCGGCACACCGTCGTTGACCTCGTCCGGACCGCTGCCGACCAGGTGCCGAACGCGTCCGTGGTCTTCATCATCACGGGTGCGGGCACCACGGCCCGCCAGCTGCGCGAGGCCAGCATGCACGTCCCGCTCGGTGTCCGCGCCATCGCGATCCGCTGCGGTCACGGCCTGACCGCGGCCCGCGCGAACATCGGCGACTTGACCGTCCTGACGCTCGGCAGCCTCGACGAGCTGGGCCTGATGCTCCGGAGGGCCGCAGCGTGAGAGAGAAACTACCCCTGTGGCGTTACGGGCTCGACGCCGGATGTCTCGGCCTCGCCCTGTTCCTGGGCGCGCTGGGCCTCTGGGACGCCTACGGCGGCAGCGCCCACTACCTGCTCGCTTCGATCGGCGGGATCGTCGCCGGACTCGGGCTGGCCTGGGCGAACGTCCGGTTCCGGCTGGGCGTGTGGCGGACGATGGCCATCTTCGCCGCCCTGTACCTCGTGCTCGGGACGCCGTTGGCGACCCCGCGGGAGACGCTCTACGGCGTGGTCCCCACCGTCGAGTCGCTGCGCACCCTGCTGGCCGGCGTCGTCATGTCCTGGAAGGACATGCTCACCGTCTCGCCGCCCGTCGGCGCGTTCGGGGGCGTGCTCATCGTCGCGTTCCTGACCACCCTGCTCACGGGTCTCGTCGCGGGCCTGACCGCGTGGCGGCTGCGTTCCCCGTTCTTCACGCTGCTGCCGCTGCTGGTGATGTTCGTCGTCGGCATCGTCTTCGGCACCCGCGACGTCCCCCTGCCGCTGCTGCGCGGCGGCGTCTTCATCGCGGTGCTCGTCGGCTGGCTCGCCTGGCGGCGCTACATCGCCCGCACGGTCAAGGACGGGTTCCGCTCGCTCAACCACGCCGAGGAGGACGCCCGCGGCGTGCGCGACGGACTCGTGCGGCGGGTGGCGATCGGCGCCGTCGTGCTGCTCGCCGCTAGCGGCGCGACGGCGGCCGCCGCCCCGCTGATCAGCCCGCAGACCCCGCGCCAGGTGTTGCGGGAGGCGATCGAACCGCCCGTGGACCTCTACAGCTACCCGAGCCCGCTGATGAGCTTCCGCAAGTACGTCAAGACCATGGCGGACGAGACCCTGCTGAGCGTCAAGGGCCTGCCCGAGGGTGAGCGCATCCGCCTGGCCGCCCTCGACTCCTACAACGGCATGGTCTTCAACGTGGACCCCAAGTCGGGCGGCAATTTCGCCCCGGTGGGCGATTCCTCCGACATCCGCGCCACCGGCTCCGACACCCGCCGCACCACGGGCGAGCTCGAGATCAGCATCGGCGCGTACGACGGCGTCTGGCTGCCCGCGGGCGGCCGGCTCACCGGCGTCGAGGTCGCGGGGGCGCGGCAGGACGCGCTCGGGCGCTCGCTGTTCTACAGCGACGAGGCCGAGACCGCGCTGAGCGCGACGGGCCTGGACGCGGGCGACACCTACACCGCGCACGTCCAATTCCCCGTCAAGCTGGCCGACGAGGAGCTGGCCGAGGCGGAGTTCGCGCAGCTGCGCATGCCCACGCTCGCCAACGTGCCCCCGCTGGCGGCGGCCAAGGCCGTCGAGTTCATCGGGTCCGCCCAAGGCTCGCTGGACCGCGCCCGCAGCCTCGAGACCATCCTGAGCACCAGCGGCTACTTCTCCAACGGCGCCGAGGGCCAGGTGCCGTCACTGTCGGGCCACGGCGCGGGACGCATCACGAGTCTGCTCGACGCCGACGACCTGATCGGCGACGACGAGCAGTACGCGGCCGCGATGGCGCTCATGGCCCGCGAGCAGGGTATCCCCGCACGCGTGGTCATGGGGTTCTACCCGGAGGAATACGACCCGGAGAAAGCCATCGACCTCACCGGCTCCGACGTGCACGCCTGGGTCGAGATCGCCTTCGAGGGAGTCGGCTGGGTAGCGTTCGACCCGACGCCCGACGACGACGAGCAGCCGACACCGCCCGAGCAGGAGCCGAAGTCCGTCCCCCAGCCGCAGGTGCTGCAGCCGCCGCCTCCCGCGCAGGAGGAGCCGGACCTGCCCCCGGAGACCGCGCCGGAGCCGCAGGAGACCGAAGAGGAGCAGCAGACCTTCTGGGAGCTGTGGGGGCCGCTCATCATCACGGTCGTCCTCTCACTCGGCTCGATCCTGCTCCTTCTGGCGCCGTTCCTGCTGATCCTCGCACTCAAGCTGCGCCGCCGCCGTCGTCGTTCCCAGCTGGGCACGACGGGAGACCGCGTCAGCGGCGGCTGGCAGGAGGTGCTCAGCCAGGCGACCGACTACGGGATCGTCTCCCGTGCCGGGGCCACCAGGCGGGAGAACGCCCGCAGGCTCGTCGACGGGTTCCCGGATGCGGGGCTCTCCGCGATGGCGCTCGCCGACACCGCAGACCGTTCCACGTTCTCGACGCACGAACCGAGCGAGCAGGAGGTGGCAGACTATTGGGCGGCCGTCGACGAGCAGGCGGAGGCCATGAAGTCGTCGGCGACGTTCTGGGGGCGGCTGCGGGCCAAGTACTCGCCGCGCTCGCTCACGCACGACCTCGCGGGGGTGATGGCGGTCAAGAACGCGGCCCGGGAGCCCGGGGAGCGTGGCGGAATCGTCGCGAAAATGGCGGCCGGACGTAAACGTCCTAGCGGGAACGCGGTCGCCATCCGTAAAGTAAACGCAACACCACCAAAGGAGTAACCAGTGGCCAAAGTAATGAACCTGGTCAATGCCTCAGCGGGAAAGAGGCTGGCCGCCTGGCTGCTGGACATGGTCCCTCTCGCGATCCTCGGCGCCGTTTTCGGCGCCGTTCTGGGCCCGCGCCTCGTGCAGGCGGCGACCGCTCCAGAGATCCTCTCGCAGATCGCGGGGACGTATGCGCTGTTCGGTCTGATCGCCCTGGGCTACACCGTCTTCCTCTGGTGGTGGGAGACGACGCAGGGCAAGACCCTCGGCAATCTCGTGCTCAAGCTGCGCACCTCCAACGAGGACGGCTTCGCGCCGGGGTGGGGCCGCGTCATCGTTCGACGGCTGCTCATCGGCGTCGCCGGCGTCGTGCCCGTCATCGGCCCGGTCCTCATGGTCGTCTCCAACCTGTGGGACGCCAATCACCAGCGTCAGGGCTGGCACGACAAGGTGGCCCGCACTCTCGTCATGGACGTCGGCGTCGGTCGCGACCCGCTGACGACGGGCGGCCTGTTCGGGCCGGAGGCCTTCGCCCCGACCCACCTGCCGGCCGCTCCGGTCGCGCAGGCGACCCAGCACGAGTCCGATGCGGCCTTCACCGGCGTCATCAACGCCGTGCCGGGGCAGCCGGAGGCCCGGCAGCTTGCGCCTTCCGCACCCGCGCGTACCGAGCAGGCACCGCCCGCTCCGGCGGAGCCGCCGCGCCCGGCCGCTACCGAGCCGCCAGCCGCGCCGGTGGCCTCGGCTGCTGCCGCGGACCCGGCGCCCGCCGTCGAGCCCGCCGTGGAGCCCGCCGTCGAGCCCGCCGCGTCAGAGCCCGCCGAGGGGCACCCCGATGACGAGCTCGGCCACACACAGTTCCGGGAGGTCGCCGCGACGAAGGCGCGCCTCGTGTTCGACGACGGCCAGACGCACGTCCTGGCCGAGTCGCTGTTGATCGGCCGCAACCCCTCCGCCGTCGACGGGGAGAGCGTGGACGACCTGCTCAGCCTCGCGGACATCGGCCGGTCCGTGTCGAAGACCCACCTGCTGGTGCAGGCCAGCACGAGTGGTATCTGGGTGACCGATCGCAATTCGACCAACGGCTCGTCGGTGACGGACGCCGCAGGAATCAGCCGCGATCTGGTCGCGGGCCAGCCGACGCAGGCGAGCATGGGAGAGACTGTCTACATGGGTGACCGCTACTTCAAGGTTGAGCGCGCGTGAGCGCCGGCTCGCCGGAAACCACAGTGACCATCAAACGCGGCCAGGCGACCGACCGCGGACTGCGGCGTGAGCTCAACGAGGACGCTTTCCTGGCCACTGATTCGCTCTTCGCGGTGGCGGACGGCATGGGCGGGCACGAAGCGGGGGAGGTCGCCAGCCGCGTCTGCGTCGAGACCCTCGCTGAAGGCTACGAGCAGGCCGGCGGCCAGCTGAACGCCGAGCAGATCCAGCAGCTCATGCGCACCGCCGACAACGCGATCCGCGCCGCGGCTGCCGAACGCGCGGGCACGACCCTGACGGGAGCGGCTGTCGTCTACCAGGAGGGCACACCCTACTGGCTCGTCTTCAATGTTGGGGACTCGCGCACCTACCGCCTCGCCGGCGGGGAACTCGAGCAGGTCACGGTGGACCACTCCGAGGTGCAGTTGATGATGGACCGCGGGGAGATCTCCGCCAAGGAGGCCGTCTGGCACCCCCGCCGGCACGTCATCACGCGCGCCCTGGGCACCGGTGATGACAGCCGCGCCGACTTCTGGCTGCTGCCGATCAACCACGGCGACCGCCTCCTGATCTGCTCCGACGGGCTCAGCGGCGAACTGCGCGACGAGACGATGAAGGAGATCATCGATCGCTTCGCCGAGCCGCAGGAGGCCGTCGACGCGCTCGTCCAGGCCGCCCTGCGCACGGGCGGCCGCGACAACATCACCGTGATCGTCGCCGACGCCGTCAGCGGCCACATCGACGACGACATGGCCGACACGATGCCGCGACCGGACGCGGCGGATGAAGGCGAGACCGAACCCGTCGCCGCTGCCGGTCGGGACACGACGGAGGAGAGGAAGCCATGACCGGCCTGCGATACGTCCCGGGCGACTGGCTCGCGCTGGTCCGTCCCGAACACGTGGTGCTGCTCCCGGGCGACACTCCCGGTGAAGACGTAGCTCGCCTATGGGACGAGAGCGGTGGGGCGGCGACCGTCGAGTCGCTTCTCTCGAGCATCCTCGGTGCGGCGAACATGCAGATCGGCTCGCTGCCGTCGTTCGCGATCGTCTCCCGCGAGGCGGCCCCGCATGTCGTGGTGCGCGGCGCCGTCGTCTTCTCCGCGACAGGCACGGAGGGCCCCGAGCGGGCGAGCGGCGAGGGCGTGGCGACGTGGCAGGAGCGCCGCTTCCAGCCTGCGGACGCCTGGCACGTGAGCGCCACCGGCGGGCCGGCCGCCAGCGACGGCTGGCTGCCCATCGGCGAGGGGATCGTGCGAGCGGACGGACTGCGCTGCGGTTCCGCTGAACCCCGGGAATCGGGTACGACGACGGCGGAGGCCGCCGCAGCAGCGCCCGCCGAACCGGCGCCGGCGCCCGAGGCGACGCCTGACCCGGAGCCCATCGTGGCGCCGGCGTCCGAGCAGCCATCAACTCTGGCTGCGGCTCCCGGGCCTGGACCGGAGTCCGAACCGGAAGTCACGGTGGCGTCGCCAGAGTCAGAGCCAGAAGTGGAACCTGAGCCGCAACCCGAGCCGACGCGTAGGCCCGAGGTGCCAGAGCCGGAGGCGCCAGAGCCGGAGGCGTCCGTGGCCGCGGCGCCCGAGCACGACCATGGGCGCGAGGCCGACTCGATCTCCCTCGAGCAGATTTCGCTGGCCGGCGAGTTGCTGGGGCGGCGCGAAGACGAGACCGGAACCGACGATGTGTCGGCCCCTGTGGTCCGCCCCTCGGTCGAGGACGCCGACGACGCCGACACGATCCTCGTTTCGCGCCCTGCTTCCCAGGCGCCCCCCGCGGTGCCGTCTGCGCCTGAGCCGGCGCCGGTTCAGGCTGAGAGCGCCGACGAACCCGGCATGATCGATTCGGTTCCGTGGCGGACCAACACGCGCGGCGCCCCGGATGCGCCACCCGTCCCGCCGATCCCGCCGTCGCAGCCGGCCCCGCCCGTAGTGCCGGGAAGCAGCGATGGGGCACCCGCCGCCGACGGCGACCACGACGGTCACACCGTCATGCGCAGCAACCTGCCGCAGACCGAAGCGGAGCCGGCCCCGGCGACCGCCGGAGAACCCGACGATGCTCTGACCCTGACGAGCCACAACACGACGACGGCTGCGGGCACCGCCGAGTTCGTCCTGGGCCGCGCGTGCGCCGAGGGGCACGCGAACCCGCCGACGTCGTCGTCCTGCACGGTGTGCGGGGCCGCGCTGACGGGCGACGCCCACCAGGTGATCCGGCCCGCGCTGGGCCGGATGATCGTCGCCGACGGCGGCGGCCAGCGGGAGTCGGAACACGAGCTGACGCGGTCCGTCGTGCTCGGGCGCCAGCCGAGCGCCCGCGGCTTCACCGGCGACCGGCAGCCGCGCCTGATGCAAGTCTCGAGTCCGAGCGGCGACATCTCCCGCTCGCACCTGCAGGTCCGGGTGGACGGCTGGCACGTCGAGCTCGTGGACCTCGGCGCGACCAACGGAACCGTCCTGATCCGGCCAGGCCAGGCCCCGCGCCGGCTCGGAAAATCGGAGTCCGTCCTGCTGCTCAGCGGCGACGTCGCCGACCTGGGCGACGGCGTGAGCCTGCGCTTCGAGGACCTGCCGTGAGTTCCAAACGTCCGCCGGCGCCAGCCCCTGAGATCCCCGGGTTCAGCTACCTGAATCCGCTGGGTTCGGGCGGGTTCTCCGACGTCTATCTGTATGAGCAGGACCGGCCCCGCCGCCGGGTCGCGGTCAAGGTGCTGCTCGCCGACGTCACGGGCGCGGACGCCCGCCGCCGCTTCGAATCCGAGGCGAACCTCATGGCGCAGCTCTCCAGCCATCCCTACATCGTCACGATCTACCAGGCCGACATCACTGACGACGGCCGCTCCTACCTAGCGATGGAGTACTGCTCGCGGCCCGGCCTCGACGCCCGCTACCGCCGTGGCACGCTCGGCGTGGACGAAGCCCTCGCGCTCGGCGTGCAGGTCTGCTCGGCCGTCGAGACGGCCCACCGCGCCGGCATCGTGCACCGGGACATCAAGCCCGCCAACGTGCTCACCACGGACTACAACCGGCCCGCCCTGACGGACTTCGGCATCTCCGGCGCCACCGGCGAGGCCGCGGACGACGCCGGCCTGTCGATCCCGTGGTCCGCCCCCGAGGCGTTCGCCGGCGGCAACCCAGACGGCGTCCGCATGGACGTGTACTCCCTCGGGGCGACCGTCTACACGCTGCTCGCCGGCCACTCGCCGTTCGTGCGCCGCGGCGGAGACAACACGCAGAGCAAGCTCATCCACCGCATCACCAACTCGCGGCTCGAGCCACTGTCCCGGCAGGACGTGCCCGCCTCGCTGAACCAGACGCTCGCGGTGTCGATGTCCAAGTCGCCGACGTCCCGTTTTGGTTCCGCCGCCGAGCTCGCCCGCGCGTTCCAGCGCATCCAGTCCGAGCTCGGGCTCGCCGTCACCCCGTTCGAGGTGCTCGACGACGCTGCTGGAGAGTCCGACCACGGCCAGGACGACGACGGCGATGCCACTCGCGTGCGCAGCGTCCAGTCCATCGACGGTGCGCAGGCGCCCGGGCCCGTCTTCGGGACGGCCCCGGGGCGGAGCCCCGAGAGCCCGGCTGCGCCCGCCGCGCACGCAACCGGTGCCGTGCGCACCGAGTCGGCGGCGCCGCCGTCGTCCGCTGCCCAGGCTCGGCCCGACCAGCATCTCGGGGGTCTCGCTCCGGCGGGGGCGCCGGCAGACGACGGCAGCGTCGAGCGCCAGCGGTTCCCGAAGGCGCTCGTGGCCGTGGTGATCGCGCTCGTGGTCGTCGTCGGCGTGGCCATCTCGATGAGTCTGCTCTCGCAGGCGGAGCAGAACCCGCGTGAAGCCACGCCGTCGCTCGGCGGCGGCGCGGACCCGGCGGATCCGATCGTGGGCGGCACGGTGCCGAAGGTCGAGGAGTTCAGGCACTCGACCGAGGGGGAGAACGTCACGTTCACATGGAAGAACCCGGAGCCGATGGACGGGGACTTCTACCAGTGGGCGAGCATCACGGCCACCGAGACCGGCGAGGTGCAGCGGTCCGACGCGGCCAGCGCAACCACGCCGCGGCGAGACGGTGCCGAGACGTGCATCGAGGTCAAGCTCGTGCGCGAGAGCGGGGGAGTGTCCGATCCGGCTCGCTCCTGCACGGGCGACGAGCAGGGAACGGAGGACTGAACCGATGGCGGATGACGTGCACGTGGAGTTCTGCGGGGAGTGGTTCCCGGTGGCCGAGGACGAGGTCTTCGAGATCGGCCGCGAGGGCCATCTGGAGGTCGACGACAACCCGTACCTGCACCGCAAGTTCCTCACGATCGCCCGCTACGACGGGATCTGGTGGCTCTCCAATGTCGGCAAGCGGCTGACCGCGACGATCTCCGACAAGACCGGGGGACTGCAGGCCTGGCTCTCGCCCGGGTCGCGGCTGCCGCTCGTGTTCAGCCAGACGTCCGTGGTGTTCACCGCTGGCCCGACGACCTACGAGGTCGGTGTGCACGTGGCCCAGCCCGCGTTCCGGCAGGAGTGGAGCGCGGACGATCCCGACGGCGCCACCACGATCGGGCCGGTGACGTTGACGGTGTCGCAGCGCGCCCTCGTCGTCGCTCTCGCCGAACCGATGCTGCGCCGCGACGGCACGGGCCTGAGCTCGATCCCCTCGAGCGCGAAGGCGGCGGAGCGGTTGGGCTGGCCCATCACGAAGTTCAACCGCAAGCTCGACAATGTGTGCGACAAGCTCGACAAGGCCGGTATCGCGGGGTTGCGCGGCGGCGCCGGGAAGCTGGCGACCAACCGCAAGGCCCGGCTCGTCGAGCACGCCGTCGGTTCCCACCTGGTCACTCACGCGGACCTCGCGATGCTGGACACCACAGTCGCCGCCGACGACTGAATCGGAGGTGATGAGGCAGGATGGTAGGCGTGAACGAATCACTGCGCACCGAATACGAACAACTGGCTGACGACGTGCGGCGGTACCGCTTCGCGTACTACAACGAGGACGCCCCCCTCGTCTCCGACGCCGAATTCGACCGCCTCTTCAGCCGCCTCGAGGAGATCGAGGCGCTGCACCCCGAGCTCGTCGCGAACGATTCGCCCACCCAGGAAGTCGGCGGCGAGGTTTCGTCCGCCTTCGCCCCCGTGCAGCACCTGAGCCGCATGTACTCGCTCGAGGACGTCTTCAGCACCTCGGAGCTCAGCGCCTGGATCGAGCGCGCGAGCGCCAATGCAGCGACGCAGGCCTCGCACGAGAAGCTGCGCTGGTTGTGCGAGGTCAAGATCGACGGGCTGGCCGTGAATCTGCTCTACCGCGACGGGAAGCTGGTCCGGGCCGCGACCCGCGGTGACGGCACCACCGGCGAGGACGTCACCCACAACGTGCTCACCATCGGGTCCATCCCGACGGAGCTTGCCGGCTCCGGGTGGCCCGCCGAGGTCGAGGTCCGCGGCGAGATCTTCATCAGCTCCGCCGAGTTCGCGGCCTTCAACGAGTCCCTCATTGCCGACGGCAAAGCGCCCCTGGCCAACCCGCGCAACGCTGCCGCCGGTTCCTTGCGCCAGAAGGACCCCGCCGAGACGGCCAAGCGCCCGTTGAGCATGTTCGTGCACGGCATCGGGGTTCGCGAGGGCCTCGTCGCCACGAGCCAGCACGAGACCTACGACCTGCTGGCCGCCTGGGGACTCCCGGTCTCGCCTTACTCCGAGCTCCTTGCGACCGAGGACGACATCCTCGACTACATCGAACGCTTCGGCGCCGCCCGTCACGACCTGCTGCACGAGATCGACGGGATCGTCGTCAAGGCGGACTCGTTCGCGATCCAGCGGGCGCTGGGCTACACCTCGCGCGTGCCCCGCTGGGCCGCCGCCTTCAAGTACCCGCCGGAAGAGGTGCACACGCGCCTGCTTGACATCAAGGTCGACGTCGGCCGCACCGGGCGCGTCACCCCCTACGCCGTGATGGAGCCGGTACTCGTCGCCGGGTCGACCGTCTCGCGGGCGACGCTGCACAACCAGGACGTCGTGAAGGCGAAGAACGTCAAGATCGGCGACACCGTGATCCTCCGCAAGGCCGGCGACGTCATCCCTGAGGTCCTCGGTCCAGTGCTGCCGCTGCGCGAGGGCCGCGAGGAGGAATTGCGCGACTTCGTCATGCCGACCGAGTGCCCGGCGTGCGGCACACCCCTTAGGCCGGCGAAGGAGGGCGACGTCGACATCCGCTGCCCCAACGCCGAGACGTGCCCCGCCCAGCTGACCCAGCGCGTCGCCCACCTCGCCGGTCGCGGGGCCTTCGATATCGAGGCCCTCGGCGACGAGGCCGCGCAGGCCCTCACCGCCGGCCCCGGCCCGGATCCGGGTGAGAACGACGGCGAGGTTCGCCCCTCCGACGCCGGCGTCATCACCAACGAGGCCCAGATCTTCGATCTGGCCGAGGGCAACGACGACGAGACGCTGCGCGCGGCCCTCGCCGACGTGAAGGTGTGGCGCGAGAAGCGCTCGAAGGGGGAAGGCACGGGCGTCTGGGAACTTGTCCCGTACTTCTACACGAAGGGCACCAAGGCCAAGCCCTCCGGTCCGAGCAAGAACACGCTGAACCTGTTCCGCGAGTTGGAGAAGGCCAAGACCCAGCCGCTGTGGCGCGTGCTCGTCGCGCTCTCCATCCGCCACGTCGGCCCGACCGCCTCCCGCGCACTGGCCACTCGGTACGGCTCGATGGCAGCCATCGAAGCGGCGGTCGCCGCAGAAACGGCCCGCGAGGATCTCGCCGAAATCGACGGCGTGGGCTCCATCATCGCCAACGCCCTCGTCGACTGGTTCAACGTGGATTGGCACCGGAACATCGTCGAACGCTGGCGCGCGGCCGGCGTGAGCATGGAGGATGAACAGGACGAATCCGTTTCCAAGACGCTCGAATCGCTGACCGTCGTCGTCACCGGGACCCTGCCGAACTTCAGCCGTGACGAGGCCAAGGAGGCCATCATCGTCCGCGGCGGCAAGGCCTCCGGGTCGGTCTCCAAGAAGACGTCGTACGTCGTCGCCGGCGAGGCCGCCGGTTCCAAACTCGACAAGGCCCTGTCGCTCGGTGTGTCGGTCGTGGGCGAGGAGGGCTTCCGGGCCCTGCTGGCCGGCGGCCCCGAGGCCGTGGGCGAAGAACTGCTGATCACCGATGATGGGAGTGCCGAATGAGCACCGCAGCTGAGACCGATTTCCTGGCCCTGACCCGCAGGGCTGCCGAGGCCGGCGCCGCCGTCCTGGCGGAGCGGGCCGGGCGCCCCGCGACGGACACCAAGTCCGAAGGCGGTGACTGGGTCACCGACTTCGATCGACGCGCCGAGGACGCCGTGCGCGAGGTCATCACGGCGGCGCGGCCGCACGACGTCATCACCGGCGAGGAATACGGCCGAACCGAGCCGGAGCACCCGTCCGGCACCGAGTGGTCGATCGACCCGCTCGACGGCACCACGAACTTCGTCCGCGGCATCGTCTACTACGCCACGTCCGTGGCCGTGCGCGACGACGACGGCACGTGGCTGGCCGGCGCCGTCGTCGCGCCCGCGCTCGGCGTCGCGTACTACGCCGCGCGCGGCGAGGGGGCCTGGCGCGTGGACGCCTCGGGTGAGCACGTGAAGCTCACGGGGCCGGACCCCGACACCGACGGCCCGCTCATCGGCTCGGGCTTCGGCTACTCGCCGCGCCGCCACGTCGGCCAGGTCGCGGCTCTCGGCGCCCTGATGCCCGGGTTCGCGAACATGCGCCGGCTGGGCTCCGCCGCGCTGGACGTCTGCCTCGTGGCGGACGGCACGCTCGACGCCTACGCCGAATACGGAACGCACCTGCACGACTGGTCCGCGGCGATGATCATCGCCGAGGAGGCCGGAGTGCCGGTCCTGCGGCCGGAGACGTACCCGGGCTGGGCGGCGGCCGGCTTCATCAACTTCGATCGCGTCAAGGCCCAGCACGTCGGCGACTGAGGTCCGCGCGGAACCGGCCGCCGAATCCTCGACTGATCTACACGTCCGTGTTGAATAGACCTTGATTCCTCATTCGCATGAGCGTATCCTCAGTAATCCATACAATCGTGAAGATTAGTGAGGTGAATGCGGTGAAATTACGTCACAGCCGCTCTGATCTACAGCAGCGTGTAGATCAGTACGGCGCGCTGGCCGGAGTCGTCGCGTCTCGCCGCGACGAGTTGAGCCTGCGGCAGGACGAACTCGCGGACCTTGCCGGATGCTCCGTCGGCTTCATCCACGCGCTCGAGCGCGGCAAGCCGACAGTCCAACTGGGCAAGGTGCTGGACGTCCTGGGCGTTCTCGGCGTTCATCTCTCCCTCGCTTCGGGGGCCGCAACGTCGGTGGCCATCGAGCCGGAACTGCGCGCCCGACTCGACCAGAAGCCGCAGTGATGGCGGCCGATCTGTCCGACCTCGTCACGATCGATCGGGCCGACGTCTACAAGTCCGGGCGGCTCGCGGCACAGCTGACGCGGTCGGCCGGCGGAGTCGAATTCGAGTACACCGACGCGTGGCTCGCCGGTCCGGCGGCGCCTGTTGCCACCACGCTTCCGACGACGGGCGGTGCGGTCTTCACCACGGGTGGAGCTGTGCCGGCCTACTTCGCCGGACTCCTGCCCGAGGGGCGCCGCCTCGGAGCCCTGCGCAGAGCGGTCAAGACCAGCGCCGACGACGAACTCAGCCTCCTGCTCGCAGTGGGGACGGACCCCGTCGGCGACGTGCAGGTGGTTCCGGCCGGGACGAACCCGGCGCGTGTTCCGGCTCGAGTGTCGGTGGAGGACGGGAACTTCTCCGCGACCCGCTTCGCAGAGATCCTCGGCGCGTACGAGATCGACATCGACAAGGTGGCTCTGCCGGGCGTGCAGGACAAGGCGAGCCTCAAGATGCTCTCCCTTCCCGTTCGTGGCGCGACGAGCGAGTACATTCTGAAGCTCGACCCACCCGAGTATCCGCGCATCGTGGAAAACGAGGCGTTCTTCCTCGCCGCCGCACGCGCCAGCCGCATCCACGCTGTGCAGGCGGACGTCGTCGTCGACGCGGACGGGGTGCGCGGGCTCGCCGTCGAACGCTTCGATCGCGGCGTCCGCGAGGGCGTAGTGCAGACGTACGCCGTCGAGGATGGATGCCAGGTGCTCGGCCTGCACCCTGAGGCGAAGTACCGGGTGAGCACTGAGGAGGTCGTCTCCGCGCTGGCCGGGGCCTGCGAGGCCCCCGTGCCGGCAGCGCTGGAGCTGTTCCGCCAGGTCGTCTTCGCGTACGTCTCGGGCAACGGCGACGCGCACGCGAAGAATTTCTCCGTCGTCGCGGGTCCGGACGGCCGCTTTCGGCCCGCCCCCGCCTACGATCTGCCGTGCACGTACCTCTACGGCGACACCACGATGGCGATGAGCGTAGACGGCGAACGATCCGGCGACCTGCCCAGGAGGCGTTTCCTGGCGCTCGCCGAGGCGGTCGGAGTGCGCGCCCCCGCGGCCGCACGGGTCATCGACGCGACAGTGCGCGCGGCCGGGCCGTGGCTGGAGTCGCTGGAGGCGCTGCCCTTCGACGCCCGGAAGATCCACAAGCTCCGGCGCTTCGTCCGCAACCGGCTCCAGCTGCTGGCAGACTGAGACCATGGCGACGATCCACCGGACCACGATGAACCCGACCAAGCTCGAGCTGCTCGAGGCGTGGCTGCCCGGGCAGCCGTTCTACGCCGGCGCCGGCACGCCGCGGCTGGAAAAGAACGCGGGCTTCCGGCTCGACGACCCCGCCGGGGAGGTCGGCATCGAGTTCGTGATCGTCACCGACGTCTCCGGCCCCGAACCAGTGGTCTATCACGTGCCGCAGACCTACCGGGCGGAGCCGCTCGAGGGCGCCGAAGCTGCGCTCGTCGGCACGAGCGAACACGGCGTCCTCGGGACACGGTACATCTACGACGGCGCCGCCGATCCCGTCTGGCGCGACGTCGTGCGCGAGCTGTTCGGCGGCACGCAGCAGCCGCAGGCGCAGTCGGTTCCAGAGACGGCGGAACCCGGAGTCCGGGTGGCCGGAGCCGGTGCCGACGCGCAGCACGTCGAAATCGTGCGACGGCCTGTGCCCGGCGACCCGGCGGACCACGCGGACGCCGGCGCCTTCGTCGTCGGTTTCTGGTTCGCGGGCGGCACCCGCGTGACCGGGACCCTGCTGCGCGCGGCGGTGGCCTGAACCACACTCCTCATCCCCAGGGCTGAGGAGCCGGTGCGACGATTCAGCCGCGGGGGCGACGCGGCGGGGTGGGGCCGCGCGCCAGACTTGGAACATGACCAAACTTCTCTCCGTGCGAGGCCTCGGGCACACCTACCCCGGAGCTCACGCGCCAGCCCTGCACGACGTCAACCTCGACATCACTCGCGGCGAGTCCGTCGCCATCATGGGGGCCTCCGGCTCCGGAAAGTCCACGCTCCTGCACGCGCTCGCCGGGATCATCGCGCCCAGCGCCGGCCACGTGCTGCTGGACGCTTCGACCGGCCCTGTGCAGGTCGACACGCTTGACGACGAACAGCGGGCCAAGCTGCGCCGCGAGGAGCTCGGCTTCGTCTTCCAGCAGGGGCTGCTGCTCAGCGAACTGACCGCCCTCGAGAACGTGGCCGTCGCGCTCATGCTCTCCGGCACGCCCCGCCGTGAGGCGGAGGCGCGCGCCGCCGGATGGCTGGGTGACCTCGGCCTCGCCGGCCTCGAGAACCGCCGGCTCGGCGAGCTCTCGGGCGGGCAGGTCCAGCGTGTGGCCATCGCCCGCGCCCACGTCACCGGCGCGCAGCTGATCTTCGCCGACGAGCCCACCGGCGCCCTGGACTCCGCGACCTCGAACGAGGTCCTGGACCTGCTGCTGGCGTCCGTCGCCCAGGGGCGCACCCTCGTCGTCGTCACCCACGACCCCGACGTCGCCGCGCGGTGCCGCCGGGTGCTGACACTGCGCGATGGCGCGGTCGTCTCCGACGTCGCGGCGGCCGCCTCGTGAGCTCGATGACGACGGCGCTGCGACTGGCCCCGCTGCTGCGTTCCGGGGGTGCGCGACGCCGGGACGCCGCCTCGCTGCTCCCGGTGGCGTCCTTCGCGGTGGTCACGGCCCTGTTGCTGCTCGTGATCGCCGGCGCGCGCGTGTTCTTCTCGTGGGACGACGAGCTGGCCGGGCTCTACCAGGTCCTCGCGGTCATCGCGCTCGCGCTGCTCGTCGTCCCGCTCGCCTCGGTTGGCGCGTCCGCCGCCCGCATGGCCGCCCGCCGGCGCGACGACCGGCTCTCCTCGCTGCGCCTGCTCGGCGCGTCCCGCGGCACACTCGCGGCCCTGACCCTGATCGAGGCGGTAGCCCTCGCCGCCGGAGGCGCGCTCGGCGGCATCGGACTCTACGCCGCGTC
The DNA here is from genome assembly GCF_004217565.1 of Zhihengliuella halotolerans. Classification (NCBI taxonomy): domain Bacteria; kingdom Bacillati; phylum Actinomycetota; class Actinomycetes; order Micrococcales; family Micrococcaceae; genus Zhihengliuella; species Zhihengliuella halotolerans. The sequence continues at coordinate 1,743,904 of NZ_SHLA01000001.1, read as the reverse complement.
CGCCCCGCTGGTCGGCCTGCTGACGTTCCGCGGCGAGGCCCTCGGCGCCGGCATGTGGATGCCGTGGTGGTGGGCGCCGCTCATCGCCGCCGGCGTCGTCGTGCTCGGTGCGCTGAGCGCGCTCGCCGGCCTGCGTGCGGTCAACGTGACCCCGCTGGGCGTGCGCACGCGTCAGCGTCCGGCCGCGTCGCCGTGGCGCCGGCTGCTGGTCGGGCTGGGCGTCGTCGTGCTGGCCGCGGTGCTCGCGCAAGCGGTGCCGAGTTTCGGCCAGGTCGGCGGGATCGTCGCGATGACGCTCGCCGTCGGCGTGGCCTTCGGGGCCGGGCTGCTCGCGCTGGACCTCATCGGGCCGTGGGTTCTGCGCGTCTCGGCGAACATCAAGCACCGGCGGGCGAAGGACGTGCGCTCGCTGATCGCCGCGCGGACCGTGCTCGAGGACCCGAAGGCCGTGTGGCGGCAGGTCGGCGGCGTCGCAGTGACGAGCTTCGTGGGCGTGTTCGCCGCTGCCGGGCTCGCCTTTGCGCAGATCACGGCTTCCGATGACATGCCCGCAGCCGAGCAGTTCCTGATGGTCGACATCTCCACCGGCGTGCTCGTGACGCTGGCCGGATCCTTCCTCATGGTCGCGTGCTCGATGGGCCTGAACCAGGCCGCGGCCACGTTGGACCGCGCCCCGGTGCTGGTGTCGATGGACCGGCTCGGCATGCCGCGGAAAACCATGAACGCGGCGACCGCGCAGGCGATGATGAGCGCCGTGTGGGTCGTCTCCGGCGGATCCGCGCTCTGTGCGGTGCTGCTGCTCGCCCCGCTGCTCGGCATCGCTCTGTTCGTCCAGCCGCTCGCCCTCGTGACCGTCGCGGCCGTGTTCGCCGCCGGATTCCTGCTCGTGCGCGGCGCCCTGTTCCTGGCCGCCCGTCTGGTCCCGGGAATTCTGGCCCGCCCGGAGCGCGTGCTGTAGGGCTTGGGTAGGGTGGAGGCATGCGCCGCCTCTTCGCCAACGCCTGGCTCCTGACCGTTCTCGTGATCGTCCTCGCGGCCGTCGTCCTGGCCCGCGCGTTCGCCGGCCCCACCGTCGATGCGGTCGCCGTTCTCTTCAGCGTCGCGCTCCTGATCTTCGCGGGCTTCACGGGCATTTCGATGCTCGCCGGCTCGCAGCCGGACGCGGGCGTCGACGCGCACCTGGAGAACGGGGGAGTGGTGGTGTTCTGGCGTCCGGGCTGCACGTTCTGCCTGCGCTTGATGTGGACGCTGCGCACCCGCCTCGACGACGTCTACTGGGTCAACATCTGGAAGGACGACGACGCCGCGGCCCGCGTGCGCGCGCTGAACAAGGGCAACGAGACCGTGCCCACGCTGCTCACCGATTCCGAGACGTTCGTCGCGACCGACCGGCAGCGCGCCCTCGCCGTCGTGCAGGAACGCGCCGGACGGTCCTGACGCGGAACGAGACGGAACGTCGTCGTACGGGAACGCCGCCCGGCCGCGTGCGGCGGGGTGCCGGCGCTGGAATAGAATGAAACGCGAACCAATGACCCAACCACTGTGGGAGCTACATGTCTGCCATCAGCCGTGAGGACGTAGTCCACCTGGCAAGGCTTGCGCACATCGAGATGAACGATGCCGAACTGGACAAGATGACCGGCGAACTCGCCGTGATCGTCGACTCCATCGCGGCCGTGAGCGAAGCCGCCGGAGACGATGTCCCGGCCACCAGCCACCCGATCCCGCTGACGAACGTCCTGCGCGAGGACGTGGTCGGCAAGACGCTGACGCCCGAGCAGGCGCTGGCCAACGCACCGGACGCGGACGAGAACCGCTTCAAGGTCCCGGCGATTCTGGATGGGGAGTAGACCATGAGCGAGATCATCAAGCTGTCCGCCGCCGCGCTCGCTGAGAAGCTGCGCGCCGGCGAGGTCACGTCCGTCGAGGCCGTGCAGGCGCACCTCGACCGCATCGCCGCCGTCGACGGAGGAGAACGCGGCGTGCACGCTTTCCTGCACGTCAACGCCGAGGAGGCGCTCGCCGTGGCCGCCGAGGTCGACGCGATCCGCGCGGCCGGCGGCGCCGAGGCCGAGGCCCTGCACCCGATGGCCGGCGTGCCGATCGCGGTCAAGGACCTCATCGTTACCGTGGGGCAGCCGACCACGGCCGCCTCGAAGATGCTCGAAGGCTGGATGAGCCCGTACGACGCGACCGTGATCGAGAAGGTCCGTGCCGCGAAGCTGCCGATGCTCGGCAAGACCAACCTCGACGAGTTCGCGATGGGCTCCTCGACCGAGCACTCCGCGTACGGCAACACCCGCAACCCGTGGGACCTGGACCGCATCCCGGGCGGCTCCGGCGGCGGGTCGGCCGCGGCCGTCGCCGCATTCGAGGCGCCGCTGGCCCTCGGCACCGACACCGGCGGGTCCATCCGCCAGCCCGGCGCCGTCACCGGCACCGTCGGCGTGAAGCCGACCTACGGTTCGGTCTCGCGCTACGGCGCGATCGCCATGGCGTCCTCGCTCGACCAGATCGGCCCCGTCACCCGGACCGTGCTGGACTCGGCGATCCTGCACGAGCTGATCGGCGGCCACGACGAGCGCGACTCCACCTCGCTGACGGACCCGGTTCCGTCGCTCGTCGAGGCGGCGAAGCTCGGCGCGACCGGCGACCTGACCGGCGTGCGCGTCGGCGTCATCAAGGAGCTCACGGGCGAGGGCTACGAGGCCGGCGTCCAGGCGCGCTTCGACGAGTCCCTCGCGCTGCTCGCCGAGGCCGGCGCCGAGATCGTCGAGGTGCACTGCCCGAACTTCAAGTACGCGCTCGGCGCCTACTACCTGATCATGCCGAGTGAGGTGTCCTCGAACCTCGCCAAGTTCGACGGCGTCCGCTACGGCCAGCGCGTCCTCCCCGAGGAGGGACCGCTGACGATCGAGCGCGTCATGGGCTCGACCCGCGCCGCCGGCTTCGGCGACGAGGTCAAGCGCCGCATCATCCTGGGCACCTACGCCCTCTCGGCCGGCTACTACGACGCCTACTACGGCTCGGCGCAGAAGGTCCGCACCCTGGTCCAGCGCGACTTCGCGGCCGCGTTCGAGCAGGCCGACGTGCTGGTCTCGCCGACGAGCCCGAACGTCGCGTTCGAGTTCGGCTCCAAGTCCGACGACCCGCTGGCGATGTACCTCAACGACGTCGCCACCATCCCGGCCAACCTCGCCGGCGTCCCGGGCATCTCCGTGCCGGGCGGCCTCTCCGAGGGGCTGCCGGTGGGCATCCAGTTCCTGGCCCCGGCCCGCGAGGACGCCCGCGTCTACCGTGCCGGAGCCGCCCTCGAGAAGCTGCTCGAGGACAAATGGGGCGGAGCATTGATCGACCAGGCGCCCGAGCTGGCCGCCGCTATCGAGGAGGGTGCTGCACGATGAGCGCTGCAACCGAGACCCTGGTGGACTTCGACGAGGCGCTGGAGACCTATGACCCGGTCCTGGGCTTCGAGGTCCACGTCGAGCTGAACACCAAGACCAAGATGTTCTCCTCGGCCCCCAACGCGTTCGGCGACGAGCCCAACACCAACGTCAACGAGGTCGACCTCGGCCTGCCGGGCGTGCTGCCGGTGGTCAACAAGGCCGGCGTCGAATACGCGATCATGATCGGCCTCGCGCTGAACTGCAAGATTGCCGAGACGTGCGGATTCGCCCGAAAGAACTACTTCTACCCGGACACCCCGAAGAACTTCCAGACCTCGCAGTACGACGATCCGATCGCCTACGACGGCTACATCGACATCGAGCTCGAGGACGGCGAGGTCTTCCGCGTGGAGATCGAACGCGCCCACATGGAGGAGGACGCCGGCAAGCTGACCCACATGGGCGGCGCGGCCGGACGCATCCAGGGCGCGGACTTCTCGCTGGTCGACTACAACCGCGCGGGCGTGCCTCTCGTCGAGATCGTCACCAAGCCGGTCGTCGGTGCGGGCAAGCGCGCACCGGAGCTGGCCAAGGCGTACGTCGCGGCCATCCGCGAGATCGTCAAGAACCTCGGCGTCTCCGACGCGCGCATGGAGCGCGGCAACGTCCGCTGCGACGCCAACGTCTCCCTCATGCCGAAGGGCGCGGACAAGTTCGGCACGCGCACCGAGACCAAGAACGTGAACTCACTGCGCGCCGTAGACCACGCCGTGCGCTTCGAGATCTCCCGCCAGGCGGGAGTCCTGAACGCGGGCGACACGGTGACGCAGGAAACCCGTCACTGGCACGAGGACACGCGCACGACGACGTCGGGCCGCCCGAAGTCCGACGCCGACGACTACCGCTACTTCCCGGAGCCGGACCTCGTCCCGATCGTCACGAGTGCGGCCTGGATCGAGGAGCTGCGCTCGCGTCTGCCGGAGCCGCCGGCCGAGCGCCGCAAGCGCCTGCAGGCCGAGTGGGGTTACGCCGACGCGGAGTTCCGCGACGTCGTCAACGCCGGTTTGATGGACGCCATCGAGGAGACCATTGCCGCCGGTGCGTCGGCCGCCGTCGCCCGCAAGTGGTGGATGGGCGAGATCTCGCGCCTGGCCAAGAACGCCGACGTCGAGCCGACCGAGCTGGGTGCAACCCCGGCGACGATCATCGAGCTGAACTCGCTGATCGAGGCCAAGAAGATCAACGACAAGATCGCCCGCCAGGTGCTCGAGTTCGTGATCGCCGGCGAGGGCACACCGACCGAGATCGTCGAGGCGCGCGGCCTCGCCGTCGTGAACGACGATTCGGCCCTCGGCGCGGCGATCGACGACGCCATGGCCCAGATGCCCGGCGTGGTCGAGAAGATCAAGGGCGGCAAGCTGCAGGCCGTCGGCGCCCTGATCGGGCCGGTCATGAAGGCCACCCGCGGGCAGGCCGACGCCGGCCGCGTGCGCGAGCTCGTGCTGGAGAAGCTCGGCATCGAGGGCTGACCGTCCCGCCGGCCAACCGGCGGTAACGCCCCGTGAGTAGAAGTCGTTCGAAGCATCTCGAAGCGACCTCCGCTCACGGGGCGTTGCGCATTCTCCGCCCCCGGGGCCGGGTTCAGGAGGCGATGACTCCGTCGAGGAGGCCCTTCCACTTCTTGCGGCCGTCGTCGGCCTCCCAACCTGAAGCGGGCCCTGCGCCGCTCCGTGCGATCGTTAGCGAATCGCTGTCGCCTGCGGCGGAGAAGTGGGAGACAATGAGCACATGGGATACGGCCCGGAGACTCGCAAGCACGCCCGGTCGCGGTGGATCGTGGCCGTGTACGTCGCGGTCGCGATCTTCGTAGTGGGCGCCCTGGTCGCCGTCGTGATGTCGTTCGCGGCGCAGCGTTCGCCGGAACCAGACCCGACCGACACGCCCCCGCCGACCGGCGACGTCACGCCGGTGACTCCGCCGAGCGAGACCTCAGAACCCGGCGAACCGAGCCCCGTGCCGACCAGCGGTCCGATCGACCCGGGTGGACCCCTCGACAACCAGGATCCGCACCCGGCGGACTGGGCGAACGAGACCCAGATCCGCGTGTACACGTTCGGCAGCTCGAGCTGCCCGGCCCGGCTGGACCGCGTCGAGGTCGTCGCCGCGGACGAGATCACGGTGCACTTCGACGGATCCTACGGCAACCAGGTCTGCACGATGGACTACGTCGGCAAGGAGCACATCGTCGACGTGCCGGAGGAAGCGAGCGGGCGCCCGCTCATGGTCCGCGTCCTCGTCGAGCAATAGGCCGCCGCTGCGGGTCCTGGAGCCAGTAGGCTGAACGGATGAGTCTCCCGCCCGCCGACGTCGACATCACCGACGAACTCGTCGCACTGCTGCTCGCGAGCCAGCACCCCGACTTGGAACAGCTGCCGCGTGCGCGGGCGGCCACCGGGTGGGACAACGTGGTCTACCGCCTGGGTGACGACTTCGCGATGCGTCTGCCGCGCCGGCTCTCGGCCGTCGAGCTGCTGCGGCACGAGGTCGAACACCTGCCCGCGCTTGCACCGAACCTGCCGCTGCCCGTGCCCGCCGTCGTACGTACCGGGCACCCTGGCTACGGGTACCCCTATGAGTGGGCGATCGTCCCGTGGTATCCGGGTACGAGCGCGGCCCTCGCTGCTCCCGCCGAGCGCGACGGATACGCGGTCGAACTGGCCGTCTTCCTCGCCGCGATGCACGTCGAGGCTCCGGACGACGCGCCGTCGAGCATCTTCCGCGGGACCGACCTCGCGCTGCGCCAGGCCGCCGTCGGACACCGACTGGCGGAGTTCGGTGCCGGTCTCTTCGCGCCGGCGGCGAGCGAGGGTTTCGCCCCGGGAACCGTCGACGTGCTGCGCAGCGTCGTCGCCGACGGCGTCTCCGCGGCCACCCATACAGGCCCGCCGCGGTGGCTGCACGGGGACCCGCACCCGCACAACGTCGTCTTTGGTCCGGACGGCAGGCTGGCTGCCGTCGTCGATTTCGGCGACCTGACCAGCGGCGACCCGGCCGGGGACCTCGGCATGGTCTGGCTGCACTTCACTCCGGCGGGTCGCGCCGCGTTCCAGGAGGCGTACGACGACGGCGCGTCCGTCCCGCCCGGCACCGCGGAGGCGCTGTGGCGCCGGGCTCGCGGCTGGGCGGTGCATTACGGGCTGATCGCGATCATGCACGACCCCGCCGAGCCGCTGCACGAGGTGGGTCGCCATGCACTCGCGACGCTGCTCGAAGAAGGGCTCAGTCCCTCCGTAGGCGTTCGTGTGCGAATGAATTGAAGGTAGGAAACAATGTGAGCGCAGAATCAATTTATCGCTATCTGGACAACGATTCCCCCGGGCTACTCTATTGTCCGGACGCGAAACTAGATCTCAGTCTGTTGGCTGGACTGGGTCCAGTGAAGAGAATTGTGGCGGAATTTGCCCGCGTTTCCGGTTTTCCTACCGACGTCGACTGGGGCACTCTGGAGAGACTTTGCGTGCGATGGGATCCACGTTGGTCGGTCGCTTTGGCAGGTCGAAAGCTGACTCAAGTCGAGATATCCGGCGCCGATCAGGCAGTTCTGTCAGCTCTAGGCCGTCGATTCGGCGACGATGAACTAGGCGGTGCAATTTATCTTGACAAATATAGGGCACAACCTGGCGATGCTTGGTTCCCTGCGGATTTCGAAGCGCAGCGGGTTCAACTCTCTAATACCAAGTCAGTTGATTTTTCATCAGCGTCAAATTTTGGTCACATCCACCATTTGGAGCTCGAAAAGATCTCGTCTGTTAGGGGCCTTTCACATCTGAGTCGATGCGGGCGAATCGATCGAATCTCTATTATCGATAGCTACGTCGAAGATGCCGATTATTTCTGGGAAATTCAGGCAGGCATTATTTCGCTAGAAATGCGGCAAAAAAGTCGTTCCGAATGGTTCTTGGAGAGCTGGAAGAGGCGACCGGCAGATTGGAAAGAGCGTGTTCGATTTGACGGTCTATTGGCAAAAAAACTGTACCCTGATTGGGTTGACCTCGATATATGGTCGGAGGTCTACGATTACGTTCCGAAGGTTGACCCCAATGAGAACCCATTCGAAGGAGTACTCGACGAGGTGGGCGCTTATTTCGAGGCAGAGATTCAGGAGGCTGTGGCCCCAACTACAACGAATTATGAGACTGTTGAATCTTCGCTGATGTCGGCCCCGACAGCCGGACTCGTTGCGGAGAGTTCAGCCGTGAAGGCAGTGTTGGAGACGGAATTCTGGGCGGTCGTCCAGGCGGCCCGCGATGTGGCCGGCGGAGATGTCGAGCAGCAGGTGGAAGCTCTGCGGGCGTCTCTGGGTCAGTTAGCCCCGGAGCGGATCGCCGGATTCGAGCAGATGTTCCTGTCGCTTCACCACAAGCTCTATGACTGGGGGCTCAGGGGGGTGGCGTACCTTCTGCAGGGTGGATGCAGTGATGACGGGTTCGTGGATGTCCGATCCTGGATCATCGGTCAAGGCCGCGACTTCTACGAACGGTGTCTAGCTGATCCGCGGGCGCTGGCCTCCGGTGCGCTGGAGCATCCCGAGGGGATCGGCGACGCCGAGCTCCTGGCCTATGTCGCCGATGAGGCCTACGAGGAGACCACTGGGCGCGATATGCACGAGGACTACCCGGACTTGGGCGGAGTCTTCGACGTCGACGAGCCTACCGGCGAGCCCTGGAAGGACGACGAGGAACTGGAAGCACGCTTCCCGGGCATCGAGATGCTTGATTGGTAGCCGTTTGCTGAGAATGCAGGTTTGAAACGGTGCGGTCGGTCCGGCTGAGGCGGATCAGTGTGGGGACAGTGGAATGGTTTGGCTGCACTTCACGCCAGCCGGCCGCGCCGCGTTTCGGGAGGCGTACGACGCCGCCGCTGCCGTCCCGCCGGCGAACACGGAGGCGCTATGGGGCCGGGCGCGGGGACGGTGGTTCGAGGTGGTGACGCCGGACAGCTTCGGCGAAGTCGGCGATGGCCAGCTCCGACGCGCCGGGCCGGATCAGTACTGTCCGGCCACGAGGTCCGCCATCAGGCCCCGAAACGCATCGGCGGCTTTGCGCGAGTTTTGCCCTAGCCGCGCTCGCGGGGATATAACCGTTTGAACGGCCTGGCGCACTGCGGGTGCCGGGGAGAGCGCCAGTCGACCATAGTGGGGTAGAAGTGGAAGTGCGGTCCAAAGCAGTCCAGCAACCACCAGTCCGGCGCGTGAATCAACTGCACGGCCTGAACGTCTCGGCGGTCCTGACGGAGATCTTCCGGCAGGAGGGGATCTCCCGCAAAGAGGTCGCCGACAGAGTTGGCATCAGCCCGGCGTCGGTGACGAGCATCGCCTCCCGTCTCCTGGACGCCAAGCTGATCAAGGAAGCCGAGAGGGTGACCGCGGGCCAGGGCAGGCCCAAGGTGCCGCTCGCGGTGGACCACAAGTCCACGCTGATCTTGGGCATCCACCTCGGCCCGCGCACCACGGGAGTCGTGCTCACCGGTTTGAACGGTGCCGAGATCGCCTCCGTCCTCGTGCCACACCCGGGGATGGCCGCGGAAGCCGCCTTCGATCTCATCGTCGCGGCCGCGGACGGCCTCATCGCCGAGCACGCCGCGGACCGCCCGATTCTGGGAACGGGACTGGCAACCGGCGGCATCGTCGATTCCGACTTGGGGATCATCATCGACAACCCCGGCGCCGGTTGGAAGGAAGTTCCGGCCCTGGACCTCTTGGGCGGGCGATTGCCCGGCCCGCTTTTCCTCGACAACAACGCCCGGGCGGCGGCCCAGTCGGAGCTCCTCTACGGTCATGGGACCGTGGACAACGACTTCGTGCTCATCGTCGTCTCGGCAGACCTGGGTGCCGTGCTGGTCGACGAGGGCAGGATCAGGTCGGGCGCCCACCAACGTGCCGGTTACATCTCCCACCTCCGCGTCACTGAAGATCCTGTCGAGTGCGATTGCGGTCGCACGGGCTGCCTGAAGGCGGTGGCTACGGACGACGCGGTCGTCGGCTTCTGCCGCGCCGCCGGCCTCCCGGTGCGGCAGTTCGACGACGTCGAGGCGCTGGTGGACGCGGGAGACTCCCGGGCGGTCGCGATCGTGCGGGAACGAAACCGTTCGGTCGCCCGCGCCGTCGCCGACATGCTGGATCTCCTCGACCCGGCCCTCGTGGTCATCGCCGGGACCCCGGCCGAGCGCCCCGAGATGCTGGCGCAGATCCGTGACGACGCCTGTCTGGTCGCCCAGTGCGGCGATGCCGCGGCCGAGCGGATCGTCTTCTCCAGCGACCATGCCCTCTCGCTGTCGCTCTTCGCCGCCAGCCTGGTCGTCAGCGAGGTGCTGCGCACCCCGCTGCTGTTCATGGGCGAAACCGCTGTGGAGTAGTCGGCTCCGGGGTCCAGCGGGGCCGGCCTATGCCTTGACGTCGGTCCGGACCGGACCACAGTAATCCGCCTTCGGGTGTTGACAGGACTGCTGTGCCTTGTTTACTTTAGAACTTGAAATAAAGATGTGGTGTACCACACACTCGTCCGCTGCGGTGCTGCAGCCGGACCCGACCCAGGAAGAGGAACTCTGTGAAACGACCACGGAAATTGGCGGCTGCGGCAACAGTGGTGTTGCTGACGGCGACCGGATGCGCGTCGGCGGCCGATGAGGGCAGCTCGGAGGGCGGTGTTGCCGAGCTCAGCTTCATGGCGACAGAGCCGAAGAGCATCGTCCCGCAGAAGGACATCGGCAGTCAGATCGGCATGGCGCTCTGCGCCAACCTGATGGAAGTCAATGTCGAGACGCAGGAACTGGAGCCGCTGGCCGCCGAATCGGTCACCAGCGAAGACGCCCAGACTTGGGACATCACGCTTCGTGACGGCTGGACCTTCCACGACGGCACGGCCGTCACCGCGGACTCCTTCGCCTCGGCGTGGAACGCGACAGCCACCGGCTCCAACGCCTGGCAGGGCAACGGAACGTTCGTCGCCTTCGAGGGCTACGACGAACTGAACCCGAGCGACGGTTCCGCTCCCGCGACTGAGACGCTCTCCGGCGTCGAGGTGGTCGACGACACCCACCTGACGGTCACGCTCAACGCGCCCAACGCCGACTTCCCGAAGCTGCTGAGCACGAACCCGACCTGCCCGCTGCCGGCTTCGGCTTTCGAGGACCCCGCGGCCTACGACGAGGCTCCGGTCTCCAATGGGCCCTACAAGTTCGCCTCCTGGGACCACAACCAGCAGATCGTGTTGGAGAAGTGGGAAGACTTCCAGGGGGACCCGGGCTTCAGCGGTGGCGCTGACCGGCTCGTGGGCAAGATCTACACCTCGATCGATCCGGCCTACACGGACATGACGGCCGGCAACCTCGACATGATCCGCAACGTGCCCGCGCCCATGGTCGAGAAAGCGTCCAGCCAGCTCGGCGAGGAGGCGCTCTTTGAGGTGCAGACGGCGTCGAAACAGCAAACGCTACAGATCCCGGACTACATCGAAGAGCTCAAGAGCCCGGATCTGCGCAAGGCGATCTCGATGTCCATCGATCGCGAGGCCATCGCCACGTCACTGCTGAAGGGTCACTCCACTCCGTCCGATTCGCTGGTCCCGCCGTCCCTCGCTTCCTACCGCGAGGGTGCCTGCGATGCCTGCACCTTCGACCCGGAGGAAGCCAAGAAACTCCTCGAATCCGCTGGCGGTTTCGATGGGACCCTCGTGATCGAGAGCAACTCGGCCTCGGAGCAGCAGCTCGTGCAAGCCGTGGCCACGCAGATCCAGGACAACCTCGGCATCAAGGTCAAGCTCAGCCCGAAGCTCGGCACCGAGCTTTCCGAGCGCCGCAACAACCAGGAACTCGAGGGCGCACTGTTCGGCCTCTGGGGCTGGGCCTACATGTCGCCGGATCAGTACCTGAGCCAGTACGAGACGGGCGGTGACGGAAACGTCGCCACCGGCTACTCGAACGAGAAGGTCGACGCCCTGATGGAGCAGGCGCGCGGCGAGCAGGATGAACAGGCATCCGCGGACCTCTACGCCGAGGCTGAGGCACTGGTCATCCAGGATCTGCCGGCCATCCCGCTGTTCATTCCGACCGACTATGGCCTCCGGTCCGAGTGCGCGGAACTCAATGACGTACAGGGCGACCTGCAGTACTACCGCGCGGGCTACGCCTGCTAGCACCCCCGGTACTGCGTGCAGGCCCGACCCCTCATCCGGGTCGGGCCTGCACGCCCCGATTCGATAACTGTTAGGTGGAGTAATGCTGGGTTACAGCGTTCGGCGCGTCCTGCAGATGATCCCGGTGCTGATCGGTGCCACGTTCATCATCTACGCACTGACGTTCCTGATGCCGGGAGATCCGGTGGCGGCCCTGACCGGTGAACGGCCGCTGCCCGAGAGCACGGTCGCGCAGATCCGTCGGGCGTACCATCTGGATGATCCTTTTCTGGTGCAGTATGGGCACTACATTTTCGGGCTGTTCCGCGGCGACTTCGGGATCGACTTCTTCGGGCGCCCCGTCCTGGGGCTCATTTTGGAGCGGCTGCCTACGACTTTCGCACTCGCACTGACCGCCTGGGTCCTCAAGCTCTTCATCGGCCTCGTGATCGGCGTGTACGGTGGGCTGCGCCATGGCCGCGCCGGCGACCACTTTGCTCTGGTGTTCACTGTGGTCTTCATGGGCATCCCGGGATTCGTCATCGCGCTCGGTGCGCAGACGTACTTCGGCGTGCATCTCGGCTGGGTGGACCCGGCCGGCACGCGGGCCGGTTGGCCCATAGCTTTCATTCTTCCCGCGCTCGTCATGGCGATCGAGGCAGCGGCCGGCCTGGCCCGGTTGACGCGCACGTCACTTGTTGACGTCCTCCGCGCCGAGTATCTGCGCACTGCGCGGGCCAAGGGGCTCTCCCCGCAGCGGGTCGTCTGGGGCCACGCTCTGCGTAACGCCATGATCCCGGTGGTGACGTACCTGGGCTTGTCGCTGGCCGGCATGCTCGGCGGCGCGGTCATCATCGAGGCGATCTTCAACATCCCCGGGATCGGCGGCCTGCTCGTGAGCTCGATTAACAACAAGGAAGGCACCGTCGTCGTGGGCATCGCCACGATGCTCGTGCTGGTCTACCTGGTCTTCAACCTCCTCGTGGACCTGACGTACGGAATCATCGACCCGAGGGTGAGGCTATGAGCAACGCACAACCCATGATGTCCGAGGCTGCGGAGACCGACGGCCCGCCCGTCTCGACGCGCCTCGCGCACAAGCGCCGTTGGTGGCTGCGCCCGCGCTTCGTGATCTCCGGTTCGATCGTCGCCCTGATGATGCTGATGGCCGCCTTCCCGCAGCTCTTCGCGGGGTTCGGTTCGGACCCGGCGGCCGGCTGCGACATCCTGAAGTCCAATCAGCCTCCCAGCGCGGACCACCCGTTCGGTGTCGATATTCAGGGCTGCGACTACTACACGAACGTCATCTTCGGGGCGCGCGCGTCGATTCTCGTGGGAATCGTGGTGTCGCTGATCGCGTTCGTGATCGCCGCGATCGTCGGATCGGTGGCCGGGTACTTCGGCGGCTGGGTCGATGCTGTCATCTCCCGCGTGTGCGACATGGCCTTCGGCCTGCCGTTCATCCTGGCGGCGATCGTCGTCCTGCAGCTCTTCAGCGAGCGCAACGTGTGGACGGTGATCTTCGCGCTGGCGCTCTTCAGCTGGCCCGGCGGCGTGCGCTTCATGCGCTCGGCCGTCATGGAGGTTCGCAACCGCGAGTACATCCAGGCCACCCGGCTGCTGGGCGGTTCCAACATGCGGATCATTCGCAAGCACGTCGTCCCCAACGCCATTACCCCCTTGCTGGTCCTGCAGACCTTGGGTGTCGGCGGCATGATCTCGGCCGAAGCGGGGCTGACGTTCATCGGTATCGGGCTCACCCCGCCGTCGGTCTCCTGGGGTCTCCAGCTGGCCTCGGCGCGCGAGTACATCGACGCCGCACCGCACCTGCTGATCTTCCCGGCGATCTTCCTGACCATCACCGTGCTCGGCTTTGTCCTCTTCGGTGAGGCCCTGCGCGACGAGTTCGACCCGAAGGGCAAATGATGACGAACTCACTAATCGCAGACGGTCCGGCCGCAGAGCCGCTGCTGCAGATCAGGAACCTGCGCGTTGAATTCTCCACGTCGCAGGGCACGGCGACGGCGATCAACGGCGTCGACTTCGACGTCGACCGCGGGCAGAGCCTCGGGATTCTCGGCGAGTCCGGATCGGGCAAGTCCGTCACGGCCCGCGCGGTCATGGGCATCCTGGATACCCCGCCCGCGCGCGTCGTCGACGGTACCATCGCGCTGGCCGGCGAGGACCTACTGACGGTGACCGACAAGCGGCGCCGGCAGCTGCTCGGGTCGAAGATCTCGATGGTCTTCCAAGACGCCCTCAGCGCCCTGAACCCGGTTCACCCGGTGGGCCGCCAGATCGGCGAGCTCTTTCGCGTGCACCGCGGGATGAGCCGCAGGGACGCCAAGCGCGCGGCGATCGAGATGATGGACCGGGTCCGAATCCCGGCGGCGGCCAGCCGCGTGAACGACTACCCGCACCAGTTCTCCGGCGGCATGCGCCAGCGCATCGTGATCGCGATGGCGCTCGCGCTCGAACCGGACCTGCTGATCGCGGACGAGCCGACGACGGCGCTCGACGTCACCGTCCAAGCGCAGATCCTCGGCCTGCTCTCCGAGCTGCAGCGCGAGAACAACATGGGGCTGATCCTCATCACCCACGACATCTCCGTCGTCCGCGAGGTCACGGACCGCGTGGCCGTGATGTACGCCGGACGCATCGTGGAGACCGGACCGACGGGCAGCGTTCTCGGCGCCCCGCGGCATCCGTACACGCGGGGCCTCGCGGACTCCGTCGCTTCCAACGAATTCAAGGGCCGGCCCCTGCCGGCGATCGAAGGCAGCCCGCCCGACCTCCTGCACCCTCCGGCCGGCTGCTCCTTCGCCAGCCGCTGCGCCTACGCCGACGCGACGTGCCAGGTGACCCCTCCGGTCCTCGAACCGGTTGGTTCCACTAGCCACGCCGCCTGTTTCCACCCTTTGGAGGTGAACGACCATGCCGCACGACGCAGCTAAACCGATTCTCGAACTACGGGGCGTCCGACAGCACTACCCGGTCACCCGGGCCCTCCCGATCGGGCCCCGCAAGAGGGTCAAGGCCCTGGACGGGGTCGACCTGCAGCTGTACGCCGGGGAAACCCTCGGCGTCATCGGGGAAAGCGGCTGCGGCAAGTCCACGCTGGCGCGCATCATGAGCGGGCTCGAGAAGCCGAGCGAGGGCAGCGTGCTGTTCGACGGCGTCGACATCAACAGCCTGCGCGGCGCCGAGCGGACCGAGATGCGCCGCAACATTCAGCTGATTTTCCAGGATCCCTTCGCCTCGCTGGATCCGCGGATGACGATCGAGCAGATCCTCACCGAGCCGTTCGAGATCCATCCCGACGTCGTGCCCCGCGCCCAGCGGCGGGCCAAGATCGCGGAGTTGATGGAGCTCGTCGGACTCAACCCCGACCACCTGCAGCGCTACCCCCCACAATTTTTCCGGCGGGCAGCAGCAGCGTATCGGGATCGCCCGTGGCATCGCCCTCAATCCGAGGGTTCTGATCTGCGACGAGGCTGTCTCCGCGCTCGACGTCTCGGTCCGGGCGCAGGTGGTCAACCTGCTCGACACGTTGCAACGGGAGATGGGGCTCGGCTACCTGTTCATCGCCCACGACCTGCAGATCGTGCGCCACATCTCCGACCGTGTCGCCACGATGTATTTGGGCCGCGTGGTCGAGTCGGGCCGCTACGACCAGGTGTACGAGAACACGGCTCACCCCTACACACAGGCGCTGCTCTCCGCAGCCCCAGAGCTGCGCGGTCAGGGATCCGACCGGCGCCTGATCCTGCTGCAGGGTGACCCGCCGTCACCCGTCGATCCGCCGTCGGGCTGCCGTTTTCACACGCGCTGCCCGATCGCCCGGCCTGAATGCGCCGCGAGCGAGCCGGCTCTCGTCGAGGAGGCCGGTGAGCAGGAAGTCCGCTGCTTCTTCCCGGGCCCGCTCGACCCCCAGCACAACTAGCTCGAATGAAGCACGACACAACAGGTTTGGAGAGTTACGTATGGACATCAAGGTTGGAATCGTCGGTTTCGGTCTGCGTTCGTCATTGCACCGCTATATCCACCGCCCCGGGGCGGGCAGCGTCGTATCGGCCGTCTGTGATACCAGCGAACGCGGCCGTGCGGACGCCGCTGAGAAGCTCCCCGAGGCGCTGGTGACCGGCGACCTCGACGAGCTACTCGCCTCCGGCATCGAGGCCGTGCTGGTCCTCACTCCTGACCACACGCACCGGGAGGTCGTCACCCGCACCCTGAACGCCGGTATCCCGACCTTCTGCGAGAAGCCACTCGACATCACCGTCGAGGGAGCTGACGAGATCCTGGAAACCGCCTACCGTACCGGCACCCGGCTCTACGTCGGGCACAACATGCGCCACATGCCGGCGATCCGCCAGATGCGGGAGATCATCGAGTCCGGGGCCATCGGCGACGTCAAGGCCGTGTGGTGCCGCCACTTCGTCGGCAACGGCGGCGACTACTACTTCAAGGACTGGCACGCCGAGCGGCGCTACAGCAATAGCCTGTTGCTGCAGAAGGGCGCCCACGACATCGACGTTATCCACTGGCTGGCCGGCGGATACACCACAAGTGTCTCCGGACTGGGCGAGCTCAGCGTGTACGGGGATGTTTCCGATCGCCGGGACAACTCCGACCGGCGGATGGGTGAGTGGTTCTCCGCAGACAACTGGCCCGGAAGCGATCAGCGGGAGCTGAACCCCGTGATCGACGTCGAGGACGTGTCGATGGTGCAGATGCGCCTTGGCAACGGGGTCCTCGCGTCCTACCAGCAGTGCCACTTCACTCCCGACTACTGGCGCAACTACACCGTCATCGGTTCCGCAGGCCGAATCGAGAACTTCGGGGATGGCCCCGGCGACTTCATCCACGTCTGGAATACGCGGACGACCAGCGGCTTCAATGAGCCGGATCTTCGGGTTGAGATTGCCGGCGACGCCGAGGGCCACGGTGGTGCGGACCCCCTGTTGATCGCTGAGTTCCTCAAATTCGCGACCGAAGGCGGGTTCACTCAGACGTCCCCGCTGGCTGCCCGTGCCGCCGTCGCGGTTGGGGATCTGGGCGCGCGTTCGCTGCGTTCCGGCGGTGGGGCGCTGGACGTCCCGGAGCTGCCGGCCGACGTCGTGCGCTACTTCGAGGATGCGCAGCAGCGCGTCGTGGTCTAACCCGCCGCGTCCGACGGCGGTGCGGCGGCGACGATGCGCCGCACCGTCTCGCGGATGGCCTCGACGACGTCGCGGATCGAGCTTCGGTGCAGATGCTCTGCGCGGACCAGCAGGTCGATCTGGCGGCCCGCCGTGAGGCCGCGGATCGGCCGGAGCGTCACGGTCTCCGGGATGGCATGGCGGGTCGTGTAGCGCGGGAGGATGCCCAAGCAGCCGCCCGCCTGCACCAGAGCGGCCACGGTGGCGTAGTCGTTGACGCGATGACGCACGGTCGGCGCCTGGCCCGCCGTGGCCGCAATCGTCTGCAGCACGTCGTCCGGGGAGTAGCCGGACCGCGAGACGACCCAGGGCTCGGCGATGACCTGGTCCGCATCGAGGCTTTCGCACCGCGCCAGCTCGTGGTCGGTGCGGAGTGCGATATCCAGGGGCTCGAAGGCCAGCGGGACGACAGCCACCTGGCCCTCGGGCCAGGGGCTGGTGTGCCGCATGCGGTGCGCCAGAACGAGGTCGTACCTGGCAGCCAGCGCGGGAAACTGCTGCTGAGAGACGTCCTCGTCGAAGAAATGCAGTTCGGGCAGGTCGCGCTCCGTCTGCGTGAGCAGGGGAGCAAAGACGGTCTGCCCGATTGAGTGGAATCCTGCGACGCGCACGGGGTTCGTGCGCGCGGCGCTGCCGTCCGAGATATCGCCGCGGGCTCGGGCCAGCACCGCCGCGATCTCCGCGCTGGCGTCGGCGAGAATCCTGCCCTCGCTGGTCAGCACCAGCGCGCGGCCCTCCTTCCGGGTCAGTGGGACGTCGACGGAGCGCTGCAACTGCGTCAGGTGCTGGGAGATGGCAGACGGCGAGACGAACTTCTCGCGCGCAACGGCGTTTACGGAGCCGAGGTCCCCCAGCTCGCGGAGGAGCTGGAGCTGATGAAGTTCCATGAAGTGAATACTAAAGCATTGCCTGAGGAGATGGCAGGATTTCTAATGTGTTGATCCTGTGGCACCACTGCGACACTTGAATCGACATCGTGACGAGACGCGCAACAACCACGCGCTCGAGTGAGGACTGAAGCCAGAATGAAAGCACTGTACAAGTCCGGACCCCATGCCGGCTTCGAGTTCGTCGACCGGCCCGAGCCGGTCACCGGCGCGCATGACGTCAAGATCCGCGTGATGACCACCGGCATCTGCGGCACCGACCTGCACATCCAGGCGTACGACGACGCCGCGGCCGCCATGATCGCTGCCCCCATGATCCCCGGGCACGAGTTCTACGGCGAGGTCGTCGAGGTCGGCGACCTGACCACGCACGTCGCAGTCGGCGACCGCGTCTCCGGCGAGGGCCACGTGGTGTGCGGGATGTGCCGCAACTGCCGCGCCGGTCGCCGGCAGATGTGCATCAATACCTCCTCGGTGGGCGTCCAGCGCGACGGCGCGTTCGCCGAGTACGTCGTGATCCCGGAGACCAACGTCTGGGTGCACAAGTCCGACGCCGTCACCCCGGAACTCGGTGCCATCTTCGACCCGTTCGGCAACGCCGTGCACACCGCGCTGTCCTTCCCGATCGTCGGCGAGGACGTCCTGATCACGGGCGCCGGGCCGATCGGGCTCATGGCGATCGGCGTCGCCAAGCACGCCGGCGCGCGCCGGGTGGTCATCACCGACGTCTCCGAGCCGCGTCTGGAGCTCGCCCGCGCCGCCGGCGCGGACCTCGCGATCAACGTCGCGAACACTCGCATCGCCGCCGCGCAGCGCGAGCTCGGGCTCGTCGAGGGCTTCGACGTCGGGCTCGAGATCTCCGGGCACCCGTCCGCGCTGCCGGAGATGATCGACAACATGAACCACGGCGGCCAGATCGCGATGCTGGGCCTGCCGAGCGACTCGATCGATATCGACTGGGGCAAGGTCGTCACCCACATGCTCACGCTCAAGGGCATCTACGGGCGCGAGATGTACGAGACCTGGTACGCCATGAGCGCGATGCTCGACTCCAACCCGCGCCTGCGCGCGTCGATCGCCGGCGTCGTGACCGACGTCGTGCCGGCCGCCGAGTGGGAGCGCGGATTCGCGATCGCCCGCGACGGGCTCAGCGGCAAGGTCGTGCTCGACTGGCGCGACATCTGACCCCCGACACCCTCCGAACTGCAGCGAAGGAAACATGTACACGGATCTGAAGGACCAGCTCGCCGCCGAACTCGCAGAGATCGAGACGGCCGGGCTCTACAAACACGAACGCCACATCGACTCGCCCCAGTCCGCCCGCATCAAGGCCGGGCCGCTGGGCGGGGCAGCGGCCGACGTCGTGAACTTCTGCGCCAATAACTACCTAGGCCTGGCCGACGACCCGCGGATCATCGACGCCGCCAAGCGCGCCCTCGATACGCGCGGCTTCGGCATGGCCTCGGTGCGCTTCATCTGCGGGGCGCAGGACGCGCACTTCGAGCTCGAGGCGAAGGTCTCCGCGTTCCTCGGCACCGAGGACACCATCCTCTTCTCCAGCTGCTTCGACGCGAACGGCGGCGTCTTCGAGTCGCTGTTCGGCCCAGCCGACGCGATCATCTCCGACGCGCTGAACCACGCCTCGATCATCGACGGCATCCGTCTTTCCAAGGCCGCGCGCTTCCGCTACGCGAACCAGGACCTCGCCGACCTCGAGGCCCAGCTGCAGGCTGCAGCGGAGATGAACGACGGCGCCGGTCCCCGCCGGTCGGTGATCGTCACCGACGGCGTGTTCTCGATGGACGGCTACCTGGCCCCGCTCGAGGGGATCTGCGACCTCGCCGAGAAATACGGCGCGCTCGTCATGGTCGACGACTCGCACGCCGTCGGGTTCATGGGGGAGACCGGCGCCGGCACCCCGGAGCACGCCGGCGTCTCCGACCGTGTAGACATCTTTACGGGCACGTTCGGCAAGGCCCTCGGCGGGGCGTCCGGAGGCTACGTCTCCGGTCGCGGCGAGATCGTGGCGATGCTGCGCCAGAAGGCCCGCCCGTACCTGTTCTCGAACTCCCTGGCCCCGTCGATCGTGGCCGCGACGATGACGGCGCTGGACCTCGTGGCGGAGTCCGGCGAGCTGCGCGCACGTCTGTTCGAGAACGCCGCCTACTTCCGCTCGGAGATGAGTGCAGCCGGCTTCGAGCTGCTCGACGGCGAGCACGCGATCGTACCCGTGATGTTCGGCGACGCCGTCGTGGCCTCGAAGATCGCCGCGGAGATGCTCGAGCGCGGCATCTTCGTCACCGCGTTCAGCTTCCCCGTGGTCCCACGGGACACCGCGCGCATCCGGGTGCAGCTCTCCGCCGCGCACAGCCGCGAGGACATCGACGCGGCCGTGGCCGCGTTCGTCGCCTCCCGTGCGGCGGTGTTTGGCGTTTAGTGCCGAGGTGGCGACGGTGCGCACGTCCCGTGTGGGTGGGGCGCCGTCGTCGTTTCGCGAGGTTCGAGGGTGCTAGGCATGGGCGCGTCGGGGATCAGCGCCCACTTAAGTTCGAGTCAGCAGTCCGAATAGCCGGGGTCGTCTTCGGGACGCTGCGAGATCGCCGTCCCGCACATGATGCTCCGGTTCTCGATTTTAAGGCGGTACGGCCTGCCCTTCGCTGTGTAGTTGATGCCGAATCTGGTGATGTCTGCACCTTCGGGGCCGGCTTCCATCACCAAAATCAGTTCAGTGAAATCGTTCTTTGCGCCGCCGTCGAGCTCCTCGCACGGCTGGTCGATGTGGTATCCGGTGAGATCATGAACGAAAGTTGTGGCGTCGGTAGAAAGTTCTTCGTCCTCCCAGGGCTTGCCGAGCAGTCCGACGAATGGCGACGGCCCGTCAGATTCACCCTGATAGACGCGAAGCGCTGGGACGACGCCCACGGGCTTGGGATCTGCGGTCTCCCAGTCGACGCTCGTCAGCTGGATTTCATAGTTCATGTCCGTGGTGCACAAGAGACTTGCTCCGAAAGATCCGGTCCAATAATCACCGGCGTTCTTCGGTTTATCCATAGCAAACCACCCGCCGCTCGTAGCGTGTAGGGGGCCATCTTCGTTCGGACCGCAGCCAGTGAGGGCCAGAGATGCGATGAGCGCTGACGAGAGAACGAATGCGCGTGCGCGAGGATTCAAGGTCGTCCTCCTGGAGGGCGGGGCGATGCTTCTCGCTGGTGTGTACGAGTAACAGATTGAACCTATGTGCGAGCTGAACTTCTGGTCAAGGTCTTTATCTGTACCATTGCCATATTTATACTTCACGAAAATCGGAGGAGAGATGAAGGGGCAGGTACTGGCCGCGCCGCGCCGGCCGTCGCCGCTAGGCGGCCGGCGCCCGCAACGCGAGGAACTCGCCCAGTTCGCCACGGATGACCCGGACGTTCTCGACGACATCCTGCCCGCTGATTCCGCGGACCTGCGCCTGCTGATCGTCGGCATCAACCCGGGCCTGTGGACCGCCGCCGTGAATGCGCCGTTTGCGCGTCCGGGAAACCGCTTCTGGCCGTCGCTCCACCGCGCGGGTCTGACGGATCATGTCGTCGACGCCTCGCGGGGGCTCTCGGACGACGACGAGGCCCAGCTGCTGGGGCGCGGAATCGGTCTGACCAACCTGGTCGGGCGAGCGACCGTCCGGGCCGACGAGCTGACGCGCGAGGAGCTGCGCGCGGCGGGCGCTCGCCTGGTGGAGCGCGTTGTGCAGTTGCGGCCGCGCGTCGTGGCGATCGCCGGTATCACGGCGTTCCGCACCGCGTTCGGGCAGCCGAAGACCAAGCTGGGGCGTCAGGACACATCGACGATTCCCGGATGGCCCTCCGACGTCGTGCTCTGGGTCGTGCCGCAGCCTAGCGGACTGAACGCCCACGAGAACATCGACTCGCTCGCGGACAAATGGTGCCACGTGTGGGAGGACGTTGGGTTTCCGGAACCGTAGGCGTCGGCCGTGGCCGCGAAAGCCGGAGCAGCCGTCAGCCGTCTAGTGCCGAAGCATCAAAGATCGCGGGCTCGTATCCGTGCGCCTCGCCCTCGACGATCCTCACCTCGAAGTTCGTGGTCGCCAGAAGCGCCTTGAGCGCTGCTGCCGCCTCGCGGTCTGCGAACGTCTGCTCGCCCTCCTCAGCGGTCACCTCGAGCACCCCGTTGAACTGGTCGCCTTCTACGTGGTGGGCGTCGTCTGTAGCTGCACTCAGGCAATCCAGCGCGCGTGAGGTCTCATGATGGATCTCGTCCTCGGTCCAGCCAATGTTCTCATCGATGCCGACGGGCACTGGGGATTCGTCGAGGAGTGCCCGGATCTCCGGCGTCACGGCACCGGCGAAGCCAACGGAGACGCTGCCGGACTCAGGATTCTGGCGGAAGAAGGCCACCGAGTCAGGATGTTCGACCTCGAGCGCCGAGGCAAGGTTGATCGCCGCTTTGTTCAGCGACATGTCCGCGTGCGCTTCGGCCAGCGTCAGCCCCTCCTGCTCCGCCCAGACGATGGTGTCCTGCAGAGAGGCCGCAGCGACGCCGTGCACCGAGGCGCCGAGCGACCCGCCGCGCGCTGCCGCACTGGCATCGACCTCACGTTCCGCGAAATCCAGGGGCGAAAGGCCGGCGGCCGCAGCCGCAGCATTGAGCTCGTCCAGGGATTCGTAGGGAAGGACGGTCTTGTTCGCAGGGCGGGGGACCGGGGTGTAACGGGAGAGCCCGGGGTTCGAACAGAAGGCGGAGACCTCCGCGCCGTCGGCCTTCTCGGCCGGCGCCATGGCCAGCGCGGCGGCCGGTACGAGCGCGGCAGCCGCGAGGCTGATCGCGGCGCCTGCTGCGAGCGCTGGTTTGATCTTCATCTGGCCGTTGCCTCCTGCGTTTCGGGGTCGATATCCGAGAGCCTACCGTCGTTCCACGGGTCGGGGACAGTCGTCGACGGGTGCTCGGCGGATTCGAGACCGAAAGGTGATGCCCAGCAGGGTCGGCCATCATGGGGCAGCGAAAAGTCTTGACAGCGTATTTACAACGTTGCAATATCGGGTTGGCGAGTGATGTGCATCACGTCGATGTCGACGGTGTTGCTGAACTCCCCGCCGCCGTCGCCGGCCGTCCGGTCGGTGGCCATCGAGACCCGAAAGGCTCACCTGTTCGCATGGAAAACGCCGAGAGTTCGACGAAGAATCCCGCACGCTCCTCGCTTCGCCCGCCCGCACGGCGCACCGTGCTGCGCGCCGCGGCCGCCGGTGCCGCCGGCCTCGCGCTGGCGGCGGTGCCCGGCACCCGGTTCCTCGGGGCAGCCCCAGCTGCTGAAGCTGCCACGTACCCGGGGCCGGGGCACGTGACCGGCTCCACGATCGTGCACGACCCCGAGGTCACGAAGTCCCGCGGCGGGAACTACCTGCTGGCCCACACCGGTGACGACCGGACGGGCGTGACGATCGGGCTGAAAACCTCGAGCGACCGCACGCACTGGGCCGACGCCGGGCAGGCGTTCCCGGGCGGCGCGCCCTGGACCCACGAGTACACCGGCGGCGGCTCCTCGCTCTGGGCGCCCGATCTGACCTTCGCGAACAACCGCTACTACCTCTACTACTCCGCCTCAAGCTTCGGCTCCAACCACTCGGGCATCTTCCTGGCCACGAGCGACACCGGCGCCCAGGGATCGTGGACGCACCGAGGACTGGTGGTCTCCTCCACCACGAGCGACGACTACAACGCGATCGACCCGAACATCGTGATCGACCAGCAGGGACGCTGGTGGATGTCCTTCGGTTCCTTCTGGTCCGGCCTGAAGATGATCCGCATCGACCCGGGCACCGGCCTGCGCACCGGCAGCGACTGGATCCACCTCGCCGGCCGGGGCGGCGGCCCGATCGAGGCGCCCACGATCCACTACCGGAACGGCTACTACTACCTCTTCGCCTCGTTCGACTCCTGCTGCAATGGCGCCGCCAGCACCTACCGGGTCGTCGTCGGCCGTTCCACGAACGTGGTTGGCCCGTACGTCGACCGGAACGGGGTGCGCATGGTCGACGGCGGCGGAACCGAGATCCTCGCCGGCCACGGATCGGTGCACGGTCCGGGCCACCAGGCCGTACTAGCCGACAACGACGCCGACGTGTTCTTCTACCACTACTACCAAGACGACGGCACGCCCCGGCTCGGCATCAACCTGCTCGCGTACGACGGCGGCTGGCCCCGCCTGTACTGACGCGCGGCCGGTGCCGCGCGCCAGGTTCAGAGGTCGTCTCGCTGGGCGCGGAGGGCCCGCCGGCTGGGCAGCGGCTGGCCCGCTGCGATGAGGTCGATCAGGCCGGTCTCGGGTTCGCGTTCCGCGGCCGGCCGCCGGCGCTCCTTGCGGGCCTCGAACAGCCGGTAGAACACCGGGACGAGGATCAGCGTCAGCGCCGTC
Organism: Zhihengliuella halotolerans; assembly: GCF_004217565.1. Lineage (NCBI taxonomy): Bacteria > Bacillati > Actinomycetota > Actinomycetes > Micrococcales > Micrococcaceae > Zhihengliuella > Zhihengliuella halotolerans. The sequence goes on along the minus strand of NZ_SHLA01000001.1, from coordinate 1,719,844 downwards.
GAGGACACGAGGCCGCCGATGACGACGATCGCCAGGTCGCGGGAGATGAACCCGCTCGATCCGGTCACCCCGAGCGCCATCGGCAGCAGTGCGCAGATCGTCGCCAGGGCCGTCATCAGGATCGGCCGCAGGCGCTGCCGGGCGCCGTTCTCGACCGCCTCAGCGAGCGGCTGCCCGTCGCGCCGGTACTGGTTGACGAGGTCGATCAGCACGATCGCGTTGGTGACCACGATGCCGATGAGCATCAGCATGCCGATGAGGGAGGCCACCGCGAGCGGGCGGCCCGTGAGCAGCATCAGCAGGATCGCGCCGGTGGCGGCGAACGGCACCGAGATGAGCAGGATGAGTGGCTGCATGAGTGACTTGAAGGTTGCCACGAGCAGGATGTAGACGATCGCGATCGCCGCGAGCATGGCCAGTCCCAGTTGCTGGAACGAGTCCGCCTGCTGAGCGGAGGCCCCGCCGATCTCGTAGTCGACGTCGGCGGGAATGTCCGCGGTCTCCAGGCGCTCGGAGACGGCCGCCGTCACCGCACCGAGCTGGCCCTCCGCAGGTGTCAGCGAGACGGTCGCGACGCGCTCGGTACCGGAGCGGGTGATCGCATCCTGCACGTCGACGGTCTCGATGTCGGCGAGGTCGTCGAGCGGCACCGGCCCGGCCGCCGTCGGAATCGGCAGCTCACGCAGTTCGGCGGCGGAGTCGTACGAGTCGCCACCGGCCACGAAGACTGAGAGGTTGCGGTCGTCGATGCGCAGCTCTCCGATCGAACGCTCGTTGCCCGCCGCCGCGACGAGCGAGGCGACTTGCAGCTCCGTCAGGCCGGCTTCGGCAGCGGCCGCGCGGTCCACTCGGACCTCGAGGGAGGGCTGCACGGCCGCCAGGTCGGAACTCGGCGCGTCCGCGTCCGGGGTGCCGTCCAGGGCGGCGAGTACGGCGTCGGACGCTTCGGCGAGGGCCTCGCCGTCAGACGACGTCAGCTCGACGTCGACCGTCGTGGCGCCGACGGACGCACTCTCGCCGAAGCTGATCCGCTCGGCCGCGTCGAGCCCAGAGACCGAGGCCTCGAGCGTCTCGCGGATCTCGGCCTGGTCGCGGGCGGCATCGGTCGTGACCATGAACAGGCCCGTCGAAGCGTCGCGGCTGAAGCCGTCGCCGCCGACCGTGAGGAGCACGGATTCGACGCCGTCCACGCCGAGCAGGGCGTCCTCGGTGTCCGCCGCGTCCCGCGAGATTGCCTCGAGCGAAGCGGAAGCGTCGAAGTCCTGGTTGACCATGACGGAGTTCGAGCCCGTGCTGCCCAGGAAGTCCACCTTCAGGGCCGGGACCATGGCGCCCGTGCCGACGAGGATCGCGACCGCCGCGATCAGGGTGATCACGGGGTGGCGCTGGGTGCGGCGCAGCAGCGGAACGTACGCGCGCTGCAGCTTCGATCCGGTCTCCTTCGCCTCGGCCTCCCGGCGGACCGCGTCGGCGTCGACGTCCCCGGCGGGGGCCTTCATGAACCAGTAGGCGAGCACCGGCACGATCGTCAGCGCGACGAGCAGCGAGGAGAGCATCGCGATCGTCACGGTCAGGGAGAACGGCCGGAACAGCTCGCCGACGGCGTCGGAAACGAAGACGATCGGCAGGAACACGACGACGGTCGCGAGCGTCGAGGACGTGATGGCCCCGGCGACCTCGCGCACCGCGGTGAACACCGCGGCCGACTTGCGCTCCCCGTAGGAGAGGTGCCGCTTGATGTTCTCGATGACCACAATCGAGTCGTCGACGACGCGCCCGACCGAGATCGTCAGCGCGCCGAGCGTGAGCATGTTCAGCGTGTAGCCGCTCACGTGCAGGCCGGCGAACGTCACGAGCACGGAGAGCGGGATCGAGATCGCGGTGACGATTGTCGCCCGCAGGGAGAAGAGGAAGAGCAGGATCACGACGACGGCGAAGAGCAGACCCAGCGCGCCCTCGATGGCCAGGTGCCGAATCGACTCCTCGACGAACGGCGCCTGGTCGAAGATGACCGTGGCCTCCGCCTCGGCGCCTAGGCCGGCCTCGAGGGCAGCTGTCGCCTCCGGCACGGCCTCGGAGATCGCGTGGGAGAGCCGCACGACGTCGGCGTCGGGCGTCTTGGTGATCGTGACCGAGACGCTGGGTTCTCCGTTGGTGCGAGTGATGGAGGAGGCGTCCTCGGTGGCGACGGCCACGTCCGCGACGTCGTCGATCGTGAGGACGGGGGCCGGCTCCGGTGGCGCTTGCGGTGCTTCCGGATCCAGCGGGTCCTGAGGTGCGGCGGCCGGCGGAGCGGTCGGCACGAGCGGCAGTTCGCGCAGCGCCTCGAGCGTCTCGACGGCCTGGCCGGCGGTCACCGACACGTTCTCGTCGTCGATGAGCAGCGACCCGGCCGGCAGCCGCTGCCCGTTGGCCTCAAGCGCGTCGGCGAACGCCTGCGAGGTCAGCCCGGCGGCGGCCAGAGCGTCGTCGTCGGGCGTGATGGTGATGCGCTCCGTCGCCCCGCCGGCGACGGAGACCTCGCGGACACCGTCGATCCGCGCGATTTCCGGGACGAACGCATCGCGCAGACCGCTCGAAAGGTCCTCGGCCGCGGCCGGGGAGGAGACGGTCAGCATGACGGCCGGGATGTCGGCGACCGACCCGGCCATCAGCTGCGGCTCCGTCCCCTCCGGGAGCTCGTCGGAGACCGAGTCGATCGCCTTGCGCAGGTCGGCCTCGACCCGCGCCTGGTCCTCGCCGTACGCCGAGGCGACCGTGATCATCGCCAACGACGGCGAGGACGTGCTCGTGACAGACTCGACACCGGAGATGTTCTCGAATGCGCCCGCGAGCGGCTGGGCAATACGTTCATCCACGACCTCCGAGCTGGCGCCCGGGGCCGTGGTCATGATCGTGGTCTGTCCGAACTCAATGTCCGGGATGAGCTCCTGCTTCAAGGAGGCCATCGAGTACAGGCCGCCGGCGGCGATCACGAGGGTCAGCAGCGCCACCACTGCACGGTTCTTCAGGCTCAGACGTGCGAGAAACTGCAACGGAGTCGTCTTCCGGTCGAGGATACGGGGACGTTCACCAGGTGAACTACCACTGAGTATATCCGCGACCGCGTGCCGGAAGGCCTATGGTCAGATCAACGGCGAGGCCGCCGCCGAGTTCGCGGCCGCGAGCAGCGTGCCGTCGTCGACGAGTAGGCGGACCGCCTCGATCTCCGGGGCCAGGTAGCGGTCCGTGCCGGGGCCCTCGACGACCTCGCGGATCGCGGCGCGCACGGCGGTGATGACGGGGGAGGACTGGCCCGAGGCGAGGCCGCCGTCGCGCATGTCGAGGGCGCGGGCGCTCGTGAGCAGCTCGATCGCGAGCACGCGCGTCAGGCCGTCGACGCTGCGGCGCAGCTTCAGGCCGGCCGCCCAGCCCATCGACACGTGGTCCTCCTGCATGGCCGAGCTCGGGATCGAGTCGACGGAGGCCGGGTTCGCGAGGCGCTTGAGCTCCGAGACGATGCCGGCCTGCGTGTACTGGGCGATCATGTGGCCCGAGTCGACACCCGGGTCGTCGGCGAGGAACGCGTTGAGGCCGTGGCTGCGGGCCTTATCGAGGAAGCGGTCGGTGCGGCGCTCGGAGATCGAGGCCAGATCCGCCGTCGCGATCGCGAGGAAGTCGAGCACGTAGCCGACGGGGGCGCCGTGGAAGTTGCCGTTGGACTCGACGCGGCCGTCCGTCGTCACGACGGGGTTGTCGACGGCGGAGGCCAGCTCGTAGCCGGCGACCGACTCGGCGTGGTCCAGCGTGGCGCGCACCGCGCCGTGAACCTGCGGAGCACAGCGCAGCGAGTACGCATCCTGCACGCGGGTGAACGCGTGAGCGCCGTCCTTCTGCGCCTGGATCAGCGGCGAGCCGGTCAGCACCGCGCGCATGTTGGCGGCCGAGGCGAGCTGCCCGGGCTGCGGGCGCAGGGCGTGCAGGTCCTCGGCGAAGACGCTGTCGGTGCCGAGCAGGCCCTCGACGCTCATCGCGGCGGCCAGGTCGGCCGTCGAGACGAGGCGATGCAGGTCGGAGGCGGCCAGTAGCAGCATGCCGAGCATGCCGTCGGTGCCGTTGATGAGGGCCAGGCCCTCCTTCTCGGCCAAGACGACGGGGGTGATGCCGGCCGCGGCGAGCGCGTCGGCGGCGTCGACGAGCTCGCCGTTCGCGGTGCGGACCTTGCCCTCGCCCATGACCGCGAGCGCGCAGTGCGAAAGCGGGGCGAGGTCACCCGAGCAGCCGAGCGAACCGTATTCGCCGACGACCGGAGTGATCCCGGCGTTCAGGACGGCGGCGTAGGCCTCGGCGACCTCGGGGCGAACACCCGTGCGGCCCGTCGCCATGGTGTGCAGGCGGTTGAGCATGAGGCCGCGCACGATCTCGCGGTCGACCTCGGCGCCGGACGAGGCGGCGTGGGAGCGGATCAGGGAGCGCTGCAGCTGGGCGCGCAGCTCGGACGGGATCTGCTTGGTCGCCAGCGCTCCGAAGCCGGTGGAGACGCCGTAGTGCGGGCGGGTGTCGTGCGCGAGGTCGTCGATGACTTGGCGCGATTCCCGCATGGCGGCCGCGGATTCGGCGGAGATGCTCACGTGCGCGCCGTGGCGGGCGACCGCGACGACGTCCTCGGGGGAGAGCGCTGCGGGGGTGAGCGGGATCGTGGTGGTCATGGGAGTCCTTCCGGGTGGGGCGATGACTTCGGGGTCTTGCCAATCGGTGCAATTCACGTTTCAATAAGTGAAACGTAGATTTCGTCCGGTGGCAAGACCGGAGGGCCTCTGCGGACGAAAACTTCGGAAGAATCAAGGAGGGATCATGGCCGAATCGGGAACCCGCACCGTCGACCGGGCGCTCGCGCTGCTCGGCGCCGTGTGCGATTCCGGCAGCCTCAGCCTCGCGGAGGCCGCCCGCGAGACCGGGCTCTCGGCCTCCACGGCCCTGCGCCTGCTGCGCACGCTCGAGGCCAGCGGCTTCGTCCGCAAGGAGGACGACGCCGGTTACCGGCCCGGGATGCGCATCGTCCAGCTGGGCGCCCAGGCGCTCAGCCACGAATCGCTCGTCTCCCTCGCCGCCGAACCGCTGCGCCGGCTCGTGGCGATGACGGGCGAGTCGGCGTACCTGAGCGTCCCGGCCGCCGGCGGCACCGCGCAAGAGCACAGCATCTACATCGCGGTCGAGGAGGGCACCCACTCGGTCCGCCACGCCTCGTGGGTCGGGCGCAGCATCCCGCTGGAGGGGACCGCCGTCGGCACCGTCCTGCGCGGGGGTACCCCGGAAGCCGGGTACGTCGTCGTCGACCGTGGCGTCGAAAAGGACGTCACGGCGATCGCCGCGCCCGTCACGGTCGGCACGGCCGGCGACGAGCGCGTCGTCGCCGCGCTCTCCGTCGTCGTCCCCACCTACCGCATCACCGAAGAGATCACCGCCTCGATCGGCGCCCGTGTGGCGCTCGAGGCCGCACACCTACTCACGACAGAACAGACCCCGGCCAGCGCCGCTGACGCCGCGACCAAGGAGAGAACCACATGAGCACCTTCACCCAGCACGACCCGTCCCGCAGCATCCGCGCGGCGCGCGGCACCGAGATCACCGCCAAGTCCTGGCAGACCGAGGCCCCGCTGCGCATGCTGATGAACAACCTCGATCCCGAGGTCGCCGAGCGTCCCGAGGACCTCGTGGTCTACGGCGGCACCGGCCGTGCCGCCCGCTCGTGGGAGGCGTACGACGCCATCACGCGCACGCTCGAGAACCTCGAGGACAACGAGACCCTGCTCGTGCAGTCCGGCAAGCCCGTCGGCGTCTTCACGACCAACAAGTGGGCCCCGCGCGTGCTCATCGCCAACTCCAACCTCGTCGGCGACTGGGCGAACTGGCCCGAGTTCCGCAAGCTCGAGGCCGAGGAGCTCATGATGTACGGCCAGATGACCGCCGGGTCCTGGATCTACATCGGCACCCAGGGCATCCTGCAGGGCACCTACGAGACCTTCGCCGCCGTCGGCCGCAAGCTCCAGGCAGAGGGCCGCCTCGCCGCGGGCGCCGAGAACGAGGGCCCTCTCGCCGGCACGCTGACCCTCACGGGCGGCTGCGGCGGCATGGGCGGCGCCCAGCCGCTCGCCGTGACCCTGAACGACGGCGCGTGCCTCATCGTCGACGTCGACGAGACCCGGCTGCGCCGCCGCGCCTCCAAGCGCTACCTCGACGAGGTCGAGACCGACCTCGACACGGCCATCGCCAAGGTCAACCAGGCCAAGGCCGAGCGCCGCGGCTGGTCCGTGGGCTACGTCGGCAACGCCGCCGAGGTCTTCGGCGAACTCCTGCGTCGCCACAACGCAGGCGAGCTGACGATCGACGTCGTCACCGACCAGACCTCCGCGCACGACCCGCTGTCCTACTTGCCCGAGGGCACCTCCGTGGAGCAGTGGCACGCCGCGGCCGCCGCCGACCCGGAGGACTTCACGCTCAAGGCCCAGGCCTCGATGGCCAAGCAGGTGCGCGCCATGGTCGAGTTCCAGGACGCCGGCGCCGAGGTCTTCGACTACGGCAACTCCATCCGCGACGAGGCCCGCACGGGCGGCTACGACCGCGCCTTCGAATTCCCCGGCTTCGTCCCGGCGTACATCCGCCCGCTCTTCTGCGAGGGCCTCGGCCCGTTCCGCTGGGTGGCCCTCTCCGGCGACCCGGAGGACATCCGCGTGACCGATGAGGCGCTCAAGGAGCTCTTCCCGGAGAACGCCCACCTGCACAAGTGGCTCGACGCCGCCGCTGAGCGCGTCGAGTTCGAGGGCCTGCCGGCGCGCATCTGCTGGCTCGGCTACGGCGACCGTGCCAAGGCCGGCCTGCTCTTCAACCGGCTCGTCGCCGAGGGCAAGGTCTCCGCTCCGATCGTGATCGGCCGCGACCACCTCGACTCCGGCTCCGTCGCGAGCCCGTACCGCGAGACCGAGGCCATGGCCGACGGCTCCGACGCGATCGCCGACTGGCCGCTTCTCAACGCCCTGACGGCAGCGTCCTCCGGCGCGACCTGGGTCTCGATCCACCACGGCGGCGGCGTAGGCATCGGCCGCTCGATCCACGCCGGTCAGGTCTCCGTGGCCGACGGCACCGAGCTCGCCGCGGCTAAGCTCGAGGCGCTGCTGACCAACGACCCGGGCATGGGCGTCATCCGTCACGTCGACGCTGGCTACGACCGCGCCCACGAGGTCGCCGCCGAGCGCGGCGTCCGCATCCCGATGGCGGAGTAGGAGGGTCCCATGGAACAGCCACGCCGGACGACGACGTCCGCACCCGCCGCCACGCGCGGACTCTGGCGCTTCTTCCTCTACAGCGCCATCGGCCTCTTCATGTTCTTCGTCCCCGTCACCATCGGGGAGAAGAACACGATCCCGCTCGACCACCTCGTCACCCTCGCGGCGACGCTGCTCGGCGGCGCCGTGAAGTACGTCGCGCTGGCCCTGATCGCCGCGGGCACCGTGTACCCGTTCGCGACAGGGCGCTGGCGGGAGTCCGGCACCAAGCGCGTGTTCGCCTTCCTGAACATCGCCGGCCTGGCCGCGGGCGTTGCGCTCGTCTTCGGCGTCGGTCCGGCGTGGCTGTTCGAACCGGACCTCGGACCGTTCCTGTTCGAGAAGCTCGTGATCCCGGTCGGGCTCATCGTCCCGATCGGGGCCGTGTTCCTGGCCCTGCTGGTCGGGTACGGGCTCATGGAGTTCGTCGGCGTGATACTCCAGCCCGTCATGCGCCCGCTGTGGCGCACGCCCGGGCGCTCGGCGATCGACGCCGTCGCCTCCTTCGTGGGCAGCTACTCCCTGGGCCTGCTGATCACCAACCGGGTCTACCAGTCCGGGCGCTACACGGCGCGGGACGCGGCGATCATCGCCACCGGCTTCTCGACCGTCTCGGTGACGTTCATGCTGATCGTCGCCAAGACCCTGGAGCTCATGCACCTCTGGCTGCCGTACTTCTTCCTGACGTTCGCCGTCACGTTCGCGGTCACCGCGATCACGGTCCGGATCCCGCCGCTGAGCCGCATCCCCGACGAGACCTTCGAGGGCGTCGAGGCGAAGCCGGAGCGGAAGGTCACCGGCAGCCGTCTCGCGGCGGCCTGGTCGGAGGCACGCGGCGTCCTCGCCCAGGCCCCGAGCCTCGGCCGCAACGTCTGGAGCAACTTCAAGGACGGCGTGCTGATGGCGATGGCGATCCTGCCTTCGATCCTCTCGGTCGGCCTGCTCGGACTCGTCCTGGCCCGCTACACGCCCGTCTTCGACTGGCTCGGGTACGTGTTCTTCCCGATCACGTGGGCGCTGCAGCTGCCGGACCCGATGCTCGCGGCCAAGGCCTCGGCCGTCGGCATCGCCGAAATGTTCCTGCCGGCGACCGTCGTGGCCGGGCATCCGTCCGAGCTGCTGCGCCTGGTCATCGGCGTCGTCTGCGTCTCCGCGATCATCTTCTTCTCCGCGCTCGTGCCCTGCATCCTGGCCACGCGCATCCCGATCAAGCTGTGGCAGCTCGTGGTCGTCTGGGCCCAGCGTGTGGCCCTGACCCTGATCATCGCCACGCCCCTCGCCTACCTCATCGTCGGAAGGTCATGACATGACAGAAGCCCTCATCGGCGAGGCCCCGCGCCTCGCCGCCGTCAACTCCCTCATGGCGGCGATTGCCGACACCGGCCGCGACGCCCGCCGCGGCGGCTACTCGCGCCCCGTCTACTCGTCCGCCGAGCTCGAGCTGCGCGAGTGGTTCGTCGCCGAAGCCACCTCCCGCGGCCTCGCCGTCGAGCGCGACGCCAACGGTGTCATCTGGGCCTGGTGGGACTTGCCCGCCGGGCACGACGCCGCCGCCGACGGTGCCGATCCCCGCGCCGGCGCGCTGGTCACCGGCTCCCACCTCGACTCGGTGCCGGGCGGCGGGCCCTTCGACGGCCCCCTCGGTGTCGCCTCCGCCCTCGCCGCGTTCGACGTGCTTGCCGCCCGCGAGGCCGCCGGCACGCTGGCCCGGCGCCGCGCCTTCGCGATCGCCGTCTTCCCCGAGGAGGAAGGGTCGGCGTTCGGCGTCGCCTGCCTGGGCTCGCGCCTCATCACGGGCGCGATCGACCCGGTGCGCGCCCTGAACCTCAAGGACGAGCGCGGGACGACGTTCGCCGAGGCCTCCCGCGCGATCGGGCTCGACCCGGACGCGATGGGCCGCGACGAGCTCGCGCTCTCCCGCATCGGCGACTTCGTCGAGCTGCACGTGGAGCAGGGCCGCGGCCTGAACACTGAGGAGTACACGGACGCGGCCGGGCGCGGGCCCGCCGTCGCCGTCGCCTCCTCGATCCTCGGCCACGGCCGCTGGCGCCTGTCCTTCACCGGCCAGGGCAACCACGCCGGCACCACGCTCATGACCGACCGCGCCGACCCGATGATCGCCGCATCGCAGGCCGTGCTCGCGATCCGCAGCACCGGTGCCGCGCAGCCGGGGGCCCGTGCGACGGTCGGCCGGCTGGAGCCGGTCCCCGGCGGCACCAACGTGATCGCCTCCCGCGTGGACCTCTGGATGGACGTCCGTCACGCGGACGACGCCGTCACCGCCGCATTGGTGACGCAGATCCACGAGCAGGCCCAGCGCATCGCCGCGCTCGAGGGGTGCAGCGTGGAGCTGACCGAGGAGTCGCTCTCGGCCACCGTGCACTTCGACGCCTCGCTCACGCGCGCCCTGGCCGCCTCCACGGCGCGCACGATCCCGGGCGCCCCGGCGCTGGCCACCGGCGCCGGGCACGACGCCGGCGTCCTCGCCGCCGAGGTGCCCACCGGCATGCTCTTCGTACGCAACCCCTCGGGCATCAGCCACTCGCCCGAGGAGTACGTCGAGGACGACGACGCCACCGCCGGCACCGCCGCCCTCGCCGACGCGCTGGAGGATCTCCTGTGAGCGCCCCGACCGTCGTCGTGCCCGGGCCGATCAACGCGCACTCGCACGCCTTCCACCGGATCCTGCGCGGCCGCACCCACGAGGGCGCGGCCGGGGGAGCCGGCGACTTCTGGACGTGGCGCGAGCAGATGTACGCGGCCGCCGAGTCCCTGGACCCCGAGGGCTACGAGCAGCTGGCCACCGCGCTGTTCGCCGAGATGGTTGTCACCGGATGGACCGCCGTCGGCGAATTCCACTACCTGCACCACGCTCCGGGCGGGACGCCGTATCCCGACCACGACATGGAGCGCGCGCTCGCCCGGGCTGCGCGGAGCGCCGGCATCCGGCTCGTGCTGCTCGACACGTGCTACCTCTCCGGCGGCCTCGACGCCGAAGGCCGCCAGCTCGAGCTCAACGAGACGCAGCGCCGCTTCAGCGACGGCGACGCCGCCGGGTGGCTCGCCCGGCACGAGTCCCTGCGCGCCGCGCTCGCCGAGGAGGACGCCGGAACCGGCCTGATCACGCTCGGCGCGGCGATCCACTCGGTTCGCGCGGTCCCGCCGGGCGAGTTCGGCGTCATCGCGGCCGGCCTGCCCGCGCACGAGCCGCTGCACGTGCACCTCTCCGAGCAGCCCGCCGAGAACGCCGCGTGCCTCGCCGCGCACGGGACCACGCCCGCCGGCCTGCTCGAGCGCCACGGGTTGCTGACTCCGCGGCTCTCGGCGGTGCACGCGACCCACCTGACGGAGGCCGACGTCGCCGCCCTCGGCACGGCCGGCTGCGCGATCGTCATGTGCCCGACCACGGAGGCGGACCTCGCAGATGGGATCGGGCCGGCCCGCGAGCTCGCCGACGCCGGCGCCGTCATCGCGCTCGGCACTGACCAGCACGCCGTCGTCGATCCGTATCTGGAGATGCGCGCGCTCGAGCACGGCGAACGCCTGCGCACCGGCATCCGCGGCCGGTTCTCCCCGGCGGAGATCGCCGCGGCCGCCCGCGCCGGAGGTCTCGCCAGCCTCGGGCTGGGGGCGAACGACGACGTCGTGCGAGTGCGCGCCGACAGCCTGCGCACCACCGGGACCCGCGCGCCGCAGCTGCCCCTGACCGCAACGGCCGCCGACGTCGCCTCGGTGACGATCGCCGGCGTCGAGGTCGCCCGGGACGGCGTGCACACCCGCCTCGGCGACCCGGCCGAGCTCTACGCCCGTTTCCTGACCGACCACCCGGAGTTCTCATGAGTCTCTTGATCACCAACATTGGCGAACTGACCACCCAGGACGCCGAGCGACGCGTCCTGACCGACGCGGCCGTCGTCGTCGAGGACGGGCGTTTCGCCTGGATCGGCGCCGCCGCCGACGCCCCGGCCGCGGACGACGTGCACGACGCCGGCTCCCGTGCCGGGCTGCCCGGCTGGGTCGACTCGCACACCCACCTGCTGTTCGCCGGCGACCGTTCGGCCGAGTTCGAGGCCCGCATGGCCGGCGAGGCGTACGCCGCCGGCGGCATCTCCGTGACGATGGAGGCAACGCGCGCCGCCGACGACTATGAGCTGACGCGCTTGCTGCTCGGCCGTGTCGCCGAGGCCGCCGCGGGCGGGACCACGTACCTGGAGACGAAGACCGGCTACGGGCTCAGCGTGGAGGAGGAGCGCCGGCACGCGCGCATCGCCTCGTCCGTCGTCGACCAGGTCACCTACCTCGGCGCGCACCTCGTTCCGCCGGGTGCCGTCGCGGACGAGTACACCGAGCTCGTCTGCACCGAGATGCTCGACGCTGTGCGCCCGTACGCCCAGTTCGCGGACGTCTTCTGCGAGCGGGGGGCCTTCGACGAGGACCAGTCCCGACGCGTGCTGACGGCGTGCCGAGACGCCGGGCTGGGCCTGCGCGTGCACGGCAACCAGCTCGGCCCGGGCCCGGGCGTGCGGCTGGCCGTCGAGTTCGGGGCGGCGAGCGTCGACCACGTCAACTATCTGGAGCCGGCCGACGTCGAGCTGCTCGCCGGGACCTGGTCCGGGTGGGACGTCGCGAGCGCGACCGGCACGCCCGGCGTCGTGGCCACATGCCTGCCGGCGTGCGACCTCTCGACGCGGCAGCCGCTCGCGCCCGGCCGCGAGCTGCTCGACGCCGGCGTCGAGATCGCCCTCGCCTCCAACTGCAACCCGGGCACGAGTTACACCACGTCCATGGCCTACTGCGTCGGCACCGCCGTGCTGCAAATGGGATTGAGTGTGACCGAGGCCGTGCGCGCGGCGACGTACGGCGGGGCGCTCGCGCTCGGCGTGCAGGACACCGTCGGCAGCATCGAAGTCGGCAAGCGCGCCGACCTGCAGCTGCTCAACGCCCCCGCGGCCGCGCATTTGGCCTACCGGCCGGGCATGCCGCTCACGCAGGCCGTGTTCCGCGCCGGCGAACGGGTGGACGGGCGCGGCTGACCCGCGGCGGCCAGCAGGAAGTGCGAGTTACCCCGTTTTCAGGCCTCGCCTGCTCCGACGACAAGCTTCAGGCATTGTCGATCGGGGCAAGTGCGCGGCCACAACGGGGTGAGTCGCACCGGGCCGGACGGTCAGGCGTCCTGGAACGTGACGACGGCGAAGAATCCGCGCCCGGAGACCGCCGTGTCCGAGGAGTTGGAGCCGACGACGACGTCCAGCTCGGCGAGCTCGTCGTCAGCGCCATCGGCGGATAGCCGTCCGTGACCGGAGAGCAGCATGCCGTACTGGTCGTCGACGAGCGGCAGCGGGCGCTTCTTGGAGAGCTCGAGGATCAGGACGAAGACCTCGGTGCCGGGCCCGGCGAAGGCGTTGAGGGCGACCACCGGGCCGGTCGGCAGGACCGCCGACGTGGCCGCGCCGCCGTCGTACGTGAACGGCCGGTACTGCTCGAGCGCGTGCTCGCGGCCGTCGATCTCCAGCAGCAGCAGGTCGCCCTCGATGACGGTCTGGACGCGAGTGTAGCCGGCGAAGGAGGAGAACTCGCCGGGCTGGTCGACGAGGGCGAGGCTCAGTCGGCGGCCGTCAGCGGCCAGGATTTCCCGGGTCTTACCGCGGCCGTTGCGCCACGGCGAGACGGGGAGGTCGGCGGTGCGGATGACGTGCTGCGGTGACTCTGCCATGTGTCCAGACTACGGCCTGTGTCACACTGTCGCGGCGTTGGAAACTCGCGGAGCGGCCGTGGTAGACATGAGCCATGGCTACCATCACCCTTAAGGGCTCCGAAATCCAGACCGTCGGCGAGCTCCCCGCAGTGGGCAGCGCCGCCCCCGCCTTCACGCTGACCGGCACCGATCTGTCGGACGTGAACCTCTCCGACTTCGCCGGCAAGCGCGTGGTCCTGAACATCTTCCCGAGCGTCGACACCGGAACGTGCGCCGCCAGCGTGCGCGAATTCAACAAGCGCGCGGCCGAGCTGGAGAACACCGCCGTCGTGTGCCTCTCCGCCGACCTTCCGTTCGCCCAGGCCCGCTTCTGCGGCGCCGAAGGCATCGAGAACGTCGTCACCGGCTCGACCTTCCGCTCGACCTTCGGCGATGACTACGGCGTGAAGTTCGAGACCGGCCCGCTGGCCGGGCTCAAGTCCCGCGCCGTCGTCGTCCTCGACGCCGAACACAACGTGATCTACACCGAGCAGGTCGCAGAGACCACCGAAGAGCCGAACTACGAGGCCGCGATCTCCGCCCTCTCCTAAACCAATGGGCCGCCGCGCCCGACCCGGTACAACGAGGCCCCCGACGTCACGACGACGGCGGGGGCCTCGCCGTGCGCCCGGTCTCGGACGATGGCGCGCCGCTAGATCGCCGCGGCTGCCGTCTCGAGACGCGGCACCGCCCGGCGCATGAGTTTCGGCCAGTCCGGGTCGTCGCCGCGCAGGCTCGCGTTGAAGACAGTCTCGAGGAGCATCGCCCCGTCCCAGATCCTCGCCCGGCGCGCCTCGCCGGCGTCGACCGCGAGTTCGCCGACGAGTTCCCGCCCGTGCCACGCCGCGAGGTACGCGACGTTGAGCGCCGGGTCCCACGCCGCGGCCAGATCCCAGTCGAGGATCCCGGCGATCTGCCCGCCGACCCAGTGAACGTTGTGCCCGGCCAGGTCCCCGTGCACGAGGGAATCGCGCAGCTCCGCGAACTCCCGCAGGGCAGCGAGCACCCGGGCCGCGTCCACGACGGGCGCCGCCCCGGTCGCCTCGTCCGGCGCATGCTCGCGCAGCGCGTCGAGCGTCGCGGCGATCTTCGGTTCCGTCCACGGCCCCCGGTAGGCGAACGGCGGTGCCAGCAGGTGCCGGATCGGCGCGACGTCGACGTCCGCCAGCGCCTCGAGGATCGACCGTAGGGCGGCCGGGTCGCCGGTGTGCGGTTCGTGCGCTGCACCGGGAATGTACTCCTGCACGACGGCGGCCGGCACCTCCCAGCCCGGCAGCCCGCCGGCGTCGTACTCGGTAGCGCAGGCGTCCGGTGCGCGCCAGACGCCGCTGAGCGAGCGCGGGACGGCGAACGGCACCTGCGGAGCGAGCGCATCGACGAGCGCGGTGCGGCGGGCCATCTCCGCTGCCTGTGCCGCGTCGCGGGCCATGCGCAGCACGGCGGCGCCCTCGGCGATCAGCACGAGATGAAACTGGCCGCCCTCGGCCACGCGCCCGCCGCGCCAGTCGGGCCCGGGGTGCAGGTGCTCGGCGAGGGCGATCTCGTTCTCATAGGGCGCGCGCATACCATCGATCCTATGAGCCGGACCGCGAACCTCGAACCACTACACGCCCCCGCCCGCGCCGAGCGGGTGCGGCTGTGGGTGGAGATCGCGCTGGTGCTCGGGCTCTCGCTCGGCAAGTCCGCCGTCTACTCCGTGGTCAGCCTGCTCGACAAGCTCACGCGCGCCCCGCTGGGGGAGCAGACCACCAGCATGAACGGCTCGCTCAGCCGGCGCCCCGGGTTCGACCTGACGTACCAGCTGCTCGACGTCTCCTTCGCGCTCGTGCCCGTCGCCCTGGCCCTGTATCTGCTGTTCGCGCTCACGGGGCGCAACCCGTTCGCGCTGCTCGGGTTCGGCGTGCGCCGGCCGAATCGTTCGGCGGGCGCGAGCATCGGGTTCGACGTCGGAACGGGCTTCGCGCTGTTCCTCGCCATGGGCGTGGGCACACTCGGGGTGTACTCGGCCGGCCGGGCGCTGGGGGTGACCACGGCGATCGTGCCGGCGAACCTCGACGAGCACTGGTGGACGATCCCGGTGCTGCTGCTCTCCGCGATCCGGCACGGCGTCCTCGAGGAGGTCATCGTCGTCGGCTTCCTGTTCCACCATCTGCGCCGGCTCGGCTGGGGGCGCGGGGCGTGGGGGCCGTGGAGCATCATCCTGGCCTCGGCGCTGCTGCGGGGCAGCTATCACCTCTACCAGGGCATCGGGCCATTCCTCGGGAACGTGGCGATGGGCATCGTGTTCGGCTGGTTCTACCGGCGCGGCGTCGAGCGCGGGCAGCCGCGGGTCATGCCGCTCGTCGTCGCCCACACACTGCTCGACGCCGCGGGTTTCGTCGGGTACGCCCTGCTCGGCAGCGCGATCGGCATCGGCACCTGACATCCCGCGGGTGCCGCCGTGCCGCGGACGCGGAAGCCCCCGGCACGAGTGATCGTGCCGGGGGCCACGGGGGACTGTGCGCGGGTGACTACAGGGTCACGAGGCCGTGCGGGGTCATGAAGGAGACCGACATGATGCCGGGGGTCCCGTTGGGAGCCTGCCAGTCGACCGTGACGTCACCCAGCGGAGACTTCTCCGGCTGGCCCAGCCACTCGGCGACGCGGTCCTTGGAACCGGCGATCGAGATCTGGGCGATCTGTCCCGCCGGGGCGTCGAGGGCCTTCGACGGGTGCAGGTCCGCGGAGCTCTCGTCCCACTGGATCATGTAGGGAACCTGCGGGTCGGCGATCAGGCCCTTGATGCCGATCTGCTGCCAGGTCAGCTCCTGTCCGTCCGGGAACTTCCGGTTGCCGGGAACGCGGTCGCGCCCGAGCCGTCGTTCGAACGGCGCCAGGTCGTCGACGGCGACGACCCAGCCCATCCAACCGCCGCCGACCTCGGAGCGGGCGCGCACGGCCTGTCCGAAAGGCGCCTTGTTGCTCGCCGGGTGGTCCAGCACCTCGACGACCTCGAGGTACTGGTTGTGCTGCATCGGGAAAATGACATTCCTGGTGCCGAACCGTGGGTGGACTCCGCCCTTCACGGATTCGA
Organism: Zhihengliuella halotolerans; assembly: GCF_004217565.1. Lineage (NCBI taxonomy): Bacteria > Bacillati > Actinomycetota > Actinomycetes > Micrococcales > Micrococcaceae > Zhihengliuella > Zhihengliuella halotolerans. The sequence continues at coordinate 1,703,736 of NZ_SHLA01000001.1, read as the reverse complement.
GGCCCAGTGTTTCGGCGATCCGATCGGCCGTGGCCGTCAGTCCGTCTTGTCCGCAAGCGTATGAAACGTGGTCCAACCTCATCATGTGCTCATGATGGCACTTTGTGAGATCCGTCTCGACTTAGGCAGCCCTAAGTTGGCGTCTGGGCGCGCGCATGAGACGTCATGAAACGGGAATGCCGGGGCAGAGTTGCGGAGCGGCGCGGCTTCGCCGACACTGGATGGACAAGGTCATGAGTGCCAGCGCGAAACCCCGGTTTGCTGGCCGGCAACCCTCCACTCGCGGTGGGGTGCCCCGGGTGAAGACCTGGCTCGTCGCCAACCGGTGTCGGGCAAGCGCGGGAACGCCTCCCGAAGACCAGCCCCAGTACGGGCCGGGTGGGCCGACCCCATGTTCTAGAGGGGACAGTCTCCATGACTACATCCAACGCATCTTGGTCGTTCGAAACCCGCCAGATCCACTCGGGCCAGACTCCGGATCCGGCAACGGGCGCGCGGGCGCTGCCGATCTACCAGACCACCTCGTTCGTCTTCCCGAGCGCCGAGAGTGCCGCGGCCAGGTTCGCGCTCGCCGAGCTCGAGCCGATCTACACGCGCATCGGGAATCCGACCACGGACGCGGTGGAAGCGCGCATCGCGGATCTCGAGGGCGGCGTCGGCGCGCTGCTGCTCTCCTCGGGGCAGGCGGCCACGACGTTCGCGCTGCTCAACGTGGCCGAGGCGGGAGACCACATCGTCGCCAGCCCGAGCCTCTACGGGGGCACGCAGAACCTGTTCAAGCACACGCTCAAGCGCCTCGGAATCGAGGTCACGTTCGTGGCCGATCCGGACGACCTCGAGCAGTGGCGCGCGGCCGTGCAGGAGAACACCAAGGCGTTCTTCGGCGAGGTCGTCTCCAACCCGCGCCAGGACGTGCTCGACATTGAGGGCATCGCGTCCGTGGCTCACGCGGCCGGCGTTCCGCTCCTCGTCGACAACACGCTCGCCACGCCGTACCTGATCCGCCCGCTCGAATGGGGCGCCGACGTCGTCATCCACTCGGCGACCAAGTACCTCGGCGGGCACGGCACTGCCATCGCGGGCGTCATTGTCGACGGTGGCACGTTCGACTACGCGCAGCACCCCGAGCGCTTCGCGACCTTCAACACCCCGGACGAGTCCTACAACGGACTGGTGTACGCCCGCGACCTCGGCGTCGGAAGCGCCCTCGGGGCGAACCTCGCGTACATCCTCAAGGCGCGCGTCCAGCTGCTTCGAGACCTCGGCTCCGCGGTCTCCCCGTTCAACGCGTTCCTCATCGCGCAGGGCCTGGAGACGCTCAGCCTGCGCGTCGAGCGCCACGTCGCCAACGCGCAGACCGTCGCCGAATGGCTCGAGAGCCGCGACGACGTCGTGAGGGTCGCCTACGCGGGCCTGACCTCCAGCCCCTGGTTCGAGCGCGGACGCAAGTACGGGCCGCGCGGGACGGGCTCCGTCGTCGCCTTCGAACTGGCCGGTGGCGCCGTGGCCGGCCAGGCTTTCGTCGACGGGCTCACCCTGCACTCGCACGTCGCCAACATCGGCGACGTCCGTTCACTGGTGATCCACCCGGCCTCCACGACGCACGCGCAGTTGAGCGAAGAGGAGCAGCGGGCCGCCGGGGTCAGCCCGGGACTGGTGCGGCTCGCCGTGGGCATTGAACACATCGACGACATCCTCGCCGACCTGGAGACCGGGTTCGAGGCTGTCGAGGCGGCAATCGGCCGGCAGGCTGCGGTGTCCTGACCGCCATGGACCGCAACGTCCCGAAGGCCCGATGGGGGCGGCAGGAACCATCGGCTCGCACAGGTGAACAACGAGAAACACGAGTGGTGAAGTGAGTAGCGACGTCGACACGATCATGCAGGCAGCCGGCGTGCCCAAGCGTGCCGGGGCAGGGGAGCGGCCGCTGGACGCGGACGGAGTGCTGCGCGTACTGCGCACGGGCGAGTTCGCGTTCGAGACCGGCGGGACGCTTCCCGGCGTCGATATCGCCTACGAGACGTGGGGGACGCTCGACGCGGACGCCGCCAACGCGGTGCTGCTGCTGCACGCCCTGACCGGAGACACCCACGTCGCCCGTGGAATCAGCGACGAGCCCGGATGGTGGGACGGGTTCGTCGGCCCCGGTCGGACCATCGACACGGACAAATACTTCGTCGTGGCCCCCGGCATGGTCGGCGGTTGCAACGGCACGACCGGTCCCGGCAGCGCCGCGCCGGACGGCCGCGCATGGGGTTCGCGGTTCCCGTTCACGACGATCCGCGACTCGGTCCGGCTCGAGGAGCGACTGGCCGACGCGCTCGGCGTCGACGCCTGGCACACCGTGATCGGCGGCTCGATGGGAGGCGCCCGCGCCCTCGAATGGGCGGCGACACTGCCCGGGCGCGTGCGGCGCTGCGTGCCGATCGCCGCGACGGCTGCCTCGACCGCCGAGCAGATCGCCTTCGCCCAGATTCAGACGCAGGCGATCCGGCTGGATCCGGACTTCGCCGGCGGCGACTACTACCGCGCGCCGGCGGCCGGCCCGGGCGAGGCGACGGGATTCGGCGAGGGGCCCGTCGCCGGGCTCGGGATCGCGCGTCGGATGGCCCACATCACCTACCGGTCGGACGTCGAATTCGACGCCCGCTTCGGCCGTGAGCCCCAGTGCGACGAGCAGCCCTTGGGCAGCCCGTCGCTCGACCGCGGCCGCTACCAGGTGGAGAGCTACCTGGACTACCAGGCGGCCAAACTCGTCGGGCGGTTCGACGCGAACTCCTATCTCGTGATCACAGAAGCGCTCATGAGCCACGACGTCGGGCGCGGCCGCGGCGGCGTCGAGGCCGCGCTCGGCGCGCTCGAAGGCATCGAGTTCTTCGTCGCCGCCGTCGACAGCGACCGCCTCTACTGGCCCGCGCAGGCCGAGGCCATGGCCGCGCACGTGCCGAATCGACCGAACGTCGAGTACATCCGCACCCCGGTCGGTCACGACGGGTTCCTCACCGACGTCGAACAGCTCTCCGCGGCGCTGAAGCGGACGATCTTCGCCGACTGAGCGGCACGGGTGTCGCGCTCGCCGGGGCGGGCGCCCGCCGATGGTTCAATGGGTTCCATGACGAGTGTATGGAAGCCTGAAGTCGTGTGGAGCAGGCCTGAAGAGGAGCGCGCGGGGACGCCGCTCATCGTGCTGTTCCACGGATACATGTCCCACGAGCGCGACCTGATCGGTCTCGCCCCGATGCTGCCGCCCGAATTCACGTTGGCGTCGGTCCGTGCCCCGCACGCGATCGGGCCCGGCTTCGCGTGGTTCGGCCTCGCGTCCGACCTGTCCTACTCGACGCCGGAGGCGGTCGGTGCCGCGGCTGACGTCGTCGGGTGGCTCGACACGGTCAAAGATCAGTTCACCTCGGTGACGCTGCTCGGCTTCTCGATGGGCATGGCGATGGCCACCTCCGTGGCGCGCCACCGCCCGACTGAGATCGCCGCCGTCGTCGGCCTCTCGGGTTTCGCTGTGGAGGGTGAGAACGACTTCTTCCATGACGACGCCGTCGCATCCGCCGGCCTGCCCCTCTTCTGGGGGCGGGGCGACGCGGACCCCGTCATCACCGAGGCGAAGATCGACTTCACGAACCGGTGGGCCAACGCGAAGACGAAGTTGACGAAGATGAAATACGCGAACTTGGCGCACAGCATCAACCCGACCGAGATGGGGCACGTCTGCGAATTCCTGCGGCAGACGATCCCGCTGGCGGCCGTCGAGGCCTAGCGCCCGGTGGCCCTAGGCCAGCTCGGAGGACACCGCGATCGTGCTCTCATCGAGCGTGACGGTGTCGCCGTGGCGGACCTGGCGGCCGCGGCGCGTTTCGGTCTCGCCGTTGACCAGCACGTGCCCCTCCTCGATCAGGGTCTTGGCCTCGATCCCGTCCTCGACGAGATTTGCGAGCTTGAGCAGCTGGCCGAGGCGGATGGATTCGTCGCGGATGGAGATGGTCTCAGGGGCGGTGTCCGTCATGGTTATACAGTGTAGGCGGGCCGAATGACCGACGCCCGGTCGCGCTGCCGCCGGGCAACGCGTTCGCCGCATGGCGTCGGCGGCTCAGACTCGAGGAAGAGGACGAATGACACCCGCTGCCCGCGCAACCGACCGGTCCGCACTTCCGCTGCCGATCGGTCTGCTCATGGCGCTCATCGCCGGCTGCGGCATGCCGCTGCAGGGGCGCGTCAACGGGGCCCTCGGCGACGAGATCGGCAGCGGCGTCGGCGCCGCCGTCGTCTCCTTCGGCGTCGGCCTGGCCCTGCTGAGCGTGGCGATCCTCGCGCTGCCTGTCGGCCGTCGCGGCCTGCGGGCGATGCCGGGCCACGTGCGCGCCGGCAACTTCCCCTGGTGGTACATGCTCGCCGGCGGTTTCGGTGCGTTCTTCGTTGTCAGCCAGGGCCTCGTGGTGACCTTCCTCGGTCTCGCGCTCTTCACGGTCGCCAACGTGGCCGGACAGATCGGCTCCGGCCTGGTCGTGGACAGGATCGGCTTCGGCCCCGGCGGCCCCCGCCCCGTCAGCACGGAGCGGTTCGTCGGCGCGCTGCTCGCGCTCGCCGGCGTCCTCTGGGTCGTCTGGCCCACGCTCGCGGAGCGCGGAGTGGGATTCGCCGTCGTCGGCCCGATGCTCATGCCGTTCGTCGCGGGCCTGCTCATGGGTTTCCAGCAGGCCATGAACGGGGTGCAGACCCGCCACTACGGGAACCCGCTGCCGGCGACCTTCTTCAATTTCCTGGTCGGCACCGTCGCCCTGATTCTCACGTATCTGATCATGCTGCCGTTCGCGGGCCCGGCCGGTGCGCTCCCGGGCGTCTGGTGGATGTATCTCGGCGGCCCGCTCGGCATCCTCTTCATCGGCGCCGGCGCCGTGCTGGTGCGCTTCCTCGGGGTGCTCGTGACGAGCCTCGGCCTGATCGCCGGTCAGCTGCTCGGGTCCCTCGCCATCGACGCGATCGCGCCCGTTCCCGGCTCGACCGTGAGCGCATCGACGGTGCTGGGGACGCTCGTGGCGCTGGCCGCCGTCGTCATCGCCTCGGCGCCGGGCCGCGGGCTGCGCTTCCGCTGAGGCCAACGGGGTGCGTTTCCGCTAGGGTGTACTCGGTATTTGTCCCCCATGGCGGACCGCAACCAGCGGCCGCGCCACCAGGAGTAGTTCATGGCACCGCAGTCCAAACTCGATCAGGTCATCTCCCTCGCCAAGCGGCGCGGCTTCGTCTTCCAGGCCGGTGAGATCTACGGCGGTTCCCGCTCCGCGTGGGACTACGGACCCCTGGGCACGGAGCTGAAGGAGAACATCAAGCGCGAATGGTGGCAGACCTTCGTCCGCGGACGCGAGGACATGGTCGGGCTGGACTCCTCGATCATCCTGCCCAAGGCCGTCTGGGAGGCTTCGGGCCACGTCGCGACCTTCACGGACCCGCTCGTCGAGTCGCTGCACACCCACAAGCGCTACCGTGCTGACCACCTCCTGGAGGCCTACGAGCGCAAGCACGGGCGTCCGCCGGAGAACGGCCTCGCGGACGTCCGGGACCCGGAGACCGGCCAGGAGGGCAAGTGGACGGAACCGCAGCAGTTCTCCGGCCTGCTCAAGACCTTCCTCGGCCCCGTGGACAACGAGGAGGGGCTGCACTTCATGCGCCCCGAGACGGCCCAGGGCATCTTCGTAAACTTCCTCAACGTGGTCCAGGCCTCCCGGAAGAAGCCGCCTTTCGGCATCGGCCAGATCGGCAAGGCCTTCCGCAACGAGATCACCCCCGGCAACTTCATCTTCCGCACCCGCGAGTTCGAGCAGATGGAGATCGAGTTCTTCACCGCACCGGAGGACGCGCACCGCTTCTTCACCGAGTGGGTCGAGGACTGCTGGAACTGGTTCGTAGACCTGGGCCTCAATCCGGAGAACATGCGGCGGTTCGACGTCCCCGAGGACGAGCGCGCCCACTATTCCGCCGGCACGATCGACTTCGAGTACAAGTTCGGCTTCACCGGCAACGAGTGGGGCGAACTGATGGGCGTCGCCAACCGCACCGACTTCGACCTCTCGAGCCACACCAAGGGTTCGGGCACCAAGATGCAGTACTTCGATCAGGCCTCCGGCGAGCGGTACACGCCGTATGTGATCGAGCCGTCCTTCGGCCTGACCCGTTCCATGATGGCGTTCCTCGTCGACGCCTACACCGAGGACGAGGCCCCCAACACCAAGGGCGGGGTGGACAAGCGCACCGTCCTCAAGCTGGATCCGCGCCTGGCCCCGGTCAAGGCCGCCGTCCTGCCGCTGTCGAAGAAGGACGATCTGGCCCCGACCGCCAAGAGCCTGGCCGCCGACCTGCGCAAGCGCTGGAACATCGACTTCGACGACGCCGGTGCGATCGGCCGCCGTTACCGCCGCCAGGACGAGATCGGCACCCCGTTCTGCATCACCGTGGACTTCGACACGCTCGAGGACCAGGCCGTGACGATCCGCGAGCGCGACACGATGAGCCAGGAACGAGTGCCGCTCGAGAACGTCCAGTCCTACCTCGCCGCCCGCCTGCTGGGGGCCTGATCATGACCGAGCAGCCCGGACTTCACCACCTGACCTACCGCCCGTGGCGCGAGGGCGACGACCTGGCGCTGCTGCAGGTGTGGGGCGACCCGGCCACGCCGCAGGCCCACGTCGACCGCACGATGCTGCGCGCCAGCCACGACGACCCGTGGGCGCGGACCGTCGTCGCCGAGGACCAGGGGGTGCCGATCGCCGCGGCGACCGTGTTCGAGTCCTCGCTGCACCCGGACCGGCTCTGGTTCTACGTCGAGGTCGCCCGCGACCACCGGCGCCAGGGGATCGCGACCGAGCTTCTGCGGCAGTTGCGCCGCGAGGGCGCGCCCTCGGGCGTCGCCGCGCTGAAGTCCCGTTACACGGATGAGGGGAACGACGCCGGCGCCTCCGCCGGGTTCGCGGCCTCCGTCGGCCAGTCGCAGATCATGCGCTCGCGCGCTGTCGTCGTCGAGCCGGGCGGCATGAAGCTGCCCGAGTTCACCGACGACGGGCTCACCCTCGAGGAGTCGGCCACCGGCTCCGTCGAGCTGACCCGCCTGGTCACCGAGTTCTACAACTCGGTGCACGAGTGGGACCGTGCGGACATGACGCTCGGCCGCGCGCAGACCATGCTGCTCTCGGAGGCGACCGGCGCCAAAGGTTCGGTCGTGCTGCGCGACAAGCCCAAGGCCAAGGGCGGGAAGATCCTCTCCTTCGCGATCAGCTACGAGCCGGACCGGCTCGACGCGCCGGCCGATGTCCTCATCGGCTGGGACCCGGAGCTCGAGAAGTCCGCGGCCGAGCATGCGGTCTTCGGCCTCATCGCGATGCTCGCGCACCAGTACCCGGTCAAGATCGAGGTCGACGACGCCATGACCGCCCTGCGCGAGGTCGTCGACGGGCTGATCGCCGCCGGCCAGGCGACGGTCGTGACCACCACGCACATCGTCTCGACCGACTAGAAAACCGAAGGGGGCGCGGTGGGCCACGGCCACAGCCACGACGACGTACGTATCGCCGACCCGGTCCGCCGGCGGCGGGCACGGACAATCCTGTCCGCCATCCTGCTGCCGCTGGCGCTGCTGACCATCGTCGGCACCTGGTTCCTGTGGCCGACCGGCGGGGGAGCCGAGCGCGTCCAGCTCGATGACCCCTACTCGGCGGCCGCGGGAGTGGACTTCGTTTCCGGCACGGTCCGCCAGGTCATCAACGAGACCTGCCCGTCTTCGGGCGATCTCGAAGACGCCGGCGGGCAGGCGCAGAAGTGCGACGTCGCCTACGTCGAGCCCAACGCCGGCGGCAGCCCCGTCCCGGTCGAGGTCCCGCCCGAGATCCTGGCCGCGACGGGCGTCGAGCCCGGCGATCAGGTTCGCTACCTCGACCTCACCAACGCTGTCACGGGGTCGGCGGCCACCTATATCTTCGTCGACTTCGTGCGCACGGCGCCGATCCTGCTGCTCTCGGCGCTGTACGCGTTCGTCGTCGTGCTGGTGGCCCGGTGGCGCGGCTTCCGCGCGCTGCTCGGGCTGATCGGCGCGTACTTCGTGCTCTCGAAGTTCATGATCCCGGCCCTCGTCGAGGGCAAGCCCGCCCTGCTCGTCGGCCTCGTCGGGTCGGCACTGATCATGATCGCCGTGCTCTATTTCGCGCACGGCTTCACCGCGAGGACGACGACGGCGCTGCTGGGCACGATCTTCGGTCTCGCCGTGACCACGGCGTTGGCGGCGTGGGCGACCGGCGCCGTGCACCTGACGGGGGTGGGGGACGACGCCAAGTACACCCTCGTGAACCAGGTGCCCGAGCTCTCCCTGTCCGGGATCATCCTGTGCGGGTTGCTCATTGCAGGCCTCGGCGTCCTCAACGACGTCACGATCACGCAGTCGTCGGCGGTCTGGGAACTCGCCGAGTCCAACCCGCGGCGCTCGGCGAAGGACCTCTTCACCGCCGCGATGCGCATCGGCCGCGACCACATCGCCTCCACTGTCTACACGATCGCGTTCGCCTACGCGGGCGCCGTGCTGCCGATGCTGATCCTCGTGACCCTCTACGACCGGGCCCTGCTGGACACCTTCACCTCCGGCGAGCTCGTGGAAGAGGTCGTCCGCACGCTCGTCGGCTCGATCGGCCTCGTTCTCGCCATCCCCGTGACCACCGCGATCGCCGTCGCCGTCGTCAAAGCCGTCGGTACGGGCGGGACGCCGACGGCCCGCGGCAACATTCGGCCCGTCTCCGGCCCTGTGGCGCCGGACGAGCTCGCGGCCGTCCTCGCCGCCCCCGAGGCGGAGGAACCGGAGGCCGGTCCCCGCCGTCGTGGGCGCCGCGCCGCGCCCGGAGCCGAGCCGGACGCCTGAACCCGCCCCGATTTGCACGGACTTGCGATAATAGATCGGTGACCGTGACAGCTTCCGCCCCTCGCAACCAGCACGACGCCGCCGCACCCCCGGCGGCGCCCGCCTCCGGTGCGCCCGCGCACGCCGGCTCGAGCACCAAGCTCGAGCTGCCGCCGCTCAAGCTGGGAAACCTCACCGTCGACGTTCCCGTCGTTCTCGCGCCGATGGCGGGCATCACCAACAAGGCCTTCCGCCGCCTCTGCCGCGAGTACGGCGGCGGGCTGTACGTGGCCGAGATGGTCACGAGCCGCGCGCTCGTCGAACGCAACGAGAAGTCGATGCGCATCATCTCCCACGACGAGGACGAGGAGGTGCGCTCCGTCCAGCTCTACGGCGTCGACCCGAAGACCGTCGGCGCGGCCGTGCGCCTGCTCGTCGAGGAGGACCGCGCCGATCACATCGACCTGAACTTCGGCTGCCCCGTGCCCAAGGTGACGCGCAAGGGCGGCGGCTCCGCGCTGCCGTGGAAGACCGGGCTGTTCGAGTCCATCATCCGCGCAGCGACGACGGAGGCCGCCAAGGGGGAGATCCCGCTGACGATCAAGATGCGCAAGGGCGTGACCGAGGACCACTTGACGTTCCTCGATGCCGGCCGCATCGCCCGCGACTACGGAGTCGCCGCGGTGACCCTGCACGGGCGCACCACGGGCCAGTTCTACTCGGGCCAGGCCGACTGGTCCGCCATCAAGGAGCTGCGCGAGGCCCTGCCCGACGTTCCCGTACTCGGCAACGGCGACATCTGGACCGCGGAGGACGCCGTCCGCATGGTCCGCGAGACGGGAGTCGACGGCGTCGTCGTCGGCCGCGGATGCCAGGGCCGGCCGTGGCTCTTCGGCGACCTGCAGGCCGCGTTCGACGGCCGCGACACCCGGTTCACTCCGACCCTGACCGAGGTGGGGGAGACGTTCTACCGCCACGCCGAGCTGCTCATCGACTACTTCGGCAACGAGGAACAGGCACTGCGGGATATCCGCAAGCACGTCGCCTGGTACTTCAAGGGCTACATGGTCGGCGGCGAGCTGCGCGCGGCGATGGCCACCGTCGGCACGCTCGAGCAGCTGCGCCACTTGCTCGACCAGCTCAACCCCGAGGCTGGGTACCCGGGCGCCGACGCCGAGGGCCCGCGCGGCCGCGCCGGCTCACCTAAGCGCCCCGCGTTGCCCGACGGCTGGCTGGACTCGCGCGAACTCAATGCCGAGCACCAGGCCATGATCGCCGCGGCGGAATCGGACGTGTCCGGTGGCTGAGGGCAACGGGATGCGTGCCGTGCCCGGCTACGAGGCCTACGACCACGAGCGCTGGGTGCCGGAGCCGCCGAAGAAGTCCTATCGGACGAGCTTCGAGCGCGACCGGGCCCGCGTGCTGCACTCCTCGGCCCTGCGCCGGCTCGGGGCGAAGACGCAGGTCGTTGCCCCGTACTCCGACGACTTCGTGCGCACCCGGCTCACGCACTCGCTCGAGGTCGCCCAGGTCGGCCGCGAGCTGGGCGCGACGCTCGGTTGCGACCCCGACGTCGTCGACACCGCCTGCCTCTCCCACGACCTCGGCCACCCGCCCTTCGGGCACAACGGCGAGAAGGCCCTCGACGCGCTCTCGGCCTCCATCGGCGGGTTCGAGGGCAACGCCCAGACCCTGCGCCTGCTCACCCGGCTCGAGACGAAGACCTTCCGACACAACGGAGGATCGGCCGGCCTGAACCTGACCCGCGCTTCGCTCGACGCGGCCTGCAAGTACCCGTGGACGCGCCCGGACGCCCCCGTCAAGAACGGCAAGCAGACCAAGAAGTTCGGCGTCTACGCCGAGGACCTGCCCATCTTTGAGTGGCTGCGCTCGGGGAGCGGGGACACGGGCGCGCGCCCCGGACCCGGGCAGACGTGCATGGAGGCGCAGGTCATGGACCTGGCCGACGACATCTCCTACTCGGTGCACGACGTCGAGGACGCGATCGTCGCTGGCCGATTCCAGCTGCGCTGGATGCAGGACCCGGACCACCGCGGGCGCGTCATCGAGTACACGCGCCGCTGGTACCTTCCGGGAGTCGACGACGCCACGATCAGCGCCGCCCTCGGGCGCCTGGAGGCCACCGAGGAGTGGGTGCCCGCGGCGAACGGATCCCGGCGCTCCATGGCCGCGCTGAAGGACATGACCAGCCAGTTCATCGGCCGGTTCTGCTCCGCCGCGATCGAGGCCACGCGGGCCGAGTTCGGTCGGGACCCGCTGACCCGTTTCAACGGGCGGCTCATCGTGCCCGAGGAGACGGACCACGAGATCGCCGCGATGAAGGGCCTCGCGACGGCCTACGTGATGACCAGCGACGAACGGCAGCCGATCTATCAGCGCCAGCGGGAGATCATCGGGGACCTCGTCGACCTGCTCACCGAGACCGGTGATCAGTACCTCGAGCCGATGTTCGCCGCCGACTGGCACGATGCCCGGGACGACGGCGGCCGGCTGCGCGCCGTCATCGACCAGGTCGCCTCACTCACGGACGCGTCGGCGATCGAATGGCACCGCACCCTCGTGCAGGGTGAGCCGTTCCGTAACGAGCTCTTCTAGCGGAGCCGTCCGCCCGCAGCGGAGGCTGTGGAAAACGTCAGGTCCGGCCTCCTGCGGGCAGTATCCTGTAAGGCATGGCCGGCCTGATTAAACGCGAAGACATCGACGAGGTCCGGGCGCGGACCAACATCAAGGACGTCGTCGAGGGCTACGTCACGCTCCGCTCGGCCGGCGTCGGATCGTACAAGGGGCTCTGCCCCTTCCACGACGAGCGCAGCCCCTCCTTCCACGTGCGGCCGCAGGTCGGGTCGTTCCACTGCTTCGGCTGCGGCGAGTCGGGCGACGTCATCTCCTTCATCCAGAAGATGGACCACACGACTTTCACCGAGACCGTCGAGCAGCTCGCCGCGAAACTCGGCTACGAGCTGCGCTACGAGGACGGCGGGCACGGCCCGAGCCGGCAGGAAGTCGGCCGCCGCCAGCGGCTGCTCGACGCGCACAAGCTCGCCGAGGAGTATTTCCGCCACCAGCTCGGCAGCCCGGAAGCCTCCATCGCCCGGCAGTTCCTGACCGGGCGCGGGTTCGACCAGGCCGCAGCCGAGCAATTCGGCGTCGGCTACGCGCCCCAGGGGTGGGACCACCTTCTGAAACACCTGCGCAGCAAGGGGTTCAACGACGAGGAGCTCACCCACACGGGCATGTTCTCGGAGGGGCAGCGCGGCATCTACGACCGCTTCCGCGGCCGCCTGATCTGGCCGATCCGCGACCTCACGGGCGCGACGATCGGATTCGGCGCGCGCAAACTGCACGAGGACGACAAAGGGCCGAAGTACCTGAACACGCCCGAGACCCAGCTCTACAAGAAGTCCCAGGTCCTCTACGGGGTGGACCTCGCCAAACGCGAGATCACCAGGAACCGCCAGTTGATCGTCGTCGAGGGGTACACGGACGTCATGGCGTGCCACCTCTCCGGCGTGGGCACCGCCGTCGCCACGTGCGGCACCGCCTTCGGCGCGGACCACATCAAGATCGCCCGCCGGCTCCTGCAGGACGACGGTACCGGCGGTGAGGTCGTTTTCACCTTCGACGGCGACGCAGCCGGGCAGAAGGCCGCGTTGCGCGCCTTCGAAGAGGACCAGCGCTTCATCGCGCAGACCTACGTCGCCGTCGAGCCGAGCGGGGCCGACCCGTGCGACCTGCGCCAGCAGCGCGGGCCGGAGGCCGTCCGCGAGCTGATCGCGGCGAAGCGCCCTTTGTTCGAGTTCGCCATCAAGGCGGGCCTGAAGAATCACGACCTGAACACCGTCGAGGGCCGCGTCCAGGCCCTGCGCGCCTCCGCGCCGATCGTCGCCGAGATCCGCGATGCCGCGATGCGCCCCGCCTACACGCGCGAGCTCGCCGGTTGGCTCGGTATGGACATGGATGACGTGAATCGCGCCGTCTCCTCGGCCGGGCGGCGGTCGCGGCAGGGCGGCGGTCGCGGTTCTGAGCGCGGCGGCGACGCGACGTCGTCGCACGGATCCGGCCAGCACGCTCAGGCGGGTGGTGTCGGCCAGGAGGCTGGCGCTCAGCCGGCCTTCGAGCTGCCCGACCCGCGGGACCCGGTGACGCGGATGGAGCGCGAATCGCTCGAGGTCGTGCTGCAGCAGCCGGCGATGCTTACGCCCGAACAGTGGCAGGCGTTCTATGAAGCGCGGTTCCTGGCCCCGGCCCACGCGGCGATCCATGCGGCGATCCGTGCCGCCGGCGCCTCGGGGGTGTCGCCGTCGCGCTGGGTGGAGGCCGTGCGCCAGGAGGTCCCGGACCCGCTGCGCTCGCTCGTCTCGGAGCTGGCTGTGCGCCCGTTGCCGGCGCACTCCGATGAGGCGCTGGCCCGGTACTGCCGGGACATCATGAACCGGCTCTTCGAGCTGCAGATCACCCACCTCAAGGCGGAGCTCATCGGCCGGCTGCAACGCATGGAGCCGTCCGCGGACCCGGAGGAGTTCCAGCGCATCAACCGGGAGCTGATGGAACTGGAGATTCGCCGCCGGTCGCTGCGCGAGGAGTGATTGGGGCCCGGCGCGGGGCGGTGCGAGAGGGAGCCCGACCCGATTTTCGGATTCCGTCGATCGTGTTGTAGAGTTGTACGCGTTGCTTTCCCCCGTAGCTCAATTGGCAGAGCATTCGACTGTTAATCGAAGGGTTACTGGTTCGAGTCCAGTCGGGGGAGCTCATATTCCCGGTCTCACCTAGTGAGGCCGGGATTTTTCATGCCCACGGGCCGGAGTGTGCGGCGAGCGGTGCGTGGACGGGCGCGCTGCGGCCGGTTTCGCCTCTGGAGCTCGGCGCGTTTGCGCTTCGACACGGATCAGGGAACCCTGATTTTCGGTTCCGGGTTTTCCCCTGCTAAAGTTGTGGACGCTTCTTTCCCCCGTAGCTCAATTGGCAGAGCATTCGACTGTTAATCGAAGGGTTACTGGTTCGAGTCCAGTCGGGGGAGCGGACACGGCCGGGCCCCGCGCATAAATAGCGCGGGGACCCGGCCTCTTTCATTTGGTAGCTTTGTCTAGGACAACGGCCTTAGAAGGGCCGCAGTGACGACGGAGGAAGCAATTCATGTCAGGAACCGAGACAGGACGTCGGGGAGCTTCGCCGATCAGCGTGATCAAAGACCTGGGCCGTCTGGTGCCCAAGCAGATCAACGATGAGATTCAGCTCGCGCTGCGCCAGCTCAAGGCCAAGGGCATTAACGTGGGAGTCGCGGCCGGGCTGGCCGTCGCCGCGCTGTTCTTCCTGTCCGTCATGGGCATCTCGCTCCTCGTCGCCGGCATCATGGGCCTGGCTGAGGTCATGCCGGCATGGCTCGCCGCCCTCGTCGTCGCCGCCTTCTTCCTGCTGCTGATCCTGATCCTCGTCGCGATCGCTATCCCCAAGGTAAAGAAGGCCATGCCGCTCGTGCCGGAGGACGCCCTGCGTGGCGTCAAACACGATCTCGGGATCCTCAAGGAAGGCAGCGCGTTCGACGTGAGCACCCTCGACAAGCCCGAGGTCTCCAAGGAGGAGAAGGAGCGGCTGAAGGCGGAGAAGGAAGCCGAGAAGGAGAAGAAGCAGGCCGAGAAGGAAGACCTCAGCTACGCCGATCTCAAGGCCCGCTCCGAGGCTCGACGCGCGCACCTGGCCGAGCTGCGCGACCGGCTCGGCAAGCAGGCCAGCAGCGCGGAGAAGACCGCCGAAAAGGCGTACGGTCTCAAGGAGCGGCTGCAGAAGTTCCGCCCGGGATCTGGCGGAACCGAACAGAAGTAGCGGGAACCGGTTAGGGGGAAAAGTGCGGTTCATCGGGGCGGGTACGCGGGATGATTTCGAGTATCGCCTACTCACGACGTTCTGGACGGCGCCCAACATCATCACCGTCTCGAGGTTCTGTCTAGTCCCCGTCTTCGTCTGGTTGGTCGCCGAATCCGAGTTCGCGTGGGCGACCGCCGTACTGGCCTTCCTCGGTTCCACGGATTGGATCGACGGCTATGTCGCCCGCCGCTTCGACCAGATGTCCACGGTGGGAGCCTGGTTGGACCCCGTGGCGGACCGGATCTCGCTGTTCGTCGTCGCGATCACCTTCGTCGTCGCGGGCATCGCTCCCTCTTGGCTGGTCTACTCGATCCTGATCCCGGACATCGTCCTGATCCTGACCGCTCTCATCCTCTTCCGGGGCAGCCCCGAGCTGCCTGTGAGCGTGATCGGCAAGGTCCGGACGGCGATCCTGCTGCTCGGCGCGCCGCTGCTTCTGCTCGGCCAGGTCGAGTCGATCAAGAACCCCGTGTTCGACGGCGTCGCCACCCTCGTGCTGGCGTTCGGCTGCGCGCTGCACATCGTGGCGGCCGTCGGGTACTTCGTCGCCGCCATCCGCAAGTGGCGGCGCGAACGCGACGGGGACGGCGCCGTCCCGGCTGGCGGCCCATGGTCTGGCTAGCCGTCTGCTGTGCGGTCATCGCGGCGTTCTTCCTCGCGTTCGGCGCCCAGCGGCAGGGCGTGGCCGTCCGCTCCACGACCGGTGGCCTCAATCTCGGCTACCGGGGCATCCTCCGCCTGCTGGCCAACCCGCGCTGGGTGCTCGGGTTGGCGCTCATGGGCGTCGGCATCGTTTTGAACGTGTACGCGCTGGCCTCGGCCCCGTTGACCGTCGTCCAGCCGATCGGGGCGATCGCACTCGTCATCACCACCGTCGTGCACGCCCGCGAGGTCGGCATCCGGCTCAACCGACCGACCTTCCTCGCGATCATCGCGTGCGTCGGCGGCAGCATCGGGTTCGTGCTGCTGGCGATCCAGGTCACCGACCCGCACCCGACGATCAGCGCCCGCGAGGAGCTGATCACCGTCCTGCTGCTCGCGGTGGCGGTCGCGGTCTTCGGCTCCATCGCCGTCGCCCTGCGCCACCGGCCCAACGCCTTCTTCTACATCATGGGGGCGGGCGTCCTCTTCGGGTTCGTCGCGGTGCTCGTGCGGACCCTCGCGATCGGTCTGATCCAGTCGCAAGGCCGTTTCTTTGCCAACGTCTCCTGGCTCGTCGTCGTCGCGGTCGTCGTCGCCTGTCTGCTCGGCAGCTATTTCGTTCAGAACGCCTATTCGTGTGGTCCGCCCGACCTCGTGATCGCCGGTCTGACCGTGATCGATCCCATGGTCGGGATCGCGATCGGGATCGCCGTCTTACGTGAGCTACGACCCGATGTCCCCGCCGTCGTGGCGATGTCCATGGCGGGGTTCGCCGCCATTGCTATCGTGGGCGTCATCGCGCTTTCACGACATCATCCAGACGCGCATCATCGCCGCGCTGAGATACCCAACCCCAAGGAGTCTTGACCACCGTGACCGGTGAAAAACCCCTGAAAATCCTGATCGCCGCAGATACATACCCCCCGGACGTGAACGGGGCCGCGGTCTTCTGCTACCGATTGGCGACGGCGATGCTCGCCAGGGGCCACGAAGTGCACATCGTCGCGGCGCGGAACTGCTCCGGGCCCAGCCGCGTCGACGTCCAGGAGGAGGCCACGGTCCACCGGATCGCCTCCCACAGCGTCCCGACCCACGAGACGCTGCGGGTCTGCCTTCCCTGGCGCGCCTCGCGTGATCTCGCACGGATCCTCGATGAGGTCCGCCCCGACGTCGTTCACGTCCAGTGCCATTACATGATCGGGCAGGCCGCCGTGAATCAGGCACGCAAGCGCGGCATCCGGCTCGTCGCCACGAACCACTTCATGCCCGAGAACCTGGACCCGTTCCTGCCGTTCCCGAAGTGGTTCAAGCGCGTCGTCGCGAAGAACTCGTGGCGCGACATGGGCAAGATCATGGGTAAGGCGGACGTCGTCACGACGCCAACGCCTCTGGCCGCCGACGCCATGCGCCGCTACGCCGGGCTCGACCGGATCCTGCCGCTGTCCAACGGCATCGATTCCGCACACTACGAACAGGCACCCGGCGAGCAGGTCGAACGGAGGGACCACCCGACGGTGCTCTTCGTCGGACGCCTGGCCGTCGAGAAGAACATCGACATCCTGATCGACGCCCTCGCGTTGACCAACACGACGCCGGAGCCCCACTTGGAGGTGATCGGCGGCGGTGAGCAACGGCAGCCGCTCGAGGAGCGCGCGGCAGCCGCCGGAGTCGGGGACCGCGTGCACTTCCGTGGGCACGTCGACGACGCCCAGCTGCGCAGCGCCTATCTCGCCGCCGACGTCTTCTGCCAGCCCGGCACCGCCGAATTGCAGTCGCTGGTGACGCTCGAGGCGCTCTCGGCGTCGCGTCCGGTCGTCCTCGCTGACGCGATGGCGTTGCCGCACCTTGTCGACGACGGGGTCAACGGCTACCTCTTCACGCCGGGTGACGCCGCGGACCTCGCGGAAAAGCTGGACCGGATTCTGGCCCTGGACGAGGAGGGGAGCCGGCGTATGGGCGCGGCGGGTCACGACAAGGCCGCCAAGCACAGCCAGGACAAGACGATGGATACCTTCGAGGCGATCTACCGCGGCGCCGACCCCACGACGGTCGCCAGCTGAAACCCGGCCGGTCGCCGCAGCCGCGACGCGCGGGCAGGGAACCGATAGTAGGATGGGTTCGCTGCCCGGGCGGCAGCGGTTCGGGGCGATAGCTCAGTTGGTCAGAGCAGAGGACTCATAATCCTTTGGTCGTGGGTTCAAGCCCCACTCGCCCTACCGAGGCTCGCTCCGGCGTGCGCGTCCGCGCGACGCACCCGCCGGGGCCGGCCCGTTCACCGTGGCGGCGGCCGGGCCTCCTGGCCCCGGCCGCCGCCGTAACGCGAAAGGCACCGATGGCAGAAAGCTCGCAGGCGCCCGCCCTGCACATCGCGGTCTTCGCCGACCAGCACCCCGGAACGCTCGGCGGCATGCAGACCTCAGTCCTGCTGCAGCAGCGCTTCCTCGAACGGCTCGGCCACCGTGTCACGATCGTCGCTCCCGCCCGGCGCCGCCTCGGACACGAAGAACAGCCCGCGATGCCGTCTGTGATCGAGCTGCCGGGGGTACCGCTCGGGCCGGGCGAATACTCCCTCAGCGTGCCGACCCGCCGGCTCGACGCCCGACTGGACCGCGCCCTCGACGGCTGGCCGCCGGTCGACGTCGTGCATATCCAGGCCGATTTCTGGGGCGCCGTCATCGGCTACCGATTCGCCCAGCGCCACGGGACACCCGTCGTCCACACGATGCACAACCGGCTAGACGTCGGGCTGGCGGCCACTGTGCCGCTGCCGTGGCTCGTCCAGCGCGGCTTCGGTCTGGCCCAGCACCGGCTGATGCGTTTGCAGGGTCCCGTGCCGAAGGACGCCTGGACGTACCTGCGTGGATTCACCGATGCCGCCGCGGCGGTCACGGCGCCGTCCACGCACTTCGCCTCGCTCCTCGAGGAGCACAACGTCTTCGACGACATCGACGTCGTCCCCACGGGCCTCGACGACGACATCGCCCGCGACTTGATCGCCTCCCCGCCGGCACGGGGCGAGCACGACGACCGCATTCGGCTCGTCTGGACGGGCCGGTTCAGCCCCGAAAAGCGCCTCATCCCGTTCCTCGAGGCGGTCCTCGCCTCGAAGCAGGGTGTCGATGTGCATGTCTTCGGCGACGGAGCACAGCGCGCGAAGGCCGAATCGCTGGTCGCCCGCCACCTGCCCATGAGTGCCAGCCGCGCCGGCGGTCCGCGATTCGTGTTCCGCGGCAAGGTCACCTACGAGCAGATGCTCGCCGAACTGGCAGCCGCGGATGCGCTCGTCCAGACGTCCATCGGGTTCGAGACCCAGGGCATGACGGTGTTCGAGGCGGCGGCCCTGGGCACCCCGACGATCCTCAGCGACCACCGGATCGCCGCGGATCTTCCCGGTGGCAGTTACTGGCTGACCCCGGACGACACGGTGGCCGGCCTCGCCGGCGCCATCTCCGGCGCCGTGGCCCAGATCGGGGCCGGTCGGCGCTGGCGGGCCACCGGCGCCGACCAGCTGATGCAGAGCCGGCAGACCTCGAAGATGATGGAGGTCTACCGCCGCGTCACCCGTCCGGAAGGGGCCAGAGGATCGACGGTCGCAGGTCCCTGACGGTCGGCAGCGGGTCGATGTAGACCCCGTCGAGTCGCAACCCCCAGTGGAGGCAGCCCGCGCCGCAGTGCCCGCCCGCGGCAACGGTGCCGACGATCTCGCCTCCGGACACGGCGTCTCCGACCTGCGCGTGAGCCCGGACCGGTTCGAGGCTGGTGCGCAGCCCGTTGCCGTGGTCGATGCTGAGGACCGGGCGGTCGACGACGACTCCGACGAAGGCGACCGTGCCCGCGGCGGGGGAGCGGACCTCCACTCCGCGGTCCACGACCAGGTCGGCGCCACGGTGCCCGGGCCCCCAGACCGACTCCGGCTCCTCGAAACCGCGCGCGACGCGCGGCGGTGAGGCAGCGTCCCCGACCGGCCACTCCCAGTCGGCCGCCGGGGGCGAGTCGCCGCGAGAGACGTCCGCGGTCGCTGAAGGGACCGAGATCAACACGGCGAGCATGGCCGTCAGCGCGGCGACTGCCGGCGCGCGGCGGTATCTCCGGTGCGATGGTGCGTGGTTCATGGCACGAGCGTGCCACGGCGGCGTCACCCGGGCGCGGCGTCGTCGTACGGTGTGGACGAGGTGACTCGAACGGCAGCCTGTGGACGTCGGGTCGGGGCCGAGGTCGGGGTCCACGCTGTAGTACACTGGTGCGTGCAGTCGTCTGCCTCGATGCGTCCTGCCGTGCCTTCCGGGTGCGGAGGTCAGCTGAGGTGCGGCCGATTGACTTCGCGTACAGCGTTTTCACGTCCGGCCCGGTTCTTGGAACCCGGGCAACGTGAACCGCGCATTCAGCGGTCCGGCTCGTCCGGTCAGGATGCGGGGGCCGAGAAGCGGCCTGTGCCAGGGGCGCCACCCACGAGGGGTGGACAGCCATCAACCCGAAAAACAAGGGCAGTTACCGCGGCCTCGCGAAGGCCGGTCCGCCACTGCCGGAAGGAGTGACGACATGCCAGTCGTTACCATGCGCCAGCTGCTCGACAGCGGCGTTCACTTTGGCCACCAGACCCGTCGCTGGAACCCGAAGATGAAGCGTTTCATCTTCACCGAGCGCAACGGCATCTACATCATCGACCTGCAGCAGTCGCTGGCCTACATCGACAACGCCTACGAGTTCGTCAAGCAGACGGTGGCCCACGGCGGCTCCGTCCTGTTCGTCGGCACGAAGAAGCAGGCGCAGGAAGCGATCGCCGAGCAGGCGAACCGCGTGAACCAGCCCTACGTCAACCAGCGCTGGCTGGGCGGCATGCTCACCAACTTCCAGACCGTTGCCAAGCGTGTGCAGCGTATGAAGGAACTGGAAGAGATCAACTTCGAGGACGTCGCCGGCTCCGGTCACACCAAGAAGGAACTGCTGCTGCTCAAGCGCGAGCTGACCAAGCTGCAGTCCAACCTCGGTGGTATCCGCAACCTGACGAAGACCCCGTCGCTGCTGTGGATCGTCGACACCAAGAAGGAGCACCTCGCCGTTGACGAGGCGCAGAAGCTCGGTATCCCGATCGTCGCGATCCTCGACACCAACTGCGACCCGGACGACGTCGCATACCCGATCCCGGGTAACGACGACGCCATCCGCTCCGTCAACCTCCTGACCCGCGTGGTTGCCGACGCCGTTGCCGAGGGCCTCATCGCCCGCAACAACAAGGCTTCGGGCAACACCGAGGCGCCGGCCGAGCCGCTGGCCGAGTGGGAGCGCGAGCTGCTCGAGGGCAAGCAGGCCGAAGAGGCCGCCGCTGCCGAGGCAACGGAGGCTCCGGCCGCAGAGGCGACTGAGGCTCCGGCCGAGACGGCCGCTGAGGACGCCAAGGCACCCGCCGAGGACGCCAAGTAATCACATGATGTAGAAGAGCCGGCGGGGTCAACAGCCCCGCCGGCTCTTCACAGACCGGGCCCGTAAGGGCCCAGCTGCGTAGATTCTTCGACAAACCACAACGAATGGGGTTGTACATGGCTAACTACACCGCCGCTGACATCAAGGCCCTCCGCGAGCGCACCGGCGCCGGCATGATGGACGTCAAGAAGGCCCTCGACGAGGCCGACGGCAACGCCGACAAGGCGATGGAACTCATCCGCATCAAGGGCCTCAAGGGCGCCACCAAGCGCGAAGGCCGTTCGACGGCCGAGGGCCTCGTGACCGCCACGGTCGTCGACGGCACCGTCGGCGTCATGGTCGAGGTCAACTGCGAGACCGATTTCGTCGCCAAGTCCGACAAGTTCATCGCGCTCGCGGCCACCGTCCTGGACGCCGCCGTTGCATCCGGCGCCACCGATGCCGAGGCCCTGCAGGCCGCGGACGTCGACGGCAAGCCGCTGAGCGAATGGATCATCGGCGAGGCTGCCGCTCTGGGCGAGAAGATCGTGGTCCGCCGCGTTTCCCGCATCGAGGGCGCACTGGTGGACGCCTACCTGCACAAGACGTCCAAGGACCTGCCGGCTCAGGTCGGCGTCCTGGTTGCCGTCGACGGCACCGGCGAGGCCGCGGGGACGGCGGCGCACGACGTCGCCGTGCACGCTGCCGCAATGGCTCCGACGTTCCTGACGCGTGACGAGGTCCCGGCCGAGACGGTCGAGAACGAGCGCCGTGTGGCCGAGGAGACCGCCAAGGCCGAGGGCAAGCCCGAAGCCGCCATGGTCAAGATCGTCGAAGGCCGTCTGACCGGTTTCTTCAAGGAGATCGTCTTGACGGACCAGGCGTTCGCCAAGGACACCAAGAAGACCGTCGGCAAGGTCCTCGAAGAGGCCGGCGTTGCTGCTACCGCCTTCGCGCGTTTCCGCGTAGGCTCCTAAGCAAGCAGCTGGCGGACGGCACAACCGCCCGCCCGCACGTACGGTAGAGGGGGTGGCCACCAATCAGGTGGCCACCCCTTTTCCCTGCCCCGTGCCGTGCACGGGGCGAAGACAGACAACGACGGCGCACACCATCGACGATGGCGAGCGGACAAGGGAGGTCCCATTGGACAAGGCCACAGCGGAACAGGTCGGCACCGACGAGACCACGGCACACGGCGGCGGCAAGCGCCGACGCGTCCTGCTCAAACTCTCCGGCGAAGTGTTCGGGGGCGGCAAGCTCGGCGTCGATCCCGAGACTGTGCAGGCCATCGCGGAGCAGATCGCACAGACGGTCGGCACCGTCGAGACGGCCATCGTCGTCGGCGGCGGCAACTTCTTCCGCGGCGCCGAGCTCTCGCAGTCCGGCATGGACCGCTCTCGTGCTGACTACATGGGCATGCTCGGGACCGTGATGAACTGCCTGGCGCTCCAGGACTTCCTCGAGCAGGCCGGCGTCGACACCCGGGTCCAGTCGGCCATTTCGATGGCCCAGGTCGCCGAGGCCTACATTCCGCGCCGGGCGATCCGGCACCTGGAGAAGGACCGCGTCGTGATCTTCGGTGCAGGTGCCGGCCTGCCCTACTTCTCGACCGACACCGTCGCCGCGCAGCGCGCCCTCGAGGTCCGCGCCGACGAGGTCCTCATGGCCAAGAGCGGCGTCGACGGCGTTTACAGCGCCGACCCCAAGAAGGACCCCTCAGCCGTCAAGCTCGACCAGCTCACCTACGACGAGGCGCTGCTGAAGAACATCCGCGTCATGGACCAGACCGCGATGACGATGTGCAAAGACAACAGCCTGGCCATGCGGGTCTTCGGCATGGAGGGCGAAGGCAACGTGACCGGCGCGCTCCTCGGCGAACCGCTGGGCACACGCGTCACGGTCTAGCGGCCACCTGACATAGGATAAAAACGAGTCCAGCCACCGATCCGGCCTGTCCTCCCGTGGCAGGCGATGACAAGGAGTACTGACGTGATTGATGAGACCCTGACAGACGCCACCGACAAGATGGAGCGCACCGTGGAGGCGGCGAAGGAGGACTTCTCCTCGATCCGCACCGGCCGCGCCAACCCCAGCCTCTACGCCAAGGTCATGGTCGACTACTACGGCTCGATGACCCCGCTGCAGCAGCTGGCCTCGTTCGCGGTCACCGACGCGCGCACGATCCTCATCACGCCGTACGACGTCTCCGCGCTGCGCGCGATCGAGAAGGCGCTCTCCGACTCCGAGATCGGCGCCAACCCGTCCAACGACGGCAAAGCCATCCGAGTGGTCCTGCCGGAGCTGACGGCGGAGCGCCGCAAGGAATACGTCAAGGTCGTGCGCGGCAAGGGCGAGGACGCGAAGGTCGCCCTGCGCAACCACCGCCGTAAGGCCAAGGACGCCATCGACAAGCTCGTCAAGGACGGCGAGGTCGGTGAGGACGACGGCAACCGCGGCGAGAAGGAACTGGACGCGCTGACCAAGAAGTACGTCGACACCGTCGACGAGCTGCTCAAGCGCAAGGAAGCCGAGCTGCTGGAGGTCTAATGACGACCCCCGCGGAGCCGGC
Source organism: Zhihengliuella halotolerans (assembly GCF_004217565.1). Taxonomy (NCBI): domain Bacteria; kingdom Bacillati; phylum Actinomycetota; class Actinomycetes; order Micrococcales; family Micrococcaceae; genus Zhihengliuella; species Zhihengliuella halotolerans. The sequence continues at coordinate 1,680,364 of NZ_SHLA01000001.1, read as the reverse complement.
CTCGCGACGTTCCCGGCGAGCGGAACGTACGAAGCCATCGCGGGCCGGGAGGAACCTCCCGGCCGCGATCGCGGTCGGCGTCATCCTCCTCGCCGCAGTACTGGCGGGGCTCTTCTTCTTCCCCGTCGCGTTCGTCGCGACGGTCGCCGTTTTCGGCGTCTTCGGCTGCTGGGAAGTCGCCCGGGCGTTGAGTGTCGCCGACGTCGACGTGCCCATCGTCCCGTTGGCGGCCGGCTCCGTCGCCCTGCCCTTCGCCGCGCACTACGGCGGACCGGAGGCGCTCGGTTTCGCACTGGCCGGCGCTGTCGTCCTCATCGTGCTCTGGCGTGTCATTGAGGGCGGACGCGGCGTCATCCGTTCGATCACAGCCTCCACGGGCGTCTTCCTGTGGGTTCCGTTCCTGATGAGCTTCGCTGTCCTGCTCTTCGCGCGGGAGAAGGGCCACTTCATGGTGGCCACGATGCTTCTGCTCGTCGTTGCGAACGACACTTTCGGATATCTCATCGGGGCGTTCTTCGGCAAGCACCCCATGGCGCCGAAGATCAGCCCGAAGAAGTCCTGGGAGGGTTTCGCCGGCTCCGTGGGCGGAGCGATCCTCGTCGCCATCGGCGCGGCGGTCTTCCTGCTGGACGTGCCCTGGTGGGTCGGCGTCCCCCTGGCCGTGGCGACGGTCGCCGCGGCGACCGCCGGGGATCTGGCCGAGTCGATGGTCAAGCGCGAACTCGGCATCAAGGACATGAGCAACCTGCTGCCCGGGCACGGAGGCGTCATGGACCGTCTCGATTCGATCGTCTTCGCCGCGCCGGCGGCGTATCTGATGGCTGTGGTGCTGACGTCGGCGATGGGCCGAACCTAGCCGGATCGGCACGCGGACGAGCCGCCCGGACAGGCGCGAAAGTCGGTACTATAGTCGTGAGGGGATCCGGGCGGCGCCCGCTGCGGAACCACAGCAAGACATCGAGTACCAGAATCGGTACCAACCGGAGCTTAGAGGGACAATTCGTGAGCCAGCCAGACATGCGTCAAGCCGCCCTGCCGTTCGAGACGGTGGCGGCCAACGAGTACGGATACAGCATCGAGCAGGTCGATGAGTTTCTGGCGCGCGCTCGCGGTACGTTCAACGGGACCGGGGCCGACGACGAGATCGTCACGAGCCACCTCGTTCGCCGCACCGCGTTCGACCCCCAGAAGGGCGGCTACGATGCCCGCACCGTCGACTCGGCACTCGATCGACTCGAGGACGTCTTCGCCAAGCGTGAGCGCGAGGCCCTCGTCGAGGCCGAGGGCGAGGAGGCCTGGCTGCAGCAGGTCGGGCGCCTCTCCACGATCCTGCGCGGCCGTCTGCACCGCCAGCCCGGCGAGCGATTCCGCCGACCGTCGCGCCGGAACGTCGCCAGCTACAACGTCGAAGACGTGGACGCCCTGTGCGACCAGCTCGCCGACTACTTCGAGAAAGACGTCCCGTTGAGCGTCGACTCCGTCCGCCGCGCCACCTTCCGCGAGGCGCAGGGCCAGGACGGCTACGAGGAGAGCCAGGTCGACGCGTTCCTCGACCGCGTCGTCGAGCTCATGGCATCGATCGACTAGTAGCGCCGCTCATAGAGCTCCTCCGGCACGTGTAGCTGGGCCATCACCTTTCGTGCGCGCCGCGCCTGCGTGCCGGCTTTGCCGCTTTCGGAACGCTCGCACGCCCGCTCCCAGCGCGAGACCGCGACGGTCACCGTGAACGCCAACGGGACTGTCAGCGCCGCCGGGTGCTCGCAGACCCGTGCGACGACGTCGGGCAGCTGCAGCGTGCTCGCCGCCAGCAGAGCGCCGCCGCAGGTCAGCGCCCCCGTGAGCATCCCCGCGACGGCGCCGCGTGCGGTGAGTCCGCGCCACCAGATCCCGAGCAGCAGCAGCGGGCAGATCGTCGAGGCCGTGAACGCGAAGACCGAGCCGATTGCGCCGGCCAACGCGAAACTGCGGGTGGCCAGGGCCAGCAGCAGCGGCACGAGGCAGGCCAGAAGGGTCGCGATCCGGAATCCGCGCACCGTGCCCTTGAAGAGATCCTGGCTGATGACACCGGCGAGCGAGACGACCAGTCCCGACGTCGTCGAGAGAAACGCTGCGAAGGCCCCGCCGATGACCAACGCAGAGAGCAGATCCCCGGCCAACCCGCCCACGACCGCGCCCGGCAGCAGCAGCACGGTCGCGTCGGCGTTGCCGCCCGAGGCCAGGTCCGGCAGGTAGGTCCGGCCCAGCACGCCGAGGATCGTCGGAAAGACATAGAAGAGCGAGAGCAGGCCCAGCACGATCGCGGTCGTGCGTCGCGCGCTCGGCCCGTCCGGATTGGTGTAGAAGCGAACGAGCACGTGCGGCAGGCCCAGGGTGCCGAAGAGCAGGGCCACGATGAGCGAAATCGTCTGGAACAGGCTCAGCTGACCGCCGCTGAGGGCCGACGAGCCCGGCTCCGAGCCGTCGGCGGGCAGCGCGTCGAACGCGGCCCCGCCGGCGGTCGCGGACTCGCCCATCAGTCCCAGGTGGATGAGCAGGAAGATCGTCGGTACCGCCAGGGCGAGCAGCTTCAGCCAGTACTGGAAAGCCTGGACGAAGGTGATGGAGCGCATGCCGCCCGCCAGTACCGTCACGCAGACAATGCACATGACCGAGACGGCGCCCACCCAGGAGGGCAACGGCGTCGTCGTCCTCAGAGTCAGGGCCGCGCCGTGCAGCTGCGGAACGATGTACATCCAGCCGACCACGACGACGAGGCCGCTCGTCACGAGCCGCGGCATCCGCCCGCCGAGGCGGATCTGCGCGAAGTCCGGGAGCGTGTAGGCCCCGGAGCGGCGCAGCGGGGCGGCGACGAAGAGAAGCAGCATCAGGTAGCCGGCCGTGTAGCCGATCGGGAACCACAACCCGTCCTGACCGGAGACCACGATGAGGCCGGCGACGCCCAGGAAACTCGCCGCGGAGAGGTACTCGCCGCCGATCGCCGACGCGTTCCACCAGGGTTTCACGGTGCGCGAGGCGACGTAGAAGTCACTCGTGGTGCGGGAGAGGCGCAGACCGTTGAAGGCGATGAGAACGGTGGCGGCGGTGACGACGGCGATCGCGGCGAGTGCGGCGGAGGACTGCACGGATCACCGCCCGGCCAGGTCGCGGTACCGCTGTTCGTTGCGCTCGGAGGCGCGGTTGTACAGCGCCGCGCCCACCCAGATGAGCGGGTACACGCCGACGCCGAGGAGCAGCCACGGCAGCGGGATCGTGGCCACGCGCATGGCGTGGATCTGCGGCCAGAACGTCACCATGACGGCCAGAAGGACCAGCACGACGACGAAGCCGACGGCCACCGAGAGCGCTAGGCGGAGCTGGGACCTCACGAGCGAGCGCACGTAGAAGTCCTCCGGTGTGCCGGCGGGGACGGGGGAGATCGGGGGCGGGGCGGCGTCCCGCGGTGCGGTGACGCGCACGCGTTCGGGGCGCGCATCCATCAGAGCGGCCTCACGCGGTGGGACTCGAGGCGCTCACGCAGGTTCGGCAGGGCGCGTCGGCTGACGGGCAGTTCCACGTCGCCGATCACGACGGCGGCCCGCCCGGGCTGCAGGCGGACCCGGCCGATGTGGTCCATCGCCACGAGGCAGCTGCGGTGGATGCGCACGAACCCGGCCTCGGACCACTGCTGTTCCAGATCGCCGAGGGGCACGCGGATGAGGTAGCTCGCGTCCTTCGTGTGCAGTCGGGCGTAGTCGCCCTGGGCCAGGACGTGGGTGATGTCGTCACGGCGGATCATCCGGGTCACCCCGCCCTGATCGACCGTGACGAGCTCCGGGGCCTCGGCCGCGTCCTCGACGGCTTCGCAGATCCGGCGCACCGATTCGGCCAGGCGGGCGGGCCGGATGGGCTTGAGGATGTAGTCCACGGCGGCCAGTTCGAAGGCCTCGAGCGCCTGGGCCTCGTCCGCGGTCACGAAGACGACGGCCGGCGGGCGCGTGAAGCGGGAGATGACGCGGGCGATGTCCAACCCGGTGAGGGCCGGCATGTGGATGTCGAGGAAGAGCGCGTCGACGTCGAACTCGTCGAGGGCCTTGAGCGCCTGGGCGCCGGAGGAGGCCCGATGGATCTTGCCGATGCGCGGGTCCTTGGCGAGCAGGAACGCGAGCTCCTCGACCGCCGGCGGCTCGTCATCGGCGACGACTACGTTGATCATGGCTCAAGTCTAGGGGTGCGGAATTTGGGCAGCCGCACGGTGATCAGGGTTCCGGCGCCGGGGGCGGTGTCGACGACGAGGCCGTGTTCCGGCCCGTAGAGCTGGCGCAGCCGCACGTCCACGTTGCGCAGCCCTACATGCTCGCCGTCGGGGCGGACCCCGAGCAGGTCGCGCAGGTGCTCCGGGTCCATGCCGACGCCGTCGTCCTCGATGGTGATGACAGCGTGTTGGCCGTCGTCAGCGGCGGTGATCGTGATGAGGCCGCCGTCGGGCCGCCCCTCGAGGCCGTGGCGCACGGCGTTCTCGACGAGCGGCTGCAGGCTCAGGAAGGGGATGACGGTGCCGAGGACCTCGGGCGCGATCTCGAGGCTGACGCGGATCCGGTCCCCGAAGCGGGCCTTCTCGAGCAGGAGGTAGCGGTCGATCGCCTGCAGCTCCTCGGCCAGGGTCGTGAACTCCCCGTGGCGGCGGAAGGTGTAGCGGGTGAAGTCGGCGAATTCGACGACGAGCTCGCGGGCCCGCTCCGGGTCCGTGTTGATGAACGAGGCGATCGCACCGAGCGAGTTGTAGATGAAATGCGGACTGATCTGCGCGCGCAGGGCCTTCACCTCGGCCTCGGCGAGACGGGCGCGGGACTCGTCGAGTTCGGCGAGGCCGACGTGCGCCGCAACCCAGGCGGCGACCTCGCTGCCGGCGCGCACGAGCCCGGAGTCCGCCTTGGCGGCGAAGGCGATGACGGTGCCCATGGTCCGGTCCTGGACGACGACGGGCGAGCACACCGCGTCCCAGTCGCGCCCGTGGACGACCTGGGTGCGCCCCGCCGTGATCGTCTGCGACGCAAGAGCGAGCACGTCGACGTCCGGCAGGGCGCCGTCGGCGGCGAGCACCGCCGTCGTATTCGTGACCGCGAGCCCGCGGCACCCGAGCAGTTCCCGCAGGTGGCGGCTCGCGCGGGAGGCTCCCTCCTCCTCGAGCCCGTTGGCCAGGTGCGGCGCGGCGAGCGAGACGGTGTGCAGCGTCTGGAACGTGGCGCGGTCGGCATCCGTGCCGAGGTCGCGCTGGGCGTGGAACACCCGCATCCCGACGTAGACGACGACGGCGGCCGCGGCGACGATGATCGAAACGATCAGCGTGGTCTCGAGGGCGGGCGACATCATGAGCACCAGCGTACCGAGCGCCGGCGCGGGGCCCGGGCGTCGGCGCCGCTCACCGGCCGCAGCGACCGTTCGGCGCAACGTGGCGACCGCTCGTCCGTCGCCGGGCGGGGGAGGGACCACAGCGTGTCTCGAATGCGTCACAGTGATGGGGATCACACCGCGCCCCCGACCGGGGCTAGCGCAGAAAAGTAGGAGGAATCCATGGGTATCCAACCCACCCCGGGCGAGGTCCGGGAGCCGGAAGCGGACGCCGGGCTCGACACCGTCGACTTCCGCGAGACCCAGTCTTCGGAGAAGTTCCAGCGGCTGCGCCGCACGCACCGCAGCTTCGTCTTCCCGATGGCCGTCATCTTCATCGTCTGGTACTTCGTCTACGTGCTGCTGGCGGCATTCGCACCCGAGTTCATGGCGATCTCGGTCGCGGGCAACGTCAACGTCGGCATCGTGCTGGGTCTGCTCCAGTTCGTCTCCACCTTCGGCATCACCGCGGCGTACGTCTCGTTCGCCAACCGCCGCCTCGATCCGCAGGCCGCGGCCATCCGCGCCGATCTCGAAGGAGACGCCGAATGATGACAACGCAACTCGCCCCGCTCGCCGCGACGGCCGGACAAAGCTCGGTCGGCAACCCCTGGGTGAACATCACGATCTTCGGCCTCTTCGTGGCCGTCACCCTCGTCGTCGTGCTGCGCGCGTCGAAGAACAACAAGACCGCCGCCGACTACTACGCCGGCGGGCGCTCCTTCTCGGGCGGCCAGAACGGCACCGCCATCGCCGGCGACTACCTCTCTGCCGCCTCGTTCCTAGGTATCGTCGGGGCCATCGCCATCAACGGCTACGACGGCTTCCTGTATTCCATCGGCTTCCTCGTCGCCTGGCTGGTCGCGCTGCTGCTCGTCGCCGAACTGTTGCGCAACACCGGCAAGTTCACGATGGCCGACGTGCTCTCCTTCCGCCTGCGGCAGAAGCCGGTCCGCATCGCCGCGGCCATCACGACCCTCGCCGTCTGCCTGTTCTACCTGCTTGCGCAGATGGCCGGCGCCGGCGGGCTCGTCTCCCTGCTGCTGGGCATCGACGACCGGATGGGCCAATCGCTCGTCATCGTCGTGGTCGGCGCCCTGATGATCATGTACGTGCTCATCGGCGGGATGAAGGGCACCACCTGGGTGCAGATCATCAAGGCCTGCCTGCTGATCGCGGGTGCGTTCATCATGACGGTCTGGGTTCTGGGCATGTACGGGTTCAACCTCTCCGCGCTCATGGGCGACGCCGTGGCCGCGGCCGGCGGAAACGAGGACCTGCTCAAGCCCGGGCTGAAGTACGGCGAGAACATCACGACCAAGATGGACTTCATCTCGCTGGCCCTTGCGCTCGTCCTGGGCACGGCCGGCCTGCCGCACGTGCTCATGCGCTTCTACACCGTCCCGACGGCGAAGGAGGCCCGTCGCTCGGTGGTCTGGGCGATCTGGCTCATCGGCGCGTTTTACCTCTTCACGCTGGTCCTCGGCTACGGCGCCGGCGCTCTGCTCGGCCCGGACCGGATCCTCGAGGCCCCGGGCGGCGTCAACTCCGCGGCGCCGCTGCTGGCGTTCGAGCTCGGCGGGTCGCTGCTGCTGGGCGTGATCGCGGCCGTGGCGTTCGCGACGATCCTCGCCGTGGTCGCCGGTCTGACGATCACGGCGGCGGCGTCGTTCTCCCACGACGTCTACGCCAACGTCATCGCTAAGGGCAAGACCACGCCCGAGCAGGAGGTCAAGGTCGCTCGGCGCACCGTCGTCGTGATCGGCGTCCTCTCGATCCTGGGCGGCATCGGCGCGCAGGGGCAGAACGTGGCGTTCCTCGTCGCGCTAGCCTTCGCGGTCGCCGCCTCGGCGAACCTGCCGACGATCCTCTACTCGCTCTTCTGGCGTCGCTTCACGACCCGCGGGGCTGTGTGGTCGATGTACGGCGGCCTCGGCTCGGCACTTGTGCTGATCATCTTCTCGCCCGTCATGTCCGGCGCGGAGAGTTCGATGATCCCGAGCGCAGACTTCGCGCTCTTCCCGCTCTCCAACCCGGGCCTCGTCTCGATCCCGCTGGCGTTCCTGCTCGGCTGGCTCGGCTCGAAGCTCGACACGGACGGGGAGGACCCGCGCGTCCAGGCGGAGATGGAGGTCCGCTCGCTCACTGGCGTCGGCGCCGAGAAGGCGGTCGACCACTAACGCCCACGTCAGGGACCCCAAGAGCCGGTGCCCGGCGCGAGAAATCGTGCCGGGCACCGGCTTTTGCGTGCCCAGGCCTGCCCCGGGGACGACGATGGCGTTGCCGCGCCGCGCGCGGTCGTTGCCGCATCCGCCGACTGTGAGTATCGTCACAGGTAGGTGTGGTGACCAGCCACATCGTTCGCACACCGGTGCCGGCCACAAGCTCGGGCTCCGATGCGGCGGACAGCGCTGATGCATAGGGAGACATCATGTCCCGAGAAGATCTATTGACCATGGCGGACACCGCCTCCTCCGAACCGATTCAACTCGTGGCGCCGGACGGCACGCGCCACCGGCACGCGGCCTTCGACGCGATGCTCGCGGACGTCAATGACGACGCCGTTGCGGACCTCTACGTCGACATGGTGGCCGTGCGCCGCATCGACACCGAGGCCACGGCCCTGCAACGTCAGGGCGAACTGGCCCTCTGGCCCCCGCTCCTCGGCCAGGAAGCCGCGCAGGTCGGCTCCGCCCGGGCCCTGCGCGAGGACGACTTCGTCTTCACCTCTTACCGCGAAAACGGCGTCGCCTATTGCCGCGGCGTCGACCTCGACGACCTGCTCACGGTCTGGCGCGGCAACGCGTCCAGCGGGTGGGACCCGTACGGCATCAACATGGCCACGCCGCAGATCATCATCGGTGCGCAGACGCTGCACGCGACCGGGTACGCCATGGGTGTGAAGTTTGACGGCGGCACCCAGGCGTCCGTGGCGTACTTCGGCGACGGTGCGATCACGCAGGGCGACGTGAACGAGGCCCTCGCGTTCGCCGCGAGCTACCAAGCCCCCGTCGTCTTCTTCTGCCAGAACAACCAGTGGGCGATCTCCGAGCCCGTGGGGCTGCAGACGCGCGTGCCGATCGCCCAGCGTGCCGACGGGTTCGGCATCGAGCACCTGCGCATCGACGGCAACGACGTCCTCGCGACGATGGCTGCGACGCGCATGGCCCTGGAGCGCGCCCGAGCCGGAGACGGTCCGACGTTCATCGAGGCCGTGACCTACCGGATGGGCCCGCACACGACGGCGGACGACCCGACCCGGTACCGCGACGCCGCTGAACTGGAGGAGTGGAAGGAGAAGGATCCGATCACGCGGATCGAGGCGTACCTGCATACGCGCGGAATGGCCGTCGACGGCTTCCGTGAGGCCGCCCAGCACCGCGCGGACGACGTCGCCGAGAAACTCCGCCACGGGATCACCACGATGGCCGACCCCGAGTGGCAGGCCGTCTTCGAGAACGTGTACGCCGAGGACCACTCCTGGCTGGAGCGACAGCGCGAGCAGTACGGCCGCTATCAGGACCTCTTCTCCTCCGATGCGGAAGGGAAAGCATGATGGACACCCAGACCACCGCAACCGGCACGCTCACACTGGGCAAGGCCATCAACCGCGGGCTGCACCACGCGCTGGCGGCCGACGACAAGGTCCTGGTCATGGGGGAGGACGTCGGCACGCTCGGCGGCGTCTTCCGTGTTACGGACGGGCTCCAGCAGGAGTTCGGCCCGGAGCGCGTGATCGACTCGCCGCTGGCCGAGTCGGGCATCGTGGGAACCGCCGTCGGCCTGGCCTACCGCGGGTTCCGCCCCGTCGTCGAGATCCAGTTCGACGGCTTTGTGTACCCGGCCTTCGACCAGATCGTCAGCCAGGTCGCGAAGCTGCGATACCGCACCCGGGGCCGCGTGAGCATGCCGCTGACGATCCGCATCCCGTTCGGCGGCGGCATCGGCTCGCCCGAACACCACTCGGAGTCGCCGGAGGCGTACTTTGCGCACACCGCCGGCCTGCGCGTCGTCTCGCCGTCGAACCCGCAGGATGCGCACGTGATGATCCGGCAGGCCATCGCGTGTGACGATCCCGTGATCTATTTCGAGCCGAAGCGCCGGTACCACGAGAAGGGTGAGGTCGACGAGGGTGTCGACCTGGCTGAGCTGCCGCTGGGCGCGGCGAACGTCGTCGTCCCCGGGACTGACGTCACGCTCGTGACGTACGGGCCGCTCGTGAAGACCGCGGTCGACGTCGCGGCCGCTGCGGGGGACGAGGGCATCTCGGTGGAGGTGATCGACCTGCGCTCGCTCTCGCCCATCGACTTCGCTCCAGTGGAGGCCTCGGTCCGCAAGACGGGCCGCGTGGTGATCACGCACGAGGCCGGCCAGTTCGGGGGCTTGGGCGCCGAGATCGCGGCGAGTCTGACGGAGCGCTGCTTCTATCATCTCGAGCAGCCTCCAGTACGCGTGACCGGATTCGATATCCCGTATCCGCCATCGAAGTTGGAAGAGCATCACCTGCCTGACCTGGACCGGATCCTGGACGGGATCGACCGCGTCATGGAACGCCCGAACTCGCTGTCCGGGGGTGCAGGATGCTGAAGGTTTTCAATCTTCCGGACCTGGGCGAGGGCCTGACGGAGTCCGAGGTGTTGGCGTGGAAGGTCGCCGAGGGGGAGACGGTCGCGCTGAATCAGGTGATCGCCGACGTCGAGACGGCCAAGGCGGTCGTCGAGATCCCGAGCCCCTACGCGGGCACCGTCGCGAAGATCTATGCCGAGCCGGGAACGGTGGTCGAGGTCGGCAAGCCGATCATCGCGATCGAGGTCGAGGGCGCCGCCCCGGCCGGGAAAGACGCCCCGTCCGGCGGCGCCAACGCCAGTACGACGCCGATCCGCGAACCGAATCTGGTCGGCTACGGGGCCGCGGTGGAGACCGGGGCCCGGCCGACGCGTCGCCGTCGTACGGCTGTGCCCGCCGCCGGCGCCCAGGCGCCGAGCGGCGCGGCGCCAGCCGCCGTCGCGGAGCCGGCCGCTGATCAGTCGGCTGACCAGCCCGCACGGCCCGCCGAGCGTCCGCGCTCGACGCCCCCGGTGCGCAAGCTGGCCCGCGATCTCGGGATCGACCTCGAGAGGCTCGTGGGGAGTGGGCCCGACGGGCTGATCACGCGCGATGACGTGCGGGCCGCCGGCTCCGCGGCGAGCGCGCCGGAGGCCGAGCCGGCCACCGCCGTGGCGGCCCCCGGCCAGGAGCGGGTGCGGATCTCCGGCGTGCAGAAGGCGATGGCAGCGGCCATGGTCGACAGCGCTTTCACGGCGCCGCACGCGACCGAGTTCCTGACGGTAGATGTCACCGAGAGCATGGAACTGCTGGAGCGGTTGCGCCGATCGCGCGAGTTCGAGGGTCTCAAGCTGACCCCGTTGACGCTCGTGGCCAAAGCGGCCTGCCTGTGGCTGGGGCGGACCCCGGAGCTCAATTCCATGTGGGACGGCGCGGCGGGGGAGATCGTCCGCTTCGCGGACGTGAATCTCGGCATCGCCGCGGCGACGCCGCGCGGACTGCTGGTCCCGAACATCAAGGCGGCGAACCGGATGGACCTGGCCGAGCTCGCGCGCCAGATGCGCGGTCTCGTCGAACGGGCTCGGGACGGCAAGACCTCGCCGCAGGAACTCGCGGCCGGAACCTTCTCGATCACCAACATCGGGGTCTTCGGCATCGACGCCGGCACCCCGATCATCAACCCCGGCGAGGCCGGGATCCTGGCGATGGGCCAGGTGCGGTCGCAGCCCTGGGAGTACCGGGGCGAGGTCGCCCTCCGACAGGTGATGACGCTCAGCCTGAGTTTCGACCACCGGCTGGTCGACGGGGCCCAGGCATCGCGATTCCTGGCCGGAATCGCGGGGATCCTGCGGGATCCGGCATCGCTTATCACGCTTGTGTGATTTGCATCAAACGTTTCGAAGTCATAAATTGTCTGTTTCAGGCCCATGATCTGGCCCACACCTGCCCGCGGGCGGGTGTAGGCTCCGGGGGTTGAAACGCTGAGTTTCAGCGAGGGGGCGAAAGGCCTGCTTCACAACCGCCGGCCGTCGTCTCACCAATTGTCAAGGAGTTATTGAATGCGCATGAACCGCGTCTTGAAGGGCGTCGCCGTGACCTCGGCGCTCGCCCTCGCACTCACCGCCTGCGGCGGATCCGGTGACGGCGGCGGCGCCGCTGCCGATGGTGTCGTCACTGCACACAACACCGAGCCGGAGAACGGCCTCATCCCGACGAGTACCAGCGAGGTGGGCGGCGGCCGCGTCGTCGACCTGATCTACGCCGGTCTCTACTCCTACGCGCAGGACGGCAGCCTGCAGGAGGAACTCGCCGAGTCCGTCGAGTCCGAGGACAACGTCACGTGGACGGTCAAGCTCAAGGAGGGCCAGACGTTCTCGGACGGCTCTCCGGTGACGGCTTCCTCATTCGTGGACGCCTGGAACTACGGCGCTGATTCCGACAACGCGCAGAAAGCTTCCTACTTCTTCAACACGATCAAGGGCTTCAAGGATTCCGACGAAGAGGGCGCCGACGAGCTTTCCGGGCTGACCGTGGTCGATGAGACAACCTTCACTGTCGAGCTGATGGGGCCGGAGTCCGATTTCCCGCTGCGCCTCGGCTACTCAGCGTACAAGCCGCTGCCGGAGGTCGCGTTCGAGGACATGGCCGCGTTCGGCGAGCAGCCCGTCACGAACGGGCCGTACATCCTTGCGGAGGACGGCTGGCAGCACAACGTCGAGATGGAGCTGGTCCCTAACGAGGACTACGAGGGACCGCGTGCGCCGAAGAACAACGGCATCACGTTCACAATCTACGAGAACTACGAGTCTGGCTACCAGGATCTGGTCAGTGGACACCTAGACGTGATGGACCAGATGCCGCCGAACGCGCTGGATACCTACGAGGACGACCTGGAAGGCCGCGCTTCGTCGCGCGCCTACGCCGGCAACGCCAACATGGTGATCCCGGGCTACCTCAAGGAGTTTGAGGGCGAGCCGGGCAAGCTCCGGCGCCAGGCGATCTCTATGGCGATCGACCGTCAGGCGATCATCGACACCGTGTTCAAGGGCACCAAGGAGGTGGCCAAGGAATTCACCGCGCCCGTTCTCGACGGCTACAGCGAGGACATCCCCGGCAGCGAGGTCCTCGAATACGATCCGAAGAAAGCCAAGGAACTTTGGGACGAAGCCGATGCGATTTCGCCGTGGCCCGAGGGCAAGGTGCTGAAGTACACCTCGAACGTCGACGGTGCCGGCAACCGCGAGTACATCGAGGCCATCACTAATCAGCTGCGCAACAACCTGGAGATCGAGGCCGAGCTCGACGCGATCTCCACGTTCCAGGAGATGCGCCAGATCGTCAGCGAGGACGGCCTCGAGGGAATCTCTCGTGCCGGTTGGCAGGCCGACTACCCGTCGCTATACAACTTCCTCGGCCCGCTCTTCGGCACGGGGGCCTCGTCGAACGACGGCCGCTACTCGTCGGAGGAGTTCGACGCCAAGCTGCAGGAAGGCCTGCAGGCCGACAGTGTCGAGGAGGGCGCGCAGTTCTTCAACGAGGCGCAGGAGATCCTCTTCGAGGACCTGCCGGCCCTTCCGCTCTGGTACCAGGCCAACCAGGCCGGCTGGAGCGCTGACGTGACCAATGTGGAGCAGGGCTGGGACGGCGTTCCGTTGTACTACAACATCGAGACGGTCGAGTAGAACGAACCGCAGGAAACATCACTCCTGTTCTTCAGGGTGCGGGCGGCGGAGGGGAATCCTCTTCGCCGCCCTCGCCACGTCCTAAGGAAATCTTCACATGCTGATCTACATGCTCAAGAGACTCCTGCAGATGGTTCCGGTCTTCATCGGCGCCACGCTGCTGGTGTACTTCCTGGTCTTCTCCATGTCAGGCGACCCGATCGCCGCACTCTCCGGCGGCAAGCCGATGTCTCCGGCCGTCGAGGCGCAACTGCGCGCCCAGTACAACCTGGACCAGCCGTTCTGGATCCAGTACGGCATCTACCTCAAAAACCTCCTCACCCTCGACATGGGCGTGACCTTCTCTGGCCGCGAGGTATCCGACGTCATCGGCCAGGCCTTCCCGGTCACCGCCCGGCTCGCCGTCCTGGCGCTCGGCATCGAGGCCGTCTTTGGTGTGGCCTTCGGCGTCATCGCGGGATTGCGCAAAGGCAAGTTCTTCGACTCGACCGTCCTGGTCTTCTCGCTGATCGTCATCGCCGTACCGACCTTCGTTCTCGGCTACGTCCTACAGTTCGTCTTCGGCATGAAACTCCAGTGGGTCCGACCGACAGTCGGCGCCGGTGCGGGATGGGGGGACCTTATTCTGCCCGCCGTAGTGCTCGGCCTCGTCTCCTTCGCCTACGTCCTTCGACTGACCCGCACGTCGATTTCCGAGAATATCTCGGCGGACTACGTGCGCACCGCGAGCGCCAAGGGCCTGAGCCGGACGCGCGTCATCGTCGTGCACGTGATGCGCAACTCCCTGATCCCCGTGGTGACCTTCCTCGGCGCCGATCTGGGAATGCTCATGGGCGGCGCGATTGTCACCGAGGGCGTGTTCAACGTCCCGGGCATCGGCCGTCTGCTCTTCGACGCGATCGGCAAGGGCGAGACAGCGACGACCGTAGCAGTCGTCAGCATCCTCGTCCTCGTCTTCGTCATCGCCAACCTGGTCGTCGATATGATCTACGCCCTGCTCGACCCGAGGATCCGTTATGCCTGAGAACACTGACAACACTGTCGCGAACACGGCGGCTGCCGGCGACGTGAAGCGCACTGGCAAGGTCTCCAAGCGCCGCATCGAGCACTTTGTGGCTCCGCTCGACGAGACCCCGCTGCAGGCCGTCGATACGGTCAATCAGACCACCGAGCCGCTGAGCTTCTGGGCCGAGGCGTGGCGGAACCTGCGCAGACAGCCGCTGTTCATCATCTCTACGGTGCTGATTCTTCTGGTCGTCCTCGTCGCGGCGTTCCCTCAGCTGTTCGCCTCCGCCGACCCGCGGTACTGCCTGCTTGAGGACGCCGGAGCCGGCCCACGTGCCGGTCACCCGTTCGGATTCACCGCCCTGGGCTGTGACATCTATGCCCGGGTGATCTTCGGTGCGCAGGCTTCGGTGCTGGTCGGCCTCTTCACGACGATCGGCGTCGTCGTTATCGGGGGCGTCTTTGGCGCCTTGGCCGGCTACTACGGCGGCTGGCTGGATGCGATTCTCGCGCGATTGGGCGACATATTCTTCGCGCTGCCGTTGATCCTCGGCGCGATCGTCATCATGCAGCTTCCCGCTTTTCGCGATAATCGTACGGAGTGGACGGTCATCTTGACGCTCGTTATTTTCGGCTGGCCGCAGGTCGCCCGCATCACGCGCGGCGCCGTGATAGAGGCCAAGGGCGCTGACTACGTCACGGCGGCGCGGTCCCTCGGCGTCTCGAGGTTCGGTGCCCTGGTGCGCCACGTACTGCCGAACTCGCTGGCGCCTATCATCGTCGTCGCCTCGATCTCGCTGGGCACATACATCGTCGCCGAGGCCACGCTGTCCTTCTTGGGCATCGGCCTACCCGCCAACGTCATGAGCTGGGGCAACGACATCAACGCGGCGCAGACCCACGTCCGCGCGGACCCGCAGATGTTGTTCTGGCCGGCGCTGGGCCTGTCGATCACGGTGCTCAGCTTCATCATGCTGGGCGACGCTCTGCGCGACGCCCTGGACCCGAAGTCGCGGAAGGCCTAGCCACATGGAAAACCAGAACAGCAACGAGCAGCCGCTGCTCGACATGCGGGATGTGGAGATCACGTTCAACACGGCGAACGGCCCCGTGACGGCCGTCCGCGGCGCCAACCTCTCGGTCATGCCGGGGGAGTCCGTCGCGATCGTCGGCGAGTCCGGCTCGGGCAAGTCCACGATCGCCCTCGCCGCGATGGGCCTGTTGGCCAAGAACGGCAAGGTCACTGGCGGGCAGATCCTGTTCGACGGCAAGGACTACGCCGGGGCCAGCGACAAGGAGTTCCGCCACATCCGTGGCAACCAGATCGGTATGGTTCCGCAGGATCCGATGTCCAACCTGAACCCGGTCTGGAAGATCGGCTTCCAGGTCAAGGAGACGCTGAAGGCCAACGGGCTCGGCGGCGGGGACATGAACAAGAAGGTGACCGAAGCCCTCGAAAACGCGGGCCTGCCGGACGCGGAGCGTCGCGCGAAGCAGTACCCGCATGAGTTCTCGGGCGGCATGCGCCAGCGCGCGCTGATCTCGATCGGGCTCTCCTGCCGTCCGCGCCTGCTCGTCGCGGACGAGCCGACGTCGGCCCTCGACGTGACCGTGCAGCGCCAGATCCTGGACCATCTCGACAACATGACGGCCGAGCTCGGGACCGCGGTCCTGTTCATAACCCACGACCTCGGTCTCGCCGCCGAACGCGCGGAGAAGGTCGTCGTCATGTACAAGGGGCAGGTCGTCGAGTCCGGCCCCGCGCTCGAGCTCCTGCGCAACCCGCAGCACCCGTACACGAAGCGACTGATCGACTCGGCGCCGTCACTGTCCTCTCACCGGATGGCGAACGCGGAGGCCGCACAGAAGTCGGCGTCCAGCACTGACAACGTGCTGGAGATCAAGAACCTGACCAAGGTCTTCAAGATCCGTGAGAAGGGTTTGAAGAAGTCCGACTTCACGGCGGTCGACGACGTTTCGTTCAACGTCAAGCGCGGCACGACGACGGCGGTCGTCGGCGAGTCGGGCTCGGGCAAGTCGACCGTGGCGAAGATGGTGCTGAACCTGCTCGAACCAACGAGTGGGTCCATTCGCTTCGACGGCCAGGACATGGGCAGGCTCAGCGAGAAGGAGCTCTTCCGGTTCCGCCGCCGGGTTCAGCCGATCTTCCAGGACCCGTACGGGTCGCTGGATCCGATGTACAGCATTTTCCGCACCATCGAGCAGCCGCTGAAGATCCACGGTATCGGCAACGCCAAGTCGCGGCAGAACAGGGTCAAGGAGCTGCTCGAGCACGTCTCGATGCCGGCCTCGACGATGCACCGCTTCCCGAACGAGCTCTCGGGTGGGCAGCGTCAGCGCATCGCCATCGCGCGCGCTCTGGCGCTCGAGCCGGAGGTCATCATCTGCGATGAGGCCGTGTCCGCGCTCGACGTGCTGGTGCAGGCCCAGGTGCTGGAGCTGCTGAACAAGCTCCAATCCGAGCTCGGGTTGAGCTACTTGTTCATCACCCACGACCTCGCGGTGGTCCGCCAGATCGCCGACGAAGTGGTGGTCATGAAGAACGGCCAACTCGTCGAATCCGGACGGACCGACGACATCTTCGCGAACCCGAAGACGCAGTACACCGCGGACCTGCTTGACGCCATCCCCGGCGGCCAGCTGCTGGTCTAGAAATACTCCCTCGACGAGGGACGAGACGCGGCTGCGGCCGACCACACCACGTGGTCGGCCGCAGCCGCTTCTGCGTGTCCGGCCAGTGCCCTCGCCGGGCCAGGTGACCCGCGGTGAGCCATCACAGCGGCATGTGATGCTTGACACCCCTGCGTCGGCGGCGGTACCTTTATGCCTGAACCTGACACGTGTTAGGAAGGGACCATGAAACAACAGACCGGCGGACTGACCGCCACAAATCTCACCCGGCGCGGCCTGCTGACGCTGGGTGGCCTCGGGCTGGCGGGGGTGACGATCGGATCGTGGCCGCGGCTGACCGGCTCCGACATCCCGGGCCGGCACGCCGACGGGCTGACCATCGCGATCCTCGGCAACAGCGCCGACGCAGAGGGGCGCCGGGGGCTCGCAGAGGAGTTCCACCGTGAATTCCCGGAGATCAAGATCCACATCCAGGCGATCCAAGGCGCCGACTGGAAAGACTTCTTCGCGAAGATCCTCACCATGGTCGCGGCAGGCAACCCGCCGGACATCGTCTACGTCGCGACCGAGGGAGCCCAGCTGTTCGCCGACAAGCTCGCCGAACCGTTGGACCACTTCATCCGCCGCGACGCCGAGGAACTGCGGGAGTACTTCGACGACGTGCACCCGAGCCTCGTCGAGGCATACATGTACCAGGGCAGCCTCTTCCAGCTGCCGATCGACTGGAACGCCGCCGACATGTACCTGAACACGTCGACGCTGCAGGAAGCGGGCATGGACCGTCCTGCCGACGACTGGACGCAAGACGATTTCACCGAGATGCTCCGGGCCATGAAGAAGTCCCAGGGGCCCGGGTTCACACCGTTCTACTGGACCAATCGCCTCTTCGGCGGCATCGTGCCGTGGCTCTACAACAACGACACGTCGTTCCTGACCGAACGCAAGGCGCCGGGCGGCGACTGGCTGTGGGACGGGTTCTACCCGGACGATCCGGCGCGCTCCACGCGCGGCGGCGGCTTCATCTGGGACGGCTCCAACGCCCTCGACGAGCGCGTCTTCGAATCCTTCGACTACATGCGCGAGCTCGTCGCCGAGGGTCTGGGCGTCCGTCCCGAGGGCGGCGGCGGAACCTCGCTCGTCGGGCTCTTCTCGAGCGGTCGCGTCGGTGCGACGCCAGCCGGTGGCTACTGGGCCCAGGGCCTGCACGAGGCCGGCATGGCGGAGGACGGCTTCGACGTCCAGTTCTTCCCGAAGAACCGCACCCAGCGCCACCAGTTCGGCACGGCCGGCTACGCCATCATGCGCACCACGGAGAACAAGGACGCGGCCTGGGAATGGGTGAAGTTCGCGGCCCGGCGCGAGTCCATGGAGATGGCCATGCCGTCGCCGACGACGACGCCGACCCGCCGGTCGATGGTCAACGAGTCGTTCTACGCGCAGACCGGCCCCAAGAACTGGCAGGTCTTCTACGAGACCCTCGACCGGTTCCCGACCTCGGCGCCGATCCCCGCTCCACCGGAGCAGGCCGCCGTCGAGAACGCATTGATCAAGAATGTCACCAACGCGGTGAGCGGCTCCTCGCGGCAAACGCGCTCCGCCCTGGCGAGCCTGGACCGCGACCTCAATCTAGTCCTTAGGAGCGGTCGATGAGCGACACTACTACCGACCCGGTCGGTTCCCGGGCGACCGGCGCCCCCGATGCGCGGACCCGGCGAATTCCCGCATCACGGAGCAAGCCGAAGAAGAACCTGTTCGCCGGGGTGCTGCTCGCGCCGACGCTGATCGGCATGGGCATCTTCACGATCGTGCCGATCATCGGCTCGCTCGTGCTGGCCTTCTTCCGCTGGGACATCATCTCCCGGCCGGAGTTCGTCGGCCTCGCCAACTTCGCCGACATCGCACTGGATCCGACGGTGCGCGTTAGTTTCCTGAACACGATCGTGTTCGTGGTCATCGCGGTGACCCTGCAGCTGGGCATCGCCCTGGTACTGGCCAGCATGATCCAGGAGCGGCTGCCGGACTGGCTCCGGGTCTTCTTCCGGTCCACGTTCTTCTTCCCGCTGGTGCTCTCCGCAGCATCGGTCTCGATCTTCATGGGCTACCTGTTCAACGAGCAGTTCGGCGTTGTGAACTGGCTCATCGGCCTCGTCGGCTTGGCCCCGGTGCCATGGCTGACGACGCCGGCCGGTGCGGCCGCCGTCGTCATCATCGTTTACGTATGGCAGAACTTCGGCTTCTCCTTCCTGCTGTTCGTCGGCGGCCTCGGGAACATTCCCAAGGAGGTCTACGAGGCGGCGGAGCTGGACGGCGCCTCGGGATTCAAGAAGTTCATCAACGTCACCATGCCGCTGCTGAGTCCCACGACCCTGGTGGCCTCCGTCATGGCCGTGATCACCGCGCTGCAGGTCTTCGACCAGCCGTATGTACTGACCCGCGGCGGCCCGGGCGACTCGACGCGCAGCGCCGTGATGGTGGTCTTCGAGTCCGCGTTCGAGCAACTCGAGTTCGGTCGCGCCTCCGCGATCGGCCTGGTCCTGATGCTGCTGATCATGGCCGTCACCTACGTGCAGTTCCAGCTCAGCCGCCGATTCGTCTTCTACCAGTGAGGCACCCATGACTACTCAACTCGACACGAAAGCCAAGCAGCCGTTGCGCCGCAAAGTCCGCAGGCCCGTCACGGGCGCGTACATCGGGCGCCTCGCGGTACTCCTGGTGGCGGCGGTCCTGACCCTCGGACCCGTGATGTGGACGCTGTCCACCTCGCTGCGCCTGCCGTCGGAATCCTTCAACCTCCCACCCCGGTTCATCCCCTGGGACCCGGACTTCACCTCGTATTCGGAGGTGTTCGCGCAGATCGACATGATCCGGCTGGTCGTGAACTCGGCTCTCATGACCGGATTCATCGCGGCCGGCCAGATGATCACGGCCGCCATGGCGGGATACGCGTTCGCCCGGTTGAAGTTCAAGGGCAACAAGCTCCTCTTCGGCCTCGTCCTGGCCACCATGATGATCCCCGTGCAGGTCACGATCGTGCCCGTGTTCATGATCATCCGCGGTATGGGTCTGGCGGACACGCTGCTCGCGCTCATCATCCCCGCGATCCCGACTGCGTTCGGCACGTTCCTGATGCGCCAGTACTTCATGGGGGTCCCTGCGGAGCTCGCGGAGGCCGCAGAGATCGACGGCGCCAGCCAGTGGCGGATCTTCCGGTCCGTGTACCTGCCGCTGGCGACGCCCGGTATGGCGATCGTCGGCATCCTCGCCTTCAACTACCACTGGAACGAGTTCTTCCGGCCGCTCATCCTCACCATCTCCGAGGAGAACTTCACCCTGCCGCTCGGACTCGTGTCCCTGCAGGGGAACATGGGCACCGGCAGCATCTCGGTGGTGCTCGCCGGCGTGATCCTCTCGATGCTCCCGGCCGTCGTTGTCTTCTTCTTCGGCCAGCGCAGCCTGCGGGCTGGATTGACCGCCGGCGTCGGCAAGTAGCCCGGAGATCATGTCTGACAAGAACAGGGAAAACCACGTGAGCGAACAGACGATCACCAGGCCTGCTCACTCATCCGGCGGGCAGGCCGGTACGGACCGGCTACGGCCGAGAATCCACCCCCGCCCACGGCGCGGCTGGCTCAACGATCCGAACGGTCTCCTGCACTACGAGGGTCGCTACCACGTCTTCTGCCAGTACAACCCGGACTCGGCGCGCCACCACCGCATCAACTGGGCCCACCTGAGCTCGCCGGACCTGGTGCGGTGGACTGAGCACCCGGTCGCGATCGCCCCGGACCGGGACGGGCCGGACGCGTTCGGATGCTGGTCCGGCGTCGCGACGCTCGACGACGGGGTGCCGACGCTCGTCTACACCGGAGTGCAGCAGGAGGGCGGCGCTTCGAGCGTCGTGCTCGCGCGCAGCGGGGACGCCGACCTCGACACGTGGAGCAAGCTGGACGATCGCGGCGCCGTGCGCACCGCGACGGGCATGCCGGAGGGCGAGGGTGTCACCGACGTCCGCGACCCCTTCCTGTTCACCCACCACGGGCACCGGTACGCCCTCCAGGGCGCCGGCTCGCCGGACGGCGATCCGGCCGTGCTCCTGTACGACGCCGAGGACCTCGACGACTGGCGCTTCCTCGGCCGGCTGCTGGACGCGCAGAATGTTCGCGCCGTGGATCTCGCTCCGGCGGAGATCTGGGAGTGCCCGCAGCTCGTGCAGGTCGACGGGCGCTGGGTCATGCTGCTCTCGCAGTGGCGCTGGGTCGACGGGAAGCACCTGCTCTCGGGAGTCTCCTACCTCGTCGGCGAACTGGTCGACGACTCCGGTGCCCTGCCTTTCAGGTTCGAGGTCGCCAGCGGCGGAGTCGCCGATACCGGCCCCGACTTCTACGCGCCCCAAGTGCTGGCGGGCGGGGAACACGGCGCTGGAGCCGGCCCGCTGCTGTGGGGATGGTCCTGGGAGGGCCGCGACGAAGTTCTCGCCGACGAGGCGGGGTGGGCCGGCGTGCTGACCCTGCCGCGCCGGCTCCGGCTCGAGGGCGAGAGGCTCGTCGTCGAACCGGCCGCGGAGTTGGAGGCGCTCCGCGCGTCCTGCACGCGTCTCGGCGGGGGAGTCCTGCATGAACTGGGCGACCTGACCGAAGTGGTCGTGGAGCCCAGCGGGACTGACGTCGAAGTGGTCCTCGTGACCATCGAGGGCGAGGATTGCGGCAGGGTGGAAACCGTGCTCCGGCTGTCCGCCGCGGCGGGGTTGCGCGTCTTCATCGACCACAGCGTCGTCGAGGCGTTCTGCGGGGACGCCGTCGCGCACACGGTGCGCGCCTACCCGGCAGCGGAGCAGCGGTGGGCCGTGCGCGCCGGGGAGGGCACTGTCGTCGAGGCCTGGGAGCTGGACGCGATGGACGTCAACTACCGGTCAGAGTAGCCCGTCGCCTCTGCGCGCCACATCAGGCTGCGCGAGAGGTCCGCGGCGCGGTCGAGGCCCGCGCGACGAGGGGGCATTGCAACAACGTCGTCGCGGCCTCGTCGGTGGGGGCGCCTTCGAGCTCGTCGATGACGCGCCGAGCCGCCTCACGTCCCATGGCCTCGTGCGGCAGCGACATGGTCGTGATGCCGGGAACGGTGGCGTCGGCGAGGTGGCGCTGGTCGTCGTATCCCATGACCGAGACGTCGCCCGGCACCGAGATACCGTGGGCGCCCGCATAGAGCAGCACCCCGACCGCGACGCGGTCGCACGCGCAGAAGATGGCGTCCGGCCACTGGTCGGTCGGGCGCTCGAAGATCCGCTCAGCCCCCCGGTAGCCGTCGCTGATGTCCCACTCTCCGGCGTGCAGCTCGGCGCCGGGGAGCCCGGCCGAGGCGAGTGCCGCCTGGAGGCCGGCGATGCGCGCGGGAGCGGCGTCGACGTCGTCGTCCCCGCCGACCCAGGCGATCCGCCGGTGCCCGAGGCCGATCAGATGCTCGGCGGCCTCCCGACCCCCGCGGATCTCGTCGGGGATGATCGAGGGGAACGAGTCCAGACGGTCCCGGCAGTTGGCCAGGATCCCAGGCTGGAGCCGCAGGCCGTCCGGGACGTCGACGGTGCGCAGCCGCTGGGTCGCCAGGAGCAGGCCATCGACGCGGCGGCGACGCAACTCGTCGATGAACGACGACGGGTCCGCGTTGGGCGCGCCGGCGTCGGCGATGACGGTCAGGTAGCCACGCTCGGAGGCGGCTTTCGACGCGCCGGCGAGCATGCGCCCGGCGAACGGGCTGGAGGCCGCCTCATCGGTGACGATGCCAATCATCTGCGAGCGCTGCCGGCGCAGGCCCGAGGCGATCGGATTCGGCGTGTACTCGAGTTCCGCGGCGGCGCTGCGGATCCGCTCCTGCATATCGGGCGCGACGTTGCCGTCGGCGTTCCCGTTCATGACCATGGAGACGGCGCTGCGGGAGGCGCCCGCGCGTTTGGCCACGTCCTGGGCGGTGGGGCGACGTTGCGACATGGCGGGGCTCGCTCTAGGAGAGCTCCATGATGTATTCCTTGACGACGGCGGCGCGCGCGTTGGCGAAGCCCTCGGCCTCGCCGACGATCTGGAAGCCGCGGCGCTCGAGCACCTTCTGCGAGCCGATGTTGTCGGTGACGACGCGGGCCCGGATCGGCCGCTCGGCGAACTCCGCCAGGAAGGCGTCCACGGCGCTCGTGGTCACGCCGCGGCTCCAGTACGCCTTGTCGGTCCAGAAGCTGATCTCCTGGTAGCCGTCGTTCGGGTAGGCCATCACGGAGCCGACGACGCGGCCGTCGTGCTCGATGGTGCGCACGGTGACATCGGGGTCCGCGAGCATCGACGACCAGTGGTGGTCGAAGACGCCGCGATCAGAAGGGTTCTTGGCGGTAAAACCTGCCATGATGTTGGCCTCGGAGTCCTGCTGGTGCTCAAAAAACCAGTCGAGATCCGCTGGCTCCACGGGGCGTAGGTTCACGGCGTTCCTCTTTCTCTGTTCGGTGCCCTGGATGCGCGGCACCTGTTCAGGGGCATAGCTCTGTGCCGGGCATCCCGCGCGACACGTTCTGTTCTCTAGCGTACCGGTGCGGACAGCGCTGCCCATGCCATCGCGACGAGACGTGACCTCTGCGTCGCGGCGTCCTCCTTCGTGTTGGAGTGCGGAGTGGAGTTCAGCAGTCCGAAGACCGCCTGCGCGCGCTGCCGGGCCCCGTCGGAGCTCTCCTCCGGGTGCAACCGCTGCAACTGCGCGGTCCAGACCGCGATGTAGTCGCGCTGCAGGCGACGGACCTCACCCGCGCTGGAATCGTCGAGATTGCCCAGGTCGCGGTCCTGGACCCGGATGACGTCGGCGTTCGAGAGGGCGAAGTCGGCTTGGAACGCAACCAGGCGCTGGAGGACGACGTCGGGTGCGGGCCCATCGCTGGCGACCAACGTGCCGCCGTCGAGCAGCGACCGGCTGACGCCCAGCAGCAGGTCGGCGAGCACTGCCTGCTTGTTCGCGAAATGCCGGTAGACGGCCGGTCCGCTCACGCCGCATGCGGCCCCGAGGTCCTCGATCGATACGCCGCGATAGCCGTGGCTGGCGAACAGGCGCGCGGCAGCGCCGAGGTAGGCGGCGCGACGCTCCTCTTTGGACTGGCGCCGCTCGCCGGTGGTCTCGGTCTCGGGCAGCGGGGATTCGGTCATATCTGGTCCTGTACTGATGGTGGATTCACATCCTATGTGCCCTGCCTCACGGAAAGGCTGGACACGTGTAGTTAATCAACACTAACCTGTGAGGTAGTTAGTGACCCTTAACTGTGAAGGTTGTCGATGGAGACCCTGCCCACGCACGTCGACCCCGCCTCTGCCGCGTTCGCGGCCAACGAGGCCGGGCAGCGCGCGCTTGCCGCGGAACTGCGCGAGCGCCTCGCCCGCGCCGCCCGCGGCGGCCCGGAGAAGTCGCGGGAGCGCCATCTGGCCCGCGGCAAGCTGCTGCCCCGCGACCGCGTTGACGGCTTGCTCGACGACGGCTCACCCTTCCTTGAGGTCGCCCCGCTCGCCGCGGAGGACATGTACGACGGCGAGGCCCCGGCCGCCGGGGTCATCGCCGGCATCGGCCTCGTGCACGGCCGCCACGTCATGGTGGTCTGCAACGATGCGACCGTCAAGGGCGGCACGTACCTGCCGGTCACGGTCAAGAAGCACTTGCGGGCCCAGGAGATCGCCCGCGAGAACCGCCTGCCGTGCGTCTACCTCGTCGACTCCGGCGGCGCGTTCCTGCCGAAGCAGGACGAGGTCTTCCCGGACCGCGATCACTTCGGGCGCATCTTCTACAACCAGGCGCAGCTCTCCGCAGCAAAGATCCCGCAGATCGCGGCCGTGCTCGGTTCATGCACGGCCGGCGGCGCCTACGTGCCGGCCATGAGCGACGAGACGGTCATCGTGCGCAATCAGGGCACGATCTTCCTCGGCGGCCCGCCGCTCGTGAAGGCGGCGACCGGCGAGGTCGTCACGGCCGAGGAGCTAGGCGGCGGCGACGTGCACGCCAAGACGAGCGGCGTCGTCGACCATCTCGCAGAGAGCGACGCGCACGCCCTGCAGATCGTGCGGGACATCATCGAGACGCTCCCGCCGCCCGCGGAGCCGGCGTGGGACGTGCGCCCAGGTGCCGACCCGGAGGTGGACCCGGGCCAGATCTACGGGGCGGTGCCCGTCGACGTGAACGCCGGCTACGACGTGCACGAGGTCATCGCCCGAATCGTCGACGCGAGCGGCTTCCACGAGTTCAAGGCCGCCTACGGGGCGAGCCTCGTGACGGGTTTCGCCCGCATCCACGGCCACCCCGTCGGCATCGTCGCGAACAACGGGATCCTCTTCGCCGAATCGGCGCAGAAGGGCGCCCACTTCATCGAGCTGTGCGACCAGCGCGGCATCCCGCTCGTGTTCCTGCAGAACATCTCCGGGTTCATGGTTGGCCGCGACTACGAGGCCGGCGGCATCGCCAAGCACGGGGCCAAGATGGTCACCGCAGTCGCCACGTGCCGCGTCCCGAAGCTGACGGTCGTGATCGGCGGCTCGTTCGGCGCGGGCAACTACTCGATGTGCGGGCGCGCCTACTCGCCCCGCTTCCTCTGGATGTGGCCCGCCGCGCGCATCTCCGTCATGGGCGGAAACCAGGCCTCCAGCGTGCTCGCCACGGTCCGGCGCGACGGCCTCGAGGCCCGGGGCGAGACGTGGAGCGCGGAGGCCGAGGAGGACTTCAAGCGACCCATCCGCGACCAATACGAGGCGCAGGGCAACCCGTACTACTCCACCGCCAGGCTGTGGGACGACGGCATCATCGACCCGGGCGACACCCGCAGGGTCCTCGGCCTCGCCCTCGACGTCTGCTCCCGCCAGCCGCTGCCGGACACCGGCTTCGGCGTCTTCCGGATGTAGGGGATGAGCATGACCGAACTCTTCGACACCGTCCTGGTCGCCAACCGCGGCGAGATCGCCGTGCGCGTCATCCGCACGCTGAAGCGCCTGGGCATCCGCGCCGTCGCCGTCTACGCGCCCGACGACGCCGACGCCCTGCACGTGCACCTGGCCGACGAAGCCGTTGCGCTCGGCGACGCCGGGCACGCGGGTGCGACCGAGACCTACCTGGACATCGACGCCGTGGTCGGCGCGTGCCGCCGCAGCGGCGCGCAGGCCGTGCACCCCGGCTACGGTTTCCTCTCCGAGAACGTCGACTTCGCCCGCGCCCTCGAGGCCGCCGATATCGCGTTCATCGGCCCGCCCAGCGAGGCGATCAACCTCATGGGCGACAAGATTCGCTCCAAGAACCACGTGGGCGAGCACGGGGTGCCGGTGGTCCCCGGGATCGCCGAGCCGGGCCTGAGCGACGCGGAGCTGATCGACGCGGCCGCGTCGATAGGGTTCCCGCTGCTCATCAAGCCCTCCGCCGGAGGAGGAGGCAAAGGCATGGGCGCTGTCGAATCTCCAGAGCAGTTGCCCGAGGCGCTGGCGTCGGCGCGGCGCACGGCCGCAAGCGCCTTCGGCGACGACACGCTCTTCCTGGAGCGGCTCGTGACCCGCCCCCGCCACATCGAGGTTCAGGTCCTTGCTGACGCGCACGGGAGAACGGTCCACCTCGCCGAGCGCGAGTGCTCGCTGCAGCGCCGCCACCAGAAGGTGATCGAAGAGGCCCCGGCGCCCCTGCTTGAGTCCCTGGCCCGCGGGCCGCAGATCCGGGCCGACCTCGGGGCCGCCGCCGTGCGTGCTGCAGAATCCGTGGGATACCGCGGCGCCGGAACGGTCGAGTTCCTCGTCTCCGACGACGCGCCGGACGAGTTCTTCTTCATGGAAATGAACACGCGGCTGCAGGTCGAACACCCCGTGACGGAGGAGATCGTGCGGGTCCGCGACAGGCGGCTGGACCTCGTGGAGCAGCAGATCCGGATCGCCGCCGGGCAAGAACTCGACTTCGCGCAGGACGAGGTCGAGCTCTCCGGCCACGCGGTCGAGGCCCGGGTCTACGCGGAGGACCCCGCCGCCGGCTTCCTGCCCTCCAGCGGGTTCGCGTTCCGGGTCGAGTTGCCCATCGGTGACGGGGTGCGCGTCGATTCCGCGCTCGAGGGCTCGGGATCCGTCAGCCCTACCTTCGACCCGATGATCGCCAAGGTCATCGCCCACGGGGCCGACCGCTCCGAGGCGCTCGCACGGCTCGACGCCGCGCTCGCCGACTCCGTCATCCTGGGCGTCGCGACCAACCTCGAGTACCTGCGCTTCCTGCTCGCGGACGACGACGTCGTTGCCGGCCGCCTCGATACGAACCTGATCGAGCGGCGGGGTCCATTCGCCTCTCGGGAACTGACGGCGTCCGAGCGCGACTTCGCGGTCGCGGCGCTGGAGCGCCTTCAGCGAACGGCAGCCGGCGCGGACGGCGAGGAACCGGCGCCCGCGCCCTGGGAGGCCGGCGACGGCTGGCGCCTGGGTGAGCACCGTCGTCGTACCGTCCACCTCGACGTCGACGGCGAGACGTTCAGCGTCGGCGTCGGATCCGATGGATCCGGCCCGCACCTCGACGGCGGGATGCACGAGGTGCGGCTGGTCGACGGGGACGGCGGGCGCGCCGTCGTCGCGCGGGACCCGGGCGGGGGAGCGTGGTTCGCCGCGGGCGGCCGAGCCGCACCCGTGCGGTTGCTGGGCCGGCGCGAGAAGCTGCACCGCGACCTGGCCCTGCTCGAGCGAGAGGTCGCCGGCGGCGACCCCGACGTGAAGGCACCGATGCCCGGAGCCGTCGTCTCCGCCTCGGTCGTGACCGGCGACCGGGTCGAGCCCGGGCAGCCGCTGCTGAGCATCGAGGCGATGAAGATGGAGCACCCGCTGCTGGCGGGCATCGCCGGCACCGTCACCGTGCACGTCGGCGTCGGCGACCAGGTGACCAAAGACCAGATACTGGCGAGCGTCGCCCCTGACGCCGCCCATGACGAACCAACGACTGGCGAAGGAGCCTGAACCATGCCGAACTTTGAACTGGAAGAGGAATACCAGGACCTCGTCGACACCGTGCGCGACTTCGCCGACGAGGTCATTGCCCCGGTCTCCGCGAAGCACGACGAGGAGCACAGTTTCCCCTACGAGATCGTCGCCCAGATGGGGCAGATGGGCCTCTTCGGCCTGCCGTTCCCCGAGGAGCACGGCGGGATGGGCGGCGACTACTTCGCGCTCTCCCTCGCGCTCGAGGAGATCGCCCGGGTCGACCAGTCCTGCGCGATCACGCTGGAGGCCGGCGTGTCCCTCGGCGCCATGCCGATCTACCGGTTCGGTACGGACGAGCAGAAGGCCAAGTGGCTGCCCAAGCTCGCCTCCGGCGAGGCGCTCGCCGGATTCGGCCTGACCGAGTCCGGGGCCGGGTCGGACGCGTCGGGCACGCGCACGACCGCCAAGCTGGAGAACGGCGAGTGGGTCATCAACGGCACCAAGGAGTTCATCACCAACTCCGGTACCGACATCACCCAGCACGTGACCGTGACCGCCGTGACCGGGACCAGCGAGCGCGAGGACGGGAGCGTCAAGAAGGAGATCTCCACGATCATCGTCCCCACCGATGCGGAGGGGTTCACTGCCGAGCCCGCCTACAACAAGGTCGGCTGGAATGCTTCCGATACGCACCCGCTGACGCTCAAGAACGTGCGCGTGCCCGAAGAGAACCTGCTCGGCGTCCGCGGCCGAGGCTACGCGAACTTCCTCTCCATCCTCGACGAGGGCCGCATCGCGATCGCGGCCCTGGCCACGGGGGCCGCGCAGGGTTGTGTCGACGAGTCCGTGCGCTACGCCAAGGAGCGCGAGCAGTTCGGGCGGAACATCGGCTCCAACCAGGCGATCGCGTTCAAGATCGCCCGCATGCAGACCCGCGCCCACACCGCCCGGCTCGCCTACTACAAGGCCGCCTCCAACATGCTGGCCGGCAAGCCCTTCAAGACGGAGGCCGCCATCGCCAAGCTCGTTGCCGGTGAGGCGGCCATGGACAACGCCCGCGACGCGACCCAGGTGTTCGGCGGGTACGGGTTCATGAACGAGTTCCTCGTCTCCCGCCACTACCGGGACTCCAAGATCCTCGAGATCGGCGAGGGCACGACAGAGGTCCAGCTCATGCTCATCGCCCGCGAGCTGGGGCTGTAGGCATGGGTGAGCAAACCGGGGCCCGGCGGTTCGAACAGCGCGGACGCTACCTCGACGAGCTCGAGGCCGGGGACGTGTACGTGCACAGCCCCGGCCGCACGATGACCGAGACCGACAACGTCCTGTTCACCACGATGACGATGAACACCCAGGCCCTGCACCTCGACGCCGCCTGGAGCGCCAAGCAGCCCCTCGGGGCCCGCCTCGTGAACTCGATGTTCACGCTCGCCACCCTCGTCGGCCAGTCGGTCGCCCAGGTCACCCAGGGCACGATCGTCGCCCAACTCGGCCTGAGCGACATCCGGTTCCCGGCGCCCCTCTTCCACGGCGACACGCTCTACACCGAGACGGAGATCGTCGAGGTGCGCCCGTCGTCGTCCCGTCCCGGGCAGGGCGTGGTCACGATGCGGCACACTGGCCGCAACCAGGACGGCACCGTCGTCGCGGAGGCCACGAGATCCTGTCTGATGTGGGAACGCGCCGCGCACGAGAAGGCGCTCGCCGGCGAGGTGCTGGCATGAGCGAGAGCTTCGGGCTCGGCCCGGCGATCCTGTTCTGCCCGGCGGACCGGCCCGAGCGGTACGCAAAGGCGCTCGAGCGGGCCGACGCCGTGATCGTCGACCTCGAGGACGCGGTGCTGCCGGACGCGCGGGCAGAAGCTCGCGCGCATGTCGTGGCCGCGGCCCTCGACCCCGAGCGGACCGTCCTGCGCGTGAACCCGGCTGGCACCGCCGACTTCGCCGCCGACATGAGTGCGCTCGAGACCTCCGGCCTGCGCTACGTCATGCTCGCCAAGACCGAGGCTCCCGACCAGGTCCGCGCGCTCGCCGGCTACCGTGTGATCGCCCTGGTCGAGACGGCGCTCGGCGTCGTCAACGCCGCCGCTATCGCCGCCGAGGAGAACGTCGTCGCCCTCATGTGGGGTGCCGAGGACCTCGTCGCCTCGCTCGGCGGGACGGCCAGCCGGTACGACGGCGGGGCGACGCCGGGTGCGTACCGTTCCGTGCCGGCGCAGGCCCGGGCGCAGGTCCGGCTCGCGGCGGGTGCGTTCGGGAAAGCGACGATCGACGCCGTCTACCTCGACGTGCGTGACCATGCGGGCCTCGCTGTCGAGGTCGAGGACGCCGTCGCGCAGGGCTTCGCCGCGACGGCGTGCATCCACCCCGGCCAGGCCGAGGTGATCCGCGCAGGCTACCGGCCGAGCATCGAGGAGATCGAGTGGGCCCGCGCCTTGCTGAGTGAGGCCGCGGAGAGCGCGGGTGCGTTCGTCTTCCGCGGGCAAATGGTCGACGAGGTGGTGCTGAAAAAGGCGAGGCTCATCATCGAGCGAGGGGCTTGACCAAATATAAATTGTGCGCAACTAAGTTGTGCGCTATGTTTAAAGCATGCCCGAAACCCCGGCCCGTGACCCGCTCTCCCTGGACGCGCAGCTCTGCTTCCCCGTGTATGCCTCGCAGCAGCGGATCGCAGCCGCCTACCGCGAGCTGCTGGCCCCGCTGTCGCTGACCTACCCGCAGTACCTTGTGCTGCTGGTCCTCTGGGAGTCAGACGGTGTCCTCGTGTCAGAGATCGGCGACCGCCTGCACCTGGACAGCGGGACCCTGTCGCCGCTGCTCAAGCGCATGGCCGCGGCCGGGCTCGTCGAGCGGCGCCGTGACGACGCCGACGAGCGCCGGGTCCGCATCCACCTCACCGAGGCTGGTGCCGCGCTGCGCCAACGGGCCGCGGGCATCCCGGCCGAACTCTTCGGCCGGCTCGGCCTCACGATCGACGAAGCCGAGCGATTGCGCGGCCTGCTCGCCAAGCTGTGCTCCTGACGCCCCGGCGTCACCACCCGAAAGGAAACCGCATGAACCCCCTCTACACTGCAGAAGCCCTCGCCGTCGGTGCCGGCCGCGACGGCCGCGTCACCACCCCCGACGGCCGGGTCGATCTCGACCTCGCCGTGCCCGCCGCGATGGGCGGATCCGGCAACGGCTCCAACCCGGAGCAGCTCTTCGCCGCCGGATATTCGGCCTGCTTCCACAGCGCACTGGCCCTCGCCGCACGCGAGCGCAAAGTCAAGATCGACGGGTCCAGCGTCGGCGCGCGCGTGCAGATCGGCAGCAACGACGACGGCGGCTTCGGTCTGGCCGTCACGCTGGAGGTCGTGATTCCCGACGTCGAGCCGGCACTGGCCCGTGAGCTCGCCGACCGCGCGCACGAGGTCTGCCCCTACTCCAACGCGACGCGCGGGAACATCGAGGTGGACGTTCAGGTCGGCGACGACTGACCCGATCCGCGCCGACCTGTGAGAACTCACAGGTCGGCGCGCGAGCCCGTGATGTGACACGGGGGCGCGGGTTTGGCAGATTGGGGTTGACTGACCTGAATCATGTGAAAGGACACCCGTGAAATCCCTAATAGGCGCCTTGGTTGGCTCCGTTCTCGCCGTGGTTGGCGGCGCTGAAGCGTACCTTGCCGTCGCCCCTCGTTTGCAGATGGCCGCGAGCATGGGGGAGATCCACCCGATCCCCGCACTGCTGATCCTCGGCGGGATCCCAGCGGTGGCTCTCGTTATCGCCGCCATTGCGCTCTACGCCGGCGGTCGCCCGAGCCGCTTGGCCGGATTTGTCGGCCTGCTCTCGACGATCCTGTGCGTGCTGTCCTACTACCTGACCAGCCCGCAGATCGGCTTCGAGCGCTTCAGCTACCATGCCACCGTCGTCGTCGGACTGGTCGTCGCCTACGGCTGGGCGATCGCCGTCGGGAGCGGCCGCGCCACCGGTGCGGCCAAACGAACCGCGTTGAGTGAGGACTCGGCGGCCTGAGCGCGTCTGGAAGAATGGCTCGGGTGAGTGAATCAACCTTCGCCTTCCCCCTGGACAGTCTCGAGGGCGCCAGCCCGCGCCGCGTCACCCTGATCGGATCGACCGGCTCCATCGGCACGCAGGGGCTTGAGGTCATCGCCGCCGCCCCCGACCGCTTCGAGGTCGCCGCGCTCTCCGGTGGCGCCAATATCGACCTCCTCGCCCGACAAGCGGTCGCGACCCGCGCCGAGGCCGTCGGCGCCGCCGCCGGGACCCTCGAGACCCTGGCGGACGCGATCGAATCCGCGGCTTCCGCAGCGGGCGTCGCGACCGCCGGGGCGGGCGGGTACCGCCCGGAGCTCTTCGCCGGGCCCGACGCCGCCGCGGCCATTGCCGGGTGGCCGGGCGCCGACGTCGTGCTGAACGGGATCACCGGATCCATCGGCCTGGCGCCGACCCTGGCCGCGCTGCGCGCCGGACACCTGCTGGCCCTCGCCAACAAGGAGTCGCTCATCGTCGGCGGCGCCCTGGTGAAGGACTGCGCCGCGCCCGGGCAGATCGTGCCCGTCGATTCCGAGCACTCCGCCCTCGCTCAGGCCCTGCGCTCCGGCGGCGCCGGGGAGGTGGCCCGGCTCATCGTGACCGCCTCCGGCGGCCCATTCCGCGGGCGCACCCGCGCCGAACTCGCGGCCGTCACGCCCGAGCAGGCGCTCGCCCACCCGACGTGGGACATGGGGCGGGTGGTCACCACGAACTCCGCGACGATGGTCAACAAGGCTCTCGAGGTCATCGAGGCCCACCTGCTCTTCGACGTCCCGCTCGAACGGATCGAGTCGGTGGTGCATCCGCAGTCCGTGATCCACTCCATGGTCGAGTTCGTCGACGGGTCGATCCTGGCGCAGGCCTCCCCGCCGGACATGAAACTGCCCATCGCGCTCGGGATCGGCTGGCCGCATCGAGTACCCGCCGCCGCGCGCCCCGTCGACTTCACCGCCGCCGCGGCCTGGACCTTCGAACCCCTCGACGAGGACACCTTCGGCGCGATCCGGCTCGCCAAGCAGGCCGCCTCCGCCTCCGACACCCACATGGCCGTCTACAACGCGGCGAACGAGGAGGCCGTCGAGGCCTTCCACGAACGCCGCATCGGCTTCCTCGACATCGTCGACACCGTCGACGCCGTGGTGGGGGAGTACGACGCCGCGGCGACGGCGGGCGCCGAGCTCACCGTGGAGGCCGTGCTCGCCGCCGAAGAATGGGCACGAAAAGCGGCCCGCGTTCGTTTGGGAGTGTTGTGAGCATTCTGTTGTTTGTTGCGGGCGTGTTGATCGTCCTGATCGGTATCGCGGTCTCCATCGCGCTGCACGAGGTCGGCCACCTCGTGCCGGCCAAGCTGTTCGGCGTGCGCGCCCCGCAGTACATGATCGGTTTCGGCCCGACGCTCTGGTCGAAGAAAAAGGGCGAGACCGAGTACGGCATCAAGGCCATTCCGCTCGGCGGCTACGTCGCCATGATCGGCATGTATCCGCCCGCGAAGGGCAAGGGCGACGTCGGGGCCACCGACCTCGGCGCCTCCGCGGCCGCGACGACCCGGCCGACGACCACGGGCGTCTTCCAGCAGCTGGCGGATGACGCGCGCCGCGCTTCGGCCGAGCAGTTGCAGCCCGGCGACGAGAACCGCATGTTCTACCAGCTGCCCGTCTACAAGCGCATCATCATCATGCTCGGCGGACCGCTCATGAACCTGATCATCGCTTTCGTGCTGCTCGCGATCCTCATCAGTGGCGTAGGCACCTACCAGAACACGGTCCGGCTCTCCGAGGTGCACCAGTGCGTGGTGCCCGCGGGCGAGCAGACCGAGCGGGCCGAGGCCGGCGACGTCTCCTGTGCGAGCGGCGACCCCGAGGCCCCGGCCTACGCGGCTGGCCTCCTGCCGGGCGACACGATCACCGAGTACGACGGCGTCGCAGTCGCCGAGTGGGACTGGATGCGGCTGACCGAGCTGATCCGCGCAACCGCCGGGGAAACCGTTCCGGTGACGTACGAGCGCGACGGTCAGACGCGCACCACGAGCATCACGCCGATGCTGACCGAGCGCCCCGAGCTCGACGCGATCGGCCGACCCGCCACGGGCGCCGACGGCGAGGTCAAGATGATCGAGGTCGGATTCGTCGGCATGGGCCCCGAGCAGCGGCTCATGACCCTGCCGATCACCGAGGTCCCGGGCAAGGTGGGCGAGAACATCAAGGCCGTGGCCGACGTCGTGCTGGACCTGCCGGCGCGCATGGTCGCGGTGGGCCGGGCCGCGTTCACGGATGCTCCGCGCGACGTGAACGGGCCGATCTCCGTCGTCGGCGTCGGCCGCATCGCCGGAGAGGTGTCGGCGATGGAGGAGATCCCGCTCCAGGATCGGGCGTCGACCCTCGTCGGGCTGATCGCCAGCCTGAACATCGCCCTCTTCGTCTTCAATCTGATCCCGCTGCTGCCGCTCGACGGCGGGCACGTCGCCGGTGCGCTCTGGGAGACGCTCCGGCGCGGCGTCGCGAAGCTCTTCAAGCGCAAGGATCCCGGGCCCGTGGATATCGCGAAGCTGCTCCCGGTGACCTACGTGGTCGCCGGGCTCCTGCTGACGATGGGCGTGCTGTTGATCTACGCGGACATCGTCAAGCCTGTCCAGCTCTTCTAACGCGCGCTCGCGGTCGATTCCTGCGGGTAGGTGAGACCGACCTGGGCGCGGATCTCATCGAGCGTGCCCATGATCTCGACGGTCTCGTCGATCTTCAGCTCCTCGCCCGCGAGGTCGCCGCTGGCGACGAAACGCTCGGCGGCCAGCGCCTGAAACTGCATGCCCCGCCCGTCGACCTCGGAGACGTACTGTTCGACGACGGCGCCATCGGGTCCGTAGTGGGTGAAGCTCGTGGGCGCGAACCAGATCGGATCGATCTCGATGCGCCCTGCGGTGCCGATAATCGAGGCGCGGTTGGGGCCGGCCGAACGGATCGAGGAGAGCGTCGTCGACACCGCGCCGGAGGCGTGCGTGAAAACCGTGGCGATCTCCGTGTCAGCCCCGGTATCGCCGAGTCGAGCGGACGCCTTGATCGTTTCCGGGCGGCCCAGGATGTCCCACGCGAACGAGACCGGGTAGACGCCCACGTCGAGCAGGGCGCCGCCGCCGAGGGACAGCGCGTTGAGCCGGTGCTCCGGGTCCGTCGGCAGCGACTGTGTGTGGTCCGTGGTGAGTGCCCTGATCTCGCCCAGCCCGCCGGCGTCGATGATCTGGTGAATGCGGATCATGTGGGGCAGGTAGCGCGTCCACATGGCCTCCAGCAGAAGCAGCCCGCGGGCGCGGGCGGTCTCGCGCAGGATGATTGCCTCCCGCTGATTGAGCGTGAACGGCTTCTCCACGAGGACGTGTTTGCCGTGTTCGAGGGCGAGCAGCGCGTTCTCGAAGTGCCATGGGTGCGGCGTGCCGACGTAGATGATGTCAACGCCGTCGTCGGCGGCGAGCTCCGCGTACGAGGCGTGCGCCCGCGGGATCGAGTGCTCGGCGGCGAACTCCTCCGCGGCGCCGGCGGAGCGTGAGCCGACGGCGGCCAGAGTCAGTCCGGCGGTCCGTGCGTCGCGTGCGAACATTCCCGAGATCCCGCCCGTGGCGAGGATCCCCCAGCGCAAAGAGGTCATGGGCGCGAATATATCACCGGCCTCCGCGGAGAGGGCCGGGTATCGCCCGCGCCAGCCGCGACTTATGATGGATCGATGACATAAGTCTGCCCCGGTGCCAGCCGACGGCGGACGGCGAGTGCGGTCGAAGACATGAGGTGTGGGGCGATGGCGGCAACGGAGCGGCGCAACTTCGGGATCTACGGGCCCGGAGACCTCTTTCAGCTGCTGCGGGACGGACGCCCGCGCACCCGGGCCGAACTCGTCGAGGCCACCGGCTTGGCGCGGACGACCGTCGCGTCCCGGATCGACGCGCTGCTGGCGTCGGGCCTGATCGGCCCCGCCGGAGAGGCGGCATCCTCCGGCGGGCGGCCGCCCGCGCGCTTCGTCTTCCGCGCCGAATCGCGGCTGATTCTCGCCGCCGATGTCGGCGGAGGGCATGCCAAGGTCGCGCTGGCCGACCTCGGAGGGAACATCTTGGCCCGGCACGCCGAATCCCGGCGCGTGAGCGACGGGCCCGAACTGATGCTCGGCTGGATCATCGAGACCGCCCTGGCCCTGCTGAGTGAGATCGGCCGCCGGGAGGACGAGCTCTCCGCGGTCGGCATCGGGCTGCCCGGGCCCGTCGAGTTCTCCAGTGGCCGGCCGAACAACCCGCCCATTATGCCCGGCTGGGACGGCTTCGACGTGCCCGGATGGTTCGCGACCCGATGGCCTGTTCCGGTCCTCGTCGACAACGACGTCAACGTGATGGCGCTCGGCGAGGTCTATGAACACTGGCATGAGTCGCAGGACGTGCTGTTCATCAAGATGGCGACCGGCATCGGCGCGGGGGTCATCTGCAGCGGCCGGCTCGAGCGGGGTTCCGAAGGGATCAGCGGCGACATCGGCCACGTCAAGGTGGCAGGCGACGAGATCGAGTGCCGCTGCGGAAACCGGGGTTGCCTGGAGGCGGTCGCCGCCGGTCCGGCGCTGGCTGCGGGGCTCCGCGCCGCGGGTCACGAGGCCGTGCGGACCTCCGCCGACGTGGTCGACCTCGCCGCCTCGGGCGATCTCGCGGCGATCCACGCCCTTCGCCAAGCGGGGCGCGACGTCGGTGAGGTGCTGGCGATGTGCGTCAACCTGCTCAACCCCTCCGTCGTCGTCTTCGGCGGTGCCCTGGCCCGGGCGGGGGACCAGCTCCTGGCCGGGGCGCGGGAGGTCGTCTACCGCCGGAGCCAGCCTTTGGCAACCCGTCGCCTGCGCATCGAGCCCTCACGGGCCGGCGCCGACGCGGGAATTCTCGGTGCCAGCCGGCTCGCGATCGACCACCTTCTCTCACCGCAGGTCATCGAGGACGATATCGCCGCCGGGCAGCCCGCCGGATAGCCTGCCATGCGCCGGGCCGGCGCAACCATTGACTCTCGTCGGCGTGCTGTGTCACGATACTTTTATCGGACACGCTACAAAAGTCTAGTGTGAGTGGTCATAAGTGACATGCCGGCCCTGCCCGGAGTCTCCGTCCGCCGACTCCTCAGCAGTCGGCGCAGCAACTACCAGGAAGGTTCCACCTTTTGAGCTCGGACAGCACCGCCCCCCTCAACGTCGGCGTCGTCGGCATCGGCTGGGCAGGTCAACAGCACCTCGCGGCCTACAAGAACAACCCGGACGTCCGCGTCGCCGCCCTGGCGGGGCAGGAGCCGGAGATGCTCGCGCAGCTCGAGGCGGAGTTCTCGATCCCCGCCACCTTCCAGAACTGGGAGGACATGCTCGCCTCCGCTGACCTAGACGCCGTGAGCATCGCTGTTCCCACGTTCCTGCATGAGCCCATCGCCGTCGCGGCCCTGGAGCAGGGCATCCACGTGCTCAGCGAGAAGCCGATCGCCCGCAATACCGCGGAGGGCCAGCGCATGGTCGACGCCGCGCGCAAGGCGGGACGCGTCCTCGACGTCGCGTTCAACCACCGCCGGCGCGGGGACATCAAGGCTCTCGGCGGGATCATCGACGGCGGGGAGCTCGGCCGGCCGTACTACGCCAAGGCCGCGTGGTTGCGACGTCGGGGCATCCCGACCCTGGGCAGCTGGTTCACCAACCCGGAGCTCGCCGGCGGCGGACCGCTGATCGACATCGGGGTGCACGTGCTGGACTACGCCCTGCACCTGCTCGGTGAACCCGGGGTCATCTCGGTGAGTGCCTCGACCTTCTCCGAACTCGGGCCGCGCGGGCTCGGCGGTGGCATGCGCTACAACGCGAGCGGGACGAGCCACAAGTACGACGTCGAGGACTTCTCCTCGGCCTTCCTGCGCCTGGACAACGGGGCGACCCTGGTTATCGAAGCCGGCTGGGCCAGCTACCGGGCGGCGGAGGACGAGATCAACTTCACCGTCCTCGGCACCGAGGGCGGCGCCGAGCTGCGTGTCGTCGGCAACCCCAGCCCGGAGATCGGCGAGATCCGTGTGTTCAAAGACCAGGACGAGGACGTCGCCGACTACGAACTCGCCGCGAACCCCGGCGGCGCGCACCAGGAGGTCGTGGATGACTTCGTGCGCATCGTCCTCGCGGGCGAGGAGGAATGGGCCAAGCATGACGGCTCCATTGCGCTGAACCGCGCTCGGATCATCGACGCCTGCTACGAATCCGCCCGCGATCAGAAGGAAGTGCGACTGGCATGAGCAAGCCCCTGCGGATTCTGGTCTGGAATGAAGGCGTGCACGAAGCGCGCAACACTCCTGAACACATCAACGACATCTACCCCGACGGCATGCACGGTGCCATCGCCGAGGGCCTGCGCGCCCTGCTGCCGGACGCCGAGGTGTCCACGGCGACGCTGGCCTCGGACGACGAGCACGGGTTGAGCGAGGCGGTGCTGGCGGAGACGGACGTTCTGCTCTGGTGGGGGCACATCGCCCACGACGAGGTGCGCGACGACGTCGTCGAACGCGTCCAGCGCCACGTGCACGGCGGCATGGGCCTGCTCGTGCTGCACTCGGGGCACTTCTCCAAGATCTTCATCCGGCTGCTCGGCACGACGTGCTCGCTCAAGTGGCGCAACGAAGGCGAGCGGGAGCTGGTCTGGAACGTCAAGCCGTCCCACCCGATCACGGAGGGGGTGCCGCAGCCGATCGTCATCGACGAGCAGGAGATGTACGGCGAGTTCTTCGACATCCCCGACCCCGACGACCTGATTTTCGTCAGCTCGTTCGCAGGTGGCGAGATCTTCCGCTCCGGCGTGACGTTCACTCGCGGCGCGGGCCGGATCTTCTACTTCAGCCCCGGCGACCAGGATTACCCGGTCTACTACCACGACGACGTCCGGCGGGTCCTCGCCAACGGCGTGCAGTGGGCGGCCCAGCCGGGACGGGTCCGCGCGCAGCCGGAGGTCTCCAACCCCGCGCGCGGCTGGTTCGAGGGGTAGGGGTATGAGCGGGAACTCCGTGAAGAGCGTGCGCGTCGGGATCATCGGCGGTGGGTTCATGGCCCGGACGCACGCGGCCGCGGCGCGCGCCGCCGGCGCCCACGTGGCCGCCGTGGCGTCGTCGTCCCCCGAACGCACCCGGCAGGCGGCGGCCGCCTTCGGCGTCGACCCGGCCGAGAGCGTGCGGCAGCTGATCGAGGCGGTCGACGTCGTGCACATCACCTCCCCGAACGCGCTGCACGCCGAGCACGCACTGGCCGCGCTCGAGGCCGGCAAGCACGTCGTGTGCGAGAAGCCGTTGGCCACGGACCCGGCGACGGCGGCCGAGCTGGCTGCGGCCGCCGAGGAGGCCGGCGTCGTGGCTACCGTGCCGTTCGTCTACCGGTTCCACCCCATGGCGCGGCAGGCCCGCGCGCACGCCGCCGCGAGCGGACTGGGGCGGCTGCTCACGGTGCGCGGCGCCTACCTGCAGGACTGGATGCTGGACCCGCAGGAGACCAACTGGCGGGTCGATGCGGCCGCAGGAGGCCCGTCCCGGGCCTTCGGCGACATCGGCTCGCATCTGGTGGACCTGACCGAGTTCATTGCGGGGGAGCGGATCGTCCGCCTGAACGCGGCGACCTCCCGGGCCTTCGCCGAGCGGGACAGCACGGCAGTGGAGACCGAGGACGCGGCGGTGCTCACGGTCGAGACGGCCTCCGGGGCCGTCGGCAGCCTCATGGTCTCCCAGGTCAACGCCGGGCGGAAGAACGCGTTGACCCTCGAGCTCGCCGGCACGGACTCGTCCGTCGAGTTCGTGCAGGAGCGGCCGGACGAACTCTGGATCGGCGGGGCCTCATCCTCCCGCATCCTCTCCCGCGACGCGGCCGTGCTGGCCCCCGACGCGGCTCGGCTGTGCACGGTGCCGGCCGGGCATCCGATGGGCTACGTGGACGCGTTCGCGGCGTTCGCTCGGGACACCTACGCGGCGATCGCCGGCGACGCCCCGGACGGGCTGCCGACGTTCGACGACGGCGCGCGCGCCAACCGGCTCACCGCGGCCGTGCTCGATTCCGCGGCGAGCGGGGTTTGGGTGGACACCAGGGACTAGCCGCGGCGCCGTCGTGGCGTCTTCCGAACAGTCGATCAACGAGAAAGACAACTCTGAACGAGGAGATCATGACCAACGCATCCCATCCCGTGACACTGTTCACCGGCCAGTGGGCCGACATGCCCTTCGAGGAGGTCGCCCGCCGCGCCGCCGAGTGGGGCTACGACGGGCTCGAGATCGCCGCCTCCGGCGACCACCTGGACCTCAAGCGCGCCGACGAGGACGACGCCTACGCCACGTCCCGTCTGGAGATCCTCGAGAAGTACGGTCTGAAGGTCTGGGCGATCTCCAATCACCTGGGCGGCCAGGCGGTATGCGATGACCCGATCGATTTCCGCCACGAGGCGATCCTGCGCGACTACGTGTGGGGCGACGGCGACGCCGAGGGCGTGCGGGCCCGAGCCGCCGAGGATATGAAGCGCTCGGCCA
Organism: Zhihengliuella halotolerans; assembly: GCF_004217565.1. Classification (NCBI taxonomy): domain Bacteria; kingdom Bacillati; phylum Actinomycetota; class Actinomycetes; order Micrococcales; family Micrococcaceae; genus Zhihengliuella; species Zhihengliuella halotolerans. The sequence goes on along the minus strand of NZ_SHLA01000001.1, from coordinate 1,640,123 downwards.
GGGTCGCGCGCAAGCTGGGCGCCGACGTCGTCGTGGGGTTCACGGGTTCGAAGATCTGGCAGTACGTGGCGATGTTCCCGCCAGTGCCGGCCGAGGTGATCGATGCCGGCTACCAGGATTTCGCGGACCGCTGGAACCCGATCATGGACGTGTTCGACGACGAAGGGGTGAAATTCGCGCTCGAGGTGCACCCGTCGGAGATCGCCTACGACCACTGGACCACCGTGAACACGCTCGAGGCCATCGGACACCGCGAAGCGTTCGGGTTGAACTGGGACCCGAGCCACATGTTCTGGCAGGGCATCGACCCGGTCGGTTTCATCACCGACTTCGCCGACCGGATCTACCACGTGGACTGCAAGGACACCCGAGTGCGCCCGCACACCGGGCGCAGCGGCATCCTGGGCTCCCACCTGCCGTGGGGCGACCCGCGTCGGCGCTGGGACTTCGTCTCGACCGGGCACGGGGACATCCCGTGGGAGGACGCGTTCCGCGCGCTCGGACACATCGGGTACGAGGGGCCGATCTCGATCGAATGGGAGGACGCCGGCATGGACCGGCTGCACGGCGCGGCCGAGGCCGTCGGCCGGATCCGGAACCTGCTCTGGAAGCGGCCGGAGGCCTCGTTCGACGCGGCCTTCTCCAACCAGTAGGCCCGCCCGCAACGCCCCGTGACGCATCGCCACCCTGGGCGGCGCGTCACGGGGCGCTCTCGCGTGTCCGGGGCGGCGTCAGGGGAGGTCTGCCGCCATGGCCTCGATGCTGGACGGCCGCAGGGCGTGGTGGGCCGCGAGCATGCTGGCCCCGCGCAGCCCCGCGTTGTCCTTGGCCCGCGACGGCCGGATCTCGAGGTATTGCGTCGCCAGCGGCATCGTTCGTTGATACACGACCTCGCGGACCCCTGCCAGCAGGTGTTCACCGGCCGCGGCCATCCGGCCGCCGACGGCGATGACGGACGGGTTGAGAAAGCTGATACTCGCGGCGAGAACCTCCCCGAGGTCGCGGCCGGCCTGACGAACGGCGTGAATGGCCGGCATGCTGCCGGCGTCGACGAGGCGGACGACGTCGTTGCTCGTCGCGGCGTCGAGACCTTGGGCGCGCAGCGCAGCCGCCACTGGGGGTCCGGCCGCGAGGGCTTCGAGACAGCCCTCGTTCCCGCAGTGGCAGAAGACCCCGTCGCCGCGGCGGATCCGCACGTGGCCGATGTCGCCCGCGGTGCCCTGGGCACCGCGCTGAAGCTGGCCGCCGGAGACGATGCCGGCGCCGATACCTGTGGCGACCTTGACGAAGAGGAAGTGTTCCGGGGGCTGTTCCAGCCGGCCGTATTCGCCGAGGGCCATGAGGTTCACGTCGTTGTCGACCAGGACGGCGGCGTCCAGATGGCGCCGGAACCAGGCCGGAACGTCGAACCTGTCCCACCCCGGCATGATCGGAGGCTTCGACGGGCGACCCGTTTCGAAGTGGACGGGCCCCGGCACTCCGACCCCGATGGCGATGACGTCGGCGCGGGCGCGCCCGATCTCGCCCAGCAGCCCGTCAGCGAGGCGTAGCGCCGCGGCAAGGACCGGCTCCGGGCCGTCCGCGATGTCGATGCGTGCCTGCTCGCGCGCGAGCTGGCGCCCGGTCAGGTCCGTGAGGGCGGCGCGCAGGTGGCTCGCCCCGAGGTCCACGGCGAGAATCAGCCGCGCTTCCGGGATGAGCGCCACGCGTCGCGGCGGCCGCCCTCCGGTCGATGCGCCGGCCGCGGCGGGGCCGACGAGGCCCAGCGCGGCGAGGGTGTCCAGCCGGTCCCCGACCGTGGAACGGGCCATTCCGGTCAGGGCGGCCAGCTCCGTCCGGCTGCGGGGGACCCCGTCCCGGAGCAGCTGCAGGACGTCGCTCGCGCCCGCTCTCAGGGGGGCGCTTTGGAGCGCGTCGACGGTGGTCCGGTCTGGCATGGATCCAAGTCAACCACAGTGATGTGCGGCTGCCTCCGACGCTTATGAAAAGTTTCGACAGACTTCTGTTGACCTCCGCCAAAAGTCGGCTTACGCTTCAATGTGTCGGCGCTCACACGAGTGTCGGCCCACCACACTTCCACAGGAGACATGCATGACGTCCAGCACGCTGTCCGTTCAGCTCTACACCGTTCGGGACCACGTCGCCGCCGATCTTCCGCAGACCCTCGAACGCCTGGCTCGGATCGGGTTCACGCGCGTCGAACCGTATGACTTCGTGGCCCGGGCCGATGAGCTCGCCCGGTCGCTGACGGAGCACGGCTTGACCGCCCCGACCGCCCACGCGCCGCTGCTCTCCACGGATCAGGACGCGGTCCTCACGGCGGCGAAGCGCCTCGGCATCGAGACCGTCATCGACCCGTACATCCCCGCCGAGTTCTGGCAGGACGCGGCGTCCGTCCGCGAGACCGCCGAGAAGCTCAACGCCGCCGCGAAGAAGGCGGCCGAATACGGCATCCGCGTCGGCTACCACAACCACGACTGGGAGATCTCGAGCCGAATCGAGGGTGTGACCGCACTCGAGTACCTGGCCGCACACCTCGATCCCGAGGTTGTCCTCGAGGTCGACACGTACTGGGCCGCCGTCGGCGGCGAGGACGTTCTCGCACTTCTCCAGCGGCTCGGCAACCGCGTGGTGGCTCTGCACGTCAAGGACGGTCCGCGCTCCAAAAACAACAAGGAACAGGTGGCGGTCGGAAGCGGCTCCATGCCTGTCGACGAGATCATCGCGGCGACCGACGGTCTGCTGCACGTTGTCGAACTCGACGATTTCAACGGGGAGATCTTCGACGCTGTCGCCGACAGCCACGCCTACCTGACCAAGTGAGACCCCACCGAGAGGAACAGAACGTCGTGACAACTCAGATCAAGCGAACGGGTGTCGGCGTCGTCGGCGCCGGTACCATCAGCGACCAGTACTTGGAGAACCTGACCGTTTTCCCCGACCTCGAGGTGCTGTTCATCGCGGACCTCGACACGGCCCGGGCGGCCGCGCAGGCCGAGAAGTGGGGTGTCGCCGCGTCGGGGACGTACGAGGAGCTGCTGGAGCGCGACGACGTTGAGATCGTCGTCAACCTGACGATCCCCGCCGTGCACGTCGAGGTGGCGCTGAAGGCCGTCGAAGCCGGAAAGCACGTGTGGGGCGAGAAGCCGTACGCGCTGGATCTAGAGTCCGGCCGGGTGCTGCTGGAGGCCGCGGAGGCGAAGGGCGTGCGCGTCGCCGTCGCACCGGACACATTCCTCGGTGCCGGCATCCAGACCGGACTGCGCCAGATCGCGTCCGGCGCCATCGGCGCCCCGATGACCGCGCTCGCGCTCTTCCAGGCACCCGGGCCCGAGGCCTGGCACCCGAGCCCCGAGTTCCTGTTCGCCCGCGGCGCGGGTCCGCTCTTCGACCTCGGCCCGTACTACTTGACGACGCTCGTCCAGATCTTCGGGCCCGTCTCCCGCGTGGCAGCCATCGGCTCACGCTCTCGCGAGACCCGCGTGATCGGTTCCGGGCCCAAGGCCGGAACGGAGTTCCCCGTCGAGGTGCCGACGCACGTCAGCGCGCTCCTGAGCTTTGCCTCCGGGGCGAGCGCCCAGTGCGTCTTCAGCTTCGACTCGAAGCTCGTGCGGATGGGCTTCGTCGAGATCGCGGGCACCGAAGGCACCGTGGCACTCCCGGATCCCAACAACTTCGACGGCGACACTGTCGTGCACACCGGAGGCGAGGAGCCCGTCGTCGTACCGGCCGAGGGCTCGACCTACACGCGCGGCACCGGAGTGCTCGAGCTCGCCCAGGCGATCCGCGAGGGCCGGCGCGAACGCGTGCCAGGAGAACTCGCCTTCCACGTGCTCGACGTCATGGTCTGTCTGGCTGAGGCCGCCGACACGGGCGGATTTGTCGAGGTGACCTCCACGGTCGAGCCATCGGCTCCGTTGGATCCGACGTGGGACCCGGCACAGCAAACCGTGGGCGCGGCGCAGCCCGCGCAGTAGTTCAGCAGCAGCCCAGCACCAACATCATTCGACACTCAACGACGAGGAAGAGAAGCACCATGAAGACATTCAAGAAACTGGCAGCGGCCGCGGCAATCGGCGCGCTCGGATTGAGTCTGGCCGCCTGCGGCGGTTCCGACGACGGCGCGGTCGAGGGCGAGGTGGGTGGCACGATCAAGTACTGGGCGACCAACCAGGGAACCTCCGTCTCCCACGACGAGGAAGTCCTCGCCGAGTCGATCGAACGCTTCACCGAGGAGACCGGCGTCGAGGTGGATCTTGAAGTCATCCCGTGGAGCGACCTCTACAACCGGATTCTTACGGCCGTCTCCAGTGGCGAAGGCCCCGACGTCCTGAACATCGGCAACACGTGGGCGGTCTCGCTCCAGTCCTCCGGCGCGTTCATGCCGTGGGAGGGCGAGGCGCTCGAAGCGATCGGCGGCGAGGAGCGTTTCGTCGGTTCCAGCTGGGCCACTGGCGGTGCCGAGGGCGAGGCCCCGACGTCGGTTCCGCTCTACGCACTCAGCTACTCGCTCTACTACAACACCGAGATGTTCGCCGATGCCGGCATCGACGCGCCACCGGCCACCTGGGAGGAGTTCGTCGACGTCGCCCAGCAGCTGACCCTGGACACGGACGACGACGGCGAGACCGACCAGTGGGGCGTCTCCCTCGCGGGCTCGAGCATCTCGAACAACTCGCACGCGGCGTTCATCCGCGGCCTGCAGCACGGCGGCGAGCTCTACGACGCGGAAGGCAATCCCGACTTCGGCAACGACGGCGTCGTCGCCGGCGTCAACGAGTGGATCCAGCTGATGGGGGAGAACGGCGTTGTCTCGCCGTCGAACGCGGAGCTCGTCAACGGCGTCGAGATGGTCGAGGAGTTCGCCGCCGGCAACGCGGCCATGTTCTTCGATCAGGCCCCGGGCAAGGTGCTCTCGGCCCGTGACATGGAGGACTACCAGGCGGCTCCCGTGCCGATGGTGACCGGGGACGCCACTGGGCTCGAGGGCACGCAGAGCCATGTGGCCGGCATCAACATCTCGATCTTCGAGAACTCGGACAACAAGGCGTCCGCACTCGAGTTCGTCAAGCACCTCACGAGCGACGAGGAGCAGGTCTACCTGAACTCCGAGTACTCGTCGCTGCCGGCCATCACGTCGGCCTACGACGACGAGGCGTTCCAGTCCGAGGAGATCCAGCTCAAGAAGGAGATCCTCGCGGATCACGCCCAGCCGATGCCGCTCTACCCGAGCGAGGGACAGATGGAAACCCTCGTGGGCACGGCCGTCAAGGATCTCTTCGCGCGGGTCGCACAGGGACAGGACGTCACCGAAGAAGACGTGCGCAAGGCCCTCGAGAACGCCAGCTCGCAGATGACGGCCGCCGGATAACGGCGAACGATCCGCGAAGGAGTCTCGGATGACCACCACTGAAACCCCCGGGCGGGGCACCGACACCCCTGTCCGGGGCGCCGCCCCCGTCCACGTCGACCACAAGCACTTGCGCAACCGGGGTGTGAGCAAGCGCGACCGCTGGTTCCCGTACGCGCTCGTCGCCCCGGCGTCGATCATGGAGCTGCTTGTCCACATCGTCCCGATGCTCCTGGGCCTGTGGATCGCCATGATCTCGCTGAACCAGCTGAGCATCGGCAACTGGACCCGGGCGCCCTTCGTCGGCATCCAGAACTTCATCACCGGGTTGGACCCGGCGGGCGCCATCGGCAGCCAGTTCTACGGGGCGCTGGGGCGGACGTTCTTGTTCACCGTGATCGTCGTCGCCCTGGCCTGGAGCATGGGGATGTTCGCCGCGGTGCTGCTGACCTCCAAGGTCCGGGGGCGGGCTTTCCTGCGCACGCTGTTCCTCGTGCCGTTCGCTCTGCCGAGCTACGTGGGAATCATCGCGTGGGCCTTCATGTTCAATCAGCGCGACGGCGTGATCAACCGGATCCTGGTGGACGACCTAGGCCTGCTCAGCGAGCGGCCGTTCTGGCTCCTCGGTGGCAACGCCTTCTGGGTCACCGTGATCGTGACGGTCTGGCAGTTCTGGCCGTTCGCGTTCCTGATGCTGCTCGCCGCGCTGCAGAACATTCCGCTGGAGGTCTACGAGGCTGCGGCGATGGACGGGGCGAGCTTGTGGAAGCAGTTCACCACGATCACCCTGCCGATGATCAGCCACGCCAACACGGTCCTGCTGCTGGTGCTCTCATTGTGGATCTTCAACCAGTTCAACGTCCCGTACGTCCTTTTCGGTCCCGCCTCTCCGCCAGAGGCGACGTTGATCTCGCCGCTCATCTACGAGCAGTCCTTCAACAACTGGAACTTCGGCGTCGGCGGCGCGATGAGCGTGCTGCTCCTGGTGGCCCTGCTCGTGGCCTCCGCCTTCTACATCCGCCTAGTCATGCCGAAGGGGAAGTCGATCGATGCTTGAAACACGCGGATTCCGCATCCTCCGGGCCTTCGGCCTGACGTTCCTCTCCGCCGTCGTGCTGCTGCCGCTCTACGTCATCTTCGTCACGAGCGTGAAGCCGCTCTCCGACGTGCGCGGCCTCTTCACCTGGTGGCCGTCCGACTTCACCATCCAGCCCTATGTGGATATCTGGACGACGGTGCCGCTGGCCGACTATTTCGTCAACAGCGTCATCGTCGTGGTGACCGCCACGGCCTTCTCCGTGGTCCTGGCCATCATGGCGGCCTATGCGCTCTCGAGATTCGAGTTCCGCGGGGCGCGGACGTTCTCGCTCGTGGTCCTCTCGACGCAGATGTTCCCGGGCATCCTGTTCCTGCTGCCGTTGTTCCTGATCTTCACCCAGATCCAGCGGAGCATCGGGCTGCAGCTCAACGGGTCCTACCTGGGGCTCATCCTGACCTATATGACGTTCTCGCTGCCGTTCGCCATCTGGATGCTCGCGGGATTCTTCGCCTCCATCCCGAAGGCGCTGGAGGAGGCCGCGATGATCGACGGCCTGGGGCGCATCGGCGCGCTGATCAAGGTCGTGTTGCCCGTCGCCCGGCCCGGGATCATCGCCGTCGCGGTCTACAGCTTCATCACGGCCTGGGGCGAAGTCCTCTTCGCCTCCGTGATGACGAACGCCGAGACCCGGACACTGGCGATCGGGCTGCGCTCCTACGCGTCGCAAACGGACGTCTACTGGAACCAGTTGATGGCCGCCTCCGTGGTCGTCTCGCTTCCCGTTCTCATCGGGTTCATCCTGGTGCAGAAGCACCTGGTGGCGGGCCTCTCGGCCGGTTCGGTCAAGTGACCCGGAGCGAGGCAGCAGTCCTCGTCGCGTTGGCGGCGGCTTTCCCGGTGGCGTGCTCGCGCGCCCTTGCTGCAGGCCGGCCGCGGTTCGTCGTCGCCGACGCGGGCTTCTCGAATCCTTCGGGACCCTCCGACGGAACGTAGACTGTCCGCCATGAGTCTATTTTCCGTCGAATACGTCTACGCCCCGGAGACCGAGGAGGCCCGCGCACAGCACCGCGCTGCGCACCGCGAACTGCTGGGTTCGCTGACGGACCCAGAGAACGTGAAACTCGTCGCATCAGGCCCTTACCTCGACGGTTCGGGTGCCCTGCTGATCTTCGCCGCCGCCGGCGAGGAGGCCGTCAACGACGTGCTCAAGCGCGATCCGTTCGTCTCCGAGGGCCTGGTCGCCAACGCCAAGGTGACCGAATGGGACCCCGTGACCGGCGAGCTGTCCGGCTATTCCTCCTGACTGCTGACCACCAGGACCGCGTCCGCCACGAGCTGAATGGTGGTCACGGTCCTCACACTCCCACCTGCGCCTGCCCGACGGGCGCGTAGGATGGAAAAGGAGCGGAAGTCCGCCACGCCGTCGTGAGCGGATGGCCGGGCCCGCACACGATTATTCGTTTACGTCACAGGAGGATCCGTGACCGCCGTCAGCCTCGGCATGCCGTCTGCCCCGCCGCCCGTTCTCGCGCCGCGGCGCAAGACCCGCCAATTCAATGTCGGCAGCGTTGGAGTCGGATCGGATTCTCCGGTCAGCGTCCAGTCGATGACGACGACGAAAACGCACGACATCAACGCCACGCTCCAGCAGATCGCCGAATTGACGGCTTCGGGCTGCGACATCGTGCGTGTCGCCTGCCCGACCGACAAGGACGCCGAGGCGCTGCCGATCATCGCGATGAAGTCGCAGATCCCGGTGATCGCGGACATTCACTTCCAGCCCAAGTACGTGTACGCGGCGATCGAGGCCGGCTGCGGCGCGGTCCGCGTGAACCCGGGCAACATCCGCCGGTTCGACGACCAGGTCAAGGAGATCGCGGCTGCCGCGAAGGACCACGGGACCTCGATCCGCATCGGCGTCAACGCCGGCTCGCTGGATCCCCGCCTGCTGCAGAAGTACGGGAAGGCCACGCCGGAGGCGCTCGTCGAGTCGGCCATCTGGGAGGCCTCCCTGTTCGAGGAGCACGGCTTCCACGACTTCAAGATCTCCGTCAAGCACAACGACCCGGTGATCATGGTCCGCGCCTACGAGCTCCTGGCCGAGTCCGGCGACTGGCCGCTGCACCTCGGCGTGACCGAGGCCGGCCCCGCCTTCCAGGGCACGATCAAGTCGGCGACCGCCTTCGGTGCGCTGCTGTCACAGGGCATCGGCGACACGATCCGCGTCTCCCTCTCGGCCCCGCCGGCCGAGGAAGTCAAGGTCGGCAACCAGATCCTGGAGTCGCTCAATCTGCGCCCGCGCAAGCTCGAGATCGTCTCCTGCCCCTCGTGCGGCCGTGCCCAGGTCGACGTGTACACACTGGCCGACGAGGTCACCGCGGGGCTCGAAGGCATGGAGGTCCCGCTGCGCGTGGCCGTCATGGGCTGCGTCGTCAACGGGCCCGGCGAGGCCCGCGACGCCGACCTCGGCGTCGCCTCTGGTAACGGCAAGGGGCAGATCTTCGTCAAGGGCGAGGTCATCAAGACGGTTCCCGAGGACCAGATCGTCGAGACCCTGATCGAAGAGGCGAACCGCCTCGCCGCAGAAATGGAACCGGTCGAGGGTGGCGCCCCCTCAGTCAACGTCTCTTAGGGCGCCGGGACGATTCGTCCAGCCGGGGGACCGGCTCACCCGGGCCGTGCGTGTCCTCACCAGCGAGGACACCGCGGACCTGGAGGGGCTGGTCGCGCGGGACCCCGTCGCGCACATCTTCGTGCGCGCTCAGCTTGACGCCCACGGCAGCGCGGCACCCGCAGGCGGGCCGCTGGTCCTCGGCTACTACGACGACGGCGAGCTCACCAGCGCGTGCTGGGTCGGGATGAACATCGTCCCGCTGACCTCGACACCCATTCAGGCCAAGCGGTTCGGCGAGGCGGCCCTCCGGCTGGGCCGACGCTACTCGTCCGTCTTCGGGCCGGCCGAGGCGGTCCGGGGCATTTGGGATGTGCTGCGTTTCGGCTCCCAGGCCGCCTTCGACATCCGGCCCAGTCAGCCGCTGCTCGCCACCGGCGTCCCACCGCGGATTGCGCCCGTCGCCACCGTGCGCCCTGCGATCCCCGCGGAGTACGACGTCGTCCTGCCGGCTTGCGCCGCCATGTTCCAGGAGGAACTGGGCTACTCGCCGTTCGGCGGCGGCGGCTTCCAGTACCGGCAGCGCGTGCTGAACCTGATCGAGCGGGGGCAGTCGCTCGTCGACATCTCGCCCCAGGGCCCGATCATCTTCAAAGCGGACCTCGGCACGGTGACCCGTCAGGTCTCGCAGATCCAAGGAGTGTGGCTGGCGCCCGAACACCGGGGGCGGGGCCTCGCAGCCGGCTACATGTCCGCCGTGGTGCACCACGCGCTGACGGTTGCACCGGTCGCCAGTCTCTACGTGAACGACTTCAACGCCCCGGCCATCGCCGCCTACGAGCGCGTGGGCTTCGAGCGAGTCGGCGAGTACTCGACCGTCCTGTTCTGAGGCGCCGGCCGGCTGACTGGAACGGGCACGGATTGTCGGGCCGAGTGCGTCAGCGGCCGCGTAGCTTGAAGGAGAGACAGGGAGGCCGACGTGCAGCAGTGGAATCAGGCGATCGAGATGATCGAGGCGAACCTCGCCACGGACATCGACGTCGCGGATATCGCCAGGGCCGCGGCCACGAGCGAATACCATTTCCGCCGCATGTTCTCGACGCTGGCGGGCATGCCGCTCTCCGAGTACGTCCGCCGCCGGCGGATGACAGTTGCCGCGGCGGAGCTGATCCGCGGCTGCGGCGTCTTGGAGACGGCCGTCAAGTACGGCTACACCTCCGCTGAGGCGTTCAACCGCGCATTCAAGGTTGTTCACGGGGTCAGTCCCGTCGCCGCCCGGACACCCGGAACGCACTTGGCTTCCCAGTCTCGTCTCTCATTTCATCTACGAGTAGAAGGGACGACTCCCATGAAGCACCGGATCGTCGACTTGCCCGCATTCACACTGGCTGGGCACTCCAAGAGTGTGCCCGTGATCCATTCGGGGCCCAACCCCCACATCATCGACTTCGAACGGTCGATCACCGCGGAGATGCGACAGCGCATCGCCGACCTCAACGACGTCGAACCGGCCGGCTTGTTCTCCGTCACGGCCAATGGTGACCCCGAGGGTCGGGAGGGGACCGACGTCGACTACTGGCGGGCCGCGGCGACCTCGAAGCCGGTGCCGGACGACCTGGAGTCGCTGGATATTCCGGCCGGACGGTGGGTCGTCTTCGCATCGGCGGGCGCGATGCCGGAAGCTGCGCAGCGGCTCTGGGCGGACGCCGCCGCCGAGTGGTTCCCGGCGAATCCGTACCGCTGGGCTCCCGGGCCGCAGCTGCTGTCGGTGGACTTGGCGCCGGGCGGCGCGAAGGGCGACGCCGTCCTCTGGATTCCGATCGAGGACGAGACGGGCGCCGTGTAGTTCGCTGCGGCGTCGTGCCTGCACCGGCGTGCAGGACGGACCCGGCTCCTCGTGGTCGGCAGCCGTCAGCGCTGGACGATGACCGTGTCGCCGTTGTCCTGCGTTTCTGTGAGCCGACCGCTGGCCCGGGCGGCTTCGCGCGCCCCGACGTGCACCGCGGTCAGGGCCCGGTAGACGCCCACGAGGAGCAGGATCAGACCGACGAGCGCGCCGATGGTGGAGGTGAATCCTAGGAAGCTGACGGCGTCCGGGTCCATGTAGGCGAGTTCTCCCGAGCTGAACGCGGAGAAAAGCGGCAGGGAAGCCAGCGGGGAGAGGGTAAGCAGCACGATTCCCCAGATCACGAACGCCGCGCTCGGCTTGAGCGTGTCGTGGGTGGGCCGGGGAGTTTCGTCGTCGGTCGCGTCCTGGCTGGTCGGCGGGTGCGTCTGGCTGCTCATCGGGGTCCCCTCGGTTCGACGGCCGGCTGCAAGCGGGCCGATACAGCGTATCTCTGGGGTCAGCCTACTTGAGCAGGGCGGCGGAGCGTGAGCATCAGCAGCCCTCCGGCGATCAGGCCCCAGAACGCCGAGCCGATCCCGCCGATCGTCGTGCCCGAGGCCACCACCAGAAACGTCCCGAGGGCGACGAGGCGGTGGTCGGCGCGTTCGAACGCGGTGCCCACCGCGTTGATCATGGCCGTCATCAGGGCCAACCCGGCGGCCGCCTGGATGAGCGGCTCGGGAGCCGTCTCGACGAGCAGCGTGGCCAGCGGCGCTGCGAGACCGAGCAGGACGTACGTGATCCCGCCCGTGAACGCCGCGATCCAGCGGTGCTCGCGCTCCTCGCCGGCCTCCGGCCCGGCCATGATGGCCGCCGAGAGTGCGGCCAGGTTCATCGTCGGCGCGCCGGCCAACGCGCCGAGCCCGCTCGCGATGCCGGTGGAGAGCAGCACCGGCTGGGCCACCGGTTTCCGGTAGCCGAACGTCGTGAGCACCGCGAAGCCCGGGATGTTCTGTCCCGCCATGGTCACGATGTACAGGGGCACGCCGAGGGCGACGATCACGGCCGCATCCCACTGGGGAACCACGAGCTCGAGGTGCGGCCACGCGAGGGGCGCGGACGCCGTCGTCGTGCGCGCATACAGAGCGACGGCGACCGCCGTGGCGACCATCGCCGCCGGCACGGCGGCGCGCGGCGCGAACCGCTGCGCGACGAGCCAGACGACGACGATCGGCAGCGCGTAGGCGGGCAGCTCGACCGACGCCGTCACCGGCGCCAGGCAGATCGGGAAGAGGATGCCGGCGAGCATCGCCGCGGCGATCGACGGCGGGATCCGGTTGACGAGGTTCCCGAGGGCCGGCCAGCAGCCGGTGACGACGATGAGCGCGGCGCACACGATGAAGGCCCCGACGGCGGCTCCGAAGTCGTCGGTCACGCCGCCGGCGGTCACGAGAAGTGCGGCGCCCGGCGTCGACCACGCGAAAGACATCGGGGTGCGCAGGCGCCAGCTGAGCAGGATGGCGAGGGCCCCATTGGCCAGGCACACCATGAGCAGGGCTGACGAGAGTTGGGACGCGCTCGCGCCCACTGCCGACAGGCCTGCGAGCACGATCGCGAAGGACGAGGCGAAGCCCGTGATCGCGCCCATGAGACCCGCGGTGATCGGTTGGGAAAGGCTGGAAATCGTGCGCACAAGGATTTACCCTAGCGGCGGCTTGAGGATGGCGTGAAAAACCGCGAAATGACGCTAGAGTGGGAGGCCTGCATACCGCCACGCGCGGGAGCGAGGCCTCAACTGAAAGAACGTCGATCGGATCGCTAGTGGCACTTCGCCTTTCCAACCTGTTTCTGCGCACGCTTCGGGACAACCCCGCGGACGCGGAGGTCGCAAGTCACCAGTTGCTCATGCGCGCCGGTTTCATCCGCCGCGCCGCCCCCGGAATCTACACGTGGCTGCCGATGGGCCTGAAGGTCCTGGCCAAGGTCGAAGCGATCGTGCGCGACGAGATGAACGCGATCGGCGGTCAGGAAGTCTCCTTCCCGTCGCTGCTGCCGCGCGAACCGTATGAGCAGACCGGGCGCTGGGACGAGTACGGCGAGGGCCTCTTCCGCCTGAAGGACCGCAAAGACGCGGACTACCTGCTCGCGCCCACGCACGAGGAGATGTTCACGCTCCTGGTCAAGGACCTGTACAACTCGTACAAGGACCTGCCGGTGTACCTCTACCAGATCCAGAACAAGTACCGTGACGAGGCCCGCCCGCGCGCCGGCCTGCTGCGCGGCCGCGAGTTCGTCATGAAGGACTCCTACTCCTTCACGGTCGACGACGAGGGCCTCGAGGAGGCGTACCAGAAGCATCGCGCCGCCTACCTGAAGATCTTCGCCCGCCTCGGCCTCGAGGTCGTCCCGGTCGCCGCGACGGCCGGCGCGATGGGCGGGTCGACGTCGGAGGAGTTCCTGCACCCGACGCCGATCGGCGAGGACACCTTCGTCCGTTCGAACGGCGGCTACGCCGCCAACGTCGAGGCCGTCACGACCGTGGTCCCCGAAGAGATCTCGTACGACGACGCCCCGCCGTTCCAGGTGCGCCACACCCCGGACACCCCGACGATCGCCACCCTGGTCGCGGCTGCGAACGAGCTTGCTCCGCGCGAAGACCGCGAATGGACCGCCGCCGACACCCTGAAAAACGTCGTGCTCACGATTGTGCACCCCTCCGGTCAGCGCGAAGTCGTCGTCGTGGGCGTTCCCGGCGACCGCGCCGTCGACCTCAAGCGCGTGCAGGCCAACATCGGCGCGCTGATGGAGATCGGCGGCGAGGTCGCCGTCGAGCAGGCCACCGACGAGGACCTGCGCTCGCACCCGCTGCTCGTCAAAGGCTACGTGGGCCCGGGCCTTGGGCTGGATCACCAGGTCCTCGGGACCGAAGCGGCCACCGGACTGACGTTCTTCGTCGACCCGCGCGTCGTCTCCGGCACCACCTGGATCACCGGGGCCAATGTCAGCGGCCAGCACGTCTTCGGTCTCGTGGCCGGGCGCGACTTCGGCTGGGACGGCACCATCGAGGCCGTCGAGGTCCGCGCAGGCGACGAGGCTCCCGACGGGTCCGGCCCGCTCGAGACCGCCCGCGGCATCGAGCTCGGCCACATCTTCCAGCTCGGACGCAAGTACGCCGAGTCCCTGCATCTGCGGGTCCTCGACGCCAACGGCAAGCAGGCCACGGTCACGATGGGCTCCTACGGCATCGGTGTCACGCGCGCCGTCGCGGCCATCGCGGAGCGCTACCACGACGAGAAGGGCCTCGTCTGGCCGCGCAACGTGGCCCCGGCCGACGTGCACGTCATGGTGACCGGCAAGGGCGAGGAGCTCATCGCCGGGGCGGAGAAGCTCGTCGCAGACCTCGAGGCGCGCGGCGTCGAGGTCCTCTTCGATGACCGGCCCAAGGTCTCGGCGGGCGTGAAGTTCGGCGACGCCGAGCTGATCGGCGTCCCCACCGTCGTCGTCGTCGGCCGTGGCTACGCCGAGGGCGTCGTCGAGGTCAAGGACCGCGCGTCGGGCGAGCGCGAGAACATCGCCGTCGACGAGGCTGCCGACTACGTCGTCTCCGCCGTCCGCGGCTGACCCGCGGGCCGGGGGGTTTCCGTGGAGCTTTTCACCGGCGACGGGTACGCCTGGCTGACAGGGTCCGGCCTGGTGGGTATCCAGGCCGGAACTCTCGTCTTGATCATCGTCGTCGGCTTCGCGGCCGGATGGGTTGACGCCGTCGTCGGCGGGGGCGGCCTGATCCAGCTCCCGGCCCTGTTGCTGGTCCCGGGTGTCACGCCCGTGCAGGCGCTTGCGACGAACAAGTTGGGATCTATCTTCGGCACGACGACGAGCAGCATCACCTACTATCGGCGCGTGCACCCGGACCTGCGGACCGGAGTCCCGATGGCGCTCGTCGCCCTCGCGGGAAGTTTCGGCGGCGCCATCGTGGCCACCCTTCTGCCGCCCGAGGTCTTCAAGCCGATCATTGTCGCCGCGCTTGTCGCCGTGGCGATCTTCACCGCCGTCAAGCCGACCGTGGGGGAGCTGACGAAGCTGCGCCACACCGGTGCTCGGCACCACGCCGTGGCCGCGACGATCGGACTCGTCATCGGGTTCTACGACGGCATGATCGGGCCGGGAACCGGTTCGTTCCTCATCATCGCCATGGTCGTGTTCCTCGGCTACAACTTCCTCGAGTCCTCCGCGAAGGCGAAGCTCGTGAACATGGCGACGAATCTCGGCGCCCTCGCGTTCTTCCTGCCGACCGGGCACCTGCTCTGGGGGCTCGGCCTCGCGCTGGGCCTGGCCAACATGGTCGGTGGGTACACCGGCGCGCGCATGGCGATCAGCAAGGGCAGCCGGTTCATCCGGGTCGTCTTCCTGATCGTCGTTGCGGCGCTCATCGCGCGCTTGGGGTACGACGTCGTCAGCGATGCCCTCGCTGCCTGAATGCTCCCGTAGCGGTCGGGTCTGCGACGGGCAGTCCCGGTTTGGTTCTTATCGCGGCGCCCAACTTGGGGTTATTCTGCGCGTCGCGGGGGTGGGAGGATCGGAGGAAGGAACGTGGCCAGATGGTCACCAATCCGCCCGGCGGAGCGGCCCCGGGGCGCCCGGGTGATCACGCTCGAGTTCAGGCACCCCGGAGCGTAGTAGACGCTTCCACTGGAGCTTGACCCCACTCTTAAAGACTCGAAGTTTTATTCGATAATACGGTCCCCGCTCTTCCACTTCTCGAACTATACTTCTATAATCGTGGTATGGCTATCACGCACCCGTTCGAGTCGTCGGCGTCGCCCGCAGGGGCGACGGACCGGCTGCGTGCGGCGGCGGCCCTGCTGGCCGGGCTGGGGGATGAGGTCGGCTCAAGCACCGATGAGGACCTGCTCGAGCAGACCCGGGCCACCGAGGAGCTCGGCCGCCTCGTGGACGCGTTGCGGGTCAGGAACGCCGGGGAGGTCGAGGCCCGCTCCAGCAAGGATTACGGGGCGGATCGGCTATCCTCCCGGCGCGGGTGCCGGACCGGGATCGAGTTGCTCGAACGCCTCACTGGCGCCCCGGCGCCGGTGCTGCGCCGCCGGGCGGTACTCGACAGCCGGACCCGGGCCTCAGCCTCGTTGACCGGCCAGCCGCTGCCCGCGGAGTTCCCGGCCGTGGGCGAGGCCCTGCGGGCCGGGGCGCTCGGTGTCGAGGCGGCCGAGCTCGTCACGGGCATGCTGCACCGGGTCGGGCCCCGGGCGGATGCTGCCGATGCTGCTGCCGCGGAGGTCGCGCTCGTGGACGCCGTGACCGGCGTCGCCGCAGGCAACGGCGCGGACGACGGTACGGCCGATGCCGCTGCAGAGGAGACCGGCACGGGCGGCGCGGATGACCCTGCAGACGGTGCCGGCACTGGCTCTGGCGACAACTCCGGCCGCGGGCCGGGGGTGACGTTCGCCGAGGTGCGGGTTCAGGCGCAGGTGTGGGAGGCGTTCCTGAACCAGGATGGTCCGGGTCCGGATGCGCAGCAGGCGTGCCGGTCTCGTTCTCTGACGTTGGGGCCGGCCCGTGACGGGTTGGTGCCGGTGCGCGGGCAGTTGCTGCCCGAGATCGCCGCTCAGCTGACCCGGTTGCTCGACGCGTACCTCAACCCTGCCGTGCACACCATCGACACCACGGAGGCCACCGCCACGGCCAGCGGCAGCGGCGAGCACAACGGCGAAGCCGGTGCGGTGGAAGCGACGGATGAGCGGACGCCGGCGCAGAGGCGTCATGATGTGCTCGCGGCGATCCTCGGTGCCGCGGCCCGGAGCGAGCAGTCGCCGGCGTTGGGTGGTGACGCGGCGATGCTGTTGGTGCATGTCGAGGCGGCGGATCTGGTGGATCCGGCGGGTGTCGCGACGGTGGACGGGATCGATGTTCCAGTGCCGGTCGGTGTTGCGCATCAGGCGGCGTGTGCGGGAGCGGTGCAGAAGGTCGTTTTCGACAGTACCGGCCGGGTCGTGGGGCTCGGGTCGAAGGAGCGGGCGTTCACGAAGCATCAGCGCAAGGCGATCACGGCCCGTGATGGCGGGTGCGTGATTCCGGGGTGCACGATCCCGGCGTCGTGGTGCGAGGTGCATCATGTGCTGCCATGGGCGCAGGACGGTCCGACTCATACGGACAACGGGTGTTTGCTGTGTTTCTGGCATCACCGGCATCTGGAGGAGTCGGGGTGGCAGATTCAGATGCGTTCCGGGGTGCCGTGGGTGCGGGCTCCCGGCTGGGATGATCCGTCCGGGGTGTTCCGGCCGGCGCCGAGTGTGCTCACACGGCGTAGTCGGCATCGTCGGCCCGGACTGGCCGGGGCAGCCGGTGGTGGGATCCGCCCGGGTCCGGACTCCGACGCGGACCAGAGTGCGGTTCCGGGGCTGACTCCGAATGGCAGTGCTGGAGTGTGTCCGGGTACGGCGGCAGGCGAAGAGGCCGGCGGGCGGCCGTGGGAACGGGCGGTCGGCAGTCGGCGCGGTGCCGGTGGGATTGAGAGCGAAGAGGAGTTCGCTGCCCGGTGGGACGCGACCGCGGCGCCGGCTCCGGGGGAGTCCGAGGAGGAGCGCCGTGCCGGGTGGAGTGCCCGGAACGACCCGCCCCCGTGGGACGACGACGAAGACCCGAGGACTGCCGACGAAGACTAGAGCACTGCCGACGGCGACGCTGAGTGCGCCGATGACGAGTCGGTCGAAGACGCATCGGCAGATACGAACGCCGACTCCACCGGACTCGACAGCGATGGCAACCGAAACGGCCCCGGCGAAAGCGGTGGGCCAGCGGCCTGGATGCGGGGAGACTGAGTTGCCGGGAGGCGACGGCGTTACTGCGCGGCGGTGGCGGCGAGCTCGAACCAGTCGTCGCCAGCGACAAGGTGGACCGCGTCGAAGGAGCGAGCGATGAGAGCGGGGCGGGCGTCCGGGTCTGCGGCTGCCGCGGCGTCGCGGAGCGCGAGTGCCAGCTCGGATTCCGCCTCGCCGAGAGCGGTCGTGAGATCGTCGTCGGCGGGGGTCGGGTACGCGCTTTCGCGCATCGCCGAGCACTCGTTCGGCAGCAGGTCGGCCAGCTGGTCGCCGAGTCGGGCCCTCTCGTCCGCCTCGGCCCACCACCGGGCAGGGTCGTCCTCGTCGTCCGGTGCCTCCTGCGGGCGGGGCGCGTCGCGGCGCACCGCGGCGTATTCGTACAGGTAGGCGAGCCGGTAGGCGGTCCGGGCCGCGGCCGCGACCGCTTCGCACCGTTCGGCGGTCACAACCACTCCCTCCGGCCCGGTCGCCGTGAGAAGGTCCTCGTGGATTGCCGCGGCCGCATCTGGATCGAGTCGCGCGAGCGCTTCGAGCTGCTCCATTCCGACGGCAACCAGAGTGCGCACGCGCTCGGCCGGGACAGTCGGGCCCGCGGCGTCAGCGGCCTCGGGATCCACTTCGACGGTCAGGGCGAGCCCGAGCGTCGCCCGTGCGGCGTCGTCCAGCCGCTCGGACAGAGACTCCAGATCCGTGGCCGGCGTGATCGGCGCCGGGGCCGCCTCGACCTCGGGGATCCAGTCGAAGTAAGGTTCCACGCGCTCGGGGGGCCCGACGAGGGCGGGGTGTGCCTCAAGGGCCCGTACGACGTCGTCCGGCGCGTCGGCACCCACCGTCGCCACGGATTCCGCGAGGGCCGCCACGTGTTCTTCGACACTCGGCGGGGCGGGTGCGTCCCCCTTGCGGGCCGCGCCGGTGACCGCCGTCGTGCCGAGGGCTAGGACGATCCCGCACAGCAGGAGGACGACGACGAACTGCCGCGTGCTGCGTACGAAACGACGCCAGAGCGGGGGGCGTCGGTGGCGACGGTGGCGAGTGTCCCTGGCGTGCTGATTCATTGCCATGATCTTCCCATGAGCGTGGCGGCGGGTACCGGTTCGACGCGTCGCGGACCGATTCACGGACCGTTTCCGAAAGAAGGCTACGAGCGGTCGCGGAAGAAAATGGTTAGTCTGGTCTGCACAACATCGAATATGTGGGAGGAACAATGACCGGCAAGCCGGTAGATGCCCAAGCGGAGGCCCAACGACTCACGGAGTACCTGAGGCCCGCAGTCGCCTCCCACGATCTGCTCCTCGAAGAAGTCGAGATCCGCTACTCCGGCAAGCAGCCCACCGTGCACGTGGTCGTGGACCACGCGGAGGGCACCGAGAGCGTCGACCTCGACACCATCGCCGCCGTGTCCCAGTCCGTTTCGACGGCACTGGACGCCGACCCGAACGATTCGGGAGCCCCCTACGATCTCGAGGTCTCGTCCTTCGGTGTGAGCCGCCCGCTGACCGAGCCGCGTCACTGGCGCCGCAACCTCGGGCGCAAAGTCACGGCCAACCTCTCCGGCGAGGAGAACGTCACCGGTCGCCTCACGGAGGTCGGCGAGGCCGGCGTCGTGCTGGTTCCGGACGTGCCGGTGAAAAAGGGCATGAAGCCCAAGACCGGCGACCCGGTCGAGCTGTCGTTCGAGCAGATCCGCCGCGGCAAGGTGGAAGTGGAATTCAACCGGCCAGACCATGGTCCGGACATCGTCGACACGATCGTTGACAGTAACGAAGAGGAGGCCTGAGATGGACATCGACATGAGTGCGCTGCGCCTCTTGGTCAGCGAGCGTGGAATCTCGCTCGAGAAAGTCATCCCGACTATGGAGCAGGCCCTGCTGGCGGCTTACCACAAGACGCAGGGCGCCTTCACGGCCGCCCGCGCCGAAGTGGACGAGAAGTCCGGGCATGTGACGATCTGGGCGAAGGAGATCGAGAAGGACGGGACCGTCGTCGGCGAGTTCGACGACACTCCGGAGGGCTTCGGTCGCGTCGCCGCGTCGACGGCGCGCCAGGTCATCATGCAGCGCCTGCGCGACGCTGAAGACGACCAGATCCTCGGCCGTTTCAAGGGCCGCGAGGGGCAGCTCGTCTCCGGCCAGATCCAGCAGGGCAACAAGCCCCACATGGTTCAGGTCGACCTCGGTGAGATCGAGGCGCTGCTGCCGCCGCCCGAGCAGGTGCCGGGGGAGACCTATCCGCACGGCGGGCGCCTGCGCGCCTACGTCACCTCGGTCGCCAAGGGCACCAAGGGTCCGTCTGTGACCCTTTCGCGCACGCACCCGAACCTCGTGCGGGCCCTCTTCGAACTCGAGGTCCCGGAGATCGCGGACGGCTCCGTGGAGATCATCGCGCTGGCCCGTGAGGCCGGCCACCGGACCAAGATGGCCGTGCGTGCCACGAAGGCTGGCATCAACGCGAAGGGCGCCTGCATCGGCGAGATGGGCACCCGCGTCCGCGCGGTCATGAACGACCTCAACGACGAGAAGATCGACATCGTGGACTTCAGCGACGACCCGGCGACCTTCATCGCCTCCGCGCTCTCGCCGTCGAAGGTGTCTTCCGTCACCATCGTCGACGAGTCGGTGCGCCAGGCGCGCGTCGTCGTGCCCGACTACCAGCTCTCGCTCGCGATCGGCAAGGAGGGGCAGAACGCCCGTCTGGCCGCGAAACTCACCGGCTGGCGCATCGACATCATCTCCGACGCGAAAGCAGCGGGCGCGCAGGCCGAGGCCTGACGTCCTCGCGCCGACGCCCCCGTCGCCGCCCGTGCCCGGAACGCGCTCGGGCGTGGGGAGGCGCGCGGGAGGGCGCGGAAGCGCTAGACTGGTATGTGGTTTGCCCTCTCTACGCGTCCCGAGACGCGTTCTGCGGGGCGGACAGGGCAGGTCAAAACGACGCGCCGGCGGCACCCAGGTGACCGCGGCGGGGTCGGCATTCGGAGGATGGAGCGTCACGTGAGCGAGGTCGAAGGCCCGCAGCGGACGTGCATCGGATGCAGGCAGGTAGACGATCAGTCCTCGCTGCTGCGTTGGGCGTTGACCCAGGACGACGACGGAAAGTCTGTCGTCCCGGATCCACGACGACGCAAGTCCGGGCGTGGTGCATGGATGCACCCGCGGCCGGAGTGCGCCGCCACGGTCGTCCGGAAACGGGCATTCTCCCGGGCTTTTCGAGCCCAGGTCCGCATGCCCGCCGACGAGACGATCTCAGCGGCCATCGACGCGTTCACGGCTCGTGAACGCGCCGACGTAACCGTTCAACCTGAAAGCGGGTCAGAAATCTGATGGAAACCCGATGAGTGGCAAGCGATGAGCGCCTAGCTATGAAGCAAAAGTTATGCGCCGCAGCAGGTGTGCCGTCATTTGGCGCGCACCGCAGACGTAAGAACATGACGGTTCACTCCTAGCAACTTTAACGTGCGAGGGGCGGACCGAGACAGGAGAAATGTGGCCAAGGTCCGCGTACACGAGCTCGCGAAAGAGCTCGGAATTCCTTCCAAGGAAGCCCTCTCGAAGTTGCAGGAAATGGGCGAATTCGTTCGTTCTGCCTCCTCGACCATCGAGCCCCCCGTAGTCAAGAAGCTACGCAGCGCCTACCCGAACGCGGGTGGCGCAGCAGCGGAGAAGTCGGCTAAGCCGGCTGGCACCGCCGCACCCAAGCCCTCGACAGGCATCAAGCCGGGCCCCAAGCCCGCACCGAAGCCGTCCGCGAAGGCGGAGGCCCCCGCGCCTGCGCCGGAGGAATCCAAGCCGGCAGCACCGGCACCGGCTCCGTCCGAGGCCCGCGAGGCCTCGAAGCCGGCCCCCAGCGGCGACGCAGCGCGTCCGGGAGCGCCCAAGCCCGGTGCCCCGAAGCCCGGCGCACCCAAGCCGGGCGCACCGCGTCCGGGCAACAACCCTTTCTCCTCGCAGCAGGGCATGCGCTCGCGCGACGGCGGCGGTCGTCCCGGTGGAGGCCGCAGCGGCGGCCCGCGTCCGGGCAACAATCCGTTCTCGTCGCAGCAGGGCATGCGCTCGCGTGACGGCGGCGGTCGTCCCGGTGGCAACCGTCCGGCCGGCGCCCAGGGCGCACCGCGCCCAGGTGGCGCAGCAGGCGCCGGCGGTCCGCGTCCGGGCGCTCCGCGTCCGGGTGGCGCACCGGGAGCGGGCGGTCCGCGTCCGGCAGCTCCGCGTCCGGGCGGAACCGGCGGAGCGGGCGGAGGCCGTCCGAACCCGAACATGATGCCTCAGCAGCGTCCGGCACCGGCTCCCGGCGGAGGCGGTCGCCCCGGCGGCGGCGGCCGTCCGGGTGGCGGAGGACCGGGTCGTCCGGGCGGCGCGCCCGGCGGTGGTCCCGGCGGCTTCCGTGGCGGTGGCCGTGGTCGCGGCGGAACGGCCGGTGCCTTCGGCAAGGGCGGTTCGCGCGGCAAGCAGCGCAAGTCGAAGCGCGCGAAGCGTCAGGAATTCGAGCAGCAGAACGAGCGCAACTTCGGCGGCGTCACCGTCCCGAAGGGCGACGGCAACACTGTCGTCCGTCTGCGCCGCGGCGCCTCGGTTGCCGACTTCGCTGAGAAGATCAACGCCAACCCGGCGGCCCTCGTCACGGTCCTGATGACCCTCGGCGAGATGGCGACGGCCACGCAGTCCCTCGACGAGGCGACCTTCGAGTTGCTCGGCGCGGAACTGGGCTACAAGGTTCAGGTCGTCTCCCCGGAGGACGAGGAGCGCGAGCTGCTCGAGGCGTTCGACATCGACATCGATGGCGAGCTCGACGCCGAGACCGAAGAGATGCTTGAGGCTCGTCCTCCGGTGGTCACGGTCATGGGTCACGTCGACCACGGTAAGACGCGCTTGCTGGATGCGATCCGTAAGACGAACGTGCTCGAAGGCGAAGCCGGCGGCATCACCCAGCACATCGGTGCGTACCAGGTGCACACCGAGCACGAGGGTGAAGACCGCGCAATCACGTTCATCGATACTCCCGGTCACGAGGCCTTCACGGCCATGCGCGCCCGTGGTGCCAAGGTCACGGACATCGCCGTGCTCGTGGTCGCCGCGGACGACGGCGTGATGCCGCAGACGATCGAGGCGCTCAACCACGCCCTCGCGGCCAACGTGCCGGTTGTCGTCGCGGTCAACAAGATCGATAAAGAGGGTGCGAACCCGGACAAGGTCAAGGGCCAGCTGGCCGAGTACGGACTGGTGCCGGAGGAGTACGGCGGCGAGACCATGTTCATGCCGGTCTCGGCGCTCCGTCGCGACGGCATCGATGAACTCCTCGAAGCCGTGCTGCTGACGGCCGACGCCGCGCTGGACCTGCGCGCCAACCCGGACAAGAACGCTCGCGGTATCGCGATCGAGGCCAACCTGGACAAGGGTCGCGGCGCCGTCGCGACCGTCCTGGTGCAGTCCGGTACCCTCGCGGTCGGTGACACGATCGTCGCGGGCCACGGCCACGGCCGCGTGCGTGCGATGTTCAACGAGAACGGCGAAGCTCTCGACGTGGCGCTGCCGTCCCGTCCCGTCCAGGTGCTGGGTCTGTCGACGGTGCCCCGCGCCGGCGACACGTTCCTCGTCACCGAGGACGAGCGCACGGCTCGCCAGATCGCCGAGAAGCGCGAGGCAGCGGACCGCAACGCCGCACTGGCCAAGCGCCGCAAGCGCATCACGCTCGAGGACTTCGACCAGGCTGTGGCCGAGGGCAAGATCGACACCCTCAACCTCATCCTCAAGGGTGACGTTTCCGGTGCGGTCGAGGCGCTCGAGGACTCGCTGCTCAAGATCGACGTGGGCGACGACGTCCAGCTGCGCGTGATTCACCGCGGCGTGGGTGCCATCACCCAGAACGACGTCAACCTCGCGACGGTCGACGACGCGATCATCATCGGCTTCAACGTCCGCCCGGCGGAGCGCGTGCAGGAGCTGGCCGACAAGGAGGGCGTCGACATGCGCTTCTACTCGGTCATCTACGCGGCGCTCGACGATATCGAGAACGCCCTCAAGGGCATGCTCAAGCCGGAGTACGAGGAAGTCCAGCTCGGAACGGCCGAAGTCCGCGAGGTCTTCCGCTCGTCCAAGTGGGGCAACATCGCCGGTTCGATCGTGCGCTCGGGCATCATCCGGCGCAACACCAAGGCGCGCCTCGTGCGCGACGGCAAGGTTGTGGCGGACAAGCTGACCATCGACTCGCTCAAGCGATTCAAGGACGACGCCACCGAGGTCCGCACGGACTACGAGTGCGGTATCGGCCTCGGCTCCTTCAACGACATCAAGGAAGGCGACATGATCGAGACCTTCGAGATGCAGGAGAAGCCGCGCGTCTGATCGACGCGCACTCACGATGACGGCGGGCACCGACAGCAGGGTGCCCGCCGTCGTCGGCTCAACTGATACGTTCTACTCAGCTTCAGAATTCCAAGGAGGCCACCATGGCTGATCAGGCACGCGCAGCCCGTCTGGCGCAGCGCATCAAAGTCGTCGTCGCTCAGGCGCTCGGCCGTGTCGTCAAGGACCCGCGCGTCGAGGCCGTCACCGTCACCGACGCCCGCGTCACGTCCGACCTGCAGCAGGCCACCGTGTACTACACGGTCTTCGGCGACGAGACGGCCAAGGAGGACGCCGCCCGCGCCCTCGAGAAGGCACGGGGCGTGCTCCGCAAGGAGGTCGGACGCAACCTGACGATCCGGCTGACCCCGACGCTCGAGTTCGTCCCCGACGAGGTTCCCGTGAACGCCTCGCACCTGGAGGACGTCCTGCGCAAGGCCAAGGCGCGCGACGCCGAGGTGGCCGCACTCGCCGAGGGCGCCGCCTTCGCTGGCGACGCCGACCCCTACAAGAAGGCCGTTGACGAAGACGACCTCGACGCGGACCTCGACGAGGACTTCGACGAGGAGCCCACGGAGGAACCGCGGGCGTGACGGGCAAGCGCGAGAGCACCGGCGGTAACGCGCGGGTGACGAACACCGCGTCCGGCCTCGTCGTTGTGGACAAGCCCAAGGGCTGGACGAGCCACGACGTCGTCGGCCGGATGCGGCGTCTCGCCGGCACCCGGAAGGTGGGCCACGCCGGGACGCTGGACCCCATGGCGACGGGCGTGCTCGTCGTCGGCGTGAACAAGGCGACCCGCCTGCTGACCTACATCGTCGGCGTGGACAAGACCTATGAGGCGACGATCCGGCTCGGCCAGAGCACGATCACCGATGACGCCGAGGGGGAGCTCGTGCAGCAGCGCATCGCCGCGGCCGTGACTCCCGAGTCCGTCGCGGACGCCGTCGCGAAGCTCACCGGCGACATCATGCAAGTCCCTTCGGCGGTCAGCGCCATCAAGGTCGGAGGCGAGCGCTCCTACGCGCGCGTGCGCAAGGGCGAAAACGTCGAGCTCGAGGCGCGGCCGGTGACGGTCGGCCGATTCGACGTGCACGACGTCCGCCGGCTGCAGGGCGGGAAGATCATCGACGTTGACGTTACCGTCGAGTGCTCCTCCGGCACCTATATCCGCGCCCTCGCCCGCGATCTCGGCGAGGACCTCGGCGTCGGAGGACATCTGACCGCCCTGCGGCGCACCCTGGTGGGCCCCTACGGCCTCGATGTGGCACGCACGATCGAGGAGTTGAGTGAAGAGTTCGGGATGGTCGACCTCGACACCGCGGCCCGCGCGCTCTTCCCGAACCGCCGACTCACGGAGCACGAAGCCGCAGAGCTGTCCTTCGGACGCCGGATCGAGCCCAACGAGACCGACGCGATCGTCGCGGCCGTTGCCCCGGACGGCACCGTCGTCGCGCTCCTGAAAAACAAGGGCGAGGCGGCTCGGCCCGAGATCGTCTTCGCCGCCTCCTGACCGCCGGCTCCTAGCACCCCACCCGACGCACGTCCTCGAAAGAGAGCTGAACCCGAAACCGTGATCGCCTCAGGATTCTTCATCGCGGGCGCCCTCGTGTGCCTGGCCTCGGTCGTGATCTCCGTGATCGCGACGATCTTCCGCAACCACCCGGACGACGTCGCGATCCTGTCCGTCGCCGCCGTCGAACTCTTCCTGATCGTCTATTCGATCGCCGCCGCCGCCCGGCAGCTGGGGGGAGAGGCGCTCGTCGGCGAGGCCTGGGAGTTCTGGGGCTACGTCTTCACAGCTCTCATCGTCCCCGTCGCTGCCTTCTGGTGGGCCGTCACCGACAAGACCCGGTGGTCTAATCTGGTCCTCGCAGCCGTCGGCGCGACGGTCTTCGTCATGCTCGTGCGGATGGAGCAGATCTGGCAGGGAGGGGTGTTCGCATGAACCAGCGACAGACCGGACTCGGGCGCATCGTCATCGCCGTCTACGGAGTCTTCGCCCTCTCAGCATCCGCGCGGGCCGGCTACCAGATCGCCACGGACTTCGACGCCGCACCCGTCGCGTACCTGCTCTCGGCGCTGGCCGCCGTCGTCTACATCGTGGCGACTTTCGCCCTCGCCTCGAAGAAGAAGGGCAGCTGGGCGCTGTCCACGGCCGCCGTCGCTTTCGAGCTCGTCGGCGTGCTCGTGGTCGGTACGCTCAGCTTCGCGGTGCCCCAGCTCTTCGCCCACCCGGCTGTCTGGTCGCACTTCGGCGACGGCTACGGCTACATCCCATTGCTGCTGCCGATCATCGGGTTGTGGTGGCTGTTCCGGCACCGCCCGGTCCCCGCTGAGCCCGTACTCGGCGGGGCGGAGAAGCCGCAGGCCTGAGCCCGCGCCCCGGTCGGGTTCCGGCCATACTAGAGTCGGTGGCAGCCCAAGCGGCCACCGCAGAGCTTCGCAATCGAAGGAGAAACGTGCAGCACTGGACTGGCATCGACGCCGTACCAGCCGGGTTCGGACCCGCCGTCGTGACCATCGGTAACTTCGACGGTGTGCACCGCGGGCACCAGGCCGTCCTGCAGCAGCTGGTCGACGAGGGCCGCGGTCGCGGCGCCAGCTCGGTCGCCATCACTTTCGATCCGCACCCGCGTCAGGTTCACGCGCCGGAAAGCGGCATGCACCTCATTACGGGCCTGACCGATCGGGTCCAGCTCATCGCCGAGTCCGGCCTCGACGCACTCCTGACGATCAACTACACCCTCGATTTCGCCCGGTCGACGGCCGAGGAGTTCGTCCGCCGCATCATCGTGGAGAAGCTCAAGGCGTGTGCCGTCGTCATCGGGCATGACGTGCGCTTCGGCGCCGGCAACCACGGCGACTTCGAGACCATGGTCGAGCTCGGTCGGCGCTACGGGTTCGACGTCGTCGGCATCGACGACGTCGGCCACGACCGCCGCTGGTCCTCCACCTGGATCCGCGAGGCGCTGCACGCCGGCGACGTCTCGACCGCCGCCGAAGTGCTCGGCCGCCCGCACCGCATGCGCGGAGAGGTCGTGCACGGCGCCGCGCGCGGCCGCGAACTCGGCTTCCCGACCGCGAACCTCTCACCCGAGTCCACGGGCATCATCCCGGCCGACGGCGTCTACGCCGGCTGGCTCGTCGACGCCGCCGGCACCCGCTGGCCCTCGGCGATCTCGGTCGGCACCAACCCCACGTTCGTGGGCGTCTCCCGCCAGGTCGAGTCCCACGTCATCGACCGCCCCGACGAGAGCGTCGAGGATTTCGATCTGTACGGGCAGCAGGTCGTCGTCGAGTTTGTCGAGCGGCTGCGCCCGATGGTCGCCTACAACGGGGTCGAATCGCTCATCACCCAAATGAACGACGACGTCGCGAAGGCCCGCACGATCCTCACCGCTGACGCGTCCGCCGCTTAGCGCGATCATGAGCGTCCCGGACCGTCCGATCCCGAATCTGCCCGCGCGGGCACCGAGCGTCCGCCCCGAACACGGCGAGGCCTTCGACGCAGGCGCCGCGCACTACGACCGCGTCCGTCCCGGGTACCCGGACGCCGCGGTCGACTTCCTGCTCGCCGGGCGGACGGGGGCGCCCGCCGCCGGGCTCGACGTTGTCGAGGTGGGTGCGGGCACGGGGATCCTCACCGCCCAGCTCATCGCGCGCGGCGCGGTCGTGACCGCGGTCGACCCCTCTGCCGGCATGTTGGAAGCCCTCGGCGCCAAGCTGCCGGCCGTCCGGCGCGTGCGCGCCGGCGCGGAGGCGACGGGACTTCCCGCGGCGAGCTGCGACGTCGTCGTGTGCGCCCAGGCGTGGCACTGGGTGGATCCCACGGCCGCTACCGCCGAGGCCCTGAGGCTGCTTCGCCCGACGGCGGGGGAGCGGCGCCCCGGCCTCGGGCTCGTCTGGAATCAGCTCGACGTGACGGTGCCGTGGGTGCACCGGCTGGCGCGCATCATGCACGCCGGCGACGTGCACCGGCCCGAGTTTGAGCCGGCCAAGGGCGAGGGGCTCGGCGTGTGGGATCGGCACGAGGAGCACTGGACGCAGTCCGTGACTGCCGAGTTCCTGATCGAGCTGGCCAAGTCGCGGGCCTACTACCTGCGGTCGCCGGAGGGCACTCGGGCCAAGGTCGTCGCGAACCTCGAATGGTACCTCTACGAGCATCTCGGATTCGATACCGGGCAGGAGCTCGAGCTGCCGTACTTCACGCACGCGTGGCGGGCTGAGCCGACGACGTAGGGCCGGGTACCGGACATCGGTGATAGACTGATCGTTGGTGCCCGCTGCAGTCCGCGGTGGAGGGCGCCGGCGCCCCGGCGCCTCTACCTGTTCGCGGTACAACTCATAGGAGTTCATTGTGGCCCTCGACGCCGCCGTCAAGACCCAGATCATGACCGAGTTTGCAACCCACGAGGGCGACACCGGTTCGCCCGAGGTTCAGATCGCCGTCATGACCCGTCGCATCTCGGACCTGACCGAGCACCTCAAGGAGCACAAGCACGACCACCACACCCGCCGCGGCCTCATGGCCCTGGTCGGTCGCCGTCGTCGCATGCTGACCTACCTGAAGCGCGTTGAGATCGAGCGTTACCGCTCGCTCATCGAGCGTCTCGGACTCCGCAAGTAAGGCCCTAGGCCCGCTTGCTCGGTG
The DNA here is from genome assembly GCF_004217565.1 of Zhihengliuella halotolerans. Taxonomy (NCBI): domain Bacteria; kingdom Bacillati; phylum Actinomycetota; class Actinomycetes; order Micrococcales; family Micrococcaceae; genus Zhihengliuella; species Zhihengliuella halotolerans. Next base: position 1,611,473 of record NZ_SHLA01000001.1, on the reverse strand, counting down.
CGACACGGAGGCGGTGTTCCGGTCTGGATGTTTTCCAGCCCGGGGTGCCGCCTTTAGTCTGTACTCGGGGCCTGCTGGCCCCGGATAACTGAATACACGTTTACATCACATCTGGAGCGCAGCCCGAGCATTTGGCATTCGCGGTCCTCGGTAGTGGTCTACGGGGTCGTCCAGCGAGAGCCGGACGGACGCCGTGGGCCTCGATCGAAGACCGGGTGCAGCGGTCACCACGGGCACCGCAGTCGCGGTGCACGGCTGGTGGCATGAATGCGTCGGCCGACGCTCCGTCCCAACAGAGATGGAGAAGACATTTTGTCTGAACTTCAATTCGCCGAGGCCGTTATCGACAACGGCCGCTACGGCACCCGCACGATCCGTTTCGAGACGGGCCGCATGGCCAAGCAGGCCGCAGGCTCCGTCTACGTCCTCATCGACGAAGACACGTCGATGCTCTCGGCGACGACCGCCGGCAAGAAGCCGCGCGAAGGCTTCGACTTCTTCCCGCTGACCGTGGACGTCGAGGAGCGCATGTACGCTGCCGGCCGCATCCCGGGCAGCTTTTTCCGCCGTGAGGGCCGCCCCTCGACGGAGGCCATCCTGGCCTGCCGCCTCATGGACCGCCCGCTGCGCCCGACCTTCGTCAAGGGCCTGCGCAACGAGGTCCAGGTCGTCGTCACGGTCCTGTCCATCAACCCGGACGACCTGTACGACGTCGTCGCCATCAACGCCTCGTCGATGTCGACCCAGCTCTCGGGCCTGCCGTTCTCCGGCCCCATCGGCGGCGTCCGCGTCGCCCTGGTCGACGACGGCGCCGGCGCCCAGTGGGTCGCCTTCCCGAAGCACAGCCAGCTCGAGGACGCCGTGTTCTCCATGGTCGTCGCCGGCCGCCAGACCGCGGACGACATCGCCATCATGATGATCGAGGCCGAGGCCACGGACAACTCCTGGAACCTCATCAAGGAGCGCGGTGCTACCGCCCCGACCGAAGAGGTCGTGGCCGAGGGCATCGAGGCAGCCAAGCCGTTCATCAAGGTCCTGTGCGAGGCGCAGGCCGACCTGGCCGCCCGCGCCGCGAAGCCGACCGTCGAGTTCCCGGTCTTCCGCGACTACGAGGACGACGTCTACGCCGCCGTCGAGTCCGCCGCGACTGCCAAGCTGACCGAGATCTTCTCGATCGCCGACAAGCAGGAGCGCGACAACGCCTCCGGCGCCTTCCGCGATGAGGTCGTGGAAGAGCTCGCCGGCGAGGGCAAGACGTTCGAGGGCCGCGCCGGAGAGGTCGCCAAGGCCTTCGGCGCCGTCACCAAGCACGTCGTCCGCCAGCGCATCCTCACCGAGCAGGTCCGCATCGACGGCCGTGGCCTGACGGACATCCGCCAGCTCACCGCTGAGGTCGAGGTCCTGCCGCGCGTGCACGGTTCCGCCATCTTCGAGCGCGGCGAGACCCAGATCATGGGTGTGACCACGCTGAACATGCTCAAGCTGGAGCAGCAGATCGACTCGCTGTCCCCGGTGAAGACCAAGCGCTACATGCACAACTACAACTTCCCGCCGTACTCGACCGGTGAGACCGGCCGCGTCGGTTCGCCGAAGCGCCGCGAGATCGGCCACGGCGCCCTCGCCGAGCGCGCCGTCGTGCCGGTGCTGCCGTCCCGCGAGGAGTTCCCGTACGCGATCCGCCAGGTCTCCGAGGCCCTCGGCTCCAACGGCTCGACCTCCATGGGCTCTGTCTGCGCATCGACCCTGTCGCTGCTCAACGCCGGCGTCCCGCTGAAGGCACCGGTTGCCGGCATCGCCATGGGCCTGGTCTCCGACCAGGTCGACGGCGAGACCCGCTACGCCGCGATGACCGACATCCTCGGTGCCGAAGACGCCATGGGCGACATGGACTTCAAGGTCGCCGGCACCTCCGAGTTCGTCACCGCGATCCAGCTCGACACCAAGCTCGACGGCATCCCCGCCTCGGTCCTGGCCGCCGCGCTGAAGCAGGCCCGCGAAGCACGCCTCCACATCCTCGACGTCCTGAACGCCGCGATCGACGCGCCGGACGAGATGAGCGAGTTCGCACCGCGCATCATCTCCGTGAAGATCCCGGTAGACAAGATCGGCGAGGTCATCGGCCCGAAGGGCAAGATGATCAACCAGATCCAGGAGGACACCGGCGCCGACATCTCGATCGAGGACGACGGCACCGTGCTCATCGGCGCGACGAGCGGCGAGTCCGCCGACGCCGCCCGCTCCGCCATCAACGCCATCGCGAACCCGCAGATTCCCGAGGTGGGCGAGCGTTACCTGGGCACCGTCGTCAAGCTGACGACGTTCGGCGCGTTCGTCTCGCTGATGCCGGGCAAGGACGGCCTGCTGCACATCTCCGAGCTGCGCAAGCTCGCCGGCGGCAAGCGCGTCGACGACGTCGAGGACGTCGTCTCCGTGGGGCAGAAGCTCCAGGTCGAGCTGACCAAGGTCGACGACCGCGGCAAGCTCTCGCTGACCCCCGTGGTCGCCGAGGACGCGGCGGACGAGTCCGCCGAGGCCGCGGAGTAGGACAGCCCGACCCATGCCTTTGGTTCCCCTCGACGGGTCCGACTCCGCCATCCTGGCCGGGGAGGCCGGCGGCGCCGCAGTGCGCCGCTCGGTCCTCCCCGGCGGGGTGCGGGTGCTGACTGAATCAATGCCATCTCAGCGGTCGGCGACGATCGGCTTCTGGGTCGGCGTCGGTTCGCGTGACGAGTCGCCGGGAACCTTCGGGTCGACGCACTTCCTTGAACACCTGCTGTTCAAGGGCACACAGCGCCGCGACGCGATGGACATCGCCTCCGCCTTCGACGAGGTCGGGGGCGAGTCCAACGCGGCGACGGCCAAAGAGAGCACGTGCTACTACGCCCGTGTCCTCGACACCGACCTTCCGTTGGCGATCGACGTGATCGCCGACATGGTCACCTCCGCCGTGCTCGATCCCGACGAACTCGAGCAGGAACGCGGCGTCATCCTCGAAGAGCTCGCGATGGACAACGACGACCCGGCCGACGTCGCGCACGAGCGCTTCGTCGCCGCCGTCCTCGGTGAGCATCCGCTCGGCCGCCCCATCGGCGGCACACCCGAGGAGATCAACGGCATCACGCGCGAGGCCGTGCTCGAGCACTACCGCCGCTATTACACGCCGGCCGAGATCGTGGTCACCGCCGCCGGCTCGCTCGACCACGACGACGTCTGCGCGCGCGTGCTCGCCGCCCTGCAGGCCGCCGGCTGGGTACTGCCCGACGACGCCCGTCCGGTCGAGCGGCGGGCCCATGCCCCGGCCGTGATCGAAGGCCAGCACAGGGTGGACGTCGTCCGCCGGCCCGTCGAGCAGGCGCACATCGTCATGGGGTGCCCCGGCATCATCGCCACCGACGAGCGACGGCAGATCATGAGCGTCCTCAACGCCGTCCTCGGCGGCGGCATGTCCTCCCGGCTCTTCCAGGAGGTCCGCGAGAAGCGCGGTCTCGCCTACTCCACCTATTCTTTCTCCGCCGCGTACTCCGACGCCGGCTACTTCGGCATGTACGCCGGCTGCTCACCCGCCAAAGCCGGCCAGGTCATCGACCTCATGGGTCACGAACTCGAGAAGCTGGCCGCCGACGGGATCACCGAGGCCGAGCTGAAGAAGGCCGTCGGCCAGCTTTCCGGCGGCCTCGTGCTGGCACTCGAAGACCCGGGTTCCCGGATGTCGCGGCTCGGCCGCGCAGAGCTCGTCACGGGGCACTTCCAAGACATCGACACGACGCTCGAGAAGATCCGCGCGGTCAGCGCCGAGGACGTCAGGCGGCTCGCGGCGGACCTGGCCGGCCGCCGGCGCACGGTGACGGTCGTGGGCCCGTTCGACGACGCCGAGCAACTGGGTCTCGGGCGCGATTGACGCGCTGAGGCTCCGCCGGAGCTCCAGTCCGGCCCGATGCGCTCGAGTGGCGGTTCAGCCGCCGGCGAAGGGCGGCAGCACGTCGACGACGTCGCCGTCGGCCAGGGTGCGCGCCGGGTCCCGTTCGGAGACCTCGTTGACGAGGAACGTCGAACGGGACAGAACGCGCTCGAGTGAGGGAGCCCGGCCCAGCTGCCCGGGCTCCGGGGCAGCGGCCGGGTGCAGCGCGGCGAGGCGCTCTATCACCGCGGCGAGCGTGGGGGATGGGAGGCTGGACGCGTCGAGTTTCTCCTCGGTGCGCCCGGCGGCGGCCGCGGCCGCGGCGAAGTAGCGGATCAGCACGTTCTACAGGTTCCTGCCTCTAGCCGCCGATGGCGCTCATCGAACGGTCGGGTTGTACGAAGTCCTCGTCGCCGAGGCCGGTGTGGTCCATTCCGTGGGCGCGCGGCTTGCCCCACATGGCCTCGCGCCAGCGGTTCGCGATGTCTTCGTCGCTCGCGTCGGAGCGGAGCAGGTCCAGCAGGTCCGTCTCGGTGCGGGAGAACAGACACGCCATGATCCGGCCCTCGGCCGTGATGCGGGTGCGTCGGCAGTCGGTGCAGAACGGCTCGGTCACGGAGGCGATGATGCCGACCGTGCCCTCGATGCTCTCCGTGCTCTCAGCGCGGGCGACCTGGAAGCGTTCCGCCGGGGCGCCGTTGCGTTCCCGCGGATCGGAGGAGAGGACGAAGCCGCCGGCCGCCAGAGACTCGCGGATCTCGGCTGAGGTGACCATGTTCTCCTTGCGCCAGCCGTGGTCCGCGTCGAGGGGCATCTGCTCGATGAAGCGCAGCTCGTAGCCGCGCTTGAGCGCCCAGTCGAGCAGCTGGGGGGCTTCGTGGTCGTTCACGCCGCGCATCAGCACGGCGTTGATCTTGATCGGCGTCAGCCCGGCAGCGTGGGCTGCGGCGACGCCGTCGAGGGTCGCGTCCAGCTGGTCGCGGCGCGCGAGTTCCTTGAACGTCGACGCGTGCAGCGTGTCGAGCGAGACGTTGATTCGGCTCAGCCCGGCCGCGGCGAGCGCCTCGGCCTTCTTCTCGAGCCCGACGGCGTTCGTCGTCAGCGAGATCGGCAGGTCCGGGTGGTCTTCGCGGATGCCGGCGACGATGTCGACGAGGTCGACGCGCACGAGCGGCTCGCCGCCCGTGAGCCGGAGCTCGCGCACGCCGAGGTCGCGCACGCCGATCATGACGATCCGGCGCACCTCGGCGGCGGTCATGAGCTTCGACTTGGGCAGCCAGGCCATGCCGTCGGCCGGCATGCAGTACGTGCAGCGCAGGTTGCACTTGTCGATCAGCGAGATCCGCAGGTCGGTGGCGACGCGTCCGAAGCGGTCGACGAGGCCGCGCTGCCCGTCGGCGGGCGCGGGCGGCGGGCCGGCGGGGGCGTCCCCGGGGGCCGGATCGAGGCGCGCGTCGGCGGGGTCCACGGCCCGGATGGGCAGCGAACGGCGTGCCGGAGGACCAGAAGCGTTCATCTACCCAGCGTAGCCGCCGTGGGGCGAGATGTGTATGCCGTTTGTCGCGTCAGATGACGCCGGTTGTGGAGGCGGACCCGTGGCGCCCCGGGACGCGGCCTGACGGTGACGCTAAACTCGCCGGTATGCACAACACCCCCTGGCCGCGCCGGCTGCGCGTCACGCGTGCCGCGGCGGCGCTGGCCGGCGCCGGGGCGCTGGCTCTGGCCGCGACCGGATGCGCGGCCGGCGAGGCGCACCTCGTGTTCGCGGCGCCGTCGTCGTTCGCGGACGTCGCCCCGAAGCTCGCGGACGCGTACGCCGCCGAGCACGAGGGCACCCGCCCGACGATCACCCTGGGATCCTCCGCCCAGCTCGTGCAGCAGGCCAACGCGGGAACCGCCCCCGACGTGCTCGTGACCGCCGACGAGCGGGCGCCCGAGGCGCTGACCGACCCCGGCGACTACGAGCACCTCGGCGTGGTGGCCGCCAACACGCTCGTCCTCGTCACCGGCGACGCGGCGCGCGCACACGACGACGTCGCCGCCTGGCTGCCCGCCGCGCGCGTCGCCCTGTGCGCGCCGGACGTCCCGTGCGGGCGCGCGGCCGATGCCTGGCTGCGCGAGAGCGGGCTGGAGTCCGCGGTCGCTGACGCGTCCCTCGAGGCGAACGTGCGCCAGGTACTCTCCAAGGTCTCGAGCGGGCAGGCCGACGCCGGATTCGTCTACGCGACCGACGCCGCCGCAGACCCGTCCCTGACGGCGATCCCGCTGGAGGCCGAGGCCAACCGGTACCCGGTGCTCGTGGGCGAGTCGGACGCGGCCCGGGACTTCGGGTCCTGGCTGCTGGGCGATGAGGCGCAGGAGATCCTCACCGACGCCGGATTCGAGCCCGGGGGCGGCCGGTGAGCGGGTCCGAGGCACCCTCGCCGCGGCTCGTGGCCGCGATCACGCCCGGCTGGCTGTGGGTCCCCGCGCTGGTCGCGGTCGCCGTGCTCGCCGGCCCGGTCATCGCTCTGACCCTGGCGACCGACCCGGCCCGGCTGGCCGGCGCACTGAGTGCGCCCGGGGCGCGCGATGCCGTCGTGCTGTCCCTGGCGACGTCCGGTCTCTCGACCCTGCTCTGCCTCGTCCTCGGGCTGCCGCTGGCCGTGCTGTTGCACCGGATGCGCGGGCCCGGCTGGAGGGCGGTGGTGCTGGCGGTGCTGCGGATCATTCTCATCGTCCCGCTCGTGCTCTCCCCGGTCGTGTCGGGTCTGGCGCTCCTGTACCTCTGGGGGCGGCAGGGACTGCTCGGCGGGGCGCTCGAGGCGATGGGCCTGCCCGTCGCCTACACGCCGGCCGCCGTCGTGCTGGTGCAGGTCTTCGTCGCGCTGCCGTTCCTGACGGTTGCCGCACTCTCGAGCCTCGAGGGGGTCGACGGCGACCTCGAACTCGCCGCCGCCAACTCCGGGGCCTCCGCCACCCAGATCCTGCGGCACGTGACCTTCCCGCTCGCCGCGCCCGGCATCGTGCTCGGTGCGCTCCTGGCCTTCGCCCGGGCCCTCGGCGAGTACGGGGCGACGATCACGTTCGCCGGGTCCGTCGCCGGCGCCACCCGCACCATTCCGCTGCAGATCGAGCTCGCTTTCAACTCCGCGGATCCCGAGGCGGCCCTCGGCCTCGCGCTCGCGCTCATCGGCTTCTACCTCTTCGTCATCGCCGCGGCCGGGCTCGCCTACGTCCTGCTGCGCCGCGGACGCGAAGACCGGCGCGCGGGGCGCGACGCCTAGGATGAACACATGAGCCGTTTCCGCCGCAGCGTCGCCGAGCACGCAGCAGTCGTCGCGGACCTGCTGCGCGAGGTCCCCGTCCCCACCGGGGAGCTCGCGCTCGCCGACGCGCTGGGCCGGGTGATCGCCGCCGACGTCGTCGCCCCGATCCCGCTGCCCGTCTTCGACAACTCGCAAATGGACGGCTACGCGGTGCGGGCCGCCGACCTGACCGGCGCGGCGCTGCCGATCGCCCGCCCGATCCCGGCGGGCGCGGCGGGGGCCCCGCTCGTACCGGGTACGTGCGCGCCCATCATGACCGGGGCCCCCGTCCCGGCCTGGGCGGACACGATCGTGCCCATCGAAGCGGCCGTGCCCGACGCCTTCCCGCCCTTCGTCACCGACCGCACCCGCCCGCACGACGACGACGCGCGGGTCACGCTGCCGGTAGCGGCCGAGGTGACGCCCGGTGCGTTCGTCCGCCGGGCCGGTTCCGATATTGCGGCCGGCGCGGTCGCGCTGCGCGCCGGCGACCGGGTCGGCCCCCGCCACGCGGGGCTCGCGGCCGCGCTCGGGATCACCGGCCTGCCGGTGCTCACGGCCCCGACCGCGCTGCTCATCGCCACGGGTGACGAGGTCGTGGCCCCCGGCGGCGAGCTCGGGCCCGGGCAGATCTTCGACGCGAACACCACGCTGCTCGCCGCCTCCCTCGCCGAAGCCGGCTGGGCATCCGAGACGCTCACCGTCGACACCGACGAGCCGAAGGACTTCGCCGCCGCGCTGCGGGCCGCCGTCGTGCGCTGCGCACCGGCCCTGGTCCTGACCAGCGGCGGGATCAGCGCGGGCGCCTACGAAGTCGTCAAGCTCGCCCTGGGCGCGGCGGAGCACGACGTCGAGTTCGGCTCCGTGGCGATGCAGCCGGGCGGGCCGCAAGGGGCCGGCCTGCTCGATATCGACGACCGGGCGATCCCACTCCTGGCCTTCCCCGGCAACCCCGTGAGCACGTTCGTGAGCTTCGAGATGTTCCTGCGCCCCGCCCTCGTCGAGCGGTTCGGGGCACGGGCGCGCACGAGCACGACTGCCCGGCTCGCGGCGGCTGCCGACAGCCCGGCCGGGCGCCTGCAGGTGCGCCGCGCCCGCCTGGGGGTCGACGGCGTCGTCGAACTGATCGGCGGGGCCGGATCCCATCTGCTGGGACCGCTCGCCGAGGCCAACGCCCTCGTACTGATCGACCCCGAGACCACGCGCGCCGAGCCCGGCGCGAGACTGCGAACCATCCTGATCGGAGAGATTCAATGACCACCGACGCACACCCCCAACACCCGGCGCCGGCCGGCCTGACCCACGTGCGGGCCGACGGCACCGCCCACATGGTCGACGTGTCCGATAAGCCGGAGACGACCCGCGCCGCCACGGCGCAGGCGCTCGTGCGCACCCGCGCCGACGTCGTCGCGATGCTCGCGGACGGCTCGCTGCCCAAGGGCGACGCCCTCGCCGTCGCCCGGGTCGCCGGCATCATGGCCGCCAAGAAGACACCCGAACTCGTGCCGCTCTGCCACCCGCTCCCGATCTCGAAGGTCACGGTCGACTTCACCCCCGGTTTCGCGGGCGACGACGCCGTCATCGCCGTGGAGGCCATGGTCAAGACCCGCGGCGTGACCGGCGTCGAGATGGAGGCGCTGACGGCTGCGAGCGTCGCCGCGCTCACGGTGTACGACATGATCAAGGCCGTCGACAAGCACGCCGTCATCGAATCGACGCGCGTGCTGGCCAAGTCCGGCGGCAAGTCCGGGGACTGGGAGGTGCCCGCATGAGCGGGTGCGAGCCGCAACCGGTGCGCAAGGCCGGCGTCCTCATCGCGTCCACGCGCGCGGCCACGGGTGTCTACGACGACGAGACCGGGCCCGTGCTGCGCGACTGGCTCGACGACCACGGCTTCGACGTCGTCAACCCCGTCGTCGTGCCGGACGGCGCGCCCGTCGCCTCGGGACTCAAGGCGCTGCTGGCACTGCGCCCGCGGGTCATCTTCACGAGCGGGGGGACTGGCCTCAGCCCGGACGACGCGACGCCGGAGATGACGCTGCCGCTGCTGGACCGGGAGGTCCCGGGCGTCATGGAGGCGATCCGCGCCGCCGGCCGCGAGCACACGCCGTACGCGGCGCTCTCGCGCGGCTTCGCCGGGGTGGCCGGCCAGACGTTCATCGTGAACCTGCCGGGCTCCCCGCGCGGCGTCATGGACGCGCTGAGCGTGCTGGCCCCGCTGATCGACCACCTCTGCGAGCAGCTGGAGGGCGGCCATGGGCACTGAGAACATGCAGGCCGGCGTCGTCGTGTTCGCGGGCGTGAGCAGCGAGCCCATCGACCAGGCGAGTGCCTGGGACGCCGTGGAGACCGAGGCGACGGGCGCCGTCGTCACGTTCGGCGGGATCGTGCGCAACCACGACGGCGGCCGGGCCGTCACGCGCCTGAACTACAGCGGGCACCCCACCGTGGACGCGCGCATCGCCGAGCTCGCCGCGCAGGTCGCGGCCGAGCACCCGGGCACGCGCCTCTGGGTCGCGCACCGGGTCGGCGAGCTCGCGATCGGCGACTCGGCGCTCGTCGCCGCGGCCGCGAGTGCCCACCGCGGGCAGGCGTTCGAGGCGTGCCGCGCGCTCGTGGAGGCCGTCAAGTACGGGGCGCCCATCTGGAAGGAGCAGTTCTTCGCCGACGGGGACACCGAATGGGTCGGGATCGACGACCAGCGATAGCCTAGGGGCATGACCAACAGCATCGCCGTCGCCGTCCTGGGCGCCAACGGACGCATGGGCTCCGAAGCCGTGCGCGCCGTCGAGGCCGCCGAAGACATGGAACTCGTGGCCGCCCTCACCCGCAACGACCCCCTCGAGCAGGTGCTCGCCGCCGGCGCCACGCACATCGTGGACCTGACCGTGCCGGACAGCACCGAGGCCAACGTTCGCTTCGCCGTCGAGAACGGGCTGCACGCCGTTGTCGGGACCACCGGCTGGACCGATGCCCGCCGTGCCGACCTGACGGAACTGCTGGCCGGCGCGGAGGGCACGGGCGTGCTAATCGCCCCGAACTTCGCGCTCGGTTCGGTGCTGGCCAGCGCGTTCGCCGCGCGGGCCGCCAAGTACTTCGAGTCCGTCGAGATCATCGAGCTGCACCACCCGAACAAGGTGGATGCGCCGTCGGGCACCGCCGTGCGCACGGCCGAACTGATCGCCGCCGAGCGCGCCGCAGCCGGCCTCCCGGCCAGCCCGGACGCCACCGAGACCTCGTTGGCCGGGGCCCGCGGGGCCGACGTCGACGGCGTGCGCGTGCACGCGGTCCGCCTGCGCGGCCTGGTGGCACACCAAGAGGTGCTGCTCGGCAGCGAGGGGGAGCAGCTGACCCTGCGCCACGACTCGTTCGACCGGGCCTCGTTCATGCCCGGCGTTCTGCTCGGACTGCGCCAAGTCGGCGAGCGCCCGGGGCTGACCTACGGCCTCGATGGCTACCTGGACCTGGGCGCCTGAGGGGCCGGCGGCGGACATCGTGAAAACCAAGTTCTGGGTCGGGGGCATCCTCGCCCTCTTCGTGTTCTACCTCTGGGCCTCCTTCGGCAGCGCCTGGCGCTTCCTGACCGCGGAGGAGCCGATCGCCAAGGCCATCGGCGCCGCCGCGCTCGTGCTCCCGCTGATCGGCGTCTGGATCCTCATCACCGAGCTGCTCTTCGGTGCGCGCTCGCAGCGCATGGCGCGCATCCTCGAGAAGGAGGGGCTGCTGCCCGAGGACGACCTGCCCCGGACGCCGTCCGGGCGCATCGTCAAGGAGGCCGCCGACGAGGCCTTCGTCGCGTACCGGGTGGAGGCGGAAGCGAATCCCGAGTCGTGGCGCAGCCTGCACCGACTCGCCCTCGCCTACGACGCCGCCGGCGACCGCCGCAACGCGCGCACGGTCATGAAGCGCGCCATCGCCCGCTTCGTGCAGGAGACACCCCGGGCCTAGCGGCGTCGCGAAATCCGGCCCCGGCCGCCGCTGCGGTGCCGCCGGGGCCGCTGGTAGAGTCTGGCCGATGCAGAGCGAGCAGCACCCCCGCGTCCGCCCCGGCGCGACGCCGGCGGGCATCCCCGAGGCGCCGAGCGACGGGTTCGTCCGCGTCCGCGGCGCCCGGGAGAACAACCTGAACGACGTCGATGTCGACGTGCCGCGCGACGCGGTCGTCGCGTTCACCGGAGTCTCGGGATCGGGCAAGTCCTCGCTGGCCTTCGGGACGATCTACGCCGAGGCCCAGCGCCGCTACTTCGAATCCGTCGCCCCGTATGCGCGGCGGCTCATCCAGCAGGGGCACAACCCCAAGGTCGAGCACATCGGCGGGCTGCCCCCGGCCGTCGCCCTGCAGCAGCGCCGGTCGACGGCGACGGCACGGTCGACGGTCGGAACCGTCACTGCGCTGTCCAACTCGCTGCGCATGCTCCTCTCGCGCGCCGGAACCTACCCCGAGGGCGCCGAGCCGCTGGACTCGGACCTGTTCTCGCCCAACACCGCGGCCGGGGCCTGCCCCGCGTGCCACGGCCTGGGCGAGGCGCACACCGTGGATGTGGAAGCGCTCGTGCCCGACGATTCCCTGAGCATCCGGGACGGCGCGATCGCCGCCTGGCCGGGCGCGTGGCAGGGCAAGAGCCTGCGGGACATGCTGATCCACCTGGGTTACGACGTCGACGCGCCCTGGCGGGAGCTGCCGGAGGGCGATCGGACGTGGATCCTGCTCACCGAGGAACGGCCCGTCGTCGACGTCGTCCCCCTGCGCGAACACAACGCGCGGCCCTACAAAGGCACGTTCATCAGCGCCCGCAGCCACATCCTGCGCGTTCTGGCCGAGTCCAAGAGCGAGCCCGCGCGCAAACGTGCCCTGTCGTTCATGCGGACCGGTCCCTGCCCGGGCTGCGACGGCACCGGGCTCACCCGCGCGGCGCTGGCCGTGACCTTCGCGGGGCGAAACATCGCCCAGCTCGGCGCGCTGCCGCTGACCGACCTGGCCGCCGTCCTGCGGCCCACGACCGAGCTGACCGATCCCGAGTCGGCGACGCGGCGGCACAGCTCGGGTGAGGCCAACGAGGTCGCCGTCGCCATCACGCGGGACCTCTGTTCACGGGTCGACGTGCTGCTGGAGCTGGGCCTGGGCTACCTGGGGCTGGGCCGGGGCACCACCACGCTCTCGCCCGGGGAGCTGCAGCGGCTGCGCATCGCCACGCAGCTGCGCTCCGGGCTCTTCGGCGTCGTCTACGTGCTGGACGAGCCCTCGGCCGGCCTGCACCCGGCCGACGCCGAGCCGCTGCTCGCGCTCCTGGGCGAGCTGAAGTCCTCCGGGAACTCGGTCTTCGTCGTCGAACACAACCTCGACATCGTCCGCGCCGCAGACTGGGTCGTGGACGTCGGACCCGACGCGGGGCAGGCGGGCGGCCGGGTGCTCTACAGCGGGCCCGTCGCCGGTCTCGCGGAGGTGACCGCCTCGGCGACACGCCCGTTCCTGTTCCCGGGGGCGAAGGCATCGGCCGGGCACGACGACGTCCGGCGCCGGGAACCGCGCGGCTGGCTCGGGCTCGCGGGCATCACGCGCCACAACCTGCGCGATCTCGACGTCTCCTTCCCGCTCGGCGTGCTGACCGCCGTGACGGGCGTGTCCGGGTCCGGTAAGTCGACTCTGGTCGGCGATGTGCTCGCCGGCGTCGTCGGGGACCACATGCACGCCCCGGGGCAGGAGGCGGTCTCCCGCGGGGGAGCGCGGGTCAGTGGCGGGGAGCAGCTGGACCGGGTCGTGACCGTGGACCAGAAGCCCATCGGGCGCACGCCGCGGTCCAACCTAGCTACCTACACCGGCCTGTTCGACGCCGTCCGGAAGGAGTTCGCGGCGCTGCCCGACGCCGTCGCGCGCGGGTTCGGGCCGGGCCGGTTCTCCTTCAACGTCGCCGGCGGGCGCTGCGAGACGTGCCAGGGGGAGGGCTTCGTCGCCGTCGAACTCGTCTTCCTGCCGGGCAGCTACGGCCCGTGCCCCGACTGCGGGGGCTCGCGGTTCGAACCCGAGACGCTCGAGGTCGCCTACCGCGGCCGCAGCATCGCCGACGTCCTCAGCCTCTCCGTGGATGACGCCGCCGATTTCCTGGCCGACATCCCCGCCGCCGCGCGCAGCCTGCGGACCCTGCGCCAGGTCGGGCTCGGCTACCTCCGGCTCGGTCAGCCCGCCACCGAGCTCTCGGGTGGGGAAGCGCAGCGCATCAAGCTCGCCAGCGAGTTGCAGCGCGTGCGCCGGGGCCGCACGCTCTACGTCCTGGACGAGCCCACCACGGGCCTGCACCCGGCCGACGTCGAGGTGCTCATGGCGCAGTTGCACCGGCTCGTCGACGGCGGAGACACCGTCGTCGTGGTCGAGCACGACATGGACGTTGTCGCCGTCGCAGACTGGGTCATCGACCTCGGCCCGGCCGGCGGCGACGCGGGCGGCACGATCGTCGCGGCGGGGCCGCCGTGCGCCGTCGCGGAAGCCGCCGCGAGCCGGACGGCACCCTACCTGGCGCGCCGGCTCCGGGCGAACACCGGGGTGCCTACGCCTTGACCCCGAGCCGCCCGGCTCCCGACGCGGCACGGTGCACGAGCGCCTCGAGCGGGCCGCGGACGCCGAAGAAGCGCACCGCGACGCCGGCGAGCAGGCACCCCGCCGCGAACCACGTGTAGAGCTCGAGCCGGGGCATCGCAGTGGTGACGTCGCTGAACACGTTGAGGGCGATCAGATGCGCCACGTACAGGGTCAGCGTGATCGACCCCGCGCCCGCCAACGGCCACAGCAGCGCCTCGCCGTAGCGGCCGAGCAGGGCGGTCAGGCCCAGGGCCGCCAACTGGCAGGTGCCGAGCGTCGCGAGCGCGGCGCCGCTGACGTGCAGGACGTCCAGCGGGGCCGAGGTGTGCGGCGCGGCGAGGGCGAACCACCACGGCGACTCGACGACGGGCCCGAAGTAGTAGCCCGTCTCCAGAGCGAGCGCGAACCGGGCGTCGTCGAGCCCGGCCGCCGCGGTGAGCGCGGACGCGGCGCCCGGGAGCGCCAGCAGCCACCGGCTGGCCGCTTCGGCAGCGACGGCGAGTCCCGCGCCGCCGACGGCCAGCGCGAGCGCGAGCGGCGGTCGCGACAAGTCCAGCCGCCCGGCCCAGAGGCCCACGAGCAGGAAACCCACCCAGACGATCACGGGGTAGTAGCCGGTCGCGAGCAGGTCCGCGGCCAGAGTGGCCGGGCGGGCGAGATCGGTGAAGACGGGCGAGCCGCCGACGTCGTACGGGGAGATGCGGGCGGCGAGGAACGGCACCGCCGCGTACAACACGATCGGGGAGAGCACGAGCCAGCCCGCCGCCCATGCGGCGAGCGTGCGCGGCCGGGCCCCCAGGAACGGGACGGCCGCCAGGAAGAGCAGGCCGTAGTGGGTGAGGATGACGGCGACGTTCGTGTCGAGCATGCCGCACGCGAGGCCGATCCCGGCCACGATCACCGCTCGGACGACGACGGCGCGGCGGGCGCCGGCCAGCGAGCCCGTGGCGCGCGCACCGCCGGTCGCGAGGGCCAGACCGACGCCTGCCAGTATCGCGAAGAGCGCGGAGGCGCGGCCCGCGAACCATTCGGCCGCCCACGTGGGCGCGTAACCCCCGGTAGCATCCTGCGCGGCGAGCGGCACGATGTGGGTGGCCATCATGCCCAGCAGCGCGAGGCCGCGGGCCGCGTCGACCCCGGCGATGCGGGGTTTGCCGGTGCGGCGCAGAAGACTCATGGGCACCAGCCTAGGGTGTGCCGGGGCGACGACGCGGGCGGCCAGCCTGTAACGTAAGAGGCATGTCTGAGAACGTCGCGAACACGCCCACGTACGATTACCCGTTCGGCACGCTGTCGGTCGCCATGGTGACTCCGTTCACCGCCGAGGGCGAGGTCGACTACGCCGCGGCGGCCGCCCTCGCCAACAAGCTCGTCGACGACGGCTGCGACGCACTGCTCGTCACCGGCACGACCGGCGAGACGTCCACCCTGACGGACGAAGAGAACCTGGGCATGTTCAAGTGCGTCGTCGACGCCGTCGGTGACCGCGCCAAGGTCTTCGCCGGTTCGACGACGAACGACACCCGCCACTCGCTGCACCTGACGGCCGAGGCCGCGAAGCTCGGCGTCGACGGCATCCTCGTGACCGCCCCCTACTACAACAAGCCGAGCCAGGCCGGTGTACGCAAGCACATCGAGACGATCGCCGACTCGGTGGACCTGCCCGTCATGGTCTACGACATCCCGGGGCGCGCCGGTATCGCCATCGCGACCGAGACGCTCATCGAGCTGGCCGCGCACCCCAACATCGTCGCTCTCAAGGACGCCAAGGCGGACTACCAGGAGACCACCCGCGTGCTCGCCAACACGGACCTGCACGTCTACTCGGGCGACGACGGCCTGACGATGCCCCTCATGGCGGCCGGCGCCGTCGGCGTCGTGTCCGTGACGGCCCACATCGCGACCCGCACGTTCCGCGAACTCGTCGACGCGATGCACGCCGGCGACCTCGAGACCGCACGCGCCAAGCACTTCGAGATCGACCCGCTGCAGCGGGCGGTCATGACGCACGTCCAGGGAGTCGTCGCGGCCAAGACCATCCTGCACTGGCAGGGCGTCCTGCCGGACCCGACCGTCCGTCTGCCGCTCGTCGCGGCGTCGGAAGAGGAGCTCGCCCCGATCCGGGCGGACCTCGCGGAGGCCGGCTGGGATCTCTAGAAGGACGACCCGCATGAGCGAATTCCCAGCAGCCCTCGCCGACGAGGCGCGCACGAATGAACCGCCCGCACTCGCGGCCGGGACCCTGCGCGTTGTTCCGCTCGGCGGCATCGGCGAGATCGGCCGCAACATGACGGTCTTCGAGCTCGACGGCAAGCTGCTCATCGTCGACTGCGGTGTGCTCTTCCCCGAGGAGTCGCAGCCGGGCGTCGACCTGATCCTGCCGGACTTTTCGTACATCCGCGAGCGGCTCGACGACGTCGTCGGCCTCGTGCTGACCCACGGCCACGAGGACCACATCGGGGCCGTGCCGTATCTGCTGCGCCTGCGGCACGACATCCCGGTCATCGGGTCCCGGCTGACGCTCGCGTTCGTGGAGGCCAAGCTGGCCGAGCACCGGATCACACCGAATGCGCACGTCGTCGCCGAGGGGCAGAACGCATCGTTCGGCCCCTTCGACTGCGAGTTTGTGGCGGTCAACCACTCGATCCCGGACGCGCTCGCGGTCTTCCTCCGCACGAGTGCCGGGACGGTCCTGCACACGGGCGATTTCAAGATGGACCAGCTGCCGCTGGACGGGCGCATCACGGACCTGCGGGCCTTCGCGCGGCTCGGCGAGGAGGGCGTGGACCTGTTCCTCTCGGACTCGACCAACGCCGACGTCCCGGGCTTCACGACCGCCGAGAAGGAAATCGGGCCCGTGCTCGACCGGTACTTCGCCTCGGCCAAGAAGCGCATCATCGTCGCCTCGTTCTCCTCCCACGTCCACCGCGTGCAGCAGGTGCTCGACGCCGCTGCCGCGCACGGTCGCAAGGTCGCGTTCGTCGGGCGGTCGATGGTGCGGAACATGGGTATCGCCGCGAAGCTGGGCTACCTCGACGTGCCCGAGGGCATCCTCGTGGACCTCAAACGGATCGCCGACGTGCCCGAGGACCGGCTCGTGCTCATGTCCACGGGCTCCCAAGGGGAACCGATGGCCGCGCTCTCGCGCATGGCCAACGGCGAGCATGCCGTCCGCGTCGGCCCGGGCGACATGGTGGTCCTGGCCTCGTCCCTGATCCCGGGCAACGAGAACGCCGTCTTCCGCGTCATCAACGGGCTCATGCGGCTCGGGGCGGAGGTCGTCCACAAGGGCAACGCCCGCGTGCACGTCTCCGGCCACGCATCGGCCGGCGAACTGCTCTACTGCTACAACATCGTCCGGCCCAAGAACGTCATGCCGGTCCACGGCGAGACCCGGCACCTCATCGCCAACGGTCTCCTCGCCGAACAGACCGGCGTTCCCGCCGAACGCGTGCTGCTCACCGAGGACGGCGCCGTCGTCGACCTGCGCGACGGCATCGCCGAGCAGGTCGGCCGGGTCGAGTGCGGGTACGTCTACGTCGACGGCTCGCAGGTGGGGCTCGTGACCGACGACGACCTCAAGGACCGCCGCATGCTGGGGGAGGAGGGCTTCGTCTCGGTGATCTCCGTGGTCAACCGCCAGGACGGGACCATTGTCTCCGGCCCCGACATCCACGTCCGCGGCGTCGCCGAGGACGACGACGTCTTCGAAGACATCAAGCCCAAGATCGCCGCCGCCCTCGAGGAGGCGGTCCGGAACAATCCGACGCACACGACGCATCAGCTCCAGCAGGTCGTCCGCCGCGTGATCGGCTCGTGGGTGGGCCGCAGGCTGCGCCGCCGACCGATGATCGTGCCCGTCGTCCTCGAGGTCTGAGGCCCGTGTTCCGGCGCCCGGACGCCGTGTAAATCCGGGCCGGGACGGGCCTGACGCGGTACGGTGGGCCTTATGGCGACCCGTACTTCATCCACCCGGACTGGTTCGTCGACTAAGCGCACGCCCGCTCGCAATACCTCCGCGAACGGCAGCAAGAAGTCGACGAAGCCCGCTCCCGCCGCGCCCGAGCACGACCTGGCGTGGCCCCTGCGCGCTGTCCGCGGCGCGTGGATGGGCATCGGCCGAGTGGTCGGCGGAGCTTTCCGCCAGATCGGCAGCAAGGTTCGCCCGGAGATGGAGGATCGCCGCGACGGCACCGGGCTCTTCCTCGTCGTCGTCGCCCTCGTGGTCGCCTCTGTCGAGTGGTGGGGCCTGCGCGACGTCGGCTGGTACGGCACCGTGGTCCACAACGTCGTCGCCGGCTCGATCGGCTACATGGGTGTGCTGCTCCCGCTGCTGCTCCTGATCGGCGCGTTCCGCCTCTTCCGCTACCCGGAACAGGACGCCGTGAACAACCGTGTCGGCATCGGTTTCGCCGTCGGCATCGCAGGCGGCGCCGGGCTCGCCCACACGATCGCCGGAATCCCCACGGTGGCGGACGCCGTCGAGCAGCTCTGGGCCGGCGGCGGCATCCTCGGTTTCCTGCTCACCTCGCCGTTGGCGGGCCTCGTCTCGCGATGGGGCGCCCTGGTTGTCATGGTGCTGCTCGTGATGCTTTCGCTCATGATCACGACGGCGACCCCGCTCAAACGCATCCCCACGCGCATCCGGACCGGCTATCGCTGGCTGCTGGGCCAGGACGACGACACCTATGCCGGCCCGCGCAGCGATCACGACCAGTCCTACCTCTACGAGGAAGACAAGAAGAAGCCTCGCCGGCCGCGGAAGAGCCTTTTCAGCAAGAAGAAGGACGACGACGCCCACGACGCCGGTGGGCACGTCACCGACGGGGCGTACGAGAGCGCGGTCATCGCCGAAGCCGAGAAGACGCGCAGCCTCGAGCGGACCGCCCCCATCGACCCGGCCGAGGACTACCACGCGGGTGCTGGAACGCCAGACGACGAGGAACCGGCCGTACCTCCCGGCGTGCGCCGGCCGACGGCCGCCGAGAAGGCCATGGCCCGGGTCAAGGAGCGGGTCGGCCTCGGCGAGACCCCGTCCGCCCCGTCCGCCGCGAGCGGCGTCGAACCCGTGACCGAGGCGCTCGACGCCGCGGCCCTGCAGGAGGCGATGGCGGAGCACGACGGCGCCGCCGGCCCGAACGCTACGCAGGTGTTGCCGCGCGCGGGCGCGCCCCTGCCGCCCATCCCGCAGCGCACCGAGCAACTGCAACTGGCCGGCGACGTGACCTACACGCTGCCGCAGTCGGACTACCTGCCGGCCGGGCCGCCGTCGAAGGACCGTTCGGAGGCGAACGACGCCGTCGTCGCCGCCCTGACGCAGACGATGCAGCAGTTCAAGGTCGACGCCCAGGTGACCGGGTTCAGCCGCGGCCCGACGGTGACGCGGTATGAGATCGAGCTCTCGCCGGGCACCAAGGTGGAGAAGGTCACGGCCCTGTCCAAGAACATCTCCTACGCGGTCGCGTCTTCCGACGTGCGCATCCTCTCGCCCATCCCGGGAAAGAGCGCGATCGGCATCGAGATCCCGAACGCCGACAAGGAGGTCGTGGTCCTCGGCGACGTCCTGCGCTCCAACGCGGCGCGCAAGACGGAGCACCCGATGGTCATGGGCGTCGGCAAGGACGTCGAGGGCGGATTCGTCGTCGCCAACCTGGCGAAGATGCCGCACATGCTCGTCGCCGGCGCGACGGGCGCGGGTAAGTCGTCGTTCGTGAACTCCATGATCACGTCGATCCTCATGCGCGCCACGCCCGACGAGGTGCGCATGGTCATGGTCGACCCGAAGCGCGTGGAGCTCACCGCCTACGAGGGTGTGCCGCACCTGATCACGCCTATCATCACCAGCCCGAAGAAGGCCGCCGAGGCCCTGCAATGGGTTGTGAAGGAGATGGACACCCGCTATGACGACCTGGCGAACTTCGGGTTCAAGCACATCGACGACTTCAACAAGGCGGTTCGCGCCGGCAAGGTGACGCCGCCGGCCGGGAGCCAGCGCGTGCTGAAGCCGTACCCGTACCTGTTGGTGATCGTCGACGAGCTCGCCGACCTCATGATGGTCGCCCCGCGCGACGTCGAGGACTCGATCGTGCGCATCACCCAGCTCGCCCGCGCCGCCGGTATCCACCTCGTGCTCGCGACACAGCGTCCGTCGGTTGACGTCGTGACGGGCCTGATCAAGGCGAATGTCCCCTCGCGGATGGCGTTCGCGACGAGCTCCGTCACGGACTCCCGCGTCGTGCTCGACCAGCCGGGCGCCGAGAAGCTGCTCGGCCAGGGTGACGCGCTCTTCCTGCCCATGGGCGCTTCGAAGCCGATGCGCGTCCAGGGCGCGTGGGTGACGGAGTCCGAGATTCACCGCGTCGTCGAACACGTCAAGGGCCAGCTCTCGGCGGTCTACCGCGAGGACGTCGCCGTCGAGGCCCCGAAGAAGCAGATCGACGAGGACATCGGAGACGACCTGGAGGTCCTGCTGCAGGCCACCGAGCTGGTCGTCACAACCCAGTTCGGTTCGACGTCGATGTTGCAGCGCAAGCTCCGCGTCGGTTTCGCGAAGGCGGGGCGGCTCATGGACCTGCTCGAGTCGCGCGGCGTCGTCGGCGCCTCCGAGGGTTCCAAGGCCCGCGACGTCCTCGTCAAGCCGGACGACCTGCCCCAGGTGCTCGCCGCGATGAAGGGCGAGGGGTCGGCGGCGACTGCGGAGGCCACGCCGACCCAGGCTGCGCTCGTCGAAAACGCGAAGGCCAACCACGAGCAGCCGCAGCAGGAATACGGCAGCGCTCAGGAGTACTCCAATGACGTACTGGCCGACCAGGAGGCCGCGCTTCCCGAAGCCGTCGACTACTACGATGGCGACGACGACAACGGATCCGACGACGCGTGGCACCTGACGGGCAGGTAGCCTTGAGGCGTGACTAGTCCTGAAGACAAACCGGTCCCCACGCTGAACATTGCCAACGTCCTGACGACGTTGCGGATCGTCATGGTCCCGTTCTTCGTCTGGCTGTACGTGCTCGACGTGGAGGGTGGCGAGCCGCAGTACGGGGGCTGGCGCTGGGCCGCTGTCGCGGTGTTCGCGCTCGCGATGTACACGGACAAACTCGACGGCGACATCGCGCGGAGCCGCGGGCTCATCACCGACTTCGGCAAGATCGCGGATCCGATCGCTGACAAGCTGCTGACCGGCGCCGCGCTGGTGTTGTTCTCCCTCTACGGCGAACTCTCGTGGTGGGCCACGGGCATCATCCTCGTCCGCGAATGGGGGATCACTCTGATGCGGTTCGTCGTCATCCGCTACGGCGTCATGCCGGCGTCGAAGGGCGGCAAGCTCAAGACCGTCACCCAGGCGCTCGGCATCTTCCTGCTGCTGCTGCCGATCGTCGCGACCATCGGCTGGCTGAACGCCGTCGCGCTCGTAGTCATGTGGTTCGCCGTGGCGCTGACCTTGTACACGGGCATCGTCTACATCGTCGACGCGGTCCGCCTGCGCACGCAGGGACGGCAGGCGTAGCCATCATGGATCACCTGAGCCCGGCGGCCGTCGTCGCGGCCGCTACTGCGCACGGTGTGACCATCGCGACCGCCGAATCGCTGACGGCGGGACTCGTCGCCGCAGCCATCGCGGACGCGCCCGGCGCTTCCGCAGTGCTGCGCGGGGGCATCGTGTCCTACCACAGTGACGTCAAGGCGTCTCTGCTGGGCGTGGACCCGGCCCTGCTCGACGCCCGGGGCAGCGTCGATCCGGACGTGGCACGGGCGATGGCGACCGGAGCTCGGCGCGCCTGTGGGGCGACGATCGGCGTGTCGACGACGGGTGTCGCGGGTCCCGACCCGCACGATGGCCAGCCGGTCGGGCGAGTATATGTCGCCTGGGAGAGCCCGTGGGGCGCGGGAGTGGACGAACTCGATTTTCACGGGACTCGGGGCGAGATCCGCCGTGCCGCGTGCGAGGCGGCGCTGGCCGCCGTCGCACTCGCCCTGCGCGGAGCCGGCGAGTGGCCCGGTGTTTCCTAGTTTTTCCACAACTTCGCTCGAAGAGTGGTGACTTGTGCCTCACTCTGGATAGGGTGAAGGGGACCGGGAACAAAACGGCACGATGGCCCGTTGGATAACATGTAGGGCTTTCGGAAGCAGAAGCCCCGGTTTTCTCCGTCGATCATCGGCGGTGAATTGGACTAAGGAGAACGGCTATACCCATGGTCAAGCAACCCGTCACCATCAACGGCGTCGTCCGTTGGCGGGACGTGGGCACGGCAGATGATGAACGTCGAGACCACAAGGAGCGCACAATGGTTGTCCTACGCCACGAGATCGGCGAAGTCCTGCGTGACGTTCGCCAGCGCCAGGGGCGCACCCTGCGCGAGGTGTCGCACAACGCGCGCGTCTCGCTCGGATACCTTTCCGAGGTCGAACGCGGTCAGAAGGAAGCGTCATCCGAGCTCCTCTCCTCGATCTGCACGGCGCTCGACGTTCCGTTGTCCCTGATGTTGCGCGAGGTCAGCGACCGAGTCGCCCTCGCCGAAGGCGTCGGCGTGCCTGACACCGTCCCCAGCGAACTGACGCACGAATACGGCCGCGCACTGGCCGCCGAGTGGCGGCCGGGCGACTCCAGCCAGCCCGTCGCAAACCAGCACTGACGACTTAAACCACGACGCCCCTCCCGCCATGAGGTGGGAGGGGCGTCGTGCGTGCGGGGGTCTACAGCGTCTCGTCGCGCTGGTAGGCCTCGTTGAGGCGTCCGAGCAGGCCCGCCAGCCGGGTCAGGTCCGCGTCGTCCCAGTCGCCGAGCAGCCCGTGGAACACCTGGCGCCGGGCGAGCTGCGCCTCCCTGAGCTGATCCGCGCCGTTGGGCGTGAGTGTCAGCGTCTGTGCGCGGCCGTCGGTGGGGTCGGACTGCTTCTCCACGACACCGAGTCGTTCGAGCATTGCCACCTGCCGGCTCACGGTCGGCTTGCCGACGCCGATCTCCGCGGCCAGGTCGGTCAGGCGCAGTGAGCCGTGGCGCTGCAACGCGCGGAGGAGCCCGTAGGCCCCGGGCTCCATCTCGGGGTGGACCCGGCGCGCGACCCGGTTGCCGATGGCTCGGGAGCGGCGGAAGAGCAGGCTCAGCTGTTCCTCCATGTCGATGATCGCCTGTTCGCGGTCGTCGTCGGCGTTCTCGGGGGATGGAGTCATGAAAACATCCTAGGCGCTTCGGCGCGCGCGAGGCCGGTTCGCGTCCCGCCGGGGCAGCCGTGGCAGAATGAGCGCGTGCGATTGAGTGACTTCTGGCGGCTGATGGAAGACGAATTCGGGTCCGGCTACGCCCACGTGCTGGCCGATGACCTGGTCCTGACGGATCTCGGTGGGCGGACGGCCAGCAGCGCCCTGGCCGCGGGCGAACGCCCGAAACGGGTCTGGTTGTCGATCTGCGAGGCCCAGGACGTCCCGGAAGCGCGTCGGCTGGGCCGGGATATCAAGCCGCGGGCGTAGTCGTTCGAATTTCGACCGGACACGCCGAGTTCGAGTTCGAAGATCTGTTCGTACTCGGGTAGAGTGGGCGACAGGCAACTTCCCATCCACATGTGTTGTCCTGATCCACAATCACCGCTTGGCAACCCAAAATGCGGGAGCCGGGCCATAGCGTGAACTCGAACGGACGACAGGCCGCACGCGGCCACTACGACTTAGAGGTGAAACATGGCTGCACCAATGGACCGCGAGAAGGCTCTGGAAACGGCGCTCGCGCAGATCGACAAGCAGTACGGCAAGGGATCCGTCATGCGTCTCGGTGACGACACGCGTGCGCCGATCGAGACGATCTCGACGAGCTCGATCGCTCTCGACATAGCCCTCGGTATCGGCGGGCTGCCACGCGGCCGCGTCGTCGAGATCTACGGCCCGGAGTCCTCCGGTAAGACGACGGTCGCGCTGCACGCCGTCGCCAGCGCCCAGCGCAATGGCGGAATCGCTGCGTTCATCGATGCCGAGCACGCGCTCGACCCCGAGTACGCCAAGAAGCTGGGCGTCGACACCGACGCCCTGCTGGTCTCCCAGCCGGACACCGGAGAGCAGGCGCTGGAGATCATGGACATGCTGGTGGGCTCCGGCTCGCTCGACGTCATCGTCATCGACTCCGTGGCCGCGCTCGTGCCGCGTGCGGAAATCGAGGGTGAGATGGGTGACAGCCACGTCGGCCTGCAGGCCCGCCTGATGAGCCAGGCATTGCGCAAGATCACCGGTCGTCTTTCGCAGACGAAGACGACTGCGATCTTCATCAACCAGCTGCGTGAGAAGATCGGCGTCTTCTTCGGCAGCCCGGAGACCACGACCGGCGGCAAGGCGCTGAAGTTCTACGCGTCCGTCCGCATCGACGTCCGCCGCATCGAGACGCTCAAGGAAGGCACGAACCCGGTCGGCAACCGCACCCGCGCCAAGATTGTCAAGAACAAGATGGCGCCGCCGTTCAAGCAGGCCGAATTCGACATCCTCTACGGCATCGGCATCTCCCGCGAGGGCGGACTCATCGACATGGGTGTCGAGCACGGTCTCGTGAAGAAGTCCGGCGCCTGGTTCACCTACGACGGCGACCAGCTCGGCCAGGGCAAGGAGAACGCCCGGCGCTTCCTGCGCGATAACCCGGACCTCGCCAACGAAATCGAGCGTCGCCTCCGCGAGAAGCTCGGTGTGGATCCCGTCACGGAGGAAGAAGACGGGGCCACCCTGCGGGCCGTCGGGGACGACGGCTAGGAACCGAACGACGAACGCGGCGGCGCCCTCAAGGGGGCGCCGTTGCTGAATCCGAGGCATGGTGAACAGAGCAGATGACTGGGCCGGTCTGACGGACGCCGGCGACGGCACCGGCGCGGCGGCGGGTCGAGGAAAGTCGAGCCGGGACGGCTCGCGTAGAAAACCGCGCGCCGCCTCCGGGGCGCGCCGCGGCACCGACGCAGCCCCGCCACAGCGACGTCGCTCGGGCGACGCCCCGTCGGCGCTGACGCCCGACGCGGAAGCGTGGCTCGCTTCCGCCGGGCCGCCGCCGGACTGGGCGCAGGACATCGTGGCGGCCACACCCGGGCCGGTCGCGACGGAGGACCGCCCGCGCTCCTCCGGTCCGGAACGCGCTTCGACTCGTGCTGCCGTACCGTTCGAGGCGGACGCCGCCACACCGGAGACCGTCCCCGACGAAGACCCGGGCGAATACCTGGAATCCGGTGCGGACGAGTCGTCCGGACGCCGGAAGCGGCCCTCGGGCAGGAACCGGAAGGAACCCCGGGAGGCTGGCCCGCCCGCGCACCCCGAGGAGGAAGCCCGGGCCATCATCCTGCGCCAGCTCACGGGCTCGGCCAAGAGCCGTCAGCAACTCGCTGACAAGCTCGCGGAACGGGAGATTCCCGATGCCGTTGCCGGGCAGGTCTTGGACCGCTTCGAGGAACTCGGCCTGATCAACGACCGCGAATTCGCGCTCATGTGGGTCCGGAGCCGGGCCGGGACCCGACGTCTGGCCGCGTCGGCGCTACGCCGCGAGCTGGTGCAGAAGGGTATCGACGACGAGTTCATCGTGGAGGCCCTCGAGCAGGTTACCGAGGACGACGAGCGCCGAGCCGCTCGCGAACTGGTCGACAAGAAATTGCGCAGTCAGGGCTCGGCGGACTTGAACGACCGGCTCCAGCGCGACAAAGTCATCCGGCGGCTGGTCTCGATGCTCGCACGGAAGGGCTACGGCGGCGGCGTCGCGTTCGGCGTCGTCAACGAGGCCATCCGCGAGGCCCGCGAGGAGTGATCTTGGCTCCGGCGGGGACGGCGATTTGCCAGGATTCGATACCCTAGGGAGGTGAGTTTGACAACCCCCCAGCCTCAGCCAGCGCCCGCAGCCGACGACCGTACCTACGAGGTGCGCACGTTCGGCTGCCAGATGAACGTGCACGACTCCGAGCGTCTCTCCGGACTGCTCGAAGCGGCCGGCCTGACCAAATCGGGGCCCGAGACGAGCACGGCGGACGTGGTCGTCTTCAACACGTGCGCGGTCCGCGAGAACGCGGACAACAAGCTCTACGGAAACCTCGGGATCCTGGCCCCCATCAAGGAGAAACGCCCCGATATGCAGATCGCGGTCGGCGGCTGCCTCGCCCAGAAGGACCGCGAGACGATCCTCGCGAAGGCGCCCTGGGTCGACGTCGTCTTCGGCACCCACAACGTCGGCTCGCTGCCCACGCTGCTCGAGCGGGCCAGGCACAACAACGAGGCCCAGCTCGAGATCCTCGAGTCCCTCGACGTGTTTCCCTCGACCCTCCCGACGAAGCGCGACAACGTGTACGCCGGATGGGTCTCCATCTCGGTCGGCTGCAACAACACGTGCACGTTCTGCATCGTCCCGGCCCTGCGCGGCAAGGAGCGTGACCGCCGCCCAGGCGACATCCTCGCCGAGGTGCAGGCGCTCGTCGACGACGGGGCGATCGAGGTGACGTTGCTCGGGCAGAACGTGAACTCCTACGGTGTCGAGTTCGGCGACCGGTTCGCCTTCGGGAAGCTGTTGCGCGCGTGCGGCGAGATCGACGGGCTCGAACGCGTCCGGTTCACCAGTCCGCACCCCGCGGCTTTCACCGACGACGTCATCGACGCGATGGCGGAGACCCCCAACGCCATGCCGCAGCTGCACATGCCGCTGCAGTCCGGATCCGACAAGGTGCTCAAGGACATGCGCCGGTCCTACCGCTCCAAGAAGTTCCTCGGAATCCTCGACAAGGTCCGCGAGCGGATCCCGCACGCCGCCATCACCACGGACATCATCGTCGGCTTCCCCGGCGAGACCGAGGAGGACTTCCAAGCCACGCTCGACGTCGTCGAGGCTTCGCGCTTCTCCAGCGCCTTCACCTTCCAGTATTCCAAGCGCCCGGGCACGCCCGCGGCCGAACTGGCCGACCAGCTGCCCAAAGCGGTGGTGCAGGAGCGCTACGAGCGGCTTGTCGCGCTGCAGGACCGGATCAGCGCGGAGGAAAACCGCAAGCAGGTCGGACGCCAGGTGCACGTCATGGTGACGGCCGGGTCCGGACGCAAGTCCGAAGAAACCGGCCGGCTCTCCGGGCGGGCCGAGGACCAGCGGCTCGTGCACTTCTCCGTCCCGGAGGGCGGTCAGACGCCCCGGCCGGGCGACGTCGTCACGGTGCCGGTGACCGCGGCGGCCCCGTTCCACCTGCTGGCCGACCCGGCCGGCGTCGAATCCTACGCCCTGCGCCGGACGCGTGCCGGTGACGCGTGGGACCGCTCGCAGGCGGAATCCTGCGGTGTGCCCGCCCAGCCGGCTGCAGCGGGCGGCCGGGGAGTCAGCCTGGGCATGCCGTCCATCGGTGTACGGTCCTAGCACCGTGCCCGGACACCCCGTGCCGGGCGGGCAGCTGCCCGTGATCGCCGTCGTCGGACCGACCGGGACCGGGAAGTCGGACCTCGCCGTATCGCTGGCGGAGCGGTTCGACGGGGAGATCGTCAACGCCGACGCCCTGCAGTTCTACCGGGGAATGGACATCGGCACCGCCAAGATGCCACTCGCGGAACGCCGCGGCGTCCCGCACCACCTGCTCGACATTCTCGACCTGCGCCAGGAGGCCGCGGTGGCCACGTTCCAGCGGCAAGCCCGCGACGCCGTCGATGCGATCCGTGGGCGAGGCCGGCTGCCCATTCTGGTCGGGGGGTCGGGGCTCTACGTCCGGGCGGCCCTCGATCGGCTCGATTTCCCGCCCACCGACACCGCGGTCCGGGCACGGCTCGAGCACGAGGCTGCCAGCGGGCTCGCTCCGCTCAAGGCCCGGCTGGCGCAGGTCGACCCTGCCTCAGCGGAACGCCTCGGCGACGAGCGCCGCATCGTGCGCGCGCTGGAGGTCTTCGAGCTGACCGGCCGGCCCTTCAGCTCCTTCATGCCGCGCCGCGAGTACGTCACGGACGCGGTTCAGATCGGCCTGAACATGGAGCGCAGCCGACTGCACGAGCGTCTGCGCGCACGTGTCGCGACGATGTCGGAGGCCGGCCTGCTCGCCGAGGTCCGTCGGCTCGCGGACGAGGGGCTGCGCGAGGGGCGGACCGCCTCGCGGGCTATCGGCTATCGCGAGTACCTCGACGTTCTCGATGGTCACTGCGACGAATCCGCGGCGATCGAACGCACGATCGTCGCGACACGGAAATTCGCCCGCCGCCAGATCACGTGGTTCGGGGCGGACCCCCGGGTGACGTGGCTCGATGCGCTCGATACCGAGATCGGGGCCCAGGCGGGCGACGTCGTCGTGCGTGGCATGGCCGGCCGCGCGTGACGGAACAAATCCAACGGACCCACGGTTAGGGTTAAACCATGAGCACTCACCCAGTGGACGCACTCACCACCCTCCTCGCCGTACCGTTCGCCAAAGGGCACGGGACGGGGAACGACTTCGTTCTGATTGCCGACCCCGCGGGCGAGTACGCGATCTCGGCTGAGCAGGTCGCCGCCCTGTGCGATCGCCACCACGGGATCGGCGGCGACGGCTTGATTCGCGCCGTGCGCACGCGCGACGTCGACGGCGCCGAAGAACTGCACACCGCCCACCCGGAGGCCGAGTGGTTCATGGACTACCGCAACGGCGACGGATCCATCGCGGAAATGTGCGGCAACGGGGTCCGCGTGTTCGTTCACTTCCTCATCGACCAGGGGCTCGTGGCCCTCGACGCAGGGGAGAGCCTCGCCATCGGCACCCGCGGGGGGCTTAAACGGGTCACCGTCTCCGAGAACGGCTACGCCGTCGATATGGGCGCGTGGCGCTTCACCTTCCCAGACCAAGCCGAGGAGCGGGCGCTCGATTCGCTCGTCGAGACGCCCGGCATCGACGCGGCCCGGCCCGCACTGAGCGTAGACATGGGCAACCCGCATACGGTGGTCGCGCTCCAGCAGCGCCAGGAGCTGGCGGCAGCCGAGCTGCATACCGTGCCGACGGTGGATCCGAAGCCGGGGAACGGGACCAACGTCGAGTACGTCGTGCCCGCCGAGCCCCTCGTCGAGGATGGCATCGGGCGCATCGCGATGCGCGTGCACGAGCGCGGAGTGGGCGAGACCCGGTCCTGCGGCACGGGAGCGTGCGCCGCGGTCATCGCGACCCGACACTGGGCCGGGGGCGTGGCCGCCGACGCCTGGGACGTCGAGGTGCCCGGCGGGGTCGTTCGCGTCCGCTTCAGCGACCGGGGCGACGGCGTCGAGCACGTCGAACTCTCGGGCCCGGCGGAGATCGTCGCCCACGGACGGATCGGTTAGTCGGCGCGCTGGACCTTCAGGACGCGGAATGACTTGGCGGTGGACTCGCGAACGGTCGTGAGGTCGTCCGGGAGCTCGCGGTTGAGCCAGGTCAGCAGCGAGTCCGCGCCGAGGTTCTTCTGGACGACGAGCCACGCGGTTCCACCGGGGGCGAGCCGGGGCAGCCACGTCAGCAGCAGCTCGTGCAGGGCCTGTTTGCCGATGCGGATCGGCGGGTTGGACCAGATGGTGTCGAACGCGACGTCTGCGGCAATGGTTTCCGGCCGGCCCGCGACGACATTCGTCAGCCCCAGTGCTGCCGCGTTGTCCCGGGTCAGAGCGATCGAGCGTTCATTGACATCCACCGCATGGACGGTGGCGTCGGGCGAGGCCAGGCCCAAGGTCAGGGCGATGGGCCCCCAGCCGCAGCCGAGGTCGAGCAGGTGCCCTGAAGATGACGGGGCGGGGACGCCGGCGAGCAGGACCGCGGTGCCCTTGTCGAGGCCGTCGGGGCTGAAGATCCCTCCGGCTGTTTCGACTCGGCGCTCGGAGCCCGCGAGCTCGACCGTGATGGTCCTGCGCTGTTCCGGAGTTGCCGGCTGCGCGCTGAAGTAATGCTCTGAACCCATGGAAGAACCTTAAGCGCTGGCCGCGAACCGCGCGAATCACGAAAGTGATAGAGTTTTCCCTATGACTCTGATCATTCTCTGACTGCGCCCGCGGCATCGCGCGCTGAAACGGCGCCCCCAGCACGCTCCTGCCCGTGTTGCGGCCCGTCGCGTCCGCCGAACCGCAGTAGCCACAGCCCTGACGACGTCACGTCGTCGAGTCATCCCACCTCAGGTTCTCGCCATCCATAGCCGCCTGATCGCGCCGAGCGGAACGCGGCCGCGCGCTGCCATCCCAAAAGAGGGGCGCGGGCGACTATCCTTGAGGTACCAGTCTTTGCAAAGGAACTATGACCCAGCACCATAAAAACCACCCCGGTGACGATTCTTCTCGCGACGAGGCGACGACGCCGGCAGCGCAGGCGGCCGACGCCGAGATCCAGTCCGTGATCGAACGGATCCTCGCAGCGGAGGCGGCGGGCGGTACGTCGCCCGCGGCGGATTCCGAACGGCCCATCACGGGCCGGGCCCGGGAACTCTCCGACGGGATCGAGCACGGCACCTACGACGGCGAGCAGCAGGACCTCGCCGACCGTAGAGCGCTGCGACGGGTCTCCGGCCTGTCGACGGAGCTCGAGGACGTCACCGAGGTCGAGTACCGCCAGCTGCGGCTCGAACGCGTCGTTCTCGCCGGAATCTGGAGTGATGGCACGGCCGAGGACGCGGAGAACTCGCTGCGCGAGTTGGCCGCCCTGGCCGAGACCGCCGGTTCCGAGGTTCTCGACGGACTGATCCAGCGCCGGCTCAAGCCGGACCCCGGCACGTTTCTGGGCTCCGGCAAGGCGGAAGAGCTGCGCGACATCGTCGCAGCAACCGGCGCGGACACGGTCGTTGTGGACTCCGAATTGGCCCCGTCGCAGCGACGCGCGCTGGAGGACATCGTCAAGGTCAAGGTCATCGACCGCACGGCGCTGATCCTCGACATCTTCGCCCAGCATGCCAAGAGTCGCGAGGGAAAGGCGCAGGTCGAACTGGCTCAGCTCGAATACCTGATGCCGCGCCTGCGTGGCTGGGGTGAGTCCCTGTCGCGTCAGGCCGGTGGACGCGTTGGCGCCGCCGGCGGCGGCATCGGTTCGCGCGGACCGGGCGAGACGAAGATCGAGCTCGACCGCCGTCGCATTCGCAGTCGGATGTCGAAGCTGCGGCGCGAGATTGCGGCCATGAAACCAGCGCGTGAGGCGAAGCGCGCAAACCGCAAGCGCAACACCGTCCCGTCCGTCGCTATCGCGGGCTATACGAACGCGGGCAAGTCGTCGTTGTTGAACCGCCTGACGAACGCCGGTGTGCTCGTCGAGAACGCATTGTTTGCGACTCTGGACCCGACGATTCGCAAGGCGGAGACGCCGGATGGCGTCGGGTTCACGATCGCTGACACGGTCGGCTTTGTGCGCTCGCTGCCCACCCAGCTGGTCGAGGCGTTCAGGTCGACCCTCGAAGAAGTTGCCGACGCCGATCTGATCCTGCATGTGGTCGATGTCTCGCACCCCGACCCAGAGGGGCAGATCCGCGCTGTACGCGAGGTCCTGCGAGACGTCGACGCGACGGAGATCCCGGAGATCATCGTCCTGAACAAGGCCGACGCCGCGGATCCGTTCGTCATCGAACGCCTGCGCCAGCGCGAGCCGCGCACTGCTGTCGTGTCCGCCCGCACTGGGGACGGGATCGCCGAGCTGGTCGACCTGGTCTCTGCGGCCATCCCGCGTCCTGACGTGCTGATGGACATCCTCGTGCCGTACCAGCGCGGGGACGTCGTCAGCCGGTTGCACGGAAACGACGCCGAGATCCTGGCGACCGAGCACGTCGCGAACGGCACGCGCATGCGTGTGAAGGTGCGCGAGTCCCTGAGCCCGGAACTCGAGGAGTTCCGGGTGGAGGGCGACGACGAGACACCGCAGGATGCCTGAGGTCAGGGAGGTCCTCGACCTGCTCGACACGGCCGTGAAACGTATGGGCGGGACCAGCCGGGCCGGG
Source organism: Zhihengliuella halotolerans (assembly GCF_004217565.1). Lineage (NCBI taxonomy): Bacteria > Bacillati > Actinomycetota > Actinomycetes > Micrococcales > Micrococcaceae > Zhihengliuella > Zhihengliuella halotolerans. The sequence continues at coordinate 1,579,849 of NZ_SHLA01000001.1, read as the reverse complement.
CAGCAGGAGATGGCCAAACACGTCGCCGAGTCGCTCGGTACCGGCCGGCACCTGTTGGTGCAGGCCGGGACGGGCACCGGCAAGTCACTTGCCTACTTGATTCCCGCGTTGGCCCACGCGGTGAATTCGGACAAGCCCGTTGTCGTCTCCACTGCGACGCTGGCCCTGCAGGCACAGATCGTCAGCCGCGACGTGCCCCGGCTCCTGGAGCACCTCGCAGACGAGCTCCCACGCCCGATGGACGTGGCGATCGCCAAGGGCCGAGGCAACTACGTCTGCAAGTACAAGCTCGGGGGCGGCTACCCGGACGACGACGAGGGGGCGCTGTTCTCGCTCACGGAGGACGGTGCCTCGAGGCAGCAGGCATCAGGGCCAACGTCCCCCCTGGGGCGAGACGTCGTCCGCGTCCGCGAGTGGGCCGAGGAAACGCCGACGGGTGATCGCGACGACCTGCGCCCCGGCGTCAGCGACCTGGCGTGGCGCCAGGTCTCCGTCAGCGCCCGTGACTGCCTCGGCGCCCAGAAATGCCCGATGGCCGAAGAGTGCTTCAGCGAGATGGCGCGCGCCCGGGCCGCCGAATCCGACGTCGTCATCACCAACCACGCGATGCTTGCCGTCTCGGCGTTCGAGGGGCTCGCTGTCTTGCCGGACTTCGACACGGTCATCATCGACGAGGCGCACGAACTTCAGGATCGGGTGACCGGATCGGTGACGCGCGATCTTTCGGGCAGCATGGTCCTCACTGCGGCCAGCGCCGCGCGCAAGCACTGCCGCGTGAACGTCGACCAGCTCACGCAGGCCGCGAAAGCGCTCGACAAGGCGCTCACCGGGGTACCCGCCGGCCTTATGCCCAAGGGTCTGAACGAGGCGCAGGCGGTAGCGGTCGGGGAGGTCGCGGACGCGGCGCGGGTCGCGATGTCCGACTCGAAGCCCGAACCGAACGAGCCCGTTGACGGGGCGCGCCAGATGGCACGCTCGCAGCTGTCCTACCTCGTGGAGATGGGCGACCGGCTCCAGGAGTCGACCGACCAGCGCGAGGTCGTCTGGGCGTCCCGCCCGGGCAGCTTCGTGCCGGGTCAGGGCTACGTGCAACCGGACGATTCAACCCCGGCCACGCTGTACGTCGCCCCGCTCTCCGTCGCGGGCAAACTCCGCGAGGGCCTCTTCGACGGGCGGACGGTCGTGCTGACTTCGGCGACCCTCGCCATCGGCGCGGCGTTCGAGCACGTGGCCGGGGACCTCGGCCTGCTCGGCGACGGTGCACCGTCCTGGGAGGGAATCGATGTCGGCAGCCCGTTCGACTACCCGAGGCAGGGGATGCTCTACGTCGCCAAGCACCTGCCCAAGCCGGGAAGGCAGGTCTCCGCAGAGGCACTCGACGAGATCGCCGACCTGATCCACGCCTCCGGTGGTGGCGCCCTGGTGCTGTTCTCCTCGAAGCGTGCGGCCGAAGATGCGGCCGAGGCCCTGCGGCCGCGGCTGAATGAGACGATCCTCTGCCAAGGCGAGTCGGGCATGAGTGCGTTGGTCGAGCAGTTCTCGGAGGAACCGGACACCTGCCTTTTCGGAACCATGACCCTGTGGCAAGGCGTGGATGTCCCGGGTCCTTCCTGCCGGCTGGTCATCATCGACCGCATCCCCTTTCCGCGGCCCGATGATCCGCTGTCGACGGCGCGCAGCCGGGACGTGGCCCAGCGCGGGGGCAACGGTTTCATGTCCGTGGCGGCCAGCCACGCTGCCGTGCGGCTCGCGCAGGGCGCGGGACGGCTAGTGCGGTCGACCACGGACCGCGGTGTCGTCGCCATTCTGGACTCGCGACTCGCAACCGAGCGCTACGGCGGATTCTTGCGGGCATCCCTGCCGGCAATGTGGCCCACTGTCGACAAGACGACGGTCACCGGGGCGCTCAAGCGCCTCGCCGAGCACAACTGATCCGCCACGAAAAGAGGAGGGCGCCTACCCCGCGGGGTAGGCGCCCTCCTCTTTTCGTCGCCGCAGGCGACTCTAGATTGAACGCATCACCGAGACGACCTTGCCCATGACGGTGGCCGAGTCGCCGAGAATAGGCTCGTACTGCCGGTTCTGCGGCAGCAGCCAGGTGTGCCCGTCCCGCTGACGGAACGTTTTCACGGTCGCCTCGTCGTCGAGGAGCGCCGCTACGATGTCGCCGTTCTCTGCGTCGCTTTGTTGGCGGACGACGACGAAGTCGCCGTCGCAGATGGCGGCTTCGACCATGGAATCGCCGCTGACCTTGAGCATGAAGAGTTCACCCTGACCGACGAGCTGACGGGGGAGCGGCATCATGTCCTCGACGGTCTGGTCCGCAAGAATCGGGCCCCCTGCGGCAATGCGGCCGACGAGCGGGACCATCGCAGTGTCGGCGGCGCTCGTGAGTTCGGCTACTGGCCGGCCGCTCACCGTCTTCATGTCGTCTGTCGCCGAGTGCGCATTCTCATCCGACAGCGTCAGCGGCTTGAGGATTTCCATCGCCCGCGGACGGCGGGGGTCGCGCCGAATGTAACCGAGCTTCTCGAGCTGAATGAGTTGATGCGTCACGCTCGAGAGGCTCGCGAGGCCGACGGTGTCGCCGATCTCCCGCATCGACGGCGGGTAGCCGTGAGCTGCGATCGACCGCTGGATCATTTCCAGGATCTTGCGCTGGCGCAGCGTCAGACTCTTGCGCTGGCGGCGCGGTTTGGGGGACTCACTCGAGGCCATGGCCACACATCCTTGCTACCCGTTCGGACACCCCGGCTGACTCGAACCCAAAATGCGGGTGCCGGCTGGTGAAGTGACTCCTACGAACCACCTGCTTCAACCATAGACGATTTTCGACCCAGCTTCAAAGATTTATTCGAAGGTGTCTCGACAAGCATCGCTCAAGGATGCTAGACATGGACATGCAAGCTTCGAAGTCCTGTTCTAGTTCGAACTTCGATCGTGATGCGGAGCTTCGAATTCGAGGTTTCACCCGGCAGAGGATGCGGGACGGGAACCATTGTACGAGAAAGAAAGGCAAGACCTTGGCACATATCTCACTCGCGCCAGACCCCTCCTTCGCCTCTACGGCCCAGCTTTCCGCGCCCCGGACCCGTCCGGGAAAACTACGCCTGACGCAGCGCGGACGTTTCGTTCTCATCGGGCTTCCGCTGATGCTGGGCGCCGCGCTCCTCGTCCTGCTCGTAGGTCTTTTGAACTCGCCGGCCAACGCGGCCGGCAGCCTCGAAGTGGCCGCGCCCGAGGTGGAGGCGGTCACGGTGTTGAGCGGTGACAGCCTCTGGGGTCTGGCGCAGGAGTTCGCTCCGGCTCGCGATCCGCGCATCGTGATCTCGGAGATCGTGGAACTGAACGGGCTGGAGAAGCAAGTTGTCGAGGTCGGGCAAGAGGTCTTCGTCCCTGTCGGTTGACGGGCGAACGTGGTCATTTTAAGACTCCCGCCGGTCCGGCATTCTGAACTCGGGCAGCATCAGAACTAAGCTGGATCGGTGAGTGATGTTCTAGAGAGACTGTCGAAGCTCCCACTGCGAGAGAACCTGCGGGGCCTGCAACCCTACGGTGCACCCCAGCTGGATGTCCCCATACAACTGAACGTCAACGAGAACACGCATCCGCTCCCGGAAGCGGTCAGCCGGGCCATCGCGGACGAGGTCTTCGCCGCCGCGCAACGGCTGAACCGGTACCCGGACCGAGAGTTCGTCGAGCTGAGGTCCCGCCTTGCGGACTATCTCGGCCACGACGTGAACGCGGACCAGGTCTGGGCTGCGAATGGATCCAACGAAGTCCTCCAACAGATCCTGCAGGCGTTCGGCGGACCGGGCCGGAGCCTGCTGAGCTTTCCGCCCACGTACTCGATGTATCCGCTGCTCGCCAGCGGTACCGACACGACCTACATCGCCGGCGCGCGGGCCGACGACTTCCAATTGACCGCTGAGTCCGCGGCAGCCCAGGTTCGCGCACACCGGCCGAACATCGTTTTCCTGTGCTCCCCGAATAATCCGACCGGGACCGCACTGGGCCAGGATGTCGTCACCGCGGTCTACGATGCGGGTCAGGAATCGCAGGCCATCGTGGTCGTCGACGAGGCCTACGCCGAGTTCCGCCACGCGGGAACGCCGTCAGCCCTGGAACTTCTCCCGGGACGGGAGCGGCTGATCGTGAGCCGGACGATGAGCAAGGCTTTCTCCCTGGCCGGCGCCCGTTTGGGCTACCTGGCGGCTGCTGAAGAAGTGACGGCCGCCCTGCGGCTCGTCCGCCTGCCCTATCACCTGTCGGCCGTGACCCAGGCGACCGCCAACGCGGCGCTCAAGCACGTCGGCGCGCTCCTGGCCAACGTGGAGGACATCAAGATCCAGCGCGACCGGATCGTTGACGAGCTGACCAGGATGGGGCTCACTCCGGCCGCGAGTGACTCCAACTTCGTATTCTTCGGGGGGCTCGAGTCCCCGTCCACGGTCTGGTCGGGCCTTGTTGCCAAGGGAATCCTCGTCAGGGACGTCGGGATCCCCGGGCACCTGCGTGTCACAGCCGGAACCGAGGCCGAGACTGGCGCCTTCCTCCGCGAGCTCGAGGCTCTGCTCGAGCAGGACCGCGCCGGGCGCTGATCGCCCGCGCACGGACCGCGCGTTCGGCTGCCGCCGGATCGCTAAACTAGACCTGCAGCCCACCAGCTGCCGCCCCCATCGTCGAAGGACTAGAGAATGCCCGCAGAACTGCTTTCGGGTCGTCGTGCCCGTATGGAACGGAAGACCAGCGAGTCCTCCGTCTCCGTCGAACTCGACCTCGACGGCACCGGAGTCGCGAAGATCAACACGACGGTGCCGTTCTACGACCACATGCTGACCGCACTCGCGCGCCACTCGATGATCGATATCACCGTCGAGGCCTTCGGCGACACGCACATCGACGTCCACCACACTGTCGAGGACGTGGCCATCACCCTCGGCGAGGTCCTCCGCGTCGCGCTCGGTAACAAGGCCGGAATCCGGCGGTTCGGGCAGGCCACCGTCCCCCTTGACGAGGCCCTGGCCCACGCCGTCGTCGATGTGTCCGGCCGTCCCTACCTCGTCCACGACGGAGAGCCGGCCGGTCAGGAATACCATCTGATCGGAGGCCACTTCACGGGCTCGCTCACGCGTCACGTCTTCGAGGCCCTGACGCTGCACGCCCAGATCTGCCTGCACATGCGCGTTCTCGGCGGACGGGACCCCCATCACATCGTCGAGGCGCAGTTCAAGGCGCTGGCCCGTGCCCTGCGCGAGGCCGTCGAGCCAGATGCTCGCCTGGGCGGGGAGATCCCCTCCACGAAGGGCGCGCTCTAGATGGCGGCGCCGAAGGTCACCGTCCTCGACTACGGATCAGGCAACGTCCGCTCAGCCGTGCGCGCTCTGGAGCGGGTCGGAGCGCAGGTCACGCTGACACGCGACCCCAAGCTGGTGGCCGAGGCAGATGGTCTCGTCGTGCCGGGCGTCGGCGCTTTCGCCGCCGTGATGGCGGCGTTGAAGGACGTCGGCGCGGTCCAGCAGATCGGACGGCGTGTCGCGGGCGGACGGCCCGTACTGGGCATCTGCGTCGGGCACCAGGTCTTTTTCGAAGAGGGGGTCGAACACGGCGTCCGCACCCAGGGCATCGGGGAGTGGCCGGGCACCGTCGAACGACTCGACGCGCCGGTGGTGCCGCACATGGGGTGGAACACGGTCGACGCTGCCGAGGGCAGCGTCCTCTTCGAGGGGCTGCGCGACGAGCGCTTCTACTTTGTGCACTCGTACGGGGTGCAGAAGTGGGAGTTCGAGGTGCTGCAGCCGCGGATGAAGCCGCCGATGGTCACCTGGTCGACGCACGGCAAGCCCTTCATTGCCGCCGTCGAGAACGGGCCCCTCTCCGCCCTGCAATTCCACCCCGAGAAATCCGGCGACGCCGGAGCCCAACTCCTCCGCAACTGGCTGGGCACTCTCTGATGTGGTCCATTCTCCTCATGGCGCTGGGCGGCCTCCTCGCCGGCGGCGCCATCTCCCTGCGCCGGCAGAAGGCCCACAAATCCTGGATCGTCGTTCTCTGGGTACTCGCGGGCCTGTCCTTGCTGGCGGCCTACATGCTGACGCTGCGCTAATCCATCCCCTCCCCACCGAAGGAACTCTCATGAGCACAGACATTCTCGAACTGCTTCCCGCTGTCGACGTCGCCGACGGTCAGGCCGTCCGCCTGGTCCAGGGTGAGGCGGGCAGCGAGACCGGCTACGGCGACCCGCTCGAAGCGGCGATGGCGTGGCAGGAAGCCGGCGCCGAGTGGATCCACCTCGTGGACCTGGACGCGGCATTCGGTCGGGGAGAGAACACGGAGATCCTCCGTCGCGTGGCCGATGAAATGTCGATCAAGGTCGAGCTTTCGGGCGGAATTCGCGACAACGAGTCACTCGAGCGCGCGCTGGAGTTCGGTGCCACCCGCGTGAATCTCGGCACGGCTGCACTGGAGAACCCGGAGTGGACGGCCGAGGTGATCGCCCGCCATGGGGACCAGATCGCCGTCGGGCTCGACGTGCGCGGCACGACCCTCGCCGCGCGCGGATGGACGAAGGAGGGCGGCAATCTCTGGGACGTGCTCGCACGCCTGGAGGACGCCGGGTGCGCCCGCTACGTCGTGACTGACGTGACGAAGGACGGGACGCTCCGGGGCCCCAACGTCGAGCTGCTCAAGGAGCTGTGCGGTCGCACGGAGAAGCCCGTCGTCGCCTCCGGCGGCATCTCCAGCCTCGACGACCTCCGGGTGCTGCGCGAGCTCGTGCCGCTCGGCGTTGAGGGAGCGATCATGGGCAAGGCCCTCTATGCCGGCAAGTTCACACTGCCAGAGGCCCTCGACGTCGCCGGCCGCCGCTAGGAATCCATGACGCACGACGACGCGGCCGACCGCCCGCAGCCGGCGTCACCGGAGGCCCACGGCAGTGGGGCCGGTGGCGCCAGAGACTTGCCGGGGCACATCGCCGCCGCACTTCAGCGGGCCGGTGGTGCGGCCGATTCCGCAGGACAGTCGTGGGAGGGGCGCGACCTCTCGGGCGAGGGGAACCCGCTGCACGATTTCGACCAGGACGATGGTCTCGCAGATCCCGGATTCACGGCGGCTCTTGACAGGCTCCGCCGCAAAAGCGGCTCGGAGGAGGACGTCGTCGCTGCGCTCGCGACGGCGCGCGTCTTCGTGCCCGTGGTTGCCGCGCTGGCCGAGGGCGGCCTCGGCGAGCACGGCTTCACGGAGGACAAGGAAGCCGACATGGCTCTGGTCACCATCAAGGCACCCGACGGACGCAGCGCCCTGCCGATCTTCACCTCCGTGGCGGCTTTGCAGGGGTGGCATCCGGAGGCCCGCCCGGTTGCGGTCTACGCTCCGCGTGCTGCCCTGTCGGCGGTGCAGGAGGATTCGCAGTTGCTCGTGGTCGATCCCGGGGCGGAAACGACTTTCGTCGTTCGACGGCCCGCGATGTGGGCGCTCGCGCAGCAGCGCCCCTGGACGCCCAGTTACCGGGACGAGTCCCTTGTCGAGCTGCTCAGGGAGCTCTCGGTTGGCGAGCCGATCGTGCGCCGGCTGGCGTTGTCCGCCGGCAGCGGCGTCGCGTGCCGAGACCGGGCCGGCGGCGTCGTGCCGGGCGGGGGGCACGGGCCGGAACTGCGGCTCACCATCACGTTCGCTCGCGAGACCGACCCTGCGCAGGCCCAGGCCGCCGTCGGACGACTGCAGAAAACGCTGTCCACGACCAAGGAGTTCGCGGAGGCCGTCGACTCCCTGGAGATGCGGTTGGCTTCCGAAGCGTAGCCGGGCACGGAAAAGCCCGTGGGGAGCCGCCGGCGGCGGCTCCCCACGGGCGCAAGTCTGTCGGAGCGGTTGCTGCTACGAGACCGGGCCGGTGAACTTCTCGCCCGGGCCCTTGCCCGGAGCGTCCTGGATGATCGACGCCTCACGGAAGGCGAGCTGCAGGGAACGCAGGCCATCGCGCAACGGGGCCGCGTGCTGGCTGCCGATCTCTGGCGCGCCGGCCGTGATCAGGCCCGCCAGTGCGGTGATCAGCTTGCGGGCTTCGTCCAGATCCTTCAGTTCCTCGGCGTCGGGGCCCGCGGCGAGGCCGCACTTCACGGCGGCGGCACTCATGAGGTGGACAGCCGCCGTCGTGATGACCTCGACGGCGGGGACTTCGGCGATATCGCGGACCGCGGTCTCCTCCGTCATGGAGTAGTGCTGCGACTCGGCTGCCGGATTGGTTTCGGAGGTGCTCATACTGCTAAGCTTGTCACAGACCGACTTGAATCATGCATTCGGTGCGGCGTGACGTGTGTCAATTAACGTGACCAACGCGTAGCGCGGAAGGTATGATTCAGGCTTGCAAGTGGAGGCCAAACTCCCACCCGCTGTAGCCGATACAGGCTGCCGGGTCATTCGGGGACATTCGCTCAGGCGGTATGTCCGTCGGCTCCGACAGGGGCCGCATCGAATTTCTGGCCTTCGCCTGCCTCGCAGACGGGGGCCTTTTCCGTATGCGGGTGGTGATCCGTACAAGTACTAGCAGGAGCGACACATCAGCGATCCACGCATTAACGAACGAATCCGCGTCCCAGAGGTGCGGTTGGTTGGACCCAACGGCGAACAGGTCGGCGTTGTCCCGACCGAAGACGCCCTGCGTCTTGCAGGCGAAGCAGATCTGGACCTCGTAGAGGTTGCCCCGAATGCCAAGCCGCCGGTGTGCAAGTTGATGGACTTCGGCAAGTTCAAGTACGAGGCTGCGGTCAAGGCGCGCGAGTCCCGTAAGAACCAGACCAATACGGTTCTCAAGGAAGTTCGCTTCCGCCTGAAGATCGACACGCACGACTACGAGACCAAGACCGGTCACGCGCTCCGATTCCTCGGCGCGGGTGACAAGGTCAAGGCCATCATCCAGTTCCGCGGCCGTGAACAGCAACGTCCCGAGCTGGGTATCCGCCTCCTCAACAAGTTCGCTGAGGACGTGGCCGAGGTCGGTATCGTCGAATCGACCCCGCGCATCGACGGCCGCAACATGGTGATGGTCATCGGTCCGGTGAAGACGAAGGCGGAGGCGAAAGCCGACGCGCGTCGAGCCCAGAAGGACCAGACCCGCACGCGCGGCAACAAGCAGCGAGTCGACACCGAGGGTAACGAAGCTGAGCTCAACCAGACGCTCGCGGACAATCTGTCCGATGAGGCGAAGGCGAAGCTCGAGCAGGCCAAGGGCTCCGAAGACTAGCCCGACCGGCTGGGAGTCCAGCCGGGCCAATCGTGTTCCGACACGATGCACGAACAGTTTCACTCTGAGCGGCCGGTCCGCTCGCAGAGTGCGCAGACCCTGGAGGCATCCACCTCGGATGCCCGAGAAGATCCCCGGCCCATGGGTACGGGAGCACGTAAGGAGAACGGCGGACATGCCGAAGTTCAAGACTCACAGTGGCGCCAAGAAGCGTTTCAAGCTCACCGGTAGCGGCAAGCTCAAGCGCCAGCAGGCCAACCGCCGCCACTATCTGGAGCACAAGTCCTCGCGGCTGACCCGCCGTCTGGCGAGCGACCAGCTGGTTGCCAAGGCCGACGTCAAGACCATCAAGCGGATGCTGGGCCTCTAAGCCTCCCGCTGAGGCGATCTGACGAATTAACACCGTCCCCGGGCCGGCCGACGCCGTAGACACGGGGACACAACATGAAGGAGTACACACGTGGCACGTGTGAAGCGGGCGGTCAACGCCCACAAGAAGCGCCGGGTCGTTCTCGAGCGCGCCAAGGGTTACCGCGGTCAGCGTTCGCGTCTCTACCGCAAGGCCAAGGAGCAGTTGCTCCACTCGTTCGTCTACAGCTACGGCGACCGTCGTAAGCGCAAGGGCGACTTCCGTCGCCTGTGGATCCAGCGCATCAACGCTGCTTCCCGTGCGAACGGACTGACCTACAACCGTCTGATCCAGGGCCTGAAGGCCGCTGAGGTCGAGGTCGACCGCCGCATGCTCGCCGAGCTGGCCGTCTCCGACGCCAACGCTTTCGCGACGCTGGTCAAGGTCGCCAAGGACGCGCTTCCGGCCGATGTGAACGCTCCGGCCGCCAAGACCGCAGCTGCCCCGGCCGCCAAGGCTCCGAAGGCCGCCGCCAAGGCCGCTCCGGCCGCCGAGGCCCCCGCCGCCGACGGCGCCGTCAAGGCCGTCGAGGGTGAAGAGGCCCCGGAGGGCTTCGTCATCAAGGGCAACCAGTCGAAGAAGTACCACGTCCCGGGCTCGACCTGGTACGACCAGACCACTCCTGAGTGGTGGTTCGCTTCGATCGAGGCCGCCAAGGCCGCCGGCTTCGAGCCGGCTGGTGGCGAGGCTCGCCAGCAGATCAAGTAGCAGGCTTTCGCCTGTTCGCCCTCTTCGAGGGCGGCGCAGGGGACGGGATCTCAAAGATCCCGTCCCCTTTTTGCGTCCGACCCGGAAACCCCAACGCGCCCTCCCCAGCCAGACGAGGATAAAGTCGTGCACATGAGAGAAGCCCCCACGGATCAGCCGATCATGGCCAACCCGCGGGCCGAGCGCGTCAGGGACGTCGCCCGGCTCGCCACCCGCAGCGGTCGCAACAAGTCCGGACTCTTCCTCGCGGAGGGTCCCCAAGCCGTGCGCGAAGCGATCCGTCTTCACGCCGAGCGAATCCGGGAGGGGCGCGACGGCATCGTGCAGTGGATCTTTGCCAGTCCCGTTGCCGCCGAGCGGCACCCCGAGCTGGTCGCCGGGGTCGACGGTTGCGAGGTCCGGCTCGCCGAGCCGGCCGTCATCGCGGCGATGGCCGATACCGTGACACCGCAGGGGATCATCGCGGTGTGTCGCCAGACGATCGTCTCCCTGCCGGACATCATCGCGGCGCGCCCCCGGCTGGTCGCCGTGTTGTGCCGGGTCCAGGACCCGGGAAACGCTGGCACCATCCTGCGGGCTGCGGACGCGGCGGGGGCCGACGCCGTCGTTACGACGAGCGGAAGCGTCGACCTCTTCAACCCCAAGGCCGTGCGTTCAACGGTGGGGTCGATCTTCCACCTGCCGCTCGCCGTTGGGGTCGACTTCGCGGAACTCGTGGAGGGACTGCGGGCTGCGGGCATCGGGATCATTGCGGCCGACGGCTACGGAGACGCCGACCTCGACGAGCTGCAGGACGCGGCGGCGGCTCACCGGCTCCACAACAGGGCGGGGGAGCAACCGCTCCTCGGACAGCCGAGCGCATGGCTCTTCGGGAACGAGGCGGCCGGGCTCGACGAATCGGAGCTCGCAGCGGCGGACCAGCGCGTGGCGGTGCCGCTGTACGGGGTGGCCGAGTCGCTCAACGTCGGCACCGCCGCCACCGTCTGCCTGTACGCGTCGGCCCGCGCCCAAAAGCGAAATCCCGCACTGGCGGACTAAGCTGGCTCGGGGCGCGGCCTGTCTGCCCGTCCGATGAACTAGAGGTCCCAGGGAAAGGAACGACCGTGGCAGCTTCCGGCGGAACCAAGGCGGTGGTCGCGGCGCTGATCGCGAACCTCACCATCGCGGTCTTCAAATTCATCGGCTGGGCGTTGACACAGTCGTCGTCGATGTTGGCCGAGGCCATCCACTCCGTGGCCGATTCGGGCAATCAGGTGCTGCTCCTCGTGGGTGGCAAGGCAGCCAAGAAGCAGGCCAGCCCGGAGCATCCGTTCGGCTACGGCCGTGAACGGTACGTCTACGCCTTCATCGTCTCGATTGTGCTCTTCACAGTCGGCGGGCTCTTCGCGCTCTACGAGGCGTGGCACAAGTTCCAGGACCCGCACGGCATCGAGGGACGCTGGTGGTGGGTGCCCGTGGCGGTCCTCGTCGGCGCGATCATCGCGGAGTCGTTCTCCTTCCGCACGGCCGTCATCGAGTCGAACCACGTGCGCGGCAAGAAGAGCTGGGTCCAGTTCGTCCGGCGCGCGAAGTCGCCGGAACTGCCGGTCATCCTCCTCGAAGATCTCGGAGCGCTGCTCGGGCTGGTCTTCGCCCTCACCGGCGTCGTGCTGACGCTGCTCACCGGTGACGGCATGTGGGACGCGGCCGGCACGGCGTGCATCGGGCTGCTGCTCGTCGTCATCGCGGTCGTCCTGGCCATCGAGACCCGTTCCCTCCTGCTGGGCGAGTCGGCGACGAAGGAGCACGTCGCCGAGATCGAGGCCGCCATCACCGCCGACGGCACCCGCATCGTCCACCTCAAGACCCTGCACCTGGGCCCGGAGGAGTTGCTCGTCGCCGCGAAGATCTCTGTCGATCGCGATGCGACGGGCGAGGGGATCGCCGCCGTCATCGACGGGGCGGAGGAGCGCATCCGCGCGGCCGTGCCGATCGCGCGGGTCATCTACCTCGAACCGGACGTTCCTCGCAGCGGACACGACGACGTCGAACGGGTCGCCGGGACGGGCACGGCGTGAGCGCGCCCGAGCGCGGACTGATTCAGATCGTCGGCGCGGCGATCGTCGACGATCTTGAACGCCCGCGCCAGCTGCTGGCCGCTCGGCGGACCAGGCCCGCCCAGTTCGCCCGACTGTGGGAATTCCCCGGCGGCAAGGTGGATCCAGGGGAGGGATGCGAGGCGGCACTCCTGCGGGAGCTCGACGAGGAACTGGGCGTGAAGGCCACCCTCGGGGCCGAGGTTCCAGGGGAGACGAGCCAGGGCTGGAAGCTCGCCGGCCCCGCCGCGATGCGGGTCTGGTTCGCCCGCATCGACCGCGGATTCCCGCTGCCGATCGAGGACCACGACCTGCTGCGCTGGGTGCCCCTCGACGGGGCGGCCGGGGCGCTCGAATGGATTCCGGCCGACCTGCCGATCGTCGAGGCGGTCTCCAGCGCCGCTAGATACTAGAAGAGAGAGCCCTGGGCCGGCTCTACGCCGCTCGGCGGGTGCGGAGCGTGGGCGTCGGACGTGGCGTGCTCGGGCCGGCGCAGCGCCCATGGATCCGGCTCGAAGCCGTGCCCCCGGCGAAGCTCGCCGACCTGCTGCCCGAGCCACAGCCGATATTCCTTGGACGCGACCGCGCCGCGGCGGTAGAGATCCTGATACCTGGGCACCAGGTGCGGATGATTCCGAGCCAGCCAGGCCATGTACCACTCCCGCGCCCCTGGGCGCAGGTGCAGCGGGCCGGCGGTCAGGCTGGTCGCCCCCGCGCCGCGCACCCGCGAGAAGAGCGCGCTCAGAGCTTCCTCGGAGTCGCTGAGCCACGGCAGGATCGGCATGGCCATCACGGAGCATTCGATACCGGAGGCGGCGAGCCGCTCGAGCAGGCGGAACCGGGCCGTGGGGGAGGGGGTGCCCGGCTCGATGCTCTCGCTGAGCGCGTCGTTGGTCATCGCGATCGACAGGCCGACGCCGACCGGCACGCGGGCGGCGGCCCAGGCCAGGAGGTCGGCGTCGCGAGCGAGCAGGGTGCCCTTCGTCAGGATCGAGAACGGAGTGCCGGAGTCGGCGAGGGCGCGGATGATCTCCGGCATCAGCCCATAGCGCCCCTCGGCGCGCTGGTACGGGTCGGTATTGGTCCCGAGGGCGACGTGCTCGCGCTTCCACCGGGGCCGGCCCAGCTCCGCCCGCAGCACTTCGGCGACGTTGCGCTTGACGACGACTTGCGAATCGAAGTCCTGACCGTAGTCGAAGTCCAGGTAGGTGTGGGTCTTGCGCGCGAAGCAGTAGATGCACGCGTGGGTGCAGCCGCGGTAGGGGTTGATCGTCCACGAGAAGGGCATCTCGGATCCGGACGGAACCTTGTTCAGCGCGCTCTTGGCGACGACCTCGTGGAAGACGATGCCGTCGAACTCCGGCGTGCGCACCGAGCGCATCAGCCCCGGCAGGTCGAGGAGGGGCTCAGCGGAGTGCGGATGCGGGGCACCGGCCTGTGGCGCGACGGACTTGTCCGCCCCGTCAGCACGGGTCTTGGGGGACACCCGGCCGGTGCCCGCATCCGGCTGTCCGACCGGGGGCCGGATCAGCTGAGCTTCCCATCTCACGCATCCAGTAGAACATGACTTCGAAGCAATTGTCCAGACCGCTGCGGAATTCGAATCATCCGGTGGCGTTAGGATGGCTCTGATGATCCTTCTGACAGGCTTCGAACCCTTCGGCGGCGCCGCTGAGAATCCCTCGATCGACGCGGCCCGGCTCGCTGCGCGCGAGCTCCGCGACGCCGGTGGGGATGCCGTCGCCGTCGAGCTGCCGTGCGTGTTCGGCCGCGGTCCCGGCACGGCCGGGGGAGCGCTGGCGGCCGCGCTGTCGGAGCATCGCCCCGACGTCGTCGTCGCCGCAGGGCTGGCCGGGAACCGCGGCCGCCTCTCGCTCGAGCGAGTCGCCATCAACCTGGTGGACGCGCGGATCCCCGACAACGCGGGAGGGCAGCCGGTCGACGCCCCCGTGCGCGCGCAGGCCCCCGCCGCCTATTTCACGAGTCTGCCGGTCAAGCGCGCGCGGGCCCGGCTCGAGGCGGCCGGGCTGGAGGCGGAGATCTCACAGACCGCCGGCACGTACGTGTGCAACGCCGTCTTCTTTGAACTGATGCACCTGCTCGCCGGATCTCCCGGGGTCCGCGCGGGATTCGTGCACGTCCCTCCGTCCGGCGGGCAGTGGACGGTGCCGCGCATCGGGGCCGGGCTTGCCGTCGTCGCGCGCTGCGCCGCCGAGGCGGGCGGTGGCCACGACGACGCCGTCACCGCGGGCGCCGAGTCCTAGACCCGAGTGCCGCCCCGGCGGCGCCGAGGGTGCGCAGGGCCGCGGCGATCCTTGGCGCCACCGGGCGCGGCGGGCGCTCTAGATAGCCGCCGAGTCCTAGGCCGGCCCGGCGCTCGAAGACGTTTCGCGAGGCGGGGTCGCCCGTGCGTGCGAGCGACCAGCCGGCCGCCGCGAAGTACAGCGGGAGGAACGGCAGGCCGAGGCAGAGCGCATACTGCGTAGCGTGCGTCGACTCGTGGGCCATGAGCTCCGGAAGCTTCTCGGGCCGTCCGAGCCGCGGCCGCAGGAAGACGACGGAGCCGATCGTGAAGGCGCCCGCGGCGGGCAGCCGCCAGCGGTAGCTGGTCGCAACCAGCACATGGCCCGCGAACGGTTCCGTCCGGCACCCGGCCGCCGCGGCGAGCAGGAGGCCGGCCGGGGTCGAGAGGTTGACCCAGTTCGCCGTGCTGCGGATCGCCGCCCAGTCCATGCCGCCAGCATACTGCCGCACGCGAGGGCGGGCACGGGGTGCGCGCCGGGCAAGGGATCTGAACTAGACTTGGGTCCGATTGACTGCACCCGAATCACACTGAAAAGGGCCGTATCCACCCATGTCTGACGCAACGTCGGCGCTGTCCGACGCCCCAGAGACCGAGCTAGGCGTGAACGAGCCGGAGACTCCGGCCGTCCCGCACCCCACCGACGAGGCCGCCGTGTCGGCCGCCGTCGAGGCCGCCCTCGCCGCCTTCGCCGCCGCCGGCGATCTGGCTGAGCTCAAGGTCGCCCGCCTGGCCCACACGAGCGACAAGTCCCCGCTGGCCCTGGCCAATCGGCAGATCGGGCAGCTCGACAAGACCGAGAAGGCGGCCGCCGGCAAGATCGTCGGCGCAGCCCGCGGTCGTGTGAACAAGGCGCTCGCCGCGCGCACGGCCGTACTCGAGGAGGAGGAGGCCGCCCGCATCCTCGTTGAGGAGACCGTCGACGTCACGGCCGCACCGCGCCGCCGTCGCATCGGCGCCCGCCACCCGCTCTCGATCCTGCAGGACCGGGTCTCCGACGTGTTCGTCGGCATGGGTTGGGAGATCGCCGAGGGTCCAGAAGTCGAGTCCGAGTGGTTCAACTTCGACGCTTTGAACTTCAAACCGGACCACCCGGCCCGCGAAATGCAGGACACGTTCTTCGTCGAGCCGGCGGAGGCGCACCTGGTCCTGCGCACCCACACGTCACCCGTCCAGGTGCGCTCCCTGCTCGAGCGCGATCTGCCGGTCTACGTGCTGTGCCCGGGCCGGACGTTCCGTACCGACGAGCTGGACGCGACCCACACGCCCGTGTTCCACCAGTTCGAAGGACTCGCCGTCGACAAGGGCCTGACCATGGCCGATCTGCGCGGCACGCTCGAACACTTCGCACGGCAGATGTTCGGGGCCGAGGCCCAGATCCGCCTGCGCCCGAATTTCTTCCCGTTCACCGAGCCGAGCGCCGAACTGGACATCTGGCACCCGGGTGCCAAGGGCGGCCCGAGCTGGATCGAGTGGGGTGGCTGCGGCATGATCAACCCGAACGTGCTGCGCGCCGCCGGCATCGACCCGGAGGAGTACTCCGGCTTCGCATTCGGCATGGGTGTCGAACGCACCCTGATGTTCCGCAACGACGTCGACGACATGCGCGACATGATCGAAGGCGACGTCCGCTTCAGCCAGCACTTCGGGATGGAGATCTAAGACATGCGTATTCCACTCTCATGGCTGCGCGAGTATGCGCAGGTACCGGCCGACGCTACGGCCGAAGACATTATGGCCGACCTGGTGAAGGTCGGACTCGAGGAGGAGGACGTTCACCGCCCCTCTGATGAGCTCACGGGCCCGATCGTCGTCGGGCAGGTCCTCTCCCTGGAGAAGGAGCCGCAGAAGAACGGCAAGACCATCAACTGGTGCCAGGTTCGCGTCGTGCCCGAGGGACAGCCCCAGACCCTCACCGGTGACGGCATCGATCCCTCCGGCGTGCAGGGCATCGTCTGCGGCGCCCACAACTTCGAGGTCGGGGACAAGGTCGTTGTGACCCTGCCCGGCGCCGTGCTGCCCGGAGACTTCCGCATCAGCCCGCGCAAGACCTACGGACACGTCTCCGCCGGCATGATCGCCTCCGTGCGCGAGCTCGGGCTCGGCGAGGACCACGAGGGCATCATGGTGCTCTCCGACTTCGGCCTGGACGCCGAACTCGGCGCTGACGTGTTCGAGCTCTTCGGCCTGAGCGACGAGGCCGCCGAGATCAACGTGACCCCGGACCGCGGCTACTGCTTCTCGATCCGCGGCGTCGCCCGCGAGTACGCGCTGTCCACCGGCACCGAGTTCGTCGACCCGGTCTCGCGCATCACCGTCGCCGATCCTGCAGGCCAGGACTATCCGGTCCGGCTCGAGGATCAGGCCCCGATCGACGGCGTTCCCGGCTGCGATCGCTTCGTCGCGCGCACGGTCCGCGGCGTCGACGCCACGCGCCCGACCCCGCAGTGGATGGCCTCGCGCCTGCGGCTGGCCGGCATGCGCTCGATCTCGCTCGTCGTGGACATCTCCAACTACGTCATGCTCGAGCTCGGCCAGCCACTGCACTTCTACGACGCCGCGAAGCTGCGCGGGCCGATCGTCGTGCGCCGCGCCAACCCGGGCGAGAAGCTCACGACCCTCGACGAGAAGGTGCGCGAGCTCTCCACTGAGGACCTGCTCATCACGGACGACCGCGGCCCCATCGGCCTCGCCGGCGTCATGGGCGGCGCCGAGACCGAGGTCGGCTCGGACACGAGTGACGTCGTCATCGAGTCGGCGCACTTCGACGCCGTCTCGATGGGCCGCACGCGCCGCCGCCACCGCCTGCCCTCCGAGGCGTCCAAGCGCAACGAGCGCGGAGTGGACTTCGCGCTCGCCGACGTCGCCGCGCAGCGGGCCGTCGACCTGCTCGTCGAGCTCGCCGGAGGCACGACCGAGCCCACAGCGACCGATGTCCGTGAGGACCCGGCCGCCGTCGTCATCGATCTGCCGGAGGGCTTCGCCTCCCAGCTCATCGGAGTCGACTACACGCGCGAGCAGGAGCTCGCCGCGCTCGCCGGAGTCGGCGCGGACGTCGAGGAGTACGACGGCGGCCTGCGCGTCACGCCCCCGACGTGGCGTCCGGACCTGGCCATCAAGGAGGACCTTGTCGAGGAGATCGCCCGGCTGGTCGGCTACGACCAGATCCCGGCGACCCTGCCCGTCGCGCCCCCGGGCCGCGGCCTCACCCGCGCCCAGCAGCTGCGCCGCCGGGTGCTGCAGGGACTCGCCGACGCCGGGCTGACCGAGGTGCTTTGCTACCCGTTCGTCTCGACCGCGCAGAACAACCGGTTCGGCACGCCGGCCGAGGGCGAAGAGGTCGCGGCCGTGAAGCTCGCGAACCCGATCTCCTCTGAGTTCGGCTACCTGCGCCGGTCGCTGCTGCCGGGCCTGCTCGACGCGGCCCGCCGCAACCACGGTCGCGGCTTCCGCGATCTGGCCCTGTACGAGGCGGGGCTCGTCTTCGAGCCGGGTGAGCAAGTCGGTTCGGCCGTGCTGCCCCCGCTGGGCGCGAAGCCGGCCGACGAGGTGCTCGAGGAGCTCTACGCCGGCATCCCGGGCCAGCCGTGGCACGTCGGCGGCGTCCTGCTCGGGCACGAGGCTCCGGCCGCCGCCGGGTACGCCCCGCGCGCGTGGGAGTGGTCCGACGCGCTGGACGTGGCGCGCTCCGTGGGTGACCTGCTCGGCGTCGACCTCGAGGTTGCCCAGGGGGCGCACCAGGCCTTCCATCCGGGCCGCACCGCGGTCCTGTCGCTGCGATCGGGTGAGGTCGTCGGCTACGCCGGCGAGCTGCACCCGAAGCTGCTCGCCGAGCAGGACCTGCCCGAGCGGGCCGCCGCCTTCGAGTTGAACCTCGAGGAGATCATGGCCGCTGCGGCGGACGTGGTCGTCTCCAAGCCGATCTCGACGTTCCCGGTCTCGACCCAGGACGTCGCGCTCGTCGTCGACGGCGGCACCGTCGCCTCGGACGTGCTCGAGACCCTGCGGGAGGGCGCCGGCGAGCTGCTCGAGGAGGTCGCGCTGTTCGACGTCTACTCGGGCGCCGGCATCGAGGAGGGAAAGAAGTCGCTGGCCTTCGGCCTGCGCTTCCGCGCCGCCGACCGCACCCTGACGGCGGACGAGGCCTCCGAGTCGCGCGCCGCCGCGGTGGCCCTGGCCGCCGAGCGGCACGGGGCCGTGCAGCGCTAGGCGAGACGTCGTCGTCGTAGGACGACGTCACGCGCCACCCGGGGGCGGCGAGCACGAGCTCGCCGCCCCCGGCGTTTTAACGCCGCGGGTCAGCCCCGGCCGGCGGCGATCGAACCGATGCCCGCCGCGAGCAGTCCCGCCGTGAGGATGACCGCGCCCACGGGGATCAGGAGGGATGCGCGGTTGGGTTTGGCCGGGTCCCGGCCCAGGACGCCGAGGAAGAAGCCGGCGGGCATGAGAATCGCCGCGGTGGGTATCCCCGATCGGGCCAGCCAGAGGGCCCAGGACGGCAGGTCGGCGCTGTCGGTGTAGGGCAGGACGGCCAGGGCGAGGACGAGCAGGACGGCGGCATGGGCGTGGCCGGCGCGGTACCAGCTCTTCTGGAGGCCGTTGGTCGGGTGACCGCCAGTCGTGACGCGGATCAGGAACGCGCCGCCGGCCTCGACGGTGATCAGGGCCAGCATCAGGATGCCGGCCAGCGTGAGGGTTGCGGGTTCCATCGTGTTGCCTTCCGTGCGGGGACGATCGGGAGTATTGTGGATAGCTCTGCTATCCACAATAGATAGTGTTGGTATCCACGGCAAGGGGTGCGGATGAGGATCTCGGAACTTGTTGAAACGACGGGGGTGCCGTTGGCGACGGTGAAGTACTACCTGCGGGAGGGCCTGCTGCCGTCCGGCCGGCCGGTCGGCGCCAAGCTGTCGGACTACGGCGAGGACCACGTGCGGCGCCTCGCGCTCGTGCGCGCACTGCGGGACACGGCAGGGCTGCCGCTGGCCAGTGTGCGCACCATCGTCGCCTTGATCGACGCGCCGGAGGGCGACCTCGTCGCCTCGCTGGGACGCGCGATCGCCGCGCTGCCGCCGACCGTCGACCCGGCCGGGTCCGGCCCCTATCCGCGGGCCGCAGGCGTCGCCCGCGAGATCGGGGCGAACATCGACCCGGACTCCACGGCCATGGCGCAGCTCGAGGACGCGTTGGAAGCCGCGGAATCGGTCGGGCTCGGCATCAGCGACGAACGCGCCCGCGTCTATGCGCGGCACGTGCGAGCCATCGCGGAGTTCGACGTCGCAGCCGTCCCCACGGGCGATCGCGGCGCCGCCATCGAGTATTCCGTGCTCGGCACGGCGATCTACGAACCGGTCATCGCGGCTATGCGCCGGCTCGCGCACCAGCACGTCGCGCGCGCCGCCGGCGCGGACGGCGCCGGACGCTAACCTGGGAACATGAGCGAACTCGAGACCCCCGCCGTCGCCGCCGCCCGCGCGGCCGGCATCGACTTCACGACCACCCGGCACGGCCGCGTGGGCAGTCTGGAGGAGGCCGCCGCGGCCCGCGGTGTCGAACCCCGCGACCTGATCAAGACCCTCGTCGTGCGCCGCGCCGCCGACGAGCATCTGCTCGTGCTCGTCGGCGGCGACCGCAGGTTCTCCTGGCCCAAGCTGCGGGCGGAGCTCGGCACCAACCGGCTCTCGATGCCGGACGCGGCCGAAGCGCAGCGCGTGACCGGTTACGAGCGCGGCACGATTACCCCGTTCGGCACCGTGCGCCCGCTCGAGGTCGTCGCCGACGCGAACATCGCCGGGCGCACGATCTCGCTCGGCGCCGGAGCGCACGGCGCGGGCCTGACGGTCGCCGCCGACGACGTCGTGCGGCTCTTCGGCGCGAGACTGGCCGACATCTCCGACACCGCCTAGCGGCTCAGAACTCCTGGCCCTCGCCGACGACGGCGGCCGCCGGGCCGACGATGAGCGGGTCCGGAAACCCGACCAGTTCCCGGTCTTTGCCCGCGTAGTCGAAGAGGCTGAGCACGTAGCGCATCGCGTTCAGCCGCGCCCGCTTCTTGTCGTTCGATCGCACCACGGTCCAGGGCGCCCACGCCGTGTCCGTCTGCTGGAACATCTCCTCCTTGGCCCGCGTGTAGGCGTCCCACTTGTCCAGCGATGCCAAATCCATGGGGGAGAGCTTCCACTGCCGCACGGGATCGATCTGGCGGATCGTGAACCGGGTGAGCTGCTCCGCGCGCGAGACGGAGAACCAGAACTTCACCAGATCGATCCCGTCGTCGACGAGCAGCTTCTCGAAGGCCGGGGCGTGGGCGACGAAACGGTCGTGCTCGGCCTCCGTGCAGAAACCCATGACGCGCTCGACGCCGGCCCGGTTGTACCAGGAGCGGTCGAACATCACGATGTCCCCGGCCGCCGGGAAGTGCTGGACGTAGCGCTGGAAGTACCACTGCGTGGACTCGCGCTCGGTCGGCTTCTCGAGCGCCACGACGTGCGCGCCGCGCGGGTTCAGGTGCTCGGCGAAGCGCTTGATGGTTCCGCCCTTGCCGGCGGCATCCCGCCCCTCGAAAACGATCACGAGTCGCCGCCCCGTCGCCTTGATCCACTTCTGGAGTTTCAGCAGTTCGATCTGCAGGGCGCGCTTCTCGGTCTCGTACGTCTGCCTCTCCAGCCGCGCGTCGTAGGGGTAGTCCTCGCGCCACGTCTCGACGGGAGAGCCGTCCGCGCGGAGCAGGACGGGGTCGTCATCGTCGTCGTCGAGGACGGTGTAGCCGTGCAGCGCCGGGTCGATGAGCAGCTGATCTTCTCGCATGAGTGCAAGACTAGGGGTGCACCGTGAACAACCGGTGAAGCGGGGGAGGACCCCGATTGACCCCGAGGAGGCACGTGCCGCACCCGCCCGTCACGCTCATCGCCGTCCCGTACTCGTTCGCCGGGCAGCTGCCCGAGGCGTGGCTCACGCCCGCCGAACGCGAGCGCGCTGCGGCGTACGACGACGGCGTTCCCCGCCGTCGTTTTCTCGCCGGCCGGCTCGGCGTGCGTTTCGCCGTGGCCGCGCACCTGGGCGTCCGCGAGGTCATGCGTGACCCCGGCCGGGTCGTCCTTTCCGGGCAGTGCCCGAAGTGCGGCAGCGCGGCACACGGCCGGCCCGAGGCCGCCGTCGATGGTGAGAAGCTTGCGCTCAGCCTGAGTTACTCGCGCGGCGACGTCCCGGGTGGCGCCCCGGGGGAGAGCGGGTGGCTGCTCGTCGCGACGGGGCCGGCGGAATCGGAGCTAGGCGTCGACGTCTGCGCGCCCATCGACGAGTGGATCGGGATCTTCGACGCGCGCCAGGAGCAGACGCTGCGGCTGCTGCCCGAGAAGCTGCGCGCCCGTGAGGCCGCGCGCCGGTGGGCCGTGATCGAGGCCCGCGGCAAGGCCAGCGGACACGGGATCGTGCCCGGCCCGAGCCACGCGGGCTCCGCGGCCGACGCCGAGCCCGCGCGGCTCGCCGGCCAACTCGACCCCGCCCCGGGCACGGTCGGGGAATGGGCCGGTGCGCTGTCAGCGCTCGGCGTGAAGATCGTGGTGGCCGGCACGGAGGCCGAGAGCGCCGCGCTTCCGCAGCTGCGCGCCGCCGTCGTGATGCAGGCGCCTACGCGCGGCTGACCGGGAACGGCGGCAGCGCGGTGGCGAACAGCCATGGGCGCATCAGTTCCTCGGCGCCGTCCGCGTGACCGGCGGCCTGATCCACGTGCGCGATGAAGCGCGGGTAGTCAACGTGGCCGTGCCGGTTCGCCTGCGTCCAGGCGCGCAGCATCGCGAAGAACGCGGTGTCCCCGAGCCATCGCCGCACAGCGTGCACGGTCAGCGCCCCGCGCTTGTAGACGCGGTCGTCGAACATGTTCGCCGCACCGGGCTCGCCGACCCGAACGTCCTGCGGCTTCTTCGCCAGTCCCGCGTAGGCGGCGCGGGCGCGCTCGTCGACCGTGCCCTGCCCCGCGGCCTCGGACCACAGCCACTCGGCGTAGCACGCGAAGCCCTCGTGCATCCAGATGTCCTGCAGCCTCGCGGCGGTCAGCGAGTTGCCGAACCACTGGTGGGAGAGCTCGTGGGCGATGAGCCGCTGCTGCTCCCAGCCGGGTGCCAGATGGTTGCGCCCGAAGATCGAGAGCCCGTGAGCCTCGAGCGGGATCTCGAGCTCGTCCTCCGTCACGACCGCCGCGTACGCGTCAAACGGGTACGGCCCGAACGCCTCGCTGAACGTCGCGATCATCCGCGGCTGGTCGGCGAACGCCGCCTCCGCCTTCGCCTTCAGCTCGGCCGGCGCCAGCAGGATCTGCGCGGGCAAGACGACGGCGGCCGCGTGCCGGCCGCCGATGCCGGCGCCGTCTGCGGGGATGACCCAGCGCTCGTAGCGGCCGATCTGCAGGGTCGCCAGATAGGTCGCCATGGGCTCGCGCACCTCGTACACCCAGCGCTCCCGGCTGGCTTTGCGCGTGTGGTCGACGAGCTCGCCGTTGCACACGGCGCGGTAGTCGGCGTCCGTCGCGACGGCGATCCGGTACGTCGCCTTCTGGCTGGGGTGGTCGTTGCAGGGGAACCAGGTGGCCGCCCCGTTGGGCTGGCCGGCGACGAGCACGCCGTCGTCGAGTTCCTCCCAGCCGACTTCGCCCCAGACCCCGGCGCGCGGGCTCGGGCTGCCGGCGTAGCGGATCGCCGCGGTGAAGCGCTCGCCGGCCGGCACGCGGGTGGCCGGCGAGACCACCAGGCGGTCCCCGCGCATCTTGAAGGCGGCCTTCTTGCCGTTCACGGAGACCTTGAGGACCTTGAGCCCGGCAAGGTCGAACTCGATCTTCGCCAGCGCGCGCGCCGACGTCGCGGTGATGGTCGCGGTGCCCGCGAGGTGGTTGCCGCCGAGCTTGCACTCGAGGTCCAGATCGTAGTGCTCGACCCGGTAGCCGTCGCTGCCGTTCTCGGGCAGATAGGGGTCCGGCAAGACGGGGGCTGTCGGCGTGCTCATAGGAGTCAACCCTACGTGTTCACGGGCACGAGTGGCTCGTCGGCGCCGTCGTCGTGCACGATGACGGCGGGCGCGGGCCGCTGCCACGGGGTGACCGGGTTACCCATCCACGAGGTCGAGCCCATGATGTCCTCGCCGCGCATGACGAGCGAGACCGGGCCCACCGTGGCGCCGTCGCCGATCGAGGCCGCCGGCAGGATCACGCCGTTGGGACCGAGCGTGGCGCCGCGGCCCAGCACGACGGAGTCGATGGCCATGACCCGGTCGTGGAAGAGGTGCGTCTGGACGACGCAGCCGCGGTTGACGGTTGAAGAGTCGCCAAGGCGCACGAGGTCGGCCTCGGGCAGCCAGTAGCTCTCGCACCAGACGCCGTGGCCGATACGGGCGCCGAGGCCGCGCAGGAACCAGACGAGGGCAGGAGTGCCGGAGGCGGCGCGCGCGAACCACGGCGCGCAGACCATCTCGACGAACGTGTCGACGACCTCGTTGCGCCAGATGAACGACGTCCACAGCGCGTGCCGGCCCGCGCGGATCGGGCCGACGAGCACCCACTTGGCGACGATGGAGACGACGGCGGCGACGGCCCCGGCCGCGAGCATGACCGCCCCGCTGACCGCGCCGGCAGCCACCGGCCCCCACGCGCTGGAGAGCCAGTCGAGGCCCGCGAGCACGCCGGCGGCGATGCCCACGGTCACCACGACCGGGACGAATCGGCAGAGCTCCCACGCGGCGCGGGCGACCTTGAGTCGTCGCGGAGGCAGGAACGTGCGCGACTCGTCGAGGTCCTGTTCGACGCGGCGCAGCCTCACGGGCGGGCTGCCGAGCCACGACGACCCGGCTTTGGCCTTGGGGGGCGTCGCCGAGAGGACCGCGACGAGCCCGCGCTTGGGCACGCGGCGGCCGGCGGCGGCGATGCCGGAGTTGCCGAGGAACGCCCGCTTGCCGATCTTGGCCGGGCCCACGTGCATCCACCCGCCGCCGAGCTCGTAGGAGGCCACCATGGTGTCGTCGGCGAGGAACGCGCCGGAGGCGATCGTCGTCATCTTCGGCACGAGCAGGACGGTCGACGCCTCGACGTTCCGGCCGACCTTGGCCCCGAGGAGGCGGAGCCAGACGGGTGTGAAGAGCGACGCATAGAGGGGGAAGAGCAGGTCGCGGGCCACGTCGAGCAGGCGCTCGGTGGCCCAGACCTGCCAGCCGATCCGGCTGCGCACGGGGTGCCACCCGGCGCGCAGACCGATCCCGAGGGCCCGCACCGCGAGCGCGATCAGCACGGCGGTGCCGAGGAACCAGGCGAGGGCGACGGCGGGCACGACGGCGGCCAGCGCCAGCCAGTCGCCGGACAGCGAATCGCCGCCGCGCAGCATCCAGGCCCCGAGCAGGGCCGCGCCCAGGACCGAGACCCAGGGCACGAGCGCGAGCGCGGCCGAGGCGGCCCCGAAGCCGATGGTCGCGAGCGCGCCGCCGGAGGGCTTGGACTCGGGCCAGGCGGGTTTGGCCTTGCCGGTGCGCTTGGCGGGCGAGCCCGCGTAGGTCGAGTCGGGGCGTGTGGCGCCGACGACGGCGGATCCGGAGCGCACCTCGGTGCCGGCACCGACCCGGGCGCCGGGCAGGAGGGTCGAGCGGGCCCCGACGCTCGCGCGGGCGCCGATCACGATGGCGCCGACGTGCACGTCGTCGCCATCGATCCAGTAGCCGGAGAGGTCCACCTCCGGCTCGACACTTGCGCCTCTGCCGACGGTGAGCATGCCGGTGATCGGGGGCACCGAGTGCAGGGTCGCGTCGCGCCCGACCTTCGCCCCGAGCGCCCGCGCGTACAGGGGCACCCACGGGGCGCTCATGAGGGAGACCGGGTCGATCAGGTCGGCGACGTGCTGGGCCAGCCAGAGGCGCAGGTGCACGCTGCCCGAACGCGGGTAGACGCCGGGAGTGAGCCCGCGCAGTAGCGCCCGTGCCGCGACGACGGAGAGGCCCATGCGCCCGAGCGGGCTCACGAAGACCAGCCACAGCGCTGCGAGGGCCCACCAGTCGACCGTGACGGGGGACGTGAAGATCCCCAGGGCGCCTGCGATGCCGTTGCCGATGAGCAGGTACGTCAGCCAGCGCAGGCCGACGAGCACGAACAGCGGGATGCCGAGGAGCGTCTGGACGACCTGGGCGTTCCGGCTGGTCCGGGCCACAGTGCGCTGCGGGGCGTCGTCGTCGGCGGTGCCCTCGCCGAGTGACTCGAGCAGGGCTCCGAGCCGCGGGTGTTGGTAGAGGTCGCCGACGGTGACCGACGGGTACCGCACACGCAGGCGGGAGACGAGCTGCGCGGCGGTCAGCGAGCCGCCGCCGGCGGCGAAGAAGTCTGCATCGAGGCTGGCCGGCTCGGCGCCGAGCACAGCCGTCCAGGAGTCGACGATGAACCGGGCGTCCGCGCTCAGATCCGGCAGCCCGTCGTCGTCGTTCACGTTCAGCTGCGCGAGCGGCCACGGCAGCGCGTTCCGGTCCACCTTGCCGCTCGTCTTGGTCGGCAGGGACTCGACGACGGCCAGGCGCGGGATCAGCGCGGCCGGCAGTTCGACGGCGAGGCGCTCGCGGGCCGCGACCAGGTCGTGGTCCGCGGGCGCGGCCAGGTATCCGATGAGCAGCTGGTTCCCGGCCGCCGTCGTCTTGACCGCGGCGGCCGCCCCGGCGACGCCGGGCAGGGCCTGCAGCGCGGCGTCGATCTCGCCGAGCTCGATCCGCCGCCCGCCGAGTTTGACCTGCTCGTCGGCGCGGCCGACGAAGATCAGCCCGGCCGGGTCGTTGACGACGAGGTCGCCGGAGCGGTAGGCGCGCTCCCAGCCGAGCGTGGGCATCGGCGCGTACTTCTCGGCGTCCTTCGCCGGGTCGAGGTAGCGGGCCAGGCCGACGCCGCCGATGATGAGCTCGCCCGTCTCGCCGTCGCCCACTGGGATTCCCGCGGCGTCGACGACCGCGAGATCCCACCCGTCGAGGGGCAGGCCGATGCGCACGGGGTCGGTGCCGTCCATGAGCGCGCCGCACGCGACGACGGTCGCCTCCGTGGGCCCGTAGGTGTTCCAGAGCTCGCGCTCGGGTGTCGAAAGGCGCGCGGCGAGTTCGGGCGGGCAGGCCTCGCCGCCGAAGATCAGCAGCCGAACGTTCTCGAGCGCCTCGGCGGGCCAGATCGCTGCGAGCGTCGGCACGGTCGAGACGGCGGTGATCCCGCGCGAGGTCAGCCACGGCCCCAGGTCGACTCCGGAGCGCACGAGGGCGCGCGGGGCGGGGACGAGGCACGCGCCGTGGCGCCACGCGAGCCACATCTCCTCGCATGAGGCGTCGAACGCGACCGAGAGGCCGGCGAGCACGCGGTCGCCCGGGCCGAGCGGCTCGTCTTGCAGGAACATGCGGGCCTCGGCATCGACGAAGGCGGCCGCGGAGCGCTGCGAGACCGCCACGCCCTTCGGGGTGCCGGTCGAGCCGGAGGTGAAGATGATCCACGCGTCGTCGCCGGCAGCGGCGGCCCGCGGAGAGGGGAAGGGGGCCGGCCGGTCCTTGGAGACGACGTCGTCGCCGCCGCCGCGCAGGATTCCCGCGACCTGCGCCTCGGTGAAGACGAGGCGGGCCCGCTCGTCCGGGTCGTCGGCGTCGACCGGAACGTAGGCCGCCCCGAGCGTCAGGGTCGCCAGGATTGAAATGTAGAGCTCGCGGGTGCCCGAGGGGATCCGGACGCCGACCCGGTCGCCAGCCCCGAGTCCCGCCTGGTGCAGCTCGAGGGCCTTGCGGCGGACCTCTTCGGCAAGCTCGGCATAGGTCAGGGCGGTGTCGCCGTCGTCGAGGGCGAGCGCGTCGGGCCAGCGCTCGACGGAGCGCTGGAAGATCTCGACGAGCGTGCGCGCCTCGGGCGCGGCGTCGGCGCGGGGAAACTGGCAGGGGTGAACAGGGGTCTCGGAAGACATGGGTGCTTTCTGCAGGACGCCGCCGGGCGGCGCGAGAGGCTGCTGGTCGCCGCCGATGCTATGCGATCGAGGTGACGCGGACGTGTCCAGCAGGTGGGTGAAGAGGTTAAGGGATGAGCAGAAGCTTGCCGATCGTCGCGCGGGACTCCAGATCGGCGTGCGCGCGGCCGGCCTCGGCGAGCGGGTACGAGGCCCCGACGCGGATGTCCAGCTGCCCGCTCGCGACGAGCCCGTAGATCTCGCCGGCCCGCCACGAACGCTCCGCGGGCGTGAGCAGGAAATCGCCGAGCTTCGGCCGGGTCACGGTGAGCGAGCCGCCCGCGTTGAGGCGCTGCAGGTCGACGGGCGGCACCTGTCCGGAGGCGCCGCCGAAGAGCACGAGCGTGCCGCGCGTGCGCAGCGCGGCGAGCGAGACGTCGAACGTGTCGCGGCCGATGCCGTCGTAGACCACGTCGACCCCGCGCCCGCCGGTGACCTTCTCCACCGTGGCTGCGACGTCGTCGTACCCGACGACGTGGTCCGCTCCGGACTCGGCGGCCAGCGCCGCCTTCTCCGGCGTGGAGGTGGTCGTGATGACGGTGGCGCCGCGCAGCTTGAGCAGCTGCGTGAGAATGCCGCCGACGCCGCCGGCGCCCGCATAGGTCAGGACCACGTCGCCTTCGGCGACGTCGTAGCTCGAGTTCACGAGGTAGTGGGCGGTGAAGCCCTGCAGGGGGACGGCCGCCGCGACGAGGTCGGACACTCCGTCCGGCACGCGCACGGCCCGTTCGGCGTCGAGCAGCATCACGGAGGCGTACGTCGCCGCGCCCTCGGCGGTCGCGACCCGGTCGCCGACGGCGAAGTCCGTCACGCCCTCGCCGACGGCCGAGACGACGCCGGCCGCCTCGGAGCCGGGCACGAACGGGTACGGGACCGGGTAGACCCCGGCGCGCTGGTAGGTCTCGATGAAGTTCACGCCGGCGGCGGCGACGTCGACCACGAGTTGGCCCGGGCCGGGGCGTGGCGCCTCGATCTCCGCGGTCTCGAGGACCTCGGGTCCGCCGGCCTCGCGGGCCTGAACAACGTACGGCATGGTGATGCTCCATTCGGTGCGCGGGGACGTGGAGATCCCCACTTTACTGAGGGGATACGTCGACCGCGGCACGGCGTGACACAGGGGACGACATCTATGAATAATTATTAGCAATCATGCATAGTTGTGACTATGCTGGGCGCATGACGATTTCAGTGGCCGTGTCAGGGGCGAGCGGGTACGCGGGCGGCGAGGTCCTGCGCCTGCTGGCCCGGCATCCCGAAGTGCAGATCGGGGCGATCACCGCCCACAGCAATGCCGGAGCGCGGCTCGGGTCGCTGCAGCCGCACCTCTTCGCGCTCGCCGACCGCGAGCTCGTCGACACCACGCCCGAGAACCTCGCCGGGCACGACGTCGTCTTCCTCGCGCTGCCGCACGGCGCCAGCGGCGCCATCGCCGCCGAACTGCCCGGCGACGTCCTCGTGATCGACGCCGGCGCCGACCACCGCCTCGCCTCCTCCGAGGCGTGGGAGGAGTTCTACGGCGGCGACCACGCCGGCACGTGGCCGTACGGCCTGCCCGAGCTGCCCGGCGCGCGCGCCGAGCTCGCCACCGCCCGCCGCATCGCCGTGCCCGGCTGCTACCCGACGAGCGCTCAGCTAGCGCTCGTGCCCGGCTTCGCCGCCGGCGTCCTGGAGCCCGACGACGTCGTGATCGTCGCCGCCTCCGGCACCTCGGGCGCGGGCAAGTCGCTCAAGCCGCACCTGCTCGGCTCCGAGGTCATGGGCGGCATGAGCCCCTACGGCGTCGGCGGCGTGCACCGCCACACCCCCGAGATGGAGCAGGGTTTCTCCCGCGCCGCGGGCGCGCCCGTGACGGTCTCCTTCACTCCGACGCTCGCGCCCATGTCCCGCGGCATCCTCACGACGGCCACGGCCCGTGTGAAGCCGGGCGTGACCGCGGAGCAGCTGCGCGCCGTCTGGGAGGACGCGTACGCGGACGAGGCGTTCGTGCACGTGCTGCCCGAGGGCCAGTGGCCGCAGACGAAGGCCGTGCTCGGAACCAACCACGCCGCCCTGCAGCTCGCCCTCGATCCGCGCACGGGCCGGCTGATCGTGGTCGCCGCGATCGACAATCTGACCAAGGGGACGGCCGGCGGCGCCGTGCAGTCCATGAACATCGCGCTGGGATTCGACGAGATGACCGGCCTGAGCTTCGAAGGGACGGCCCCGTGATGAGCCAGTCACCCAGCACCTCCACCGCGGATTCCGGCCCGTTCGGGGTCACCGCCCCGGCCGGCTTCCGGGCGGCCGGCGTACCCGCCGGCCTGAAGTCGACGGGCGCGCGCGACGTCGCCGTCGTCGTCAACGACGGCCCGAAGAAGGCGGCCGCGGCCGTCTTCACGTCCAACCGTGTCGCCGCCGCGCCCGTGCACTGGTCGCGCCAGGTCGTCTCCGACGGCCGCGCCGACGTCGTCGTGCTCAACTCCGGCGGCGCCAATGCGTGCACCGGCCCGGAGGGCTTCGGCAACACGCACCGCACGGCCGAGCACGTCGCCGACGCGCTCGGGGTCAGTGCCGCCGACACGATCGTCTGCTCGACCGGCCTGATCGGCGTACAGCTGCCCATGGACAAGCTGATTCCGGGCGTCGACGCGGCGGTCGCCGCCCTCGGCGCGGGCGGCGAGAACGACGGCGGCGCCGCAGCCGCCGCGGCCATCATGACCACCGACTCGGTCTCCAAGCAGTCCGGCTTCGCCGGCACCGGCTACAGCATCGGCGCCATGGCCAAGGGAGCCGGCATGCTCGCACCCGGGCTCGCGACGATGCTCGTCGTGATCACCACCGACGCCGACGTCGAACCGGCCGCGTTGGACGCCGCCCTGCGCGAGGCGACCCGCGTGAGCTTCGACCGCACCGATTCGGACGGCTGCATGTCGACCAACGACACGGTCGTCCTGATGGCGTCGGGCGCGTCCGGCACGGCTCCGGAGCCGGCCGAGTTCTCTGCCGGGTTGACCGCGGTCTGCACGGACTTGGCGAAGCAGCTCATCACCGACGCCGAGGGCGCCGGCCACGACATCGCGATCCGCACATTCAACGCCGCCTCCGAGGCCGACGCCGAGCTCGTCGGCCGCGCGGTCGCCCGCTCGAACCTGTTCAAGACCGCGATCTTCGGCCAGGACCCGAACTGGGGCCGCATCCTCTCCGCGGTCGGCACGACGTCGGCCGCGTTCGAGCCGGACCGGCTCAACGTCACGATCAACGGTGTCACGGTGTGCCGTGGCGGCGGGGTCGGCGACGACCGCGACCTCGTCGACCTGACCGGGCGCGACGTGAGCGTCGAGATCGACCTTGATGCCGGAGCCGCCGAGGCGACGATCTGGACCAACGACCTCACGCACGAGTACGTGCACGAGAACTCGGCCTACAGCAGTTAAGGACACCATGGAAGCTCCTTCCCCCCACCAGCACCAGACGGCGCAGCGCAAGGCCGAGGCGCTCATCGAGGCCCTGCCGTGGATCCAGCGCTTCGCCGGGACCACGATGGTGATCAAATACGGCGGCAACGCGATGGTCAACGAGGACCTGCGCCGGGCCTTCGCCGAGGACATCGTCTTCCTGCACCACGCGGGCATCCACCCCGTCGTCGTGCACGGCGGCGGCCCGCAGATCAGCCGCATGCTCGACAAGCTCGGCATCGAGTCCGAGTTCCGCGGCGGGCTGCGCGTGACGACCCCGGAGGCGATGGACATCGTCCGGATGGTCCTGACCGGTCAGGTCCAGCGCGAGCTCGTCGGCCTGATCAACTCGCACGGACGCTACGCCGTCGGCCTCTCCGGCGAGGACGGCGCGCTGCTGCGCGCGGCCCGCACGGGCACGGTCGTCGACGGCCAGGAGGTCGACCTCGGACTGGTCGGCGAGGTCACCGGCGTCGAGCCGGAGCAGATCGAGGACCTGATCGCCGCCGGGCGCATCCCGGTCATCTCCTCAATCGCCCCCGAGTTCGTCGGCTCCGAGCCGACCGGCGCGGTGCTCAACGTCAACGCGGACACCGCGGCGGCCTCGCTCGCCGCCGAGCTCGGCGCCTCCCGCTTCGTCGTGCTCACCGACGTCGAGGGGCTCTACTCGAACTGGCCCGATCAGACCTCCCTCATCTCGTCGTTGACCGCCTCCGAGCTGCGCGGCCTGCTGCCCAAGCTGGAGTCCGGCATGATCCCCAAGATGGAGGCCTGCCTGGCCGCCGTCGACGCGGGCGTCGGCCGGGCGGCGATCGTCGACGGTCGGCAGCCGCACTCGATGCTGCTCGAGGTCTTCACGACCGCCGGCATCGGCACGCAGGTCGTCCCCGACACGGAGGTGCTCCCATGACGGCCGATCCGCAGGCCGGGGTGCCTGCCGAGCTCACGCAACTGACCGGTATCGACGGCTCGCACGCGGCGGAGACGACGGCGGGCGACGAACTGCTCGCCCGGTATAGCGACTCGCTCATGGGCGTCTTCGGCACGCCGCAGCGCGTGCTCGTCCGCGGCTCCGGCGCGCTCGTGTGGGACGCCGAC
This sequence comes from Zhihengliuella halotolerans, assembly GCF_004217565.1. Lineage (NCBI taxonomy): Bacteria > Bacillati > Actinomycetota > Actinomycetes > Micrococcales > Micrococcaceae > Zhihengliuella > Zhihengliuella halotolerans. The sequence continues at coordinate 1,547,605 of NZ_SHLA01000001.1, read as the reverse complement.
GGCAAGGAGTACCTGGACCTGCTCGCCGGCATCGCCGTCAACGCGCTCGGCCACGCCCACCCCTTGCTGACCTCGGTGGTCACGAGCCAGCTCGCGACTCTCGGGCACGTCTCCAACTTCTTCACGACCCCGACCCAGATCGCGCTGGCCGAGAAGCTGCTCCGCATCGCGGCGGCCCCGGCCGGATCCAAGGTCTTCTTCGCGAACTCGGGTGCCGAGGCCAACGAGGCCGCCTTTAAGCTCGCCCGCCGCAACGCCGGCACCCCCGAGCGCCCGCGGAACCGCATCATCGCGCTCGAGGACGCGTTCCACGGCCGCACGATGGGCGCCCTGGCGCTGACCTGGAAGCAGGCCTACCGGGCCCCGTTCGAGCCGCTGCCGGGCGGCGTCGAGTGGGTCCCGGCCGGCGACGTGGAGGCGCTGCGCGCCGCCGTGGACGACACCGTGGCCGCCGTCTTCATCGAGCCCGTCCAGGGCGAGGCGGGCGTGCGCGGGCACGACGACGGCTACCTTGCCGCCGCGCGGGAAATCACCCGCGACGCCGGTGCCCTGCTCGTCTTCGACGAGGTCCAGACAGGCGTCGGGCGCACCGGCGAGTGGTTCGCCTCCCAGACGGGCACGCCCGTCGTGCCCGACGCGATGACGCTCGCCAAGGGCCTCGGCGGGGGCTTCCCGATCGGCGCGCTGATCACGTTCGGCGAGGCGACGTCGTCGTACCTGTCGGCCGGCCAGCACGGCACGACCTTCGGCGGCAACCCGGCAGCCACCGCCGCCGCCCTGGCGACCCTGCACACGATTGAGACGCAGGGCCTGCTCGAACACACCCGCCGCGTCGGCGCCTTCGCGGCCGAGACCCTCGCCGGACTGGACTTCGTGACCGAGGTGCGCCAGTTCGGACTGCTGATCGGCGTCGACCTTGACGCCGATGTCGCCCCTGCGATGGTCCGGTGCGCCCTCGACGCCGGGTTCATCGTCAACGCGCCGGGCCCGCGCACGCTGCGCCTGGCCCCGCCCCTGATCATCACCGAGGAGCAGATCGCGGCGTTCGTCGCCGCCCTGCCCGGCATCCACGACGCGGCTCTGAAGGAGAACGCATGAGCACCCTGAGGCACTTCCTCGCCGACACCGACATCACCCGCGACGAGCAGGCCGAGATTCTCGACCTGGCGCTGGCCATGAAGGCCGACCGCTTCGCCTACCGGCCCCTGGAGGGCCCGCAGACGGTCGCCGTCTTCTTCGACAAGACCTCGACCCGCACCCGCGTCTCCTTCGCCGCCGGCGTCGCCGACCTCGGCGGCAACGCGCTCATCGTGAACCCGGGGGAGTCCCAGCTCGGCCACAAGGAGTCGATCGCCGACTCGGCCAAGGTGCTCTCGCGCATGGTTTCGACCATCGTGTGGCGCACGTACGCCCAGGCCGGCCTCGAGGAGATGGCCGCGAACGCGTCCGTGCCCGTGATCAACGCGCTCTCCGACGACTACCACCCGTGCCAGCTGCTCGCCGACCTGCTCACCGTGCGCGAGCACAAGGGCGAGCTGGCTGGACTGACGATGACCTACCTCGGCGACGCGGCCAACAACATGGCCGCGTCCTACCTGCTCGCCGGCGTCACCGCCGGCATGCATGTGCGCCTCGCCGGCCCCGAGGGCTACCTGCCGAACGACGACGTCGTCGCCGCCGGTCGTGCCCGCGCCGCGCAGACCGGTGGTTCCGTCACGATCACGACCGATGCCGCCGCTGCCGTCGCGGGCGCCGACGTCGTCGCCACGGACACGTGGATCTCCATGGGACAGGAGGACGAGAAGGAGGAGCGCCTCGCCCTCTTCGGCGACTATGCGCTGACCGGCGAGCTGCTCGCGGGGGCGTCCGAGTCCGCCGTCGTGCTGCACTGCCTGCCGGCCTACCGCGGCTTCGAGATCGCCGCGGACGTCATCGACGGCCCGCAGTCCGTCGTCTGGGACGAGGCGGAGAACCGCTTGCACGCCCAGAAGGCGCTCATGGCGTGGCTCCTGGTCCGTTCCGGTCTGGCCCCTGCCGAGGCGGCCGATCCGCAGGTGGTGAAGGTGCAGCGATGAGCACCGCCGCCCAGCCGACGACCAAGATCGCCCGCCAACAGCGGATCCGGTCGATCCTGGCGGTCGCGACCGTCCGCTCCCAGTCCGAACTCGCCGACCTGCTCGCCGCCGAGGGGCTGCAGGTCACCCAGGCGACTCTGTCACGGGACCTCGTGGAGCTCGGCGCTATCCGCGTCCGCGCCGAGGACGGCGGGCTGGTCTACGCGGTGCGCGCCGAGGGCGGGGACCGGACTCCGCAGACGGGCGTGAAGAAGGAGGTGCTCGACGCGCGGCTGGGGAAGCTGTGTTCCGAGCTGCTCGTCACGGCGGAGGCGAGCGCCAACATCGTCGTGCTTCGGACCCCTCCGGGCGCGGCCAACTTCCTGGCCCTGGCGATCGACCACTCGATCATCCCCGACGTGCTCGGCTCGATCGCCGGGGACGACACGGTCATGCTCGTCACGCGCGACCCGGCCGGCGGCGAGGATGTCGCCGCCCGCTTCCTCGCGCTGGCCGATCAGGGCTGAGGACAAACCCCGCGTTGCGGGCTATGCATAACTATGTACACTAGTGAATAAAGTTTCCGACCGCGCCACGGGCGCCGAGCGAAAGTAGGGGCGATGACCGAGCAGAACGGCAGCATCAAGGCAGCAGGAACCAACGAGGGTTCCCTCTGGGGCGGGCGCTTCGCCGGTGGCCCGGCGGACGCGCTCGCGGCGCTGAGCAAGTCGACCCACTTCGATTGGCGCCTGGCCAAGTACGACATCGCCGGGTCGCGCGCCCACGCCCGCGTCCTGCACTCGGTCGAGCTCCTGAGCGACGAGGAACTCGCGGGCATGATCGCCGCGCTCGACCAGCTGGAGGCCGACGTCGTCTCGGGCGCATACGTGCCAGCCCAGAGCGACGAGGACGTGCACGGCTCGCTCGAGCGCGGGCTGATCGAACGCGCCGGACCCGCCCTCGGCGGCAAACTGCGCGCCGGCCGTTCGCGCAACGACCAGATCGCCACGATGGGCCGGATGTTCATCCGCGACCACTCGCGCATCATCGCCCGCGGCGTGCTCGCCGTGATCGACGCGTTGATCGCCCAGGCTGAGGCACACCCCTACGCGCCGATGCCCGGGCGCACGCACCTGCAGCACGCCCAGCCGGTGCTGCTGTCCCACCACCTCCTGGCGCACGCCTGGGCCATGCTGCGCGACGTGCAGCGCCTGACCGACCTGGACCGCCGCGCCGCCGTCTCGCCGTACGGCTCGGGCGCCCTGGCCGGTTCTTCGCTGGGGCTGGACCCCAACGCCGTCGCCGACGAGCTCGGCTTCGACTCCGCCGTCTGGAACTCGATCGACGGCACCGCCTCACGCGACATCTTCGCCGAATTCACGTGGGTCGCCTCCATGATCGGCGTCGACCTCTCACGGATCTCTGAGGAGATCATCTTCTGGGCCACCAAAGAGGCCTCCTTCGTCACGCTCGACGATGCGTACTCGACGGGATCGTCGATCATGCCGCAGAAGAAGAACCCGGACGTCGCCGAGCTCGCCCGCGGCAAGTCCGGACGCCTCATCGGCGACCACACCGGGTTGCTCTCGACGCTCAAGGGCCTGCCTCTGGCCTACAACCGCGACCTGCAGGAGGACAAGGAGCCGGTCTTCGACGCGGCAGACACCCTCGAGCTGCTGCTTCCGGCCGTCTCCGGGATGGTCGCGACTTTGAAGTTCAACACCGCGCGCATGGCCGATTTGGCGCCGCAGGGCTTCGCGCTCGCCACCGACATCGCCGAATGGCTCGTCCGTCAGGGGGTCCCGTTCCGCGACGCGCACGAGCTCTCCGGCGCGGCGGTCAAGGTCGCCGAGACCCGCGGCGTCGAGTTGTGGGACCTCACGGACGAGGAATACGCCGCGATCTCTCCCGAGCTGACGCCGGACGTTCGCACGGTCCTCTCAACGGAGGGCTCGCTGAACTCCCGCAGCTCGCAGGGCGGAACCGGACCCACTGCGGTGGCCGAGCAGCTCGCCGCCCTCAAGGAGCAGGCGCAGCCGCTGCGCGTCTATGCAGCCGATAGCTGATCGTCACCCGCGCGACACCTCGGAGCCGGTAAAGTAGACGGGTGAATCAGCGACAAGAACCCATTTCCGACCTGCTCGACCGGCTCTCCGAGGTCGTCCCGGATTATCCGAAGCCCGGCATCTCCTTCAAGGATCTGACCCCGGTCTTCGCCGACGCGGCCGGACTGAAGCGGATCGTGGACGAGGTCGTCGCGCCCTTCGCCGGCGAGTTCGACGTCATCGCGGGTCTGGAGGCCCGCGGCTTCGTGCTCGCGGCGGCCGGCGCCTACGCGACCGGCACGGGGATGGTGACAGTGCGCAAGGCCGGCAAGCTGCCGCGGGCCGTGTTCACGGAGGAGTACCTGCTCGAATACGGCACGGCCGCCCTCGAGCTCCACACGGACGACGTCGCCCCCGGCACGCGCGTCCTGATCCTCGACGACGTGCTCGCCACGGGCGGCACCGTCGGCAGCGCGGTGAAGCTCATCGAGCGTGCGGGGGCGCACGTCGCGGGTGTCGGTGTCATCCTCGAACTCGAGGAGCTCGGCGGCCGGAAGCAGCTCGAGCCCCATCACGTCCATTCGTTGCAGCTCGTATAGCTTCTGCGCGTAGACTAGTCAGTCCACTTTCCGGCCGTGCACGCGATCGCGTCGCGCCGGACGCCAGCAGCTAGGAGACCACATGGTTGACGTGCCGACCTCGGCCAGCGAGCCGACCACTGCCGAACCCGGCCGTGTCGAGCTGGAGAACGAACGCGAGTACGTGGACGCGTTGTACACGCGCCTCGACGAGCTGCGGGAAGAGAAGACCGAGCAGCTGGCGAAGGTCCGCCGCATGGGCGCGATCGGCTCCCTGCAGAACCAGTCCGAACGCGACGCGTACGCGACGATGCACGAGGACCGCCTCGCCCAGCTCAACGCCGTCGAAGAGCGCCTGGTCTTCGGCCGGCTTGATCTCGACGGTGCCGCCGTCGGCGCCACGACCGTCGAAACCGAGGATGACGACGACGGTGTGGGCGCCACCCGCTACATCGGCCGTATCGGCCTGACCGACGGCGAGCAGCGCCGCCTGCTCATCGACTGGCGCGCTCCGGAGGCCGGGGCCTTCTACCAGGCGACGGCGTTCGAGCGGCTCGGCGTGCGCCGGCGTCGCCACCTGATCCTGCGCGGGCGCCACGTCGCGTCGCTCGAGGACGACGTGCTCGACGAGACGCTGTTGGACGAAGTGGAGGTGCACCAGGGCGAGGGTGCGCTGCTGGCGGCCCTGACCCAGCGCCGCACCGGCCGGATGGGGGACATCGTCTCGACCATCCAGGCCGAGCAGGACCGCATCATCCGCACGGACATGGCAGGCGTCGTCGTCGTGCAGGGCGGGCCCGGCACGGGCAAGACCGCGGTGGCGCTGCACCGCGCCGCCTACCTCCTCTACGAGCACCGGGAGCGGCTCAAGTCGGCCGGCGTGCTCCTCGTCGGGCCGTCGCACGCGTTCATGCGCTACATCGAGCGCGTGCTGCCGTCCCTCGGCGAGACGGGCGTGGTCATGTCGAGCCTCGGTGAGCTCATGCCGGGCATCGACGCCGGGGAAGAACTCTCGCACGACGTCGCCAGGATCAAGGGCGATTTGCGCATGGCGCAGGCCGTCAAGCGCGCGGTCGCCAACCGGCAGCGGCTGTTGGCCGAGGACCGGCGTGTCGTCGTCGAGGGCACCAACCTGACCCTGACCTGCAAACAGGTCAAACGGGCACGCGACAAGGCCCGCAGTACGGGCAAGCCGCACAACGAGGCCCGGGCGACATTCGTGAAGATTCTCGTGCGCGAGCTGGCCGAGCAGCTTCAGGAGCAGCTTGAGGAGTCGTCGGGTGGCGGAAACAAAGCGGACCGGGCGTATCTCGTGGAGGACGTGCGCTCCTCCGAGGACGTGCGGATCGCGTTGAATCTCTGCTGGCTTCCGGTCACCCCGCAGCGGCTCGTGAGCGAGCTGCTGTCCAACCCGGAGCACCTGGTGGCGGCCGCGCCGCACCTAAGCGCACAGGAGACGCTCGCGCTGCTGCGCCCGGCGGATGCCGCATGGACCGAGTCGGATGTGCCTCTGCTCGACGAGGCGGCCGAGCTGCTGGGCGAGCTCGACCCGAGTGCAGGCCGGGCCGAGGCCCAGGCGGCGGCGCAGCGCAAGCGCGACCTGGAGCTGGCGGAGAAGTCGGTGCAGTCCACGGACGAGATGCTGGCCGAGTACGGCCAGGACGGGCTCGTCACGGCGGAGGAGATTCTCGACTTCAACGAGGAGCAGGGCCCGAGCTACACCGCGGCCGAACGTGCCATGTCGGACCGCACGTGGGCGTACGGCCACGTCGTCGTCGACGAGGCCCAGGAGCTCTCACCGATGCAGTGGCGCCTGCTGATGCGCCGGTGCCCCATGAAGTCGTTCACCGTCGTCGGCGACATCGCCCAGGCATCGTCCGCCACGAGCACGACGAGCTGGTCTTCCGCGCTCGCCCCGTTCGTCGGAGACCGCTTCCAGCTGGAAGAGCTGACGGTCAACTACCGCACGCCGACGCAGATCGCCGAGGCCGCCGCCCGCGTCGCGCAGCGGGCCGGCCTGACGGTGTCGACCCCGAAGGCCGTTCGCGAGGGCGCCTGGCCACCGATCGTGGACCACGTGCAGGGTTCCGTCGTGGATGCTTTGCGTCGCGTCTTGCCGGAGGAGGTCGAAGCCTCCGACGGCGGGCTGACGGCCGTCATCGCCCCGCGCGACCTTCTCGACGCGGTGCGCGCCGTCGCCGTCGAACTCTTCGGCCGCCGCGTCGGCACCGGCTCCGGTGGCGTCGAGCAGGACATCGTGGTCACGACGGCCCGCGAGGCCAAAGGCCTCGAGTTCGACGTCGTCGTGCTCGTGGAGCCCGAGGCGCTGATCGCCGAAGCCGGGGGAGGACTCGGTGACCTCTACGTCGCCATGACGCGAGCGACGCAACGCCTGCGTGTTCTGGCAGCGGGCACGGTGCCCGACGGGCTCGAGGGCTGAGCAGCGCCAGCGGCGGGGCGCGGTACGGGACGGCTGACGTCCGGTACCGCGCCCCTGTCTTGTTTGCGGGCCGGTTTCCGGTCGAGCGGCACGGGACTGCTAAGTTAAACGCGTGTCACCGAGAGTAGAGAACGCCGCATTGGCGCAGCAGAAGAACGATCCGACCTTCGAGAACACCTGGCAGGAGCTCAAATGGCGTGGCGTGGTCCACGTGTCCACGGACGAGGCCGCCCTCGAGGAACTGCTGGCCGGTGACCCCATCACGTATTACGTGGGCTTCGACCCCACGGCGCCGTCGTTGCACCTGGGGCACCTCGTGCAGTTGCTCAACATGCGCCGCCTGCAGCTCGCCGGGCACAAGCCTCTGGGCCTCGTCGGTGGATCCACCGGTTTGATCGGCGACCCGCGCCAGACGGCGGAGCGCGTGCTGAACACCAAGGAAGTCGTCGCCGAGTGGGTTGAGAAGCTCCAAGGGCAGGTGGGTAACTACCTGTCCTTCCACGGGGGCAACGCCGCGCGGATGGTCAACAACTTGGACTGGACCGCTCCGCTGTCCGCCATCGACTTCCTGCGCGAGATCGGCAAGCACTTCCGTGTGGGCACCATGATCAAGAAGGAGATCGTCTCCGCGCGCCTGAACTCCGACGAGGGCATCAGTTACACGGAATTCAGCTACCAGATCCTGCAGGGCTTGGATTTCCTGCAGCTCTTCCGCGACTACGACTGCGTCCTGCAGACCGGCGGCTCCGACCAGTGGGGCAACCTGACCTCCGGCACAGAGCTCGTGCGGAAGGTCGAGGGCAAGTCCGTGCACGCGTTCGGTACGCCCTTGATCACTAACGCCGACGGGACGAAGTTCGGCAAGAGCGAGGGCAACGCCATCTGGCTCGACGCCGAGATGTGCTCGCCGTACTCCTTCTACCAGTTTTGGCTCAACACGGCCGACGCCGACGTTGCCAGCCGCCTCAAGGTCTTCACCTTCCTCTCCCGCGCGGAGATCGAAGAGCTCGAGTCCGTCACCGCGGAGCGGCCGTTCGCCCGCGAGGCGCAGAATCGACTGGCGTACGAGGTCACCTCCCTGGTGCACGGGGTCGAGGCTACGGAGAAGGTCGTCGCCGCCTCCCAGGCGCTGTTCGGCAAGGGAGACATCACGGAGTTGGACGTGGACACGTTGCGTGCTGCCACGGCCGAGCTGCCGAACGTCAGGGTGGCGGGGGAGCACACGATTGTGGACCTGCTCGTCGAATCAGCGCTCGTGCAGTCCAAGACCGAGGCGCGCCGAGCAGTCGGCGATGGCGGCGCCTACGTGAACGGGCAGAAGATCACCGATCCGGAAACCGTCATCGGTGCCGACCATGTGATGCACGGCCGGTACGTCCTGCTGCGTCGTGGCAAGAAGAGCCAAGCGATGATCGAAATCGCCAGCTAGCAGCAGCCACACGGCACGGCATGAAGGCGTCGGACGCGAATTCCCGAGATCACGGGAGCAGCGCCCGACGCCTTCTGTGTTGGAGGGGAGCTTGGCGGCCGCCGGGACGCCTACAGAATGCGCTGCATCCGCGTGATTCCGGGGTTCTCCATCGCCGCTGGCGTCGCGACACGCCCGGGCGTACAGGCCGTTTTGCGCAGTGGCGGGAACCTGTGTAAAGTATTTCGAGTCGTCGCGACGAGGACAGCGGAGATCGAAGAGATCACCGGCTGGGAATCATTGTTAGACGGCGGCTTTCCTTTCATTGTTCTTCCGGTTTCCTGCCGGGGTGTTTTAGCGCCCGGGAGTTGGTTTCCGAAAGGGGAATTGAATCCGGGAACGGCCGGGCGGATCACGCAGAGCGGATTTGCACGGCGGGAACGGATGAGGTAAGCTGGATAAGTTGCCGCGAATTGAGCGGATCGGCCGGAAAGAGGCTGGTTGGTGAAGCGTGTGTGTCTGTTGTTTGAGAACTCAATAGTGTGCCAAGTTTGTTGATACCAAATTTTATTTGGTGAATGGCTGTCCGGTTCGCACCCCCGTGTGGGCTTGGATGGCAATTTGCCAGGATTTTTGAACTGCGACGCGGGTCTTGTTTTCCCTTGATTCGTTGTCGTGTTTCGTATGTTTTTTACGGAGAGTTTGATCCTGGCTCAGGATGAACGCTGGCGGCGTGCTTAACACATGCAAGTCGAACGATGAAGCCCAGCTTGCTGGGTGGATTAGTGGCGAACGGGTGAGTAACACGTGAGTAACCTGCCCTCGACTCCAGGATAAGCCCGGGAAACTGGGTCTAATACTGGATATTCAATTTCTACCGCATGGTGGTTTTTGGAAAGGATTCTGGTCGAGGAGGGACTCGCGGCCTATCAGCTTGTTGGTGAGGTAATGGCTCACCAAGGCGACGACGGGTAGCCGGCCTGAGAGGGTGACCGGCCACACTGGGACTGAGACACGGCCCAGACTCCTACGGGAGGCAGCAGTGGGGAATATTGCACAATGGGCGAAAGCCTGATGCAGCGACGCCGCGTGAGGGATGACGGCCTTCGGGTTGTAAACCTCTTTCAGTAGGGAAGAAGCGAAAGTGACGGTACCTGCAGAAGAAGCGCCGGCTAACTACGTGCCAGCAGCCGCGGTAATACGTAGGGCGCAAGCGTTATCCGGAATTATTGGGCGTAAAGAGCTCGTAGGCGGTTTGTCGCGTCTGCCGTGAAAGTCCGGGGCTTAACTCCGGATCTGCGGTGGGTACGGGCAGACTAGAGTGCTGTAGGGGAGACTGGAATTCCTGGTGTAGCGGTGAAATGCGCAGATATCAGGAGGAACACCGATGGCGAAGGCAGGTCTCTGGGCAGTAACTGACGCTGAGGAGCGAAAGCATGGGGAGCGAACAGGATTAGATACCCTGGTAGTCCATGCCGTAAACGTTGGGCACTAGATGTGGGGGACATTCCACGTTTTCCGCGTCGTAGCTAACGCATTAAGTGCCCCGCCTGGGGAGTACGGCCGCAAGGCTAAAACTCAAAGGAATTGACGGGGGCCCGCACAAGCGGCGGAGCATGCGGATTAATTCGATGCAACGCGAAGAACCTTACCAAGGCTTGACATGGACCGGATCGGGCTAGAAATAGTCTTTCCCTTCGGGGCTGGTTCACAGGTGGTGCATGGTTGTCGTCAGCTCGTGTCGTGAGATGTTGGGTTAAGTCCCGCAACGAGCGCAACCCTCGTTCTATGTTGCCAGCACGTGATGGTGGGGACTCATAGGAGACTGCCGGGGTCAACTCGGAGGAAGGTGGGGACGACGTCAAATCATCATGCCCCTTATGTCTTGGGCTTCACGCATGCTACAATGGCCGGTACAATGGGTTGCGATACTGTGAGGTGGAGCTAATCCCAAAAAGCCGGTCTCAGTTCGGATTGGGGTCTGCAACTCGACCCCATGAAGTCGGAGTCGCTAGTAATCGCAGATCAGCAACGCTGCGGTGAATACGTTCCCGGGCCTTGTACACACCGCCCGTCAAGTCACGAAAGTTGGTAACACCCGAAGCTGGTGGCCTAACCCCTTGTGGGAAGGAGCTGTCGAAGGTGGGACCGGCGATTGGGACTAAGTCGTAACAAGGTAGCCGTACCGGAAGGTGCGGCTGGATCACCTCCTTTCTAAGGAGCAACTAGCATTCATGCCGGCATCCTCAGTGGTGTTTGGTGTGGTGTTCAGTGTTTGCCCGTTGCCAGCCCGGATGTGGTTGGGCGGGTGCTCAAGGGTGGAATATCAACGAATTATCGCCGCTTACTGGTGGCTGGTTGGTTCTCTAGTACGCTCTGGTCTTCGGATCGGGGTTGGAACGGTGCCGGCTGGTTGACGGTGGTGGTGTTTGGCACACTGTTGGGCCCTGAAGCAACAGGCCCTGGGGTACTGGTTCGCACCTTTTGGTGTGGGCTGGTGTCTTGGTGGACTGCTTGTTTTTTCCTTGCCTGGCCTAAGCATGCTGGTTCTACCGGGTTTTCCTGGTGGTGGGTGTGTGGTGGGGGTGAAGGGGTTGTTGTTTGGGAACTGCATAGTGGACGCGAGCATCTTGTATGCACGCATTTTTCCTCCTTCGGGGGGTGGGTGCGTGTTGCAATTTCTTTGATCTCAAAAAAACCTTTCATGGTTTTTCTTGATATAGATATAAAGCTCATTGCTTGACTGTTTGTGGTCAAGTTTACAAGGGCGCATGGTGGATGCCTTGGCATCGGGAGCCGAAGAAGGACGTGGGAATCTGCGATAAGCCTGGTGGAGTCGATAACCGGACGTTGAGACCAGGATTTCCGAATGGGGAAACCCCGTACAGTGTCATGCTGTGCGACTCGCATCTGAACACATAGGGTGCGTAGAGGTAACGCGGGGAAGTGAAACATCTCAGTACCCGTAGGAAGAGAAAACAACAGTGATTCCGTGAGTAGTGGCGAGCGAAAGCGGATGGGGCTAAACCGATTCATGTGTGATAGCCGGCGGGCGTTGCATGGTCGGGGTTGTGGGAGCATCAAGTATCCGTTCTGCCGGACGGGTGTGGTGAGGTGTAGACGTATAGGCGAATCGGTTTGAATGCCGAATCAGAGAGGGTGAAAATCCCGTAGCCGTAATGCGTACTGCCGCCATTTTGGTGCCACCCGAGTAGCACGGGGCCCGAGAAATCCCGTGTGAATCTGCCAGGACCACCTGGTAAGCCTGAATACTACCCGATGACCGATAGCGGATAAGTACCGTGAGGGAATGGTGAAAAGTACCCCGGGAGGGGAGTGAAATAGTACCTGAAACCATGCGCTTACAATCCGTCGGAGCCGAGACTGCGGTCTGGTGACGGCGTGCCTTTTGAAGAATGAGCCTGCGAGTTAGTGCTGTGTCGCGAGGTTAACCCGTGTGGGGAAGCCGTAGCGAAAGCGAGTCTGAATAGGGCGTTTGAGTGGCACGGTCTAGACCCGAAGCGAAGTGATCTACCCATGGCCAGGTTGAAGCGACGGTAAGACGTCGTGGAGGACCGAACCCACTTCAGTTGAAAATGGAGGGGATGAGCTGTGGGTAGGGGTGAAAGGCCAATCAAACTTCGTGATAGCTGGTTCTCCCCGAAATGCATTTAGGTGCAGCGTTACGTGTTTCTTGCCGGAGGTAGAGCTACTGGATGGCCGATGGGCCCCAACAGGTTACTGACGTCAGCCAAACTCCGAATGCCGGCAAGTGAGAGCGTAGCAGTGAGACAGTGGGGGATAAGCTTCATTGTCGAGAGGGAAACAGCCCAGAATGCCGACTAAGGCCCCTAAGCGTGTGCTAAGTGGGAAAGGATGTGGAGTTGCTGAGACAACCAGGAGGTTGGCTTAGAAGCAGCCACCCTTGAAAGAGTGCGTAATAGCTCACTGGTCAAGTGATTCCGCGCCGATAATGTAGCGGGGCTCAAGTACACCGCCGAAGTCGCATCATTCAGTCATACACATTAGCCTTCGTGGTTCAGTGGACTGGATGGGTAGGGGAGCGTCGTGTAGCGAGTGAAGCCGCGGTGGAAACCAGTGGTGGACGCTACACGAGTGAGAATGCAGGCATGAGTAGCGAATGACGGGTGAGAAACCCGTCCGCCGAATGATCAAGGGTTCCAGGGTCAAGCTAATCTGCCCTGGGTGAGTCGGGACCTAAGGCGAGGCCGACAGGCGTAGTCGATGGACAACGGGTTGATATTCCCGTACCAGTGAAGAACCGTCCCTACTGAACCGGTGATGCTAACCACCTCAAGCACCATAGACTGCCCTTCGGGGCGGCGTTGGTGGGCGACGTGGGACCCGAACCGGGGAAGTCAGCGTATTAACAGGTGTGACGCAGGAAGGTAGCCGGGCCAGGCAATGGAATCGTCCTGGTCCAAGGGTGTAGGCCGTCTCGTAGGCAAATCCGCGAGGCATTCAGGCTGAGACCCGACAGGCGCCCACGTAAGTGGGTGATCCGGTGATCCTATGCTGCCAAGAAAAGCATCGGCGCGAGGTTCTAACTGCCCGTACCCCAAACCGACACAGGTGATCAGGTAGAGAATACTAAGGCGATCGAGAGAATCATGGTTAAGGAACTCGGCAAAATGCCCCCGTAACTTCGGGAGAAGGGGGGCCTGCCTCGTGACCGCCACTTGCTGGCGTGAGCGGGTGTGGGCCGCAGAGACCAGGGGGAAGCGACTGTTTACTAAAAACACAGGTCCATGCGAAGTCGCAAGACGATGTATATGGACTGACTCCTGCCCGGTGCTGGAAGGTTAAGAGGAGCTGTCAACACTTCGGTGTGAAGCGGTGAATTTAAGCCCCAGTAAACGGCGGTGGTAACTATAACCATCCTAAGGTAGCGAAATTCCTTGTCGGGTAAGTTCCGACCTGCACGAATGGAGTAACGACTTCCCCGCTGTCTCAACCATGAACTCGGCGAAATTGCAGTACGAGTAAAGATGCTCGTTACGCGCAGCAGGACGGAAAGACCCCGAGACCTTTACTATAGTTTGGTATTGGTGTTCGGTGCGGCTTGTGTAGGATAGGTGGGAGACTGTGAAGCGGGCACGCTAGTGTTCGTGGAGTCATCGTTGAAATACCACTCTGGCCGTACCGGATTCCTAACTTCGGACCATGATCTGGTCCAGGGACAGTGCCTGATGGGTAGTTTAACTGGGGCGGTTGCCTCCTAAAGAGTAACGGAGGCGCCCAAAGGTTCCCTCAGCCTGGTTGGCAATCAGGTGTCGAGTGTAAGTGCACAAGGGAGCTTGACTGTGAGAGCGACAGCTCGAGCAGGGACGAAAGTCGGGACTAGTGATCCGGCGGCACCTCGTGGAAGGGCCGTCGCTCAACGGATAAAAGGTACCTCGGGGATAACAGGCTGATCTTGCCCAAGAGTCCATATCGACGGCATGGTTTGGCACCTCGATGTCGGCTCGTCGCATCCTGGGGCTGGAGTCGGTCCCAAGGGTTGGGCTGTTCGCCCATTAAAGCGGTACGCGAGCTGGGTTTAGAACGTCGTGAGACAGTTCGGTCCCTATCCGCTGCGCGCGCAGGAAATTTGAGGAGATCTGTCCTTAGTACGAGAGGACCGGGACGGACGAACCACTGGTATGTCAGTTGTACCGCCAGGTGCACCGCTGATTAGCTACGTTCGGAAGGGATAACCGCTGAAAGCATCTAAGCGGGAAGCCCACTTCGAGATGAGATTTCCATACACTTTTTGTGTGAGAGGCCCCCAGCTAGACCACTGGGTTGATAGGCGGGACGTGGAAGCGAGGACTAAAGACTCGTGAAGCCGACCCGTACTAATAGGCCGACAACTTACACCACAAACACCACCACCCACGCTTCAATTGTGGGAGTTCTGGTGGCATGATTGCTACGCGTCCACTATGCGGTACCGAAACAACAACTTTTGTTTCGATGTAACCGAATAACCGCCATGTGCCCGTCCCCTTGTGGGTGGGTGGGTGGCACCACGATGAAAGATCGTGGCCCAGGTTTTCCCCCGACAACATGCCTTCGTGTGTGTGACTGGTGGGTGCTAGGGTTACGGCGGTCATAGCGTGGGGGAAACGCCCGGTCCCATACCGAACCCGGAAGCTAAGACCCACTGCGCCGATGGTACTGCACTCGGGAGGGTGTGGGAGAGTAGGTCACCGCCGGACACTCATTGATAAGCGAGGGCCGGAACAACTGCGATGTTGTTCCGGTCCTTGTTTCGTTAACAGGAAAGTTCGTCTTCGTGAGTAGGGCAACAGCTCACGCGCGCTCCTGGCGACGAGAGTCTCGGCAGTCTCGTCTAGAATTGTCTGAGTCGAAGAATTCATGACTGGTCGGCGCGGCCAGGAACCCGGGGGAGACGCCCGCAGAGAGGAACGGCCAACGTGGCTGAAGACCGTCGCAATTCCGGCGCTGAGCGCCCGAACCAATCGAACCGTTCCGGCGGTGGCGAGGGGAAGTCGTACCGGCAGGGTTCGTCCCCGTCGGGTGCGTCCCACCGTGGCGGCAAGCGCCCGCCGTTCAAGGGCGCCGGACAGCGCAGCGACCAGGGTTTCCGTCGGGACGACCGCGAGGACCGCGGCGGCCGCGCATCCTCGGGACGCGATCAGCAAGATCGCCCGGCCAAGGGCGACTGGGCTCAGGGCGAAAAGAAATACGGCGAGAAAAAATTCGGCGACAAGAAGTTTGGCGACAAAAAGTTCGGCCCCAAGAAATTCGATGCCAAGGGCCCCCGTGACAACCGCCGGGGCCTCGATGCTCAACGCAGCGGCCGCCCCGATGATCGCCGTGACGAGCGGGATGCTGCTCGCGTGCACAACCCCGGCGATCTGCGCAGCTCGAACCGTCCCGACCGCCCGCGTTCCCCGGACATCGATGATGACGTCACCGGTAAGGAATTGGATCGGGCCGCGCGCGCCGAACTCCGCTACCTGCAGGAGCCGAACGGGACTTGGGTGTCCAAGCACCTCGTCATGGCCGGGCGCCTCGTAGACCTGGATCCGGAAACCTCCTACCAGCACGCGCTGGCGGCCAGCCGCCGCGGAGGGCGCATCGCCGTCGTGCGCGAAGCTGTCGGCCTGACCGCGTATGCGGCAGGACACTTCGCCGACGCGCTGCGCGAATTCCGCACGTTCCGCCGCATCAGCGGATCCAACGTGCACCTGCCCATGATGGCCGACTGCGAGCGTGCGCTCGGCCGCCCGGAGAAGGCGCTCGAGATTGCTCGCTCCGACGACGCGCAGAAGCTGGACAACCCGCTCAAGGTAGAGATGGCCATCATCGCCTCGGGCGCTCAGGCCGATCTAGGAAACCTCGAGGCGGCTCTCGCCGAACTCGAGATCCCGCAGCTCGACCGCAACCGCGCCTACTCCTTCAGCCCGCGCCTCTTCGCCGTCTACGCGGAGGCGCTGACGGACCTCGGACGCGATGAGGAAGCACGCGAGTGGACCGGCCGGATCGCCGTGGCAGAGAAGGCCCTGGGCGTCGGTGAATTCGCCGACCCGGAAATCGTCGACTTCGATGATGAGGAGGATGAACCGGTCCGCAAGCCGCGCGTCAAGGACGTCCTCGAGGAGCCGCAGACCGTGGGGGCGCCCCAGGAGTCGGTCGGCGTCGACGAGGAGGACGCGTTGACCGTCGTCGAGCCTTCCGACGCGTCGGATGCCGAGGCCGCTGAAGCGGATGCCGCCGTCGAGGCCGACGAAACCGGCTTTGAGGTCGAGGCAGAGCAGGCCGAGCCAACGAACGGCGAGGAGCGCTAGAGCGTGTTGATTGGTGACTACGACGCCGTCCTGTCCGATCTCGACGGCGTCGTTTACGCCGGAGCCGGCGCGATCGACGGTGCCGTCGAGTCGTTGGATGCCCTCGCCGGACACGGCGTGGCCCTCGGCTACATCACCAACAACGCCTCGCGTTCGCCGGCCGCCGTCGCCGAGCACCTGCGCGAGCTCGGCGCCCCCGCCACGGCCGAGACGGTCTTCGGCTCCGCCGACGCGGGCGCTGAGCTGCTCGCCGGGCACATCGACGCCGGGGCCAACGTCCTGGTGACGGGCAGCGACTACCTGCGCGAATGCGTGACCCGCCTCGGGTTCCACGTTGTGGGCTCGCACGAGGAAGAGCCAGCGGCCGTCGTCCAGGGTTTTCACCCGGCGCTCGGCTGGGCAGACCTCGCCGAGGCGGCCTACGCCGTCAGCCGCGGCGCCTTCTGGGTGGCCACCAACACCGACATGACCATCCCTCGGGCTGAGGGCATCGCGCCGGGCAACGGGTCGCTGGTCCAGGCCGTTGCGAACGCGACCGGTAGTGAACCGGTCGTCGCCGGGAAGCCGCAGGCCCACCTCTTCGAGCGGGCCGCCCGCGAGCTCGGTGCGACACGGCCGCTCGTCGTGGGAGACCGGCTCGACACCGACATCCTCGGCGGCAATCGCGCCGGGTTCGACACGGCCGCCGTCCTCACCGGCATCGACACCACGCGCTCCATCATCTCCGCCGTCCCGGACGAGCGGCCAGTTTTCCTGCTGGGGAGCCTCACCGGGCTCTACGAGCCTTACCCCGCGGTGGAAATCACGGAGGATGACGACATCGCGCGCGCCACGTGCGGGGCTGCGTCGGCGCGCGCAGACGACGACGGCGTCAGGCTCAGCGACGAGGGGCTCGACGCTTGGCGGGCCGCCTGCGCGGCGTGGTGGGCCAGACATCCAGGCTCCGCCCGGACGCCCCGCATAGACTTCCAAGACTGAACCGTCCCGGCTCCCGGGAGCGAACGTCGCAGAGAGAGGACCTCACGGATGAGCAGCGAAGCCGCAACCCCAGACGCCGGGACCTCGGCCCAGTTTCCACACCTTCAGCGGAGCATCGACGTTTCCGGTGCCGATTGGCCCGAGCGGCTGGAGCCCACGGGGGAGCCTGAGATCGACGCCGCCCTCGACGTTCTCGCCGGCGTGCCGTCAAGTGCCCTCGACGGGCACATTGCGGTCTTCGAGAACGTGCACTCCCTGCTGCGCGAGTCTCTTGAGGCAAGCGAGCACCTCGCGACTGCGGACGCTCTGCCGGAGAACGACGCGTGAGTGGTGACGACCCGAGGGGTGCGGCCGGCCGTCTCGACCAGGAACTCGTGCGGCGCGGATTGGCCCGTTCGCGAACCCATGCCGGATCGCTGATCAACGAGGGGCGCGTCCGGGTCGCGGGTCGGATCTCGCCGAAGGCTTCGACCAGGATCATGTCCACCGATGCGGTCGTCGTCGCCGCCGCGGAGGGTGACGAATACGTCAGCCGCGCCGGCCACAAGCTGGCGGGCGCCTTGGATCGCTTCCCGGAACTCAAGGTCGCGGGCCTGCGTTGTCTGGATGCAGGGGCCTCGACGGGAGGATTCACCGATGTCCTGCTCCGCCGCGGAGCAGCCGAGGTCGTGGCCGTCGACGTCGGCCACGACCAGATGGTTGCGGAGCTGCGCGCGGATCGGCGGGTACACGTTCACGAAGGGCTCAATGTCCGCTACCTGGACATGTCGGAGCTCGGCGGCGTGGTTTCGCTCGTCGTCGCGGACCTTTCCTTCATCTCCCTGCGGCTGGTCATGCGCCCGCTGGCGCAGGCGACCGCGGTCGGCGGCGACCTGATGCTGATGGTCAAACCTCAATTCGAGGTCGGGCGGGAGGCGCTGGGTCGGACCGGCGTCGTCGGCTCCCGCGTACAGCGCCGACGCGCCGTCGCAGACGTCTTGGGCTCGGCGAACGAGGCGGGGCTGGAATGCCTGGGACTGGCACGCAGCCCGCTGCCGGGACAGGATGGGAACGTGGAATTCTTCCTCTGGCTGCGCCGGGCGGCGACTGACCATCCACATTTTGCGGGCAACGACACGTTGCTTGATTCTGTTGACTACTCTTGAGGTGGAACCGCCGGCCCAGCCTCTTGGCCGGTCGGCGAAGAACTGACGGAAGGAACGTATGCGACGGATCCTGGTCCTGGCCCACACCGGCCGGGCCGACGCCCTCCGAGCGGCGTTCGACACGTGCGTGAGCTTGCGCGACGCGGGCCTCATCCCCGTCATGCAGCGCGAAGACCTCGCCAACCTGCGCAGTGCCATACCCGTTTTCGTTCCTGAGGTCGAGATCCTGGGCGAAGAGGCGTCTCTCGTTGACGTCGACCTCGCCGTCGTGCTCGGCGGTGACGGGACCGTCCTGCGATCCGCCGAACTCGTGCGCGGCACCGACGTCCCATTGCTCGGCGTCAACCTCGGGCACGTCGGCTTTCTCGCCGAGAGCGAACGCAGCGACCTGAACCAGACCGTGCAGTGGGTCGTCGAGCGGGACTACATCGTCGAGGAGCGCATGGCCCTCGACGTGACCGTCTGGTTCGGCAACCGGCGCGTCGCAACGACCTGGGCGCTGAACGAGGCCGCCGTCGAGAAGGCGGACCGGGAACGCATGATCGAAGTGGTCATGGAGGTCGACGGGCGTCCGATCAGCACGTTCGGGTGCGACGGGATGGTCATGGCGACACCGACCGGTTCGACCGCCTACGCGTTCTCCGCCGGGGGGCCCGTCGTCTGGCCCGAGGTAGAGGCCCTCATCATGGCGCCGATCAGCGCACATGCCCTCTTCGCCAAGCCGCTCGTGGTGGCGCCGAGTTCGAAGATGGCCGTCGAGGTCTTGTCACGGACCGACGCCCAGGGGGTGCTGTGGTGCGATGGCCGGCGCACCATCCAGTTGCCGCCCGGCTCACGGGTCGAGGTGACACGCTCGAAGATCCCCGTCCGCCTCGCCCGCGTCAACCAGACCCCGTTCAGCGAACGGCTCGTCCGCAAATTCGAGCTGCCCACGCGGGGTTGGCGCGGCCCCGTCCAACACCCCGAGCAGGACCCCGTTTCCAGCGCGCTTCCCATCGTCGCCAACGGTATCGAGGTCGTGGAGCCACGCAATCTGGAGCCACGCCCAGAAACGAAGGGACATCCATGATCGAAGAAATCCGCATCAGCGACCTCGGCGTCATCGGGCAGGCCACGCTGCCGCTCGGCGCCGGGTTGACGGTCGTGACCGGAGAGACCGGCGCAGGAAAGACGATGGTCATCACGGCGCTCGGGCTGCTGCTGGGCAACCGCGCGGACGCCGCGGCGGTCCGCCACGGCGCCAAGCAGGCGGTCGCCGAGGCAAGCCTGCGCCTGCCCAAGTCGAGCACGGTGCTCACCCGGGCGGAGGAGGCCGGCGCCCTGATCGAATACGACGACGACGGCGGTGACTTGATCGTCGCCCGTTTCCTCAGTGCCGCAGGGCGCAGCAAAGCAGCGGTCGGCGGGCGGGCGGCGCCGGTCGGGCTGCTCGCCGAACTCGGCACCGACCTCGTCGCCGTGCACGGGCAGAGCGATCAGCTGCGCCTCACGGGCGTCGCGGCCCAGCGCAACGCGCTCGACAAGTTCGCGGGCCCCGAGCTGCAGACCGTCTTCGAGAAGTACGGGGCGGCCTACGCGAGGTATCGGGCCGTGCTCGCCGAGGTCGATGAACTCCTCGGCGCCTCCCGCGAACGCCTGCGCGAGGCCGAGAGCCTGCAGATCGCGCTCGAGGAGATCGACGGTGTCGACCCGCAGCCGGGGGAGGACGAAGAGCTGAAGTCCGAGGCGACGAAGCTCGCGAACCTCGAGGGGCTGCGCACCGCCGCAGTGACCGCGCACGCGGCCCTGGCCGGCAGCGAGTACAGCGAGGAGTACAACGCGACGGCGCTCATCGAGGAGGCCAAGCGGCAGCTCGAGGGCGTCCAGGAAGACGACGCCGAGCTGAAGACGCTCGCGGAGCGGATCGCCGAGGTCGGATATCTCGTTGCCGACATCGCGACCGAGGTCGCCGGCTACGGCGTCGGTCTCGATGCCGAGGGCCCCGAACGCCTCGCCGAGATCGAAGCGCGCCGAGCGGACCTGGGCAAGCTCATTCGGAAGTACGCCCCGACCGTCGACGAGGTCCTGGCCTGGGCCGAGACAAGCCGGAACCGGCTGATGGAACTCCAGGACGACTCGGGTCGCATCGACGCGCTCACCGAGGAGCGGGCCCGGCTCGAGGCGGAGCTGAACGAACTGGCGGCGGAACTGACGGAGCGTCGGACACGGGCCGCCGCGGCCCTGGACGAGCGAGTCACCGCCGAACTCGCCGCCCTGGCCATGCCCGACGCGAGGTTCAGCACGGAGATCCGTGCCCTGAACGAACCGGGCCGCTACGGCCGCGACGAGATCCACATGCTGCTCCAGCCCCACACGGGCAGCGCCCCGCGCCCGCTCGGCAAGGGCGCCTCGGGTGGTGAACTCTCGCGCGTGATGCTCGCGATCGAGGTCGTCCTCGCCGCGGTCGACCCGGTGCCCACCTTCGTCTTCGACGAGGTCGACGCTGGTGTCGGCGGCAAGGCCGCCGTCGAGATCGGGAACCGCCTCGCCATGCTGGCTCGCCACGTGCAGGTCATCGTCGTGACACACTTGCCCCAGGTGGCCGCTTACGCGGACCGCCACATCCGCGTGATTAAGAACTCAGGCGCGGCGGCGGAAGCGACGGGCGGAGTCACCCAGAGCGACGTCGTCCTCCTGGACGAGAACCAGCGGGTCAAGGAGCTGGCCCGTATGCTTGCGGGTCAGGAGGAGTCGGACACGGCCCAGGCGCACGCGGAAGAACTCCTCACAGATGCACAGCAAACCGTTTCGGCGTTGGGATAAGGCGGACCCCATCAGCGCTGGTAGATCGATCGGTCAATGTCCGAAATCCGCAGAAGGTGATAGGCTCGAACCCCGTGGTGCAGCGAATTTTTTCCCGTGAGTCCCGGTCCGAAACTACAAAGCAGATCTTCGTCACCGGTGGTGTGGCGTCGTCGCTTGGAAAAGGGCTGACGGCTTCCAGCCTCGGTCATCTTCTCCGAGCCCGTGGCCTGTCGGTCACGATGCAGAAGCTCGATCCGTACCTGAACGTCGATCCAGGTACGATGAACCCCTTCCAGCACGGCGAGGTCTTCGTGACCGACGACGGCGCAGAGACCGACCTCGACATCGGTCACTACGAGCGCTTCCTCGACGAAAACCTCACCGGCATGGCCAACGTGACGACCGGACAGGTCTACTCGACCGTCATCGAGAAGGAACGCCGCGGCGACTATCTCGGCGACACCGTCCAGGTCATCCCGCACATCACCGACGAGATCAAGCGCCGTATGCGGCTGCCGTCCGAAGGGCCCGATGCCCCGGACGTGATCATCACCGAGATCGGTGGCACCGTCGGCGATATCGAATCCCAGCCGTTCCTCGAAGCCGCCCGCCAGGTCCGACAGGACGTGGGACGGGGCAACGTCTTCTTCGTGCACGTCTCGCTTGTCCCGTACATCGGGCCGTCGCAGGAGCTCAAGACCAAGCCGACTCAGCACTCGGTCGCGGCACTGCGCTCGATCGGCATCCAGCCGGAGGGCCTCGTGATCCGCTCGGACCGCGAGATCCCGGCAGAGATGCGCGAGAAGCTGGCGCGCACGTGCGACGTCGACCCGGAGGCAGTGATCAACTGCGCGGACGCCCCGAGCATCTACGACATCCCGGTGATCATCCACGAGCAGGGACTGGACGCGTACATCGTGCAGTCGCTGGGCCTGAAGTTCAAGGACGTCGACTGGTCGCAGTGGAATCGTCTGCTCGAAGCGGTGCACAACCCCAAGCACCACGTCGAGATCGCTCTCGTCGGCAAGTACATCGACCTGCCGGACGCCTATCTCTCCGTGACCGAGGCGCTGCGCGCCGGCGGCTTCGCGAACGAGGCCAAGGTCAACATCCGTTGGGTGCCCTCCGACGACTGCCAGACGCCCGAAGGCGCCAAGCAGGCGCTGGCCGGGGCGGACGCGATCTGTGTGCCCGGCGGATTCGGAATCCGCGGTCTCGAGGGCAAGCTGGGCGCGCTGAAGTTCGCCCGCGAGAACAAGCTCCCGACCCTGGGCCTGTGCCTCGGCCTGCAGTCGATGGTGATCGAATATGCCCGAAACGTGGCGGGCCTCGAGGGGGCCTCGTCAACCGAGTTCGAGCCGGAGACGCAGAACCCGGTCATCGCGACGATGGCCGAGCAGCTGGACATCGTCGACGGCAAGGGCGACCTGGGCGGCACGATGCGTCTGGGCCTCTACGAGGCCAAGCTGGCTGAGGGCTCTGTGGTCGCCGCGGCCTACGGGCGGAACGACGTCTCCGAGCGCCACCGCCACCGCTACGAGGTCAACAACGCCTACCGGGACCAGCTCGAGGAGAAGGGCCTGGTCTTCTCCGGGACCTCCCCGGACGGCGGCTTGGTGGAGTTCGTCGAGCTCCCGCGCGAGGTGCACCCGTACTATGTCTCGACGCAGGCGCACCCGGAGCTCAGCTCCCGCCCCACGCGCCCGCACCCGCTGTTCGCCAACTTGGTGAAGGCGGCCATCGCGCACCAGGCAGCGGGGAAGTAGGCGACATGACGCAGGACGACGGCGGGGACCGCAGCGACGGGGTCGGCGACCTCATCGGCGCGTATCCGCCGTCGTCCAGCGAGCGTGTCTTCTCAGGCCACATCTGGGACGTCGTACGGGAGACCTTCGACTTCCCCAACAACGACGAGCCGCTCACACGCGACTTCATCGACCACCCGGGGGCCGTCAGCATGGTCGTCCTCGACGACGACATGCGGGTCCTTCTGCTGCGCCAGTACCGGCACCCGGTCGGCATGCGGCTCTGGGAGATCCCGGCCGGACTCTTGGACGTCGAAGGCGAGCCGCCGGTCGACGCGGCTGCGCGGGAACTCGCCGAAGAGGCGGACCTCGTGGCCGAGACGTGGCACGTGCTCACCGACATCTTCAATTCCCCCGGTTCCTCCACCGAAGCGCAGCGCGTCTTCCTCGCGCGCGGCCTGAGCGCGGTGCCCGAGCACGAACGGCACCAACGCACCGGGGAGGAAGCCGACCTCGAGACGGCCTGGGTGCCCCTAGACGACGCCGTCGCGGCGGTCCTCGGCGGGCGGATCCACAACCCGTCGGCGGCCGTCGGCATCCTCGCTGCGCACGCCGCGGCGGCCAGCGGCTTCTCGACCCTGCGGGACGCGAACGTCGCCTGGGACGAGCACCCGCGACTGCGCCCATGAGCGCGGCCACTGCTGCGCTCGACCGCCAGGTGGCCGACTACTTCCAACACCTGACGGTCGAACGGGGCATGGCGCGCAACACCGTCGCGGCCTACCGGCGCGACATCGACCGGTACGTCCGCTTCCTCGCGAGCCAGGGCATCGGCCACGCGGCCGAGGTGACCCCCGTGCTGCTGTCCAGATTCGCCCAGGACGTGCGCGACGGCGCCGACGGGGGCGCGCCGCTGAACGCGCGCTCAGCCGCGCGCTGCATCGTCGCTGTCCGCGGGCTGCACAAATTCTGGGCCCTCGAGTCCGTCACCGTCGAGAACACCGCGGCCGACCTCCGGCCGCCGGCGACGGGCTCGCGCCTGCCGAAAGCCCTCAGCGTCGCCGACGTGCTCTCCGTGCTCGGTGCCGTGCCGGCCGATACTCCTGCGGGGCTGCGCGACCGCGCCCTGCTCGAGTTCCTCTACGCGACTGGCGCGCGCATCAGCGAGGCCGTCGGCCTCGACGTCGACGACCTGCACACCGTGGTGCGGGGCGCCGCTGACGCCGCGGCGGCCGCACCGGCCGCGGACGACGCCGGCCCGGCGGTCGTCCGGCTCTTCGGCAAGGGATCCAAGGAGCGGATCGTGCCGGTCGGCTCTTACGCCACGGAAGCGCTCGAGGCCTACCTCATCCGCGCCCGCCCGCTGCTCGTCGCCAAGGGCAAAGGCACGCCCGGGCTCTTCCTGAACCAGCGCGGCGGCCGGCTCTCCCGGCAGTCGGCCTGGTCGATCCTCAAGGCTGCCGCCGGTCGGGCGGGTGTGCCGGGCGACGTCTCCCCGCATACGCTGCGCCACTCCTTCGCAACCCATCTGCTCGAGGGCGGCGCCGATGTGCGTGTCGTCCAGGAGCTGCTGGGCCACTCCTCCGTGACGACGACGCAGGTCTACACGATGGTCACCGCCGACACCCTGCGCGAGGTCTACGCCGCCGCGCACCCGCGGGCGCTGTGAGCGGGGCCGGGCCGACCGACGTCGTGCTGTGCGCGGTGATCCGTCAGGACGACGACGGCGCGCCCACCGTCCTGCTCGGCGTCAAGAAGCGCGGCTTCGCGACAGGCAAGACGGTGCTGCCCGGCGGGAAGGTCGAGGCCGGCGAGAGTGGCGCGCAGGCTGCGGCGCGGGAGCTGCACGAGGAGACGGGGCTGAGGGTCGCGCCGGGTGAGCTCTCGCTCGCGGCCACTATCCAGTTCGTCTTCCCGGCGCAGCCCGCGGCAGACATGAGCTGCCGCGTGTACCGGGTGGCGGGGCGTGCCGCCGAGGCGTCCGGAGCCGCCCACGACACCGACGAACTCGCCGTGGCCTGGCACCGGGCCGACGACCTGCCGCTCGCTGACACCTGGCAGGACGCCGCCCGCTGGCTCCCGGAGGTGATCGCGTCGCCGGCGAGCCCGCTGCAGGTGCGGGTCGAACTCGCCGACGACAACGAGACCGTGGCGGACTACCGCACGGGGACTTAGAGCGAGCGCTCGGCCGGGCCGTTGTAGGCGGAGAGCGGGCGGATCAACGCGTTGGCGCCGCGCTGCTCCATGACGTGCGCTGTCCAGCCGGTGATGCGGGAGGCGATGAACAGGGGCGTGAACATCTCCGTGTCGAAGCCCATGAGGTGGTACGTCGGGCCCGCCGGGTAGTCCAGGTTCGGCTTGATGCCCTTGGCCTCCTCCATCGCCTGCTCGAGGCCGTCGTAGAGGCCCATCAGCTCACCCCGGCCGTAGTGATCCACCATGGCCTCCAGTGCAGCCTTCATCGTCGGCACGCGGGAGTCGCCGTTCTTGTACACGCGGTGGCCGAAGCCCATGACCTTCTTCTTCTCGGAGAGCGCGCGTTCCATCCACTCCTTGGCGCGGGCCGCGGCCTCCTCTCGGCTCTCCTCGGCACGGATGCCGATCTCATCAAAGGTGTGCATGACAGCTTCGTTGGCGCCGCCGTGCAGCGGGCCTTTGAGCGCGCCGATGGCACCCGTGACCGCCGAGTGCAGGTCCGCCAGCGTGGACGTGATGACGCGGGCGGTGAACGTCGAGGCGTTGAACGAGTGCTCCGCGTACAGCACCATCGAGACGCGGAACGCGTCGACGACGGCCGGTTCGAGGTGGGCGGCGTCCCCGAAGGTCATCCAGAGGAAGTTCTGGGCGTAGTCCAGGTCGTCGCGGGGCTCGATTAAGTCCTGATTCCGGCGCCGGCGCTGGTCGTACGCGACGACGGCGGGGAACTGCGCGAACAGCGATTTCGCCTTCTGGAGTTCGGCCGCCGGCGAGGAGTCCTCGGCAAGATCGTGGCGGGCCCCCAGCACGGAGACCGCGGTGCGGCCCACGTCCATCGGGTGGCAGGTCGTGGGCAGGAGGTCGATGGCGGCCTTCACCTCAGGTTCGAGCGCCCGGTTCGAGCGTTCGAAGGCGACGAAATCGTCCAGCTCCGCGGCCGTGGGCAGTTCGCCGGTCCACAGCAGCAGGGCCACCTCCTCGAAGGACTTCTCCGCGGCCAGCTGCTGCACCGGATAGCCCCGGTAGAGCAGGGAGTTGGTTTCCGGATTCACCTTGGAGACCGCGGTGTGGTCGACGACCACGCCGGCGAGGCCCTTTTTGATCTCAGTCGATTCACTCATGCTGTCCCTTTCCCTGGGGTTTGCGCGCGGGTGCGGTGGCTAGGCATCAGTTGGGCCTGGCACCGTGAAATTGAAAACACCTGCGTCGAACGTGTTGTACGACCCATAGTCCACCAGTTCGTAGAGCCGCGCACGGGTCAGCATCGATTCGACCGCGGGCTCCTGGGTGCCCTCGGTCCGGATCGTGTCCAGTACGCGCTCGGCCGCGCCCATCGCGCTGCGCAGCAGGGTGACCGGGTAGATGATCATCGCGACGCCGGCGCCGGCCAGCTGGTCGCGTGTGAACAGTTCGGACTTGCCGAATTCGGTCATGTTGGCGAGCACCGGAACGTCGACCGCGTTGCAGACCGCCTCGAACTCGCGCAGGTCCTTCATCGCCTCCGGGAAGATGGCGTCGGCACCGGCGTCGACGAGCGCCTTGGCGCGGTCGACGGCGGCGTCGAGCCCCTCCACGGCGCGCACGTCGGTGCGGGCCATGATCAGGAAGTTCGCATCGCGCCGGGCCTCGGCAGCGGCCGCGACGCGCTTGAGCGCGGTGGGCAGGTCGACGACGTTCTTCCCGTCAAGGTGCCCGCAGCGCTTGGGATTGAACTGGTCCTCGATGTGGCAGCCGGCCAGGCCGGCGTTCTCGAGCTCCTGCAAGGTCCGGGCCACATTCATCGGCTCGCCGAAGCCGGTGTCGGCGTCGACGATCGCGGGCAGGTCCGTCATGCGGGCGATCTGCCCGGCGCGGGTGGCGACCTCGCTCAGGGTCGTCAGTCCGATATCCGGCAGCCCCAAGTCGTTGGCGAGGACCGCGCCCGAGATGTAGACGCCGTCGTACGCCTTCTCCTCGATGAGTCGCGCCGAGAGCGGATTGAACGCGCCGGGAAACTGCCGGGCGGCGCCCGGGACGAGCAGCTCGCGCAGCAGTCGGCGCTTGGCCTCGGGAGTGGTCTTCGAGTACAGCATCAGAAGAGTCCCTTCGGGCCGTAGGAGAGATCGACGACGCCATCGGCGGCGATGATGTTGAGCGCGTCGAGCTCCCCGGCCCCGAGCGACTCGAGGCCTTCGGCTGCGGCGAGGAAGCGGTCCTGCTCGTCGCGATCGACGACGCCCTCGGCGAGGGTGCGGAACTTCGCCACGTACTGCTCGCGGGCGAAGGGCCGGGCACCGAGCGGGTGGGCGTCGGCGACAGCGATCTCGTCGCGGATGATGGTGCCGTCGGCCAGTGTGATCTCGACCGATCCGCCGAACGCCTTCTCGGAGATGTCGAGCGAGTGGTAGCGGCGCGTCCACTCGTGGTCCTCCTCGGTGGAGACCTTGTGCCAGAGTTCCACGGTATCGGGCCGGCCGGCGCGCTCGGGAGCGAAGGAATCGACGTGATGCCACGCGCCGTCCTGCAGGGCGACGGTGAAGATGTACGGGATGGAGTGATCGAGGGTCTCGCGGGAAGCGGTCGGGGAGTACTTCTGCGGGTCGTTGGCGCCGGAGCCGATGACGAAGTGCGTGTGGTGGCTCGTGCGGATCAGCACGCGCTGCACCTTCGCCGGGTCGGTCGCCTCGGGGTGGTCGCGGTGCAGCTTGCGGGCCAGGTCGATCCACGCCTGCGCCTGGTACTCGGCCGAGTGCTCCTTGGTGTAGGTGTCGAGGATCGCGCGCTTGGGCTCGCCCGGTCCCGGCAGCGGCACCTCGTAGGCGGCGGTGGGGCCGTCGAGCATCCACGCGATGACGCCGTCCTCGCCCTCGTAGATCGGCACGGGCGAGGTCTGCCCGCGCATCGCCCGGTCGACGGCCTCGAGCGCCATCTTTCCCGCGAACGCAGGGGCGTGGGCCTTCCACGTGGAGATTTCGCCCTTGCGCGACTGCCGGCTCGCCGTCGTCGTGTGCAGGCCCTGGCCGACGGCCTGGAAGATCGTCTCGACGTCGAGGCCGAGCAAGGTGCCGAGGCCGGCTGCCGCCGAGGGGCCGAGGTGGGCGACGTGGTCGATCTTGTGCTTGTGCAGGCAGATCGCCTTGACCAGGTCCACCTGGATCTCGTATCCGGTGGCGATGCCGCGCATCAGGTCGGCGCCCGAGGCGCCCACGTGCTGGGCCGCGGCGAGCAGCGGCGGGATGTTGTCACCCGGGTGGGAGTAGTCGGCGGCCAAGAACGTGTCGTGGTAGTCCAGCTCGCGCACGGCGACGCCGTTGGCCCAGGCGGCCCACTCGGCGGAGACGCGCTTCTCGATTCCGAAGACCGTGGCGCCGGCCCCGCCCGAGGAGGGGGCGTGCGCCAGGGCCTGTGCGCGGGCGGCGATGATCGGCGCCCGGTTCAGGGAGGCGAGAGCTACCGCGGCGTTGTCGATGATCCTGTTGATGATCATCGCGGCCGCGTCGGAGTCGACGGCCACGGGGTCCGCGGCCACGGTCGCGATCCGGTACGCGAGCTGCTCCTCGCGGGGAAGGTTCTCGTCGCTCTTGTAGACGCGGACGGGGTGGGTGATCATGCGCTGGTCCTTTCGTCGCCCGCGCGCAGCCGGCCGGCGGCGTGCGAGGTGATGCTGTTGAAGCTGTTGAAGAGGTGGACGTGGGTCGCCGAGGCGGCCATGACGGGGTCGCCGGAGGCGATGGCGCTGGCGATGGTCGCGTGCTCGTGGGCGGCGTCGCGCAGCCGTTCCGGGTCGTCGTGGGCGAGGCGGCGCACGCGCGCCAGGTGGCCGCGCAGCTGGCGCAGACCCTGGCTGAGGTAGACGTTGCCGGCGGCGGAGTCGGTCGCGGCCTCCAGCTCGGCGGCCAGAGCGTAGGTCGTGGACGACGACGGCGCCCCGGCCTCCGCGTGCGGCTCGCCGCCGCGCGCGGTGCCCGTCAGACGGGCCGCGAGGTCCTCGAAGGCCACCCGCAGTTCTGGCGAGGCGGCGACCGCGCGGGCCGCCGCGGAGGCTGCCGTCGATTCGAGAGCGCGACGCATCTCGAAGAGGTCCTCGAGGTTCTCGAGCGAGACGGGGGCGACGACCGTCCCGCGCCCGCGGTGCTGGAGCGCCAGCCCGTCGGAGACGAGGCGGGCGAGGGCCTCGCGCAACGGGGTGCGGGAGACCCCGAGCCGCTCCGACTGTTCGACCTCGCCGAGCGCGGCGCCCGGCGGCAGGCGCCAGGCGAGGATGTCCTCCCGGAGGGCGTTGTAGGCCCGATCGCTGGCTCGCATGCCGTCAGTGTATACATGGAGGGCGGACTTTGGGGAGTATCAGGGGTGAAGTTCGCTCAGATCCTTCACTTTGTATACATCAGCCGTTCCAGAGGTATTCGTACTCAGGCCGTCCGCGGGTGCCGTGGCGTGGCTGCCGCGTGACGCGCTGCGCGGCCGCAAGGTGCTCGAGATACCGCCGGGCGGTCACTCGGGACATGCTCAGCGCCTCCGCGACCTCAGCGGCACTGAGCGGCTCGGACGCCGCCTCGAGGTGGGTGCTGATCTGACGCAGGGTCTCGGTGATGAGGCCCTTGGGCAGCGCGACCGCGGTGTGCGGGCGCAGCGCCGCGAAGGCGTTGTCGATCGAGTCCTGCGTGGCTGAGGAACCGGACGTGGTCGGGCCCAGCGTGCTGTGGAACTGCCGGAAACCCTCCAGCTTCGCGCGGAACGAGGCGAACGAGAACGGCTTGATGAGGTACTGGGTCACGCCCGCGGAGACGGCCGTCCGGACGACAGCGAGATCGCGCACGGCCGTGATCGCGATGATGTCGACCGTCCAGCCGCGACCGCGGATCCGGCGCGCGACGTCCAGGCCGTGCAGGTCCGGCAGGTTCATGTCCAGCAGGATGAGGTCCACGCGCTCGCCGGCGGCGTGCAGATCCTCCAACAGGCTCAGCGCCTCGCGGCCCGACCCGGCCCGGCCGACGGCGCGGAAGCCCTCGACCCGGCCCACGAAGTCCGCGTGGGCCGCGGCCGTGATCGGCTCGTCGTCGACGATCACCACGTTCCACGCCCCAGACTGTGCGTCCGTGTTCATGCCTCGTCCCTCCCCGCCTCGGGAGTCGACTCCGACGGCACGGCCGCCAGAGGCAGCGTCACGGTGAAGATGGCGCCGCCGTCGTTCTCGATCTCGAGCGTCCCGCCGAGCCGGCGCACGGAGGCCCGCACGAGCGCGAGGCCCAGCCCGCGCGGCTCGCCGGACTTCGACGACACCCCGAAGCGCAGGAACTGCTCGATGAGTTCCGGGTCGATGCCGTCACCGGAATCGGCGACGGTGATCGTCAGCGCGTCCCCGGAGGACACGAAGTCCGCCCAGACCCGGCGTTCGCCGGTCGCGGCGGCGTCGAAGGCGTTGTCGAGCAGGTTCCCCGTGATCGTCACAAGGTCCCGGGCGTCGACGGCGCCGTCAGCCAGAGTTCCCGACGCGCTGAGCGTGAGCTCGATGCCGCGTTCATGGGCTTCGGAGGCCTTGCCGACGAGCAGCGCCGAGAGGAAGGGTTCATCGATGCGTCGCACGACGTCGTCCGTGAGTTCCTGCGCCGACTGCCGGTCCTCGATCGCGAACGCGAGCGCCTCGTCGGTGCGTCCGAGCTCGATCAGGACCGCGACCGTGTGCAGGCGGTTGGCATGTTCGTGGGTCTGCGCGCGCAGGGCGTTCGTCAGGGTCCGCATGGTCTCCAGTTCGCCCGTGATGGACTGGATCTGCGTGTGGTCCTGCACCGTCGTCACCGTGCCGCCGCCGTCGGAAGGATGCTGCGAGGCGACGAGGATGCGGTCGTCGGCGACGTGCACCTCGTCCTCGGCGCGCCGCCCGCTCGTGAACAACTCGCGCACCGTCGGCGGCAGGTAGTGCGCGAAGTCGTGCCGGCCCCGCGCATCGGCGGGCAGACGGGGAAGGCCGAGCAGGTCGGCGGCACGATCGTTGTAGAGGACGAGTCGCCCGCCGGCGTCGCCGAGCAGCAGCCCTTCGCGCAGAGAGTGCAGCGCCGAGTTGTAGTAGGTGAAGCGCCGGCGCAGCTCCACCGGGCCCAAGCCCATCGTGGTCCGGCTCAGGTAGCGGCTCGCGAGGTAGGAGCCGAGGGCGCCGAGCGCGATGGCGACCGCGGCGACGAACACGATCGCGGGGATGTCCGAGGCGGCCGCCACGCTGATCGACTCGAGTGTCACGCCCACGGCGACGAGTGCGACGACGGTGCCGCCGTCGTCGTGCACCGGGGCGATGGCCCGCACCGACGGGCCGAGCGTGCCGACGTGCTCCTCGACGTGCACGCTTCCGCCCAGCGCCCGCTCGCGGGTGCCCTGGTAGGTGCCGCCGATCTCCCGCGGGTCCGGGTGCGTCAGCCGGGTGCCGTCCGGTTCCATGATGGTCACGAAGTCGATGTCGGCGCTGGCCATGACGTCGAAGGCGTACGGCTGCAGTGCGGCGGAGGCGTCCGCGGAACCGGCGGACGAGGCGACGAACGGGTCGTGCGCGAGGGTCGCGGCCACGCTGTACGCGCGGGCGGCGGCGCCCTCATGGATCTGATCCGCGGTGTGCCGGTAGCCGATCACGCCGAGGGCGACCGAGAGCACCGTGACGAGCATGAGCTGCCAGACGAAAAGCCGGGTTGCCAGGCTCATTCGGTCCCACCTCCTTGTGGATGCGTTGTGTTCAGTATGGGCGCAACCGCAGGGCGAAATCACGGGCGAGTCGAACCCCTGCATTCTATGAGGTCTCTGATGATCGCGCAGGGGTTCAACCCTCCAGCTCTACTTCAAGGTCAAGGCTCGCCGGGGGAGCATTAGTCGACGGTTGCACGCCGGGCGGGGTTAGCCTTGAAGCGACAACAGGAACCAATCGACGAGAAGAGTGGTTGATACCGTGAGTGAGGTTCAGGGGAGTACCCGCGCCCGCACCGCCGGCTTGCTGAAGGAGCCGCCCGCGACGGGGCCGACGGGGCGACCCCTCACGGAGTTCCCCGAGCCGGAAGCGCTCGCCGAGCACGGACCGGCGCGCATCATCGCGATGGTGAACCAGAAGGGCGGCGTCGGCAAGACGACGTCCACGATCAACCTGGCTGCGGCGCTCGCCGAGTACGGGCGGAAGGTCCTGCTCGTGGACTTCGACCCGCAGGGCGCGCTGTCGGCCGGCTTCGGTATCCAGCCGCACGACCTCGACGTGACTGTCTACAACGTGCTGATGGACCGCAACACCGAGGTTGCCGACGCCCTCATCGCCACGGATGTCCCCGGCGTCGATCTGCTGCCCGCGAACATCGACCTCTCGGCTGCCGAAGTGCAGCTCGTCAACGAGGTCGCCCGCGAGCAGGTGCTCGCGATGTCGCTGCGCAAGGTGGCTGACGACTACGACGTCATCCTCATCGACTGCCAGCCCTCGCTCGGGCTGCTGACCGTGAACGCGCTGACCGCGGCGCACGGGGTCATCATCCCGCTGACCGCGGAGTTCTTCGCCCTGCGCGCGGTGGCGCTGCTCGTCGAGACGATTGAGAAGGTCCAGGACCGGCTGAACCCGAACCTGACGATCGACGGCGTTCTCGCGACGATGTACGACGCCCGTACCCTGCACGGGCGCGAGGTGCTCGGGCGCCTGCTCGAGGCCTTCGGTGACCGCGTCTTCGAGACCGTGATCAAGCGCACCATCAAGTTCGCCGACGCCAACGTGGCGGCCGAGCCCATCACGAGCTACGCGGCCAACCACCCGGGCGCTGAGGCCTACCGCACCCTCGCCCGGGAACTCATCTCGCGCGGCGGCGCGCCGTAGCCCGAACACCGCGTCGGGACGAGGCCGTGAGCGCGAGCGTCGAGGAGCAGACCGGAGGGCCGGCGGAGCCGTCCGCAGGTTTCGCCGTGAGTCTCGAGCACTTCTCCGGGCCTTTCGAAGTGCTGCTCAATCTCATCGGGAAGCGCCAGCTCGACATCACCGAGATTGCGCTGGCCGCCGTCACCGACGAGTTCATCGCGTACATCCGCGAGCTGCGCGGCCGCGTCGGCCACCAGGCGTTGGACGAGACCACGCAGTTCCTCGTCGTCGCGGCCACGCTGCTCGACCTCAAGGCGGCCCGACTGCTGCCCTCCGGCGAGGTCGAGTCGGAAGAGGACATCGCGCTGCTCGAGGCCCGAGATCTGCTCTTCGCCCGGCTGCTGCAGTACAAGGCGTTCAAGGCCGTGGCAGCCGAGCTGCGCGAGCGGTTCGATGCCGAGGGCGGCCGCTTCGCGCGTCAGGTCGGGCTCGAACCCCAGTTCGCGGCCCTGCTGCCCGAGCTGCTCTGGAAGACGAGTGTCGAGGACTTCGCCGCGATCGCGGAGAAGGCGCTCGCGCCCCGGCCCGTGCCCGCGACGGAGGTCGGCCTCGAGCACCTGCACGCGCCCGCCGTGAGCGTGCGCGAACAGGCGGCGATCATCGCCGATCGGCTGCAGGCCGAGGGCCGGTTGACTTTCTCGGAGCTCGCCCGCGACGCGGACTCGACGCTCGTCGTCGTCGCGCGCTTTCTGGCCCTGCTGGAGATGTATCGTGACAAGGTCGTGGACTTCGATCAGGCGGACCCGCTGGGGGACCTGGGCGTGGCCTGGTCCGAGGCCGGCGCCGGCTGGAGCGCGGAGCAGTTGCAGGAAGAATACGACGACGCCCCCGATCGGGTGGACGCGAGCGAGGAGACGGCATGAGCGAACACCCTGTCACGGCCCCCGACGTGGACGATCTGCCCGGCGGTCTGCAGGCCGGCGTCGAAGCGATCCTCATGGTCGTCGACGAGCCGGTGACCGCGGCCCGCCTGGCCTCGGTGCTGGGCGCGGACGGGGCCGACGTCGTCGCCGCGTTGGAGCGCATCCGGAACTCGTTGGAGGGCCGCGGGTACGAGCTGCGCGAGGTCGCCGGCGGGTGGCGCTTCTTCTCGCGACGTGATTTTGCTCCCTTCGTCTCCCGCTTCGTCATCGACGGGCAGACGGCCCGGCTCACTCAGGCCGCGCTGGAAACGCTCTCCGTCGTCGCGTACCGGCAGCCCGTCGCCCGGGGCCGGATCGCCGCGATCCGCGGAGTGAACGTAGACTCTGTCATGCGGACCCTGGCCACGCGCGGATTGATCGAGGAGGCGGACACCGACCCGGAGACGGGAGCGGTGCTGTATCAGACGACGTCGTACTTTCTGGAAAGATTGGGGTTGGGCAGCATCTCCGAGCTGCCCCGGCTCTCGCCGCACCTTCCGGGAATCGAGGAACTCGACGCCCTGGACCCGAACCCCTAGGAGAGCTGTCGCCCACCGGTGGCGGCGCTGACACGCTTCAACGTAAGGACACACCATCATGCAGTCTCCGTCAGGCGGCTCCGGCCGCGGTAAGAAGAACACCCCCGGGCCCCGGTCCGGGAAGACGGGCGCCGACAAGGGCGGCAAGAGCGGTGCGGGCCAGGCGGGTCAGGGCGGTTCGAAGCAGGGCAAGAAGACCGGTGGCAAGCCCGGCCAGCCGTCCAAGGCGTTCGCCCGGGAGCGCTACGGCCGCCAGCTGGGCGCGCTGAAAGCGCCGGGCAAGAAGCCCAAGGGCGCTTCGATGCGCGAGACCAAGCAGGCTAACCCGGGTGGCGACAGCGACGGAGTGCGCCTGCAGAAGGTCATGGCCAACGCCGGGGTCGCGTCGCGCCGCGTCTGCGAGGAGCTGATCGCCGAAGGCCGCGTCGAGGTCAACGGTGAGCCCGTGACCGAGCTGGGCATGCGCGTTGACCCGACGCGGGACACGATCCACGTCGACGGCATGCGCGTCCAGCTCAACGAGACGCTCAAGTACTACGTCTTCAACAAGCCCCGCGGCGTCGTCTCCACGATGGAGGACCCGGAGGGGCGCAAGTGCATCTCCGACTTCGTCAAGAACAAGAACGAGCGCCTCTTCCACGTCGGCCGGCTCGACGTGAACACCGAGGGCCTGCTGGTGCTCACGAACGACGGCGAGCTCGCCAACCGCCTGACCCACCCGTCCTACGAGGTGCCGAAGAAGTACCTCGTCCAGGTCGCGGGCCCGCTGCCGCACGGCGTCGGGGCCGAGATGAAGAAGGGTGTGCGGCTCGAGGACGGCTTCGCCAACGTCGACTCCTTCAAGCTCGTGGATTCCGCGCCCGGCAAGGTCCTGATCGAGGTCGTGCTCCACTCCGGTCGCAACCGGGTTGTCCGCCGCCTCTTCGACGCGGTCGGGTTCCCCGTCAAGCGCCTCGTGCGCCTTGAGATGGGCCCGCTGCGCCTGGGTGACCAGAAGCAGGGCGTCGTCCGCCAGTTGGGGCCGCAGGAGGTCGGGCACCTGCTCGCCTCCGTCGACATGTAACCTCCGCTCGAGGCGCTCTACACGGCGCCGACGAATAGGAGGACCGGCGGAGGGATCCGCCCGTGCGAAAGGGAAGAGTGTGGGTGGTGCACACCACGTGAGCGGGCCCGTCCTGGTGCTCGGCACCGGTCTGCTCGGCGCGAGCATCGGTCTCGGCCTGAGCCGGCTCGGCGTCGACGTCCGGTTGTCGGACCCGTCGCCGACGGCGCAGCTCGTGGCCCAGGACATCGGGGCCGGCCGCGTGCTCGCCCCCGGCGACGCACTGGAGCCCCAGCTGGTCGTCGTCGCCGCGCCGCCGGACGTCGCGGCCGCCGTCGTCGCCGATGCCCTGCGCGTCTATGCGGGCGCGACGGTCATCGACATCGCCTCGGTCAAGGCGAGCATCCTGCGGTCCCTGCAGGACGACGTCGCCGCCGGTCGCCTGGGCGCGGAACAGCTGCGGCGCTACGTCGGCACGCACCCCATGGCCGGCCGGGAGAAGTCCGGGCCGGCTGCCGCCCGCGGCGAGCTGTTCACGGCGATGCCGTGGGTCGTCTGCGCCCATGAGACCTCGGATCCGGCCGCAGTGCGCGTCGCCGGCGACGTCGCGATCGACCTCGGGGCGACGGTTGTGCGGCTCGACGCCGCGGAACACGACGCCGCCGTCGCGCTGGTCTCGCACTTCCCGCAGATCGCCTCCTCGCTTCTGGCCTCGCGGCTCATGAACGCGCCCGCGCACGCCCTCGCCCTGGCCGGCAACGGGCTGCGGGATACGACGCGGATCGCCGCGTCCGACCCGAAGCTGTGGATCCAGATCCTCAGCCACAACGCCCCCGAGCTCGTCACGATCCTGCACGGGCTGCGCGAGGACCTGAACCGCCTCATCGCGACGCTCGAGGCCCCGGACGCGGAGGGCGCGCACCTCGATCTGGCCGAGCTCATGAGTCAGGGCAACGCCGGCCAGGCGCGGATCCCCGGCAAGCACGGGGCGCCGCCGCAGGCCTTCGCGGTCGTCACCGTGATCGTGGACGACCGGCCGGGGCAGATCGCCGAGCTGCTCACCGCCGTCGGCGAGGCCGGCATCAACCTCGAGGACCTGCGCATGGAGCACTCCTCCGGCCACCAGGTCGGGCTCGTGGAGATGTCGGTGCTGCCGGGCCGCAGCGCCGAACTCACAGAATTCTTGACTCAACGAAAGTGGAAGGTGATCCAGTGATCTCACAGTCCCGGCTCGTCGTGGCCATCGACGGCCCGTCCGGTTCCGGCAAGTCCTCCGTCGCGAAGGAGGCCGCCCGCCGGCTCGGCGCCGCCTACTTGGACACCGGTGCGATGTACCGGGCGGTGACGTGGCACTGCCTCGACGCCGGTACCGACCTCACCGACGCGCACGCCGTCGCGCAGGCCGTGAAGGACGCCGAGCTGGAGATCAGCACCGACCCCGGGATCGAGCGCGTCCTGATCCACGGCATCGACGTGACCGCCGCGATCCGCGAGCAGTACGTCTCCGAGGCGGTCTCCGCCGTCGCGACGAACCTCGAGGCCCGCGCGGAACTCGTGCGTCGTCAGCGCGCGGTGATCGGGGAGCACGAGCGGGTCGTCGCCGAGGGGCGCGACATCACCACCGTGGTGGCCCCCGACGCGCAGACCAGGATCCTGCTGACGGCGTCAGAGGAGGCGCGGATGCGCCGGCGCGGCCTCCAGCTGGGCAAGGTCGAGGCGGCCGCGCTGCGCCGTCAGGTCGTCGATCGGGACGCCAAGGACTCCACCGTGTCCAATTTCACGACGGCCACGGATGGCGTGCAGACGCTGGATTCGTCGGATCTGGACTTCGAGCAGACCGTTCAGGCGGTGCTCTCGTTAGTCGAGGCGGGGTCCTCTCGACTAGACTAGAGCGATTGACCACGGCCTGACCACGATGAAGGAACGAGTGACGATGACCGAATCTGCCTACCAGGGTGACGGCGAAGAGTACCTGCCCACGGGAGACGACCACGTCGCGGAGCGTTTCGCGGAGATCTCCGACGAGGACGCCGAGGCGCGCGTCGCCTCGCTCCGCGCCGGGCTGGGCGACTACGACCTCGACGAGGAGGACGCGGCCCTGCTCGCCGCCGAGGGCGACGACTTCTTCGATGACGAAGACGGCGACGTGCCGCCCGTCGTCGCGATCATCGGGCGTCCGAACGTGGGCAAGTCGACCCTGGTCAACCGCATCATCGGGCGCCGAGAGGCCGTCGTCGAGGACGTCCCCGGCGTGACCCGCGACCGTGTCGCCTACCAGGCCGAGTGGATGGGCCGGGACTTCACGCTCGTCGACACCGGCGGCTGGGAGCACGACGCCAAGGGCATCCACGCCCGCGTGGCCGAGCAGGCCGAGATCGCCGCCGACATCGCTGATGCAGTGATCTTCGTCGTCGACGCGATGGTGGGCGCCACGGCGACCGACGAGGCCGTCGTCAAGATGCTGCGCCGGATCAAGAAGCCCGTCTACCTCGTGGCCAACAAGATCGACGACTTCAACCAGGAAGCAGAGTCGCACGCGCTGTGGAGCCTCGGCTTCGGGCAGCCGTACCCGGTCTCAGCCCTGCACGGGCGCGGCACTGCGGACCTGCTCGACGACCTGATGAAGAAGCTGCCCGAGCACTCCGCTTTCGGCGGTCTCGTCCCGCGCGGCGGCCCGCGCCGCGTGGCGCTCATCGGCCGTCCGAACGTCGGCAAGTCCTCGCTGCTGAACAAGCTGGCCGGATCCGAGCGCGTCGTCGTCGATGATTTCGCGGGCACGACCCGCGACCCGGTGGATGAGCTCGTCGAGCTCGGCGGTCGTACGTGGCGCTTCGTCGACACGGCGGGCATCCGCCGCCGCCAGCACATGGCGCACGGCTCCGATTACTACGCGTCCCTGCGCACGCAGAGCGCGCTCGACAAGGCCGAGGTCGCCGTCGTGCTCCTCGCCGTCGACGAGGTGCTCAGCGAGCAGGACGTGCGCATCCTGCAGATGACGATCGACTCGGGCCGCGCGCTCGTGCTCGCGTTCAACAAGTGGGACATGCTCGACGACGAACGCCGTTACTACCTCGAGCGCGAGATCGACCGCGACCTGGCACACGTCGAGTGGGCTCCGCGCGTCAACATGTCGGCCAAGACGGGCTGGCACAAGGACAAGCTCGTGCCCGCGCTGGATACCGCCCTCGAGTCGTGGGACACCCGCATCCCTACCGGCAAGCTCAACGCCTTCCTGGGTGAGCTCGTGGCCGCGCACCCGCACCCGGTGCGGGGCGGCAAACAGCCGCGAATCCTGTTCGCGACGCAGGCCTCGGCCCGCCCGCCGCGCTTTGTGCTCTTCACGACCGGTTTCCTCGACCCCGGCTACCGCCGTTTCATCACGCGCCGACTGCGCGAGACGTTCGGCTTCCCGGGCACGCCGATCGAGATCGCCATGCGCGTGCGCGAGAAGCGCAGCCGCAAGAAGTAGTCGATCCGACACGCACAAGACGTCCTCGTGGCACGATCACCCCGGAAAGTGGGGTAGAGTGTTCGAGGAGCTTTTCGCAGACGGTACCCCGGCTCGATCCGGGGAGAACGCTGCGAAAACTTCGGGCTGTGGCGCAGCTTGGTAGCGCACATCACTGGGGGTGATGGGGTCGCAGGTTCAAATCCTGTCAGCCCGACGTTCGAGCCCCGGCGAGTATTTACTCGCCGGGGCTTTTTCGTGCCCGGACGCGCCGACGACGGCCATTGCTCAAGCCGTCTGTCGGGAACCGTATCGGGCGACGCAGACCACGGGCCTTACGAGCCCTCGAGCTCGCGGCGGATGTCGTCGAGATTGCGGTCGGCCTGTTCGAGCAGGGCGGCCGTGAGCGCGAAGCGGCGGTTGATCTCCGGGACGGGCGGATCGCTCTGGGGCTTGTAGCGGAAATCGTGCTCGACCTCCGCCCAGACGTGTTCGAGCATCGTGCGGATCTGCACCTCGACCGCGATGCCCGCCGGGAACGCCGAGAAGGCCCCCTGCCCCCGAGTGAGGCCCACGAACTGCACGCTGCGGTAGCCGAAGCTCTCGTGGCCGAGCAGGTCGCCCTTGTCGATGTAGGACTCTTCGACCACATCGAAGAGGCGGCGGGTCATCCGCTCGACCTGGGCCAGGTCGCTGCGGAAGAACGCCATGATGCGCACACCCACGGTGTCCAGTACGGGCTTCGAAGGTTCCCGGCGGGCCTTGGTCTCGAATGATCCGCGCTTTTTCACGCGCGCCTCCACGCGAAAGTAGGAGACGCCCCACTGGCGCAAATGCAGGGGGATCTCGCGTTCGAGTTCGTCGCGGAGTGCGCGGTACTCCACGAGGTTGCGGTCGTAGGTCCGCAGCGCGTCTTTGACTTTGGCTTCGGTGTCCATGCCATCAGGGTAAGTGCTGAGGCGGATCCGACAGCGTCAATTTTCACTGACTGAAATCGTTTTCAGAAAATATGTGCTGATTAACAAGGCTATTTTCATGAGCGATGTGTAAATAGTGGAATCGCTTGCCGAGCTTCAATGGACTAGCTAGTGTGGTCTGAGTCACTCGCGCCGTGTCCCGGTGCGCCATCACACCCGCAAGACATCGGAGCATCGGCTTGAGGAAAATCAGCGGCCAGACCGGCACGTCCATCCGCCCGGAGAAGTCGCCCACGCGACCGCGCAGCAGGCGCCGCTGGGCGTTCGCGCTTGCACCCGCCGTCGCGCTGGGGGCTCTCGGCACAGGCGTGGGGGCGCCCGCCGGCGCCGAGGAGCGCACGGTGACGCTTGTCGGCTCGCTGCAGGATGAGCTGGGCTGCGCTGAGGACTGGCAGCCCGCATGCGAGGCCACCGAACTGGACTCGACGTCCGAGGCCGGGGTCTACAGCGCCGAGCTGACGCTGCCCGCGGGCGCCTACGAGTACAAGGTCGCGCTCGACGGGTCCTGGGACGAGGCGTACGGGCTCGACGGCGGGGAGGAGAACATCCCGCTGACCATTGCGGGGGAGACCACTCTGCGGTTCACGTACGACGACGCCACCCACCGCACCTCCCTCGTGCCCCTGGGCCTGCGCCAGGGGTACGCCGAGGACGACGCCGCGCTCGCCGCCGCCCCGGTCCGGCAGCCGGGCTCCGCCGAACAGTTCTACTTCGTCATGACCGATCGCTTCGCCAACGGCGACCCGGACAACGACGACGCCGGCCTCGGCAGCGACCGGCTCGAGAGCGGGTTCGACCCCGCGGACAAGGGCTTCTTCCACGGCGGCGACATCGCCGGCCTGCACTCGAAGCTCGACTACATCGAGGGCCTGGGCACCAGCGCGATCTGGCTCACGCCGAGCTTCAAGAACCAGCCCGTCCAGGGAGCCGGGGAGGACGCGAGTGCCGGCTACCACGGTTACTGGGTCACCGACTTCACTCAGATCGACCCGCACCTGGGCACCAACGAGGAACTGTCGGCGCTGATCGCCGACGCCCACGAGCGCGACATCAAGGTCTACTTCGACATCATCACCAATCACACCGCCGACATCATCGACTACGAGGAGGGGGTCTACGACTACGTCGACCAGGCGACGAGCCCCTACCGCGACGCCGACGGCAACCCGTTCGACCCGGGCGACTACGCCGGCACGGGAACATTCCCGGAGCTGGACGCGGCCACGTCCTTCCCGTACACGCCGACGGCCCGCGACGCCGACGTCAAGGTCCCCGAATGGCTCAATGACGTCACGCTCTACCACAACCGGGGCGACTCGACGTGGGAGGGCGAGTCCGTCACGCACGGCGACTTCGTCGGTCTCGACGACCTGATGACCGAGCACCCCGACGTCGTCGACGGTTTCGTCGACGTCTACCAGGACTGGGTGGACCTGGGCATCGACGGGTTCCGCATCGACACCGCTAAACACGTGAACTTCGAGTTCTGGGAGCAGTGGAGCCGGGAAGTCCTGGACTACGCCCACGCGAACGGGCGGGACGAGTTCTTCATGTTCGGCGAGGTCTACGACGCTGACCCGAAGAAACTCTCGCCGTACGTGCGGGACTCCGACATGAACTCGGTGCTCGACTTCACCTTCCAGTCAGCTGCCTCAGGCTATGCGGGCGGCAACTCGGCCAAGGCGCTCGCGAACCTCTACGCCGGCGACGACTACTACACCACGCCCGGCTCGTCGGCGAGCGCGCTTCCGACGTTCCTCGGGAACCACGACATGGGCCGCATCGGGCACTTCCTGCAGAACCAGGGCGACGCGCTCAAACGTGACGAATTGGCGCACGAGCTGATGTTCCTCACCCGCGGGCAGCCGGTGGTCTACTACGGCGATGAGCAGGGCTTCGCCGGGGCCGGCGGCGACAAGGACGCCCGGCAGTCCCTCTTCGCGACGGAGGTCGCCGAGTACCGGGACCAGCCTCTGATCACCGGGGAGAA
Organism: Zhihengliuella halotolerans; assembly: GCF_004217565.1. NCBI lineage: Bacteria > Bacillati > Actinomycetota > Actinomycetes > Micrococcales > Micrococcaceae > Zhihengliuella > Zhihengliuella halotolerans. The sequence continues at coordinate 1,505,671 of NZ_SHLA01000001.1, read as the reverse complement.
CGCCGGCTCCGTCGACCGCTTCGACACCGACGCCCGGCTGTACGCGCACATCGAGAAGCTGTCCGCGTTGCGGTCGGCTCATCCGGCGCTCACGGATGGCGCTCAGGTCGAGCTGTTCGCGCAGGACGGTCCGGGCGTGTACGCGCTATCGCGCGTCGCCCGGGACGAGAAGACCGAATACGTCGTGGCCCTGAATAACGCGGCCACCGAGCAGAGCGTCGACGTGCAGACTCTGACCGCCGACGCCGAGTACACCCCCGTCTACGGGACCGAATCGGCCCTGGCGACCGACGGCACCGGACAAGCGAGTCTGACCGTGCCGGCGCTCTCCGCCGTCGTCCTCAAAGCCGACCGGAAGGTCGACGCCCCGGAACTCGAACTCGACCTCGCGGCGCCCGCGCCGGGGGCAGGGCTCGAGGGTCTCGCCGCCGTCTCGGCCGAACTGGGCGCGGCCGCCTGGGCGGAGACCAGCTTCGCCTGGCGCGTGGCCGGGGCCGACGACTGGGCTCCGCTCGGGGTCGCCGAGGACACCACACCGCGCGTCTTCCACGACGTCGGCGATCTCGCCGAAGGTACGCTCGTCGAATACCGCGCGGTGGCGACCAACGCGGACGGCGAGCGCTACGCCGCCTCCACGTACGCCTCCGTCGGCAACGACGTCTCCGGAAACAATCCTGCCGAGGGCCCGGCGACCGACATCGACATGGTGACCGTGCCCGGCAGCCACAACTCGGAGATGAACTGCGCCGGCGACTGGGATCCCGCGTGCGAGTCCGCGCGCCTCGCGGAGGCCAGCGCCGGCGTCTACGCTGCAGCATTCGACATCCCCGCCGGCGACTACGAGTACAAAGCGGCCATCAACGGCAGCTGGGATGTCAACTACGGGGCCAACGGCGTCGCCGGCGGAGCCAACCTCCGGTACGCGCACGACGGCGGCGACGTGAACTTCTACTTCGACCCGCGCAACAACATCGTCCAGTCCGACGCCGACGGTCCCATCGTCACGCTTCCGGGATCCCTGCAGGACGAGCTCGGCTGCGAGTCCGACTGGGCGCCGGAGTGCCTCGGCACGCTCATGCACGACGGCGACGGAGACGGCGTCTACGAGTTCACGACTGACGCCCTGCCGGCCGGATCCTATGAGGTCAAGGTCGCCCACGGCCTCTCGTGGGATGAGAACTACGGGGTGGACGGCGTCCCCGGCGGCGAGAACTACGCTTTCTCCGCGACCGCCGGCGAACCCGTGTCCTTCCGGTACACCCTGGACACCAACACGCTCGAGGTCGCGGCCGCCGAACAGGGAGCGGCCGGCGTCGGCGAGGCGCGAGCCCACTGGATCGATGCGGAGACGCTCGCCGTTCCAGCCGACCTCGGCACAGGGGAGCGGTACGCTCTCTACGCAGCGGCGGACGCCGGGCTCGAGATCGACGGCGACACCGTCCACGGCGCCGAACCGGTGGAGCTCGCCACGGTCGACGGCGGGTTGAGCGAGTCCCAGCGCGAGGCCTTCCCGCACCTGGCGGACCACCGCGCGCTGCGCGTCGAGCTCGCGCGCGACGACGTCGCCGCGGCCCTGCGCTCCCAGCTCGCCCTGGCCCGGTACGACGACGAGGGCGCGTTGACGGCCTACACGGGCATCCAGGCGCCCGGAGCGATCGACGACCTGTACGCGGACGCGCTCGCCGGCGTCGAGCTCGGCGCCGTCTTCACGGGCAAACGCCCGTCCTTCCGGTTGTGGGCACCGACGGCCCAGACCGCCACGCTGCTCGTCTTGGGTGATGGCGGCGACCCCGCCCGGCACAAGGCCGACTACGACGCCGCGAGCGGCGTCTGGGAGGTCAGGGGCAAGCCGCAGATGTACGGTTCCCGCTATCAGTGGGAGGTCCGGGTCTTCGTGCCCGAGACCGGAACGTTCGAGACCAACATCGTCACCGACCCCTATTCGGTCGCCCTGACCACCAACTCGACCCATTCGGTGGCCGTCAGCCTCGAGAACCCGCACCACCAGCCCAAGCAGTGGCGCACGTCCCGTGCCGAGCCGATCGAGAACGACGTGGACCGCGCCATCTACGAGCTGCACGTCCGCGACTTCTCGATCGGGGACACGAGTCTCGACGAGGACCTGCGCGGAACGTACGGGGCGTTCGCTGCCGAGAGCGACGGCACAGCCCATCTGAAGAAGCTCGCCGACGCCGGCCTCTCCACGGTCCACCTGCTGCCCAGCTTCGACATCGCGACCATCGAAGAGGACCGCGACCAGCAAGCGGTGCCGGACTGCGACCTGGAGTCCTTCGGCCCGGCCTCGAGCGAGCAGCAGGCCTGCATCGCGGCGATCGCCAGCGGCGACGGCTTCAACTGGGGGTACGACCCGTACCACTTCATGGCGCCCGAAGGCTCCTACGCGGCGGACCCGCACGGGGCCGGCCGCGTCGAAGAGTTCCGCACCATGGTCGGCTCATTGCACTCGATGGGGCTCGAGGTCGTGCTCGACCAGGTCTTCAACCACACCGCAGCTTCCGGCCAGGCAGAGAAGAGCGTGCTCGATCGGATTGTCCCCGGCTACTACCACCGGCTCGATGCAGCCGGGAAGGTCGAGACGTCGACGTGCTGCCAGAACATCGCCACCGAACACGCCGCCGCCGAGAAACTCATGGTTGACGCTGTTCTCCTCTGGGCGAAGGGGTACAAGGTTGACGGCTTCCGCTTCGACCTGATGGGCCACCACTCCCGCGCCAACATGGAGGCCGTCCGGGCCGCGCTCGATGAGCTCACTCTCGATGACGACGGCGTCGACGGCAGGTCGGTCTACCTGTACGGCGAAGGTTGGAACTTCGGCGAGGTCGCCGACAACACCCGCTTCCAGCAGGCCACGCAGGGACAGCTGGACGGAACCGGCATCGGCACGTTCAACGACCGGCTGCGCGACGCGGTGCACGGCGGCAGCCCCGTCGACTCCTCGTCGACGTTCAGACAGGGATTCGGCACCGGACTCGGCACGGACCCCAACGGGTACGACGTCAACGGCACCGACGCCCAAGCCCTGGCCGACCTCGGACACGAAGCCGACCTGGTCCGCCTCGGCCTGGCGGGCAACCTCGGCGACTTCGAGCTGTTCACCTCCGACGGCGAGATCCGACGCGGCGACGAGATCGACTACCGCGGGTCCCCGGCCGGGTACGCGTCAGAACCGGGGGAGGTGGTGAACTACGTGGACGCCCACGACAACGAGACCCTCTACGACCTCACCGTGTTCAAGCTCCCGCGGGAGACCACCATGGCCGACCGTGCGCGCATGAACACGCTCGCCCAGGCAACCGTGATGTACTCCCAGGCCGTCCCCTTCTGGCACGCCGGCACCGAGCTGCTGCGCTCGAAGTCCCTGGACCGCAACAGCTACGACTCCGGCGACTGGTTCAACCGCATCGACTGGACCGGGCAGCAGAACACGTTCGGCTCCGGTCTGCCGCCTGCGGCCGACAATGAGGAGAAGTGGGACTCGATGGCGCCCCTGCTCGAAGATCCGGCGCTCAAGCCCGATGCCGACGCGATGGCGGCCGCCGAGGCCGCCGCGCTCGATCTGCTGCGCACCCGCGAGGAAGTCGGCCTGCTGCGGCTGGGCTCCGCTGACCTCATCCGCGAGAAGGTCTCCTTCCCGCTGAGCGGGCCCGACGCGACGCCGGGCATCGTCCTCATGCATGTCGACGACCTCCTCGGCCCGGACACCGACCCCAGCTTGGCCGGAGCGCTGGTCGCCTTCAACGCCTCCCCAGAGGAGAGCGCCCAGAGAGTCGACGCGCTCGCCGGGCGCGAGTACGAACTCGCCCAGGCGCTCGCCGACGGGGCGGACGACGTCGTCAGGTCGACGACGTGGGACGCGGAGACCGGAACGCTCACCATCCCGGCGCGCACCGCCGTCGTCCTGGTTGAGCAGCAGGGACCCGCCGAGTCCGAGGTCGTACCGGATCCAGCCCCGTCGGCCGACCCGGCCGGGCAGGGCGGGGCAGAGGAGGGGCCGGCGGCATCTCTCGAACCTGTCGCGCACACCGGCGAGCAGAGCACCGCCGGACCGGGGCACCTCGCGGACACGGGGGCACCCGGGTGGTTGATCGCGCTGGGCGCGGCCGGAGCCCTGCTCCTGCTCGCCGGTGCGGGCCTTTCGGCATACCACGCGGCACGGCGCAGCAAGGGCTGAACCGCCGTTGAGTCGCAGCCGGGTTCGCGCCGCGGCAGGGATCCAGTAGATTCGACTCGACGTGAGCCGAGCCACAGGAGACCGAGATGACGGAAGCGGCAGCCGCCGAACGCACGCGGGAAGAGGACGCCGTCGCGCGCCTGACCGGGAAGGTCCAGGTGCGCGACGGCGTCGTTGCCGGGCGCCACGGCGAGATCCCGATCCGCACGTACAATCCCGCCGGGCGCGCCTTCGGCAACGCCGGGCGCGCCTTCGGCAACGCCGGGAGCGCACTCGTCTGGGCGCACGGCGGCGCCTTTTGCCATGGCGGGCTGGATCAGCTCGAGTCGCACGCGGTGGCCGCCGCAGTGGCCTCCCGCGGTAACGACGTCGTCGCGATCGATTACCGACTCGCCCCCGAGTGGGAGGGTGGTGACGCGGCGAGCCCGGACGCCGTGCGCTACCCGATACCCGTCGACGACGTCGTCGACGCCTACCGCCACGTGCGCAACGAGCTCGGGCGCCCGGTGGCGATCGGCGGGGCGAGTGCTGGCGCGTGCCTCGCCGCGGCAGCCACGTGGTCCATGCTGCGCGGCAGTGGGCCGGCCCCGAACGGGCTCGCGCTCGTCTACCCGACAGTCCACGCGGCCTTGCCGCCCATTCCGGAGGACCTCCGCGCTGCGCTGCTCGGCCCGTGGGCCGAGGGCCAGTTCACGGCAACGCGAGTGCACCTGATGAATCGCAACTACGCTGGCGGAGACGCGGCCCTCGGTGAGGCCTACGCGTTCCCGGGCGGGCACGACCTCGCCGGATTCCCGCGCACGCTTGTGCTCGACGCCGATCACGACGCGCTTCGCGCTTCCGGCGCGGCCTTCGCCGACGAACTGCGGGCTGCGGGGACCGGCGTACGTTATGAAGTCGTTGCCGGAACGAGGCATGGATTCATGAACCGGCCGGCAGAGCAGGCGTTCGGGCAGGGCATCGACCACCTCGCGTCCTGGCTGTCGGACTAGCCCGCTGTCGCTGGATCGAGGGGGACCTGCGAGCCCAACGCCTGGCGGCGGCTTTGAAATTCACGCTTTTTCTCAGGATGTGGCGTGCACGAAGTGATAACGACATGATTAACTTGGGATAGGCTTGAAGAAGCAAACCCGGCAGTCGACGCGGAGCAGTGTAGCCGCGTTGAGCTGAGGTTTTACAGCGTGATTGAGGAGGAGACGCCATGGGTGGTCACGAGGATCTGGGCGAGTCGACACAGACGCCGGCGGAGCGGGCGACTGAGACGACCAACATCAGTCTGCCGCCAGCACCGGAGGCCCCCGCGGTCGCTCACACCCTGTCGACCGAGGAACGCGAGGCCGTTGCGGCACTTCCCGGTGGATCCGCTCTGCTCATCGCGCACGATGGACCCAACCGCGGCGCGCGTTTCCTGCTCGACGAGGAAGTCACGACCGCCGGCCGTCACCCGGAGGCCGACATTTTCCTCGACGACGTCACCGTCTCGCGCCGGCACGCGGAGTTCCGCCGCACGGAGTCGGGCTTCGACGTCGCGGACGCCGGAAGCCTGAACGGGACCTACGTCAACCACGACCGCGTCGACGCCGTTGCGTTGCGCACGGGCGCTGAGGTGAGGATCGGAAAGTTCCGACTCACCTTCTATGCAGGCGCGCAGGCCTCCTAGGGACTACAGGACTTTCCACGTTGGTTTCATCCGCAAACGCACGCCGGCAAACCACCGCCGGTGAGCCGGTGCGCCCGCAGGTGCTCAATATTGGCGAGGTGCTCTCAGAGCTCTCGGACGATTTCCCGCAGATCACCGCGTCCAAGATCCGCTTCCTCGAGGAAAAGGGCCTCATCACCCCGCAGCGGACCGCTGCCGGCTATCGCAAGTACACTCCCGGCGATATCGACCGGCTGCGCTTCATCCTGGCCCTCCAACGAGACCAGTACCTGCCGCTGAAGGTCATCAAGGACTATCTCGATGCGGTCGATCGAGGCGAGCGCCCCGAGCAGTTGCCCGGCGGGCTCAAACTCGCCCCCCGCAGCGTGAGTGAGCAGCTCGCCCAGGAGCTCTCCGGCCACACCCGCGATCTGACGCGCTCCGAGCTCATCGGGGGCAGCGGGGCCAGTGACGAGCTCGTCGAGGAGCTGTTGGCGTTCGGCCTGATCGAATCCGACGGAGACCGATTCAATGAGCACAGCGCCCGCGTCGTCGCCTCCGCAGTGAAGCTGGCAGGCTTCGGCATCGAGCCGCGGCACCTGCGGGCCTTCCGGACGGCTGCCGATCGCGAACTGGGGCTCGTCGAGCGTGCCATTGCGCCCGTGAGCTCTCGCAAGACCGTGTCGTCGCGCGCCCACGCCGCGGAAACAGCCCGCGAGATCAGTGACGCGTGCCTCGCGCTGCACACCGCCCTCGTACAGGGTGCCATTTCGAAGCTGGATCACTAGTCTTGTAGTACCGGCACGACTCGTTCCGGGTCCGGGCCGGCGGCAATGGCCGCTGGCGGACTGCAGGGAGGCACGCATGATGGACATCGACGTTGTAGGGGTACGTATCGAGTTGCCCTCGAACCAGCCGCTGATCCTCCTGAAGGAACACGACGGCGAGCGGCACCTGCCCATTTGGATCGGCGCGCCGGAGGCATCCGCGATCGCCATGAGTCTGCAGGGGATCACGACCCCGCGGCCGATGACTCACGATCTGATGGTCGGAATCATTCAGGCAGCGGGGCAGGAGGTCTCGGAGGTCAAGATCGTCGACGTCCAAGATGCCGTCTTCTATGCCCGCATCGTGCTGTCCAATGGTGCGGAAGTGGATTCGCGGGCGTCCGACGCGGTTGCGTTGGCCCTGCGTACCGGGGCTCCGCTGCGTTGCGCGGAACAAGTCGTCGAGGAAGCTGGCGTGTTGGTCTCCGGCGACGAGTCGGGGGAGCCCAGCGAGCAGAACGAGGAGCAGGTACGGGAGTTCCGGGAGTTTCTGGCGGACATCGAACCAGAGGACTTCGACAAGTGATGGGCGGCCGCGACACGCCCTCAAGTTAAACTTGAAGGTCATTGACCGGACCCCCCTCGCCCCGTAGCGTCGGAGCTAAGGTTCTCATTGCCTCGCGCGGCGAATCGTCGGCACAATGGATGGAGGCGTCCTTTGTGCCGGTGTTGCACGAGCACTTCCCCACGGGGAGCCATGACAAGGAGGGTTCACGTGAGTCCGACAAGCGATCACCGCGCCGAGCCGGGCAGCCATGCTGCCACGGCCGCCAGGCATGCCCAGGGCTTGCTGTTCACGGAGGACCTCCCGGTTCTCGACGAAGATGCGGGCTACCGTGGCCCGATCGTCTGCAAGGCGGCAGGAATCACCTACCGCCAGCTGGACTATTGGGCCCGCACCGGCCTCGTGGAACCCGCGGTACGCGGTGCGCACGGCTCAGGCAGCCAGCGCCTCTACAGTTTCCGTGACATTCTCGTGCTCAAGGTCGTCAAGCGTCTACTCGACACGGGCGTGTCACTTCAGCAGATCCGCACCGCCGTGGGCCATCTCCGTGAGCGTGGCGTCGAGGATCTCGCCCAGATCACCCTCATGTCCGACGGCGCCTCCGTCTACGAGTGCACGTCCGCAGACGAGGTCATCGATCTGGTCCAGGGCGGCCAGGGTGTCTTCGGCATCGCCGTCGGCCGCGTCTGGCGCGAGGTGGAGGGCAGCCTCTCCGAGCTGCCGAGCGAGCACGCCGCCGCGGAGGAGAGTTTTCCCGAAGACGAGCTGAGCCGTCGCCGCGCAGCTAAGAAAGCGACCGCCAGCTAGCCGCTGCACTCCATCAGACACAACGCGACGCCGGCGCCCGATCGGGTGCCGGCGTCGTCGTGTTCTGTTGGTCTCGCGGGCGGCGAGCCGCGTCCTCGGAGGGCCTAGGGCGCCGATGTGCGAACGCGCGAGCGCTTGGCCGCGCCCGACGTTCCGCTGAGGCCCTTGAGCAATTGGTCGAAGTGCGTGGCCGTGGTCCGCGCGGATTCGCCGGGCCACTGGTGCACAGAGTATGCGGCGCCCTGAATCTGCTGCCAGTCGGCCTGATCCGGAAGGACCGGGGTCAACAGCTGGGAGCCGAACATGCGCCGCATCTCGGAAAGCCGGAAGCGCTGTTCCGTCGACGTGTCGCGGAAGCGGTTGGCGACCACGTTGATGGAGTTGAGTCCCGTGTTGAATTCGTTGCGGAACATGTCGAGTGCACGCATCGTGCGCTCGGTTCCTGCGACGGAGAAGAGGCTCGGCTCGGCGACGAGAACCGCCTGATGGCTGGCCGTCCACGCCATGCGGGTCAGCCCGTTGAGCGAGGGCGGGCAGTCGATGAGTACGAGCTGGTACTTCGACGTCTTCTCGAGCAGGGACTTCAGCCGCCGCAGATCGCGGTTGCGCAGGTCCGGGCGGTCATACACGGTGCCGAAGGCCCCGCCGACGGCCACGTCGAGCACTGCACCCTGTGCGGTCTTGCCGCGTTGGGTCCACGGGCTCACGGCCGCGTGCGCTTCCAGATCGCCGCGGCGGCCTGCCTTGATCTGCCGGCCGACCTCCTGCTGGGGGTCGGACAGAGCGACGCCGAGGCCGGTGCTGGCGTCGGCATGGGGGTCCAGATCCACGACGAGAGTCGGAGTGCCGGCGGCCAACGCCGCAGACGCCAGACCCAATGTTACGGACGTCTTCCCGACCCCGCCTTTGAGACTGCTGATGCTCACAACCTGCACGGAACCGACCACGTCCCCTTCTGTGTCTTGACTTCCGCAACGTACCCGGTCAATCATACGGGGCTTTGCCCGGCAGACCCCAACGCCACCCTGAAAGGAGGCGGGGAGTAGTCCGGAGACGAAAGATTGCCCCACGTGGGATGGGTCACGGTAGCCTTGACGAAGTCGTGGACACGAAGACGTGTCCGGGTGCGAGGCGCGTCGATGACCCCGGCCCCTCGGGTCCTGCCCCCGTTGATTTCAGGAGCATCATGTTCAAGAAGGTATTGGTTGCCAATCGTGGCGAGATCGCGATCCGTGGTTTTCGGGCCGCGGTGGAGCTGGGCGCGAAGACGGTCGCGGTGTACCCGTACGAGGATCGTGGCTCGATTCATCGTCAGAAGGCGGACGAGTCGTACCAGATCGGTGTCGAGGGGCACCCGGTGCGGGCGTATCTCGACGTCGACGAGGTGATCCGGGTCGCGCGCGAGTCGGGGGCGGACGCGATCTATCCGGGCTACGGGTTCCTGTCGGAGAATCCGGAGTTGGCGCGGGCGGCGGCGGACGCGGGCATCGCTTTCGTGGGGCCCACTTCTGATGTGTTGAAGCTGGCCGGGAACAAGGTCGAGGCGTTGCGGGCTGCCCGGCGGGCGGGGATCCCGGTGTTGGAGTCTTCGGAGCCGAGCGATGATGTCGAGTATCTGGTCGCGGAGGCGGACCGGATCGGCTTCCCCATCTTCGTGAAGGCTGTTGCCGGTGGTGGCGGGCGTGGCATGCGGCGGGTCGATGTGCGTGAGGACTTCGTGGAGTCCTTGGGGGCGGCGATGCGCGAGGCCGGGACCGCGTTCGGCGACTCGACAGTGTTCCTGGAGCAGGCAGTGCTGCGTCCGCGTCATATCGAGGTGCAGATCCTGGCCGATGGCGAAGGCAACGTGGTTCACCTCTTCGAGCGGGATTGTTCGCTGCAGCGCCGGCACCAGAAGGTCATCGAGATCGCTCCGGCGCCGAACCTGGACGAGGACATCCGCCAGGCCCTGTACGCGGACGCGGTGAAGTTCGCCAAGGCGCTGAACTACCAGAACGCGGGCACCGTGGAGTTCCTCGTGGACACGGTCGGCGAGCGGGCCGGGCAGCACGTGTTCATCGAGATGAACCCGCGCATCCAGGTCGAGCACACGGTCACCGAGGAGATTACCGACGTCGACCTCGTGTCCTCGCAGATGCGCATCGCCGCCGGCGAGACGCTGGAGCAGATCGGCATCCGCCAGGAGGACCTTCGCATCCGCGGCGCGGCCATGCAGTGCCGCATCACCACCGAGGACCCGGCCAATGGCTTCCGCCCGGACGTTGGCACGATCAGTGTGTACCGTTCTGCCGGCGGCTCCGGCGTCCGGCTCGACGGCGGCACCGTCTTTACCGGCGCCGAAGTCTCCCCGCACTTCGACTCGATGCTGGTCAAGCTCACCTGCCGCGGCCGCGACTACGAGATGGCCGTCCGGCGTGCCCGCCGCGCACTGGCCGAGTTCCGCATCCGCGGCGTTGCGACGAACATCCCGTTCCTGATGAACGTGCTGGACGACCCGCAGTTCGTCGCCGGAGACGTCGCCACCGACTTCATCGATGCGCGGCCGGACCTGCTGGTAGGGAACCGGTCGCAGGACCGCGGCACCAAGGCGCTGACCTACCTGGCCGAGGTCACGGTCAACAAGCCGCACGGCGAGCGGATCGACGGCATCGATCCCCGCCAGAAACTTCCGCGATTCCCCGGGGACAAGTCCGAGCAGCCCGAGCGCAGCCCGTTCGACGGACCGGCCGGCGCCGTTCCTCCCGCCGGCTGGCGGCAGGTGCTCCTGGAGAGGGGCCCGGAGGGCTTCGCCGCTCACCTGCGCTCCGCCGGCGCCGTCGCGGTGACCGATACGACCTTCCGCGACGCCCACCAGTCCCTGCTGGCCACCCGCGTGCGCACCCGCGACCTGCTCGCCGCCGCACCCGCTATGGCGCACACGCTGCCGGGGCTGTTCTCCATGGAGGTCTGGGGCGGGGCGACCTACGACGTCGCACTGCGCTTCCTGGGTGAAGACCCGTGGCGCCGGCTCGAGCTGCTGCGGGCCGAACTGCCGAATATCCCGCTGCAGATGCTCTTGCGCGGTCGGAATACGGTCGGGTACACGCCGTACCCCACCGAGGTCACGGATGCATTCGTGGCCGAGGCCGCGGCCACCGGCATCGACATCTTCCGGATCTTCGATGCCTTGAACGACGTCAGCCAGATGGCCCCGGCCATCGCCGCCGTCCGCAAGACGGGCACTGCCGTGGCGGAGGTCGCCCTCTGCTACACGGGCAACCTCACGGACCCGGACGAGAAGCTGTACACGCTGGACTACTACCTGTCGCTGGCCCGGCAGATCGTCGACGCCGGAGCCCACATCCTCGCGATCAAGGACATGGCCGGGCTGTTGCGGCCCGCGGCTGCCCGCCAGCTGGTCTCGGCGCTTCGCGCCGAGTTCGACCTGCCCGTGCACCTGCACACCCACGACACCGCCGGCGGACAGCTGGCCACCATCATGGCGGCGATCGACGCCGGCGTGGACGCGGTGGATACCGCCGTCGCCTCGATGGCCGGCACCACCAGCCAGGTCTCGATGTCAGCGCTCGTCGCCGCGCTCGAGCACACCGAGCGGGACACCGGACTGGACCTGGGCGCCGCCGCGGCCATGGAGCCGTACTGGGAGGCGGTGCGCGCTATGTACGCGCCGTTCGAGTCCGGCCTCGCAGGCCCCACCGGGCGTGTCTACCGGCACGAGATCCCCGGCGGTCAGCTCTCGAACCTGCGCCAGCAGGCGATCGCGTTGGGGTTGGGGGAGCGGTTCGAGGCCATCGAGGACATGTACACGGCCGCGAACGCGATTCTGGGCCGCTTGGTGAAGGTCACCCCGTCCTCGAAGGTCGTTGGCGACCTCGCTCTGCAGCTCGTCGGCGCCGGCGTCGACCCGGCCGAGTTCGAGGCGAACCCGCAGGCCTACGACATCCCCGAATCCGTCATCGGGTTCCTCTCCGGTGAACTTGGAGACCCGCCCGGAGGCTGGCCGGAGCCGTTCCGCTCCAAGGCCCTGCAGGGCCGGAACATCAAGGTCCGCCTCGAAGAGCTCGAGCCCGAGGACTCGCAGGCGCTCCGGGCCGACTCGGCCGCGCGCCGGTCGACTCTGAACCGGCTCCTCTTCCCGGGCCCGAGCCGTGACTTCGAGACCCTCCGCGCCCAGTACGGGGACGTGTCCGTCCTCGGCACCAGAGACTACCTGTACGGGCTGACGCCGGCGGCTGAGCATGTGATCAGTCTCGGCAAGGGCGTGCGCCTGCTCGTCACCCTGCAGGCGATCGGCGAGCCTGATGAGAAGGGCATGCGCACGGTGATGTGCACGCTCAATGGGCAGATGCGGCAGATCACGGTGCGGGACCGGAATGTCGAGTCGACGGTGAAGGTTGCGGAGAAGGCCGATCCGGCTGATCCCGGGCATGTTCCGGCACCGTTTGCCGGTGCTGTGACGGCGACGGTTGCCGTCGGGGATGTGGTCGAGGCCGGCGGGACGGTCGCGACGATCGAGGCGATGAAGATGGAAGCGGCGATCACGTCCCCGGTCGCGGGGACGGTGTCTCGGGTCGCAATCAACGGGACGGCCCCGGTGGATGGTGGTGATCTTCTGATCGTGATCGACCCGGCTTGATCACACCCGCACCACGGCGCGGCACGGTCCGCAGCGCACGCCCGCCGGGCCGGTTCCTTCCACGGGGCCGGCCCGGCGGGCGTTAGCGTCCGTGGGTTAGGGTGTGTGCTGAGCGACTAGCCGATCAGGCAGTGATCCCACGAGCGAGAGGGCGACATGAGCGAGAAGTCGCAGAATCAGCGGTCCGACGAAGAGCCGGAGGAGTCGGGACAGGCGGAGGCCTCCGGCGAAATCGACGAAACGACCGCGGCCGGGGTCGTGGCACCGCGGACCGGGCGGCAGGAGGACGCCGACACCGTCGTGGGGCCCGGCCCGGCAGGACACGCTCCGATGGATGCGATGAATTTCCGCACGCCGGAGGAGGCTGCCGGTGATGCGACTCGGTTCCCGGCACGTGATGCCCTCGGGGAACCTTCTGGCTTGGATGATAGTGCCGACGCCGACGAGCCGGTCGAAAACGGGCATGCCACGGGCGCTGGCGGCTCTGCAACGCCGGAACCCGCGGCGGCGCTTACCGCCGACCGACTTCTCGCACCGCGCGACCGTGCGCCAGCCGCGGGGTGGCGACGATGGCTCTATCAGGCGACTCTCGGTCGGGTGAACGTCGGGGACTCCGACGCGGTACGCCTGCGACGGCTTCGCGAGAACGCCATCAAGGCTCAGCTGAGCGGCGGGACCAAGTACGTGACCGTGCTCTCCCGCAAGGGTGGCGTTGGTAAGACGACGGCGACGACGCTGCTGGGCATGGCTCTGGCCGAGGTGCGAGAGGACCGGATCGCGGCACTCGACGCGAACCCGGATCGCGGCACGCTCAGCGACCGTTCGCCAGGACAGGCGATCTTCACGGCACGCCAGCTCGTTCAGAATCGATACCTCGTCGATTCTTTCGCCAAGATCTCGCAGTACGCGGCCCGGCAGGGGTCCCGCCTGCACGTGCTGGCCTCTGATACGGACCCGCACGTCGCCGAGGCCTTTGACGATTCCGACTATCGTGCGGTCACCGAACTGATGGGAAAGTTCTACTCGATCGTGCTCACGGACTCCGGCACCGGAATGGTGCATTCGGTCATGCAGGGCTCGCTGGAGAAGTCGGACATGGTCGTCCTGGTCTCGGGCGCGAGCGTGGACGAGGCGCGGCTGGCCTCCGAGACCCTGTCGTGGCTCGAAGCGCACGGACGGCAGGATCTTGCGCGCAACGCGATCGTCGTGATCAACCAGTCCGCAGGACTTGCCCGCGGAGTCGACGTCGACGAGATCGAGGCCCACTTCGCGAGCCGGGTCGACTCGGTGGTGCGCCTCCCGTACGACCCGCACTTGGCGGAGGGATCCGAGGTCTCCCTGGAGCGGTTGCGTCCGACCACCCGCGAGGCCGTCATGGAGCTGGCCGCGCTCGTCGTCGACGAACTGCGCGACGCCCGCTGACAGGGCGCCGCGCAGGAGGGGGGCTACGAGGAGTAGATGTCGTCGATGACGTCCGCGTAGTCCGTGATGACCTTGGCGCGCTTGATCTTCATCGAGGGTGTCAGGTGTCCGGACTCCTCTGTGAAGTCGGACGGCACGATCCGGAACTGCTTGATCGCCTCGGCCTTCGAGACCTGTTCATTGGCCTGCGCCACGATCCGCTCGATCTCTTCGTGCAGTTGCGGGAGCTTGGCAGCCTCAGCGACGCCCACGGATCCCAGATCGTGACGCTGGAGCCAGCCGGGCAGCGCTTCTTCGTCGATCGTGACCAGCGCCGAGATGAACGGTTTCTGGTCCCCGATGACGACGCACTGGGAGACGATCGCGTGGGAGCGGATCCTGTCCTCGAGCTGGGCCGGGATGACGTTCTTGCCGCCGGCGGTCACGAGGATCTCCTTCTTGCGCCCCGTGATCCGCAAGCAGCCGTCGTCGTCCAGCTGCCCGATATCTCCGGTGTGGAACCATCCGTCGCGGATCGCCTCGGCCGTCAGATCGTCGCGCTTGTAATACCCGCGCATGACGCACACGCCCTTGGCGAGGATCTCGCCGTCGTCGGCGATTTTCACGGAGTTGCCTGGAAGCGGCGCCCCGACCGTGCCGACCTTGATGAGGTCCGGCGTGTTCACCGTGATCGGGGCTGTGGTCTCCGTCAGGCCGTAGCCCTCGAGGATCGTTACGCCGAGGCCGCGGAAGAAGTGTCCGAGTCGTTCACCGAGCGGCGCGCCGCCCGAGACGGCGTGGGTGACCTTGCCGCCCATGGCCGCGCGGATCTTGCTGTAGAGCAGCTTGTCGAACAGCTTGTGCTTGAGGTCGAGCAGCAGGCCCGGCCCGCCGTTCTCCTGTGCCCGGGACCAGGCAATCGCCGTGTCGGCGGCCGCATGAAAGATCTTGCCCTTTCCTGCGTCCTCGGCCTTGAGCATCGAGTTGTTGTACACCTTCTCGAAGACCCGCGGCACGGCCAGGAGATACGTCGGTGCGAAGCTCTGCAGATCGGGCAGCAAGTTCTTGACGTCCGGCGTATGCCCGACCCTCGTGCCGGCGGCCACGGCCAGTACGGAGATGAACCGGGCGAAGACGTGAGCCAGCGGTAGGAACATGAGGGTCGAGGACCCCGGGTACACCACCGATTTCAGGGAGGCGACCCCGTTCGCGGAGAGCTCGACGAAGTTGGAGTGGGTCAGCTCGCAACCCTTCGGGCGACCGGTTGTGCCCGAGGTGTAGATGATCGTGGCCAGCGAGTCGAGCCCGAGCGAGGCGCGCCGGGCCTCGAGGTCTTCGTCGGAGACTCCGGCACCAGCCTCGCGCAGCGCATCGAGTCCATCGTTCTCGAGCTGCCAGACGTGTTCGACCGGGAGCTGCTCCTGCTGCGCGGCCTGCCGGACGATGTTCTCGTGGCGTCCGGACTCGACGAACGCGGCCGCGGCCTCGGAATCACCGAGGATCCAGGCGACTTGCGAGGGCGAGGACGTTTCGTAGACGGGTACCGAAACGCAACCGGCGAACCAGATCGCGAAATCGACGAGCACCCATTCGTAACGCGTGCGGGACATGATGCCGATGCGCGCGCCCGGTACGATGCCCGAGGCGATCAAGCCCTTGGCTACCTTGCGAACGTCGGCACCGAAGTCCCGCGCGGTGATGTCGCGCCAGGCGTCGTTCTCCGTGGGCACGGAGAAGAGGGCCAGATTCTCGGGGCTCTCCTCCTGGCGGAGGACGAAGTCGGTGATGTTGGTGTCCGAGGGGCTGACGATCAGTGGGGCAACGCTCTTCTCGCGCACGGGACCCTCCCTAGTGAGTTGTCTTGGTGTTGATGATACGCCACGGTCGTGGCGTACATCACAGTGCTACTGAATAGTAACAAGTTTCGCGGCTGATCAGTCGCGAAGCGCCGCAGCGGCATCGAAAAATCTCAGCGTTTCGGAGAAGATGCGCTCGTCGTCGTGGTCGAGCGTTGCGACGTGGAAGCTCTTCTCCAGGCGTACGATGTGTCGCTGGCTCGGGGGCGTGCCCAGTCGGCGCTGCAGAACGGCCACGCTTGTCTCGGGGACCACGTGGTCGATCGCGGAGCGGAACACGATCGTCGGCGCGGTCACCTGCGGCAGGGTCGCGGTCGTCTGCCGCATGAGCCGCCCCAGCTGGTCTACGGCGGCCATCGGCGTTCGCGCGTAGGCCTGCTCATCCTGCCCGGGCCGTGCGATGTCATTGGCGATAGCGGCGACCGACCGGATGCCCAGCTTGAGGGCGCGGGCGGCGTGTGCGGTCGGGTTCGCGAACGTGAGCGCAGGGTTCACCAGTGCCAGCCCCGCCGGCGAACGGCGGGCAGCAAGATCGAGGGCCAGCGCGCCGCCCATCGACAGGCCGCAGACGTAGACCCGGTCGTGGTTGCGTTGGAGCTCGTCGAACGCGGTCCTGACGGCGGCTCGCCAGGCCGACCACGGAGTGCGTGCGAGATCGGGCCAACTCGTGCAGTGCCCGGGCAGTACGGGCAGGCTCACCGCGTATCCGGCGTCGAGCAGGAACTCGGCCCACGGTCGCATGCTCGCGGGGGAGGAGGTGAAGCCGTGGATGACGAGGGCGGCGACCCCGGGCCGCTTTCCGGAAGTCGGGCGGGCCATGACGGGTGCGGTCAGCGAGGCGGGCAGGTGCGAGAGACGCGGAGGCGGGACGCCGTCGTCGTCCGTCGCCCGGGGCTGGATCGGGTTCGATGATGCGCTCATGGGACTCCTGAGAGAGAAGCGAATCGGACGCGGGGAGCACCCGCGGCTGGGTTGTGCCTAAAGTAGAGCCTAGACGACTGCCGCTCGTCATCCGGCCTGCGCCGGACCGGGCGCCACGCGAACAACTGGCGGAAGGCGAACCCCGTGTTCTATTGGGTGATGAAGCGGCTCTTTATCGGACCGTTGGTGAAGATGCTGTTCCGGCCGTGGGTGAAGGGGCTCGACAACGTGCCGGCCGAAGGCGGGGCCATCCTGGCCAGCAACCATCTCTCCGTCTCGGACTCGGTGTTCCTCCCGGTCGAAGTGGAACGGCCTGTCGTGTTTCTGGCCAAGAGCGACTACTTCACGGGGCGCGGATTGAAGGGCAAGGTCACCGCGGCGTTCTTCCGCATGACGAATCAGCTGCCCATGGACCGTTCGGGTGGCAAGGCGTCCGAGCAGTCGCTCGGCGCAGGGGAGAAGACGCTCCTCGACGGAAATCTCCTCGGCATCTACCCCGAGGGCACCCGCAGCCCGGACGGCCGGCTCTACCGGGGTAAACTCGGGGTCGCGAAGCTGGCTCTGGCGACCGGCGTGCCCGTGATTCCCATCGCGATGATCGGCACGGACAAGGTTCAGCCGATCGGCAAGACGGTGCCGAACATCCGGCGCGTCGGCATGATCATCGGCGAACCGCTGGATTTCTCGCGCTACGCGGGCCTCGAAGACGACCGCTTTGTGCAGCGCTCGGTGACGGACGAGATCATGTACGCGATCATGCGCCTGTCGGGGCAGGAGTATGCGGACGTCTACGCCACCACGGTCAAGAATCAGCTTGCGGCCGAGCGCAAGGCGGCAGCGGCGAAGGCCGCGCGGGTCGACCGCGGCGGTGCGGACGCGGCCTGAACCGCGTGTGGTGCCCATATTACGGACCGAAGTACGGGCCGGGCCCGGTTGGGTTCTACTCTGGTAGTTGTGAGCGAGACTGGAACCGAATCCGCGCCGTTGACGGCGCCTGTCCCTGGCCCTGCGACTGACCCCGGGCTCGACGCCTGGCGCGAGCTGCCGATCAAACAGCAGCCGAGCTGGAGCGGCACCGACGAGCATCGGCGTGCCGTCGACGAGCTGGCATCTTTGCCGCCACTGGTCTTTGCCGGAGAGGTCGACATTCTCCGCGAACGCCTGGCCGAGGCGGCGAAGGGCCGCGCCTTCCTGCTGCAGGGAGGTGACTGCGCCGAGACCTTCGAAGGAGCGACCGCCGACCGGATCAGTGCCCGCGTCAAGACGATCCTGCAGATGTCCGTGGTGCTGACCTACGGCGCCTCGATGCCCGTGATCAAGATGGGGCGCATGGCCGGGCAGTTCGCCAAGCCGCGCTCCTCCGACATGGAGACTCGCGATGGCGTGACGCTGCCGGCCTTCCGCGGCGAGATCGTCAACGGCTACGACTTCACCGAGGAGTCCCGCCGGCATGACCCGGCACGCATGGTGCAGGCGTACCACACATCGGCCTCGACCCTGAATCTGATTCGGGCGTTCACGCAGGGCGGCTTCGCCGACCTGCGCGCCGTGCACCAGTGGAACCAGGGCTTCCGCGCCAACCCGGCCTACAAGCAGTACGAGTCCCTCGCTGCGGAGATTGACCGCGCGGTGCGCTTCATGGAGGCGTGCGGTGCCGACTTCGAGGCGCTCAAGCGGACCGAGTTCTTTGCCGCGCACGAGGCCTTGCTGCTCGACTACGAGCGCCCGCTGACACGCACGGACTCTCGCACGGGCCAGCCCTACGACACCTCCGGCCACTTCCTGTGGATCGGTGAGCGGACCCGCGAACTGGACGGGGCGCACGTTGATTTCCTCTCGCGCGTGCGCAACCCGATCGGCGTCAAGCTCGGCCCGACGACGACCCCGGACGACGCTCTCGCTCTGATCGACAAGCTGGACCCCACCCGCGAGCCGGGCCGCTTGACCTTCATCTCCCGCATGGGCGCGCAGAACATCCGCGAGAAGCTGCCGAACCTCGTCGAGAAGGTCACCGCCTCCGGCGCGGAGGTCGTCTGGGTGACGGACCCGATGCACGGCAACACGGTCACGAGCGCCAACGGTTACAAGACCCGCCGGTTCGACGACGTCATGGACGAGGTCCGCGGATTCTTCGAAGTCCACGACAGCCTCGGGACGGTCGCCGGCGGCCTGCACGTGGAGATGACGGGCGACGACGTCGCCGAGTGCCTCGGCGGAGCCGACCCGATCCGTGAGGAGCAGTTCGACGACCTCTACGAGTCGCTCTGCGATCCACGCCTCAACCACCGGCAGTCCCTCGAGATGGCCTTCCTCGTCTCGGGCGCGTTGGCCGCCCGCGGTCCGCGCGGCTGACAGCGAACCATTCCGTACGACGGCGTCCGGCGCCCCGCTGTGGGGCGCCGGACGCCGTCGTTGTAGGGTGCAACCATGTATCTCGACGTGGACTACCTCACACCGATGCTGCAGGTCTCCGTGGCGATACTGTTCGTGCTGGCCGCGCTGCCGCTGTGCCTGCACGCCCTGGCCCGGTGGATCCGATTCCGTCGCGAGGCCGAGGGGCGCCGCACCTACGCGCTCCGCAGCAGCATCCGGATCGAGGCCGTCGTCGGCGGCGCTCTCGTCGCGGCGACGGTGGTCTTCGCCGGGTTCGGGCTGGCTGGCCTGACGACGGCCGGGGAGAACCTTCAGCGCAACATCCACCGGGCTTACCCGGACGTCGAAACGATCGAGTCCTACGCCTGGAACGGTTCGGCAGCCGTCGTCGACGTCGTGATGACCACGGGCGAGCGGCACGTTTCGCGGCAGGTGACGATCCTCGCCGACGGCCGGCCCCTGCTGGACCTGCCGCAGGACGACGCCGAGGACTGATCAGACCACAGTTATCGTGATCGTCGAACCTTCGGCCGCGCTGCCGTCTGCGGGGTCCTGGTCGCGCACGGTGCCGAAGTAGCCGCCGAGGATCTTCTCGACTTCGACGTCGAACCCCAGCTCCTTCAGCTCGGCCTCGGCAGTGCTGGCCTGCTGGCCGACGAAGTTCGGGACGTCGATCATCCGCGGGCCCTTGGAGACGATGTACGAAACCGTGCCGCCGCGCTCCAGCTTGCCCTTCGCGGGATCCTGGGAGATGACGTGGCCCTTCGGCACGGAGGTGCTGAACTCTTCGCCGTCCGTCGCACCCGCGAGCCCGGCGGCCGTCAGCAGTCGATCGGCCGCGTCTCGTGTTTCGCCCGTGACGTCGGGTACGTCGACCGGGGCCGGGCCGAGTGAGACGACGAAGGAGACCTCGGTGCCGCGGCGTACCTGTTCGTCGGCCGCAGGTTCTTGGTCCAGCACTTCCCCAGCGGCAATCGACTCATCGTGGGACTCTTCGACCTTGCCTGTAACCAGTTCGGCGCGACTGATGGCGTTCTCGGCGTCGTCCTGCGTCCGCCCGCGGATATTGGGGACGGCAAAGAGCTCCGGACCGCGGGAAACGATGAGCTCGACGTCCTGGTAGCGGCGGATCGCGTTGTTCGCGGGTGGGTTCGTGCCTACGACCAGGCCTTCGTCGAGCTTGTCGTCGTAGACGTCGGAACGCGCCGAATCGACGCCGAGGGCGGTCAGCTCTGCCGCCGCCTCCGCGGCCGGCCGGCCTTGGAGGACGGGAACGGTGACCTGAGCGCCGGGGCCCATGCCGAAGAACCAGCCAGCCGTGCCAAGCACAGCCGCCAGTACGAGCACCAGCACCGCCCACAGCCATGCGCGCCGCCGCGGGTGCGACTCTAGAGTCTCCAGGGGGATCTGGGCCTGTTTCTTCCACTGTTTCCGCTCGCGCTTGGCGGTTCGCCGGGCCGCGCGGGCCGAGGGTGCTGCCGTCGTGACCTCTTCGGGCGCCGAAGCAGGGGAGGGAACGTCCAACGCGCGGGTTGCATCTTTGTGGGCCGGGATCACCGTGGTTGCGTCGCTTCGCGCGGCAATGACCTCGGTGGCGCCGCTCTCCGCCACTGGAGGGCCGACGACAACGGTGTCCGCGGCGGAAGTTCCGGTCCCCAGGTCGAGCTGCGCGTCGGTCAAGGAACTGGCGATGTGCCGGAGTTCGCCCAGAAGCGCGCCGGCGTCGTGCGGACGGTTCTCGGGATTCTTCGCGGTGCACCACTCGACTAGCTCGTCGAGGTCGGTGGCTAGGCCCGGGACGACCGTGGAAGGGGCGGGCACAGCCTCGTTGACGTGTTTGAATGCGACGTTGATGGGCAGCTCGGCAGTGAACGGCTGCCGCCCGGTGAGGAGCTCGAACAACATGATGCCGACAGCGTAGATGTCGCTTCGCTCGTCAGCTGGCTCGCCCGTGACCAGCTCGGGGGAGATGTAGGCGACGGTGCCCACGAGCGTGCCCGAGGAGGTGTTGTTGCTCGCGGCGCGGGCCAGACCGAAGTCCGCCACCTTGACGCGCCCGTCCTTGGTCAGAAGCACGTTCTCCGGCTTCATGTCGCGGTGGACCAGACCGGCGTCGTGCGCGGCGGAGAGACCTTCCACCACGGCGTCCATGAGTTTCAGCGTGTGCCGCGGGGCGAGTCGACCATGTTCGCGCAGTACGTGGCGCAGGGTCTGTCCGCGCACGTACTCCATCACCAGGTAGGCGTTCTCGCCGTCGATTCCCTGATCGAGCACGTTCACCACGTGCGGGTGCGAGAGTTTGGCCGCGTTGATGGCCTCGTCCTCGAAGCGCTCGACAGTCTTCGGGTCCTGGGCCAGATGCGGGTACAGGATTTTAAGGGCGACCTCCCGGTGAAGTCGCTGGTCAGTGGCCAGATACACGGTGGACATGCCGCCGCGGGCCAGACGGGAGTCCACCCGGTACCGGCCATCGATCGTTGCCCCGAAAAGGGGGTCGCTTCCCTGTGCTGCCACCATCCGATCGTAGCGACTCGGTGCAGGATTCCTGCGGATCAACGCGGTGGCGCGGTAGGGCGGGGGAGGTGGAAACAGCGACGGCGGGTCGCCCCGGAGAGTGGGGCGGCCCGCCGTCGTCGGCCGGTTCTGTTAGGAAGCGCGCCGGGCGCGTGCTGCGCGGCGCTTGAGGGCGCGGCGCTCGTCTTCGCTCATGCCGCCCCAGACGCCGGCATCCTGGCCACTCTCGATGGCCCACTGCAGGCAGGTGTCGATCACCTCGCACGTGCGGCACACGCTCTTGGCCTCTTCAATCTGGAGCAAGGCCGGGCCCGTGTTCCCGACGGGGAAGAAAAGCTCCGGGTCCTTTTCCAGGCAGGCCGCGCGACTACGCCAATCCATGCTTGATGATGCTCCTTGGTGTGGGGTGAAGTATGAGGTCAGAATCCTGCAGGCGGTCGCCCGAGCGGTTCCGAGGTGCGGCGAACGTATTTGAGCACAAAAGGCCGTATCCGTAGGCTGCCAATCAAGATTGTCACGTTACGGATACGTAAACAAGGGTCTAACAAGAGAAAATGGCGCGTGACGATGAGGTCTTCATCACAACCATGGCATAGGGTGCCCGCCCGGCGGAAGGGCTGCCGTGACCGCATCGTCGGGTCGGTAGGGTATTTGCATGACCGAATCCTTTGACGCCGAGAATCGGGAGGGCCACGGCCCTCGAGTGCGCCCTGCGGCCGTGGTTGTCGTGGTGGCCATCGTCCTCCTCGAGGCGCTGGCCGTTCTGGGGGTTGCCGTTGCGCATGCTGCGCAGCTCGGCCAGCCCGGCCCCGTGGGTCTGCCCGGGAGGCTGTTCCTCCTGCTGGTCATGCTTGGCGCGGCCGCCTGGCAGGTGTGGGTCGGGTTGAGCTTCGCCCGTGGCCGGGCCTGGACGAGGGCGGCGATCGTGGTGTGGCAGGTCTTTCAGATCATCCTTGCCGTGCCCATGGTTAATCCAGGCAATTCCACGACGACGACGGTGTTCGGCTGGGCGTTGCTCGTGCCCGCGGCGGTGGGGATCCTGCTGGTGTTCAGTGGCGCGACGATGCGGCACCTGGCTGCTACCGAAAAGCTCGGTCGCACATAGCGTCCGCGGTCCACTCGCCGAGGCGGGCTGGCCTCGGGGCGGTCGTCCACAGGCCGCATGCGTGACGGACGGCTCACGATTTTCGCCAGTGCGGGGCGCCGATCTCGCATTTGCCGTGCCGGCCGACCGGGCGGCGCCTGTCCGGCAGGTGTTTCGGGCCTGAGGATGGCCCGGTCAGGATTCCGTCATCTGGCCTTCCGGGCGCGCTTAGCTCCGCTCGGCGCGGGTGAGGCAGTACTCGTTCTGGCGCCCTCCCGCGATGGGATCGCCCGCTGTTGGCGGGGCTGCGAATGACGAAAGTTATCCACAATTCCTCAGATGCGGTTGGTATTGCCACCTCATGCTGGATAGCCTCTGTTATGCCTAATTGGTTGTTATTTCCACATGGGCTGACACGGAGCGCCAGCCGATCTGAAGGGAAGTCTCGCGGTGGACGGAGTTCGAATTGTCGAGGAGGAAGTCCGCGAAGTCATTCGGCTGCGCGGATTAGATCCCGCGCGTGAGAGCAATGAGGTCCGTCGCATCGTTTACGAAGCGGTGCGGGACTACGACGAACGATCGATGCGCGGCACGTTGCCGCAGCTCGGGGCACTCGACGAAGTCAACCGTGAGGTGTTCGACGCGGTTGCTGGCTTCGGCCCGCTGCAGCCACTTCTGGACGACCCGACTATCGAGGAAATCTGGATCAACAGCCCGACTCAGGTCTTCTGCGCGCGTGGCGGTACGAGTGAGCTGACGTCCATCCGGTTGTCGGACGAGCAGGTCGAGACGCTCGTCGAGCGGATGCTCAAGCCTTCCGGGCGGCGGTTGGACCTGTCTTCACCGTTCGTCGATGCTGCGCTCCCTGACGGTTCGCGCCTGCACGTCGTGATTCCCGACATCACCCGCCGGCACTGGTCGGTCAACATTCGAAAGTTCGTTGCTCGGGCCCAGCGCATCGACCAACTCGTCGACCTCGGGTCTCTGACCCCCTCGGCGGCTCAGTACCTGCAGGCCGCCATCTCGAGCGGCATGAACGTGCTCGTCTCCGGCGCGACGCAGGCCGGCAAGACCACGATGCTCAACTGCCTCACGTCCGCCATTGGCGTGCGCGAACGTGTTGTCACCATCGAGGAGATCTTTGAACTCCAGGTGAACCGCCGCGACGTCGTCGCGATGCAGTGCCGGCAGGCCAACCTCGAAGGCGGGGGCGAAATCACCATGCGCCGCCTCGTCAAGGAGGCTCTGCGCATGCGTCCCGACCGCGTCATCATCGGTGAGGTCCGCGAGGCGGAATCGCTGGACATGCTGATCGCGATGAACGCCGGTCTCCCCGCGATGGCCAGCATCCACGCGAACAGCGCGCGCGACGCCATCACCAAGATCTGCACTCTTCCGCTGCTGGCCGGCGAGAACATTTCGGCACAGTTCGTCGTGCCGACCGTCGCGACCAGCATCGACCTCGTCGTCCACTGCGAGCGTACGGCCGGTGGCCATCGACAGGTCTCCGAGATCGTCAAACTCGGACAGCGCGTGGAGAACGGCGTGATCGAAACCTCGCAGCTCTTCCACCGGGTCGGCGGGGAACTTGTCGTCAACAACAATGCGGAGCTGGCGCATGACAAGCTCGAGCGGGCCGGTGTCGACGTCGCCGGACTGGTGGAGGTCCTGGCGTGAGCCTCCTGCTCGGCCTCACGCTCGGCATGGGATTCTTCCTCGTCTGGCGTTCGGCGTGGGTGGTCCCCGAGGCGGCTGCCCGGGTGCGTGCGTCGAGCCGCGTCGAGCGGCTCATCCTGCGCTCCGGAATCCAGAATCTTTCCCAGCGCGGATTCATCACCGCAACGGCGATCTGCGGCGTTGTCTGCGCGTTCATCGTCCTGCTCGCGACGACCTCGCCGATTATGGCGGTCCTCTTCGGTTCCTTCGGTTCGGCGATTCCGTGGGCGGTGCTTCGCTGGCGCGCCGGAAAGCGCGCGGCGGCCCTGCGCGAGCAATGGCCCGAGGTCGTCGACCATCTGCGGTCGGCCATCCGCGCCGGCCTGCCGCTGCCGGATGCGCTCGCGCAACTCAGTACGCAGGGGCCCGCAGATCTGCAGCCACACTTTCGAGAATTCGCCCTCGACTATCGGGCCAGCGGCCGGTTCAACGACGCTGCGGAGCGCTTGCGCTACCGGCTCGCCGATCCGGTCGCTGACAAGATCATTACCGCCCTGCGCATCACCCGCGAGGTCGGCGGTTCCGACCTGGGGCAGATGCTGTCCACCTTGAGCAGCTTCCTGCGTGAGAGTGCGCGTACCCGCGGCGAGCTCGAAGCGCGGCAGTCCTGGACCGTCAACGCCGCCCGCTTGGCCGTCGGCGCACCGTGGGCCATCCTCCTGCTGCTCTCCATGCAACCTCAGGCCGTTGCCGCATACTCTTCGTGGACGGGTGTCGGCGTCCTGCTCGGCGGCCTGGTCGTCTCCCTGATCTGCTACCGCGTCATGCTGCGCATCGGGTCCCTGCCGGAAGAAGAGCGGGTGATCAAATGAGCCAGATCCTGACGTGGTCGCTCGCTGTCGGCTGTGCGCTCGGGGCCGGCCTCTGGCTGGTCTTCGTCCGCATGCCGGCAATGCGCGTCGTCACCTTCGCGGACCGGGTCGCCCCGCAGCTGCGGTCGAACGTGGCCAGGTCCCGGCTGCTCGGGGGAGGGGAGCCACGGGAGGCGGCACTCGGGCCGATCAGTACCCTCTTCGGCCCCGTTCTCGGGGACATCACGGCGTGGGTCAACAGGATCAACCCGGTCAGCGGCAATTTGCAGGCGCGTTTACGCAAGGCGGGGCTGCGGATGACGACGACGGAGTTCCGAGCGTCTCAGCTCGGCTGGGCCGGCTTCGGTCTACTGCTCTCGCTTACCTGGGCTGTGTTCGGCACCGTCGCCGGGCAGACGCACTGGTTCGTGGCGACGATCTTGGTCGTCGTCGCGACCGTCTCGGGATACTTGCTGCGTGAGTGGTATCTCGGGGAGCAGATCCAGCGCCGGAGCCGGCGGATCCTCAGCCAGTTCCCCAGCGTGGCGGAGCTGCTCGCGCTCGCTGTCGCCGCAGGAGAGAGTACGACGGGCGCGGTCGAGCGCATTTCGCGCATCGTGGAGGGCGACCTGGCGGACGAATTTCAGCTCACCCTGGCCGACCTGCGGTCCGGGACGCCGTTGACAACCGCGCTCAACCGGATGTCCGACCGGGTCGAGCTTTCAGCGATGACGCGATTTGTTGACGCGTTGACCGTGGCGGTCGAACGCGGGACGCCGATCGCCGAAGTCGTCCGTGCCCAAGCCCAGGACGTCCGTGACGCGGCGAAGCGCGAACTGATGGAGACGGCCGGCAAGAAGGAGATCGGGATGCTGGCTCCCGTCGTCTTCGGGGTCCTTCCCTTGACCATCGTGTTCGCTGTCTACCCGGGCTTGTCCCTGATCGACCTCAACCTCTAGACCAAGCAAGCATCACACCCACCAGGAGATAAACCATGAAGAACCTCATCAAACAGGGCGGCCTCGGCCACGCAGTCCTCATTGCCTCGATGACCTTCGTCCTCGTTTTGACCGAGCGCGTCCGCCGCGAAGAACGCGGTGACGTCCCGGGATGGGTCATGATCACGCTCATGACGCGTACCTAATCTCACCCGCGCTCGCCGAAGGCCGGCGGCTCCTCCCACAGCCCGGCCACCAGCACTTCGGCGACGGGCCTGCCTGGCCGCACCAGCACTGGATGGATCAGTCGTGAGAGCATGTCCCGCCGCACCTCTACCGGCAGCACGTCCCAATCCCGCAGCAGATCCGGGACCAGCTGCTCCGCTGGCCGGGAGACGGTGACCCGCACAGCCCGCAGCGCCGTCTCGGCCTCCTTGAACTCCGCATCCGTGCTCGCCTTCAACCGCTCGTACACCTCACGCGACACCTCGTCGTCCATGTACCGCGTCGTGAGGTTGTCGAGCCGGTTCTCCAGCTTGATCATCCGCCGCGCCAACACCGCCTCACTCGGCCCCGCGCTCGCCGTCCGGGTCGGGCGCTTGACCGTGCCGGCCGCCGTGGTGATCTCCGCCTGCACCTCCTGCAGCCAGCCCAGGACGGCCACCTCGACTACGGGAGCCGTGACGTACCCGCCCGAGTGTGATCGCTTCTCCGCCGCTGCCTTGCACCGGTACTTCGGCTTGCGTGCCGACCCGAAGAGGCCCGCGTGCATCGTCGACCCGCACTCGCACCGGATCAACCCCGACAGCAGGTACGGGGACTTCTCACCACGCCGACGCGTCCGACGCGTCTCACGCCGTGCCAGATACTCCTGGAACATCTCCTCGCTGATCACCGGCTCATGCACGCCCTTCACGCGCTCGCCGTGACGGGTGAAGTAGCCGGCGCCGAAGCCGGTGTCGAGCATGCGGCGGATGGTGCGTGCGGACCAGAGGCCGTCGGCGCTGACGCCGTACCCGGTGGCCGGGCGGGTGGGGCCCTCGTTGGCCCAGGCGACGAGGCTGTAGACGGACTGACCGGCGTTGTAGCGGGCGTACATCTCCGCAAGGACGGGGCCGGTGACGGGGTCGGGGATGAAACCGTCCTCCTTGGTGTACTGGTAGCCGAAGCGCGGCTTTCCGTTGGCGGGCCGGCCGGAGCGGACGCGGCGCTCGTGGGCTTCTTTCCAGACGTCGCCGATTCGCTCGGACTCGAAGGCCGCGAACTCGGTCAACATGCCGCGGGCGAGCCGGCCGGTCGAAGTGGAGACGTCGAGGGGCTCGGTGGCGGACTCGATGCGGCCGCCGGCGGTCTCGACCTTGTCGGCGGCCACTGCCCAGTCAAGACGCGATCGGGAGAGGCGCGACCACTTCCAGAGGACGATGACGTCGACGGTCCCGTCCGCGACCATCGACATGACGCGCTGGACGGCCGGCCGGTTCCAGGTGCGACCGCTGATGCCGGGGTCGGATTCCACGCCGACGACCTCGTAGCCGCTCTTCGCGGCGTAATCGCGCCCTGCGGTCTCTTGGAGCTCGAGGCTGATTGATTCCTCACGGAAGGTGGATTGACGCAGGTAGAGGACCGCACGCGGCTTCTGGCGCTTGTTCTGTTGCGGGGTGGTCACGTTGGACTCCGGTGGCGTGGGCTGACTTATGAATCGGCGGGAGGCTCGCTCGGCGCGTCGAAGAAGTCGGCGGGTACGGTGTCGGCGAGGACCGTGATCTTCTGCAGGACGTGCTGTTGCTGTCCTTGGACTCCACCGCGGTGGATGATCTGGATTTCAGCCTGCACGAACTTCTTGTATGCGGCGGCAGAGTCCATGATCAGTTGCTTCGGCAAGCGGCCCTTGATGTACGTCCCGTCGGCTTTCCTGAGGTCGAACACGTCGCGGACATCACTGCCCGTCACCCACTCGCCTTCGACGATGAGTGGTTCCTCTTCAAGGCCCAGTGTCTTGATCGTGCTCTTCAGGTACTGGGCGTCTTGTGTGCGGACCGTGACGGGTGTTGACGTCGGGGTGCGATCGCTGATTTCGATGGTCGCCCCGAGTTCGATGCACCGTTCGGCGAACCGGCGCATGGCTGCGGTGGCCTGGTATCCGATGTCGACGAGGGCGTTCTCGAGTTCGAGGTCGTCGCCCGGCTCATGGTCGACGGTCGCGCGAAGGACGGAGAGGACCTCGTCGATCGTGGAAGCCGTCGGCGCGGGGGTCTGGTCGTCGATGATCGGGTGCGCCGTCTGCCCGTCTATCGGGCGGTGGGAGGGCTCGCGTTCTTCGACGGCAGTGGCGGGCGGGCAGACGAGTTCCATCACGACGGAGCCCGCGGTGGCGGGCACAACCCAGAGGCCGAGCTTCTCGCGGATGTTGTCGGTGATCGTCTTGTACGGCTCCGCCAGATTGCGGTTGACGAGAGCGACGACAGCGTCGTTCAACGCCACCATGGCTTTGAGTATCTGGTTCGCGGGGCCCGCATGGCCCTGAATCGCGCCGTGTTCGAAGTGCGCGCGGAAGCCTTTTTGCACTTCGAGCGTGGCCCCTTGGACCTCGTCACGGAGTGCTTCGAGGCTGGTCCGGTTGGCTTGGGTCATCCAGTCGTCATCGGCGCTCGGCCGGTACTGCTCGAGGACGTCTTCGACATCGCGAAGGAATCCGGCGAGTCCGGTTCCGTAGCTACTCATCGATGATCACCTCCAGGCAACCTTTCGAGGGCGTCCCGGCCCCTTGGCGCTCGAGCTGCCACCAGTTCTTCCAGTAGCGCTCGGCTTCGAGGCCGAGATTGTGGTTCGGATGGGATGTGGGGATCTGCACGAATCCGTAGACGTCCAAGCCTACTGTGCGTTCAAGCCAGGGGACAGGCGTTGTCTTGTAGCGGTCTCGAGGTGAGACCCAGCAGGACGTCACGGTGTTGAGGATCTCGGGGATGGGTTTGGAGAGGCTTCCGTCCACGATGGGAGAGCAGTCGATGTCTCGCGGGTACATCTTGTCAGATGTGAAGCTGCCGTCAACGAGGACTCGCTCGACATGCAGTCCGAGATCTCGCATGAGCTTGACGTAGTCGAGAAGGTCCTTGGCGAGTTGCGCGCGATGGTTCTCGTCTGGCCGATTCGTAACGAGGTGTGCGATCACGGCTGACATGCCGACGACGTGCACGCCCACAGGTGGCACGCGTCGCCCGTCGGCACCCATGACCAGATCCGGCATTGGCCCCCCAACAGTTACCGGCATTACTCGGCTGGCCTCCGCTCCTGGTCCTTCCTCGATTGACGGATGATCGCCTCGGCGTCATCTGCGGCAGAGGTCGTCTTCGTCTCCCGGTACTCCTGCCATGTCGGATCCATTAGTGGACCCGTCTTCTGTTCCTGGCCAGCGTGGTTGCTACCCACCGCCGCCTGTTGGTCGTGTGGAGGTTCTTCTGTCCGTGGGTCTTTTGCATGGCGTGCCTCGCTGGCTAGCTGGACCAGCTCCTGGACGACCGACTTGACCGCATCGCGGGCCGAGTCCGGGAGCTCTGACGCGCCGGCGACGATGATCGCGCTGTCATTGTCGTCGCCAACGGTGAGTCCGAGCGAACGTGCGGCAGCTCGAAGCAGCGTCTCGATCGAGTGGCCTGTTCCGCGTGAGAGACCGCGGAGCGAATCGGGGTCCGGGAAGTTCTTGAGGACTCCAGTGGCGTACTGGTTGAGGCGTTGCGGGCTTGGCTTGCCGCCGCACAGCTTCGAGAGCGAGTCGTACGACAGCGGCTTGGTGTCGCGCTGACGGGCGGCCTCGATGAGGTCTGCGAGCGTTCGTTCGGTCATCACGTCCCTAGCGTCGCTGGATGGTTCCATGCGTGTCCATTCAACGATCTTAGGCACTGCCTAAGGGTGCAGGCGAACGACACCGGCGAATTTGCCTAACAAGAAGTTTCGGAAAATCCTCGTGCCGCACAGTCATCCCGCGCAATCCGCCGTCAACGCCTTGCCAAGTTGCCTAACAATGGTTTACGTTCTATCTAGCAGCACTTGACGAATACCGCCTAAGGGGGATTAGATGAACCAGCAAGCACGGACCATGACCCGGACTCAGCGAAGGAGGTGGCCAACTGGAATGCGAATGCGCCTCGTAGCGCGAGACTCACTTGAGGCTCGAATGGAACGGAAAGGCTGGTCCAATCGACGACTGGCAAAGTACGCCGAATGCGCACCGGGAACGATTGACAACCTGCTCTGCGGACGCACCCAGTCCCTCAATAAGGGGCGCACTGCGGAACTCATCTGCGAGGCACTCGACGTCCCCCTGGATGTCTACTTTGTGCCCGAAATATCAAGCAACACGAGTGAGAACGTCAAGCGTGCCGGGTAGCGCGGCGCTCGCCGTTTGCAAATGAAAATGCCCCCAGCCGGTGCAACGGCTGGAGGCGTGATTTCGGAAGGGAAATCAATGCCAAGTCTACAGAACAAGGAGCCGGCCGCGATGGTTGGTGCTGTCATGACGCGGGAGGACTGCATCCGCTCGGCGGCCGGCGTGTACGCGGCCTGGCTGTCCACGAGCGCGGCGGCCGAAGCGATCGCCGCGGCCAAGACGAACCAGGAGGCAGCCTGATGCGTGTCGAGTTCAGATGCGAGCACTGCGACTACGCGACGGGGATCTTTGGCACGACCGACGCCGAGGTGGACGACCTGACCGACTACTACGACTGGTGCGACGAGGTCGACGCCCACGAACGCGAGTGCCAGAAGCGGGTCGAGGCCGAGGCAGCCGCCCGGCGGGAGCGTGACGCGGCGCCGGTGGCGGACCATGTCGTGGACTACGTCGCGCAGGCGACCGCGCTGCTTGCCCGGGCGGATCGTGCTGAGGCCACTCGTCAGCCGATGCTCGCGGCCACGTACCGGAAGGCCGCTGAGACGCGGATCCTCCGGGCCCGGATCTCGCTGCGGCACCGCCAACTCGAGGAGGCGGCGCCGGTCTGGTGTCGGCAGGTCGCGCTGAAGGGGCCCGAGGCCTTGGTCCTGGCCGTGGCCGACGAGCTGCGCGTGGACGACGCCCTGGCCGAGATGGGGCAGCCGCCGATCGGCGCTGTGCTGTCGGCACGGTGGAAGGCGGTCGCGTGATGGCCCGCCGCCCGTACAAGACGTACGCGACGCTCTGGCTGAAGCTGCGCCTGGCAGACGCCCAGGGCCACAAGTACCGGCAGACGTGGATCTCCGTTGGCTTCCGCGATGACCAGCACCTCCGCAAGCTGGTCGAGGCCGCGGCGCTGGGCCTCTGGCCGGGGAAGCGGGTCCACGTGGACGTGACGACGCTGCGTCAGCCGCGAGGGGCGACGATCACGCTCGCGGGCCAGGACGAGCCGTGTGCGTGGTTCGGGCTGAACCCGGAGCCGCCGGCGGCCGCGGATGCGCCGTCTCTGTTCGAGGCCGGTGGTGCCCGATGATGCGGCCAGCCCCCGCAGTCGCGGCCCACCGGCGCCGCGCCCTGGTCTGGGCGCCGCTGGTGGTAACTCTCGGCGCGATCTACCTGATGACTTTCCACCTGATGAACGGCGCGACGGTGCTCGCGGCCGGCCTGATGCTGGCCGCCGCACTTGGCGCGGTCCTCGACGACGGGAGCAAGAACGAATGAGTGATCTAGCGAAGCGACTCCGAATGATGGAGGACGACCTGAAATCGCAGTCGGAGACGGTTCGGCTTTTGCGGGTGCCGGTGACCGAGGCGGAGTTCCTCGGCAACGTGAGCCCGCTGCAGGACGCCGTGACACGGGCACTCGTGGCCACGGCGGACATCGACTCCGCGCTTACTCGGCATGTGGACGTCGCGGATTCAGAGTTGGCGGCGCTGCTCGAGCGGCAAGACCTCGCCGGGCAGGCGGCGGCGGATATGCGCCTCGCGGCCGAGGCGCAGATCGAGAAGGCCCGGGCAGGACTGGCGGATGGGGCGCCGGCGATGGAGGTCGCCGCCGTCATCGCGGCGGCGTTCACGTCGCTGGTCGAGGCGCACACGTACGAGCAGGCGGCCGCGCACGAGCGGACCCGCGAGCACACCAGAACGAACGACAAGGGGGAATCCCATGATGAAGCTTGAGACCATCCAGATCGAGAAGATCCGACCGAACGCGGCGAACATCAGGACGGTCGCGGACGATGACCACATCGAGCGCCTGGCCGGCGATATCAAGACGATGGGCGTGCAGAACCCGCTCCGTGTCTACCCGGACCCGGACGTGGACGGCGACTACCGCTTGCAGGATGGGCACCGCCGGCGCCTAGCCGCGATCCGCGCCAACTTGTCGGAGGTGCCGTGCGTCGTCGTCGACGAGCCGCAGACGCACGAGCTCGGCGATCTCGACGTCATGATGACGACCGGTCGGAATCACAAGCTCCTGACTGTCGCTGAGGAAGCGCAGGCGTTCCAGACGATGCTGGACCTCGGCCGCAGTGAGTCCACGATCGGCAAGAAGTTCAAGCAGCCGCGATCGGCAGTGTTGGCGAAGGCCCGGGTGACGAAGGCGCCGGAGGACATTCAGAAGAAGTACGCGACGGGGCAGTTGTCGATCGATGCGCTGATCGAGCTGCAGAAGGTCGAGGACGCCGGCGATCCCGAGGTCACGGCCCAGGTGCACGAGTCCTTGGGTGGTGCCCGGTGGGCTCTGGATCGGGACGGCATGATCCGCCTGATCGGGTCCGCACGCGGGACGGTCGCTAAGCGACGTGAAGTGCAGCAGCTCGAGGCGGTCGGCGCGAAGCAGGGAAAGTACGACATCGCCTACGACGGCAGGCACAAGCAGGTGACGGACGAGCTCTCGGACGAGGAGCACGCAGCAGCCGGTCACAAGTTCTTGGTTCACGACGCCGGGCTCGAAGGCGGCGAGGTGGAGACAAAATGGTTCGCGCCGACGTCGACACCGAAGGTCGCCCTGACGGAGGCGGAGAAGGCTCGCAAGGAGCTGCTGCGGGCGCTGCGTGGGCAGCTCCCGGTCTCGGCGGAGGTGAGACACCGCCACTACATCGACCGTGTCCAGGATCGGCAGGCCGGCGGCTATCCGGCGGACTTGGACATGCTGCGTCGGCTGCTCGAGCGCGAGGTCTATTCGGTGCCGGACGAGATCCTCGTCGAGGTCACGGGGATCCCGAAGGGGTTCGAAGGTGACTACTACGGGCACGCGAAGGAGTGGAACGCGTGGCGTGACCGACTGGAGAAGAAGATCCAGAAGTTCTCGTGGCAGCAGCTCGTCCGGCTCGCGACGCTCGGTGAGTACTGGGACGCCGCCGAGAAGCCGCTGGCGAAGCCGGAGGGTTGGCAGATCCGGGGCGAGCGTGCGCACATGCGCCGCATTTGGCAGGAGAACGTGGCGGCCTGGTTCGGGCACGAGTGGGACTCGGTCGAACAGCAGGCGATGGGCGTGCGGGAGCCGGAGACCGAGCCCGCGAGCGACGCCGACGGAGGCGAGGACGAGGCGGCGGACGATGACGCCGCGTAGTTCCCAAGCAGCCCCGAGCGTTCAGGCGCAGGCGTCCTCGATGCTCGAGGTACCCGAAATGCTCCGGGACGCGGCGTGCGCGGGCATGGACCCGGACCTGGCGGACGAGATGTTTTTCCCGGGTTCGAACTGGGATCCGAACCGGTACGACATGGCCCGGCGCCGCTGTGAATCGTGTCCAGTCCGTGAGGCGTGCCTCGAGCATGCTCTCGCAGGCGAGCGTGGGGCCGCATCGAACCGGGCGGGAATGTTCGGCGGGAAGACTCCGGAGGAGCGGGCGAACATCCATCGGCGAAGGCGTGCAGCCGAGCGGAAGGCGTCATGACCGCGGACGTGTACGAGATGTTGTGGCCGATCACGGGTGAGGACCGCCGGACACCTCCGGCGTTGGGCGAGTTGCCACCGCTCCTCCAGGAGGGGATGCCGGCGCTCGTCGTCGCACTGGACGAGGCCGGACTGGTCCCGCAGGCCCCGCCCGAGGCTGTCGTCGTCGAGACCTCCCGGCACCCTTGGACGGCTGCGGCCCCCGAGTTCGCCGGGTGCCCGTACGCGCTCCGGATGCGAGTCCCGGTCGCGCGGCGCCGACGACCGTAAACCACCGCCCCGGCCGTCGGCCGGGGCACCACGGCCCGTATAGGCAAGCCACGCCAGCCACACGATCAGTCTTCCCCCAACTGCTGATTGTTCGGCCGGGCGGCACTCGGTTCGAATCCGGGACGGGCCCCTCAGAAGAAGACCAACCACCGAAGGAGTACACCGTGACGAGAAGACAGCCGATCGGACCGGACTGCCGGGACGGCAAGCACCAGGGGTGCGCCGGGCAGGCGCTCGACGAGCAGGCCGACGTGGTCGTCGCCTGCGCCTGCTGCCAGACTCACGCCGAGGATGCGGCGCCCAAGATCGAAGTGTGGGAAACCGAAGTCCCGGACTTCGTCATCTTCGGTACGCACGACCGCACTGCTGCGCTGGAGGCGGCGCGCACGTTCTACACGGACGTCGCAGGCGTTGAGGTGCCAGAGGACCTCGACGAGATCGTCGGCGACGCCGTCGCATACTGGGCCGACCCAGCAGTGAAGGACGAAGAGCTTTGGCCGGACGAGTCGGTCAGCAAGGATCCCGTCGCCGGCTGGACGCCATTCCTGGTGGTGGGGCTATGAGCGCCATCGCCCTGCAGATCATCGAAGCCAACCACGCCGAAGGCGTGTTCTGGGCCCTCGACGGCGTCCTGTTCCAGGCGGCAGAGGAGTGCCAAGCCGCTATGTCGGGCATCCGTCCGGAGCCGCACGACTCCGAAGCCGATCGGCACTACTTCGTGGACGTCCTCGACGAAGACGACAGCCCCCTCAGAGAGATCGCGATCAGCCAGGCGACCGCCGAGCACCTCGCCGGCCGCACCGTCGGCCAGCAGCGCAAGGCCGCCAAGAACCGCGAGCGTGCCCGAAAAGCCCGCCTGGCGCCGAAGCCGACGAAGGGGCGGGTGAGCCTTCTCAGCATCGGCGCGGACGAGTACGACATCGCTGATGACGAGTTGTTTGTCGGCATCAGCGTCCCTCGGGTCGAGGCCGCCGACCTCCGACTCGGGAGCACAGTGGTCCTGCACCGTGGCGGTGATGCGCTGTGAGCACCAGAGTCACCCAGCGTGACCATTACCTGCAGGAGGCCAACGAGGCCGCCGGTCAGGCCATCGCCCGGGCACTCGGCCACGACTGGAACCGGCTCTCTGTCAGCACCCAAGCAGAGCTCGCGCTCGCCGGTCGGGCGGCCGTCGACGCCGCGTCGCCCTGGCTCGAGCTGACCGTCCTCAAGAAGTGGCTGGGGAAGGTCGGCGCCGCGCCGGCGGTCCGGGACTGGATGGAGCGGGAGATCAATCTCCTGATGCGCCACCTGCGCGCGGCGGCGGGGCCGCGCGGATGAGCGCCGACGACGACCCGTGGAAGTGCCAGAGCTGCGGCCAGACCTATGTCGTCCAGTCGCTGGCACGTCATTGCGAGCAGAAACACAACAACGAGAGAGGGGAGGGGACGCGTGCCGTTCTTCATGGTCGACGACCAGCTCCACGTGAATCGCAAGGCGACGATGCTGGCCGAGGAGGCGCTGGAGAATGACCTCCTGGGCATCGGCGCGATGGGGCTGTGGACCATGGCCGGCAGCGTGTGCCAGGCCGCACTCACGGACGGTCTGATCTCCGAGCGCCAGCTGGTGAAGATCCTGCTCAACAAGGATGCAGTCGATCTCCTGGCCGGCAAGCTCGTCGAGGTCGGTCTCTGGCACGGGTCCGGGCATGACTGCGAGTCGTGCCCGTCCGTGGCGGCCGGCAGCTTCCTGTTCCACGACTGGTTTTCCCTTGGCTACGATCGCGGAGCCGACGTGCGGCTCGCTCGAGACAAGCGGAAAGAACTCAAGGACGCGAAGCTGATCGCCGCCGTCTGGGCGCGGGACTGCACGGACGCACCGAACGCAACCCGGGCCCGATGCCGGTACTGCGGCACCGAGGTCAAGCGGGCCACGCAGAAGGGCGACCGCCGCCCCGAGCTGGATCATGTGGACCCGACGAAAGCCGTCGGCCCCTCGAACGTCGTGATCGCCTGTGCAACGTGCAACCGCCAGAAGGGCAGAAGAACCCCAGAGCAGGCCGGATTCACGCTGAGACCGGCTCCGGAGCGTGCCACCGCACGCGCAACGGTCGAGCGACCAGCACCCGAGGGTGCTGGCACCGCTCCCGTCGCGCCGAGCGAGCACGACGCCGTCGAGCCGCAGCAGGACCCCGCCGCCAGGTTCAATGCCCGGGTGGACGCGAAACCGGCCCGAAGACCGGTCCCGCCGGCGGAGGAACGGAACGAAAATCCGATCGAACTCGATAATGCGGACCGATCGGATCCGATATCGGAGGAGAAAGCTGTCCACGGGCGTACGCACGCGGGCACGCGGGCTGGCAGGGCAGGGCAGGGTACTGAAGGGTTAACAAGTGGGTCACCAGCGGGCCAGCCCCGCTCGATCCCTCAGCCCTCCAGCAAGAGCCGGCGCCGTGGGAAGCGGGGAAAGAAAGCCGACCCCGTGAGTACTGGGCCTGAGACGGGAACTGATGCGGGTGCTGCACCCGAGGTCTCGACCGGAGGACGGTTCGGATCCCCGTGGCACGGGTGGAGTGGTAGGCCCTCGTCGGTCACGGAGACGACGTGTCCGGATCACGGTCTGGAGATGCCCTGCCGGAAGTGCCAGGACACCAGCGAATCGGGTGGTCATCGTGCCTGAGTGCCGATGGCCGAGCGACTGCAACTGCACCGGCTGCGTGAACCGGTGGGTCGACGAGCGAGAGCAGCGGGAGGGATCGGAAGATGAACAGTGAACCGGTGGATTACCCGGAGATGTGCGGGATCCATGCAGAAGGCGACGTGTGGGTGGCGGCCGCTGACCGGTCGAACCTGTGCACGCCGTGCCGGGAGCAGTTGGCGGACAGCCTCCGAGCGATCGACGAGGCGTGGCCGAGGGTGCTCGACGCGCTGCAGCGTGGTCGAAGCGGCGGGGGCTCGGAGCGGATGGGCAGCACCGAGGTGCACGCGCCGTTGCCGATCAATGCCGGGGCCTCCGATGCGATGCGCCTGGCGCGGGAAGCGGTGTGGTCGGCGGTGCACCAGTTGGTCATGGATCGACCCGGGGCACGGGTGCCGGAGGACCAGTCGACGCCGGCGTTGGCCGGGTGGCTGGCTCGGTGGCATGTTGAGTACCTGGCCGGTCATCCGAACGGGTCGTGGACGGTGGAGTGGTACACGGAGATCCAGCGGGCGGCCGACGCGGTCGAGGCGGCGGCCGTCGACGGGGTCGTCGAGGTCGAGACCCAGATGCAATGCGGCCACCGGGAGTCGGTCGGGTCGACGGGCGCCGAGCGGGGCGCGGTCCGGTGCACTGGCGTGGTCACGGTCGTCGACCGCCCCGGGGTCGGGCAGGTCGCCGTCTGCAGTCGGGACCCTCAGCACGCGGTTCCGGCGGACGCCTGGTTCAAGGCCATGCGCTCGGCCAGACCGCAGCGCCGCGGCGCCAGACCCCGGGGCCTCGCAGGGTCACCCGGACGGCCTTGACATAGTCAGATAGATTATGTGGTGAAGTGGCATTCGTGTCATCAGCGAAGGCCCCAACCGATTCGGTTGGGGCCTTTGTCATGTCCGGAACTGCTTCTAGCCGAGGAGTGATGACAATGAGCGCGTAGGGGAATCACTGGATGGTGACCGACCGCGAGCCGCAAAGCACCCGCTGATCGAAGGAGGCCCGACCATGGAGGGCGTATCGGTTCCAGCGTGGAGTGGCCGAGCCGCTTCCAGAGCGCTCGACCAGGTGCGCGCCGGTGGCCGTGCCCGGCGCACGCCGTGCGTGATCTGCAGGCAGCCGATCGACTACTCGCTGCGCTATCCGCACCCGCAGTCGTGCAGCGTCCAGCACTTGAAGTCGCGGCGGGACTTCCCGCAGCTCACGTGGGAACCGTCGAACTGGGCGCCTGCTCACCTGGACTGCAACAAGGCGGAGGGTCCGCGCGAGCGGCCCGGCCTCGGTGTGGTGGGGCAGTGGTGACCCGGCGGGTTGTCTTGCTGTGCGGGCCGGCCGGGGCGGGCAAGACCACGGCGGCCCGGGCCTCTGGCCTGAGGGTCTTCGACCGGGACGATCCGGACTGGTCGACCGATGCGGAGTTCAATGAGGCGATCGCATCCCTCCGCGAGGAGCGTGACACGCAGGCTGTGGTGATCCGGGCGGGTGCGACGTCGTCGGCACGGGCCAAGACGCGGCGGCTCATCGGAGCCACTGAGGTCTACGTGGTCCTTCAACCCCGAGAGGTCCTCGCCCGTCGCATCCACCACCGAGGCCGTGCCGACGCCCGACACACGTTAGCCGCGCTGAACGCCTGGTTCCGGTCCTTCGATCGCGACGACGGCGTCGAACTCTTCACCGGATGGGCCGACGACACCGTCGCGCTCGGCGTGATCGGCACCGTCTGGTAGCCGACCGGCCCGGGGGAGGGGCCCCAATAAAATGTAGCTTATGCGGTTTGGAGGGGGTCGTCGCCGGGAGCTGCCTCTCCCCCCGGGGAGTCTCTCTTGAACCCCCGAAAATCCGCGAGTTGGCGGGGAAAATGGACCCATCAAGGAGGCCTGATGAACGGGAATCGAGCACCCGGCGCCCTGTGCGAGGTCA
Organism: Zhihengliuella halotolerans; assembly: GCF_004217565.1. Classification (NCBI taxonomy): domain Bacteria; kingdom Bacillati; phylum Actinomycetota; class Actinomycetes; order Micrococcales; family Micrococcaceae; genus Zhihengliuella; species Zhihengliuella halotolerans. The sequence continues at coordinate 1,466,792 of NZ_SHLA01000001.1, read as the reverse complement.
TCATCTGCGTCGATCGGCGCGACGGGGCCGCGTGGGCGCAGACCTTGATCGCGCCGCCGGGGACGAAGTACGTCTACGTCACGCCGAGATCGCCGGATGGCGTCCGCGGGAGGCGTGCCCGAGCCGTTCACGTCACGGAGCGGATGCGGGATCATCCGCGCCTGGCCAAACTCAAGGAGGGCTGCGCCCCGGCGCTCGTGGTCGGGTCGTCCGATGCATGATCGTCCGGCGATCCGCCAGCTGCACCTGGCCGGCGGATCGATTCGAGGCATCGCCCGGGACCGGGCAGCATCTCGCAACGCGGTCCGCCGGGCGCTCACCGCTGGCGCGCAGGAGACCTACTGGCGGCCGTCCGCGGCTGAGGAGGCGGAGCCGGCCGTCCGCGACGTGCTCGCCGACTACCCGAACATGACCGTCTCCGACATCGCGCTGATGGTCGATTGGCGGCATTCCCGCCGGCACCTCTCCGACCTGGTCGCGCGCCTGCGCCCGGAGTTCGAGCACCGAACCGTGCTCGACGCGCGACCGCTCGCTGGTATCCGGCAGGGCAGTCTAGGCGCCTGCCGGACCGTCAGAGCTGGTCCCCTGAGCGCACCGAAGTTGACCAACGTGAGGGAGGCATCGCATGGCGGCTAACGCGAAGAAGGCGCCTCCCGTGCACGATCCGCCCTCAGAGATGCCGGAGGCCGTCCGCGCCGTCTGGGAAGAGTTCGTCGAGACGAACGAGCTCCCGGAACGGATCGACCGCGCAGCCCTGGAAGCCTTCTGCACCCTGGTCGCCCGCATGCGAGAAGCACGGACCCGCGTCGAGGACGAGGGCATGGTCGTCCAGGACTCGCGCGGCAAGGTCGTCCCGCACCCGGCACTCGCCGTCGAACGCGAGCTCGCGGAAGACGTGAGGAAGTGGGGCGACCGGTTCGCGCCGATGGTCCGCCCGCGCCGCCGGTCCGGCTACATGGTCGACGCGACAACGGAAGCCGTGAAGAACGCCGACCACCTCGCGGACAAGAAGCAGTTCGCCGGCGCGATCGCCGCCGCGAAAACACTCGCCTGGCTGATCGACGAGGCCCAGCGAGACAGCGCGGCGGCACTGCAGCGCGCCGGCCGGGACCTGATCCCGAACTACGTCAAAGCGTGCACGGAACTGCAGATCACCCCAGCGTCCGTGCCGGCGGCGGCCGCGGCGAAGGACTCGGGAGGTAGCACAGGTGGCAGCAAGCTCCGTGTCCTCCGAAGCAACGCGACAGGCGCGCGGTCGGGCTAAGACCGGGGCGACCGGCGCACGGGCGCGCCGTCCGCGCCGCTTCGGTTCGGAAAAGCCGCGCGTCTTCACGCCGCCGCTGCGCCCGCTCGAGCCGCGCTCGCCGTCGACGGAGTCGCGGACCCTCGGCTACCAGGTCATCGATTTCTCGGAGCAGGTCCTTGGTATCACCTTGTACCCGTGGCAGAAGTGGCTGCTGGTGCACATGCTGGAGCTGCTGCCCGAGGGCGGGATGCGGTTCCGTACCGTCGTTGTCCTCGTGGCCCGGCAGAACGGTAAGTCCACGCTCTCTCAGGTGCTCGCGCTGTGGTTCATGGCGGTGTGGGGCTGGCCCCTGGTACTCGGCACTGCACAGGATCTGGAGACAGCGGAGGAGGTCTGGCAGGGCGCCGTCGATCTGGCGGAGGAGGATCCGGAACTCGCCTCGATGATCAAGCGGGTCGTCAAGGTCAACGGCAAGAAAGCCCTCGAACTGGCGGACAATTCCGGGGATAAGGAAAAGGTCACCCGGTACAAGGTCAAGGCCGCGAACCGGAAGGCCGGCCGTGGGTTCACCGGGAACCTGATCATGCTCGACGAGCTGCGCGAGCATCAGAACTGGGACGCCTGGGGCGCGATCACGAAGACGACGATGGCTCAGGCCGAGGCGCTCGTCTTCGCCCTCTCGAACGCCGGCGATGTGACCAGCATCGTTCTGCGCTATCTGCGGAAGATGGCGCACGAGGCGATCGGCGACCCGGACGGGATCTGCGCCCAGGATGAAGCCCTGGGGCAGCTACATGCCGAGGCCGTTCAGGCCAGCGACAACCCGGACGAGGAAGACGCCGACTTCGACGAACTCGATGACATGGAGCAGGACGAAGAGACTCTCGGCCTGTTCGAGTGGTCGGCGCTGCCGGGCTGCTCGAAGTGGGACCGGGACCAGTGGGCGATAGCGAACCCGTCCCTCAACTGGAACCCGGGCTTCACCGAGCGCACGATCGCGGCGGCCTGCAAGACGGATCCCGAGTGGGTGTTCCGCACGGAGTGCCTCTGCCAGTGGTCCGATGGCGTCCTCGACGGGCCTTTCCCACCGGGCACTTGGGAGAAGGGGCAGAACAAGCCGGTTCCCGGGCCGGACGGCCTGCCGATGCAGGCGGATGAGGACCGGATCGTCACGTCGGTCATGGTCGGGCTGGGCCAGTCCGGTGACCGCGAGATGGTGTACGTCGCCTTCGCCGGCCGCCGCGCTGATGGTGTCGACCAGGTCGAGATCGCCGCCGGCCGCCGCGGGTACGACTGGCTGGCCGACTGGCTGATGGAGCCACGTCGCCGGAAGCGCATCGTCGCGATCACTGGACAGTCGAAAGGCGCGCCGGTCTCACCGCTGCTCGATCACCTCGAGTACCTGTCGTCGAACCCGGAAGAGGACTTCGACATTCCGGTCGTCCGGTGGGAGGGCAGCGACCTGACGGCGGGGTGGGCCGGCGTCGACGACGCGGTCCGCGACACCAAGGTCAGGCATCAGCCACAGCCGGTCCTGGACATCGCCGCGACGACTGCGGTGCTGAAGGTCTTCGGCGGGGGAGCCAAGCTGCCCGACCAGAAGGCATCGCCGGCGGACATCGCCTCGCTGATGGCGTTCACCGCCGCCCACTGGTTGCTGCACCGTCCGCTCGAGCGGAAGCCGCCACCGCCGCCACCGCCGCCGGTGGCGGTCGACTCCAGGGGTGAGCACGCCGCCCACGCGCCGGAGTACGACGACAACCCCGCCCACTGGGCGTTCTAACTGAAGGAGGCTCCGCATGGCCGCACCGACGACCGAGACCGGCTACGCGGAGGAGTCCACCTGGTGGGGCCTCGCAGAGACGGAGGAGACCCCGGAGCTGCAATGGCCCAGGAACGTCCAGGTCTACGACCGGATGCGCCGGCAGGACGCGCAGGTCATCTCCGTGCTGCGCGCGGTCATGCTGCCGATCCGCCGCACCACGTGGAGGATCGACGCCAACGGGGCACGCCCCGAGGTCGCCGCCCGTGTCGCGGAGGATCTCGGCCTGCCGCTGGTCGGCAGCGACGAGCCGTACCGGCCTCGGCGCTCCCGAGACCGGTTCTCGTGGCCCGACCATCTGCGCCTGGCGCTGCTCATGCTGCCCTTCGGGCACTCGTTCTTCGAACAGGTCTACCGCATCGACGACACCGGGCATGCCCGGCTGCGGAAGCTCGCCTGGCGGCCGCAGCGGACCCTGTCCCGAATCGATGTCGCCTCCGACGGCGGACTGCTCGCGATCGAGCAGCACGGGATCACCGGCAAGACGACACCGCGGATCGGCGTCGACCGGCTCGTCGCCTACGTGAACGAGCGCGAGGGCGGGAACTGGCTCGGCCAGTCGCTGCTCCGGCCCGCCTACAAGTACTGGATCCTCAAGGACCGGATGCTCCGGGTCCAGGCGCAGGCAGTCGACCGCAACGGCCTCGGCGTCCCGGTCTACACGGCGTCCGAACCGCCGGAGGGCTTGGACCCCACGAAGCGGGAGAAGCGCGAGCAGGACGAGATGGACGCCGGCCTAAAGATCGCCCAGGGCTTCCGCTCCGGGAACAGCGCCGGCGCCGCGATCCCGAACGGCGCGAAGCTCGCGCTTCTCGGCGTCGAGGGCACCCTGCCGGACGCGAGCAAACCGATCAGCTACTACGACGAGCAGATCGCCCGCGCGGTTCTTGCCCACTTCCTGAACCTGGGCAGCGAGACCGGGTCGTGGGCGCTCGGGTCGACCTTCGCCGATTTCTTCACCCTCTCCCTGCAGACAGTGGCTCTGCAGGTCGCCGACGTGGCGACTCAGCACATCGTCGAGGACCTGGTGGATCTGAACTGGGGTGTCGACGAACCCGCTCCGAAGATCGTCTTCGACGAGATCGGATCCCGCCACCCGGCGACCGCCGAAGCGATCCGCGCCCTGGTCGAGTGTGGGGCGCTAACCGTCGACGACAAACTCGAGGAGCACGTGCGTGCGACCTACGGGCTGCCCGATGCCGACGCCGATACCGCCCGCGAATACAAGCCGACGACCGGCACCGAGAAGGAGCGACCATGAGCACGAAGACAGCACCGGGGCCGGCGGCTGCCGCGCCGCGGCAGTGGTACCGGATGGAGACCGACACGGAGAAGCGTTCCGCGGAGATCTTCATCTACGAGCAGATTGGCGGCTGGTTCGGCATCAGCGCGCAGGAATTCGCACGCGAGCTCGCCGCCCTCGACGTCGACGACATCGACCTGCGGGTCAACTCCCCGGGCGGGTCGGTGTACGACGGCGTCGCGATCATGAACGCGATCCGCCGGCACCCGGCCAATGTCACGGCCACCGTCGATGGGATCGCGGCCAGTGCGGCCAGCTTCCTGATCATGGCCGCCGACGAGATCGTGATGGGCCGTGGCGCGGAGTTGATGATTCACGACGCCTGGACCATCGCCATGGGCAACGCCGACGAGCTCGCCAAGGACGTCGCCAATCTGAACCGCCTCTCCGACTCGATCGCCGCACTGTACTCGGAGCGTGCCGGAGGGACAGGCGAGCAGTGGCGCACGGCCATGAAGGCCGAGACCTGGTACTCCGCTGCAGAGGCTGTGGAAGCCGGACTCGCGGACCGGGTAGACGGCAGCGTGGAAGCGGACGCCGACGCCTCGGCGTTCTCCGACGTCGTCCGCTTCGCCCACGCCGGCCGCCGGGAGGCGCCGGCCCCGTGGATGCCTGCTGCGGCCCACGCCCGCCACCTCGATCCGGCCCGGATCGACGCGCTTCTCGGGCACTTGCCTGGGAACGACCACCAGACCCCTCCGGTCGAGCCGGAGGCCACCAACCAGATCGCACCGAAAGGACACACCGACATGCCTGATCTGACCACTGGGATCCGTAACCGGCTCGGCATCAACGCCGACGCGGAACTCACCGATGAAGACATCCTCGCCGCTCTCGACGAGGCCCTCGACGAAGTCGCCGACCCCGCCCCGGCTGCAACGCAGACGCCGCAGGCGCCGGGCACGGTCGTGCTGGATGAAACCCAGTACGCCGAGCTCACGAAGAACGCCAAGGCTGGCGCGGAGGCCCGCGCCCGCCAGCAGCGCGAGGACCGTGCGGCCCTCGTCAACGCGGCCGTCAACGACGGCCGCATCCCGCCGTCCCGCCGCGACCACTGGGACGGGCTGCTCGCTGCCGACCCGGGCGCGAAGGACGTCCTGGCGAAGCTCGCCAAGGGCACTGTCCCGCTCGAGTCCGCCGGCTACACGGGCGGCGTCGACCAGGCATCCGACGAGGACGTGCTCTACAGCAAGTTCTACAAGACCACGGAGGAGAAGTAGTCATGGCTCAGCACGTACCCATGTTCGGCCCGACCACGAACGTCACCTGCACGGCTTCGGACGACGTCGTCGGCGGCAAGATCGTCGAGATCACCGGCGACCGAACGGTCGCCCACGCGGGCGCTGACTCGGCGGCCACGCTCGGCGTCGCGGGCTTCGACGCCGCCACCGGCGACAACGTCACCGTGTACGCCGGAGGCGTGCAGCCCCTGACCGCTGCCGAAGCAGTCGCCGCCGGCGCCCCGGTCTACGCCGGCGCCGCTGGCGATGCTGCGGCCACCGGTACCAACCCCATCGGCACCGCCCTGACGGCCGCCGCGACCGCCGGCGACCTGTTCCAGGTCCGCCTCACCCGATAGGAGACACATCGTGAGCTACACGTACCCGGCCCCGCCGGCGACGGTCACCCAGGACGGGCAGGCCGTCGAGATCCACCAGTTCCTTAAGTCCCCGACGCTGATCGCCCGCCGCCTTCGTGACCTGACGGCCCAGAAGTTCATCGCGGACTACCTGCTCTCCGGCCGTTTCAAGGCGCAGGGCGGGTCCATCCTCTACGAGAACGGCGAGTCGCTCTTCGCCGCGGATGATCCCGAGGCAGTGGCACCGGGCGCGGACTACCCGACCACGGTCATGACTTCCGGCGAGCTGCAGGCCGCGAAGACCGTCAAGTGGGGCCGTGACTCCATCGTCACCGACGAGGCGATCTCCCGCCTGCTGATGAACCCCGTCGAGCGCGGACTCCTCAAGCTGGCGAACACCACCATCCGCCACGTCGATTCCGTCGCCCTCGGCGTCATTGCGTCGAAGGTCACCCAGACCTTCGACTGCACCAACGCCGGTGACGGCAACACCGGGGCCTGGACCTCGGCTGAGGCCGTCATCGCGGGCACTCTGGCGGCGAAGGCCAAGGTCGAAGAGGAGAACGTCGGCGAGGGCTACGACCTCAACGTCGTCGTCCTCAAGCCCACCCAGTACGCCCTGGTCATGTCGAAGCTCCTGGCCGACGGCGTGCTGCCGCGCGAGTCCTCGAACCCGATCAACTCGGGCGAGTTCCCGAACTACCTCGGGCTCACCTGGACCACGACCGCGCACACCCCGGTCACGAATCCGCTGCTCGTCGACAACACGCAGCTCGGCGGCATGGCAGACGAGGACATCAAGTCCCCGGGCTACAGCCGCATCGGCGGCGTCGGCCTCGAGACGAAGTCCATCCGCGACGAGGACAACGACCGCTGGAAGATCCGCGCTCGCCGTGTGACGGTGCCGGTCGTGACCGAGCCGAACGCGGCCATCGAGATCGTCAACACCGGGATTGGAGGCTGATCATGGCCGCAAAGGTCGAGTACGTGCACGTGGTCAAGGCTGCGGCTGTGGTGGTCACGGTCGGTGGCGCGGACCGGTACCTGTACCGGAAAGCGGTTCTGCCGGAGGGTGTCCCGGAGGGCGAGGTCAAGCGCCTGGTGGCGGGCAAGCTCGTCGAGAAGCGCCGCAAGCAGCAGAAGCCGGAGACTACCGGGGGCGCCCCGGCAGCCGGCACCGCCGGCGACCCGGCCGGCAACGGCGGCTCCTCGACGCCCGCGGGCGACGGCGGGTCGCAGAGCACCAGCTCGGGCGACTGAGCTCGACGTGTAGAGGAGAGGGGGCGCCATGGCGACCGACCCGTTAGCAACGAAAGCCCAACTGGCGGAAGCATGGCGGCCCCTCACCTCCACCGAGCAGACACGCGCCGACTACTGGCTGGCGGCGGCCTCCCGTGAGGTGCGCCGCCGCTGGCCGGACGTCGACGACCGGCTCGCCGCCGGAGACCTCAAGGAGCTCGACGTCTCGGACGTCGTGATCAGCCTGGTCCTGCCGATCATGCAGACCGTCGACAACGACGGCGCCCGCTCGTGGTCCGTGGCCTCGGGCACCGAGCAGCGGTCCGTGAACATGGGCTCCGGCGGCAGCGGCGAGCGGTTCGACTTCGAGGACTGGATGCTCGAGGTGTTCCTCCGGCAGGCCGCCCCGCTGCCGGCCGGAGCGTTCCCGCTGCCGATCTGCTACGACCACCTCTTCGAGTCGAAGGAGCGCTACCTGTGAACTCGGAACTGCATCAGCAGGAATTGAGCGTCGAGCAGGTCGACTACGGGCCGCCCGGGGCGGACGGCGTCGCAGCCGAGACGGTGACCGTGCTCGGCCCGTTCTTCGGTTACAACGTCCAGCCCCACAGTGTCGCCGAGTCGACGAGCGGGAAGCGCGTCGTCACGGAGAAGCTCCAGATCTCCGGCCCGCTCCTGCTGCAGGCGGGCGAGGGCGATCGGATCATCTGGCAGGGGAACAAGTACCGCATCGAGGCCAAACCCCGGCACTACCAGTCCGGGATCCTCGACCACACCGAGATGATCGTCGTCGAATCGAAGGGATGACACATGCGCAACCACCAGGACAAAGCCCGGCGGGCTGAAGACGCCCGTCGCCTCGGCCTCGCCGCCACACGGGCCGCGACTCCCTCCGCGCCACCGGAGCCGCCGGCCCCGTCTGCGGACGAGTCCGCACCGGCCCCGCCTGCCGCTGTGGTGGTCCCGGCGGACCAGCCGGAGCGGAAGGCCCGACGGAAAACCGCCGCCGGGGACTGATCCGGCAGAGAGGGGTAGCTGATGTCTGGCATGAGGAAACCGCTCTCGGTGAAGAAGCTCAACGCGGCGATGGACACACCGGCGGTCCGGGCCGCTGCGCGGGCGAAGGCCGAACGCATCCTGCCGCGTGCGCGGGCCATTGCTCTAACGGCCGGCGCCACGGCGTTCGCCGAACAGCTCAAGATCGCCGAGGGCGTCCGCAGTGGCGGAAAGTCTCCGTCCGGCCTCGAGCGTTCGTACGCGCGAGTGGTCGCCGATATGCCGGACAAGCTGCGCTCGCGGGACTTCAACGCGAAGCTAACGCGCCGACAGATCCTCCGGAGGGCCTCGAATGCCTGAGCTCCGGACCGACTACCCGCACGTCGAGCAGGAGCTCGGCGCATGGCTGACGGCGGACACTGGGCGCCGCGTGTACACGACCACGCCGCCGACGCTCGAGGAGCACCTGCCGGCGTACAAAGCCGTCGTCGTCGGAGGACGGGATGGGCGCAGCATCGACCGTGCCCCGCTCGTCGAAGTCGAGGCCTTCGCGTCAACCAGGTCCGGGGCATGGGACGCGGCCCGGGACGCAGACCGGTCGCTCCGGCGCCTGGCCGCCTCCGGCACCTCGAACTGGTACGTCGACGACGTCGAATGCGTCTTCCAACCGGCCGTCGACGACTACGAGAACCCCGACGTCGTCAAGATCACTGCAACCTACGCACTCACCGTCCGGCCGATCCGGGCCTGACTCAACCTCTGGCAGCCGCGCGGTTGCCCCTCCGAAAGGACTGAACCATGCCCGATGTGGCTTCCATTCTCGAAACCGACGAGCTCAACGTCCGCAAGTGGGGAACGCAGCTGCTCTTCCTGCAGTCCCGGGCCGCGGCCCCGCCCACCATGTTCTTCGGCGAGTCCGACCACCTGCCGATCCTCCCGCCCGGAGCGCTGCAGCTCGGATTCGTCACGACCGACGGCGTCGGCCAGGAGGACTCGATCTCGAACGAGAACACCTCCATGCTCCAGTCCCTGGAGCCGGTCCGCTCGGACATCACTGGGGTGGACAAGTCCCTCACGGTGGCGTTCGGCGAGGACAACGCATACGTGCAGGCGCTCTGGCACGGCGTCCCGTTCGAGGAGTTCCCGACCGGCAAGCACGCGCCGTGGCTCTTCGACGACGGCGAGATCACCGACTACCCGGAGTACCGGCTCGGCTGCATCATGCAGGACGGCGTCGGCGAACAGGCCCGCTACCGGTACGAGTACGGGTACCGGGTCAAGGTCACCGCCAAGACCGGGCGCACGATGAACCGCACGGACGCCGAGTCCTACGGGTTCACGTTCGGCCTCTACAAGGACAAGTCCGTCGGGAAGTCCTTCACGCGCACCCAGAACGGCCCGTACTACTTCCGTGACGCGATCGCCGTCGCGGATCTGGACGCAGGTGCGATCACGGACATCGCAGTCCTGGACGGCGGTGGCGGCTACGACGTCGCCCCGTCGGTGGCCATCACCGGCGACGGCACCGGCGCTGCTGCGACGGCCACGGTCTCCGGCGGCCAGGTCACCGCGGTCACGGTCGACACGGCTGGTACGGACTACACGACGGCCGAGATCTCGTTCACGCGCAACTAGCGCGCGGACGGCACGACGGGGCGGGCACTGGTGTTGTGGGGAAGCCCACCGGTGCCCGCCCTCATTCGCTTCCCCAGCTTCCCCCGTCAGAGAGGACCCACCATGGCAAAGAAGACCCCGCGCGCCCGCGTAATCCGTTTCGATCAGTTCGAGCAGCAGCTCGAGGAGACCGGCATCGGCAACCTGCAGGAGGTGCAGCTCTCCAAGGACGAGAGCATCTGGATTCGGCTGAACATCGGCTTCGACCAGGACGACCTCGACGAATTCCAGCGTCGGCTCCGAGACTGCGACGAAAGCCGCGACGCCGCCCTCGTGATCCTGGACTACAAGGACGGCGTGACGGCCGAGGAGCAGCTCGAGAAGTTCGAGAATCACGGCGGCACTCCTGACAAACTCGCGGCGCTCTTCGCGTCCGCCACCGCCCAGAAGCAGGAGGACCTGGGGAAAATCAGGCCCCGGAGGTCCTAGCCCTCATCGGGGCCGCCCCGGAAGCCTACGAGGCGGCCCTGATGCAGACCTACCCGGGAAGGGACCCGCTCGCCGAAGCACTCGCCGGCGAGATTACGGTCCGCAAGTTCCGAGTGATGCTCGAGCACCTTCCGCCGGCCAACCCTGTCGCTCGTGAGCTCGACAGTGCGTGGAGCCAGTCTGAGTGGCTGCTCTGGCACATAGACAGCCGGGTCGCCTCGCTGCACGCGGCGTTCTCCAGCGCGCTCCGCGCGAAGGGCGCTGCGCCGGTCGAGCCGAAGTTCCTGGATACACCCAAGTCCAGGGCGGATCCGGCGCAGAAGGCGCGCATCGAGCAGAAGCACGAAGCGGAACGGGCGGATCTGATGTCCGTCCTCGCCCGCCCCGACCCGCGGTAATCGCGGTCGCGTCCCCGCATGGATTGGAGGTCGGCCCGTGGCTGACGAAGTATGGCTCGACGTCCTCCCGTCCATGCGGGGTTTTGGGGCCGAGTTGCTGAAGGGCAGCACGAAGGCCGCGAAGAACGCCGGCGGTAAAGCCGGCCAGGAGTGGGGCAAGGCCTTCGGCGGCGGCACCTCGGGCGCGTCCGACGGGATCGTGGACGAGCTCGAGAAGGCCGAGAAGTCGGCGGACGGCTTCCGCCGCAAGATGGTGGGCGAGGTTTCTAAGGCCCGCCAGACGCAGCGTCGCGCGGCCGCCGACCTGCTGACCGCGGAGCAGCGCCTCACCGACCAGGTGCAGAAGTACGGCGAGGAGTCCTCCCAAGCCCGTGCAGCAACCCTGAAGCTCGAGAACGCGCGCGACAAGGCCACGGCTGCAGACGAGAAGTTCACGACGGCTGAGAAGGCGCTGGAAGAAGCGCACAAGGGCCACAAGACTGCGGTCGACAAGCTCGAGCGCGCCCAGAGCGGCCTCAACGACGAAGTCAAAGAGGCGCCGGGCCTGTGGGGCAAACTCTCCGGTGGGCTCGGCAAGGCCGGCGACAAGATGAAGGGCTTCGCTACATCGACCGGCGGGGTCGTGACTCAACTCGCCGGAGCGGTCGGCGGCGCCGCCCTGTTCGGCGAGTCGTTCTCGGCGGCTCTGGGTAACGAGGCCGGACTAGACAAGCTCAACGCGCGGCTGGCGGCCACGCCGGAACAGGCAGCTGTGTACGGAGACGCCGCGGGCAGTCTCTATGCCGGGGCGTGGGGCGACTCGATGGGCGACGTGACCAATGCCGTCGACTCCGTCGTGTCGTCGATGGGCGGCATGCGCGACGCGTCTCAGGCGGATATCGAGCGCATCACCGCGAACGCACTCGACCTCGCAACAGCCTTCGAGGTCGACGTTGCAGAGTCAACGGCGACGGCCGGCATCCTCATGAAGACCGGGCTCGCCGCGGATGCCGACCAGGCGATGGACCTCATCGCGGGGTCGATGACGAAGGTACCCGCCCACATGCGCGGCGAAATTCTCCCGGTCATGAGCGAATACTCGAAGCACTTCGAAGCGCTCGGCATCGACGGTGAGACCGCGATGGGCATGATCGTGGCCTCCTCCGGAGACGGTGCGATCGGCATGGACAAGATGGGCGATTCGCTCAAGGAGTTCACGATCCGCGCGACCGACATGTCGAAGGCGACCTCGGGCACCTACGAGTCCCTCGGCCTCAACACGGAGGAGATGACCAACAAGCTCCTGGCCGGCGGGGAAACCGCCGAGGGCGCCATGGCTCAGATCGTGCACGCGCTGCAGGGCGTCGAAGACCCGGGCGAGCAGGCGGCCGCCGCGATCTCCCTTTTCGGGACACCGCTCGAGGACCTCGGGACGGACAAGATCCCGGAATTCCTCGGGATGATCGACCCGATGGGCGACGCCTTCGCCTCCACAGAAGGCGCCGCAGCAACCCTCGGCGACACCCTGAACGACAACACATCGACGAGCTTGGAGACCGTGAAGCGGTCCTTCGGGCAGATACTCACGGACGGCATCCAGCCGCTTCTCGGGCCCCTGCAGGGATTCGCCGAGTGGGCGATGGAGACGCCCGGCGTGCTCGAGGCGGCCGCCGTCGCGGTCGGCATCCTGTCGCTGGCTGTGCTCGGTTTGACGATCGCTGCGTCCCCGTGGCTGATCTGGGGTGTGGCGGCCGCGGCAGTGATCGGCGGGATCATCCTCGCGGTCAACAACTGGGGCTCGATCATGTCGTGGTTCGGCGACATCTGGGGCAGCGTCACCGGCTGGGTCGTGGCGAAGTGGGAGGCCGCGGCGAAGGCCGTGACCGGCTGGTGGAACAGTGAAATCCAGCCGACCCTCGACGTCGTGGGGCTGGCCTTCAAGCTGCTCTATCAGACCTACGTGAAGCCCGCCCTCGACTGGGTCATGGACAAGTGGCAGAACGTGTCCAAGAGCCTCCGCCGGGTCTACGACAACGTCATAAAGCCAGTCTTCGACACCTTCGGCAGCCTGATCAAGGGCGACCTGCCCGGCGCCTTCGAGAACGGCGTGAAGGCCATCAAGGGATTCTGGAACGAGCTGCGCAACGTCGCCGCCGTCCCCGTGAACTTCGTGATCGACACCGTCTACAACCAGGGCATCCGCAAGACGATCAACTCGGCCGCCGACGCCATCGGCCTGGGCGAGAAGATCAACCTGCCCTACATGAAGAAGATCCCCAAGTTCGCCAAGGGCGGCCTCGCCCAGCCCGGCTGGGCACTCGTCGGCGAGGAAGGCCCCGAGCTCGTCAACTTCGACCAGCCCGGCCGCGTCTACACCGCCTCGCAGACACAGAACGCCCTCGGCCTCAGCGACAAAGGCCTCGAAGCCGCCGCCGGCTCCCACCCATCGGAAGCACTGCTCCCGATGGGCGGATGGTGGGGCGACATCAAGGCCGGCGCCGCGAAAGCCTGGGACTCAGCCACCAGCTGGGTCCGAGGCGGACTCGCCACCGCCGCCGGATGGGTCCTCAACCCCATCAAGACCGGACTCACCTCGGCGCTCGCCGGACAGGGCACGTGGGGCGACATGGCCTCCGGCGCCGCCGGGAAGAGCATCGACGGCGTCCTCGACTGGATCCGCGGCAAGGACTCGGAAGCCGACGCGAACGGGACCGCCGTCTACAACGGCGCGCTCGGCGCATTCCACCGCCCCTCCAACGGGCCCGTCACCTCCAAGTACGGGCCCCGCTGGGGCGGCTTCCACACCGGCATCGACATCGCCGGCGGAGGCCCCACCTACGCCGCCCTACCGGGCGTCGTGCAGCGGGTCGGATGGAACGCCGTCGCCGGCAAGACCGGCATCGGTATCTACCTCAACCACGGCCCCGACCTCTGGACCTACTACGGCCACAACCCCGTAGGTGGCCCAAAAGTCGGCGTCGGCGACCACGTCAAGGCCGGACAGCACATCGGCTACCAGGGCGCCACCGGCAACGTCACCGGCACCCACGTGCACTTCGAAGTGCACAAGGGCCGCGTCAACGGCGTCGTCAACCCCGACCAGTACCTCTACGACAAGGGCGGCTACCTCCAGCCAGGAGTAACCCCCGTCCTCAACGCCACCGGCAAACCCGAGCCCGTCCTCACTGAGGCCCAGTGGCAGGACATGCACGCGCTCGCCGAGTCGGTGCGGGCACGTGGCGAAGGGGGCGACATCGTGATCCAGGTGATGCTCGGCGACAAGGTCATCGAGGAATTCCGGGTCGCGGCGCGGCAGGAGATAGGCAAGGTATTCAATCCGCGTCGTGCGCGGCAGATGACGGGAGGCTGATCCGTGGCTGTTTCGTGGGGATCCAAGGTCGAGACCAGCACCAACGGGATGAGGTTGGGTTACGAGTTCAGCCAGTCGCCGTCGTCGGTGGGCACGGGCACGTCGTCGGTCGACGTGACGGTGGACGTGTGGATCTGGACGAAAGGCCCGGTCTCAGACTCGTCGAACACCCTCACGATCGGCGGGGACTACAGCTTCTCGGGTGCGGTCTCGGTGTCGACGTCCTCGACGTCGCCCTGGTCCAGCTCGAACAAAAAGAAGCTGAAGACCCTCACGATCAGCCGGTCGACGTCGTACTCGTCTACGGTGACGACGACGGTGAACGCATCGCTGACGGGCATCAACGCGGTCTCGGGCACGGCGAGCGTATCGGGCTCGCATGTGACGAAGAAGCGGCCGATCAGCCCGCCGGACTCTCCCACGGGTGCGGCCCTGGCGTACGTGTCGGACACACAGCTGGACGGGTCGTGGAATCTGCCGACGGCGACGTCCGGGAAGCCGCGAGACCGGGTCCGCATCCAGGTGTGGGATCTGGTTTCGGGGTCGTACTCGACGGCGTACGTCGGCGGGCCGTCCCGGACGAGCTACACGTACAACTCGGCCGAGGCGGACAATCGATACCGGCTGCGGGTCCGGGCCGAGAACGACGCCGGCAGCTCCGACTGGGCGTATTCGGGCTACGTACCGACCCGGCCGGCGCCGGCGGCCGACCTGGTCGCCGTGCGCTCGGGCACGGACATCTCGGTCACATGGGACATCGTCGCCCGATACAACACGGGTTTGAAGTTCGCGCACAGCGAGGACGGCGGGGCCTGGAACTACGATCTGGCGACGCTGGCGGCGGACACGACGTCGTACACGCATGTCGGGCCCGATCCAGCCAAGACGCACCAGTACGCGGTCGCAATGACCGCGGACGGTCGGCAGTCGGAGTGGGCGTACTCGGCCGTCGTGCAGTTGCTCACCAACCCGCTGGCTCCTACGCCGACCGCTCCGCTGGATGCGTTCGACGGGGCGTCGGTGATGGCCTTCTATTGGGTGCACAACCCCGTCGACGGCACGGCGCAGACTGCGTACGAGATCCAGTACCGGGTCGACGGCGGAGACTGGACGAGCACCGGCAAGCTGGCCGGCAGCTCGTTCTCGCACGAGTTCGCGGGTGGGACGTTCGCGAACGGCGCGACGCTTGAGTGGCAGGTCCGCACGTGGGGCGAGTACGCGACCGAACCGTCGGAGTCGCCCTGGTCTGAGACGGTGCTGCTCGAGGTCTCGTCGACGCCGACCGTAAACCTGACGACGCCAGCGGATGCTGCCGTCGTCGAGACGTCCTCGCTGACGGCCGCCTGGTCGTATGGGGACGCCGAGGCCAGCAGCCAGACCGGGTGGGCCGTGGTGCTCTACAGCGCGGCCGACGCCGCCCTGGAGACGCTGCAGGGTACGGACGACGCGGCCTCGGCGGTGTTCGAGACGTACTTGAAGGACGGCGCCTCGTACTCGGTGGGCGTGGCTGTCCGGGATGGGGCGGGCCTCTGGTCCGCCGAGGATCGGAACTACTTCACGGTCGACTACGCGGAGCCGCCGGCACCCGCGGTGACCGCGAACTTCGACGTGGACACCGGGGCGATGATGATCACCATCGACACCCCGGACGCCGTCGCGCCGGCCCCGGAAGCCGAGTACGTGGACCTATACCGGGCGATCGACGACGGCCCCTGGACGCTGATCGCGACCAACCTGCCGAAGACGACGGCGCTGACGGACTACATTCCGGCCCTGGTCGGGGTGAACCACTATCGCGCGGTCTCGGTGTCGGCGCTGCCGTCGACGGCGGAGTCACTGGTCGTGCAGGTCGTCGTCGATGCCGGCGAGGGTTGGTGCTACCTCAACGCGGGCCCGGGTTTTTCCGTGGTGGCCCGGGTCCGGGCGAACGCGAAACGGTCTCGGTCCTTCAGCCGGGAGAAAGTCCTGCACGAATTCGCTGGACGGACGCACCCGGTCGAGTTCGCCGGCGAGCACCGCCGGCACACGGGCAGTCTCGCGGTCCGGGTCAGCCCGAACCCGGACGGCGGCGCCACCCTGACTCAACTGCGGCGCGTCGTCGACCTTCCGGCCCCGGTCTGCTACCGCGACCCGCTCGGCGAGCGGATCTTCGTGTCGTTGCAGGAGCTCGCCGACAGCAGCGAGCGGATCGTCACGGACGCCAACTTCTCGTGGACGGAGGTCAGCCACCATGAGTAGTCCGCTTTTCTGGGGCGGCAACCTGCCGGAGACCTTCGTCCCGGACCCGCTGCTGACGCACCGGTCGGAGCGAGTTGAGTGGCGGGTCTTGGACCTCGACGAGATCCAGCGCGGCACCCTCGACGGCGTCGGCGACGCCTCCCTCGACTGGTCCGTGCACAACACGATTCGCACCGGCGGCGAGCTCGCCTACACGGGCGAGCCCGTCGACTGGCTGCAGACGCGACTGAAGCCGGTCCGGGTCCTGACCCTGCACGACGGCAGCGAGCAGGATTACCCGCTGGGCGTGTACCTGCCGGAGACGCCGGCGACGTCGTACGGGGTGGCACGCAGCCAGTCGGTCGCCCTGTACGACAAGCTGAGCATCCTCAACGCCGACGCCGTGCTGGAGACGTTCTCGGCGGCGAAGGGCGCCCCGGTGGTCGACGTCGTCCGCGACCTGGTCGCGTCCTCGGGCGCGAATCCGGCGGACGTGATCATCGAGGAGACCTCGGAGGTGCTGCCGTCCCAGCTGGTCTGGGAGGCCGGGACGTCCGTCCTGCGCATCGTCAACGACCTGTTGGCAGCGGTGAATTTCTTCTCGCTCTGGTGCGACGTGCACGGCAAGTACCGGGCATCGCCGTACGTGCGGCCCGCGGACAGACCGGAGGCATTCGAGTTCGTCGACAACAAATGGTCGATCCTGAGCCCGGGGATGGAGCACGAAGAGGACTTCTTCAAGGTCCCGAACCGCGTGCTTTGCATCGCCAGTACGGATGGCGAAGCACCGGCGCTGACGTCGACGGTCACGAACGAGGATCCGTCCGACCCGCTGTCGTTCCCGTCCCGTGGCCGGTGGGTCACGCACGTGGAGGAGAACGTCGAGGCCACCAGCCAGGAGGTCCTAGACGGCATCGCCGAGCGCCGCATGACCGAGCTCTCGAACGTCACGTCCACGTTCCAGGTGTCGTTCGCGTTCGTGCCCGTGAATCTGAACTCGCGGATCCGGGTGCGGCGGCAGACGCGCGGCATCGACGCGACCTGCGTAATCCAGAAGATGAGTATCGACCTGAAAACGGGCGGGCTGATCCAGGCGACGGTGCGGGAGGTGAGGGACTGATGGCGAGTCCAGATCCGCTCGAGCTGCTGCTCTCGGCGGACCCGCCGCAGCGGCAGACGTACCGATGGGGAACGGTCACCACGGCCAGCCCGGTCGAGGTCCGCCTAGACGGGGACCCGGAGGGCGCGGAGATCCGGCCAACCAGTCTCGTCGCGGTCGCGGATGGTGACCGGGCGTACATCCAGATCATCGGCCGGCAGGCCGTCCTCATGGGCATCAGAAAGTAAGGAGCCACGATGGCTTTCTCCACGTTCGACGCGTTTGTCGTCGTTGACCCCCGTACCCTCGCCCCGGTCGCCGGGGTCGCCGGCACCATCGCCGACGCCGCCACCGGGAGCTCGATCCAGGTCTACGACATGAATGAGAACCCGGTCCCGGTGCTCGCCTCGAATTCAAAGGGGTACGTCGGCAGCTTCAAGACGCAGGGGACCGTACGCAGAATCGAAGCAAAATTCGGAGACTACGCCCTCGTCAAGACGTCTGCTGAAGCGATAGCAGAGGCCGCGGCGCTCGGCGACCGGGTATCCGTGCTGGAGAACCCGCAGGAGCTCGCGAACGGTTCCGACCTGAACACGGTGCAGGTCAACGGGTGGCGCTTCTCTCGGTCGGTCTCGAATACCGCGACCATGACCAATCGTCCGCCCGATGCGGCAGACAGCCCGTTCCAGGTAGAGGTCTCCACGGCGACGGTGGGCAACTACGTCCACACAGTGCAGACGTATTACACATACTCCGAGTCGTTCGAACGCCGGGTCTGGGAGCGCAACACGGTCAACGCGCTGGGCACTGGCTGGTCGGACTGGCGGCGTATGGACAACCCGGCGGCGATGCTGTCCGGCGCGGCGAACCCGATGCTGCTGCAAGACTTCACGCGTCGCCGGGGCCCGGTCCACACCAACGGGCGGGCTGCAGTCGCCTACCGGTTCGATCACGGACTGGCGAACTACCGGGACGAGATCAAGCCGCTCTTCGACGCTCGCTGGTGGAAGCACTCGCAGGCGCTGAACTCGAATCAGTGGGGTTACGCCGAGATGGGCGGAGTGACCCCCGCGCAGGTCGACGGTTGGGTGCAGGAGGGGCTCCTGGAGATCTGGCACCACGCCGAGAACCACAGCGATGCGACCACTGTGTCTCTCCTCGAGCAGCGGATCGTCGAATCGCTGGAAACGCTGCGCTCGCAGATCCCCTCAGCGGTCATCGACGGCTTCGCTCCTCCTGGCGTCGGCGGTTCCAGCTACCTCGGATTCAACGGCGGCAACAGCGCCGAGGCGTTCTTCGAGACCGTCGCCGGGCGGCTCATCCTCGAGCACCACGCTGTCTCATCGGGCTACATCCCGGACACTGCCTACCACCGCCCTCTGGACGGGGTAGTCCGACACGGCATGGGGCACCTCACGGCGGACAGCCTGAGCGCCGCCACCTTGAACGACCGCGTCGACATCGCCATTGCCAACGGCGAGGGTATCCAAATCATGCTCCACCCGTCGCAGATCAACCTCACGGGCAAGATCACGACGGCCGAGTTCGAAGCGCACCTGAACTACGTGCAACAGAAGGTCGACGAGGGGGTTCTGGTCGTCCTCTCGCCGTATGAGCTGGTGCTGGCGAACCGCCGGAACATGGAGATGATCCAGCTGGGGGACGTGGACCTCAACACGCTGCTGGTCCCTGGCGACTATTTCCAGCCCGCTTCGGTGAATGCTGGGGGTGGAAACAACTACCCCGAAGGTCGAGCCGGCGACGTCATGGTCAGGTCTAACAGCACCGGGTCGAACGTCACGCAGAAGTACCACTCGTACGGGTCGACGAACCGGGTCTGGCACCGAACCTACTACTCCGGGACGTGGTATCCGTGGCAGTCGGGGGATCCGCAGTTCGACGAGACGGCCGGGCGAAAGATCACGGTGCGGGACCCGATCAACGGGCGCGAGCAGCTCATCCACTATGACTCCGGGTGGCGGGACGTGTCAGGTCTCCTCACGAACGGGTGGACGGTCGGCACCGACTTCCGCATCCGGCGCGAGGGCTACACGGTCACGCTTCGCATTCACAACCTGAACGGGTCTGCAGCCAGCACCTCGGCTGTCTGGCAGCTTCCGAGCGGTTTCCGCCCACAGGGGACGACGGAGGTCTTCCTCCGCTCCGACGAGGCGGGCACCGTGATGAAGCTGATGACGATCCGGTGGGATGGGGCGATCTTCATGAGCACCGGCACCGTCACCACGAACAACGGGGCGACCGAGGTTTCCTTCGCGACGACTGCCGCCGCGCCGTCGACCCTGCCGGGTACCGCCATCGGCACCATCCCCTACCAGTAAGGAGAAGCCGTGGACTTGACCACGCTCACCGACGAAGGATTGTCGGACCATCTGAACGCGGTGCTCGCGGAGCAGGAACGGCGAGCCGCGCTCGTCCAGATCCCCGAGCAGATCACCGAACTGCACGCGCGATTCGTCGCCTGCGGGGGCGACCCCGCCGACCTGCCGTAACCTCCAGCACCCCAGAAAGGCCCCCGCGCTCCGCAGGGGCCTTTCTCTTCCCATCACTCACACCGTAGGAGGCCGTGTGGATTTACCCCCAACAGCGCTCGCCGATGCTCCGGGCTGGCTCGAGCTACTAGCCCCGCTCTACGCCCCGCTGGCGACCTTGGTTATCGGGGTGCTCTCGGTCGTCGGTGTGATCTACGGGCACCATGTGCTTAAGGACAAGGCCGCCGCCGAGGACAAGCTCGCCCGGGAGAAGCTCGCGGCCGAGCGGGCCGCGCTCGACCAGGAGCGGCAGAACGCCGTTGCGGCCGCGCGGGAGAAGCTGATCGAGGAGCTGCGATCTGATCGGGCACACCTCGATCAGCAGCTCGCGGCGCAGCGGCGCGAGCACAACGACCAGATTGACAAGCTCAACAACCGTGTGACCGGCTTCTACGCGGACAAGCACGCGTCGCGCCGGCACATCGCCCAGCTAGAGAAACACATCTGGGACGGCAAGGCCCCACCGCCTCCGTCCCCACCGGACGGGTACGTCCCCTGACCCGCCACCACATCAAGCCCTGAGCCGTCCCGGCCGGGGCTTTTCTTATGCCCAGGAGGCAGACATGAGCAGCACCGGATTCATCCTGCTCGACACCCCGAATAAGAACACCCCGCAGTGCCGCAAGACGCGACGCAATAATGCCAAGCCGACCGGGACCTGCGTGGTGCACACCGCAGAAAACTTCATCGACCTCATTGGTGAGGACTCTGGCGCGGAGACCGTTGCGAAGTTCATCGCCACCCGGACCGGATACGGCTCCTACCACTTCCTCTGCGATTCCGACTCCCTGGTCTTCATGGCGCCGGCGTCTTACGAGACGTGGCACGACACCGCCACCAACAACTTCTCGTACGGCGGCAGCATGGCCGTCCGCGCGGGGGAGTGGCACCGCATCCCCGAGGACCGCCGCGAGCGCATCGTCAAGAACTGTGCGGCCGGCTTCGCGTCCTACGCCCGATGGCTCAAAGAAACGTACGGGATCACGATCCCGGCGAAACGCATCACCCGCGCCCAAGCTCACCGCGGCGAGCCCGGCTTCCTCGGCCACGGCGACTCCGACCCCGGCCGCCGTAGCGACCCCGGCGCCGCCTTCGACTGGAAGCTCTTCCTCGAAGAGTTCGCGCGCCTTACCAACAGCAAGGACGCCGTCGACCCCGCCGGCGCCACCCCCACCCGAAAGGACTGGTTCGACATGGTCAGCAAATCCGAAATGAGCGAACTGCTCGACGAGCGGCTCGAAGCGTTCGCCGCCCGCAAGCCACAGATGAAAGGCAAGGCCGCGGAGGTCTTCGGCCAGCACCACAACTCGCGCGACGACGTCCTCAGCTACGGAGGCCTCGCGTGGGACCAGACTCGTGGGCTCCGCGACCTGATCCGAGAACTCGACGCCGGCACTTCCGCCCAAGAAATCGCGGACCTCATCGTCGAGCGCACCGACTCGGTCAAGGCCGAAGCCATCGTCGACGCCATCGCCGAGCGCCTGAAGTAGAGAGGACCTTCACCATGCTCACCAGTATCCTGCGAACGGTCATCCCCACCCTCTGGGGTGGTCTTATCACCTGGCTGGTCGGCGCATTGCCGGTCCTCGCCCCGCTCAAAGCCGATCTGCTCGAGTACGGGGACCTGCTGGTGCCGGTCCTTGCGTCGATCATCATCGGCACCTGGTACGCGCTTTGGCGATGGGCCGAGCCCCGTCTACCTGCATGGCTGGTTCGGATTCTGCTCGGCTCTGCCCGCTCGCCAAGCTACGACGGCGCCCTTCCCTCGGGAAGCGACCTATCTTCCCTGCGAACCGGAGAGACCGTCTATCGTCGAGGGCGCGGGCTTAGCAATAGCCCAGTAGTGAGAGAGCACGAGGGGCGCGACTAATCAAGTCGTTTCGGGAGCAGGCTCCCGCCCAGGTGCAGAACTCCAGTCAGGTTCGGTAGATTCCATCACTCTGATCATGATGTGTTCTGACCAGGCCTCTTCTCCGTCGATATTGAGGCTGACGAACCCTTCAGCGTCATCGTCGGTTCCGATATCAAAGACGAAGGTAGGGGACCAGCTCTCCACGCCCGAGGGGGCCCAGTGCGCAGAAACCGTGCGAGAGACAGTTGCAGTCATGGAGGGGTCACACGCGTGCGAGAATCGCCATGGGGTGCCATGAGTTTGACGCACGGACAGGTTCACAGTCCGCTCTAAGTCGACCTCGTGTGGGAACCACTCGACCTGAGCCGACAGAGTGTAGCGGAGGCTGCCGGATCCCTTGACGAGGCCCAAGATCTGGCAGGGCATTTTATATGTCTGATCAGAGACCAACGGACCTTCTTGGCCCACTGACTGTGCAAGCACGGCCGACCTGACATGGTCAGCGGCCGTCAGGGCATGCTCACGCAGCCATTCCGCGACTTTGGTCTCGTCAAAGTCTTCTTCGTCTTGGCGAACCGCTGTTGCAAGGGAAAGGGCCTCTCGCGCCACAACGGGTGTCTCGCGCAATCCAACACCATTGAGTTTCAGGAATAGATCGGTGGCGGCCCAGGCGGTGCGCTTGTTCCCGTTGTGGAAATGTTGGGTAGAAGCGAGCCCGTGAAAGTACAACGCAGCCCGATCAAACAGATCTAGCGGAGGATCGACGTCTGGGGGAACGTTTGCGGGACGGGCTGCACACGATTTGACTCCATCCAGGTCTCGCACCCCGGCCCCAGGCCCACCAAAACGCAAGTTCAGGCTTTCGAGGGCTTGAGCCGGGAGGTACCTGATGGTCACTGCCTTGCCAGGCGCTCAAACAACGGGGCCCAGCCGTCGGCTTCGGTTTCCGCGAGGGCCATGAGCGCGCGCTCGTCCACATACTCGACACCGTCGTCGCCGATATAAGTCGGCGCATTTGCGTAGTCGAGAGGACTCTCCGTGGTGTGCGCTGTAGTGGTCATGTCCGCAGGATAGCAAGCTTGTCTGTGAGCTGATAGGGAAGTGTCACAACTAATTCGCAACCGGACGCATCCGCATAGCGACGACGTCAACAGGCCGACGCCCAATCTCCCAGCGCCGCGGCTGGGTGACGACCGCGGCAACGCCGGACCCTCGGAGCCTGCAGCACCCCGAGGGCCTGGCACACGTACAAGCGCCCCACGATCTTCGGATCGTGGGGCGCTTTCACACTTTAAGTTCCGGGTGCGTGTTGCTGTCGGAGGACTATCGAACTGGTGTGACGGCAATCGCCTTCTGACTCGAGCACTGGGTGCTGATCACGCCGCGGATCGCATCGCGTTCCGCCAAGGTCACCCAGAGCCCGTACTGAGCTTTGATTGCCGTCTGCCGGGTGACGTAGTCGCAGCGTGCGGTCTTGTTTGGGGGCAGCCAGGTCGCTGCGTCCGAGTCGCCCTTGGCGGAGTTCGCCGGACCGTCGACGGCAAGCAAGTTGATGGGGTCGTTGGCGAAGTGAAGGCGGTGCGTTTCGGTCATCTGTTGAGCGCCCTTTTGCCAGGAATCGGAGAGCGCGACGACGTGGTCGATGTGGACGGCGTTGCTGGTGCCGACACCGTAGACGAAGTCGATCGTTTCGCCCGTGTAGGGATCGTCGAGCGTTCCTGCTCGTACGCCCTTATCCGGGCATCCGGTGGTGCTACCGAGGGTGATGTTGTAGAGGTCGCGGCGGAGGATGTCGTCGCGGGTGCGGCATCCGTTGCCGTCGACGTCATGCCAGGCCGGTCCGAACTCGTCGCGGTCGTATCCGGTCTTTGGGGCACGTCCCTTGACTTCGAGGCTGTCCAGTTGGGTGAGGACGGATTGGTTTGCCTTTGGCAGATCGTCGTTGATTCCGCTGCGGCTGCACAGCAGCAGGTCGTAGACGTTCTCGGAGAGCGCGGCCGGTCCGCCGGCAAGAGTTACCTTATTGACGCTGCTGAGGTTGATTGCGTTGCCGGTGCTGTTCGGGAGGCAATCGGGCTTGGACAGGTAGAGGGAGGCACGATTGGAGCCTGCAACTGCAGCGGCGGTAAGCGCGTCGGGGTAATTTGCTCCGGTGGCCAAATAGATCCACGACGAGTTGTAGTAGCTTGGCAGTCGGTTCAGCGCGACGTTGGTTTCGTAGCGGTTCTTGCCAGCTACGCGGTGCGGAATGATGTTTTCGTTCCGGAGGTGCGTGGTGATGTCGTTGCTAACGGCTGCCGTCCCGCCGGCGACGTAAACGTACGAGGTCTGCAGGCTTTTCAGCGTGCTTACGGTCTCGGCTGGGATAGTTGAGGCAGTGCCCTTGACGAGTAGGACTGGTGCGTCCCTGGTGGCAGCTACGGCGGACGCGGAGAGTGCGTCGGGAAAATCTGTGCCTGTGGCGATGAATGCCCGTGTGGCGTATCCGAAGTTGGTCTGGACGATTTTGTTCGCGGTCTCGTATCGATTCTCGCCGGCCAGACGCGTAACTTGATCTGAGTGCTTTCCGGCCTGTCGGGCGACTTCCTCCGAGACTGCGGCGGGGCCACCGACGATGACGATTTCTGTGGGGTTGAGCCGCTCGATCTCAGTGGCCGTTGTCGAGTCCAGACGATCCGTCCTGGTCAGCAGGAGCGGAGCTTCGTGACGTGCGGCTGCTGGCGCGGCGACGAGCGCGTCAGCGTAGTTCTGGCCGGTGGCCAGATAAACGATTTCGGCGCCAGCCGGGTACTGCTGCTCTGACGCTTGGACGGCCGTCTCATACCGCGTCTCGCCGGCGATGCGCTCGAAATCAACGCCGGCCGCAGACGCTGGTACAGCTCCGGTGATTAGGCCTGTAAGCACGCCCGCAGATACCAATAGGGCACTAGCTTTTCTTCCCCAACTATTTCTCATGCGTGTCACCCTACCCAGATCGATCGCATATCAGTGCTCAGTTTCTAGAGTTTGACTTCGCTGGGGCGGGAAGTGTCTTAGATAGCCCGAAAGACCAATGGATTCGTGCTGTCCCAAGGCGAGCGAACGCCACCACATAACTAGCTACTAGAATGCTGTGCCATGATCTTCCGTGACCAGCAGCCGCCGCTCGAGTACGGGCCCCGGCGCCGGTACTTGGCATGCCTGGTGTGCACGAGCCCGATTGAGGGCGGCGCCGAGCCGGTGTGTTCGGATGCGTGCTGGGTCGCGGTCCGCAAGCACGTCGCTGTGGACGCCCTGCCGGACGGGCTGAATCGAGACGAACAACTTGAATTGCTGATCGGGGCTGGCCGGCGGCTGGCGTGGGTGAGTGCCTGGTATGGGCTGTCGCCGGGGACGGTGAAGAACATTGTCCGCGGTGTCGAACGGCCGAGTCCGCGTGACCGCGAGGCGGGGGAGGGGTGGCTCGACAAGCCGGCGCCGGGTCGTCGGCCGAAGCGCAGGGTGCGGAAGGCCGCGTCGGCTCGCAAGCGCGTGCAGTGCGTCGTGTGCGCGGAGGACGTCGACTCTGATGGGGGAGTGACGGGGACTGTCCGGCCGGTCTGCTCTGACCGGTGCGCGGCCGTCCTGCGGGACCGGCTCGGCATCGACGAGCTGCCACCGGACGCCACCCGAGATGAGGCCATTGTCGCGCTCGTTGCCGCCGGCCGGACCCGGCGTGACGTCGCCGCCTGGTTCAGCCTCAGCCTCTCCCGAATTAACATGCTCGTCCACGCGGACCCCGCCGCCCGGACTGGTGCCCGCGGTGACACCGGTGGCGCCGCTCAGTCCCGCCGACGAGGCTGGCTCGACCGGTAGACCGCCGCCCGGGGCCGAATCGGCCCCGGAATCTCGCGGTGTGAATAGGCATCTCTCATATTCGTCGACTGCAAGAGAACAACACCCCAATTTGCGGTGTAGCTCCAAATATTTCGGGTATGGCGTCTCGCGTTAGTCTGTCGAATGCGGTACCGTCCTTCGTGTCACGCATCACACCGTGCGAGGCTGGAACCTATCAGAGGGGACCTGAGCATGCAGGTTGTTAGACCAGACGAGGGGCAAATAAAGAGTAGGCGGGCACGCCGAGTGATCATGAGGGGTGTCCGACTTTCAGCCATCGCCGGAATCTCAGCGGGCCTGACGTTGACTACCGTCGGGGCTGCGGCCCCTCCTGGCGAGCGTGAGCTCTTCTCAAGTGAGACGGAGAAGACCGTTGACGCGAGTCAAACGCTGGTCCGGGGCCAGTTGAAGGACGCCTCCGGCAAACGAGTCGATAACGGGACGGTGACCGTTTATGCGTTCCCAGACGACATCGATGTTGCTGTCGGAGAATCGTTTGACTTGATTGAGATCGGGACCGCCGAAGTCGATTCCGACGGCAGCTACCGTGTCGAACCGAACTTTAAGGCCTTGCCGTCGCAGGCGGGGAAATCGCGGAACGCGCAAGACGGGCCCAGGCCTGTGAACATCAGCATCGTCGGGGCCTCCGCCGAAGGTTCCACAACGACGGCCAGTACCGTCTGGGTGGAATCAGATCTCAAGAGTGGGCACTTCGTTGCTGAGGATTTGTCACCAGGTGCGGTGCAAACGCGAACCTCGAACCTCGGAGGTGATACGGACTCCGGTGACGGTGCGGAGTTCAACCTGCAGCTTGATGCGGAATCTGCGGCCCAAGAGGCGACTCGTGCTACGACGACCACTTCCAGTATCCCGAGCAACTGTGGGGTTATGTACACGAACGTCGAGCCTGTCACGGTCGGGCAAACTTCATCGACCACGAACTATGGTTTTGCCCAGAAGTTGACGTTCGAGTCGGGCGCGACGAGCACGATGGGCGTAGCTCTTTCTTACACGGGCAAGCACGGGTCGTTCTCCCGCAGTGGCACCCACACCACTGGTAGCGGGTCGTCGACGACCTTCCCGTCTCGAAAGACAACGGGGTCCTCGTACCTGCGGACAACCTACAGGTATGGGGTGCTCCGCTGCATCTACCAAAGCAGCGGAACAACAAGTAGATACGAATATCGACCGCTCTCGCATTCCGGCGGTGCGACGACTGCTTCGGCGAGTACGCCCTACGCTCCTTCCGGCTATTGCCGCACGTATGTGCCCGGGTCGAAGTTCACTCAGTGGACTTCGAGCGCATCGACGTTCTCTGTTGGAGCGAAAACCTCGGGGGCGATTGGAATCGACCTTTCGTCGCGTTCCGGCTATACGTCGAAGACCAAGATGGATCACTCGTTCTGGTCAGCCAGTCGAAAGGTCTGCGGAACCAAGGGCGATCCCGGTGCCTACCCAGGTCTTCTGGTGGTCAAGAAGTGAGATCTGGAACGACACGCGCAGTGGCCGCTGCCGCGATCGTGACTCTGTTGAGCGGATGCTCATCATGGGACAGCGCGGTCCTGGACGTGCCAGAAGGTGGATCCGGCATGGACTCTTGTGGGCCGGCTGACGAAGCTGGTGAGGTCATGTACGGAGTTGAGGTGGTTGCGAACCAATCCGAGTCGACTTCCGTCGAGGTACTTGACGTCAAGCCGGTTGACGCTAGGAACATTGAGATCGTTGAGTGGTCGATCGGCGACGCATACGACGATGAACCCCGTGGAGGGATTCAGTTCGCGGAGGACTTCCCCGACGGCCTTGGCGGTGAGACGATCATCGACCCACAGCAGACAGGTCTCATTGAGACAATTCTCGTTCTACAAGACACGTCGATGCCCGGATCCATTTCCGGATTCACGCTGACTTACTCGGATGAAGGCGAGTCGAGTGAAAGCAGCGTCTCGACGAACGGGACGTTCGAATTGAAGCCCTACCCGACCAACTGTCTCTAGTAGTCGCGCTTTCTCTGGGGCTGAGCTGGCATCTGTTGCCGGCTCAGCCCCATTGTTATGCCCGGGGGCGGGACGGCGAGCTGAAACCTCAGCCGAATTCAATGGGTGCGAATAGGCACCACTCATGCTGATGTCCGCCGTGCTGGTGGCGGCACTTCTGGCCATCGCCGGGCCGCGACTGAGCGAGCTCTTCGAGCAGGCAATCAACCGCGTTTCCGGTCTCGGCTAGAGACGCGGAACCAACCGAACATGACGACCTTCGACGAGGGCGAGGAGCAGGTGTACCAGACACGGCACAGCCGCGCCCGGGCAACTGGCGAGTCCGGAGCAGCCGTTGCTGAATTCGTCATGGTCGTAGCGCTCCTGACAGCCGTCTTCGTCTCGGTGCTCCAGCTCGCGCTTGTTCTGCACGTGCGTAATACCCTCATGGACGCCGCCGCCGCTGGAGCGCGCTACGGCGCACTGGCGGACCGCACGGCCGATGACGGAGCCCAGCGCGCCCGGTCGATCGTCTCCGAATCGCTCTCGCCGAGCTTCGCCAAGAACGTCTCGGCGCAGACGTTTCGGGTCGCCGACGCCCAAGGCGTTCGGATCGTGATCGAAACCGGCTTCCCGTTGATGGGGTTCCTGCCCGTGGCCGGCGACCTGACGGTCAGCGGCGAGGCACTCGGTTATGACTGAGTCGCGGAGCATTCGTCCGGTTGGGCAAACGCGGCCGGTGTCCGTCGTGGCGCGGCTGAAGTCCCTCGGCAACCGCGTCCGTCGTGCCGTGGCCTCCGAGGAGTCCGGGTCGGCCGTCATCGAGTTCGTCATGCTCGGGGTCGTGCTCCTGGTCCCGCTGGTCTACCTGATTCTTGCGGCCGGGCAGATTCAGGCCGCCAGCTATGCGGCAGTCGGCGCTGCCGATCACGCCGCCCATGCCTTCGCCAATGCTCCGGACGAGTCCAGCGGGGCCGCCCGGGCACGGGACGCCGCGACGAGAGCCAGCCAGAACATGGGGATTTCCCCCGGCGCGACCGAATTCGAATACTCGTGTGCGCCCGGCTGCATGCAGCACGACGGGACGGTGACCGTCGTCGTGACCGTCTCCATCGAGCTGCCCCTCATGCCGCCGGGAGTCGACGCTGCGGTCGGGTCGGTCAACGCGGACTCGACGCGCCTTTTCGGGGGGCTGTGATGACGACACCCGGCCTCCGAAACCGGCCCCGCCTCGGGAGACTGAAGGACGAGGACGGGCAGTCGATGATCTTGATCATCGGCTATGTCGTCATCGCCCTGCTCGCCATCAGTGCGATGCTGGCGGCGACCGGCGTCAACCTCGAGGCCCGTCGGCTGCAGTCCGTTGCCGACGGTGTGGCCGACGCGGCCGCAAACGGGGCGTCCTTCGGCGAGAACGCGGGCGTTGGATTGACTGACAGCTCCGTCCGGGCGCGCAGTGAGACTCATCTGGGCCGGACGAACGCCCATGCTCGCTTCCAGTCGCTGAGCCTCGCCGGAGCTTGGGCGGCCGCGGACGGCGGAACCGCCTATGTGGTCCTCGAAGCGCGGGTCGACCCGCCGATCGTCGGCTGGTTCGTCCCTAGCGGCATACCGATCCGGGTCGAATCCGACGCGCGTTCCGCCATGAATCAATGACGTAGGCTTGGTGCACCATGGCTACAACTGATTTTTCCGAAGACATCCGCGCCCTCCGCGCGACGTACGCCTCCATCGAAGCGGTCAGTGACATCGAGGGGATCCGCGCCGACGTCGCGGACCTGTCCGAACAGGCCGGCGCACCGGACCTCTGGGACGACCCGGCGGAGGCGCAGAAGG
Source organism: Zhihengliuella halotolerans (assembly GCF_004217565.1). Classification (NCBI taxonomy): domain Bacteria; kingdom Bacillati; phylum Actinomycetota; class Actinomycetes; order Micrococcales; family Micrococcaceae; genus Zhihengliuella; species Zhihengliuella halotolerans. Next base: position 1,437,376 of record NZ_SHLA01000001.1, on the reverse strand, counting down.
TCACCTCCCGGCTCTCCCACCGGCAGGCCGAGCTCAAGCGTCTCGAGAGCATCGCCTCGCGCATTGAGGACCTCGAAGTCATGGTCGAGCTGGCAGCTGACGAGGACGACGCCGATATGCTTGCCGACGCCGATCGGGAGCTCGTCAGCCTGCACAAGGCGTTGCAGGACCTCGAGGTCATCACGCTGCTTTCCGGTGAGTACGACGAGCGCTCCGCCGTCGTCACCATCCGCTCCGGTGCCGGTGGCGACGACGCCACGGACTTCGCCGAGATGCTGCTCCGGATGTACCTCCGCTGGGCGGAACGTCAGGGCTACGCCACCAAGGTCATGGACACGTCCTACGCGGAAGGCGCGGGTATCAAGTCGGCCACGTTCGAGGTCGAGGCGCCCTACGCCTACGGGACCCTCTCCGTTGAGGCCGGCACCCACCGGCTCGCCCGGATCAGCCCGTTCGGCTCGGCCGACAAACGGCAGACGAGCTTCGCCGCCGTCGAGGTCATCCCGCTGATGGAGGAGGCGCAGGAGGTCGAGATCCCGGAGAACGACATCCGGATCGACGTCTTCCGCTCCTCGGGCCCTGGCGGACAGTCAGTCAACACGACCGACTCCGCCGTGCGCCTGACGCACTTGCCGACGGGCATCGTCGTCTCGATGCAGAATGAGAAGTCGCAGATCCAGAACCGAGCGGCGGCCATGCGCGTGCTGCAGACGCGCCTGCTGCTGCTGCAGCGCGAGGAAGCGGCGGCGAAGAAGAAGGAACTCGCCGGCAACATGACGGCGAGCTGGGGCGATCAGATTCGTTCGTATTTCCTCTACGGCCAGCAGTTGGTCAAGGACCTGCGCACCGGTCACGAGGAGACGCAGCCGGACGCAGTCTTCGATGGCGCTATTTCGGGCTTCATTGACGCCGGAATTCGGTGGCGCGCGGGACAGCGTTCGCAAGCGCGGTAGGGTTGGCGCCCTTCGGCGATGTTAGTGAGCCTTAACATCGTGCTCGATTGTGGCTAGGATCGAAGCGACGCGGCAACGAGGCCGTATTTCTGATTCGTGCTGGAGGGTCGATGGCAATCGATAAAACGGTCGCAACCGCTGCGGAGGCGGTGGCCGATATCCCGGATGGTGCCTCGCTAGCCGTCGGCGGATTCGGGCTGTCGGGGAACCCGATCGCTCTGATCGAAGCACTGCTTGCCCAGGGCGCCGGCGACTTGTCGGTGGTCTCCAATAATTGCGGCGTGGACGGATGGGGGCTCGGTGTCCTGCTCGAGGCCGGGCGCATCCGCAAAATGACGTCGTCGTACGTCGGCGAGAACAAGGAATTCGCACGCCGCTACCTCGGCGGCGAGCTGGAGCTCGAACTCACGCCCCAGGGGACTCTTGCCGAGAAGCTGCGCGCCGGCGGATCGGGCATCGCCGCCTTCTATACGCGCTCCGGCGTCGGGACTCAGGTCGCCGAAGGAGGCCTGCCGCAGAAGTACGACGCCGAGGGGAACGTCCTGCAGGCCTCGGCACCCAAGGAGGTCCGCCCGTTCGCGCCTGGTGGAGTGGAGAACGAGTACGTCCTCGAGGAGTCGATTGTCACCGACTTCGCGTTGGTCCACGCGCTCCGCGGCGACCGCCACGGCAATCTCGTCTTCAACAAGGCGGCCCGCCAGTTCGGGCCCCCAGCCGCAATGGCCGGCAAGGTCTGCATCGCCCAGGTCGAGGAGCTCGTCGAACCCGGCGCGATCGACCCGGATCAGGTTCACCTGCCCGGCGTCTACGTGCACCGCATCATCGAGGTGGGCAGCGACATCGAGAAACGCATCGAGAAGCGTACCGTCCGATCCGCTGAGTCCGCGTAAGAGGAGAATCCCATGGCACTGACACGCGAACAGATGGCTCGACGCGCCGCTGCGGAGCTGGCGGACGGCGACTACGTCAATCTTGGCATCGGGTTGCCCACGCTCGTGCCCAACTATGTTCCCGACGACGTGACCGTCGTCCTGCAATCCGAGAACGGGATCCTCGGCGTGGGCCCGTACCCCCTCGAGGAAGACGTCGATCCGGACCTCATCAATGCCGGCAAGGAGACGGTCACCGTCAACGCCGGGGCCAGCTACTTCGATTCGGCGACCAGCTTCGGGATGATCCGCGGGGGCAAGATCAACGCCGCGATCCTCGGCGCGATGCAGGTCTCCGCGGCCGGAGACCTTGCCAACTGGATGATCCCGGGAAAGATGGTCAAGGGGCCGGGAGGCGCGATGGACCTCGTGCACGGAGCCGAGCGGGTCATCATCCTGATGGAGCATGTTGCCAAGTCGGGAGACCCGAAGATCCTGGAGTCGTGCACGCTGCCGTTGACGGGCAGGGCGGTTGTGGACCGCATCATCACCGACCTGGCCGTGATCGACGTGACCGAACGGGGTCTGCTCCTCATCGAGACCGCCCCCGGTGTTTCGACCGACGATGTCGTCGCTGCGACCGGGGCCACCCTGACCGTCGCCCCGGGGGCGTAGGCGCGAACGACGGCGCCGGTCGGGACACTTTGACCCCTGTGGCGCCGTCGTGCCGTCCTCCGCGACGCGCGAACCTGGCGCGCCATAACGGGCAGGTAACGACACGCGGCTGCCCTTGCCGTGGCTGCCGCCTGCGGACCGCTACAGTGCAAGTGCCGGTGCTGTAACTTCCCCCAGCAAAAGTCCCGCGCGCGTAACCAAAACCGGTGGTTGGCGTGGGCAGAACCGTCATGATCAGATTCGAAAACGTCACCAAGGTGTACGACCAGAAGTCGCGCCCTGCCCTGGACGGTGTTGACCTTGAGATCGACAGGGGAGACTTCGCGTTCCTCGTCGGCCCATCCGGTTCGGGCAAATCGACGTTCCTCCGGCTCGTGCTGCGCGAAGAGCAGGCGACGACCGGCGAGGTGCACGTGGCGGGCAAGAACGTAGCCCGCATTCCGTCTTGGCGCGTTCCTAAGCTGCGCCGCGGGATCGGCGTGGTGTTTCAGGACTTCAGGCTGCTGCCGAACAAAGACGTCTTCGGCAACGTGGCTTTCGCGATGCAGGTGATCGGCCAGGGGCGCCACGTCATTCGGGAGACGGTCCCCGAGGTGATCAAGCTCGTCGGGCTCGAGGGCAAGGAGCGCCGCATGCCGCACGAGCTCTCCGGCGGAGAGCAGCAGCGTGTGGCCATCGCCCGCGCGATCGTGAACAAGCCGGGCATCCTGCTGGCAGACGAGCCCACCGGCAACCTCGATCCGGCCACGAGCGTGGGCATCATGAACGTGCTCGACAAGATCAATCAGAACGGCACGACGGTCCTCATGGCAACGCACGACGACGACATCGTCAACAGCATGCGCCGCCGGGTCGTCGAACTCGCCGAGGGCCGGATCGTCCGCGACGAGACGGGTGGCGAATACACGGCTATGATCCCCGTCGTCAACGCTGACGGTACTCGGGAGCTCAGGCCGGCCGCCGAGGTCCGGACGAGTTCCTCCGCAGGAACCCAGGCAATCGCACCCTTCGATTCCGAGGAGGACGAGCTGTGAGACTCGCATTCATCCTGAGCGAGATCGGATCCGGCTTGCGCCGGAATCTCTCGATGGTCATCTCCGTCATCCTCGTGACTTTCGTGTCGCTCTCGTTCATCGGCGGCGCGGCCCTGTTGCAGATGCAGATCAATCAGATGAAGGACTACTGGTACGACAAGGTCCAGGTCTCGATCTTCCTCTGCGCCGATAATTCGGGGGCGCAGACCTGCGCGGCGGGCGCGATCACCGACGAGCAGCGATCCGATATCGAGTCGATGATGGATTCGCCCGCCGTCGCTCCCTATGTCGACAGCTATCAGCACGAGACACAGGCCGAGGCGCTCACGCACTTCCAGGACCAGTTCGAGAACTCGCCGATCGTCGACACGGTCACCGCGGATCAGTTGCCGGAGTCTTTCCGCGTCCGGCTCGTGGACCCGGAGAAGTATGAGGTCATCAATGAACTCTTCTCGTCGATGGAGGGCGTCGACGTCGTGGTCGATCAACGTGAACTGTTGGAGCAGATCTTCTCCATCATGAACGTCGCTTCGCTCGTCTCGCTCGGTATCGCGGGCGTGATGATTGTCTGCGCAGTGCTTCTGGTCGCGACAACCATCAGGCTCTCCGCCTTCAGCCGGCGGCGAGAAACGGGCATCATGCGCCTCGTCGGGGCGTCCAAGCTGGTGATCCAGCTGCCCTTCGTCCTCGAGGGAGTCATCGCGGCCGTTATCGGAGCGTTGCTCGCCAGTGGCGCTTTGTGGGCTGTCGCGAGATACTTCATCGAAGGGCACTTGGCCCAGCAGTATCCGGGGACCGCATTCATCGCGAGTTCTCAGGTCTGGGTGATCGCGCCGGGGCTAGTAATTCTCGGTGCCGTACTCGCGGGTATCGCGTCAATGTTAACGTTGAGGCGTTACCTTAAGGTTTGACGTATCGATCCGATAACGGTTCACTTGAAGTGAAGCGGCCGCTCAGCGGGCGCTCCACCTACTGGAAGGAAAGTCCTTGGCAGAGCAAAAAGGCTGTGTATGGCCCCGCGCCGTCTTGAGCGGCGCGCTCGCAGCCGCTCTCGCGCTCGGGCTGGGAGCAGCCGGCGCTGTGGCGGACGAACTCGACGATCTCAAGCAACAGATCGAGGAGCAGGGCCAGCAGAAGGACAAGATCGAGGGAAAGATCGACGGCCTCGAGACGGATCTGGAGTTCCTGGACAAGGACATCCAGGAGACCGCCGCCAAGTTGCAGAGCCACCAGGCCAAATTGCCGGCGGCTCGCCAGGCGTTGGCCGAGGCTGAGGGGCGCGTGCAGAGCGCCGCCCAGGAGGTGGCCTCGCTTGGCGAGCGCGTCGCTGCTGCTGAGCAGACCCGTGACGACCTCAACCGGGATCTCGAGCAAGATCAGGAGAAGATCGACGAGACGCGGGAGATGATCGGCCAGATCGCGACGCAGGCCTACAAACGCGGTGGCGTCTCGAGCAACCTGAGCCTCATGCTCGACGCCGGCGAGAAGGGCAACCTCGCAGACGGGCTCGATCTCGCGGGGCAGGCGCTGCGGAGCCAGAACGCCGTCCTCAACGACCTCAGCCAGAAGGCCGCCACGGAGCGAAACGCGCAAGCCAGGCTCGAAGCTGTCGAGGAAGAAATCCGCGAACTCAAGGTCGAAGCGGAAGCGGCGCTCGCCCGCGAACAATCCGCGCGAGACGAAGCGGCGGCCAGGAAGCGCGAAGTCGACGAGCTCATCGGTCAGGCTGAGAGTCTGAGTCGCGAGCTCGAGGCGAAGAGACCAGAGATCAAGAGCCAGATCGCCGCGCACGAACAGGAACAGAAGCAGGTCATCTCCGACATCGCTGAGCGGCAGGAAGAGCTCAAGCGCGAGGTCGAGGAGCGCCGTCTTAAAGCAGAGGCGGAGGCCAAGCGGAAGGCCGAAGAGGCGCGCAAGGCGCGCGAAGCGGCCGAACGCGAGCGGGCCAATCAGGAGAAGCAGCGCAAGGCGGCCGAAGCCGAACGTGCAGCGGCGTCAGCCAAGCGCACGGCCGACCGCGAGAACGGGTCGAGCCGGCCGAGCGGATCCAACAGCTCGGGCAACTCGGGTGGCTCCAGCAGCTCGGGCAGTAGTAGCGCCTGGGGACTGCAGAACCCCGCAGCAGCCGGTGCCTACATCACCTCTGGATTCGGTTGGCGTCCGACGCCGGCCGGAACCATCGACTACGGCGGCGCCGGCGGCTACCTGCACGCCGGAATCGACTACGGCTTCGGCGGCGCGTGCGGGCGCCCGATCTATGCTGCGGCCGGGGGCGAAGTGTGGTTCTCGGGCTGGGGCGGAAGCTCCGGCAACAAGGTCACGGTCAGCCATGGAGTCGTGCGCGGGAACGCGCTGGCGACGAACTACCACCATATGTCCTCGATCGCCGTTCGCAACGGACAGCAGGTCTCCAAGGGGCAGGTCGTCGGCTATGTCGGCACGACCGGAAACTCGACCGGTTGCCACCTGCACTTCGAGACGATTCTGAACGGCCAAGCCGTCAACCCGCTGGGTCTGCTCTGACTCTACCCGTAGTCCCCGTAGCGTAGGATGGAGGTTCTGCCGTCCGGAGCTCGATGCTGAAAGGGGAGGTGCCGTGGCCAAGAAATCAACCGCCAAAGATCCGGCGAATCACGTCATAGCGTCCAACCGCAAGGCGCGCCATGACTTCACCCTGCTGGATACTTTCGAGGCGGGCATGGTCCTCACCGGGACCGAGGTCAAGTCGCTGCGCGAAGGGAAGGCCTCCCTGGTCGATGGATTCGCGCAGTTCTACGGCGACGAACTCTTCATCGAGCAGATCTACATCCCCGAGTACCTCAACGGGTCGTGGACCAACCACACGGCGCGGCGCCGGCGCAAGCTGCTGCTGCACCGGCAGGAACTGACGAAGATCCAGCGGGAACTCCAGGACAGCGGCAACACTATCGTCCCGCTACAGCTGTACTTCAAAAGCGGCCGCGTGAAGATCGAAATATCGGTCGCACGGGGCAAGCGCGAGTTCGATAAGCGGCACACGCTGCGAGAGAAGCAGGACAACCGAGAAGCGCTGCGCGCGATGCGCGAGCGCAATCGGCGCAGTGCCTAGGGAATGAAATCGTGCTGATAGTGCGTTAGACTGAGTACTTCCGGAGTTCAGGCTTCGGGATCGTGGCGGGTGACCGTCATTGGCAACAAAATACGGGGATGATCGGTTTCGACGATGTGAGTCGCGTCAGGAGAAGCGGGCCGAGGATGCAGAGTTATCTCGAAAACGCCCTCTGCAAACCAATAAGTGCCGATTCTAAGCGCACTGACTTCGCTCTCGCTGCCTAAGCAGCCAGACAGTCCGTCAGCCAGGGTATGCTATCGCCCCTGAGCCTGGCGTCGATTAGATAGCCACTGCTGAGCACATTCGTCGCTGATGTGCTCGGGACTTTTAGGCGACTGTGCCCAGGGATGCAAGCCGCTCGTCTGCGAGACGGCTTATGGGGCAGAGAAATCCCACAGCAGACTGCGCCCGGAGAAGACCAGGCAACACCTCATCGGACGCGGGTTCAATTCCCGCCATCTCCACGAACAACCCGCCCAGGCAATGCGCCTGGGCGGGTTTTTTGTTGCCCGGATCGCCGCGGCAGGTCGCGGTTGGGCGGGAGACAACGTCGTCCGGCGCCCCGGCGACGCCAGGTTGCCGCTACTCGCCGGGCACATGCATAGAATGTAACGACGAGGCCGTCGAACATCGTCCGAGGAAGGACCGCTTTTCGTATGACCAAGACCGTCAACGCGCTCGCATTCCTGCTCGAAGTCGCCCTGATCGGCGCGATCGTGATGTGTGCGATGGCGGTATGGGACCTCGAACCGGTCACAGCACTGGCCGTTGCGGGGCTTCCCGCGGCGATCCTGACGGCCGTATTCCTCACGTCGACCTCCAAGTTCCGGCTGCGCTGGCCACTACGTCCCCTGCTCGCGCATATGCTTTTCGTTGCTGGCGCGGCCGCGCTGATCGGACTGGGGCATCTTACCTTCGGGTGGATCTTCCTAGCACTGGCCCTGGTCAGCGTTGGGCTGACGTGGCGCCTGCGCGCCACGCTGAACGCGCCCGCGAAGAAGCAACGCGGTGCACAAGAAGACGGCGGCGCTGGGGCAACGATTCCGCAGCCGAGCGGACGTCGGGCTGCCCGGTAGCACTCCGGCCCGGGGCAGAGCGTGGGTCTCTACCCGGACAGAAGTGTGAACGTGAGCCACCCGAGGGCGGCCGCGGCATACCCGAGAACCAGATTGACCGCGACGTTGAGTCCGGCCCAGCCGTAGCGCCCCGCGAGCCACTCCCTCATCGTCGCGACGCCGAACGAGCTGTAGGTGCTGAGTCCTCCGCAGAGCCCGACAGCCAAGACGATCTGGACGTCGTGTCGCAAGCCCGAGGTCAGTGTCGCAGCCATGACCGCGCCCAGAACGAGTGAGCCGGCGACGTTGGCGCACAACGTCCCCAGCGGAACGGGCGTCGGCTGGGGACGGTTGAGAGCTAGATCCAGCCAGACGCGCACGACGGCGCCCGCGGCGCCGGCCACCCCGACAGCCAAGGCGAGCAACAGGGCGGTCATGGCCCCTCCGTTCCGTCGGATTTCCTATCTCGTGCGAGCTCCGGGCGCGAAGCGAGCTCGATCTTGCGGCCGATGAGCAGGCCGATTCCTGCCGCGGCGCAGGCCGACAGCGCAGTCAGCATCGTGTAGAGGAACAGCAGCCACACATCGCCGGCTCCGGAGAGCGTCGCGATCGGCAGCACGACGGCGACAGCCGAGAACGTCGTAAACGAGCCGAGGAAGCCGCCTGCGACCGCCAGCCGCACGGTACCCGTTCCAGATGCATGCAGGCGTCCGGCGGTCTCCCACCAGCCGGTGAGAGTTCCCAGCGCGAGGCATCCGAGGATGTTCGCGGTGAACGTGCCCCAGGGCAGCGAGGCGGCACCGGACGCGAGCGGCCCGTTGGAGCCATCGAACGCGAGGAAGAGCCCGTAGCGCAGCAGGGTGCCCGCGAAGCCGGCGGCCGCGACTGCGCCGAGGGCGCGCAGCGGGAAGAGGGTGGTGCGCTCGGCCGTTCCGCTCACCCGTCAGCCCTGACTGCGGTCGGTGCGACCCAGATGGCGGCGGCGTCGTCGTCCGTGAGGCCGTGTCTGCGTGTGTCCAGCGTTGCGCCGGGAACGATGCCCTTGGCCGCGCAGGTGCGCAGCAGGGACGGGTCGACGTCGCTGATGCGCACGACGACGGCGGCGGCCTCCGGGGCGCGGTCCAACCTCGTCGCGTCGGGAATCCGCGACTCCCCATCGGCGGTCGGGATCGGGTCGCCGTGGGGGTCGTTGACGGGGTGGCCCAGCAGGGCGTCGATGCGGTTGATGAACCGCTCCGAGACCGTGTGTTCGAGGACCTCCGCCTCGTCGTGTATCTCGTCCCAGGCGTAGCCGAGCTGGTCAACGAGGAACGTCTCGATGAGTCGGTGGCGGCGGACGATCTTCAGGGCCACCTCCCGGCCCGCATCGGTGAGACTCACCGAGCCGTAGGGAGGGTGGTTGAGGAGACCGCGCGAGACGAGCTTGGCCACCATCGTCGTCGCGGATGCGGGGGAGACTCCGAGCTTGGCTGCGAGCCGGCCGGTGGTGATCTTCTGCTGATCCCACTCGCGGAGCCCGTAGACGACTTTGAGGTAGTTCTCCTCGCTCGGGCTGAACTCGGCCTCCGGCGCGTGCGTGCCGGGCGCCATCAGGCCGCCCTCCGGTGCCGTGCACGGGCGATCATGCCCTGCTCTGGCGCGGCGACGTAGGTGACGGCGAAGAACAGGGCCTGCGCGAGGACGATGGCGGCGCTGGCGGACACATCCAGATAATAGCTGACGTATAGACCGAGTACTGCTGACGCGATGCCGAGCCCGGCGGAGACCAGCAGCATCCGACCGAAGCTGCGCGTCCAGAGAAACGCGGTCGCCCCCGGGATGATCAACATGGCGACGACGAGGATGATGCCCATGGCCTGCAGGCTCGTGACCACCGTCAGGGCGAGGAGCCCGAGAAGCAGAAAATTCAGGGCGCGAGTGTTGATGCCGAGTGCGTGGGCGTGCACCTTGTCGAAGGCGAGCAGCATGAGGTCCTTGCGCAGGTACAGGAGGATCCCGAGAGTGATGACGGCCAGGACACATACCTGGACGAGGTCCGGTGTCGTGACGCCGAGGACGTTGCCGAAGAGGATGTGCCCGAGGTCGACGTCGCTGGGCGTCTTCGAGACGATGGCCAATCCCAGCGCAAACAGGGTGGTGAAAACCACGCCGATCGCGGTGTCTGATTTCAACGCGGTCGTGTTGCGCAGCCCTCCGATGAGGAAGACGGCGCCGAGCCCGAAGACGAGGGCTCCGGCGGCGAAGGGGACGCCGATCAAGTACGAGACGGCGACCCCGGGCAGGACGGCGTGCGAGATGGCGTCACCCATGAGTGCCCACCCCATCAGCACGAGCCAGCATGACAGGACGGAGCAGACGAGTGCGGCCGCTAAGGCGACCGTGAGCGCGTTGCTCATGAAGCCGTAGGCGAAGGGCTCGGTGAGTGCGTTCAGAATGTTCATGCTTCCTCCTGCCGGGGACCGCCGAATGCCTGGGCGAGGTTCGCATCTGTGAGGACGTCGGCGGGTGTTCCGGAGGCGAGGACGCTGTGATGGAGCAGCACTGCCTGGGTGCAGAACGTGGGCACGCCCGCAAGGTCGTGTGTCGACATCAGGATCGTCCGGCCCTCAGCCGTCAGGGACGTCAGCAACTTCATGATGAGCTTCTCCGACGTCACGTCGACCCCAGCAAACGGCTCGTCCAGCAGCATTAGCTCGGCGCCCTGAGCGATGCCGCGGGCGACGAACGCGCGCTTCTTCTGCCCGCCGGAGAGCTGGCCGATCTGGCGCTTGGCGAGCCCTGCGAGATCGACGCGGTCGAGGGCTTCGTCGACAGCGGCCCGGTCGGCCGGGGAGGGCCGTCGGGAGCGCCCCATGTAGCCGTAGCGGCCCATCAGGACGACATCGCGCACACTGACGGGGAAGGTCCAGTCGACGTCCTCGGCTTGGGGAACGTAGGTGATCAGACCCTCCTTCCGGGCCCGTGCCTGGCCGTGTCCGAAGAGGCTGATCTCGCCCCGGTTGGGGTTCACAAGGCCCATCAGCGCCTTGAAAAGCGTGGACTTGCCGCTGCCGTTCACGCCGACCAGGCCGCAAAGCCTGCCCGCTTCGACATCGAAATCGACGCCATCCAGCGCTTTGACGGGCCCGTAGGACACCGTCAAGTCGCGAACGCGGATGACGCTCATTCGTCGTCCTCCGCCGCCCCGTCGCCGAGTCCTGCCGAGATCAGGTCTAGGTCGTAGGCGATCAGGGAGAGGAAGTCTGGCACCGGGCCGTCCGCGTCCGAGAGCGAATCCACGTAGAGCGGACCGAGGAGTTCGGCCTCAGTGGCAGCGGCGACCTGCTTCTGGGCGCCGTCGTTGACGGTGGACTCGCAGAAGACCGCCGGCACGTTGTTGTCCTTGACGAACTCGATCTGGGAGCGGATCTGCTGTGGCGTCCCCTCGACATCGGAGTTCACCGGCCACAGCGAGTGTTCCTGCAGCCCGAGATCGCGCGCAAGGTAGGAGAACGCACCCTCGCACGTGACCAGGGCGGCCCCGTCGGCGGGAAGTTCGGAGGCGGTCCGTTCGGCCAGGGCGTCCAGTTCGTCCTTGAAGTCCTCGCCGTTGGCCGCGAAGTAGTCGGCGTCTTCGGGGCTCAGGTCGCTGAGGGCGGCGACGGCGTTGTCGACGTAGATCTTGGCGGCCGTCGGCGACATCCAGGCATGCGGGTTCGGGCGCCCGGAGTACTCGCCGGAGGCGATGTCGATCGGCTCGACGCCGTCGGAAAGGACGACGTGGGGCACGTCGACGTCCGCGACGAAGCGCTCGAACCACCGTTCGAGGCCGAGTCCGTTGTCCATGACGAGGTCGGCCTCGTGCACGCGGACCAGATCAGACGGGGTCGGCTCGTAGCCGTGGATCTCCACGCCCGTCTTGGTCAAAGACACGACGTCGGCGCGGTCGCCGGCGACCTGGCCGACCAGATCGGCGATCACGCTGAACGTCGTCAGGACGACGGGGCGTTCCTGGTCCCCGGTCGCCGCTGGTGCGTCTGCGGGCGCGCTGCAGCCGCTGAGCGCGAATCCGAGGGCCAGCGTGGTCGCGACCGCAGCGGTGCGCAGAGAACGGAGCCCGTGAACACTTCGAGCCGAGGTGGGGTACGTCGCGGCTTCGGCGCGGGCGCGTCCTCGGGCCGGCACTGAATCAAGATTTTTAGCCATGCCTAAATATTGCCCTTTTGCGGCCCAAGACACAATCCGGCGGTATTGGAAACGACGTCGGCCCGTCACGATGACGACATCGTGACGGGCCGATCGAGTGGCCAGGGGGTGGCGGTCAGTGCCCGTTGAGGACGCTGAGGGTCTCGTCGTGCAGCAGGGAATTGGTGGCGAGTGCGTTGCCTCCGAAGCAGCCGTCCTCACCATCCAAGGAGGTGAAGCGCCCGCCGGCTTCCTGAACGATCGGGACGAGCGCGGCCATGTCGTGCAGGCCCAGCTCGGGCTCGGTCGCGATGTCGACGGATCCCTCGGCCAGCAGGCAGTAGGACCAGAAATCGCCGTAGGCGCGGGTGCGCCAGACCTTGTCGTGCAGGTCGAGCATTCCGTCGAGCTGGCCGCGCTCCTTCCAACCGGTGAGGCTGGAGTAGGACATGGAGGCATCGGCCAGGCTGCCGACCCGGGAGACGCTCAGGCGCGAGGCCCGGGACATGGACTTTCCGGCGTAGGCGCCCATGTCCTCGGCTGCCCACCAGCGCCGGCCCAGCGCGGGCGCGGAGACCAGGCCGACCACAGGGCGCCCCTCGTCCACGAGGGCGATCAGCGTTGCCCACACGGGCACGCCGCGAACGAAGTTCTTCGTCCCATCGATCGGGTCGATGATCCACCGACGGGGACCATGGCCCGTGCTCCCGAACTCCTCGCCGAGGATGGCGTCGCGTGGGCGCGAGCGGCGGAGCTGGCCACGGATGGCCTCCTCGGCAGAACGATCCGCGTCGGTGACCGGCGTGAGGTCGGGCTTGGTGTCGATGGCCAGATCGAGCGCTTTGAAGCGCCCCATGGTCAGCGAATCGACGGAATCGGCCATGACGTGGGCCAGGCGCAGGTCGTCGTTGTAAGTCATCACGTCGGTGGTCATACTTTCCAACCTACCGCAGCGCTAGTGCGAACCGAGTTCTTTGGCCTCTACCTCGTCCTCCGCGCCGAGCAGGCGACGGAAAGAAGACAACCGGTCCGACCCGGAATCCCCGGCCCGTCCCGATTCGACCCACGAGTCGAGCCCGCAGTCCGGTTCCCCGGCCCGGTGCGTGCATCCGCGGGAACAGTCGTCGGCGCCAGGGGCGATGTCTGGGAACGCACCCAGGATGTTGTCGGCTTCCACGAGGGCCAGGCCGAAAGAACGGATGCCGGGCGTGTCGATGATCCAGGTCCCAGACGCGGCCTCCTCGATCCTGAGAGCGAGCGCGGACGACGACGTGTGGCGCCCGCGCCCGGTCACCGTATTGACGCCGCCTGTGGCCCGCTGGGCTCCGGTCAAGGCGTTCACGAGCGTCGACTTGCCGACGCCGGAGTGACCGATGACCGCGCTGACCTTGCCGTCGAGCAACTCGTGCAGTTGAGTCAGTGCCGCCGAGTCGAGCCGGGCGGATTCTCCGTCGGCGGAGCGCGCGTCGGTGCCGCTGGCGGCGTCGCTTGCGCTCCGGCTGATCACGACGTCGAGGTCGACGTGCGCATAGTTCGCCAAGAGGTCTCGCGGCTCCTTCACATCGGCCTTGGTGACGCACAGGATGGGGTGGATGCCGGCGTCGTACGCGGCGACGAGGGCGCGATCGATGAAACCCGTGCGCGGCTCGGGGTTGGCGGCAGCCACGACGATGACGAGCTGGTCCGCGTTGGCTACGACGACTCGTTCGACGGGATCGGTATCGTCGGCGCTCCGGCGCAGGAGGGTGTGCCGATCCTCGATGCGCACGAGACGAGCCAGTGTGTCAGGCTTGCCCGTCGTGTCGCCGACGAGACCGACGAAATCGCCGGGAACAACTGGTTTGCGGTTCAGTTCTCTGGCCCGCGCGGCGATGACGAGTCGTTCCTCCGGAGTTCCCTCATCGACGATCGCCGTGTATCGGCCACGATCGACGGTGACGATACGTCCTTTGACCGCGTCGCTGTGCTTCGGACGCTCCTTGGTGCGTGGTCGTGATCCACGCTTGCTCGGACGGATGCGGACGTCGGACTCGTCCCAGTCGTAGCTATCCCTGGCCATCGGGAGCCCCGGCCGAGTCCACCATCCGCTGCCAGAGTTCGGGGAACTCGGGCATCGTCTTGCTGGTCGTGCCGATATCCTCGACCTCCACGCCGGGTACTGAGAGGCCGAGTACAGCCCCGAACGTGGCCATGCGGTGGTCCGCGTAGCTGTCGACGACGCCACCGTGCAGCGGCAGCGGACGGATGATGATGCCGTCGGCGGTCTCTTCGGCGTCACCGCCGAGACGCTTGATCTCCGAGACGAGGGCCTCCAGACGATTCGTCTCGTGGCCGCGCAGGTGCGCGATGCCGCTGAGCCGCGATTCGCCCTCGGCGAGAGCACAGATGGCGGCGACGGTCGGGGCGAGTTCGGAGGAGTCGGCGAGGTCGATGCCGTCGATCCGCCCCGGTCCGGTGACGGTCAGGGTGCCGTCGGCGAGGTCGACGCGCCCGCCCATCCGTGGCAGGATCTCCCGCCACAGGTCGCCGACCTGGGTTGTCTCGGCCGGCCAGTCGGGGATGCGCACGGTGCCGCCGGTCGCCATGGCTGCGGCGAGGAAAGGCCCCGCGTTGGAGAGGTCCTGCTCGACCAGTACGTCGAAGGCGCGGACGGGCCCGGGCGAGACGGTCCACTCGGTGGGGCCGGTCGTCTCCACTTGGACGCCGACCTCGCGCAGGACGGAGACCGTCATATTGATGTGGTCGAGGCTGGGCACGCTCTCGCCGCTGTGCTCGAGGACGAGGCCGCCCGGCAGGCGGCAGCCGACCAGGAGCAGTGCCGAGACGAACTGCGAGGATTTGCTGGCGTCGATGCGCACGCGTGCCGGGGCCGTGGAGTTCTCCGGAGCCGCAGCGTCGCCGGGGGCGACGATGAACGGCAGGGCGCCCCGGCCGTCGTCGTTCACAGTGAAGCCCAGCTGGCGCAGCGCGTCGACGACGGTGTCCATCGGGCGCACGCGAGCGTGCGGATCGCCGTCGAAACGCGTCGGGCGTCCAGTGAGCGCGGCGACCGGCGGTACGAACCGCATGACCGTTCCGGCGAGGCCGCAGTCGATGTCGACCGTCCCAGGACCGGCTTGAGCGCTCGGTTCGAGGGGGGTGACACGCAGGTCAGGTCCGAAGGCTCCGGTTCCATCGACGGCCTCGATGCGGGCGCCGAGCGCCTCGAGTGCCGCGATCATCAGCGCCGAGTCGCGGGAGTGCAGAGGGTGGCGCAGGAGCGAGGGACCGTCCGCGATGGCGGCGAGGACGAGATAGCGGTTGGTCAGGGACTTCGACCCCGGGACGCGGACGGTGGCATCGACGGGGGAGGAGGCGTAGGGTGCCGGCCAGATCGGGGCAGCTGCGGGTTCGGTGGCGGTCATGCGATCAGCGTCCGAGCACGCCCTCGGCGGACTTCGCCGCGTCCTCGGCCGTGCGTTTCACCGCGCGTGTGACGTCCTTGTTCGTGCGCGCCAGTTGCTTGCGGGCCTCGCGGCTCAGGTGCTGCGCGCGCCAAGCGAGAGACGGCTGGCCGGCGGTGTCTACGCTGGCCAGGAGCACGCCGCCGGCGAGGGAGGCGGACTTCAGCTTCTCTCCGAGAGTGGAGTCGGCGTAGTCATCGGCCGCAGCGACGAGGGAGGACAGCACCAGCGTGGCGGCGGAGAAACGAGGTGCCTTGCCGACGGCGAAGAGGACGCCGGCGGCGACCTGGGTGCCACCGATCGCGCGGGCGATCAGCTCCGGGCGTTCCGCGACGACGGCGGCCTGAGGGAACTTCTCAGCGATCCGATCGAGCGTACGGCGCAACCGGTCAGCGGTCTGTCGCGGCTTCGTCAGCCGTTCGACACCGGTCCAGACGTAGCTGGACGCAAGCAGGGGACGGGCGATCAAACGGACTGCGGACATTCTTCCTCCAACGCTTAAGCCGACATGTCAGTCTCTAGTCTTACATTTTTGTCGCCTGCGCGGGCGAACGCCCCGCCCCGCCTGCGCCCGGCCCGCGGGAATACGCAGCCGCAGGGACTCGTTGAAACTGACGAGTGGCAATTGGAGAGGGAGGTGGGCCGTGGGCGGTAGTGCCAGCGCGGTCGCGGAACGTCCGGCGTGCGTAGACTGGACCGTGATGACCGATTCAAACAACCGCACGGAAACCGTCGATGCGGAGGCGGAGACGACCGACGAGCGGCGCGCTCGATTCGAGCGCGACGCGCTGCAGTACGTCGACCAGCTGTATTCGGCCGCGTTGCGCATGGCGAGGAATCCCAGCGATGCCGAGGATCTCGTGCAGGAGGCGTACGCGAAGGCCTACTCCGCGTTCCACCAGTACAAACCGGGGACGAACCTCAAGGCATGGCTGTACCGCATCCTGACCAACACGTACATCAACCTCTACCGCAAGCGGCAGCGGGAACCGCAACGGGCCAGCACCGACACCGTCGAGGACTGGCAGATGGTCGAAGCCGCCGAGCACACGTCGTCGGGCCTGCGGTCCGCGGAAGCCGAGGCGCTGGATCATCTGCCCGACTCCGACGTGAAGACGGCTCTGGCCTCGATCCCGGAGGAGTTCCGTCTCGCGGTCTATTTTGCCGACGTCGAAGGCTACTCCTACAAGGAGGTCGCCGGGATCCTCGGCATCCCCATGGGAACGGTGATGTCCCGGCTCCACCGCGGACGGAAGCAGCTCCGCGAGCTCCTGGCGGACTACGCCGCCGATCGGGGCATCGCAAACAAGCGCGCTGAACGCGGGTCAGCGGCAAAGAAGCAGGAGAAGAAGTAATGGGCGACTGCCAGTCGCTGGGCAACTGCGACGATTCGCGGATCGCCCGGCTCTACGAGTATCTCGACGGGGCGCTCTCGGTCGAGGACATCAACGACGTCAAGAACCACCTCGAGCACTGCGACGAGTGCGCCCAGGAGTACGACCTGGAGTGCATCATCCGTTCGGTGGTGAAGCGGTCCTGCAGCGAGCAGGCACCGGACGCACTGAAGTCGAAGATCATGACGCGGATCAGCGAGATCCGTGTCGAGATCCGGCACGGCTAGCGCGCTCCGCATTAAACACCGGAGGCCGGCACCCGAGTGGGTGCCGGCCTCCATTGCTCCGCATGGAGCGCGTCGCTTAGCTGTTGGGGCGCTTGCCGTGGTTGGCGCCGCCGCGCTTGCGATCTTTACGCTTGCGTGCACGCTTGCTGCTCATGGTGACTCCTTTATTGGTTCGTCAAAGGATGAATCATCCCCAAAGGACTGCATACCAGTGTCCCACATCCGCCGCCCCGGTCCTAACCGGCGGTGGGCTCCGCGACATTAAGCCATTGGTACCAACCACGGTGCAGGACAAGCCAGGCGATGAGCCCGTGCCCGGCCTGTCCGGGAGCACCGTTGTTCGCGGCGAGATCGCTTCGCCATTGCTCGTGGTGCTGGAGGGGAGAGAACGTGTCGACGTAGGCGTGGTGACGTCGGCTCGTCACGTCCGCGAACGCGTTGGAGAGTTCACCCAGACGCGCATTGCGCTGCGTATCCAGGCCCGGAGGCGGTCCCACGACAAGTGCCTTGATGCTGTTCTGGGACGCAGCATCGAGGATGTTGGCCAGATTCAGCCGGCTGCGCGCCGTGGACAGATCTTCGTCGAGGTCGGCATCGGAGAGGGAGATGACGACGCGGTTCTCGGCCGTCTCGGAGAATCGCGGTGCGGCTTCGGTGAACCACCGCTGAGCAAGGGCCTCCGTGCCCTCCCGCGGCGCGGCGAGCTGGAAGCTCTGCAACGTCACGTCGGGGCTCTGCGTCCGGGCGAGAACGCGACCGAACCAGCCCAAGGCGCGTGGATCTCCGTGACCGGCCAAGAGTTCATCTCCGACGGCCACCAAGCGAATAGTGCGTTGTTCCACGAGGGTCCTTTCTGCTGGCAGTTGTTCAACCCTAACAAGGGTCCTCTTAAACGACAGGGGCGGACACCAACGTGTCCGCCCCCGTGCTCATGTGCGATCAGTCTCGGTTGAAGACCTGCTGCAGCAGTGTCGCCTGCTCACCGTCGTGTCGCTTGTGCGAACCCGTTGCGGTCGACGCCGACGCCGGCCGCGCGGCCAGACGAACCGGGCGGTCCAGCTCCTGCGGGAGGTTCAGCCCGATGAACGGCCACGGGCCCTGGTTGGCTGGCTCATCCTGCGCCCACACGACGTCCGCGTTCGGGTACTTCGCGAGCTCAGCGCGGATCTCCTCGACAGGCAGCGGGTAGAGCTGCTCGACCCGGACGATCGCCGTCTTCGCATCGTCGGCCTTCTTCCGCGCCGCAGCCAGGTCGTAGTAGAGCCGGCCGGAAACGAGCACGACCCGGTCGACGTCCGAAGCCGTGAGCGAGCCGGCGTCCGGGATCACCGTCTGGAACGAGCCCTGCGTGAAGTCCTCGACAGGCGACGCCGCCGCCTTGAGGCGCAGGAGCTGCTTCGGCGTGAAGATCACCAGCGGCTTGCGCGGGCGGCTGTACGCCTGACGGCGCAGCAGGTGGAAGTGGTTCGCCCCTGTGGACGGGTTCGCCACGACGATGTTGTTCTCGGCGCACATCTGCAGGAAGCGCTCGATGCGAGCGGAGGAGTGGTCCGGGCCCTGTCCCTCGTAGCCGTGCGGGAGCATCAGCACAACGGAGGAGCGCTGACCCCACTTCTGCTCAGCGGAGGAGATGAACTCGTCGATCACGGTCTGGGCGCCGTTGACGAAGTCGCCGAACTGAGCTTCCCAGAGGACGAGAGCGTCAGGGCGCTCGACCGAATAACCGTACTCAAAGCCCATCGCCGCGTATTCGCTCAGGAGCGAGTCGTAGATCCAGATCTTCGACTGGTCGTCCGAGAGGTGCTGCAGCGGCATCCACTCGTCGCCGTTGTTGCGGTCGTGGAAGACCGCATGGCGCTGGACGAACGTGCCGCGGCGCGAGTCCTGGCCGGCGAGGCGGACCGGTACGCCCTCCATCGAGAGCGAGCCGAACGCGGCGATCTCCGCGAAGCCCCAGTCGATGCCGCCCTCGGTGGACATCTTGGCACGGCGGTCCAGCAGCGCCTTGAGCTTCGGGTGGACCGTGAAGTTCTCCGGGATCTCCGTGTGGGCCCGGCCGATGTGCTCAAGCGTCTCGGCGGAGATCGCCGTCGTCGTCGGCGTGTTGACGTCGTCGCCGAGTTGCGCGGTCGGGAGCTCGAGGTCGTTGACCGTGCCGTCCGAGCTGATCGCCGGGATCGGCGAGGTCTGGGCGGCGTGCGTCTCGGCGAAGACCCGCTCGAGACGGTCCTGATAGTCGCGCAGGGCCTGGTCGGCTTCTTCCTGCGTGATGTCGCCACGACCGACGAGAGCCTCGGTGTAGAGCTTGCGGGTGGAGCGCTTCGCCTCGATGAGGTTGTACATCATCGGCTGCGTCATCGAGGGATCGTCCCCCTCGTTGTGGCCACGGCGGCGGTAGCACACCATGTCGATGACGACGTCCTTGTTGAACTTCTCGCGGTACTTGAACGCGAACTGGGCCACGCGGACGACGGCTTCCGGGTCGTCGCCGTTGACGTGGAACACCGGTGCCTGGATCATCTTCGCGACGTCGGTCGAGTAGACCGAGGAACGCGACGCGGTCGGCGCTGTCGTGAATCCAACCTGGTTGTTGACGACCACGTGGATCGTTCCGCCGGTCCGGTATCCGCGCAGTTGCGAGAGGTTGAGGGTCTCGGCCACGACGCCCTGGCCGGCGAACGCTGCATCGCCGTGCACCAGGATCGGCAGGACCGAGAAGCCCTCCGGGCCGCGATCAAGACGGTCCTGCTTGGCGCGGGCGATGCCCTCGAGCACCGGATCGACCGCTTCGAGGTGCGACGGGTTGGCCGCGAGGTAGACCTTGGTCTCGTTACCCTGATCGGAGACGTACTTGCCCTCCGTGCCGAGGTGGTACTTCACGTCGCCCGAGCCCTGAACGGAGCGGGGGTCCTGCGTGCCCTCGAACTCGCGGAAGACCTGCGCGTAGGTCTTGCCGGCGATGTTGGTCAACACATTGAGGCGACCGCGGTGGGCCATGCCGATGGTGACCTCGTCGAGACGCGCGTCAGCGGCATCGGAGATGATGGCGTCGAGCAGCGGGATCAAGGACTCGCCGCCCTCCAAGGAGAACCGCTTCTGTCCGACGAACTTGGTCTGCAGGAACGTCTCGAACGCTTCGGCGGAGTTCAGTTTGCTGAGGACGCGCAGCTGTTCTTCACGGGTCGGCTTCGAGTACTCGTGCTCCAGCTCGGACTGGAACCACTCGCGCTCCTGGGGGTCCTGGATGTGCATGTACTCGATGCCGGTGGTGCGGCAGTACGTATCGCGGAGGACGCCGAGGATCTTGCGCAGCGGCAGTCGCTGCTTGCCGCCGAAGCCGCCGGTGACCCACTCGCGGTCCAGGTCCCAGAGCGTCAGGCCGTAGGTCTGGATGTCGAGGTCCGGGTGGCGACGCTGGACGTACTCCAGGGGGTTGGTGTCGGCCATGAGGTGCCCACGGACGCGGTACGCGTGGATGAGCTGCTGGATGCGGGCGATCTTGTTGACTTCGAGGTCGACGTCGACCTGGTTGTCGACAACCCACCGCACCGGCTCGTACGGGATGCGCAGGGCCTCGAAGATCTCGTCGTAGAACCCCTGTTCGCCCAGGAGCAGCTGCTCGACGATGCGCAGGAACTCGCCAGAGCCGGCACCCTGGATCACGCGGTGGTCGTAGGTCGAGGTCAGCGTGATGATCTTGCCCACGCCGAGGCGCGCGATCGTCTTCTCGCTGGCGCCGCGGTACTCGGCCGGGTACTCGAGCGCGCCGACGCCGACGATGGTCGCCTGTCCCTTGGACAGCCGTGGAACGGAGTGGACGGTGCCGATGCCGCCCGGGTTGGTCAGCGAGACCGTGGTGCCCGCGTAGTCGTCCGCGGTCAGCTTGTTGCCGCGGGCCCGGCGGATCAGGTCCTCGTAGGAGTTCCAGAAGTCCGAGAAGTTCATCGTCTCGGCCTTCTTGATATTCGGCACGGCCAGCATGCGCGAGCCGTCCGGCTTCGGCAGGTCGATCGCGATGCCGAAGTTCACGTGGGCCGGCTGCACGGCGGCGGGCTTGCCGTCGACGACGTCGTAGGTCACGTTCTGCGACGGGAAGAGGCTGAGGGCACGCACGACGGCGTAGCCGATCAGGTGCGTGAACGAGACCTTGCCGCCGCGGGCGCGGGCCAGGTGGTTGTTGATGACAACACGGTTGTCGATCAGGGCCTTCGCTGCGACGGCGCGAACGGTCGTCGCCGTCGGGACGGTGAGCGAAGCCTCCATGTTGGTGGCGATGGCCTTGGCCGGGCCTCGCAACGGCTTGACGATGTCTTCCTCGGTCGACGCCTCGCCGTTCTGGGACTTGGGCAATTCGGCCGGGATCGGCGCAGCCTTCGGGGCCGGCTTCTGCTTGGTCTTATCGGGGGAGGGGTCGGCGGGGATGCGTTCCTGACCGGAGCCGGTCGAGGACTCGCTCGAGGAACCGGCCGTGGTCCCGGTCGTGTCGACGACGCGGGCGTGCGTGGCGGAACGCGGTGCGCCCGCCGGGGCGGCCGCGGCACCGTTGTCGGCGGGGCTCTCCGCCGAGGTGGCGGCCGGGGCTGCGCTGCCGTTGTCTTCGAAGGACTCGAAGACATCCCACCACTTCTTGTCGACGGAGTTCTTGTCTCGACGGTACTGCTGGTACAGCTCGTCAACGAGCCACTCATTACCGCCGAATTCTTCTGTCAGCCGGTGATGCGGTTGATCTGGCACGTGTATACGCCTCTTCCTTGAATTGCCTCGCCGCGTTGTACCGCGCGGAGCAGGCCGCGTGGTATCAGTCTTAGACCTCGGGCCAGTCTAGTGACATTTCGCGTCTCGTTGCGAATCAATCCGGGTGCATGTCGTCACCCTGCAGAGCCGCCGCGAGGAGCGGGCGAAACGGGACGCGTACCCGATTCTGCGCCCCGTTGAGTAGACTGGGAATCCTTATGGACAGTCACTCTCTGAGCCGGCCTGCCGTGCGCATCCACTGCGCGGCTACTGGTGCCGGCAAAACCCTTGAATCTGCATCCGACAACGCTTCGACCCAGCTCTCCGCTTGCGCGGAGCCGGCCAGTGCGGAGCCTTCTAGACCGGCCGTGACGACACGCCGGATGCCGACCTCCCGAGTGGGTTGTTGAATGGAGTGGATCTTCCTCGCCATCGGCCTGTTCCTCATCCTCGGCACCGGGTTCTTCGTCGCCGTCGAGTTCTCGCTGGTGGCTCTGGATCAGACCACCGTCCGCGCCGCGATCAACGCCGGCGACAAGGGGGCCCGCCCCTTGCTGAGGTGCCTCCGGTCCCTGTCGACGCAACTCTCCTCCTGCCAGCTGGGGATCACCCTCACCACGTTGTTGACCGGCTACGTCATGGAGCCGTCGGTCGGCCGCCTGCTGACGCCGGTGTTCGAGTCCTGGGGGCTCGGCAACGCGTCGGCGCCGGTCTCGCTGATCGTGGCGATGGTTCTCGCGACCCTGCTGTCGATGCTGATCGGCGAGCTCGTCCCGAAGAATCTGGCGATTGCCAAGGCGTTCGCCGTCGGGCGCGCGCTCGCGCGACCGCAGCTTGTCTTCACGGCCGTCTTCAGGCCGGCGATCACGGTCCTCAACGGCTTCTCCAACCGAGTGCTGAACCTCGTGGGATTGGAAGCCAAAGAGGAACTCTCCAGCGCCCGCAATCCGGAGGAGCTGGCATCGCTCGTCCGCCGTTCAGCGGAACTGGGTACGCTCGACCGGGAGACGGCTAACTTCCTGTCGCGTTCGCTGCGCTTCGCGGAACGTTCGGCCGCCGACGTCATGACTCCGCGTATTCGCATGGAATCGGTACGCTCCGACGACCCGCTGACGTCGATTATCACGGCGGCCCGGCGAACGGGTCACTCACGCTTCCCGGTCATCGGCGATTCCCCGGACGACGTCCTAGGCGTCTGCCACGTGAAGAAGGCCGTGGCGGTCCCGCGCGAGAAGCGCGAGGGCCTCGTCGCGGCGACGATCATGTCCGACATCATCTCGGTCCCGGAAACCGTTCACCTGGACTCGTTGCTCTCCGATCTTCGCGAGGCGAATCTGCAGGTGGCGATGGTGCTCGACGAATACGGCGGTACGGCCGGGATGGTCACCCTCGAGGACCTTGTCGAAGAAATCGTCGGCGAGGTCGCCGACGAACACGATCGGACGAAGCCGGGCGTCCTGCAGGCCGCCACCGGTGACTGGTACTTCCCAGGTCTGCTCCGCCCCGACGAGATCGGCGACCTGATCGTCGGGCTCAGCGTGCCCGACGACGCGGCCTACGAGACCGTCGGGGGATACATCATGAGCGAACTGGGCAGGATCCCAACCGCCGGCGACACGGTCTTGACCGCGCACGGAGAGCTCGTCGTCGTACGAATGGACGGCCGGCGCGTCGAACGGCTGCGGTACGTTCCCGCCCGGGCCACGGACGACGAAGGAGGTGCGGAATGAGTGACTGGATGGGAATCGTCTGGCTCGTCGTCCTGCTGATCGGCAACGCCTTCTTCGTCGGGGCGGAGTTCGCCGTCATGACCGCACGACGGAGTCAGATCGAGCCGAAGGCCGACGCCGGCAAGGCATCCGCGCGCACGGCCCTGTACGCGATGGAACACGTCTCGCTGATGCTGGCTGTCTGCCAACTGGGCATCACCGTGTGTTCGCTGCTGATCCTCAACATCGCCGAACCGGCCATCCACCACCTGATCGGCGAGCCCCTTCACATGCTGGGGGTTCCGGCTGGCATCGCCGGACCGGCGTCGTTCATCTTCGCGCTGCTGGTCGTGACCTTCCTGCATGTGACGTTCGGCGAAATGGTCCCGAAGAACATCTCCGTCTCGGTTGCCGACCGGTCGGTTATGCTGCTCGCGCCGCCGCTGGTCGCGCTGTCGAAGCTGGTCTACCCCGTGGTGGTCAGCCTCAACTGGCTGGCCAACCACGTGCTGCGGGCCATGCGAGTCGAGCCCAAGGACGAGGTGACCTCGAGCTTCACCCTGGAGGAGGTTCAGAACATCGTTGCGGAGTCCCGGAAGGAGGGTCTCGTCGATGACGAGTCGGGCATCATCTCAGGTGCCCTCGAATTCTCGGAGTACACGGCGGGGACGCTGATGGTGCCTCTGGACGAGCTCGTCAGCCTGCCGCCGTCGACGAGCCCGAACGAATTCGAGCGCGCCGTCGGCCGGACCGGATTCTCCCGTTTCGTCATGCAGGACGAGGACCAGGCGCTGGCCGGGTACCTGCACCTCAAGGACGTCATGAGTATCCCGCCGCACCGCGCCGACGACCCGATCCCGGTGACCCGACTGCGCACGCTGGCGAACCTGGCGGCCGACACTGAGGTCGAAGACGCGCTTTCGGTCATGCAGCGTACGGGTTCCCACCTTGCGCGCGTGATCGACGCCGAGGGCGCGACGCGCGGGATCCTCTTCCTCGAGGATGTCATCGAGGTCCTGGTGGGTGAGATCCGCGATGCGACACAGCAGCAGGGGCTGCGCCGACGCAACGGGCAGGGCAACGCGGGGTCCGCGGTCACCCCCGCGTAATGCAAACGATTCGCATTTTGGGTAGAGTGGGGGTGCGCAGCGTTGCGCCCCCACTCTTCTTTTAACACCCTGGCTTCTGCCGGGTGGCGTTCTCTTCGAAAGGTTGGCCTCCTGTGGCTCGTCATTTCACCCGTTTCGGACTCGCCCCGGCCGTTGTCGTCGGCGCTCTCGTTCTGAGCAGCTGCGGCAGTCCTGCCGACACCGAGCCTGACGCGGCCGAGGACAGCGTCACGACCGTGGTCGCCTCGACGAGCGTCTACGGTGACGTCGCGGCGAGGATCGGTGGCGACGAGGTCGAGGTCGAGTCCATCATCTCGACGACGGCGCAGGACCCGCACTCCTACGAGGCGACCGCGCAGGACAAGCTGTCGGTCTCGAAGGCCGATCTCGTCGTGGGCAACGGCGGCGGCTACGACTTCTTCCTCGAGCAGCTGGTGGGCGACCTCGACCTCGACGACGATTTCGTCATCTACGCGGTCGACTCGTTCGAGGAGTCACACGAAGACCACGAGGACCACGCGGACGATGCCGACGATCACGATCACGCGGATGATCATGACGACCACGCCGACGAGCACGAAGGCCACGAGCACGGCGACTTCAACGAGCACGTCTGGTACGACCTGCACACCGTGAGCGAGCTCGCCCACGAGATCGCCGAGAGCCTCGAGGAACTCGACCCGGAGAATGGCGCGCTCTACCTCGAGCGCTACGAGGAGTTCGCCGCCGAGCTCGATGACCTGGCGCAGCGTCAGGCCGGCCTGGCCGACGGTGAAACCTACGCCATGACCGAACCCGTGCCGTACTACCTCCTGCAGGAAGCCGGACTCGAGAACGTCACGCCGTCCGGATACAGCGAGGCGATCGAGCACGGCGACGACGTCGCGCCGTTGATCCAGAAGGAACTGGTGGATCTGTTGGAAGCCGGTGACGTCGTCGTGCTGGCCTACAACCCGCAGACCGAGAGCCCGCAGACGGAGGCCGCGCGCCGCGCTGCCGAAAATGCGGGCGTGGCCGTGGTCGAGTTCACCGAGACGCTGCCCGAGGGCGAGGACTATGCTGGCTGGATGTCTGCGAACATCTCGGCCTTGGAGGAAGCACTTGACCGCTAGCTCAACCGTCACGCCGGCTGTACGCCTGCGGAACGCGAGCATGGCCTTCGGCGACCGCGTCCTGTGGGACGGGCTCGACCTCGAAGTGGCTCCCGGCGAATTTCTCGCCGTTCTGGGCCCGAACGGCTCCGGGAAGTCGACGTTCCTGAAAGTGCTGCTGGGTCTTGCCGAGCTTTCCGGCGGAAGCGTCGAGGTCGGCGGGATGCCGGTCACGTCCGGTTCCCGCCGGATCGGCACGATCCCGCAGCAGAAGGCGTTTCCGGAGGACACGCCGCTTCGGGCGCGCGACCTCGTCGCCCTCGGCGTCGACGGGCATCGGTGGGGAGTGCGGATGTTCGGGCGCAAGAAGCTGGGCGAACGGGTCGACGAATTGCTCGAGAAGGTCGGCGCGACCCACTACGCCGATCAGCCTCTGGGCATCCTCTCCGGCGGGGAGCAACAGCGGTTGCGGGCGGCACAGGCGCTCGCGGACGAGCCCGACCTGCTCCTCTGCGATGAGCCGCTGCTCTCCTTGGATCTGCACCACCAGCGCGCCGTGTCCTCGCTCATCCACCGGCAGGCGTGCGATCACGGGGCTGCCGTCATCTTCGTGACCCACGAGATCAATCCGATCCTGCAGAACGTCGACCGCGTCCTCTACCTGGCCGGCGGGCGCTTCCACATCGGCACAGTCGACGAGGTCATGACGAGCGAAGTGCTCTCCGACCTCTACGGCAGCCCGATCGAGGTCTTCCGCACCAACGGCCGCATCGTTGTGGTTGGCGTGCCGGAATCCGTGGCGCACCCGCACGGGTCGGACCACGCGGACGCATTGCGAGTGGGGGAGTAGATGGACGCCACCGAACTGTTCTCGACGATCTTCAGCTTCGAGAACTACGCGGAGCTGCTGCCACTGGTTTCCAATTCGATCATCGCCGGCGCGCTGCTGGGCCTCGTCGGAGGCCTCATCGGCGTGTTCGTGATGATGCGCGACATG
The DNA here is from genome assembly GCF_004217565.1 of Zhihengliuella halotolerans. Classification (NCBI taxonomy): domain Bacteria; kingdom Bacillati; phylum Actinomycetota; class Actinomycetes; order Micrococcales; family Micrococcaceae; genus Zhihengliuella; species Zhihengliuella halotolerans. Next base: position 1,410,831 of record NZ_SHLA01000001.1, on the reverse strand, counting down.
GCCTTCGCCGTGCACGGCATCGCCGAGCTCAGCTTCGCCGGCGCCGCCTTCGCGCTTCTGATCGGGGCCAACGTCGTCGGCGGCTCGATCGTGGGATCGATTCTGGCCTCTCTGGTCTTGGGACTCATGGGTTCCCGCGCCAAAGATCGCAATTCCATCATCGGCGTTATGATGCCGTTCGGTCTGGGCCTGGGGATCCTGTTCCTCGCCCTCTACCAGGGGCGCAGCGCGAATAAATTCGGCCTGCTGACGGGTCAGATCGTCGCTGTCGACGACGTGCAGCTCGGTCTGCTGGCCGTCTGCTCGGTGGTCGTGATCGTCGGACTGGCGCTGATCTGGCGGCCCCTGACCTTCGTGAGTGTCGACCCCGCCGTGGCTGCCGCGCGCGGCGTGCCGGCCGGCTGGCTGTCCGCCGCGTTCATGGTGTTGTTGGGCCTTGCGGTGGCGCTGTCGATCCAGATCGTCGGGGCGCTGCTGGTCCTCAGCTTGCTCATCACTCCGGCCGCCGCAGCACTGAAGGTGAGTGCGCGACCGGTCGTGACCGTGCTGCTCTCGGTGTCATTCGCGATGGTTTCCGTCGTGGGCGGGATCATGGTGGCCCTCGCGGGGCGCCTGCCGATCAGCCCCTACGTCACGACGATTTCGTTCCTGATCTACGTCATCTGCCGCGTGATCGCGTGGCAGCGCTCGCGGGTCCGGCACCACCGCGAGACCGCCGGGGTGGCCGCGGCGAACTAGTCGGCGTCGGCTGCGGCCGAACATTCGGCGCAGAGGCCGAAGATCTCGATCGTGTGCCCAGGCTGCGTGAAGCCGTGCTGGGCGGCTACCTGGCGCGTCCAGTCCTCGATCGAGGGGGCTTCGATCTCCACCGCCGTGCCGCAGCTCCGGCAGACGATGTGGTGGTGATGCTCAGCGGCCTCGCATTGGCGGTACACGGACTCGCCGTCGTTCGAGCGCAGGACATCCACGACGCCGTCGTCCGCCATCGACTGCAGGATGCGGTAGACCGTCGCGAGGGAGACCTTCTGGCCACGTTCGTGAAGCCAGCGGTACAGTTCCTGGGCGCTGACGAAATCCGTCAGCTCTTCGAGAGCGCCGCTGACGGCCATGCGCTGTTTCGTCACGCGAGGGGCTGCCTCGCGTTGGGTGCCGGAATCGGCAGCCGTGCTGTTCATCTAGGCGGACTCCTGAGCAGCTATCGGTTGAGAACTTCTCCAGCCTACCAGCGCGACCCGCGGCTCATCCGCCCAGTCGCCACGTGCCCGTGGCGAGGAATTCCTCGATCACGCCGGTGTACGGCGCGGGGTCGATGCACTGAGCGGCGAGCCAGTGCGCGTCCCGGTGGCTGCGGCCGTAGCGATCCCCGTTGTCGCACAGCAGGGTGACGACGCTGCCGCGCTCGCCTCTGGCGAGCATGCCCGCGATCAGCTGCCACGTGAGCCAGAGATTCGTTCCCGTAGAGGGGCCGCCGCTGAGCCCGCCCCAGTCGAGCAGATGGCGCATGGCGGCGATCGACGCGCCGTCCGGGACGCGCGTGACCTGGTCGATGACTGACGGCACGAAGCTCGGTTCGGGGCGGGCTCGACCGATGCCTTCGATCCGGCTGGGGGAGCCGACGACGGCGGCCGGGTCCCCGCCGTCGTGCCACGCCTGCCACGCGGGCAGGAAGGCGGATCCCTCCGGGTCGCCGACGGCGAGCCGGGTGTCGAAACGGTGGTAGCGCACGTAGCGGCCGATCGTCGCGCTGGTGCCGCCCGTGCCCGCTCCGACCACGACCCACGCGGGCACCGGGTGCGGCTCCGCGGCGAGCTGCTCGAAGATCGACTCGGCGATGTTGTTGTTCCCGCGCCAGTCGGTGGCGCGCTCGGCGTAGGTGAACTGATCCATGTAGTGCCCGCCGCTCTCGCGGGCGATGCGTTCGGCCACTGCGTAGACCGTGCCCGGGTCGGCGACGAGCTCGCACGTTCCGCCGAACCGCTCGATCAGCTCGATCTTCTCGGCGCTCGTGCTGGCCGCCATGACCGCCACGAAGTCCAGGCCGAGCAGCTGCGCGTAGTACGCCTCTGAAACGGCGGTGCTGCCGCTGGAGGCCTCCACGATCGTGGTGCCCTCGGTGATCCAGCCGTTGACCAGCCCGTACAGGAAGAGCGAGCGGGCGAGCCGGTGCTTGAGGCTGCCGGTGCGATGCGTCGACTCGTCCTTGAGGTACAGGTCGATGCCCCACTCGGCGGGCAGGCTCAGGCGGTGCAGGTGGGTGTCGGCGCTGCGTGTGGCGTCGGCCTCGATGCGCCGCACGGCGTCGTCGACCCACGTGCGATCGGAAGCTGGGCGTCGGGATGCTGTGTTCACCCGTCTAGCTTAGGATGCGAGACATGAGTTCTCTGTTTTCGAAGATCATCGCCGGTGAGATCCCGGGCCGATTCGTCTGGAGCGACGCCGACGTCGTCGCGTTCCTCGACGTTCGCCCGCAGACGGACGGGCACGTGCTGGTCGTCCCGCGCGCGGAGACCGACAAGTGGACGGAGGCCGAACCCGACCTGTACGCGAAGGTCACGGCCGTCGCTCAGAAGATCGGCGCGGCTCAGGTCCGCGAGTTCGGCTCGGCGCGCGCCGGCACCACCATCATGGGCTTCGAGGTCCCGCACCTGCACGTGCACGTGTGGCCTGTGAACTCGATGCGCGACTACGACTTCACGAGCCCGGGCGGCAACGCCGAACCGGAGGCGCTCGATGCGGCCGCTGCGCGACTGCGCGCGGCCCTGCGCGCCGACGGTCACGCGGACGCGGTGCCCGCGGACTGATCCTATTCGACGCCGGAGACTCATACCCGCTGGGTGAGTCGCCGGCGTCGTGCCCGGTGGGCCTACTTGGCCCGCGCTTCGCGCAGGCCCGTGCGGATCCGCTTCTCCGACACGGAATGCGCGGTGCCCAGCTCCTGCGCGAAGAGGCTCACGCGCAGTTCCTCGATCATCCACTTGATCGCCGCGAGCTTCGGCGGCGTGCGCGCGCCGGAGGGCAGGGCGTCTAGCGCGGCGTCGTAGTCGTCCTCGATCGCCTGAACCGCGAGCATGTTCTGGTTGTCGCGGGTCACGGCGCCGGCCTCGAGCTTGTCGAGCCGGACCTCGATCGCCTGCACGTAGCGCGGCAGATGGGCCAGCTGGGCGTAGCCGGTGCCCGCGACGAACCCTGGATAGACGAGCTGCTCGAGCTGCGCCCGGATGTCGGAGAGCGGATGCATGAGCGCGAGCGAAGACGCCTTCTTGATCCGCTGATTCACCCGCCGCGCGGAGGAGAGGACCTTCTCCACGATCGCGGTCACTGAGAAGACGGTGTCGATCAGCTCGGCGCGCACGTGCTGGTAGAGCTTCTCGAATTCGTCACGCGTGAACGGGAGCTGCTCCGGTACCAGCTTGTCCACCGCGGCCTGCGCGCAGTCCGCGATCAGCGTCTCCACCGACCCGTGCGGGTTCTGCGTGAAGACGAGCTTCTCCTTGTTGTTGAGGTGGTCCGTCACGTACCGGGTCGGCGACGGGACCTTGAGCATAAGCAGCCGGATGACGCCCGTGCGGTGGGCGGCGAGCTGCTCGGACTCGTTGCGGTAGACGGTCAGCGTCGCGTCCGCCCCGGTGTCGACGAGGGCCGGGTAGCCCGTGATGGTCTGCCCGGCGACCTGGCTGCTCACCTTGCGCTCGATCGTTCCCGACGCACCGAGGGACTCCGTCCAGTCGGTGACGTGCGTGGCTTCCCATCGACTCGAGGACGACGACGGCGGCGCCGTCTTCTTCCCGCGGGCGCGCTGCGGGTCAGGGCGCACCCCCTTCTTGCCGGCCGGCTTCCCCGGGCCGGGCGCGGGCGCGCCGGCGAGCGAAGCAAGGGCGTCGCCGTCGGCGCCGAGCGACTCGGCCAGGGCCTTGCGGTTCGCGCCGGCCAGCGTGTCCTGCAGGTGTTCGAGGTCCCGGCTTTCGCCGAGGATCTTGGCACGCGCGTCGACGACTTCGAACGTCGGCCGGAGGTAGGCCGGGACCGCGCTCCAGTCCCACGAGCCGGGCGGGATGACGAAGCCGCGGATCCGGCGCAGCGCCAGCTCGAGCGAGGCCTCCAGATCGTCGGACTCCGGGTCGAAGTCTGCCGCGAGCGCGGCGACCGCCTGCGCGGCGACGTCGGGGGCCGGGACGAAGTTCTTCCGGATCTGTTTCGGCAGCGACTTGATCAGTGCGGTGACGAGTTCGACGCGCAGCCCGGGGATCTGCCAGCGGAAGCGCGCCGGATCCAGCTGGTTCAGGAACAGGATCGGAACCCGGATGGTGATGCCGTCCTGCTCCCGGCCGCGCGGATCCGCGCCCGCGCTGCCGCGGGACGTCGTTGCCTGGGAAGGATTGAACTCGTAGGTCAGGTCCAGCTCGAGGCCGCCGTGGCGCCACGTGCGCGGGTAGGCCGACTCGTCGACCTCCTCCGCATCGACGGCGAGGACCGCCTCCGGGTCGAAGTCGAGCAGCGTCGGATTCTCGTGCCGGGCCTGCTTCCACCAGCGGTCGAAGTGCCGTTCGGTCGTCACGTCCGCGCCGACGCGCTGGTCGTAGAAGTCGAAGAGGTCCTCGTCGGAGATCCGCAGGTCTCGGCGGCGCATGCGCGACTCGAGCTCTTCGACCTCGGCGAGCAGCTTCCGGTTGCGGTGGAAGAACTGGTGCCGGGTGCGCCAGTCGCCCTCGACGAGCGCGTGGCGGATGAACAGCTCCCGCGCCAGCGGCTTGTCGACGCGCCCGAACTGGATGCGGCGCTGAGCGATGATCGGCACCCCGAAGAGGGTGACCTTCTCGTAGCCCATGACCGAACCCTGCTTGCTGGACCAGTGCGGCTCCGAGTAGCTGCGCTTGACGAGGTCTGCGGCGACGTCCTCAACCCACTCGGGCTTGAAGACGGCGGCCGTCCGGGCCCAGAGCCGGGACGTCTCGACGAGCTCCGCCGCCATGACCCAGTCGTGGTTCTTCTTGAACAGGGCGGACCCGGGGAAGACGGCGAAACGCGTGCCGCGGGCGCCCGCGTACTCCCGCTTGCGGTCGTCCCAGAGACCGATGTGGCTGAGCAGCCCGGCGAGCAGCGACTGGTGGATCGGTTCCTCGTTGCCGGCCGGGTCGACCGGGCCGGGCGTGAGCGTGATTTCCAGGGGTCTGGCGAGCTGGCGCAGTTGCGCGAAGAGGTCCTGCCACTCCCGCACTCGCATGTAGTTGATGAACTCCTTCTTGCAGAGCCTGCGGAAGGCCGAGGAGGAGAGCTCCTTCTGCTGTTCCTGCAGGTACTTCCAGAGCAGCAGGAAGGAGGAGAAGTCGGACCTCTCGTCCTTGAAACGGGAGTGCATCTCGGCGGCCCTGGCGCGGTTTCCCGTCTCCTCGCTGGGGCGCTCGCGCGGGTCCTGGATCGTCAGGGCCGCGGCGAGGATCATGACCTCCTTGGCGACGCCGCGCCGGCCGGCCTCGATGATCATCCGGCCGAGCCGGACGTCCAGCGGAAGCTGGGCGAGCTGGCGGCCGACCTTCGTGACCCGGACCTCCTTGCCGGCTGTGACTGCGCCGAGCTCGCGCAGGAGCGTGACGCCGTCGTTCACGGCCTTGGCGTCCGGCGCCTCGGCGAACGGGAACTTCGCGACGTCGGCGGGGGAGGAGACGACGCCCATCGACGCCATCTGCAGGATTACGGCGGCGAGGTTGGTGCGCAGGATCTCCGGGTCAGTGAATTCCGGGCGGGAGGCGAAGTCCTCCTCCGAGTAGAGGCGGATCGCGATGCCGTCCGAGACGCGGCCGCAGCGGCCCGAACGCTGGTTGGCGCTCGCCTGCGAAATGCGCTCGATCGGCAGCCGCTGCACCTTGGTGCGGTGCGAGTAGCGGGAGATGCGGGCGGTGCCGGCGTCGATCACGTACTTGATCCCGGGCACGGTCAGCGAGGTCTCGGCGACGTTGGTGGCCAGGACGATGCGGCGGCGCGTCCCGCGCGAGAACACCCGGTGCTGCTCCGCCATGGAGAGCCGTCCGAAGAGCGGCAGCACCTCGGTGCCGGCGAGCCGGCGGGATGCGCCGACTTTCGCACGCAGCGCATCGGCGGCGTCCCGGATCTCGCGCTCACCCGAGAGGAAGACCAGGATGTCGCCGGGCGCCTCGGCGGCCAGCTCGTCGACGGCGTCGCCGATCGCGTCGATGGGGTCGCGGTCGTCTTCGCGTTCGTGGGATTCGAGTTCGTCGGCGTCGAGCGCGTCCGCGGCGTTCAGCGGCCGGTAGCGGATCTCCACCGGGTACGTGCGCCCCGAGACCTCGATGATCGGCGCCGGTTCGACGACGCCGCCCGCTTCGCGTCCGAAGTGCTGGGCGAACCGCTCGGGGTCGATCGTCGCCGAGGTGATGACGAGTTTGAGATCCGGGCGCTGGGGGAGCAGCTGCTTGAGGTAGCCGAGCAGGAAGTCGATGTTCAGGCTGCGCTCGTGTGCCTCGTCGATGATGATCGCGTCGTAGCGCTTGAGCAGCCTGTCGTGCTGGATCTCCGCCAGCAGGATGCCGTCGGTCATGACCTTGATGCGGGTCGAGCGCGAGGCCTCCGACGTGAAGCGGACCTGGTAGCCGATCTCCTCGCCGAGCTTCACCCCGGTCTCCTCGGCCAGACGCTCGGCGACGGAGCGGGCGGCGATGCGCCGCGGCTGGGTGTGCCCGATGAGCCCGCGCTTCTTCGCCGGCAGCCCTGCCGCGTGGCGTGCGTCGCGCTCGCCTTCGAGAATTTCGTGCACCATCTTCGGGAGCTGCGTGGTCTTGCCGGATCCGGTCTCGCCGGCGATCACCACCACCTGGTTCTCGCGGATCGCCGTCGTGATGTCGTCCCGGCGGGTGCTGACGGGCAGGAACTCGGGATAAGTCAAGGTGAGAGCCATGGTTCGGCCAGTCTATCGGCGTGCGGGTCCGGTTCTCACGTTGGACCGGCACGACGACGGCGCCCGTCCTCGGGCTCGCGGGAGTGCGCCCCTGCGTCGAAAGGGCGGGGCGCGTCAAATTTTCGTATCGTCCAGCGCGGATTGCCGATCTGCCGCCCCGGGATGGACGGAAATCGAGAGCAGGTCAATGTTTGGATTCAATCTGGTCACAATCGTGAGTAGGTGCGCCATATCCGTCCATTCTCTCTGGGGCTGGGGATAAAAAGTGATGTTGTTCACAGGTAAGATGCGTAGGTACCCATGAGGGAGACCACAACCGCCTAGGGCGTGATTCCCACGAGGTCGACGACGACCTCGACACCGGTTGAGGGGCCCGCTAGGCCCCGACTCGAAAGGATCGCCATGAAACTCGCACCAACCATGAAGCTCACCGCCGCTCTGGCGGCGTCCGCTCTCGCCCTGACCGCCTGCGGCGGCGCGGACGGCGCGGACGACGAGATCAAGATCGGCATCAGCCAGTTCGTCTCCCACGATTCTCTCGATGCGGTCGCGGAGGGGTTCAAGGCCGGCATGGAGGAAGCCGGCTATGACGACGTCGTCTACGACGAGCAGAACCCGCAGGCCGACATGGCGACCAACACGGCGATCGCCGGACAGTTCGCCGCGGACGCGGACCTCGACCTGGTGCTGGCCATCGCCACGCCGTCGGCGCAGGCGGTCGCCCAGGCCGTGACCGACACGCCCGTCCTCTTCTCCGCGATCACCGACCCGGTCGAGGCGAAGCTCGTCGAGTCCTTGGAGGCCCCCGGAGGCAACGTCACGGGCACGAGCGACAAGAACCCCGTCAAGGAGCAGCTTGAGCTGCTCAAGCAGCTCTCCCCGGACGCCGAGTCCGTCGGCATCGTCTACTCGTCCGGCGAGATCAACTCCCAGGTCCAGGTCGAATGGGCCAAGGAGGCCGGCGAGGAACTCGGGCTGACCATCGAGGAGACCGCGATCTCGGCCTCCTCGGAGGTCCAGCAGGCCGCCGCCGGTCTGGACGTCGACGCGTTCTACGTGCCCACCGACAACCAGGTGGTTTCGGCACTGGCCGGCCTGCTTCAGGTGGCAGAAGACAAATCGGCACCGGTCATTTCGGCTGACGGTGCATCCGTCGAAAAGGGTGCGGTCGCAACCTACGGCATCAACTACGAGAAGCTCGGCGAGCAGACCGCGGCCATGGCCGCCCGTATCCTCAGCGGCGACGCGGAGCCGGCCACGATGCCGGTCGAGACCCTGACCGAGGTCGAGCTCTACATCAACACCGAGTCGGCCGACAAGCTCGGGATCGAGATCCCTCAGGACCTGCTCGACGCCGCCGCAGAGGTCTACGAGAAGATCGAGGAGCCTGAGGAAGCGGAAGGCGACGAGTAAGTCGACGCGCGGCGCGTAGCGCCGTCGTCGTCCGCACAGCACGTTCACCAGCTGCGCCACACCGCAGCACGAAAGACAACACAAGGATCCACCCATGATCACAGCTGTTGAGCTGGGCCTGATCTACGCGATCATGGCCCTCGGGGTCTACCTGACCTTCCGCATCCTCGACTTCCCCGACCTGACCGTCGACGGCTCGTTCACCACGGGCGCCGCGACGGCCTCCATCCTGATCGTCAACGGGACCAACCCGCTGGTCGCAACCGTGTGCGCCTTCTTCGCCGGCGCCGCAGCGGGCGTGATCACCGGCCTGCTGCACACCAAGGGCAACATCGACGGCCTGCTGGCCGGCATCCTGACGATGATCGCCCTCTATTCCATCAACCTGCGCATCATGGGCAAGGCGAACGTCCCGCTGCTCGGCGAGGACACCCTTCTCTCACCGTTACGCGCGAACGGGTGGCTCGGATCGTGGATCTCGGTCGGGCTGCTGTTGCTCGGCTGCCTCATCGCCGTGGCGATCATCGTCTGGTTCCTGCACACGGACGTCGGCATGGCGATGCGGGCGACGGGTGACAACCCGGAGATGATCCGCTCCTTCGGGGTGAGCACCGACAACCAGAAGATCCTGGGCCTCGCGCTCTCCAACGGTCTGGTCGCGTTCTCCGGGGCGCTGATCGCGCAGTTCCAGGGCTACGCCGACATCGGCATGGGCATCGGCATCATCCTGATTGGGCTCGCCTCGGTCATCGTCGGCCAGGCCATCTTCTCTCAGCGGTTCATCTGGCTGGCGGCCCTCGCCGTCGTCTTCGGCGCTGTGCTCTACCGACTCGTGATCCAGTTCGCGCTCGGTGCCGGCCTGGAGGTCAACGACATGAAGCTGATCTCCGCCGTGCTGGTGGTGCTGGCGCTGATCCTGCCGCAGGTGCGGGCGTTCCGGAAGCTGGGGGCGCGGATCCAGATCACGTCCCGGGGGACGACCAAAGCCGTCGAGCCGGATGCAGAGGAGAAGCAGAATGCTTGAGATCACCAGCCTGAACAAGACGTTCTTCCCGGGCACCGTGAACGAGCGCAAGGCCCTGCGCGACATCAACCTCACGCTCGACTCGGGTGAGTTCGTCACCGTGATCGGTTCCAACGGCGCGGGCAAGTCCACCGTGCTGAACATGGTCGCAGGCAAGCTGCACCCGGACACGGGCAAGGTGCGCATCGACGGCGCGGACGTCACCAGGCTCGCAGACTACAGGCGGGCCAAGTACCTCGGCCGCGTCTTCCAGGACCCGATGGCCGGGACCGCGCCCTCGATGTCGATCGAAGAGAACCTGGCCCTCGCCCTGGGACGCGGCCAGGTCCGCGCGCTCGGGCTCGGCGTCACGGGGAAGAAGCGCGAGCGGTTCGTCGAGGAGCTCGCGAGCCTGGAGCTCGGGCTCGAGGATCGGCTCAAGACCAAGGTCGGGCTGCTCTCCGGCGGTCAGCGGCAGGCGCTCAGCCTGCTCATGGCGACGCTCACGGGGCCGAAGATCCTGTTGCTCGACGAGCACACGGCCGCCCTCGATCCGCAGCGGGCGGCGCTCGTGACCCGGCTGACCCGGGAGATCGTCGAGCGCCATCGGCTCACGACGCTCATGGTCACTCACAACATGGAGCAGGCGCTGGCCCTCGGCACGCGCCTGATCATGATGCACGACGGCCAGATCATCCTGGATCTGTCGCAGGCGGAGAAGGAGAAGATGACCGTCAAGGGTCTGCTCGGCGAGTTCGAGAAGATCAAGGGCGCACAGCTCGACGACCGCACGATGCTGCAGTAGCGGCAACGGCGGGAGGACGAGAACGCGAGGGGCGGAACCGGTGGCGGTTCCACCCCTCGCGTCGTCCCGCCGTGTGCAGGTCAGCTAGTCGTGATCCGCGGCGGTGACTCCCAGCGCTGCGGCGTGTTCGCTGACGATGCGCGCCAGATCGATGTCGCGGCTCGTGATTCCGCCGACGTCGTGGCTGGACAAGGTGACGGAGACCTCGGGGTAGGTGAGGGTGATATCGGGGTGGTGGTTCGCCTGCTCGGCGGAGCCGCCGATGCGATTGACGAGCTCAAGGCCGGTCACGAAGCTTTTGGTCTGGAATCGTGCCGCGATGGTCTCGCCATCCTGGCGCCACCCGGTGAGTGCGGCCTCGAAGATCTCGGACGGGGACAGCGTGCGTTTCGGATCAGTCATGCTGCCATGATGGACCCGGAGGCGCCGCGCGGGCTACCCCTCTCGGCCGGTAAGAGACAGGAAAACCCCCGGGCCGATGGCCCGGGGGTTTCATTGTGCCCTCGAAAGGATTCGAACCTTCGACCTTCCGTTCCGGAGACGGACGCTCTATCCCCTGAGCTACGAGGGCCTGTCCACCGAAACGGCAACCCGCTGATGGACCTTGAAGAGCTTAGCAGCATTCGCGCCCGAGCGTGGAACCGACGGTCCGGCGCGTTGCTGCCATCGCGGCACAACCCGGGCGCCGATGCGCCGGGCGGGGTCTCGGGCCGTTATCCTTGATGGGTGACTCCAGAACAGCTTTCCGACGCCATTTCCCATGCCCTTGCCGAGGCCGTTTCCGCCGGTGAATTCACGGTGGACCTGCCGGAGACGGTCAGGGTCGACCGACCCAAGAGCCGGGACCACGGCGACTGGGCCACGAATGTCGCCCTGCAGCTGGCGAAGAAGGCCGGGATGAACCCTCGGGAGTTCGCACAGGCGCTGCAGAGCCGCCTCCTCGAGGTCGACGGGATCGCCGGCGTCGAGATCGCCGGCCCCGGCTTCCTGAACATCACCCTGGACGCGGCCTCGGCCGGGCAGCTCGCGCAGAAGATCGTCGAGTCCGGCGCCGAGTACGGGACCAACGATTCACTAGCTGGCCACGTCGTGAACCTCGAGTTCGTCTCCGCCAACCCGACGGGGCCGCTGCACATCGGCCACACCCGCTGGGCCGCGCTCGGCGATTCGATCGGACGCATTCTGCGTGCCGCCGGCGCCGACATCACCCGTGAGTACTACATCAACGACGCCGGCAATCAGATGAACGTCTTCGCGCAGTCGGTCTACAACCGCCTGCACGGGCTGCCCGTGCCCGAGGGCGGGTACCCGGGCGAGTACGTGCGCGAACTGGCCGACGCTGTCGCCGCGGAGCGCGCCGACGTCCGCGAGCTCGACGAGGAGACGGCGCTGCCCGTCATCCGCGACCTCGCCTACAAGGCCCAGCTCGCCGACATCAAGGAGACGCTGAGCGATTTCGGCGTCGAGTTTGACGTCTACTTCTCCGAGGCCGAGCTGCACGACTCAGGCGCAGTCGGGGCGGCGGTCGAGCGCCTGCGCGAGCAGGGCCACGTCGACGACGAGGGCGGCGCCGTCTGGCTGCGCACCACGGACTTCGGCGACGACAAGGACCGCGTGATGATCCGCGCGAACGGCGAGCCGACGTACTTCGCCGCCGACGCCGCATACTACCTGTCGAAGAAGGACCGCGGTTTCGCAGAGAAGATCTACCTGCTCGGCGCCGACCACCACGGCTACGTGAACCGCCTCAAGGCGATCGCGGCGTGCGCGGGCGACGACCCGAAGAAGAACATCGAGATCCTCATCGGACAGCTCATCTCGGTCAACGGCGCCAAGCTGTCCAAGCGCGCCGGCAACATCATCGAGCTGCGCGATCTCATCGACTGGCTCGGCGCCGACGCGCTGCGCTACTCTCTCGCGCGCTTCCCGGCCGATTCGCCGATCGCGATCGACCCCGAGCTGCTGCAGCAGAAGACGAACGACAACCCGGTCTTCTACGTGCAGTACGCCCACGCCCGCTCGTGCGCGGCGGCCCGCAACGCCGCCGAGAAGGGCGTGGACCGCTCCGGGTTCGACGCGTCGCTGCTCACGCACGAGACCGAGAACGACCTGCTCGCCCTGCTCGCGCAGTACCCGAACCAGATCGCAGGGGCGGCGGAGTTCCGCGAACCGCACCGCATCGCCCGCTACCTTGAGACGCTGGCCGGCGCCTACCACCGCTGGTACGGCGCGTGCCGCGTCGCCCCGCTGGCCGGCGAGGACGTGACCGACACCAACCGCACGCGCCTGTGGCTCAACGACGCCACCACGCAGGTGCTCGCCAACGGCCTCGAGCTGCTTGGCGTGAGCGCACCGGAGAGGATGTAACGCATGCCCGCTTCCCACCTGGCGCCTGAGTGGCTGAGCTTCCCCGCCGACGCGGACGCGCTGCGCGAGCCGCTGTGGCCCGCTGGCGTCGTCCGGAACGACGACGGCGAGGTCACGGTCCACGGCATCACCGCGTCGGCGCTGGCGGCCGAGTACGGCACGCCGCTGTACGTCGTCGACGAGGATGACTTCCGGTCCCGCGCCGCCGCGTTCCGCGACGCCTTCAACGCAGCCTTCGCCGACCTGGCCGGCGGCGTCGACGTCTACTACGCCGGCAAGGCGTTCCTCACGGTCGACGTCGCCCGCTGGGTCACCGAGGAGGGGCTGCGGCTCGACACGTGCTCCGGGGGCGAGCTGGCCGTCGCGCGTCGTGCGGGGGTGCCGGCGGCGAACCTGAGTCTGCATGGCAACAACAAGTCGGTTGCCGAGATTGGGACGGCGCTGACCATGGGGCTCGGCCGGATCGTCGTTGACAGTCTCGATGAGCTCGAGCGTGTCGGCAGCGTCGCCGAGGACCTCGGGGTCGACGCCAACGTCATGCTGCGCCTGACCCCGGGCGTGCACGCTTCCACTCACGAGTTCATCGCCACCGCCCACGAGGACCAGAAGTTCGGTCTCTCTATGGTCGCGGACGGCGACGGCGCCTCCCCGGCCGAGCGGGCCGTCGCCTTCGCGTTGGGCCATCCGCGGGTGAACCTGCTCGGCGTGCACGCGCACATCGGCTCGCAGATCTTCGAGGCCTCCGGCTTCGCGGTCGCTGCGCGGAAGCTGCTCGCGTTCGCGGCCGCCGTCGAGGCCGAGCACGGCGTCGCGATGCCCGAGATGGACCTCGGTGGCGGCTACGGCATCGCCTACACCGAGACCGACACCCCGCGCCCGCCGGCCGAACTCGCCGACGCGATGGCCGCCGTCGTACGCGAGACCGTGGCGGAGCTCGGCATCGCGTGCCCGCGGATCTCGATCGAGCCGGGCCGGGCGATTTCTGGCCCGGCCGGGTTCACGCTGTACGAGGCCGGCGTCCAGAAGACGGTCGCCGTCGAGTCGGGGGAGTCGACCCTGCCGCGGCGCTACGTCTCCGTCGACGGCGGCATGAGCGACAACGCCCGCCCGGTGCTCTACGAAGCCGACTACACGGCCGTCCGCGCGAATCGTGTGACGGACTCTGACGCAATTATTTCCCGCGTGGTTGGCAAGCACTGCGAGTCCGGTGACATAGTCGTCCGAGACGTTTACCTTCCGGAGGATGTCGCCGCGGGCGATCTGCTCGCCGTTCCCGCTACGGGCGCCTACTGCTGGGCGCTGTCGAGCAACTACAACTATCTGGCCCGTCCGGCCGTGGTCGCCGTGCGTGGGGGAGCGTCGCGGCTCATGGTCCGGCGGGAGACCGAAGACGACTTACTGGCCCGCGACATGGGAGCTTAGGGACTTAACTGATGACTTTGAAGGTTGCGCTGCTCGGCTGTGGAAACGTTGGATCGCAGGTAGCGCGCATCCTGCTCGACGAGTCGGAGGAGCTCGCGGCGCGCATCGGCGTTCCGCTCGAGCTCACCGGTATCGCCGTGCGGAATGTCGATGCGCCGCGCGAGGGGAACCTGCCGCGCGAACTGTTCACCACCGACGCCGAGGCACTCATCGACGGTGCCGACGTCGTCGTGGAGCTGATGGGCGGACTGGAGCCCGCCGGGACGTTGATCCAGCGCGCCCTCCGCCGGGGCGCATCGGTCGTCACCGGCAACAAGGCGCTGCTCGCCGCGCGCCTGCCCGAGCTGACCGGGGCCGCGCGCGACGGCGGCGCCGAGCTGCTCTACGAGGCCGCCGTCGCGGGCGCGATCCCGATCCTGCGCCCGATCCGCGAGTCGCTCGCCGGCGACCACATCACCAAGGTCCTCGGCATCGTCAACGGCACCACGAATTTCATCCTGGACGCGATGGACACCCACGGCTCCCAGTTCGACGACGTCCTCGCCGAGGCCCAGCGCCTCGGCTACGCGGAGGCGGACCCGACCGCCGACGTCGCCGGGCACGACGCCGCCGCGAAGGCCGCGCTGCTCGCCTCCCTTGCGTTCCACACGACGTTCGATCTCGAGAACGTGCACTGCGAGGGCATCACCGAGATCTCGGCCGACGACGTCGCCGGCGCTGCCGAGTCCGGCATGGTCATCAAGCTGCTCGCGATCGCAGAGCGCACGACTGACGCCGAGGGCAACGAGGGCGTGAACGTCCGCGTGCACCCGACCTTGCTCTCCCGCGAGCACCCGCTGGCCGCCGTCCGCGGCGCGTTCAACGCGGTCTTCGTCGAGGCGGAGAACGCCGGCGAGCTCATGTTCTACGGTCAGGGCGCCGGCGGCGCGCCGACCGCGTCGGCCGTCATGGGCGACGTCGTCTCCCTCGCCCGTGGCCTCTCCGCCGGGGCCGGCGGCGGCGGAGAGGCGCAGCCGCGCCCGACGCGCGCACTGGGCATCGAGGAGTCGACGACGCGCTACAGCATCAGCCTCGAGGTCACTGATGAGACGGGTGTGCTGGCGGAGATCGCCGGCATCTTTGCCCGCCACGGGGTCTCCATCGAGACGATGCGGCAGACCGTCACGGCCGACGAGAACGGCGGCCACGCCCGCTTGCGGTTCATCACCCACTCCGGCCGCGAGGCCGCCCTGGCCTCGACTGTGGCCGAGATCGAACAGTTGCCCGTCGTCGAGACGGTCTCTTCCGTTGTGCGAGTCGAAGGAAAGTAAATGGCACATCAGTGGCGCGGCGTCATCCGCGAATACGCAGACCGCCTCCCGGTCACCGAATCCACCCGCGTGATCACGCTCGGCGAGGGCGGCACGCCGCTCGTCCACGCCCCGGCGCTCTCCGCGCACACGGGCAACGAGGTCTACCTCAAGGTCGAGGGCATGAACCCGACCGGCTCCTTCAAGGACCGCGGCATGACCATGGCCATCACCGCGGCCGTCGAGGCCGGGGCCAAGGCCGTCGTGTGCGCCTCGACGGGCAACACGTCCGCGTCGGCCGCAGCCTATGCCGCACAGGCGGGCCTCACGTGCGCCGTGCTGGTGCCGGACGGCAAGATCTCGATCGGCAAGCTGAGCCAGGCCGTCGCGCATGGCGCGGAGATCCTGCAGGTCGACGGCAACTTCGACAACTGCCTGGACGTCGCACGCAAGCTCAGCGAGGCCTACCCGGTGTTCCTCGTGAACTCGGTCAACCCTGCGCGCATCGAGGGGCAGAAGACGGGCGCCTTCGAGGTCGTGGACTTCCTCGGCGACGCTCCGGACTACCACATGCTGCCGGTCGGCAACGCGGGCAACATCACCGCGTACTGGAAGGGCTACAAGGAGTACGCGGCGCCCTTCACGACGAACACGGGTGAGGAGCTGGCCGCGGTCTCCACCAAGACTCCGACGATGTGGGGCTTCCAGGCCGACGGCGCGGCCCCCATCGTCAAGGGCCACCCGATCACCGAGCCCGAAACGATCGCCACGGCGATCCGCATCGGCAACCCCGCCTCGTGGGAGCAGGCGGAGACCGCGCGCGACGAGTCCGGCGGGCTCATCGACTCGGTCACGGACGAGGAGATCCTCGCCGCGCACCGCTGGCTGTCCTCGAAGGAGGGTGTCTTCGTGGAACCCGGTTCGGCGGCCGGCGTCGCCGGGCTGCTCAAGCACCACGCTGCGGGCGACGCCCCCGAGGGCAAGACGATCGTCATCACGGTCACCGGCCACGGCCTCAAGGACCCGCAGTGGGCCACGCAGGGGCTCGACGGCGGCTCCGTGGTCGAGCCGACCAAGGTCGCCTTCGACGTCGTCGCGGTCGCGGACGCACTCGGCCTGAACTGACGCGAATGGAAGACACCTCGACGCGTATGAGCGCCCAGACCGACGTCCCCACAGCCCGCATCACGGCAGGCCGGCAGGCCACGGTGACGGTCCCGGCCACGAGCGCCAACCTCGGCCCCGGCTTCGACTGCATGGGCCTGGCACTGGGGCTGCAGGACACCCTGATTGTGCGGACTGTGCCGGGGACCGGGGTGCGCGTGAGCGTCACGGGGGAGGGCGCCGCGGTCCTCCCGACCGACGCGTCGCACCTGGTCGCGCGCACGATCCTCGACCGCTGGGCGGAACTGGGCGTCGAGCCCGCCGGCCTCGAGATCGAGGCGACCAACCGCATCCCGCACGGTCGCGGGCTCGGCTCCTCGGCGGCCGCGATCGTCTCCGCCCTCGCCGCCGCCGACGCGCTGCTGCCAGCCGAGGCGGCGGGGCGCGCCGGCGGGCGCGACGGGCTGTTCGAGGCGGCTGCGCTGCTCGAAGGGCACCCCGACAACGTGGCCCCCGCCGTCTACGGGGGGCTCACGCTCTCCTACGAGACGGCCGCCGCCACCCTCATCGATGCCGGCGAACCGCACCGCCCCTCCACGATGCACACGGTGTCGCTGGCGCTGCACGACGACGTCGTCCCCGTCGTCGCGATTCCCGACGTGGAGCTGTCGACCAAGGCCGCCCGCGGTCTGCTGCCGGAGTCGGTGCCGCACGCGGACGCTGCGGCGAACGCGGCGCGCGCCGGGCTGCTGGTCACGGCGCTGACGCGTGAACCCTCGCTGCTGCACATCGGCACGGAGGATTTCCTGCACCAGAACTACCGTTTCGCCGCGATGGCCGAGTCGGCCACTCTGATCCGCGGCCTGCGCGCCCAGGGCTACGCCGCGGTCGTCTCCGGTGCCGGTCCCTCGGTGCTCGTGCTCGCGCGCGGTGTCGACGAAGCGAAGGACATCGCGGCCGCCATCGAGGGCGGCGCCGAAGAGTTCGGGCCGTGGCGCGTTGAGATTCCGGGCCTTGACGCATCTGGTGCTATGGTGGAAGTGCACTAGTTGCCGGATGATGCCGGCCCTGCCCCGATTTTGGATCGTTCTTTGATCCCCGTGGCCTGGTGCGACTCTCACCGTGCCTCCCGCACTTCACGATCTTTCCTGTGCAGCTGTGGCGGCCGGAACTCAGTGAGTCATCAGCGCCGCTACCGGCGCGTTCTCGACAAAAGTTGGCCGACGTATCTGACGCGTCGTCGACGAGAAAACATTTCGCGGGCCCATCTACTTTCGGCCCGCCCGACGAGGGAGAAGGAACCTTCGTGACAGAAACCACGAGCCTCGAAGCAGGCGTGGATACCAAGACATCTGCCCCACAGAACGCCGGCTTGGCCGGTCTGAAACTCGCGCAACTCCAGGCGCTGGCCTCCCAGCTGGGAATCACGGGCGGCTCCAGGATGCGCAAGTCGGATCTGGTGGAGGCGATCTCCAAGCACCAGCGCGGCGGTTCCGTCGCGGATCGCGGCAACGAGAAGGCGGCGCCGAAGAAGGACGCCGCAACCGAGCAGCCGACCGCCGCAGCGGACGATGCTCCCGCCGAAGCACCGAAGAAGAAGCGCCCCTCGCGCTCCAGCGCCGCCAAGCAGGAGGCCGTCGAGGCGCCCGCTGAGGCGAAGCAGGACGCACCCGCCGAGGAAGCGGCCGAGGCTCCGGCCCGCACCCGCGGCCGTCGCGGCTCCCGCAAGGCCACCGACGCGAGCGTCGAGGCCAAGAACGACGGCGCACCCGCTGAGAAGCCGGCCGCCGACAAGCCGGCCGAAGAGGCGCCCGCGGACAACGAGTCCGAGGGCCGCGGCCGCAACCGTTCGCGCCGCGGCGGACGCCGCAACGAGGGCGCCGAGAACGAGGGCGAGCAGGCCGAGCAGAAGCAGGCTGAGCCGAAGCAGGACGAGCAGTCCGAGCAGAACGACGGCGACCGGCAGGAGCGCTCGGGCCGCAACCGCCGCGGCCGCAACCGCCGCAACAACCAGAACGAGGACGCTCAGAACGCCGGCGACAACGAGCCGGCTGAGAAGCGCGAGGTCGCGAACCGCGACGACAGCGATGGCGCCGGGCGCAATCGCCGCGACCGCGATCGCAACCGCCGCGACCGCGACCGCGAGCGGGGGGACCGCGACCGCGATCGTGGCCGCAACCGCAACGAGCGCCGCCGCGGGCGCGGGCGCAACCAGCCCGAGGTCGACGAGACCGAGCTGACCGAGGACGACGTGCTGCTGCCCGTGGCCGGCATCCTGGACGTGCTCGAGAACTACGCGTTCCTGCGCACCTCCGGCTACCTGCCCGGCCCCAACGACGTCTACCTGTCGCTCAACCAGGTCAAGAAGCACAACCTGCGCAAGGGCGACGCCGTCGTCGGTGCGATCCGCGCACCCCGCGAGGGCGAGAACACCGGCGGCAGCGTCCGCCAGAAGTTCAACGCTCTGGTCAAGCTCACGAGCGTGAACGGCAAGACGCTCGAGGAGAACGCGAGCCGCGTCGAGTTCAACAAGCTCGTGCCGCTCTACCCGCAGGAGCGCTTGCGCCTCGAGACCGACCCGAAGAAGGTCGGACCCCGCGTCATCGACCTCGTCGCACCCATCGGCAAGGGCCAGCGCGGCCTGATCGTTTCCCCGCCCAAGGCGGGCAAGACGCTCATCCTGCAGTCCATCGCCCAGGCGATCACGACGAACAACCCGGAAGTGCACCTGATGATGGTGCTCGTGGACGAGCGTCCCGAGGAAGTCACCGACATGCAGCGCACGGTCAAGGGTGAGGTCATCGCCTCGACCTTCGACCGCCCGGCCGACGACCACACCACGGTCGCTGAACTGGCCATCGAGCGGGCCAAGCGCCTCGTGGAAATGGGTATGGACGTCGTCGTGTTGCTCGACTCCATGACCCGCCTAGGCCGCGCCTACAACCTGGCCGCTCCGGCGTCGGGACGCATCCTCTCCGGTGGTGTGGACTCGGCTGCTCTGTACCCGCCGAAGCGCTTCTTCGGTGCCGCTCGCAACATCGAGAACGGTGGCTCGCTGACGATCTTGGCCACCGCGCTCGTCGAGACCGGTTCCAAGATGGACGAGGTCATCTTCGAGGAGTTCAAGGGCACCGGCAACATGGAGCTCCGCCTGTCCCGCAAGCTTGCGGACAAGCGTATCTTCCCGGCCGTTGACGTCAACGAGTCCGGCACACGCCGCGAGGAGAACCTGCTCTCCAAGGACGAGGTCCGGATCATGTGGCGCCTGCGTCGCGTCCTCTCCGGCCTCGACACGCAGCAGGCTCTCGAGGTCCTCACCTCGAAGATCCGCGATACGCAGTCCAACGCTGAGTTCCTGATGACGGTCTCCAAGACCACGCTGGGATCCAAGTCCGACGACTAGCTGCGTCAAACGCCCGGGGTCGGTCCCGTCCACAGCGATGCTGTGGGCGGGACCGACCCCGGGCGTTCTGCGATTAATCGGACCCGCCCGGGTCCGCACAGACTGAATACACTGAGACACACGTGGGCGCGTCCGGCGCCCCGCCTCGGGCAAGCGGAAAGAAGTGAACGATGTTTGAGTCCGTCCAGGGCCTGCTAGACGAATACCAGGAGCTGCAGCGCGAGCTCTCCGACCCGGCCGTGTACGCGGACCAGGCGCGGGCGCGCAAATTGGGGCGCCGCAGCGCGCAGCTGGGCGGCATCGTCGACGCGCACAAACGATGGAAGCAGATCACCGAGGACCTCGAGGCGGCTCGGACCATGGCGGACGAGGATCCCGAGTTCGCCGAGGAGGCCCAGGAGCTCGAGGCCGCCCTGCCCGCGGCCGAGGAGAAGCTCCGCCGACTGCTCATCCCGCGCGACGAGAACGACGCGCGCGACATCATCCTCGAGGTCAAGGGCGGCGAGGGCGGCGACGAGGCCGCGCTCTTCGCCGGCGACCTGCTGCGCATGTACACGCGCTACGCGGAGTCCAAGGGCTGGAAGACCGAGCTCATCTCCTACACCGAGTCCGACCTGGGCGGCTACAAGGACGCCCAGATGGCGATCAAGGGCAAGTCGAACGATCCGGCGGAGGGCGTCTACGCGCACCTGAAGTTCGAAGGCGGTGTGCACCGCGTCCAGCGGGTTCCCGTCACGGAGTCCCAGGGCCGCATCCACACCTCGGCCGCCGGCGTGCTCGTGCTGCCGGAGGTCGACGAGCCCGAAGAGATCGACATCCACCAGAACGACCTCAAGATCGACGTCTACCGTTCCTCGGGTCCGGGCGGCCAGTCGGTGAACACGACCGACTCGGCCGTGCGCATCACGCACCTGCCGACCGGCATCGTGGTCGCGATGCAGAACGAGAAGTCCCAGATCCAGAACCGCGAGGCCGCGATGCGCGTGCTTCGCTCGCGCCTGCTGGCGCACCAGCAGCAGCAGATCGACGCCGAGAATTCGGCCGTGCGCGCCTCGCAGATCCGCACGATGGACCGGTCCGAGCGGATCCGGACCTACAACTACCCCGAGAACCGTATCGCCGATCACCGGACGGGCTACAAGGCGTACAACCTCGACCACGTGCTGAACGGCGACCTCGATCCGGTCATCACCTCCTGCATCGAGATGGACGAGGCCGAGCGCCTCGCCGCCCTCGGCGAGAACAACGAGAAGTAGAAGAGTGGGTACGACGGCGGAACTCGCCTCCGCGCTGCGCGCCGCCTCCGCTGTGCTCGCCGAGGCAGGCGTGCCCAGCCCGCGTGTCGACGCTGAGCTGCTCGCGGCCCACCTGCTCGGCGTCAGCCGCGGCCGCGTCGGAGCGCTGGCTCTCGCCGGTGCCCCCGCGCCGGCCGGGCTCGACGAACTTGTTGCCGAGCGCGCCCGCCGTATTCCGCTGCAGCACCTCACCGGGGTAGCGCACTTCCGCCACCTCGACCTGGCCGTCGGCCCGGGGGTCTTCGTCCCGCGCCCCGAGACCGAGACGCTCGCGCAGCTCGGTATCGACGCGGCGCGAGCCGCAGTTGCCGCGACCGGCGGCGCCACCGTCGTCGACCTCGGTACGGGATCGGGCGCGGTCGCCGCCGCGATCGCCTCGGAAGTACCAGCCGCCGTCGTGCACGCCGTCGAACTGAGTGAGCACGCCGCTGCCTGGGCCGAGCGAAACCTGACCCCGCTCGGCGTCGAGCTGCGCGTCGGGGACCTGCGAACGGCCTTCGAGGATCTCGACGGGCGAGTCGACGTCGTCGTCTCCAACCCGCCCTACATTCCTGCTGACGCCGTTCCCAACGAGCCCGAAGTGCGCGACCACGATCCCGAACTCGCGCTGTACGGCGGGGGAGCCGACGGGATGGAGCTGCCGCGCGCGGTCGAAGCGACCGCGCGGCGGCTGCTGTCCGCCGGCGGCTACGTCGCGCTGGAGCATGCCGAGGTGCAGGAGCGGGCGATGCAAGCCCTCTTCGAACGCACCGGTGCCTGGGCGGACGTGGCCGGGCACCGCGACCTGACCGACCGCGCGCGCTGCACGTCCGCGCGTCGGGCCGGATAGACTCCGTCGGCGACTTGCGCCGATAACTGCGAACCCCATGGAAGAATGACACCCGTGACATCACGTTTTGATTGCCAGGATGCCGCGGACCGCGAAGCTGGTCTCGAGGCCGCGAAGATCGCCCTCTCCGAGAAGCAATGCATCGTCCTGCCGACGGACACCGTGTACGGGATCGGCGCCGACGCGTTCTCCCCGCAGGCCGTGGCGACGCTGCTCGCCGCGAAGGGCCGCGGGCGCAGCATGCCACCGCCCGTCTTGATCCCGCGCCCCGAAACGCTCGACGGGTTGGCCTCGTCCGTGCCCGACAGCGCCCGCGCGCTGGCCGAACGCTTCTGGCCCGGCGCCCTGACCCTGATCCTGCAGGCGCAGCCCTCGCTGTCGTGGGACCTGGGCGAAACGAAGGGCACCGTCGCGTTGCGCATGCCGGACGATGAGATCGCCCTCGCGCTGCTGCGCGAGGCCGGCCCGCTGGCCGTGTCCTCAGCCAACCGCACCGGGCAGGTCGCCGCAACCAACGCCGACGACGCCGAGAACCAGCTCGGCGAAGTCGTGGCCGTGTATCTGGCGGACGGAGAACGCCCCCGGGACGGCGAGGCGCTCCCCTCGACGATTGTCGACTTCACCGCGGCGACGCCCGCCGTCGTCAGACAGGGCGCCATCGCTCTGGAGACCCTGCGTCAGGTGGTGCCCGAGCTGCTCGCCGAAGGCGAGGAGGCTACGGTGGCCGAGGCGGCGGAGCCGACGGAGACCGCGGCCGACGAGTCCGAGCAGTCCTAGCCCTCGATGCGCCTGTACCTACTCCTCATCGCCCTCACCTTCGCGACGTCGTTCCTGCTGACGCCGCTGGTGCGTCGCGTCGGGCTGCGGGTTGGGCCGGCCGAGCTGCGCGATCGGGACGTTCACACGGCGCCGATCCCGAAGCTCGGGGGCGTGGCGATGATCGTCGCTGTCCTGCTGGGAGTGGCCGTGGCCTCAAGAGTGGACTTTCTCTCCGGCTCGTTCCGCGACCCCGGGCCTGCACTGGCTGTGGTCGCAGGAGCGCTCCTGGCCCTTGTGATCGGTGTGGCAGACGACCTCTGGGACCTGCGCTGGTATTTCAAGCTAGCCGGGCAGACCCTCATAGGGTTCGTGATCGCTGCCGGCGGCGTGCGGCTGGAGGCGATGCCGGTCGGATGGATCGGCATCCCATCGGAGTCGGTGCAGATCGCCCTGACGGTGTTCCTGATCGTGCTCACGATGAACGCGATCAACTTCGTCGACGGCCTCGACGGGCTGGCCGCTGGAGTCGGAGCCATCGGGGCGATGGCCTTCTTCGTCTACTGCTATTGGCTCGCCCGCACCATCAGCCAGTACGACAACTCGAACTTCTCGGCGATGCTCATGGCAATCCTGCTGGGAGCGTGCCTCGGCTTCCTGCCGCACAATTTCAATCCCGCCAAGATCTTCATGGGCGAATCCGGCGTCATGATCATCGGTCTGCTGATGTCCGTCGCCGCGATCATGGTGACGGGCGATGTCGGAGCGCAGGAGGGCTACCGTTTCCGCAACATCCCGGCCTACATGCCGATTCTCCTTCCGGTCGCGGTGATCATGCTGCCGTTGCTGGATCTAGCGCTCGCGGTCATCCGGCGCACCGCCAACGGGCGCTCCCCGTTCTCCGCGGACCGCGGCCACCTGCACCACATCCTGGTCGACGGCGGCTACACGCAGCGTCAGGCGGTGCTCGTCCTCTATCTCTGGTCCGCAATCGTGGCCTTCGGATCCGTGGCGTTCATCTTCAAAGAGTTCGACTGGCGGATCATCGTCGGCATCAACCTGCTTGCAGCGCTCGGCGCCGCGCTCCTGACGATGTGGCCGTGGCTCCGCCGCAGCCTCGCCGCGTGGAAGAAGAGGCGCGGCGCGTAGCGGACAGCGCTCTACGTAATGTAGAATTTACGGCGGTGTCCAATGCGGACCCATTCACTCATTCCGCCAGCACAGCATCGACGGGACCTTCATGAGCGCGAACGGCACAGGAGAGGCACGGCCTCGACGTGTTGCGGGGGAGACCCCGCAGCCCTGGCTTCGCATTCTGCGCTCCTGCAGCCTGGTCTCCCTCGCACTTGTGGTCGCAGGCGGCGTCGCAGCGGGCCTGATATCGGGCCTGCCGGCTGTCGCCAGTGTCGCCTCCGCGATTCTGCTCGTCCTAGTGTTCTTCGGTATCACGCTACTCATCGGGCACTACGTCGGCCTGCGCAACCCGCGGGCCGCACTGGGCGCCTTCATGCTCGGCTACATTGTCAAAGTCGTCGGGTTCGGCGCC
Organism: Zhihengliuella halotolerans; assembly: GCF_004217565.1. NCBI lineage: Bacteria > Bacillati > Actinomycetota > Actinomycetes > Micrococcales > Micrococcaceae > Zhihengliuella > Zhihengliuella halotolerans. The sequence goes on along the minus strand of NZ_SHLA01000001.1, from coordinate 1,386,689 downwards.
GTGGTGTTCCTCGTGGGCACGCCGGCGTGGGTCGACGGGGCGTGGTTCGTCGGCGCAGCCGTTGCGGCGGTCATCGCCTGGCAGGCGACCGAATTGATCGTCTTCTCGAGACTTCGTTTCCAGTTGTACGACGACGAACCCGTCTCCGACGCCGCCCGAGAGCGGGGTGCCCGTGGAGCAGCATAAGAAGGTCTATCGCGAGCCGACTAACGGTTCGTGGACCCGCGAGTTCATCAACTACATTGTCGGCGGGATGCTCGCCTTCGGTTTGATAGGCTGGGGTTTGGATTTCCTCTTGCCAACCCGCTGGATCTGGCTTGCCGGGGTCGCCATCGGCGCTATTGCGGGTGGCCTGCTGGCGAACGCACACCGAACTGCTTACCGGCGGCGCCAGAGTGAATGAATACCGGGCAATAGGCCCACACAACTTAGAGACTTATGGGACGCCGCCCCGCGCGGACGACCACATGCCCAAAGACGGACACTGCAGAGAGGAAACGCGTTGATCCCGCTTGCGCTTCCGGCGGCCACCAATGAATCCGAGGGATTCATTGCCCCGACGATTGATGACTTGCACCTTCCGGAGATTCTTCCGTGGGGAGCACACTATGGCGAGGGCTTCGGCAAGCAGATGCTGCTGGTGCTGCTCTCGGTTGCACTGATCTCCTGGTTCCTGGTCGCGGCCTCGCGCCGTCGCCAGATGGTCCCAGGGAAATTCCAGTTCCTCGGGGAGTACAGCTACAACTTCGTCCGCAATAGCGTCGGCAAGGACCTGATCGGCGAGAAGGACTTCAAGCCCTTCGTCCCGGTTCTGGTTTCGCTCTTCTTCTTCATCCTGGTGAACAACCTGTTCGGCTCGATTCCGTTCCTGCAGTTGCCGACCACGTCGCATGTGGGAACGGCCTACGCGCTGGCCGGATTCGTGTACATCATGTGGATCGCTCTCGGCATCCGGACCCACGGCATCGGCTACTTCAAGGTAGCGGTCGTTCCCTCGGGCGTTCCGAAGGCCTTCATCGTTCCGGTCGTCATCATCGAGATCGTGTCGACATTCCTGGTCCGCCCGCTGACGCACTCGTTGCGACTTTTCGCGACGATGCTCGCGGGCCACATGATCATCGCCCTCGCAGCGTCGGGTTCGGCCTTCCTGCTGACCCAGACCTCGGGAGCCATGCCGGTGCTCGGCGTGCTGACCATGGCCGGCGGTGTCGGGATGTACCTGTTCGAGATCTTCATCCAGGTACTGCAGGCTTACGTCTTCGTCCTGCTGACCGCGGTGTACATCCAGGGCTCGATCTCCGAGGCCCACTAAATAGCTGTCCCTCTTCGCGGGGGTCGACATTAACGCAATCAACCTGCCGGATCGGAAGTTCCGAGACGGCATCGTGAAAGGAAAACAATGGAAATCTCCGGCAACCTCAATGCGATCGGTTACGGCCTCTCTGCCATCGGCGGCGGTATCGGCGTTGGACTTGTCTTCGCTGCATTCATCAACGGCGTTGCCCGTCAGCCGGAAGCCCAGCGCGTCCTGCAGCCGCTGGCATTCATGGGCCTGGCCTTCACCGAGGCGCTCGCCATCCTCGGTCTCGTGTTCGCCTTCGTCTGGAACTAATCTCGGGCTGAACATGCCCAGAGTCAATCCATACGCTCTTCAGAAAGACGGGTGAAAGATGAACGAGGCAGTTATTCTCGCTGCTGAGGGTGCGAACCCGCTGGTGCCAAACTGGTGGGAAATCCTTGTCACGGTCCTGGGCTTCGCAGTGCTGCTCTTCATTGTGACCAAGTTCGTTGTTCCTGCGTTTGAAAAGACGTACGAAGAGCGTTCGCAGGCCATCGAGGGCGGCATCGCCAAGGCGGAAGCCGCACAGGCCGAAGCCAATGCAGCTCTCGAGGAATACAAGAAGCAACTGGTTGACGCTCGTACCGAGGCCAACCGGATCCGCGAGGAAGCACGCGCCGAGGGCGCGCAGATCCTGGCGGAACTGAAGGAGAAGGCGGCCTCGGAATCGGCCCGCATCTCCGAGCAGGCCCACGTGCAGATCGAGGCCGAGCGGTCCGCCGCCGTCGCTTCCCTGCGCAACGAGGTCGGCACGCTGGCCACCGAACTGGCCGGCAAGATCGTGGGCGAGTCCCTCGCCGATGACGATCGCTCGGCACGCGTGGTCGACCGCTTCCTGGCCGACCTCGACTCCCAGCAGAGTGCAGGTGCATCGAACTAATGGCAGGCGTATCGAGCGAGTCATTGGCAGCGGCCCTCGAGCAGTTGGAGCCTCGGCTCACGACCGCTGAGCTCCCGCTGGCCGAGGAACTCTTTGTCATCCTGGGCCTGCTGGACGGCAACGCCGGCCTGCGCCGCGCCCTGACTGATCCTGCACGCGACGGTAAGGACAAGGCCGCGCTGCTGTCGCGGCTGGTCACGGGCAAGGTATCCGCAGCTGCGGAGGCCACCGCGGCCGACCTGGCCGCTGCACGCTGGCGCTCGGCACGCGACATCGGGGACGCGCTGGAAGTTCTGGCCGGAACGACCGCAGTTGCTGTGGCGGAACGCCAGGGCGGCACGGCCGGTCTGGACGCGCTCGAAGAACAGCTCTTCGAGTTCTGCCAGATCGTCGGATCGAGCCACGAGTTGCAGCGCGCGCTGGACGAGCCGCAGGCGTCCGCGGAGTCGAAGACTTCGCTGGCGTTCAGGCTCGTTCCCAATGCAGGCGAGGCCGCCAAGCTCCTGATCCGCCAGGCCGTCACGGCCCCGCGTGGTCTGAAGCCGGCCGAGCTGGTCAATAGCTTCATTGAACTGGTCGCCAAGCGACAGCAGCGGTGGATTGCGCACGTCAGCGTCACCCGTCCGTTGACGGCGGAGCAGTCCAATCGATTGCAGACCGGTCTCAACAACCTCTACGGCCGTGAGCTGACGCTGAACGTCAGCATCGAGCCGGACCTCATCGGCGGCATCCGCGTGGTTGTCGGAGACGAGATCCTCGACGGTTCCACGGTCTCGCGCCTCAGCGAGCTGCGCCGCAGGCTGGCCAGCTGAGAAGCTTGACGCTTCGCAGCTGCCACAACACAGACTGAATCAAACACAGTCATCGTTGAAGATCCACACGATGACAGACACACAGGAGAGCAGGGACTGCAGATGGCCGATTTGACCATCAACGCCGATGACGTCCGCAATGCCTTGACCGATTTCGCGGCGTCCTACGAACCGGGCACCGCAGATCGCGTCGAGGTTGGCCGCGTCACCACGGCAAGTGACGGCATCGCCAAGGTGGAGGGTCTTCCCTCCGTCATGGCAAACGAACTTCTTGAATTCGACAACGGCGTTCTGGGCCTGGCCCAGAACCTCGACACCCGTGAGATCGGCGTCGTCATTCTCGGCGACTTCACGGGCATCGAGGAAGGCCAGGAGGTCAAGCGCACCGGACAGATCCTGTCCGTACCGGTGGGCGACAACTTCCTCGGTCGCGTCGTGGACCCGCTGGGCAACCCGATCGACGACCTCGGCGAGATCGAAGCCGAAGGCCGCCGCGCCCTCGAGCTCCAGGCTCCGGGCGTCACGCAGCGGAAGTCGGTCCACGAGCCGCTTCAGACCGGCATCAAGGCCATCGACGCCATGATCCCGATCGGCCGCGGCCAGCGTCAGCTGATCATCGGCGACCGCCAGACCGGCAAGACCGCCATCGCCGTCGATGCCATCCTGAACCAGCGGGAAAACTGGGCCTCGGGCGACGTCAACAAGCAGGTGCGCTGCATCTACGTGGCCGTCGGCCAGAAGGCATCGACCATCGCCGCAGTCCGCCAGACGCTGGAAGATCAGGGCGCGCTGGAGTACACCACGATCGTGGCCTCCCCGGCGTCCGACCCGGCCGGCTTCAAGTACCTTGCCCCCTACGCCGGCTCGGCCATCGGCCAGCACTGGATGTACGGCGGCAAGCACGTCCTGGTGATCTTCGATGACCTCTCGAAGCAGGCCGAGGCCTACCGCGCCGTGTCCCTGCTGCTCCGCCGTCCGCCGGGACGCGAAGCCTACCCGGGCGACGTGTTCTACCTGCACTCCCGCCTCCTCGAGCGTTGTGCCAAGCTCTCCGACGAGCTCGGCGCGGGCTCGATGACTGGTCTGCCGATCATCGAGACCAAGGCCAACGACGTGTCGGCCTACATCCCGACCAACGTCATCTCGATCACCGACGGTCAGATCTTCCTGCAGTCGGATCTCTTCAACGCCAACCAGCGTCCCGCCGTCGACGTGGGCATCTCGGTGTCCCGCGTTGGTGGTGCCGCACAGGTCAAGTCGATGAAGAAGGTCTCCGGTACCCTCAAGCTCGAGCTTGCCCAGTACCGCGACATGCAGGCCTTCGCAATGTTCGCTTCGGACCTGGATGCTGCCTCCAAGCAGCAGCTGACCCGTGGCGCTCGCCTGATGGAGCTGCTCAAGCAGGGCCAGTACCAGCCGTTCCCGGTTGAAGATCAGGTCGTCTCCGTCTGGGCCGGCACCAACGGCCACCTGGACGACGTTCCGGTCGAGGACGTGCGCCGCTTCGAGACGGACTTCCTCGAGTACCTGCGTCACCGCACCCAGATCCTCACCACGCTGGCCCAGACCGGCAAGATCGAGGACTCCACTGTCGACGCTCTGAAGACGGCAGTCGCCGACTTCAAGCAGGGCTTCTTCGGCGAGGGCGACGACAAGTTCGTCGGCCCGGGCCACGAGGAGCACGACGCGATCGAAGAAGACGCCGTCGGCCAGGAACAGATCGTCAAGCAGAAGCGCTGACATCTCCGCGGAATGGGCGGGTGGGCTGAGGCCCACCCGCCCGTACCGAGGATAAGGAAAGGAAAAACATGGGAGCCCAGATTCGGGTCTACCGCCAGAAGATCGCATCGACGCAGTCGATGGGCAAGATTTTCAAGGCGATGGAACTGATCGCCACTTCCCGTATCGGCAAGGCTCGCAGCCGTATGACTGCGTCCCTGCCGTACGCGAACGCGATCACCCGTGCTGTTTCTGCCGCCGCGTCCCAGTCCGAGGTGGACCACCCGCTGACGACCGAACCTGAGCAGGTTCGTCGTTCAGCGGTACTGATCCTCGCCTCCGACCGTGGTCTCGCCGGAGCCTACTCCGCCAGCGTTCTGAAGCAGGCGGAGGGCCTAACTGAACTCCTCCGCGAAGAAGGCAAAGAAGTCAAGTACTACCTGGTCGGCCGCAAGGCCCTGGCGTACTACGACTTCCGCGGACGCGAGTATGCCAAGGCCTGGACCGGGGGCACGGACAACCCGGAGTTCGAAACCGCACGTGAGATCGGCGCAGCGCTGCTTGAGGACTTCGCCACCGACTACGCAGAGGGTGGTGTGGACGAGATCCACGTCGTCTACACGCGCTTCCAGTCGATGGTCGTCCAGGAGCCCAACGTCATCCGACTGCTTCCGCTGGAAGTAGTGGAGGGCGACGAGCCCACAGACAGCTCGGAGCTGCTGCCGCTGTACGAGTACGAGCCAGAGCCAGAACAGGTGCTTGACGCTCTGCTGCCGCGCTACATCGAGTCCCGGATCTTTGCCGCCATGCTGCAGGCGGCTGCTTCGGAGCTCGCCGCACGCCAGCGGGCGATGAAGGCTGCCGGTGACAACGCCTCCGAGCTAGTGAAGAAGTACACGCGACTTCGGAACAACGCGCGCCAGGCCGAGATCACGCAGGAGCTGACCGAGATCGTGGGCGGTGCGGACGCACTGAACGCGTCCTAACCAGCCGATCAACACGTTATCCACGCGATACACTCAAGCGAAGTGAGAGACATGACTGCCCAACTGAACGAGCAGGGAACCGCCGCCGCGGGTGCCGGGGCCACCGGCCGCATCGCGCGCGTCATCGGTCCGGTCGTCGACGTCGAATTCCCGGCCGACGCCCTTCCCGAAATCTACAACGCACTGAGCGCCCAGGTCACCCTCAACGGCGTGACCCGTACGCTGACCTTCGAGACGAGCCAGCACCTCGGTGACAACCTGGTTCGCGCGATCTCGCTGCAGGCCACCGACGGTGTCGTCCGCGGCACGGTCGTCCAGGACCTCGGCTCCCCGATCACCGTCCCCGTGGGCGACGGCGTCAAGGGCCACATCTTCAACGTCCTGGGTGAGCCCCTGGACGTCGACGCCTCGGAGATCCAGGCGACCGAGCGCTGGTCGATCCACCGCCCGGCTCCGAAGTTCGCCGACCTCGAGGGCGCGACCGAGATGCTGGAGACCGGCATCAAGTCCATCGACCTCCTGACCCCCTACATCAAGGGTGGAAAGATCGGCCTCTTCGGCGGCGCAGGCGTCGGCAAGACGGTCCTGATCCAGGAAATGATCACCCGTGTTGCCCGCAACTTCGGTGGCACCTCGGTGTTCGCCGGCGTTGGCGAGCGCACCCGTGAAGGTAACGACCTGTGGGTCGAAATGGACGAGGCGAACGTTCTGAAGGACACCGCCTTGGTGTTCGGCCAGATGGATGAGCCGCCGGGAACGCGTCTGCGCGTGGCCCTGTCGGCACTGACGATGGCGGAATACTTCCGCGATGTGCAGAACCAGGACGTTCTGCTCTTCATCGACAACATCTTCCGCTTCACGCAGGCCGGCTCCGAGGTTTCGACGCTGCTGGGCCGCATGCCGTCGGCCGTGGGCTACCAGCCCAACCTGGCCGACGAGATGGGTCTGCTCCAGGAGCGCATCACGTCCACCAAGGGCCACTCGATCACGTCGATGCAGGCCATCTACGTGCCCGCCGATGACTACACCGACCCGGCCCCGGCGACGACCTTCGCGCACCTCGATGCAACCACGGAACTCTCGCGTGCGATCGCGTCGCGTGGTCTCTACCCGGCTATCGACCCGCTGACCTCGACGTCGCGCATCCTCGACCCGCAGTACGTCGGCCAGACGCACTACGATGTCGCGGTTCGCGTCAAGCAGATCCTCCAGAAGAACAAGGAACTGCAGGACATCATTGCGATCCTCGGCGTTGACGAGCTCTCGGAAGAGGACAAGGTGACGGTCGCACGTGCGCGCCGCATCGAGCAGTTCCTCTCGCAGAACACCTACACCGCCAAGCAGTTCACCGGCGTTGAGGGCTCGACCGTATCGCTGAAGGACACGATCGAGGGCTTCCAGGCCATCTGCGACGGCGAGATGGATCACATCGCCGAGCAGGCGTTCTACAACGTCGGCGGTCTCGACGACGTTGAGCGCCAGTGGGCCGAGATCCAGGAATCGACCAAGTAGTCATGGCCGAACTGGACGTAGAGATCGTCGCAGCGGATCACTTCGTGTGGTCCGGTGCTGCGACCCTGGTCAAAGCACGTACGAGCGACGGCGACATCGGCGTGATGCCGGGTCACACGCCCGTGCTTGCAGTGATGGTGCCTGGCATGCTGGAGATCACGCCCGTCTCGGGTTCCAAGATCCTGGTCGATGCAGAAGGTGGTTTCTTCTCCGTCGACAACAACAGGGTTGTGATCGTGGCAGACAACGCCAAGCTCCAGGACGCCGCCACGGCAGGAAACTGATAGTCCTACCTTGAGCGACGTCGGCATTCTACTCATCGTTGTGGCCATCATGGTGGTCGTGATGATGTGTGGTGCCTTCGGACTCCGCCGGTATCAGCTCCGCAGTGCCCTGGGCACATTCGACGCCTCCGTCAGCCACGCCTCCGGGCGTTGGCGGGCGGGGGTTTGTCGTTATGCGGACCGTGAACTCGAGTTCATGTCCTTGTTCTCGCTGTCTCCGATTCCACGTCACCGGTACCTGCGCAGCTCGCTGCGCCTCGACGGCTGGCGTGAGCCCCAAGGACAGGACGCCAAGCGCCTGCCCGCAGGATGGGTGATCGCATGTCTGCGGTACGAAGGCGATGACATCGAATTGGCGATGAACTACGGCGCGTACACCGGGCTGAGCTCATGGCTCGAGGCCGGGCCTGTGGTGGGCGTGGGGACCTGGCGATAGCCGGATCTGCTGCGAATCCACCACCGGGGGTGAAACGAAACGAGGCGGGTGCCCAGACCTGATGGTCTGGGCACCCGCCTCGTTGTGTCGGTGATGCGGTACTAGAGCGCGGTCACGCCGGTGGCCTGGGGGCCCTTGGCGCCCTGGCCGACCTCGAACTCAACGCGCTGATTCTCTTCCAACGTACGGAAGCCGGACGTCTGGATCTCCGAGTAGTGGACGAAGACGTCGCTCTCCGCTCCATCGGGCGTGATGAAGCCGAAGCCCTTCTCCGCGTTGAACCACTTGACGGTTCCCTGAGCCATTCATTCCTCCTGCTGAGTACTTCTCTTGTCGAACTTTCTATCAAATGGCTGGGGGAGTCGAGGACTAGGGTCCTCCGGGGAGGGCCCAGGGTGCTTCGTACCCGCAACCTGCTTTGCGGGTTTGGATATCACCAACACAAAGTTGAGTTCAGCATCACACATTCGAGCGGCCCGATCAATGCTTTCCGGGCAACATTGCGTGAATTCGCTACGCCGCCGCGTTTACGGGCTGACCTGAGCGGAAGGCCGCGAGCAGTTGGAGATTGTCGTCCGTGACGAGGATGTCAGCCCGAAATCCGGCATGCAGTGCCCCGACCTCGTCCTCCAAGCCGAGGATCGCCGCTGGCACAGTTGTGGCCGCCGTCAGAGCACGTGCGAGCGAGACGCCGGCATCGACGCATGCCTTGACGCAGTCCAGCAAGGTTGCGCTGCCGCCGGCAATCCTGCCGTCGTCCGTCCTGAGGACGGCGTTGGCGAGCCGTGCTCGCTGGCCGCCCAGCCGGTAGTCGCCGTCGGGCATCGCCGTGGCCGCAGTGGCGTCGGTGACCAGGGCGAGTGCTGAGGCGGGCATCGTCGCGAAGAGCATCCGCAGCGTCTGGGGATGCAGGTGGTGACCATCGCCGATGATTTCCAAGACGGCGCGTCCGAGCGCTGCTGCCTCGAGACTCGCGCCAACCGGACCGGGGGCGCGGTGATGCCACGGCGCCATGCCATTGAATACGTGGGTGATCGTGGGCGTTTCGGTGTATCCGTCGAAGCCGGCTGATTCGAGTTCTTCGAGAACCAGAGCAAGAGAGGCCACCGTCTGTTCCGCTGTCGCACCAGTGTGTCCGAGGGACGGGATGACCCCGTGCGAGACGAGCTGTTCGATGAGGGCGTCGGCGCCCGGGAGCTCGGGGGCGTAGGTCATGGTCCGCAGCGCACCCTGACAGGCGGCGACGAGCTCCTCGACGAAATCCGGATCCGGATCGCGCAGGGCCTCCGACGATTGGGCGCCGTTCTGGACCTTGGAGAGGAAAGGACCCTCGGCGTGGATCCCGGCGATCAGCCCTTCAGCGACGAGCGGTCCCAGCCGCTCCGCAGCGGCCAGCATTTCCTCTTCCGCCGCCGCCATCAGCGAAGCGAGCAGCGTCGTCGTGCCCGCTTCATAGTGGCGGCCGAGCGCCTCTCGGATCTGCTGCTCACCGGCTGTCGAGAAGTCGACACCGAAGCCGCCGTGGCAGTGCAGGTCGATCAGGCCGGGCATGATCAGCGCGTCATCGGCGAGCGGGACGAGCGGAAACGAGTCGTGATCGTCCCGTTCGGCAAACACCGCTGCGGGACCCGCGAACTCGATCCTGTCCCCGTCGACGGCGACGACGGCACCGGGGAGCTTGTCGCCCTCGGTCAGGAGCGTGCCGGCCAGGGCGAATCGCTGGCTCTGGACATCATTCCGCGAGGATAGCGGGACGGAGTTCTCATCGTTGCCGACCATGGCCCCATCCTAGGCGGTCAGGGCCGCAACTAGAACAGGCGCGACGCCGAGTCGTCGACGCCGCGCATGGCGTCGTAGTCGAGAACCAGGCACTGGATGCCACGGTCCTCGGCGAGGGTCCTCGCCTGGGGTTTGATCTGCTGCGCAGCGAAGACTCCGCGGACCGGGGCGAGGCGCGGGTCGCGGTTCATGAGCTCGAGGTAGCGGGTGAGCTGTTCGACGCCGTCGATGTCGCCGCGGCGCTTGAGTTCGACCGCGACGGTGGCCCCTGCGGCGTCGCGCGCGAGGATATCGACGGGACCGATGGCCGTCATGTATTCGCGGCGTACCAGCGTGTACCCGGCGCCAAGGGTTTCGATCTGCTCAGCGAGGAGTCGCTGCAGGTCTGCCTCGACGCCGTCCTTGATCAGGCCGGGATCGAGGCCGAGTTCATGATTGGAATCGTGCAATGTCTCGTAGATGCGGACGATCAGGCGGTCATCGCTCTTCTGATGGGCGACGTGCCAGACGGACTCGACGCCGGCCTGGCGGTCGGTCTCATCTGGGATGGTGTCCCGCATGACAGCCGGGGGTGACATCCAGTTCAGCGGCTTGTAGGAGCCGCCGTCGGAATGAACAAGGACAGAACCGTCGGCTTTGACCATGAGGAGGCGGGTGGCGAGCGGCAGGTGCGCACGGAGGCGACCTTCGTAGTCCACAGAGCAACGAGCAATAACTAAACGCACAAGAGACCACTCTAGCGACTCGGGGAGGCCGCGGTTTAACGCAGATGGCGCCGGACGGCAGAATGGAGTCATGCCACGTTCCAATCGACCACGTCGTGCCTCCGCCGGGAAGCGCCCCAATAAGTGGACGCAGGCAGCTGACGGCCCCAGTGTCGAGGGGATGGGCTTGGCCGCCCCCTCGCGTGAATCCGCCCGCGACGGGCAGTGGCACGTCCGGCGAATTTCCGGCTCCCGCGCGGAGAAGCACTACGTCTGCCCGGGCTGCCATCTTGAGATTCCTCCGGGCGTGGAGCACGTCGTCGCGTGGCGCGCGGACGACTGGATGGGCGACCAGGTGTCGGCCGCGGCCCGTAGGCACTGGCATTCTCACTGCTGGAGGACGAGAATCGGCAAGTAGAGGCGACGACGCGAAAGGGGAACACGGCATGCGACGAAGATCACCGTGGACAGTTTTCTCAGTTCGGGAACCCCGAAGAGTAATCAATTCGTTATCATTGAGGGTATCGCCGAGGGTGAAGTCTGCCGTCGGGCCGATGCCGATTTTTGTTCCCATCCGATAGGTGAGTAAGTACGTGCGAATCTTGACAGCCATCGTGGCGATAGTCCTCGGTGCCGCAGCGCTCGTCGCCGGCATTGGCCAGAAGACCTTCTGGGCACCGTCCGAGACGGTGACCGCGGCGATACCAGGCTCCGTTGAGGCTGCCCCGCTGACCGTCATCGAATCCGGCGTCAATGACGTCAACGAGGATCCGATCGAGATCACGATTAAGGGCGACGGGGAGTTCCTGCTTGCCCTCGGTCGTAGTTCCGATGTCGACGCCTGGGTTGGCGACGCCTCCGTCAACCGTGTGACCGAGGTGGATACCGAGGAACGGGTCCTCAAGACGGTCCACGAGGGCAGCGAGGACGAGGTGCCGAACCCGGAGAACTCCGATCTGTGGGTCGCCAAGGACACCGTCGACGGCGAGACCGTATACACCTGGACGGAGCCGGCAGAGGGTGAGTGGTCATTGCTCGTCGCTGCCGACGGTTCGGATCCGGCACCGACGGATATCAGCGTCGAGTGGCCCAACAACGCCACCACACCATTCGCTCTGGGACTGATCATCATCGGCGCCCTCCTCGTACTCTTCGGTCTGCTCCGCCTGGTGTGGCCGTCGAAGAAGACGGGCAACGGTGCGCGAGCGGCGAACGACGACACCCGGGAAGTCCCGCAGGTCAAGGGGTCGAACAGGGGCGTCGCCAAGCGTCTGACGGCCGTTGGCGCCATGGTCGCGCTGACGTTCTCCGGTGTGACAGCCGCCCATGCCACGGAGGAATCTGAACCGAGCGACGCTTCGGCGAGTGCTGATGCCCCAGAGGATACCGATGGGGACAGTGATGCATATCCGGTCCTGCTGGAAATGCAGCTGGAACGCATCCTCTCAGGAGTCTCGCGCGCAATCGAGGCCGGCGATGAGGATCTTGACGCCGGTCTCTTGGAAGCGCGCTTGGGTGGGGACGCACTTTCGGACCGCCGTTCCAACTACAAGCAGATCTCAGATGAAGTCGACGGTGTGAAGCTTCTGGAGCCGGTCGTAGCGGGACCGGTGCGTACGTCAGCCGTAACGACGACGACCGACTGGCCGCGTACGGTCCTAGCAGTGACGGGGGAGGAATCCCCGCGTATTCTCACGCTGACGCAGAAGGATCCTCGGTCCAACTACAAGCTCACGCAGAACGTCGAGATGCTCGCGGGCACGTCGTTCCCAGGCATCGTCATCGGCGATACGAGCATTCGGACGCTTGACCTCTCGGACGGGTCCGGACTGCAGACGGATCCAGCGGATGCGACCGTGCAACTACGCCGATTCCTCAACAATCCCGAGGTATCGGAGAAGGACATGTTCGCGGAAAGTCAGTACATCGAGGCGGTGCACAAAGCGCAGAACGAGGCGAAGAAGGAAGCCGAAGACGAGGCCACGGTCGAGTACAAGCGCTTCATCGACGAGGACAGCATTCATGCAGTCAGCACGCCGGACGGTGGCGCACTGGTGACGCTGTCGATCGAGTCCGTGATGATCACCGCGCCGCGTGAAGAAGGCGCAACGGTGACGTGGGGTAAGAACAAGAAGCATGTGGACCTTGCCGGAGCCGACGAGACGACCGGTACCGCGAACTTCTCTTACGCCGAGTCTTTCGCCCTCTACATTCCTGCTGCCGGATCTGACGATAAGATTCAGGTGATCGCAGCTGACAGCGAGCTGCAGAAAATCGACATCGACGAGTAAGGAAACCCTTTCCAGCGTATGAGCACCGAGAACGAGCCGAGGCCGGCCTCCACGCGAGGGGCCATCGACCTGTCCGCACTGTCAACGCCCGAAGCCGCCCAGAGCGCAGGGGAGGGCGGCGCGACCTGGACCAAACGCATCACCCAAGCCGATTTCCAAGCGGTGGTGGAGCAATCCGCGACTGCTCCGATTCTGGTGTCGTTGGGGGCTGCGTCGGCGGCGCCGTCCGTCGAGCTGGACGCCCTTGTCGGTCGAGTCGTGGACTCCTATGGGGGACGCTTCGGTCTCGTTCTGGTCGATGCCCAGCAGGAGGCGGCCATCGCGCAGGCCTTCCGGGTCCAACAGATCCCGGCAGTGGTTGCGCTGGTCAAGGGACAGCCCGTTCCCTTGTTCCAAGGGACCGCAGCAGAAGAGCAGATCCGCTCGCTGCTTGACGAGCTGCTCCAGCTGGCTGCGCAACACGACGTGACCGGAACGCTGCCGCCCTTCGGCGGTCAGGTTGAAGAACCTGAGTTGCCGCCACTCCACCAGGAAGCACTAGACGCGATCACGGCCGGTGACTACGCGGCCGCGGCAACTGCCTACCGGAAGGCGTTGGCTGAGAAGCCCAACGATCACGACGCCGAGGCCGGCCTGGCCAACGTGGAGCTGCTGGGCCGCGTGCAGGACAAGGAGTTGAGCGAGATCCGGAGTGCGGCTGCGGCCGCGCCGGATGATCTTCAAGCCCAACTGGATGTTGCCGATGTCGACGTTGCTGGAGGGCACGTTGATGATGCTTTCAATCGACTGGTCGTGTTTATCGGCCGGAACGCCGGCGACGAGCGGGAGGCGGCGCGCACCCGACTCGTCGATCTCTTCAAGATTATCGGCACGCAAGATGAACGTGTCGTTTCGGCGAGGCAGAAGCTGGCTCGAGTCTTGTTCTAGAGGCCGGCCGAGCTGCTTTGCGTGTAGCGGCCGTTTCGTGCGCTTCGGCGTACGGGGCGGCCGCTTTCGCATGTCTAGCTTCGGCTATCAGCGTCGCGTGCCTGCCGTGTCACAGGTTCCTACCCTGCTCAATCGGGCGCGTAGGACACGCTCGGTCCTGTGAGTGGTTCTGAGGTTCGTCCTGCGTGTGGGGTCCAGACGGGCCCGCGCCGGTGCGACGCGGGGAGTCATCGCTATAGCGGACGGTCAGGCGGCTTGGTGGTTTCCGCCGGTCGGTGCTGGCGGGTCAGGCGGTTCGTCCCCGCCGCTGCCACCCCCGCTGCCGCCGGCCCCGCTACTGCCAGGACCGGGTCCGTGCACGCTTTGCGCGTTTCGGTTGGGCGTGGTCTTACCGGCGTGGGCGGCGAGGATCCTGGCCCGTTGCCGGGTGTGGGAGGTCGCGGCGGGTACGAAGGTTCCGCCCGGGTCCAGCCAGGGCGGAGCCTTGACCTGCACCACGCCGTTTCGCATCTGGATGTCCCAGCCGGACTTCTCGAGGCTGTGGTGATGGTGCCAGCAGAGCAGGACCCCGTTCTCGATCGTGGTCTTCCCACCCCGAGCCCAGGGACTCACGTGGTGGACTTCGCACCAGGCGGCCCGGATCGTGCAGTTCGGGATCACGCATCCGCCGTCTCGGGCCGCGATCGCCCGGCGTTGGTGCCCCGTGAAGGTGCGTTCCTTCGCGCCGAGGCCGATGATGCGGCCGTTGGTGTCGAACACGACTTTCTGCACGGCCCCGGTGCACGCGGTGCGGTGGGCGATCCGCGACGAGACCGGCACATCGATGCCCTCGAGCTGGGCGTAGCCCTGCGGATCCAGCAGGTCAGCAGCGTTGACGTGCACTAGCAGGGTGGCGGTGTCACCGCCGAGGTGTGGGGTCTCTTCGCAGCGGGACGCGGCTTGGACCACGGTCATGAGGATGTCGTGGCGCTTCTGCGCCGCGGTGCGCCCATCCAGCACCGGAGCCGTGGCGGTTGCAGCAGTGGTTGCGGTGTCAGTGTTCGAGCTAGGGCCAGCCGTCTCGGGGTCGGCCGTCTCGGGGCCGGTGCCGGTAGTGCGGGCGGCGGGGTTCGAGTGGGCGTCGAAGACGCGCTGCAGGTGCGCGGCGACTTCGGGCAGCAGCCACCCGGTCAACGGCACGAGCCCGTCCTTGGGTGAACCGAGCGTGAGCGAGCGTTTGCTGTGCGCCCGCTCCTCGGCCGGGTCCGGGCCGTCCTCATCCAGGCAGGCACCCCACTGGTGGGCGAGCTTGAGCATCTGCGGGTAGCTCAACGCCAACCCCTCATCCGGGACCACCGCATCCGCAGGATCGCCTGCCAGGTTATCTGGGTTAGTGGGGCCCTCTAAGTCGGCGAGATTATCAGGAGTATTCGCGGTGCTGTCCTGTTCAGCCTGGGCCTGCCGGAGCAGCCGGGCCGCCAGGGCGCCGGTGGCCGCGTCCACGAGTTCCGCCTCGGCCTCGGCCAGCATCGCCGGGTCCGCACGCCGGGCGACCTTGTTCAACATCCCCGTCACCAGGGCCGCGGTCTCCGGATCAATCAGGCCCTGATGCAGGGCGGCGGCCACGTGCGGGAACTTCGGCTCCACCGGCGCACCGCTCACGCTGAACGCGGGGCGGGTGTCGGTGTCCAGGGCGATCCGCTTCTTGAGCTGCCCGTACGACAACCGGGTGAGGCGCTGGAGCAACTCGACCTCGGTTCGGCACCCCAACCGCGCCGAGAGTCGGTCCTCACCCAACGATTTCTCCGACCGCACCGCGACCTCACCAGCATTCCGGATTCGGAACGCGTCCAGGTGCCGGCCGGCGGATTCTGCTGCGCGGGTGCCCAGGATCAGTGCCTCGTCATCCTGTCCGGCGATGGCATCCGGGGCGCCGGCAAGGACCACGGCAGCCACACGCGCCCGGTCCGCCGGCGAGAGACCGGCGTACGTCTCGGGGTCCAACAGGAGGGCTGCTTCCATGAACTAATCCTAGTACAAGACTTCGAAAGATGGAAGGGGTAGGAGCACTATTTAGAACGATCCAGATCCATTTCTACCTTATTTCACGCGAGCTGAGGTTCGAGAGTGTTCGAGTGAGTCGCGTGCGGCTACTGAATCGATAGCACCTGCGGTGTTGGTCAAATCAACCCCAGGTGCTGGCGCCGATGCGGTCCTGCCGCTTATCGTCGGGCGGCATTGGATCGTCGTCAGGTTGTAGTGATCGCTGAGTGGCTGATCAGCCTTCGGGATGACGTCAGTTAACGGCCCTAGTTGCTACATTGGCCGCATGAGTAATCTTCAGGACGAATCTGCGGGCGTTCCAGCACCGGCCATCGTCGTCCGTGGTCTGGGCAAGCGCTACGGTGACAAAGTCGCGGTCAATGATATCGATCTGGAGGTTCCCGCCGGATCCTTCTACGGACTTGTAGGGCCCAATGGTGCCGGCAAGACGACCACGCTGTCTATGGCTACGGGACTTCTGCGGCCCGACGGCGGTTCCGTGTGGGTGCACGGCGTCGACGTCTGGCGCGAGCCGCTGAAGGCGAAGTCGATGCTGGGAGTGCTGGCCGACGGGGTCCGGCTCTTCGACAGGCTGACCGGCCGGCAGCTCGTGACCTATTCCGGTCGCCTGCGCGGCATGGACCCGGAGATGGTCGCCGAGAGGACGGAAGACCTGCTGCGCGTGCTGGACCTCGAGGACGCCGGCTCCAAGCTCGTCGTCGACTACTCCGCGGGCATGACCAAGAAGATCGCGCTGGCTACGGCGCTGATCCACTCACCGAAGGTGCTCGTCCTGGATGAGCCCTTCGAGGCGGTGGACCCCGTCTCCGCGGCCAATATTCGCTCAATCCTCGCGGACTACGTGGGCCGCGGCGGCACGGTGATCGTTTCCAGCCACGTCATGGATCTCGTGCAGCGGATGTGCACGCACGTCGCCGTCATCGCGGATGGGAATGTTCTGGCCGCGGGAACGGTCGACGAGGTCCGTGGCACGGAGAGCCTCGAAGACCGTTTCGTCAATCTTGTCGGCGGCCGCGCCGAGGCCGGGGGACTTCAGTGGTTGCAGAGCTGATCCGTCTCAAAGCCCGCCTGCTGGCCAACGGATTCCGGCGCAGCCCCTGGCAGCTCGTCGGCGTGTTGATCGGTGCGGCCTACGCGCTGTTCATCGCCGTCATGCTCATCGTGGGCATGTTCGGTCTCGGCTCGCAGGACCCCGGCCTGATCCGGACGGTCCTCGTTTGCTCGGTCTCCGTCGTCGTTCTGGCCTGGGCCATCGTCCCGGTCCTGCTCTCGGGTGCGGACGCGACGCTGGACCCGGCGAAATTCGCGACCTTCCCCGTGCCGCGGCGCGACTTGACGACCGGCCTGCTGCTCAGCGGGTTCGTCGGCACGCCGGGCGCCGTGACCCTCGTCCTTTTCGTGGCGATCGCACTGTCCTGGCGGCAGTCACCCGCAGCGGCTTTCGTCGCCGTCGTCGCGGGAGTGCTGGCGGCACTCTTCTGCCTCGCCCTCGCGAGATTGACGACGACGGCGGCGCTCGCGCTCACCTCGAAGCGCCGGTTCCGCGAAATCGCCACGATCCTGATCTTCATCCCGCTCGTCGCGCTCGGGCCGATCCTGGGCGGGTTGCAGGCGGGCGTTACGGCGATCTTCGACCTCCTGCCAACCGTGGCCGGCGTCCTCGCATGGACCCCGCTGGGCGTCTTCGCGGCGCTGCCCGCGGACGCGCTTCAGGGCGAGTGGGGGATCTTCGCACTGCGGCTGCTGGTAGCTCTCGCATCGCTGGCAGTGGTCGTCTGGGCGTGGTCCGCGATGCTCATGCGGTCGCTGCAGAACCCCGTCCAGTCCTCCGGCGGTTCCAAGGGCTCCGAGGGCCTCGGCTTGTTGCGTCTGTTCCCTGCGACGCCGTGGGGCGCCATCGCCGGCCGCTGCTTGACCTACTGGTTCAAGGACCCGCGCTACGCGGCCGGAATCGTGATCGTGCCGCTGCTGCCGTTCATCCTGTGGTATGCGTCGAGCCAATCGCCGACGCCCTATCTGCTCTACGCAGCGGCCCCGCTGATGGCAGTGATGATGGGCTTCTCCATCTCTGCGGACGTCTCCTACGACTCCACGGCCTTCTCCCTGCACGTGACGACGGCGGTCCGCGGGGTGCACGATCGCGCCGGGCGTGCGCTGGCGTGCGGCGCGCTTGCACTGCCCCTCGTTCTCGCCGCCGCGATCATCCCACCGGTGGCGCTCGGCCGCCCGGGCGACGTCGTCGCGCTCGTCGGCGTGACACTGGGTGGGCTGCTCTCGGCGCTGGGTGTCGCGTCGGTCGCCTCGGCGCGCTGGACGTACGCCGTCGTGCAGCCGGGGGACAACCCGTTCAAGTCTCCGCCCGGTGCCGGCGCGCGCGCGGCCATCACGCAGCTGGTGACGATGTTCGTCGCGTTCCTTCTGATGGCGCCCGAGATCGCGCTGGTCATTACCTACTTCGTGACGGAGCGGATGCTCTTCGCGTGGCTTGCGCTCGGTGTCGGCCTCGTCGTGGGCACGGTCCTGCTGATTGTGGGGATCCGTGTGGGCGGGCGCTGGTTCGACAACCGGATGCCGGAACTCATGGAAGCGGTGACGCTGAATAAGTAAGTCGCGGTTGCTAGACTGGAGCGCATGAGCTTGCCTTCCAACTCCGTCGAAAACGATCCCCGCCACGACCAGGGCGGCGGCACCGCCACGATCGAGCGCGAGGAGACGCGACAGCTCATCGAGCCCGGGGACTCGGAGCGTTTCGCCCACTACGTGCGGAAAGAGAAGATCATGGAGTCCGCCATCACCGGCGAACCGGTGATCGCGCTCTGCGGCAAAGTGTGGACCCCGGGTCGCGACCCGCAGAAGTTCCCCGTCTGCCCGGATTGCAAGAAGATCTACGAGGGCTTCAAGCCCGGCGACGACTCTTAAACGTCCCCAGGTCCGCCGACACGGAGGTTCTGGCGCTTTACCGCGCCCGCACCGCTGAAGAGGAGCGGACCGCACGGCGTCGGCCACGTTGACACCGCCGTCGTACCATCGCAGTAATTTGCAGTCTGACCAGGGGATAAAACGTGACTGATGCCCTCTTTTCCGTGGGCGAAACCATGCCGCCCGCCTACCCGGACCGGGCGGCCCGGGGCGCGGCGCCCAAACTGCGCCAGTGGCAGCAGGAGGCGCTCGAGCTCTACTTCTCGCGTGGCCCGCAGGACTTCCTGGCGGTCGCCACGCCCGGCGCCGGTAAGACGACGTTCGCCCTGCGCGTGGCACGGATGCTGGTGGACGCCGGCGTCGTCAACCGCATCACCGTGGTGGCCCCGACCGACCACCTGAAACGGCAGTGGGCCGACGCGGCGGCCCGGATCGGGATCTCGCTCGACCCCAACTTCAAGAACTCCGACGGCCGGCACGGCGCGGGGTACATCGGTGTCGCCGTCACCTACGCGCAGGTCGCGTCGAAGCCGCTGCTGCACCGCGCGAAGACCGAGGCGGCCCGGACCCTCGTCATCCTCGACGAGATCCACCACGGCGGCGACGACTTGAGCTGGGGTGACGGAATCCGCGAGGCCTTCGAGCCTGCAACGCGCCGCCTGGCGCTGACCGGTACGCCGTTCCGCTCGGACACCTCGCCGATCCCGTTCGTGCAGTACGAGGAGGACGCCGAGGGCATCCGCCGCTCGAAGGCCGACTACACCTACGGCTACGGTGAGGCGCTCAAGGACAACGTCGTGCGCCCCGTGGTCTTCATGGCGTACTCCGGCCAGATGCGCTGGCGTACCAGCGCGGGCGAGGAGATGGAGGCGAACCTCGGCGAGGGTTTCACGAAGGACATCACCGCGCACGCGTGGCGGACCGCACTGAACCCCGAGGGCGAATGGATCCCCGCCGTGCTCGCGGCGGCCGACCGCCGGTTGACCGAGGTCCGGCGCACCATTCCGGATGCCGGCGGCCTCGTCATCGCCAGCGACCACGAGAGTGCCCGCGCCTACGCGGCGCAGCTGGAGAAGATTACCGGCGAGAAGGCCACCGTGATCCTCTCCGACGATCCCAAGGCGTCGAGCAGGATCGAGGAATTCTCCGAGGACGGCTCCCGCTGGATGGTCGCGGTGCGTATGGTTTCCGAAGGCGTCGACGTCCCGCGTCTGGCCGTCGGCGTCTACGCGACGAGCACCTCCACACCGCTGTTCTTCGCGCAGGCCGTCGGCCGTTTCGTGCGCTCCCGCAAGCGCGGCGAGGTCGCCAGCGTTTTCCTGCCCTCCGTCCCGCTGCTCATGGCGCTCGCCAACGAGATGGAGATTGAGCGGGATCACGCCCTCGACCGTCCGGAGAAGCACGTCGACGACCCGGACTTCATCCCGGAGGAGGGGCTCCTCGACGAGGCCAACCGCGAGGAGAAGGCCTCCAACGAACTGAACAAGCAGAAGTTCGAGGCGCTCGATTCCAACGCGTCGTTCGACCGCGTGCTCTTCGACGGCGGTGAGTTCGGGATGGGCGGCCAGATCGGTTCCGAGGAGGAGCAGGACTTCCTCGGCATCCCGGGCCTGCTCGACGCCGACCAGGTGGGCGCGCTGCTGCGCCAGCGCCAGCAGGAGCAGGTCACCCGCCGCCGCGATCGGGGCGTACCGGCGAACGAGCACGTCGTCGACCACCGCCAGCTCATGGATCTGCGCCAAGAACTGGCCAAGAACGTTTCCGCGTGGGCGGCGCGCACCGGCACGGCCCACGGGTCGATCCACAACAAGCTGCGCGAGGTCTGCGGCGGTCCGCCCGTTGCGCAGGCCAGCGCCGAGCAGTTGCAGACCCGCATCAAGCGCCTGCAGGGTTGGTTCGTCGGGCGGAAGTAGGCCTTAGCCGGCGTGGATCTCGACGCCCGCGGAGCGCAGCTCGCTGAGCACGTCGGCGACATTCTCCGGGTGCACGGCTGCCGTCAAGTGGGGGACGACGGCGGTGCGCAGCCCCGCGCGGATGGCGTCGAGCGCCGTGGCGCGCACGCAGTAGTCGGTCGCGATGCCGACGACCCGCACCTCGGTGACACCGCGCTCGGCGAGCCACTCGGCGAGAGGAGGCATGGCGCCCTCACCCGCGGCGCCGGCCGCGCCGCCGTCGTCCTGGCCGTTGCCGGGCGCGAGCCGCCCCTCGAAACCGGAATACGCGGCGGTGTACTCGCCTTTGCGGAAGATCGCCGCGAGTCGGTCGCGGATCGGGTCGAGGCCCTCGTGCAGGGCGGAGCCGGGATCGCCGGCCACGCAGTGCACGGGCCACGAGTCCACGAAGTCCGGGGAATCGGAGAAGTGGTCTCCGGGCTCGATGTGCCAGTCTTGGGTCGCCACGACGAAGTCGTAGTCGCCGGCGGCGACGTGCTCGGCGATGCCTGCGGCGGCCCGGCTGCCGCCGTCGACGCCGAGAGCGCCTCCCTCGCAGAAGTCGTTCTGCACATCGACGATGATGAGTGCGTCGGCCACGGTTGTTCCTCTCGACGTTGGTCTGTCGTCAGCCTAGTGCGGACGGTCCCCGAATGGGGGAATCAGGCAGTGATGAATTCGGTCGCGATGACCGGCTCTCCCCGCTGCATCTTGCGCGCGATACCGGGCAGTTCGCCGATGCTGGCCGTGTGCCGTTCGGTCGCCTTCCGGACGCCTGCGGCTCCGGTGTAGGCGGTGTCGACGCGGCCGGCTTCGACGAGCTGGACCATGAGGTCGCGGTCGTTCTCGTCCGCCGATGGGCGCCGGCCGATGCCGACGAGTTCGGCGGTCGCGCGCGACCGGCCGTCCAGCTGGCGCACGGCCTGTTTGCGACCGCCGACGCTGGTCTTGTTCTTTGCGGCCTTGGCGACGTCGACGTATTCGCCGGCGTCGTTCTGGCGGCTCACGAGCTTGTAGACCATCGACGCCGTGGGCGCGCCCGAACCGGTCACCAGGGAGGTGCCGACGCCGTAGGCGTCGACGGGTGCGGCCTGCAGTGAGGCGATCGCGTGCTCGTCGAGGTCGCTCGTGACCATGATCCGGGTGTTGTGGTTCCCCAGATCGTCGAGCATGCCGCGCACCCAGCGCGCCTGGTCGACGAGGTCGCCCGAGTCGAGCCGTACGGCACCCAGCTCTGGGCCGGCCACCTCGACGGCGGTGTGTACGCCCGCCGCGACGTCGTAGGTGTCGACCAGCAGGGTGGTCCCGCGGCCGAGCGAGGCGACTTGGGCCTCGAAGGCGGCACGCTCGGAGTCGTGCAGGAGCGTGAACGAGTGTGCGGCCGTGCCGACCGTTTTGAGCCCGTAGCGGAATCCCGCCTCGAGATTGGAAGTGGCCTCGAAGCCAGCGATGACGGCGGCCCGGGCCGCGGCGACGGCGGATTCCTCGTGGGTCCGGCGCGATCCCATTTCCACGCACGGTCGGCCGTGCGCGGCTGCGACCATGCGCGACGCCGCAGAGGCGATCGCGGAGTCGTGGTTGAGCACGGAGAGGATGAAGGTCTCGAGCACGCACGCCTCGGCGAACGTGGATTCGACGACGAGGATGGGGGAGTTGGGGAAGTAGAGCTCGCCCTCGGGGTAGCCGTAGATATCGCCCGTGAACTCGAAGTCGCGCAGGTAGTCGATCGTCTCGTCGTTGACGATGCGCTGATCGGAGAGGTAGTCGAGCTGCTCGGTCTCGAACCGGAAGTTTGCCAGGCCCTCGAGCACCCGGCCCGTTCCGGCCACGACGCCGTAGCGGCGCCCCTCGGGCAGCCGGCGTGCGAAGGCCTCGAAGACCGATTTTCGGTGGGCCGCGCCCGAGCGCAGCGACGCCTGGAGCATGGTCAGCTCGTACTGGTCCGTGAAAAGCGCTGTGGGCTGCTGCGGCATGGAAAGCTCCTGTGGTTCGGCACTCGTCGGGGCGGTCGAGGCGCGCCCGGGAATCCACTCTACTCATCGCCGGCGCCAGGGCGCGCTCCACCCGCGCCGCCGGGGTGAAGGACGCGGAGAGAAGAACTAGACTGGAATAATGCCCATGATGAGTCCTGAGACCGTCGATCGCACTGAAGCCGAGGCCCAGACCGCCGAGGCGACGGAGCTCGATGTCCCTTACGTCCTGATCGTCTGGAACGACCCCGTGAACCTGATGAGCTACGTCAGCTACGTCTTCCGCAGCTACTTCGGGTATCCGAAGGGCAAAGCCGACGAGCTGATGATGCAGGTGCACAACGCGGGCAAGGCCGTTGTGGCGACGGGCTCGCGGGAGAAGATCGAGGCCGACGTGTCGGCGATGCACGAATTCGGTCTCTGGGCCACGCTCAAGCGGGCGGACGAAGTCTGATGGCGCGTGCATTCAGGAACTCCCCGCGGGGGATCGTCGGCCAACTAGAGCGTACCGAGCGGGATCTGCTGCGCAACCTGTTCGACGACGTCGTCATCATGCTCGAGCCCGACGACGACGCCGGCGCGCCGGTCGACGATGCGCCCGGGAAGCGGCCCGCCCCCGAGGAGTCCCCTGCCTCCGCCCAGGATGCCGCCGCCCAGGCCGCTGACGGCGAATCGGAGCAGGAACTGGCGCCCGAGCGCGATCCGCTCTGGGCGCTGACGGGCCTGTCGCCGGAGGACTTCGGTGACGGGGAGACGCCCGCGCCGGACCCGCCGTCGGACCCGGCCGTGCTTCGCCTGCTGCCGGACGCCGTGCGCGACGACCCGGAGGCGTCGGCGGCGTTCCGCGCGATGACGGAGCGCGGGCTGCGGCAATCGAAGGTCGCGGCGTTGCGCGCGGCGACGATGGTGCTGGAGTCCGCGCACATCGCGCTCGACGAGGCGGCCGCCCAGCGGTTCGCAGCCGCCCTCAACGACGTCCGGCTGGTTCTCGCCGAACGCCTCGACATCCGGACGGACGCCGACTCGGAGCGCGTGCACGGCGTCGACGACTGGGCCGATGCCGAGTCGATCGACGACTACCTCGCCCTGGTGTACAACTTCGTCAGCTGGGTGCAGGAGAGCCTGATGCAGGCCCTGCTCGAGACCCTCGATTAGGCGCGGGGCAATGCCCGTCATCACGCCGCCGTCGGATATTCTGATTCATCATGGCAGTTGAATCATTCGCCGAACGGCCCGTCTCCACCGTCGAACGGGAGCTGCGCGCGTCGGCGCCCATCGGGATCTTCGATTCGGGCGTGGGCGGGCTGACCGTCTCGCGGGCCGTGATCGATCAGCTGCCCGGGGAATCCACCCTCTACGTCGGCGATACGGCGCGCAGCCCGTACGGGCCGCTGCCCATCGCCGAGGTCCGGGCCAATGCTCTCGGGATCATGGACGAGCTCGTTGATTCCGGTGTGAAGCTGCTCGTCATCGCGTGCAACTCGGCCTCCGCCGCCGTCCTCCGCGACGCGCGCGAACGCTACACCGCCCGCTACGGGATCCCCGTCGTCGAGGTCATCCAGCCGGCGGTGCGCCGCGCCGTCGCCGCCACCCGCAACGGGCGCATCGGCGTCATCGGCACGGCCGCGACCGTCGGCTCCCGGGCCTACGAGGACGCCTTCGCGGCCGCACCGCAGCTGGAGATCACCTCGGCCGCGTGCCCGCGTTTCGTCGAATTCGTCGAGCGCGGGATCACGACCGGCGACGAATTGCTCGCGACGGCGGAGGAGTACCTGGCCCCGCTCAAGACGGCCGACGTCGACACCCTCGTGCTCGGCTGCACGCATTACCCGCTGCTCACGGGCGTGCTCTCCTACGTCATGGGGGACCGGGTCACGCTCGTCTCCTCAGCCGAGGAGACCGCAAAAGACGTCTACTCGGCCCTGGTGCGCTCGGGTCTCTCCCGCGTCGAAGAAGCAGCGCCGAGTCATCATTTCATCGCGACCGGCGACGCGGGTACGTTTGAGGCGTTGGCGCGACGGTTCCTCGGGCCCGAGGTCCTGGGCGTCGAGCACGTGGAGCATGTCGCGGCGAGGTACCCGACGGGGTCGATAGCCAAGGTGACTCCTGAAATGATCGAACGGGCGTCGGTAGGAAGAGGATCATGAAACTGACCATCATCGGCTGCACGGGGTCGTTCCCCGGGCCCGGATCGCCTGCGTCCTGCTATCTCGTGAGCGCGTTCGACGGCGAACGCGACTGGCAGATCCTGCTCGACCTCGGGTCCGGCGCCGTCGGAGTGCTGCAGCGCTATACGGACTTGCGCGACCTCGACGGAGTGCTCATCACGCACCTGCACCCCGACCACTTCATGGACCTGTGCGGCATGCATGTCGCGATCCGCTGGGACCCGAAGAAGTGGGGCCGCGACCGGATGCTCGTCTGGGGTCCGGAGGCGACCGAGAACCGGATCGGCACCGCGTACGGCCTGGCCCCGGAGGACCCCGAGGGCATGCACAAGGATTTCGACTTCCAGCCGTGGAAGGCGCTCGAACCGATCGAGATCGGCCCGTTCCGGATCACGCCCTACCCGGTGCGCCACCCGATCGAGGAGGCGTACGCCCTGCGGGTGGAGGCCACCGAACCCGTAGCCGACGGGTCGATGATGACGTCGGTACTCACGTATTCCGGGGACACCGACTCGTGCGACGGGCTCGTCGAGGCCGCGCGCGGCGCCGACATCTTCCTCTGCGAGGCCGCGTTCGAAGAGGGCCGCGACGACCACATCGAGGGCGTGCACCTCACCGGCAAGCGGGCCGGCGAAGCCGCCACCGCGGCCGGGGTGCACCGCCTGCTGCTCACGCACATCCCGGTCTGGACGGACATCAACACCGTGGTCAACGAGGCCAGCGAGGTGTACGACGGCGGCATCGCGGTCGCGGTCTCGGGCGTCACCTACGGCGTCTGGTCCGGTAATCGCCTCGGCGACCCGAAGGCCATGCCGACGGCCCCGGTCGCGCTGATCCGCGCAGACCCCAAACAACGCACATGGCCGGGCCGGCCGGGCCGCTGATCCTTTCCGCGGGTTCGGGCACCTAGACTGGTGCGTATGATTTCCTCCCCGCAGACTTCCACCGGTTCCAGCGTGCCCGCCACCGCCGTCGTCCGAGAGGACGGCCGGGCGTGCGATCAGCTCCGTCCGATCACCATCACGCGCGCCTGGTCGGCGCAGGCCGAGGGCTCGGCCCTCATCGAATTCGGCAACACGAGGGTGCTCTGCACGGCGTCGCTGACCGAGGGCGTCCCGCGCTGGCTCAAGGGCGAGGGCAAGGGCTGGGTCACCGCCGAATACGCGATGCTGCCGCGCGCAACCAACACCCGCAGCTCGCGCGAGTCCGTGAAGGGCAAGATCGGCGGCCGCACGCACGAGATCTCCCGCCTGATCGGCCGCTCGCTGCGCTCCATCATCGACACCAAAGCCCTCGGCGAGAACACGATCGTGCTGGACTGCGACGTGCTCCAGGCCGACGGCGGCACCCGGACCGCGGCGATCACCGGCGCTTTCGTCGCGCTGGCCGAGGCGGTCAAGTGGGCGCGCGAGCAGGGCCTGATCAAGAAGAACGCCCAGGTGCTCACGGACACCGTCTCCGCTGTGTCGGTCGGTATCATCGACGGCACGCCGATGCTCGACCTGCCCTACGTGGAGGACGTGCGCGCCGAGACCGACATGAACGTCGTCGTCACGGGATCCGGGGACTTCGTCGAGGTCCAGGGCACCGCCGAGGGGGCGCCCTTCAAGCGGGAGGAGCTCGACGCCCTGCTGGACTTGGCGCTGCTGGGCACCGCGGAGCTGACCCGCATTCAGCGCGAGGTGCTCGAGGCCAGCGCGTGAGCGGGCCCCGGCTGGTACTCGCGACTCACAACCAGGGCAAGGTCCGGGAGCTGCGCGAGCTGTTGCGCGGCCAGGTCGAGGGGCTCGACGTCGACACGCAGGTCGTCGACGCCGCGGCGGTGGGGGCACCGGACGTCGTCGAGGACGGCGTGACGTTCGAGGAGAATTCGCTGTTGAAGGCAAGAGCCGTCGCAGAAGCGACGGGCCTGCTGGCGATTGCCGACGACTCCGGCCTGTCGGTCGACGTCATGGGCGGGGCGCCGGGCATCTTCTCGGCGCGCTGGGCCGGACGCCACGGCGACGACGTGGCCAACCTCGAGCTCCTGCTGGCGCAGGTCGCCGACATCGGCGACGGGCACCGGGGAGCGGCGTTCGTGTGCGCGGCCGCGCTGGCGGACCCCGGCGGGGCGACCGCGGTGCGCGTCGGGCGTCTCGAGGGCACACTGCTGCGCGAGCCGCGTGGTGCCGGTGGGTTCGGCTACGACCCGATCTTGCAGCCGGCCGGGCAGACACGCAGCTGCGCGGAGCTCGAGCCGGCGGAGAAGAACGCCATCAGCCACCGGGGCCAGGCGTTCCGCGCCCTGCTGCCGGAGGTCGTCGCGGCGCTGTCGCGCTGACGCCTCCTCCGCCGGGCCTCCCGGCGGCTCACCGACGAACGGATCTTGATGAAGCAGACGATGACGGCCGCGGGTACGCCGGATTCCGGCACGTGGATCGGCGACCTCGCCGACTGGGCGGTCGGGCTGATGGACTCGATCGGTGCGCCCGGGGCCGCCCTCGCCATCGCGTTGGAGAACCTGTTCCCGCCGCTGCCGAGCGAGCTCATCCTCCCGTTGGCGGGCTTCGCCGCCAGTCGCGGATCCTTCAGCCTCGCCGAGGCGCTGATCTGGACGACGCTCGGCTCCGGCGCGGGTGCTTTCCTCCTCTATCTCGTGGGACGGCTGCTCGGCCGGGAGCGGACGCGGCGTATCATCCACTCGCTGCCGCTGGTCTCGATCGACGACGTCGACAGGGTCGAGGCCTGGTTCGACCGCCACGGGACCAAGACGGTGTTCTTCGGCCGGATGGTGCCGATCTTCCGCTCGCTCGTCTCCGTCCCCGCCGGGATCACCGGGATGCACCCCGGAGTCTTCCTCGGATTGACGCTGGCGGGGAGTGCGATCTGGAACTCGGTGTTCGTGCTGGCGGGCTACTGGCTTGGCGAACAGTGGCACGTCGTCGAGGAATACGCCGGCGTCCTGCAGAAGGTCGTGATCGCGGTCGTACTCGGCGCCGTCGTCGTGTGGCTGGCCCGGCGGGTCCGGGCCCGTCGAGCCGTCCAGCAGCAGTCCACTTCCGACCGATGAAAGATTGCGCACGATGAGTTACGACTTCACCGCCATTGACTTCGAAACGGCCAACGGCTTCCGCGGATCGCCGTGCAGTGTCGGGGTGATCAAGGTGCGCGCCGGCGAGATCGTCGACGAGCGGCTCTGGATGATGCGGCCGCCAGAGGGCTTCGATCATTTCGATCCGCGCAACGTCCAGATCCACGGCGTCACGCCCGAGATGGTCGCCGCGGCGCCCCGGTTCGGGGAGATCTTCGCGGAGATGAACGCGATGATCGGCGGGGATCTCGTGGTTGCGCACAACGCCGCGTTCGACCTCGGCGTGATCCGCTCGGCCCTCGAGGTCTCGGGGCTGGACGCGCCCGGGTACCGGCACGCCTGCACCGTGATCCTCTCGCGCCGCAGCTACAACCTGGCCTCCTACTCGCTGCCGTTCGTCGCCGAGGCGGCGGGCACGCCGCTGCGGAACCACCACGATGCCCTTGAGGACGCGCGAGCGTGCGCCGGGGTCATGATCGACATCGGCCGGATCCACGGTGTGGAACGGCCGGAGGAGCTGGAGGTGCGCCTCGGCGCCGGCTTCAGCGCGGCGGCACCGTACCGCATCGGGGACCCGCTCTCCCGCGCCACCCAAGACGCGCAGAACTGGAAGGCCAGCGGCGCGATGGTGCCCAAGCAGCCCGAGTGGGCCGTCTGGCCGCAGGAGGGCAGTAACCCGGCGCCGAACCCCGACGCCGACCCGTCGCACCCGCTCTTCGGCGAGAACGTCGTCTTCACCGGCAACCTCGGCATCAGCCGGCAGGACGCGAAGAACCGGGCGGCCGACGCGGGCGCGTCCACCGCGAGCCGCGTGACCCGCAAGACCACGGTGCTCGTCGTCGGCGACGGCTTCGTCGCGAGCGACCTCACCTCCGGCCGGCTGACGTCCAAGGCCCGCGACGTGCTCAAGAAGCGCGAGAACGGCCAGCGCATCGAAGTCGTCGCCGAGGGCGAGTTCCTGCAGATGGTCGGCGGCGCCTGGCCCGCAACCGTCTGAGGCCAGGGTCGTGCGCTCAGGCCGCGAACACGAGGCGGCGCCAGCGCTCCGCGGCCGCGAGTACGACGGCGGCGCCCGGCCGCCGCTCCCAGCCGTCGCCGAGCGCTGCGGTTCCGTGAACGGCACCGCACAGCGCGGCCGCCAGCATCCGTTCGTCCCCGGCGGTGTGCGAGCTGGCCGCGTCCGCGGCCGAGGAGTGCCCCGCAGCCGCCGACACGGCCGTGCGGAGCCGGGCGCCCGTCCCGTCCTCGGGGGCTTGCTCGCCGAGCTCGCGCAGCGCCCCGAGCGGGTCGGGGGCCGCAAGCATCTCGAACACGGCCGGGCCGAGGACGGCGGCCGCGTCGAACGCGCTCCGCGGGGCCACGAGTGCCGCGGCGTCGACCGCGAGTTTGCGCCGGGTACCGGGCGTGACGTGCGGGAGCAGGCCCGGCACGGTGGCGCACAACAACGCCCAGCCGGCGGCGCCGTCGTCGTGCTGGGGGCGCTGCGGCGTGCCCATGTCGACGCGCGAGATCACGGTCAGGAGGGCGGGGTCCGCGCCGTCGGCCGTCGGACGCAGAGCGGCCAGCTCGTCGTCGATCATCCGGGTGAGCGGTTCGGGGGCACCGGGCGGGAAGGCCCCGGTCACCGTGCGGTGCCAGCGCAGCGCGGCGAGCCACATGCAGGCGGCCTCGTCGCTACCGACGCCGTCGTTGGCCCACTCGACCGCCTCGAGCAGCCCGTCCGCGAGGTACAGGGGGAGCAAGGCGTGCGGATCGAGCCCGTCCGCGGGTCCGACGACGGCGGGTGCGGCCAGCAGCGCCGTTGCTCGGTCCATGAACTGGTCGGGATCGAGGCTGGGGGAAACGGAGGAAGTCACCGCACCATTCTACGTATGCCGGCACCGGGAGAGCGTCGCGCTGACCTATTCCGGAAGCGGTGCGGCATAGGCTGAAGTCATGAAGATCCTGCACACCTCGGACTGGCACCTGGGCCGGTCGTTCCACGGCGCCGGGCTCGAATCCGCCCAGCGAAGGTTCCTCGACGAGCTCATCGCGTGCGTCGAGGGGGACGGGATCGACCTCGTGCTGGTCTCCGGCGACGTCTACGACCGTGCGATGCCCGGTGTGGACGTGGTGAGCCTTTTCGATGAGGCGCTGGTGCGGATCCGTGCCGCCGGCGCACAGGTGGTCGTTACGAGCGGCAACCACGACTCGGCGATTCGGCTGGGTTTCGGCGCGCGGCTCATGGAAGTCTCCGGGGTGCACGTCCGCACGGCGGTCGCGGCGGCGGCGGACCCGGTCGTGTTCGACGGCGGCGATCACCACGTGGCGGTCTACCCGGTCCCGTACCTGGAACCGCGCATGGTGCGCGACGAGCTGGGCGTCGAAGAGCCCGGGCACCCGGCGGTCGTGCGCGCCGTCCTCGAGCGGCTCCGCGCGGACCTGGCACGGCGGCGGGCGGAGGCCGCGGAGCCGGTGCTCGCCGTCGTGATGGCCCACGTCTTCGCGGCGGGCGCCGAACCGAGCGAGAGCGAACGGGACCTGAGCATCGGCGGCGTCGACAAGGTGCCGGTCTCCTACTTCGAGGACTTCGACTACGCGGCGCTCGGGCACCTGCACGGACGGCAGCGCCTCGCCGAGAACGTGCGCTACTCTGGCTCGCCCGTCGCCTACTCCTTCTCCGAGGCGCAGCACCGCAAGGGTGCGTGGCTCATCGAGACGGGCGCGGAGGGGATTCTCGGCGTCGAGGCGAGGGACTGGACTCCAGAACGCTCTCTCGCGACGCTGCGCGGGGACCTCGAGGACCTGCTGTCGGACGCGTCCCATGCCGCCGCGGAGAGCGCCTACTGCCAGGTGACGTTGACTGACGCGGAGCGTCCCGCTCGGGCTCTCGAGCGCATCCGCGGCCGTTTCCCCCACCTGCTCGTGCTCCGTTTCGAGCCGCGGGACCGGCAGGAGCAGGACGCCTCCTACGCGGAGCGTCTCCGCAGGGCGCAGAGCCCGATCCAGGTGACGGGGGACTTCGTCGACCACGTGCGCAGGCGCGGGCTGGCGGACGACGAGCGTGCCGTCATGGAGTCCGCGTTCGCGGCCGTACACGAGGGCAAGGGTGACGCATGAGGATCCACCGACTGCGGCTGCAGGCTTTCGGGCCGTTCAAGGGCACCGAGACCATCGATTTCGACGCCTTGTCGGCGGCGGGACTCTTCCTGCTCAACGGCGAGACCGGTGCTGGCAAGACGAGTGTGCTCGACGGGATCTGCTTCGCGCTCTACGGCACCCTTCCCGGGGCACGCGAGGGGGTGCGGACCATCCGCAGCGCCCACGCCGACGAGGAGACGGTGCCCGAGGCAGTCTGCGAGTTCTGCGTGCGGGAACGCCGGTTCGAGGTCACCCGTTCGCCCGCGTGGGATCGGCCGAAGCGCCGCGGCACCGGCACGACTCAGGAGAAGGCGCAGAGCCGACTGCGCGAGCTTGTCGACGGCCAGTGGGTGGTCAAGTCCACGCGCAATGATGAGGTCGGCGCCGAGATCGCCGACATTCTCGGCATGGGTCGGGCGCAGTTCACCCGGGTCGCGATGCTGCCGCAGGGGGAGTTCGCGGCGTTCCTGCGCGCCCCCGACAAGGAACGTCAGGCCCTGCTCGAGAGCCTCTTCGACGTCTCCGACTACCGCGGGGTCGAGTCGCACCTCGCCGAGCGCCGTCGCCGCCTGGCCGCGGCGGCCCGCGAGGCGGAGCTCGAACACGAGCACCTGTTCAGTGATCTCGCCGACGACGCGACGACCCACCTCGGGGCGCTGACGCCTGCTGAGTCGCCCGCAGGAGGTGGCGCCGACGGCGAGGGGCCGGGAGAAGAAGCCGAGCCCGCCGGTGACGAGCAGCTGATCAGCCTCGTCGCCGGGCGCCTCGCAGAAGCGCGGGCGGGCCTGAACCTGGCCCTCGCCTCCGCCCAGGAGGAGTACCGCCGGCTGATCTCAGCCGCCGAGATCATCGAGCGGCGGCGCAGCGACGCAGCCGCCCTCGACGACGCCGAGCGGGCACAGGCGGAACACGACGGGCGGCGCGCTGCCGTCGACGATGCCCGGACGATGCTGGACGCGGATGCCCGGGCCGCCCGCGTCACCGCCGCCGCGGCGCGCCGGGACACGGCGGCGGAGCATCTCGCGGCGTGCCGGCGCGGGCACGCGGAGGCGCGCGGGAAGGCGGAATCGCTGGAGGACGCCGCCGACCTCCTCGCGGCGGCCGGTGCGGACGACGGGCCCCTCGAGAAGTCGTTCCTTGCGCGGGCGACCAAGGCGCTCACCGTCGCCGAATCGTTGCTGCCACGGGAGCGGGAACTCGCGGATCGGCGCGAGCGACTCAAGGCCACGGAGGACGAGACCGAATCCATTGCGGCGAACCTGTTGCAGGCCGGCCAGCGGGTCGAGGCGCTCGATGTCGAGGAAGCGCGGGCGCGCGCGGAGATGGCCGAGCACGCGCCCACCGCCGCCGAACGCGCGCAGCGCACGGCCGCCGTCGACGAGGCCCGACGCGCGGTCGAGGCCGTGACAGCGCGGGACGGGTTCCGTGCCGAGCACGATGCTGCCGTCGGCGCCTGGACACGGGCCGAGCGAGAACACGCCGCCGCGAGAACAGAGCACGCCGGCCTCGTGGCCGCCCGTCTGGCGAACTCCGCCGCGGCACTCGCCGCCGAACTCGTCGCGGGCGAGGCGTGCGCCGTGTGCGGATCGCCCGACCACCCCGATCCGGCCACCGCCTCCGGCGCCGATGCGGTGACCGACGAGCAGATCGCGGCCGCCGAGGGCCGCGTCCAGGAACGGCAGCACCGGGCGGAAGAGGCTGCGCGGGCCAAAAGCGATGCCGAAGCGCGCATGCAGCGGCTCGCGGCCCTCGCGCATGAGGCGAGCGCGGCGGACGTGGCGGCCGCGTTGGATGCGGCGAAGACGCGCGCGGAGGCCGCCGGCACGGCCGCGGAGGCGCTGCAGGCAGCTGAACAGCGCATCGAACAGCTCATGACCGAGCGAGAGGCCCTGACCGCAGAGATCGGCCGGGCACGCGAGGAGCAGTCGGCGCTCGCGTCGAGGCGCCTCGAACTCAACGAGCGCATCGCCGGAGACGCACGCGTCATCGAAGAGGCCGCCGCGCCCGCGGCCACACTCGCCGCACGCGTCGAACAGCTCAGCCGCGTCGTCCACGCGGCTGCGATCTGGGAGCAAGCCCTCTCGCGCGTCGGCGAGGCCGAGCGCGACGATGCCCGCGCCGGCAGCGAGCTCGACGCGTCGCTGGCCGAGAACGGATTCGAGACGGTAGAGGAGGCCCGGGCGGGAAGGCTGGCTGAAGGCCGCCGGGGCGAACTCAGCGCCCGCGTCGAGGCCTTCGACGCGGCGGCGATCCGGCTGGCGACCCTCGCCGAGAGCGAGCAGCTCGTCCGCGCGCGCTGGGATCGGACAGACGGTCACGCCGTGCCCGCAGAGGACGAGGCCGCGGCCGCCCGTCGTCGGGCCGAGGAGGCGGAGCAGACGGTGACCGACGTCGTCGCCCGGCAGGGCAGCCTGGACGGCTACGCGCGGCGTTTCGAGGGCCAGCGCGACCGTCTGCGCGCCCTCAACGAGCGCCAGGGCCCGCTGCTGGCCGAGTACGAGCTGGTCAAAGGCCTCGCCGATCTGGCGGCAGGAGCCGGGGAGAACACGTTCAAGATGCCGCTGAGCACGTACGTCCTGGCCGCGAGGCTGGAAGCCGTCGCGGCCGCCGCGAACGAACGCCTGGTCGAGATGACGGCGGGGCGCTTCGCGCTCGCGCACGACGACGCCGCCTCCGGTCGGGGCAAAGGCGGGCTCGGCATCAAGGTCCGTGACGAGTGGACCGGTGCCGAGCGCGAACCGGGGTCGCTCTCCGGCGGCGAGTCCTTCATGGCCTCCCTCGCTCTGGCCCTCGGGCTCGCCGACGTCGTCCAGGCCGAATCGGGCGGCATCGACATGGAGACGCTCTTCGTTGACGAGGGCTTCGGCAGTCTCGATCCCGCAACCCTGGAAAAGGTCATGTCCGCCCTCGACGGCTTGCGCACGAGCGGCCGCGTCGTCGGCCTCGTGAGCCACGTGCAGGAGCTCAAGGAGCAGATCGCCGCCCAGCTCGTCGTGCACAAGACCCGGGAGGGATCGACGACCACGCTCGAACTCGACTCCTGCGGCGTATAGCCCAGCTATCCTCGACACGCCGGAAAAACCAGGTAAACTTTATCCGGTACAGGGTTGGGCGTACCGGGATGGCTGGGACGGTGCGCATGTCGCGAAGGACATGAGTCACTTTGTCGCACCCCGTCACCGGCGCGTCCGCGCCCGTCGAACCACCCATCCCGGAACCCGCCGCGCCGAAGCCTCAGGGCCGCGTTCCGTTCTCCTCGTTGGCCGGCCTGACCGGCCGGGCCTACCTCCCGCTGGCCTTCGTCGCCCGCCTCCCGCTCGCGTTCCTTTCCATCGGCGCCCTGACACTCGTCGCGGCGGCGACGGGCTCGTATGCCGCCGGCGGCCTGGCCGCCGCCGCGACCGGCATCGGGCAGGCAATCGGCGGCCCGCTGTCCGGGTACCTGATTGATCGCACTTCCCAGCGGGCCGTGCTCGTGCCCGTGGCCATCGCCCACGCGATCCTCATCGTCGCCGTCGTCTGGCTGGTTCTCGGTGCCGATCCCGCGACCGGCGTTCTACTCGTCACGACCTTCCTCGCCGGGCTGACGTGCCCCCAGGTCGGGTCGATGTCCCGTGTGCGCTGGCAGAACCTCACCTCCGTGCGGCCCCGCGGGCGCCGCGAATTGGAATCGGCGCTGAGTCTCGAGTCGATGGTGGACGAGCTCACTTTCGTCCTCGGGCCGGCGCTCGTCGGCCTCTTCGCTTCGCTCTTCGCTCCCTGGCTGCCCTTGATCATCGCCGCGGTCCTGACCGCCGTGATGGTCCCGCTCTTCGCACTCCACTGGACGGAGCGGGCAGCCGAACGCGCGCACCTCATGGTCCGGGCGCGCACGAGCGGCCAGTCGCGCCAGGGCGCGTGGACGCCGCTGCGTATCGCGGGCGTGGGCGCCGCCGTCGCCGGAATGATCGGCATGGGCGGGCTCTTCGGGACGATCTCGGCGAGCTCTGTGGCGTTCGCCGGGGAGGCCGGCCAGGCCAGCGCCGGCGGTCTCTTCTACGCGGCCATGGGCCTCGCGTCGGGCGCAACCGCACTGTCGGTCTCCGCCTGGCCGAGCGTCTGGGGGCAGTCCAAGCGCTGGTTCGTGTGCGCCCTGCTGGTGGTCCCCGCGGTGTTGCTGCTGCACGCCGTCGACTCCGTGCCGTGGATGATCGCGGTGGTCTTCATCATCGGTCTGCCGATCGGCCCCGTGCTGGTGACGGTGTACACGATCGGCAGCGAAGCGTCCCCGCGCGGGCGGCTCGGGACCGTGATGACGCTGCTGGCCAGCGGCGTGGTCGTCGGCGTCTCCGCCGGCAACGCCGCTGCCGGCACCGTCGCCGACGCCGGGGGCAGCTCCGCGGCGTTCGGCACGGTGGCCGTCGCCGCCGTCGTGCTGTTCGCTGCTTCGGTCGTCAGCGCCCTGGTGCGGCGCCGAGGGCGCGCTCGATAGCGCGCGCAGCACGCACCATCCGCTCGCCGAGATCGGCCGTCGCCGCCGGAGGCGTCGCGGTCGGGTACACCATCGCGACCGCGGCGGGCAGCTGGTTCGGTACCCGGATGGGCGCGGCCA
This sequence comes from Zhihengliuella halotolerans, assembly GCF_004217565.1. Taxonomy (NCBI): domain Bacteria; kingdom Bacillati; phylum Actinomycetota; class Actinomycetes; order Micrococcales; family Micrococcaceae; genus Zhihengliuella; species Zhihengliuella halotolerans. Next base: position 1,351,208 of record NZ_SHLA01000001.1, on the reverse strand, counting down.
CGGCCGAGACGCCCGGGATCACCTCGTCGCGGCTGACGGCGTAGCCGAGGCTGCGCGCTTCAGCCGCCGCCGCCCGGTAGGGTTCCTCCGGCATGCGCTCCACCCAGGCCTCGGGGGTCAGTGCGGACTGGATGGCGATGCCGGGCGCGCCTAGGTTGAAGGCGTGGCGGGAACCGGGCCGTTGGATGACCGCGGCTGTACCGTGCCGAGGTTCCACGGTGACCAGGGTGAAGCAGTCGCGCTGGTCCCAGACCGCGATGAAGGCGCTCGCGCCGTGCTCGTTCGCTACCTCCGCCAGCTCGGGCAGGGCAGCGGATTGGAGGTCCTGCTGCACGCCGCGGGCGAGGGCGACGAGCCCGGGGGCCAGCTGCACGCGTCCGCTCGCGTCGCGCATGACGAGCAGGTGGGATTCGAGCGTGCGCAGGATGCGGTAGGCGATCGAGCGGTGTACGCCCAGTTGCGCCGAAAGTTCGGCGATCGTCAACGGCCCCGGCGACTCGGCCAGGACCTCGAGCATACGGATGCCGCGCGAGAGGGTCTGCGACGCCGGTTTGGCGCCCGAATCCTTTGGCGCAGGCTCCTCGGCGGATTCAGTTGGCACGCTCGCTCCTCGTGTTGCTCGTCACGGTCGTGAGCCTAGCATCCGTGCTCGCTGACCGAACGCCGCGTTCCGATTGTGAACGAGTCGGGACAAGCGCCGCCGGATGCGGCATGCTGGCCGTATGAGCTCCCACCCGTACCGCGCCCTCTGCCTCGTTCTCGCGCTCGCAGCCTCCGCTTCGCTGGCCGCGTGCGCCCCCGGCGGCGCGGGAGCGCCTCTCGAGGAGCGGATCCTCGGCCAATGGGGTGACGACGACGGGGCCTCGCCCTGGCTGCGCTTCGACGCCGACGGCACGCTCACCGGCTCGGACGGGTGCAACCGGATGGGCGGGTCGTGGAAAGTCGAGGACGGGCGCGTGCAGACGCCGGGCGTGTTCAGCACGAAGATGTGGTGCGAGGACTACACCGAATGGATGGGGGATCTGGCCTCGCTGGAGGTAGACGGGGATGATCTGATCGCCTTCGACGCCGACGGCGAGCGCCTCGGCACCCTCAGCCGTTCGTGAACCCGGGCCCGCCGGGACCGTCGAGCAGGTCGTGCACCCACGCGTCGGAGACCTGGTCGAAGTGCTCGTAGGCGGCGCCGACGGCTCCGAAGTTCGCAGGCCGGTGCGGGCAGACGAGGCGGTCAACCGCGGCTTCGAGTTCCGCGCACGTCGACGGCGGGCCGACGGGCAGTGCCGCGACGAGCCGCGCCGGTGCGGACCGGGCGAGCACGTCGAGCGCGGCGCGCAGGGTAGCGCCGGTCGCGAGGCCGTCGTCGGCGACAACGACCGTGCGCCCGGCGACGTCGGGCACGCGCCCGGCGAGGTAGTCGCGGTGGCGGCGTTCGAGCTCGGCACGTTCCGCCTGCTCGACCTCGCGCAGGGCGCGCCGGGGTGCGCACCGCGCGGCGCCCGATCTGATCGCCTCGGAACGGAAGGCAGCCCGCTGCCGGCCGTGCGCGGCGAGCGCGCCGAAGGCGACCTCCGGCTGCCCGGGCACCCCGAGCTTGCGCACCACGAGCGCATCCCATTCCAAGCCGAGTCGGTGGGCGATTCCGGCGGCGACGGGCACGCCGCCGCGGGCGAGGCCCAGGACGATCGCCTGCGGGTCGTCAGCGAGGTCGTGGAGGGCGCCGGCGAGCGCCTCCGCGGCCGCGTCGCGGTCCGCGTAGGGTGGCCGTCCGGTGCCCTCGTTCATGCCACCAGTGTGCCCGGCCTCCTGCGTTCCGGCTAGGTCCTGCGGGAACTCGAGGGGCCGCGCCCGGCGCGTTGACGGCCTGATGACGGGCGGCGAATGCTCGTGTAATATCGCTCACACCAAATAACTGTACGATCGTTCGGTAAAGCGAAATGCTCCGTCCGGTCGGTGGATCGAACAACGGAGTTCCCATGCCTACTGGAAGCGCAGTGCATCACGAATCGAATCCGCGGGAGGAGAGGCGGGTACTGGCGGGCACTCTCGTTGGCACCACCATCGAGTGGTACGACTTCTTCATCTACGCGCAAGCGGCAGGCCTCGTTCTGGCTCCACTGTTCTTCGCCCCGCTGGGGCCTACGGGGGCTCAGCTCGCGGCGTGGGCGTCGCTCGGCATCTCCTTCCTCTTCCGTCCGCTCGGCGCCATCGTCGCCGGCCACCTCGGAGACAAACTCGGGCGCAAGAAGATTCTCGTCACGACCCTGATCCTGATGGGTTTGGCCACGACGCTGATCGGCGTGCTTCCGACCCACGCGCAGATCGGCATCGGCGCGACCTTGATGCTGATCTTCCTGCGCGTCCTGCAGGGATTCTCCGCCGGCGGCGAATGGGGCGGGGCCGCCCTCATGTCGGTCGAGCACGCGCCGGTCGAGAAGCGCGGCTTCTTCGGCGCGTACCCGCAGATCGGCGTGCCCTGCGGCATGATCCTGGCCACGGGCACGATGTGGGTGCTCACCACGGTGATCGGCGAGGAGGCCTTCGTCGAGTGGGGCTGGCGGCTGCCGTTCCTGTTCTCGATTGTCCTGATCGTCGTCGGTTACCTGATTCGCCGGGCCGTGGAGGAGTCCCCGATCTTCCTCGAGATGCAGCAGCGCAAGAGGGAGTCGTCGGCGCCGCTGGGTATCCTGTTCCGGAACAACTTCAAAGAGGTCGCCCTCTGCGCTTTGATCTTCATCGCCAACAACGCGGCCGGCTACCTGCTCATCGCCTACTTCGCCACGTACGCCACCCGTGAGCTGGGGATGAGCCGGCCCCCGGTGCTGCTGGCAACGACGTTGGCCTCGTTCGGGTGGCTGGCCTTCACGATGTACGGGGGAATCCTCTCGGACCGGATCGGCCGCATCCGGACCTTCCAGATCGGGTACGGGCTCCTGGGCCTCTGGGCGATCCCAATGTGGTTCCTGATCGACACGGCCAACATCTACCTGTACTTCGTCGCGCTGTTCCTCCTGACCGTCGGGCTGGGCCTGTCCTACGGTCCGCAGTCGGCGTTGTACGCCGAGATGTTCCCGGTGGAGGTGCGGTATTCGGGCGTCTCGATCGGCTACGCGTTCGGTGCGATTCTCGGCGGGGCGTTCGCTCCGCTGATCGCAGAGTCGGTGCTCGGCGCGACCGGGAACTCGTGGATGATCGGTGTCTACGTTCTGGGCATCGCGCTGATCTCGCTGATCGCCGTCTCATTCGTCAAGGAGACCAAGGGGCGCAATCTCCACGTCGAGGACGTTCACTCGTCGTCGTAGGCGCAGAACTCCCGGGGTGGGGCCCTGACGAGTCCGGGGCACGACCGGCGCAAAGGTGCGGCACCGCCGACTCGATGCGCCGGCGGTGCCGCACCCTTTGTGAGCGTTACCGGCTCAGACTTGGTTGCCGAGCTTGAAGCCCTTCGACGCCTCGCCTCGATAGGTGCCGGTCTCGTCCTTCTCGCGGGTGTAGGAGAAGCCGTCGGCGCCGACGGTCACGGCCATCTCGGAGTCATCGGTGCGCTCGATGACCTGCTGCGGGTTGCCGTCCAGATCCAGCACCAGGGACGCCTCCGTGTACCAGGACGGGACCACCGGGTTGCCCCACCAGTCGCGGCGCTGGTTGTCGTGCACGTCCCACGTGATGACGGGGTTGTCGGGGTCACCCGTGTAGTAGTCCTGCGTGTAGATCTCGATGCGGTGGTCGTCGGGATCGAGGATGTACAGGTAGAACGCGTTGGAGACGCCGTGGCGGCCGGGGCCGCGCTCGATCCGGTCGGACAGGCGCAGCGCGCCCATCTTGTCGCAGATCTGGATGATGTTGTGCTTCTCGTGGGTGGAGAAGGCCACGTGGTGCATGCGCGGGCCGTTGCCGCCCGTGAGCGCGGTGTCGTGCACGGTGCCCTTGCGGTGCATCCACGCCGCATAGGTCGTCCCGGCCTCGTCCTTGATGTCCTCGGTGACGCGGAATCCCAGGTCCTCGAGGTACTTGCGGCCGCGCGGAACATCCGGGGTGACCTGGTTGAAATGGTCCAGGCGCACCAGCTCGCCGGCCGAGTAGATGTCGTAGCGCATGTGCAGGCGCTCAACGTGCTCGACCTCGTGGAAGAACTCGTAGGGGAAGCCGAGCGGGTCCTCGACGCGGACGGAGTCGCCGATGCCGCGCACGAACCCGTCCGCGCGGCGTTCGGTGCGGCAGCCCAGCTCCTGGTAGTAGGCCTCGGCGCGGTCCACATCTTCGGGCGTGCGCACGCGGTAGGCGAACGCCTTCGCCGCGGCGACCGGACCCTTGGTCAAGACGAGGTTGTGGTGGATGAACTCCTCGAAGGAGCGCAGGTAGATCTGCGTGTCGTCCTCGTGCGTGACGTGCAGGCCCAGCAGGTCGACGTAGAAGTCGCGGGAGGCCGCCAGGTCGGTGACGACCAGCTCCATGTAGGCGCAGCGCAGGATGTCCGGGGCGGGCGCTTCCGGCTTGGGGATCTCGTTGGTGGTGTTTTCGCTCATGATCTTCTCCTGGGAGGTTCTCAGTACGACGGCGGCACGCGTCGGCGGGGGCCGCCGTCGTTTCGGTGGGTGGGGCGGGGGCGGGTCAGGCCTTGCCGAAGACGGGGTTGTGAACCTCGCCGAGGTTGATGTGCACGGCCTGCTGGTCGGTGTAGAAGTCGATCGAACGGTAACCGCCCTCGTGGCCGAGGCCCGAGGCCTTGACGCCGCCGAAGGGCGTGCGCAGGTCGCGGACGTTGTTGGAGTTCAGCCACACCATGCCGGCCTCGACGTTCTGGGCGAAGTTGTGTGAGCGCTTGAGATCGTTGGTCCAGATGTAGGCGGCCAGCCCGTAGCGGGTGTTGTTGGCGAGCTCGAGCGCCTCCTCATCGGTGTCGAACGGGGTGATCGAGACGACGGGGCCGAAGATCTCCTCCTGGAAGATGCGTGCATCGGGGGAGACATCGGCGAAGACCGTGGGCTCGACGAAGTTGCCCTCCGGGAAGGCTTCCGGCCGGCGGCCGCCGGCGGTCAGGCGGGCTTCGGTCTTGCCGATCTCGATGTAGGACATGACCTTCTCGAAGTGCTCGGGGTGCACGAGAGCGCCGACCTCGGTCGCCTCGTCGCTCGGCAGGCCGACCCGCACGCGGGCGGCTTGGGCGGAGTAGCGATCGACGAACTCGTTGTAGATGCTGCGTTCGACGAGGATGCGCGAGCCGGCGGTGCAGCGCTCGCCGTTGAGGGAGAAGACGCCGAAGATCGTGGCGTCGATCGCGGCGTCGAGGTCGGCGTCCGCGAAGACGACGGCGGGCGACTTGCCGCCGAGCTCCATCGACAGGCCCTTGAGGTACGGGGCGGAGTTGGCGAAGATGATCTGCCCGGTGCGGGACTCACCCGTGAAGGAGATCAGCGGCACGTCGGGGTGCTTGACGAGCGAGTCGCCGGCGTAGCCCTCCTCGCCGTAGCCGTGCACGATGTTGAAGACGCCCGCTGGCAGGCCGGCCTCCTCGAAGATCTCCGGCCACAGGGAGGCGGAGAGCGGCGTGAACTCCGCGGGCTTGAGCACGACGGTGTTGCCGGTCGCGAGCGCGGGCCCCAGCTTCCAGGACTCGAGCATGAACGGGGTGTTCCAGGGGGTGATGAGGCCTGCGACGCCGATGGGCTTGCGGTTGACGTAGTTCGCCTGGCGGCCGGGGACCTTGAACGCGTCGTCGTGCTGGGCGACGATCAGGTCCGCGAAGAAGCGGAAGTTCTCCGCCGCGCGGTGGGCCTGACCGAGGGCCTGCTTGATCGGCAGGCCGGTGTCGAAGCACTCCAGCTCGGCGAGATCGCGGCCGCGGGATTCGACGATGTCGGCGATGCGGTGCAGCACCCGGGAGCGCTCGCGCGGGAGCAGGGACGGCCAGGGGCCGTTCTCGAAGGCGTCCTTGGCGGCGGCGACGGCGGCGGCGACGTCTGCGACCTTGCCGGAGGCGGCCTGGATGTAGGGCTCGTTGGTGACGGGGTCCAGGACGTCGAAGGTGTCGCCGTCGATGGAGTCGACGTGCTGGCCACCGATGTAGTGCCGGATGCGATCCGGCAGGTTCTCGGGGAGGTTGTGCTGGCTCATGAGAGTCCTCTCGTCGTTGAAGAAGGGTTTGGTGTCAGTGCCGGGCGGTGATGGGCGCCGTCAGGGTCGACGGCGGCAGGCCCGCCGCGGCGAGGTAGGCGTTCAGGGTGTTGGTGCGGTGCTCGCGTGCCGCCGATTCGACGGCACTCGCGGCGGCACCCGAGTCGAGCAGGTCCAGGAGCGCGTCGTGTTCGGCGACGGAGTCCCGGGCGCGGTGCGGGACGGTGGTGAACGTCGTCGGGCGCATGGCCCGCATTCGCCGCCAGCCGCGGTGCACGAGGTCGAGGATGTGCGGGTTCGGGCACGCGCCGTAGAGCAGTTCGTGGAAGTCGTTGTTCAGGCGCGTGAACCGCTGCGGGTCGAAGTTATCCAGGCACGCCTGCATCTGACGGTTCAGGGTTCGGGCCCGCGCGAGCGCGTCGGCGCCGATCAGCGGGGCGGCCAAGGCCGTCGCGGCGCCTTCGAGGACGGCGAGGGTCTGCATGGTGTGCAGGTACAGGGTCGCGTCCACGTGGGCGACGGTTGCGCCGATGTTGCGTTCGAAGGTCACGAGCCCCTCGGCCTCGAGCCGGCGGATCGCCTCGCGGACGGGCACGACGCTGCAGTCGAGCTCGGCCGCGAGGGAGGAGAGCACGAGCCGGTAGCCGGGGGAGTACGCGCCCGAGGTGATCTTCTCCTGCAGCAGCTCGTAGGCCCGCTCGGACTTAGAGGGTGCCAAGGTCCGCTCCCGCTTCGACCCACGCGTGGTACTTCTCGAGCCACTGCTTGTTCATCGGGAAGAGGCCGTCGATCTTGTTGCCCTTCTGCACATGGGCGAACACAAACGCGTCGCGGCGCTCCTGCTCGACGGTCTCGTCGGCGATTTCGGCGGCCAGCGCCGGCGGAATCACGAGGATGCCGTCGGCGTCGGCGACGATGATGTCGCCGGGCTGCACGGTGGTGCCGCCGCAGCCGATCGTCTCGTCGACGCTCCAGGGCACGTGTTTGCGGCCGAGCACGGCCGGGTGGGCGCCGTTGTGGAAGAGGGGGATGTCGAGTTCGGCGACGGCGGAGAGGTCGCGTACGCCGCCGTCGGTGATGATCGCCTCGGCTCCGGCGACCTGGCTGCGCAGCGCGAGGATGTCGCCGAGCGTGGCTGACCCGGTCTCGCCGCGGGCCTCCATGACCAGGATTTCGCCCGGGGCGAGTGAATCCATGACCCGCTTCTGCGCGTTGTAGCCGCCGCCGTGCGTCTTGAAGAGGTCCTCGCGGTTGGGCACGTAGCGCAGGGTGCGCGCGACGCCGATGACCTTGCGAGTGCCCTTGGTGGCGTTGAGGCCCTCGATGGCGACGTTGTTCAGGCCCCGCTTGCGCAGAGCGCCGGAGATCGTCGCCGTGGCGACGGAGAGCAGCTTCTCGCGGACCGCCGCGGTCAGCGCTGCGGCGCCCGTGAGAGGGGCGTCGACGCCGGCGGCGTCCGCCGTGCCGAACGCGTCGATGCGGTCTGCGTCGGTCACCTTGGTCGGGTTGCCGAACGCGGCGAATCCCTCGGCGCCCGCGGTGACGGTCGTGGCGAGGCGGCCCGTCGAGCGGGAGGAGGCGACGTCGTCGACCTGTACCTCCACCACATCGCCGGGGACGACGACGGAGGAACCGGCGGGGGTGCCGGTGAGGATCACATCCCCCGGGTGCAGGGTCATCTGCTGAGAGAGGTCCGCGACGATCAGGCCGAAGTCGAAGATCAGATCTTCGGTCGTCGCGTCCTGGGCGATCTCGCCGTTGACCCACGTGCGCAGGCGCAGGTTGCGCGGGTCGACGTCGGCGGCGGGCAGCAGAGCCGGGCCGAGCGGGGTGAACCCGTCGCCCGACTTCGAGCGCACATTCGAGCCCTTGTCGGCGTGCTTGATGTCGTAGAGGCCGAGGTCGTTGCTCGCGGTGACCCAGCCGACGTGATTCCAGCCGGCCTCGGGGCTCACGCGGCGCGCGGCGGTGCCGATGACGAGCGCGATCTCGCCCTCGAACGCAAGCAGCTCGGTTCCGGCGGGGCGCTCGACCGTGCCGCCGGAGGTCGCCAAGGAGGAGGTGGCCTTCATGAAGTAGGACGGGAACGCGGGTGTCCGGCCGCGCTGCTCCGCCCGCGATCGGTAGGCCAGGTGGACGGCGATGACCTTGCCGACGCGCTCGCAGAACGCCGCGTCGACGACGGCTCCGTTGCCTTCAGGTGTGGTGGTCACAGACCCTCCCGGTGTCGTGTATGAAATCGTATACGATCAGTGTGGTGCGTGTCACCGGGAATGTCAAGACCCTCCGGCGCGCTGCGGCACCGGAGGGTCGTGGGGTCCTACTCGGCGGCGAGGAACTCCGTCGCGGCCCGCTTGAAGCCGCGCGCCGTCACCGCGTTGGCGTGCGTGCGCCCCGGCAGCACGACGAGGTCCGCCGCCTGTCCGCCCGCCTCGCGCACCAGTCGCAGCAGCTCGGTGCTCGTCGCGGCCAGTTCGTCCTGGTCGCCGGCGACGGCGAGCGTGGGAGTGGTCGGCACGGCGCTCGCCGGGTCGTAGCGTTGGCGCTGGATGCCGGCGATGAATCCCAGGGCCGTCGCCAAGCCGTCGGCGCGGCCGAGCACCTGCTCGCCGGCACGGGCGGCGCCCAGGAGCTGGTCGGAGAGTGCGTCGGCCATCGCCTCGGCCGGATCTGCAGGGTCGAGCACCCGCCGGGCCTCGTCCGTGTCGAAGTCCGCGAGCGGGTCGACGGCGGCGGCGCCGCCGAGCACGAGGCGGCGCACGAGCGCGGGGTGCCGACCGGCCAGCTCCCAGCCCAGACGCGCGCCGAGCGAGTAGCCGATCACGTCGGCGGTGCCGCCGTGTGCCTCGACGACGGCGGCGATCGCCTCCACCAGGTCCGCCGGCGCCCAGTCGTCGGCGGCCGCGGTGTCGCCGTGCCCGGGCAGCTCGACGGCGACGACGCGCCGGCCGGCCTCCGTCAGGTGCCGGAGCCACCCGGTGGATTCCCAGTTGGCGCGGATCGACGAGGCGAACCCGTGGATCAGGAGCACGGGCACGCCGGCGTCGTCCTCACCGAACGTCTCGACGCGGATCAGGTCCGTTCTGGTCATCGTTCCTCCCTCAGTCATCGAGGTCCACGTTCAGGCGCACCCGCCGCTTCGGCTTCTCGTCCTTGGGGACGGTGCCGATGATCCCGGCGGTGTCGTCGGGGACCTCGAACACGACGAGCGTTTCGCCCACCTCGATCGTCTCACCGGGCGCCCCGTGCGTGCGCACCACGACGCCGGTCTGCGGGCTCGGCAGCTCGAGCGAGCTCTTCGTGGTCTCGACCTCGACGAGCGGCTGGTTTCGCTCGACGTGCTCGCCGACCTCGACGAGCCACTCGAGAATCGTGGCCTCGATGAGGCCCTCACCGAGGTCGGGCAGGGGGAAAGACAGTTCAGCCACGGCGGTACTCCAATACGCGCTGGATCCCATAGAGGATGCGGTCGATGTTCGGGATGTATTCGTTCTCCAGGCTCCCGGAGGGGAACGGGACGTCGAAGCCCGTCACGCGCTCCACGGGGGCCTTCAGCGTGCCGAAGCAGCGCTCGGTGATCAGTTGGGCCACCTCGGCGCCCAAGCCGGCGGTCTTCGGGGCCTCGTGCACGACGACGGCGCGGCGCGTCTTGGCGATCGACGCCGCCAGTCCGTCCGCGTCGATGGGGGAGAGCCAGCGCAGGTCCAGGACCTCGACGTCGAGCCCGTCCTCGGCCGCGGCCTCCGCCGCCTGCAGGCAGCGGGTGACCATGGCGCCCCACGCGACGAGGGTCAGGTGCCGGCCCTCGCGGGCCACGTCCACGCCCTCGAGGTTCCCCGGCTCGTCGAAGTCGACCTCGCCCTTCTGCCAGTACCGCGACTTCGGCTCCATGTAGACCACGGGGTCCGGGCGGGATGCGGCGTGACGGAGCAGGTGGTACGCCTGGTGCGGGCTGGAGGGTGAGACGACTTTGAGGCCGGCCACGTGCGCGAACAGCCACTCAAGCGACTCCGAATGCAGCTCGGGGGACTGGATGCCGCCGAAGCTGGGCATGCGCAGCGTGATCGGCATCGGCAGCGCCCCGCGGGTGCGGAAGTTCATCCGGGCGATCTGGGTGACGAGCTGGTTGATGGCGGGGTAGACGAACCCGTCGAACTGGACCTCGGGAATCGGGTGGTAGCCCGCCATCGCGAGTCCGACCGACATACCCAGGATGCCGGACTCGGCGAGCGGGGTGTCGAAGACGCGGTCGGCGCCGAACTCGGCCTGCAGCCCGTCCGTGACGCGGAAGACGCCGCCGAGGACGCCCACGTCCTCGCCGAGCACCACGGCGCGCGGGTCGGCGGCCAGCGCGTCGTGCAGCGCGGCGTTGATGGCCTGATTCATCGACAGGCTCGTGCGGCCCGTGCGCGCGGCACCGGACTCGGGCGCGTGGGCAGGTGGTGCAGCAACGGCATTAGACATGGTCGGATTCCTCTCGCCACGCGGCGGCCTGCTCCCGCAGGGACACCGGCATCTCCTGATACACGTACTCGAACATCTCGGCCCCCGGTCGCGGGCCCTGGGCCTGCACGTCCGCCCGGACGCGCTCCTCGAGCGCCTCCGCCGCGGACTGCACGTCGGCCACGTCCGCAGTCGAGAACGCGCCGCGGGACAGCAGCCGCTCGCGCGCTACATCGAGCGGGTCGGGGCCGCCGTCGTTGCGCTCCTCCTCGAGGCTGCGGTAGCGCCCCGGGTCGTCCGACGTCGAGTGCGGGCCGCGCCGGTAGGTCATCGCCTCGACGACGACGGGGCCAGCACCCGAACGGGCGTGCGCCACGGCCGCCCGCGTCGCCTGCACGACCTCCTCGATGTCGTTACCGTCCACGCGTACGGCGGCGATGCCGTAACCGGCCCCGCGTGCGGCCACCGAACCACCGGAGACCTGGCGCTCCGTCGGCACGGAGATGGCCCACCCGTTGTTCTGCACGAAGAACACTGTGGGGGTCTCGAAGACGCCCGCGAAGTTCATCGCCTCATGCACGTCGCCCTGCGAGGTCGCCCCGTCGCCCAGGAAGACCAGCGCGACCGGGAGGTCGAGTGGTGCATCGGCGTCGGCCGCCAGCGCGTCCAGCCGCTGGCCGTGCCCCCAGCCCACCGCGTGCAGCGCGGAACCGCCGATCACCGTCTGGATCGGCGTCACCCGCGTGGCGCGGGCGTCGTACATGCCGCCATTCCACGTCGCCTTGTGCGTGGCCATGTACTCACCCATGTCCACGCCGGCGGCCAGTGCGGCCCCCATCTCGCGGTACGTCGGGAAGAGGAAGTCCCGGGACATGTCCAGCGCGGCAACGGCGCCGACCTGCGCCGCCTCCTGGCCGCGCATCGGCGCGTAGCCGGGGACGATGCCCTGGCGCTGCCATGCGATCGCCGACGTGTCCAGGTGCCTCACCTGCGTCATCTGGGAATAGAGGCGCACCAGCTCGGCATCCGCCAAGGGAGTGCGCTCGAAGGCCAAAGAAGTCATGAATGTGACGGTAGACACCCGCAGGCTGCTAGGCAAGGTGCATCATATACTCTAGGCAAACTGCACTGATTGTCGAGCATAACCGCCCACAACGTAGACAAACTGCTAGGAGATTCATGGACACCCTCGACGCGCGCATCGTCGGCCTCTTCTCGGGCGACCAGAAGATGTCGGTCCTCGAAGCCTCCCGTCTGCTCTCCGTCGCGCGCGCCACCGTCCAGGCCCGCCTCGACAAGCTCCAATCCACGGGCGCCATCACCGGGTGGGGGCCGCAGCTGGACCCCGCGGGCGTCGGCTACCCCGTGCGGGCCTACTGCTCGCTCGCCATCCATCAGGACGTCGGACACGACGGCGTCGCCGCGGCGCTCGCCGGCATCCCTGAGGTGCTCGAGCTGCATACCGTCTCCGGCGAGTTCGACCTCCTGGCGTGCGTCGTCGCGCGGTCGAACGCCGATCTGCAGCGCGTGCTCGACGCCGTGCTGGCCACGGGCACGGTCGTGCGCTCGTCGTCGTCCGTTGTCCTGAACACGCCCATCGGCTCGCGCATGCTTCCGCTCGTGGAGGCGGCGGCCGCCCGGAATGAGTTATAGTCGTTCTGACATTAACTACTCCGGCGGCGGGGAGCCATGGAATTCCTGAACGTATCCGAGCGGGCGGCGATCAGCCCGGAGATCGCGGTGTCCACCGTGATCTTCTCGCTTCGCCGCGCCCCGGGCGCGGCCGACGACACGCCGCCGCGGCTCTGGATCCCGCTCGTGCGCCGCACCCGCCAGCCCTACCGCGGCCAGTGGGCCCTGCCCGGCGGACCGCTCGGCGCGCAGCAGTCGCTGGCCGCGGCCGCCGCGGAGAATCTCCGCACGACGACGGGCCTGGTGCCCCGCTACCTCGAGCAGCTCTACGCGTTCGGAGGCCTCGACCGTTCCCCGGCCCGGCGCGTCGTCTCGATCGTCTACTGGGCGCTCGTGCGCGGGGCAGATTCGAACGACGACGGGCCCGACGCGGGTGCGCCGCATTCGGAACTCATCGAGGATCCGAACGTCGCGTGGTTCCCCGTCGACTCCGACGAGGTGCGCGCGCAACTGGCGTTCGACCACGTCGAGATCGTCGAATACGCGCTCTGGAGGCTGCGCAACAAGGTCACCTACGGCAAGGTCGCCCACCGGCTGCTCGGTGACCGCTTCACACTCGCCCAGGTCCGTGAGGTCTACGAGGTCGTCCTCGGCACGCGGCTCGACCCGGCGAACTTCCGCCGCCAGCTCTTGAGCTCGCCGGGCCTCGCCGAAACGGGCGAGCACCTGCACGGCGTCAAGCACCGGCCCCCGAAGCTGTATCGCTTCGAAGACCCCGTCGACACACCCCCGAGCCCCGCCGCGCACGGCGCGGCCACCGCGTCCCTCCAGGAAGGTTCCCTCACATGACAAGCGTCCAGGTCAAGATCCAGAGCTTCGATCCGGCCCGCCCGGCCCCCGGCTCGGCGACCTCGCCGGTCGCCGCCTCCTGCACGCCTGAGCTCGCGGTGTCGCCGTGGAACTTCGATGCCGGCGCGCCCGCCTACGGGCCCGGCTCGTCGATGGAGGACGTCGCCCCGGCGGAGACGCCGCGCCAGGGCGTGATCCCCGAGGAGTACCGGCTGGCCGACGACGCCGAACTGCACGAGCGCATCTGCCACGCCAAGGAGCGCCTCGGCAACGACCTCGTGGTGCTCGGGCACTTCTACCAGCGCGACGAGGTGATCGAGCACGCGGATTTCGTCGGCGACTCGTTCCAACTCGCCAACGCGGCCCTGACTCGCCAGGATGCCAAATACATCGTCTTCTGCGGCGTGCACTTCATGGCCGAGACCGCCGACATCCTCTCCCGCGACGACCAGGCGGTCGTCCTGCCGAACCTGGCCGCGGGCTGCTCGATGGCCGACATGGCCGACTCCTCGAGCGTCGAGGAGTGCTGGGAGCAGCTCATGGAGCTCTACGCCGACGAGGTCGACGACGGCCGCGCCGCCGTCGTGCCCGTCACCTACATGAACTCCTCCGCCGCGCTCAAGTCCTTCGTCGGCCGCAACGGGGGGATCGTGTGCACGTCCTCGAACGCGGCGACCGTGCTGGAGTGGGCGTTCGAGCGCGGCCGCCGCGTTCTGTTCTTCCCCGACCAGCACCTCGGGCGCAACACCGCCAAGGCGATGGGCGTGCCGCTGGAGGCCATGCCGATGTGGAACCCGCGCCTGCCGCTCGGCGGCAACGACGAGCAGGCCCTGCACGCGGCGCAGGTCATCCTCTGGCACGGATTCTGCTCGGTTCACAAGCGCTTCACGGTCGAGCAGATCGACGACGCCCGCGCCCGGTACCCCGAGGCGAACGTGATCGTGCACCCGGAGAGCCCCATGGAGGTCGTCGACGCGGCCGACTCCTCCGGGTCCACCGACTTCATCCGCAAGGCCGTCGCGGCGGCCACCGAGCCGAGCGTCTTCGCGATCGGCACGGAGATCAACATGGTCAACCGCCTCGCCGACGAGTACCCGCAGCACACGATCTTCTGCCTCGACCCCGTGATCTGCCCGTGCTCCACGATGTACCGCATCCACCCGGGCTACCTCGCCTGGGTGCTCGAGGAACTCGTCGCCGGCCGCATCGTCAACCGGATCACCGTCGACGCGGCGACGACCGAGCACGCGAAGACCGCACTCCAGCGCATGCTCGACGCGAAGCCATGACCACCGACGCGCGCCGGGTGATCGTCGTCGGCTCCGGCATCGCCGGGCTCTACGCCGCGCTCGCGGCCGCCGAACGCTCCGGACCCGCGGACGAGCCGGCGGTCACGCTGCTGACCAAGGACCGGTTGCGGGATTCGAACACGTGGTACGCCCAAGGCGGGATCGCCGCGGTCACCCCCGACTCGGCGGCCACCGGCGATTCCGTCGCCTCCCACGTGGCCGACACGCTCGCCGCGGGCGCGCACGCCGGGGATCCGGCCGCCGTCGAACTGTTGTGCCGCGACGCGTGGGAGCACGTCGAGCGGGTCGTCGCCGCCGGGGCGGATTTCGACCGCGGCCCGGACGGTTTCGCTCTCGGGCTCGAGGGGGCGCACACCCACGCCCGGATCCTGCACCACGGCGGCGACGCGACCGGGGCCGGCATCGCCTCCGCGCTGATCCGCGCGTGCCGCGCCGCCGAGGCGGACGGGCGGCTGCGCATCCGCGAGGGCGCCTTCGTCACGGACCTGCTCCAGCACGACGACGGCGCGGTCGCCGGCGTGCGCCTGCTGCCGTCCGGCGCGGGGGAGACCGCTGACGAGCTGGCCGGGGACGCCGTCGTGCTGGCCACCGGAGGGATCGGTCGGATCTTCGAGTTCACGACGAACCCGGCCGGGGCGACCGGGGACGGGGCGGCTCTCGCGGATCGCGCCGGCGCCCGGCTCGCGGACGTCGAGTTCGTCCAGTTCCACCCGACCCTGCTCGACGCGGCTGCCGTCCGCGCGGTGGCCGGCGAGGGCCCGGCGCCGACGCTCATGATCTCCGAGGCCGTCCGCGGCGAGGGCGCGGTGCTGCTCGACGGGAACGGGCGGCGGTTCATGCCGGGCATCGACCCGCGGGCCGAGCTCGCGCCGCGCGACGTCGTGGCCCGCGCCATCCACGCGGCGCGCCGGGCGACCGGGGCCGTGCACCTGGACGCGCGTCACCTCGAGCGCGAGCGGGGCGCCGGGTTCCTGGCCCGTCGCTTCCCGGGCATCTACGCAGGCCTGGGTGCTGTCGGGCTGGATCCGGCCCGCGAGACGATCCCCGTGGCCGAGGCCCAGCACTACTGGATGGGCGGGATCGCAACCGACACGAGCGGACGCACGAGCCTGCCCGGGCTCTACGCCGTCGGGGAGGTCGCCTGCACGGGTGTGCACGGGGCGAATCGCCTCGCCTCGAACTCCCTGCTCGAGGGCCTCGTCTTCTCCTGGCGCGCCGTCGACGCGATCCTCGCGGGCCCCGGGCGGCCGGCCGGCGCGACCACGGTGTCTCGGCATGGGTCCGACCGCGCCTCTGCCTCCCGCCGCGTCTCGGCCCTGGCGGATGTCAGCACCGCCGGGCTCGGAGCGCGCTTGCGCCGGCTCGCAGCCCGCGATCTCGCCGTCGTGCGTGACGGGCGCGGCCTGCGCGCCGCCGCCGTCGCGACCGCGAACATTGCCGCCGAGGCCGAACGCCGCCTGGGCTCCCAGCCCGCGTCGCGCGAGACGCACGAACTCGCCAACGGCGCCCTAATCGCGCACCGCATCGCGTGCGCGGCGTTGGACCGGGAGCGCTCCCTCGGCGCCCACTTCCGCAGCGATGCCCGCACGGGCGCCGCCCGCACCACCGATACGAGAGACGAGACGGAAGAAGCCCATGCACCAGAGCACTTCGCAGCCGCCCGCCACTAGCCGCGCCGCGGCCCACCCGGGGCCACGCCCGGTGCCGGCCGCCGTCGTCGACCGGATCGTCGCCGCGGCCCTCGCCGAGGACGCGCCCGGCGGTGACATCACCGCGGACACGCTCATCGCCCCCGGCACGACGGCGGTCGGCCGGGTCGTCGCCCGCGAGGCCGGAGTGTGCGCGGGGCTGGCCGCCTTCGCCGCCAGCATGCGCCTCGCCGGCGACGGCGTGGACGTCACCGCGCACCTCGCGGACGGCGACCGGTTCGCCGCCGGCGACGCGCTCGTCACGGTGACCGGGCCGGCGCGCGCCGTGCTGACCGGCGAACGCGTCGGGCTGAACCTCCTGCAGCGGCTCAGCGGCATCGCCACGGCGACGGCTGCCATGGTCGCCGCGGCCGGGGGCGCGATGTCGGCCAACGGGCACCCGGTGCGCATCGCCGACACCCGCAAGACGACGCCCGGGCTGCGGGTGCTCGAGCGCTACGCCGTGCGCTGCGGCGGCGGTCACAATCACCGCGACAACCTCAGCGAGGCCGTCATGGCCAAGGACAACCACCTCGCCCTGCTCGGTGAGGGCGCGGAGCTGACGCGAGAGCTGCGAGCAGCCCGCGAACGGCTCGGGCACACTGTGCACTTCGAGGTCGAGATCGACCGGCTGGACCAGCTCGAAGCAGTCGTCGCCGCAGGCGTCGACACCGTCATGCTCGACAACTTCACGCTCGAGGACCTCGCCGAGGGTGTGCGCAGGATCGGGCGGCGCTGCCTCGTGGAGGCCTCGGGCAATGTCGGGCTCACCACGGTCGCCGGCATCGCCGCGACCGGCGTCGACGTCATCTCCTCCGGCGCTCTCACGCACAGCGTGCGCGCCCTCGACCTCGGCCTCGACTTCGAGACCGCGAACGACGGCGGCGCAGCGTGATCTACATGGACGCCGCGGCGACGGCCCCGACCCGGCAGGACATCCTGCAGACGGTCTGGCCGCTGCTCACGAACGACTTCGGCAACCCGTCGAGCCGGCACGAGCTGGGCACCTCCGCGGCGCGCGCCCTCGTCTTCGCGCGCACCACGGCGGCGGGCGCGCTGGGCGTGCGGGAGAACGACGTCGTCTTCACCTCCGGGGGGACGGAGTCCAACAACCTCGCCCTCAAGGGGCTGGCCCTGGCCGCGCCGCGCGGGCGGCACCTGGTGATCAGCGCCGTCGAGCACTCTTCGGTGCGCGCGGCCGCCGGCTACCTGCGCGAGCACCACGGGTTCGAGCTGAGCGTCGTCGGCGTGGATGCCCACGGACGCGTCGACCCCGAGGACGTGCGGGCCGTGCTGCGCCCCGACACCACGCTCGTGTCCGTCATGGCGGTGAACAACGAGGTCGGAACCGTTCAACCCGTCGCGCAGATCGCCGCCGCGGCCCGGGGTGCCGGCGCGCTCGTGCACACCGACGCCGTGCAGGCCGCCGGCTGGATCGACGTCGCCGCACTCGCCGAAGACGTGGACGCCCTCACCGTGTCCGGGCACAAGATCGGCGGCATGAAGGGTGCCGGCCTCCTGATGGTCCGGGCGCGCCTGCCCCTGGCCGAGCAGCTCAGCGGTGGCGGGCAGGAGCGTGGCCGCCGCAGCGGCACCGAGAACGTCGCCGGTGCGGTGGCCACGGCGCTCGCGCTGAAGCACGCGGTCGCGGCTGTTCGAGATGACGATGACGGTCGGGCGGGATACGGCGCCTACCTGCGTGACGCCGTCGTGCGAGCCCTGGGGGAGCGAGCCGTGCCCACGGGCCACCCGGACGATCGCGTGCCCGGGATCGTCTCGTTCTGCTTCCCCGGCACGTCGGGTGAGGCCGTGCTGCTCGAACTCGAGCGGCGCGGGGTGCAGTGCTCGTCGGGATCCGCGTGCCATGCCGGCAGCGACGAGCCCTCACCCGTGCTGCTTGCGATGGGCTACGCGCCGGACGTGGCGCTGACGTCTGTGCGCCTGAGCTTCACGCGTGAGGTCAAGGAAGCGGAGGTCACGCAGACGGCGCGCGCGATCGTCGCCGCTGTGCGGGCGGTGGGCCCGGGCCAGTAGTCGCCGGAAGGTTCAGCAGGACTGGACGGAGTCGCTGAGGGCCTGTGTGAGCCGCTTGAGCTCGGCGAGTTCGTCCGGGGTGAGCCCGCCGGCCATGACCTCGTGGATGTGCCTCACGTGAGCGCGGCCGATCCGGCGCTGCAGCTCGGCCCCCTCCTCCGTGAGGGTGATCAGCACGGCGCGCGCGTCCGAGGGGTCCGCGATCCGGGCGACGAGACCCCGCTCGACGAGCCGGTCGATCATCCGGGAGAGGCTCGGCTGGCTCAGCAGCAGGTGCTCGTTGAGGTCGCCCAGACGCAGCCCGCAGTCGGGTGCCCGCTTGAGGTTGAAGAGCACGTCGTACTCGCGCATGTTCAGCTCGCGGAACTCGGACAGCGCCTGCAGCCGGCGCATGATGGTCACCTGGCAGCGGAACAGGGATTCCCAGGCCTGCGCGGTCTCGCTGACCGACGGGAGGTTGTTGTTCTCAGCCACGGTTCTCCGCCTCCACTGCGTTGGACTTGATCTGGGCCGGCTTGGCGCCGGCCTGCCGAGCCGCGAGCAGCGACGCGTGGGTCGGGGAGTCGGGATGGTCAGCGGGCTTCCGCCTCGCGTATTCGGCCCGCAGCTCCGGCAACACGTACTCGCCAAACATGTCCAGCTGGTTCAACACCGTCTTCAGCGGCAGCCCGGCGTGATCGACGAGGAAGAGCTGGCGGTGGTAGTCGCCGAAGTACTCCTGGAAGGAGAGGGTCTTCTCGATGACCTCCTGCGGACTGCCGACCGTCAGCGGCGTCTGCGCGGTGAAGTCCTCGAGCGAGGGGCCGTGGCCGTAGACAGGCGCGTTGTCGAAGTACGGACGGAACTCGCGGACGGCGTCCTGGGACTTCCCGGCCAGGTAGAACTGGCCGCCGAGACCCACGAACGCCTGGTCCGCGCGGCCGTGTCCGTAGTGTTCGAACCGCTCGCGATAGAGGCCGATGAGCTGCTGGTAGTGCTCCTTGGGCCAGAAGATGTTGTTGGCGAAGAACCCGTCGCCGTAGTAGGCGGCGATCTCGGCGACCTGCGGAGTGCGGATGGAACCGTGCCAGACGAAGGGCGCGACGCCGTCGAGCGGGCGCGGGGTCGACGTGAAGTTCTGCAGCGCGGTGCGGTGCTTGCCCTGCCAGGAGACGACGTCTTCGTCCCAGAGCCGGTGGAGCAAGTGCACGTTCTCGACGGTGAGCTCGACGGAGTCCTGCATGTTCTTGCCGAACCACGGGTAGACCGGCGCGGTGTTGCCGCGGCCGAGGACGAGGTCGACGCGGCCGTCGGCGAGGTGCTGGAGCATCGCGAAGTCCTCGGCGATCTTCACGGGATCGTTGGTCGTGATCAGCGTGGTCGCCGTGGAGAGGATGATGCGCTCGGTCTGAGCGGCGATGTGCGCGAGTGTCGTGGTCGGCGACGAGGAGAAGAAGGGCGGATTGTGGTGTTCGCCGAGCGCGAAGACGTCCATGCCGATCTCTTCGACCTTCTTCGCGATCGCCACCGAGGCCTTGATGCGTTCGTGCTCGGACGGCGTCGTGCCGTCTGTCGGGTCGGTGGTGATGTCGCTGACGCTGAAGACGCCGATCTGCATGGTGTGCTCCTTAGACTCGAGGTTCTGCCTCCAGTATGCCAGATTTACATGCATTTGCATACATTGGCCAGATGGCCTCTCCCTGGCCGCATGTCGGCGGGTCAAGAACGAGCCAAGGCCCGGCAGATTTCTGCCGGGCCTTGGCGGGCGTGGTGCGGCCCGGGATCGTCAGGAACCGAGCTCGAGCGCCTTGTCTGTCGACGCGGTGACCTCCGCGAGGAGCTCTGGATTCTCGTTGAGCCGGCGGCCGAAACTCGGGATGATCTCCGTGAGCTTGGACTCCCAGCCGTGGAATCGGGTCGGGAAGCAGCGGCGCAGGACTTCGACCATGATCGGCGCGGCCGTGGAAGCGCCGGGGGAGGCTCCGAGCAGGCCGGAGATCGTGCCGTCGGCGCTCGTGATGACCTCGGTGCCGAACTGGAGCACACCGCCCTTCTTGGGGTCCTTCTTGATGACCTGGACGCGCTGTCCGGCAGTGATGAGCTCCCACTCGGCGCCGTCTGCGCCAGGGTAGTACTCGCGCAGGGCCTCGTCCTTCTTGGCCCGGGACTTGAGCACCTCCGTGATGAGGTACTTGGTCAGCCCCATGTTGTCCTTGCCGACCGCCAGCATCGGGATGATGTTGGACGCGCGGATCGACAGCGGCAGATCCAAGTACGATCCGGTCTTGAGGAAGTTGGACGTGAAGCCCGCGTAGGGCCCGAACATCAGGGAGCGCTTGCCGTCTACGAAGCGCGTGTCGAGGTGGGGCACGGACATGGGCGGGGCGCCCACGGAGGCCTGACCGTAGACCTTGGCGTGGTGGCGATCGATGGTCGCCTCGTTGGTGTTGCGCAGGAACTGGCCGGAGACCGGGAAGCCGCCGAACCCCTTGATTTCATCGATGCCGGCCGACTGCAGCAGGCCCAGCGCGCCGCCGCCGGCACCGACGAACACGAACTTCGCGTTGACCTTGCGCTTCTCGCCGGTCGCGTTGTTCTTGACTGTGATCTGCCAGCCGTCGCCGTTGCGGGCCAGCCGCAGCACCTTGTGGCCGAAGTTCAGGTCGACGCCGGAGCCGCCGAGGTAGGTCGTCAGCTGTCGCGTCAGGGCGCCGAAATCGACGTCGGTGCCCGAGGTGAACCGCGAGGCTGCCACGCGCTGGGACTCGTCGCGGCCTTCGGCGACGAGTGGTGCCCACTCGTGGATCGTCTCCAGGCTTTCGGTGTGCTCGATGTTCTCGAAGAGGGGCTGCGAGCGCAGGGCCTCGTAGCGGGTGCGCAGGTAGTCGGAGTGCGCATCGCCGATGACGAAGCTCATGTGCGGCAGCGGGTTGATGAAGGACTTGGCCGGGCCGATCAGGCCGCGGTCGACCATGTAGGCGTAGAACTGACGGGAGACCTGGAACTGCTCGTTGATGCCCACAGCCTTGGCCGGGTTGACCGATCCGTCCTTGCCGGCAGGTGTGTAGTTGAGCTCGCACAGTGCGGAGTGCCCGGTTCCGGCGTTGTTCCACGGTCCGGAGGATTCCAGTCCGGCCTCGTCAAGGTTCTCGAACAGGCTGATATCCCAGTCGGGTTCGATCTGCTTGATGAGGGTGCCGAGTGTGGCCGACATGATGCCGCCGCCGATGAGGGCGACATCGATGTTCTGGGTGGCGGTTGTGGCAGGCACAGGCAGTCTCCGTCGAAAGGCGTGGTTTTAACGACAGATTAGCGCGTGGACGTCAGCGCGCCGAAATCGGCCGCTGGGCGCCGGGTCAGGTTGTGAGCATCCTCACGCGGTCCAGCGGCTCGTCCAGGACGGGGCTGACCGGGTAGGAGGTGACGTCGGTCGAGACGGTCAGGGCGGAGATCGGGAACGCGAGCGGCAGCGCGGGCAGGTCGCGGGCGATGACCTCGCTGATGGCCTGGTAGGCGGCGGCGCGCTCCGGCGTGTCCGGCATCGATCGCGCGGCCGCGACATGGGTGCGCAGGTTCGCCGCGTCGTATCCGAATTGCGTCTTTGCTTCCGCGAAGATCGAACTCAGGAAGTGATCCGGATCGCGGTAGGAGCCGGTCCAACCGAGCAGGTGGAAGCCTGCGTACTCGCCACCGAAGACCGCTTCGAGGTAATCGTCACCCCACTCCAGCGGCACCGGTTCGATCTTGAAGCCGGCTTTGGTCAGCTGGGCGGCGATCTCCGCGTAGGTGCGTTCGGGCAGCGGCAGGTAGCCACGAGTGACGTTGAGCGGGTACAGGAAGGGGATCGGCTCGCCGTCGTACCCGGCCTCCTCGAGCAGGCGTTCCGCCTCGTCGACGTCGTAGCCGTAGTAGGTGGCAGGCGCCTCGATGCCGAGGCTCGGCGGCAGGAAGGCCCTGGCCTCGGCGGTGCCGGCGATGAACCGGTCGTCGATGACCTGAGACCGCTGGATCGCGTGGGAGGCCGCCTGGCGGACCGGCAGCGAGGACAGCGGGCCTTCCGACTGGTTCATGCCGAGGTAGAGGACCGAGAAGGGGTCCCGCTGCAGGATCTGCTGGCCGCTGCGGACGAGCTCGCGCATCTCGGCGGTCGTCACGGCATCGAAACCGTCCACGGAACCGGCGAGCATCGAGCGCAGCCGCGACGCCCCGTCCCGCAGGACCGTGAACTCGATGCGGTCGACCGCTTCGGGGCGCTTCCGCCAGTGCCCGGTGTAGCGTTCGAGCGTATGGACCCCGTCCTCGGCGCCGACGTACCGGTACGGCCCGGTTCCGATTGGTGCCTCGGGGGTCGAAGCGGGCGCGGCGATCGCCAGGCCGGGCAGCGTCAGCGCCTGCACGAGCCCCGTCAGTGGGGCGTTGAGTTCGAGCACGAACGTTGCCTGGTCCGCTGCCGTGCAGGAAGCGAAGTAGCTCTCGCCCTCGCGGACGGCCTCGGGCACGTCGGGCAGCCCGTCGAGGGCGTTCTGCATGTGCTCGTCGAGCTCCGGCTCGTCCGTATCTTCGGACGGCGTCGTCGTTTCCGTCTCCCGATGATGAAAGACCGCCTTGAACGCGAGCGCGTCCGGAGTGGAAGGGTTGTCGGTCCGGCGCGCCCAGCGCTCGAAGTTCCGCACGACGACGTCGGCGGTCAGTTCCGTTCCGTCGTGGAAGGTGACCCCGGGGCGGAGCGTGAAGGTGTACGTGAGGCCGTCTGCGGACGCTTCCCAGTCGGTGGCGAGGGCCGGCTGCGGCGCCCCGTTGTCCGGGTCGGTGCGCATCAGACCCTCGAAGATCTGCCGCGTGAGGCGGTGCGAGTCGGCGTCGATCACCAGCGACGGGTCGAGGGAGCGTGGCGCCGAGGGGGTGCCGAGGCGGAACGCGACCGGACCTGCCGGGGACGGCGACGGTGTGGCCGACGGCGCGGGCGTCGTCGTCGTTCCGCACCCGGAGAGCCCGAGCAGGGCGGCGGAGCCGAGGCCCGCGCCGAGACCGAGCAGAGAACGCCGAGAGAGATACCCGCCGTGGCCGTCAGCCGGTCCGGGGGAGTGCTCGTTGCCGGGATTCACCGCTCGGTCTCCTTGCTGCCTCGTGACGAGTGCCTGTTGTGGTCGCCGCCGGAACCGGCGGGTTCCGATACTGAAAACCGACCGGCGCGAAGCCGGTCGGTGATCGTGGTGCGAGCGGGGGGACTTGAACCCCCACGTCCGAAGACACTGGAACCTAAATCCAGCGCGTCTGCCAATTTCGCCACGCTCGCTGAGCGGACCGCTTACGGCACGGGGCCGGAAGCGGACCAAACCAGTGTAGCCGACCCGCCTCGGCGGCGGGGTCAGCAGGGGTTAGTCGAGTCCCAGATCGCGACGCAGTTTCGCAACGTGACCTGTGGCGCGCACGTTGTACTGGGCGAGCTCGACCTTGCCGTCCTCGTCGACGACGATCGTGGAGCGGATCAGGCCTTCGTAGACGCGGCCGTAGTTCTTCTTCTCGCCCCAGGCGCCGTAGGCCTCGGCGACCGCGTGGTCCTCATCGGAGAGCAGGGGGAACGTCAGCGATTCGTTCGCGACGAAGGTCTCCAGCTTGGCGACCTTGTCGGGGGAGATGCCGAGAACCTGGTATCCGGCGCCGGCCAGGGATGCGATGTTGTCGCGGAAGTCGCAGGCCTGAGTTGTGCAGCCAGGAGTGGAAGCCGCCGGGTAGAAGTAGACGATGACCTTGCGGCCGCGCAGGCCGGAGAGCAAGACCTGCTCGCCGCCGGCCGAGGTCAGCTCGAAGTCGGGGGCGGTGGTGCCGGGGGTCAGGCGTTCTGCCATGAGAGATCCTCCTCGATTCGGTTAAACTAAAAGGAGGTCAGCCGCGCGGCTGACCTCCTTTTCCTGGTGCACCCCCCGGGACTTGAACCCGGAACCTACTGATTAAGAGTCAGTTGCTCTGCCAATTGAGCTAGAGGTGCATCATGCTCTGCGGCGGCTCTTTTCGGTGCCTGCCGCGTTCGCAACGAGATAAAACAATACATGCCCTGATCAGGCCGTGCAAATCGAAACCACTCTTTGAGGTGCACTTCACACTTGTAGGCCTCAGGCAGGCTTGGTCGGTGGTTCTGATCGCGCCCGCGCGCGTACGTGCACGCGCGCGGACGGATGTTAAGGCTAGGGGCAGGTGCGGCGACCTGGAACCCGCGCCGATCAGGCCGAGGAGGCGGAGGCCAGCTCGTCAACGCGCGTCATGAACTCGTCCATGAACCCCACGAAGTCCTCGGCGTCGATTTCCTGCTCGAGCAGAGTTCGCGTCCCGCCGTCCGGGGAGACTGAGGGTGGAACCTCGATGCTCGGGTGGGTCGCGACCTCGAAGCGGAAGACGCGACCGGTGCTCGTGCCGACCTCGAAGCCGCCATCGCGGACCTCGGCGAGGTGGGAGAGGTTGGTCAGGTTGATCGAGACTGCGGCGTCGCGCGGGGTGAGGGTCGCGGGGTTGACCGGTGCGATGACGAGTTCGAGTGGCTGCCGTCGAAATCCGACGATGAAGCATCCGCTCCCGCCCGCGTTGCCCGTCGCATAGACCAGGTTGTAGCTGCCGAAGTTGGGAATCTGATCGTCGAACGCACGATGAAGGTGCGCCTTCAGTGCCGCATCGTTCAGATTGCCATCAGTTTCGTAAGCCATGCGACCAGTCTATGGGCGGGGACTGACAGATCGCTGGACATCGTTACGCGACGTAGTCACGGGTTCACGTTTCAGTTTGTGACGGGCCTAGAATCGCGGCTATGACGCAGGACTCCACACCAGACATCAAGCCACGCAGCCGCGCCGTCACCGACGGCATCCATGCCGCCCCGGCCCGCGGAATGCTCCGCGCCGTCGGCATGGGCGACGACGATTTCGCCAAGCCGCAGATTGGCATCGCCAGTTCGTGGAACGAAATCACCCCCTGCAACCTCTCGCTCAACCGCCTGGCCCAGGGCGCCAAGGAAGGCGTGCACGCCGGCGGCGGCTACCCGATGCAGTTCGGGACGATCTCCGTCTCCGACGGTATCTCCATGGGCCACGAGGGGATGCACTTCTCGCTCGTCTCCCGAGAGGTCATCGCGGACTCCGTCGAGACCGTCATGATGGCCGAACGCCTCGACGGCTCCGTTCTCCTGGCCGGCTGCGACAAGTCGCTGCCGGGCATGCTCATGGCCGCCGCGCGACTGAACCTCTCGTCCGTCTTCCTCTACGCGGGAACGATCATGCCCGGCTTCGCCCGCATGTCGGACGGCTCGGAGCGCGAGGTCACCCTCATCGACGCTTTCGAGGCCGTGGGCGCCTGCGCCGCCGGCACCATGAGCGAGGCCGACCTCGACGCGATCGAGCGCGCGATCTGCCCGGGCGAGGGTGCGTGCGGCGGCATGTATACCGCCAACACGATGGCCTCGATCGGCGAGGCCCTTGGCATGTCCCTGCCGGGCTCGGCCGCCCCGCCCTCGGCCGACCGCCGCCGCGACATGTTCGCGCACAAGTCCGGCGAGGCCGTCGTCGAGATGCTACGCAAGGGCATCCGCGCCCGCGACATCCTGACCAAGGAGGCGTTCGAGAACGCGATCGCCGTCACCATGGCCTTCGGCGGCTCCACCAACGCCGTGCTGCACCTGCTCGCGATCGCGCGCGAGGCAGAGGTCGAGCTGACCCTCGACGACTTCAACCGCATCGGCGACAAGGTCCCGCACTTGGCCGACATGAAGCCGTTCGGCAAGCACGTCATGTTCGATCTGGACCGGATCGGCGGCGTGCCCGTCATCATGAAGGCACTGCTCGACGCCGGCCTGCTGCACGGCGACTGTCTCACCGTCACGGGTAAGACCGTCGCGGAGAACCTCGCCGACATCGCTCCGCCGGACGTCGACGGCAAGATCCTGCGCCACATGGACAACCCGCTGCACAAGACGGGCGGCGTGACCGTCCTGCACGGTTCGCTGGCCCCGGAGGGTGCCGTCGTGAAGTCGGCCGGCTTCGACGCCGACGTCTTCGAGGGCACCGCCCGCGTGTTCGAGCGCGAGCAGGGTGCGCTCGACGCGCTGGACCAGGGCGAGATCAAGGCCGGCGACGTCGTCGTCATCCGCTACGAGGGCCCGAAGGGCGGGCCGGGCATGCGCGAGATGCTCGCCATCACGGGCGCCATCAAGGGTGCGGGCCTCGGCAAGGACGTGCTCCTGCTCACCGACGGTCGCTTCTCTGGCGGCACCACGGGCCTGTGCATCGGGCACGTGGCCCCGGAGGCCGTCGACGGCGGCCCGATCGCGTTCGTCCGCAACGGCGACACGATCCGCGTCGACATCGCCGCGCGCTCCTTCGACCTCCTGGTCGACCCGGCGGAGCTCGAGGCGCGCAAGGAGGGCTGGGAGCCGCTCCCGGCCCGCTTCACCAAGGGCGTGCTCGCGAAGTACACCAAGCTGGTCAAGTCGGCCAGCGTCGGCGCCTACTGCGGCTGATTCACGACCGTGTACGACGACGGAGGGTGGCCGCGCGGGCCGTGGCACCTTCCGTTGTCGTCGTGTAGTGTCCAAAGAGTGAAAGCAATGTCCAAATAGTGAGACGGTAGGCTGGGCTCGTTGACACCCGTCGTGGGGACGGGAAAACTGAGTGGCATGCAGAACATCATCACCGTCCTACGAGTTACCAAGCGCGTGGCCTGATCCGAAACACGGACAGCCCCTTGGTTGGACAGGTAACGCGCTAATCCCCACTGAAGCCGCACTCGGCCAGAGGGGTTTTTTTATGCGCGAAAGAAAGAGAAGAGAAGGAAGAATCCATGACTAACGGAACCGACATCAGCCCAGCGCTGGTGGCCAAGGCTGCAAGTCGCGCCAAGGATGCTGCTCCTGTCTCTTCCGCGGTGGAGGGCAACGGACCCGTGCAGGGTCCGAACAACAAAGTAGCCCCCACGGAGATGACTGGCTCACAAGCCATCGTCCGCTCACTGGAAGAACTGGGCGTCAAAGACGTCTTCGGGTTGCCGGGCGGGGCCATCCTCCCCACCTACGACCCACTGATGGATTCGAGCGTGCTCAACCACGTACTCGTCCGTCATGAGCAGGGCGCCGGCCACGCCGCCCAGGGCTACGCCATGGTGACCGGGGAGGTGGGCGTCTGCATCGCGACGTCCGGACCCGGCGCCACCAACCTCGTCACCGCCATCGCCGACGCCCACATGGACTCGGTGCCGATGGTCGCGATCACCGGTCAGGTCAACAGTGCCGTGATCGGTTCGGACGCGTTCCAGGAGGCGGACATCGTCGGCATCACCATGCCGATCACCAAGCACTCCTTCCTGGTCGCCAACCCGGATGACATCCCGCGCGTGCTGGCCGAGGCGTTCTACCTCGCCGGCTCGGGCCGTCCCGGGCCCGTGCTCGTGGACATCACCAAGGACGCGCAGCAGGGGGCGACGACGTTCTCGTGGCCGCCGCGCATCGACCTGCCCGGCTACCGGATCGTGACTCGCGGCCACGCGAAGCAGCTGCGCGAGGCCGCCAAGCTCATCGCGGCAGCCAAGCGCCCGGTGTTCTACGTGGGCGGCGGCGTCATCAAGGCGCACGCCTCGCACGAACTCATCGAACTGGCCGAGTACGTCGGCGCGCCCGTCGCGACGACGCTCATGGCGCGGGGCGCCTTCCCGGACTCGCACGAACAGCACGTGGGCATGCCGGGCATGCACGGTTCCGTCTCGGCGGTGACCGCCCTGCAGCAGTCCGACCTGCTGATCACGCTCGGCGCGCGCTTCGACGACCGCGTCACCGGCGTGCTCTCGACGTTCGCCCCGAACGCCAAGGTCATCCACGCGGACATCGACCCGGCGGAGATCTCCAAGAACCGAGCGGCCGACGTGCCGATCGTGGGCGATCTCAAGGAGATCATCCCCGAGCTGCTCGAGACCTACCGGGCCCAGCTCGGCGAGTCCGGGAAGCCGGACATGACCTCGTGGTGGGCGACCCTGAACCGGCTGCGCGACACCTATCCGATGGGCTTCACTGAGCCGCACGACGGCCTCGCTGCACCCCAGCAGGTCATCCAGCGCATCGGCGAGATGACCGGGCCGGAGGGCGTGTACGTCGCCGGCGTCGGTCAGCACCAGATGTGGGCGGCGCAGTTCGTCAAATACGAGCGGCCGCACCAGTGGCTGAACTCCGGCGGGCTCGGCACGATGGGCTACTCCGTTCCGGCGGCCATGGGCGCCAAGGTCGGCAATCCCGACCGGGTGGTCTGGGCCATCGACGGCGACGGCTGTTTCCAGATGACCAACCAGGAGCTGGCCACCTGCGTGATCAACAAGATCCCGATCAAGGTCGCCATCATCAACAACTCCTCCCTCGGCATGGTCCGGCAGTGGCAGACCCTCTTCTACGAGGGCCGCTACTCCAACACCGATCTGAACACGGGCCACGGCACCGTTCGGGTGCCGGACTTCGTGAAGCTCGCCGAGGCGTACGGCGCCGTCGGGCTGCGCTGCGAGAGCGCGGAGGACATCGACGCGACGATCCAGCAGGCACTTGAGATCAACGACCGCCCCGTCGTCGTCGACTTCGTCGTCAGCCGGGACTCCATGGTCTGGCCGATGGTGCCGGCCGGCGTCAGCAACGACGCGATCCAGATCGCGCGCAACATGACTCCCGACTGGGAGCAGGAGGACTAGACATGGCACGCCACACGCTTTCCGTGCTGGTCGAGGACGTCCCGGGCGTCCTGACCCGCGTGGCCGGGCTCTTCGCCCGCCGCTCTTTCAACATCGACTCGCTCGCGGTGGGACCCACCGAGCACAAGGGCATCTCCCGTGTGACCGTCGTCGTCGATGCCGAAGGCGACCTGCTCGAGCAGGTCACCAAGCAGCTGAACAAGCTGATCAATGTTCTCAAGATCGTCGAACTGACCCCTGAATCCTCCGTGCAGCGAGACCACATCCTGGTCAAGGTCCGCGCGGACGCCGTGACCCGGCTGCAGGTGACCCAGGCGGCCGACCTCTTCCGCGCCTCGGTGGTGGACGTGTCCACCGACTCCCTCGTCATCGAGGCCACCGGCACCGTCGAGAAGCTGCAGGCGCTGCTCAGCGTCCTGGAGCCCTTCGGCGTCAAGGAGATCGTGCAATCCGGCACGCTCGCCATTGGCCGCGGCGCCAAATCCATGTCGGACCGCGCCTTGCGCTCCGTCTCCGCATAAAACTTTCCAGATCAGTCCTACCCAAGGAGTAAAAGTGACCGAAGTGTATTACGACGACGATGCCGACCTGTCGATCATCCAGGGCAAGAAGGTGGCCGTCATCGGCTACGGCTCGCAGGGCCACGCCCACTCGCTGAACCTGCGCGACTCCGGCGTCGACGTCCGCGTCGGCCTCAAGGAGGGCTCGAAGTCCCGCGCCAAGGCCGAAGAGGAGGGCCTGACCGTCGGTACCGCCGCCGAGGTCTCGGCCTGGGCCGACGTCGTCGTGATCCTGGCCCCCGACCAGAGCCAGCGCGACCTCTACAAGAACGACGTCGAGTCGAACCTCGTCGAGGGCAACACCCTCGTCTTCGGCCACGGCTTCAACGTCCGCTTCGGCTACATCGAGGCCCCGGCCGGCGTCGACGTCATCCTCGTCGCCCCGAAGGCCCCGGGCCACACCGTGCGCCGCGAGTTCGTTGCCGGCCGCGGCATCCCGGACATCATCGCCGTGGAGCAGGACGCCTCCGGCTCCGCCTGGGACCTGGCGAAGTCCTACGCCAAGGGCATCGGCGGCACCCGCGCCGGCGTCATCAAGACCACGTTCACCGAGGAGACCGAGACGGATCTCTTCGGCGAGCAGGCCGTGCTCTGCGGCGGCGTCTCCCACCTGGTCCAGGCCGGTTTCGAGACCCTGACCGAGGCCGGCTACCAGCCGGAGATCGCCTACTTCGAGGTGCTGCACGAGCTCAAGCTCATCGTGGACCTGATGTGGGAGGGCGGCATCGCCAAGCAGCGCTGGTCCGTCTCCGACACCGCCGAGTACGGCGACTACGTCTCCGGCCCGCGCGTCGTGACGCCGGAGGTCAAGGATTCGATGAAGGCGATCCTCGCCGACATCCAGTCCGGAGCCTTCGCCAAGCGCTTCATCGACGACCAGGACAACGGCGCGAAGGAGTTCAAGGAGCTGCGCGAAAAGGAAGCCGGTCACCCGATCGAGGCCACCGGCAAGGCCCTGCGTTCGCACTTCTCGTGGAGCCAGCAGGACGATGACTACACCGAGGGCAGCGCCGCTCGCTAAAGCTTCGTCTGAACAGCCCGGTTTCGTTATGAAACCGGGCTGTTTTGCGTCTCCGGCCGGCTCTAGAATTGACGTATGAACCGCCGTGCGGAGTTGGGGAATCGACGTTCGAGGCGGTCCGCCCGAACAGTCGGACCGCTGATCGCCGGCGTCTCGGCGCTGGCCCTGGCGTTGGCCGCGGTGATCGCCCCGGCCGGCGAAGCTCAAGCCGCCTACTCGACTCCCTCCGAATTCGTCCTGAAGGGGGCGGGCTGGGGACACGGCGTCGGCATGAGCCAGTACGGGGCCAGGGGCCAGGGCTTGGACGGCCGAACGGCCAAACAGATCCTCGAGCACTATTACGCGCCCGCAACGGTCGTGAACACCGACCGCTACGCGTCCAACAGCTTGCGCGTGCAGCTGCACCACGTGCGTTCGACGACGGTCACGCCCAACAACGGTCGGCTGCGCGTCTCGGTCGACGGGGGAGCCAAGCGGGAGACGAGCAACGCGATCCGGCTCGAGTACACAGGGGGCGACGTCGTCGTCAGCGGCGGCGTGAGCCTGCGCGGCAAAGACGTCAACATCCAGTGGCAGAACACCAGGTATTGGACCAGCGGCACGGCAAACACGACCGTGTCCGTCTCCGGAGCCGACGCCGGTGGCACCGGCATCTACCGGCACGGGCGGCTGCGCGTGACGCCGCTGGAGAGCAAGGCGAACGTCGTCAACGTGCTGCGCGTGAACGACGAGTACCTGTACGGGCTTGCCGAGATGCCGTCGCTGTGGCCGGCGGCGACGCTGCAGTCGCAGGTGATCGCCGGGCGGACCTACGCCATGCGCAACATGGCTTCGATCAAGCCGGAGTGCGCCTGCCATGTCTACGACGAGGTGAAGTCGCAGAAGTTCTCCGGATGGAAGAAGGAGAGCGAAGGGCCCGGCGGGGAGTACGGGGCGAAGTGGAAGGCCGCCGTCGACGCGACCCACACGCGCTCGGGCGGAGTGCCCGTATCGGCCCGCGTTATCCATTACGGCGGCGGGCTCATCGACGCCCTCTACTTCTCATCGTCCGGAGGGATGACTAGAGACGCGTCGTCGGTCTGGGCCAATTCGGTGCCCTACTTGAAGTCGCGCTCGGACCCGTGGTCGCAACGCTCCTACGTTGGGAACCCGAACAGCTCGTGGACCGAGAGGGTTTCGCAATCGGCGATGTCGAAGGCCTTCGGGCTGAAGAACGTGAAAACGGTCGCTCTGTCCTGGGGAGCCGACAAGGCCGTCTCGACGGCGACGGCGACCTCGGTCGACGGCGTCAAGCGCTCGATGAGCGGAACGCAGCTGCGCAGCGCGCTCGGCATCAAGAGCGCGTGGGTCTTCGAAGCGACGGCCGTGGCCAAGTGGTACGGCGTTGACCGGCTCTCCGGCGACGACCGGTACCGGACCGCCGTCGAAGCCTCGAAGCATTCCTTCCCCTCTGGCGCGGACACGGTGTACGTCGCCACGGGATCCGCTTACGCGGACGCGCTTGTCGCGGCACCGGCGGCAACGCGCGACGGCGGCCCGCTGCTGTTGACGAAGAAGACCTACGTGCCCGGAGTGGTCCGAAGCGAGATCGACCGGCTCGGACCGCGGCGGATCGTCGTGGTGGGCGGCGTGGACGCGGTTTCGACCAAGGTTGAGCAGGATCTGCGCGCTCTGGCCCCGACCACCCGGCGCGGAGGTGCCGACCGCTACGAAACTGCCGTCGCGATCTCCGAAGCGGCTTTCGGATCCGCGAATCGCGCGTACGTCGCGACGGGCCGCGACTTCCCGGATGCGCTCTCCGCCTCATCGGTCGCCGCGGCCCAGGGGAGGCCGGTGTTCCTCGTCGACGGGACGGCGTCGAAGGTGCGCGTGTCGACGCTGCAGGCGCTCGACCGCATGGGGGTCGACCACACCATTGTGGCCGGAGGCCCGGTGGTCGTCTCCTCGGGGATCATGTCCTCGCTCGCGCCCTATGACCCGGTACGTCGGTACGGTGCAGACCGCTACGCGACGAACCGCAGCCTCAACCGCGACGGCACCCCGGGTTACGACACGGGCCGGTGGATCTACCTGGCGACCGGTGGGGCCTTCCCTGACGCTCTCGCCGGAGCAGCCGTCGCCGGTACGCGAGGATCGGCGCTGTACCTGAGCAAGACCGGGTGCATCCCGCAGGCGACGCTGACCAAGATGGACTCGCAGAGCGCCAACCGCGTGTTCCTGCTCGGCGGAACCGCGGCGCTCACGGGCGACGTCGCGCGGCTCAAGGCCTGCTGAGCATCAGAGGCAGGGCTCGAGTCGTGCGACGGCCGAGGAGATCACGGCTGAGCCGCCGACGAGGGTCGCGCTGCGGACCGACGACTCGAAGATGTCCGAACGCATCTGCAACGGCACGCAACGCGGCCGGGCGAGGTAGAGCGGGGAGCCTTTGGCCGCCGCGAGGGCGGCTCCCGAGAGGGCGTCAGGAAAGTCGCCTCCGGTTGCGAAGAACACCTGCGTCGACTTCGGCAGCAGGTACTTGTTCAGCAGGCGGCTCGTCGCGTAGCGGTCCGCCCCGGCGACGCGCCACGGAGCGTAGGCCGCGAGCGAGCTCTCGACTCCGGGGGAGATGACGGCCGTGCCGCCGGCGAGCACGACCTTGGACACACCCAGATCCTCGAGGGCGGCGTCGGTGGCAGGGCTGATCGCCGAGCGGCTGCCCCGGGCCAGGAGCACGGGGGCGTCGTGGTACGCGGCGACGGCCGAGGCCGAGAGCGCGTCCGGGTAGTTCTCGCCCGTGGCGATGTAGGCGCGGGCTGTCGAGGAGAAAGCTCCCCGGGCGACGTTCCGGGCGGTGTTGTAGCGGGTCTCCCCGCCGCGACGGACCACGGACGGCACGACCTTCCCGATCTGGTCCGCGGCGGACGCGGAAACCGCGGCTGTGCCGCCGACGATGACGGCGCGGCGCGGGCTCAGCCGCTTGATCTCCTGCAGCACGTTCCCGGGCACGTATCCGGGCTTGGTCAACAACAGGGCGGCGTCCGCGTGGGCCGCCGCCGGGGCCGCGACGAGCGCGTCGGCGAAGTCGCCGCCCGTGGCGATGTACACGGTGTCGGCACCGTATGGGTGGGAGCGCTGGGAGGCGGCGATCGCCGTCGTGTAGCGCGTGTCCCCGGCGACACGCGAGGCACCGATCGTGTGGCCGGCGACCTCGTACCGCATGTGTTCACGGGCGCCGTGACGGATGTCGCCGAGTCTGCTGTACAGGTTGTGCCCGGGGCACTCCGTGTATCCGACATCGCGGTGCCCCAAGACGCGCGGAAGCGTGACCTTTTCGCCCGCGTCGAAGCGGCCGCCTCCGCCGGCGGTCAGCGTGACGAAGTCCGTGGGGTCGTAGCCCCAGTAGGCGGCCTGCCAGCCGGCGAGTTTGGAGAGGGAGGAGAGCGCGTCCGCCTGCGGAGCGGCCTGCGAGTAGTTTCCCATGAGGGAGATGCCGAAGGTGTCGCCGTTCCAGCCGGCGGCGTGCGTGGCGATGCGCGCAGGTGCGACGCCGCCGCCGCGGCCCTCGTAGATGTTGCCGAAGCGGTCCACGAGCATGTGGTAGCCGATGTCGCACCAGGTCGGGTCCAGCCCCATGTGGAACTGCTGGATACTGCGCAGCAAGGATGGCACCTGGGCAGCCGCATACGAGTTGGCGCCCGCGGTGTGGTGGATGATCGTGGCGTGCTTGCGCTTCGCGTTGCCGAGGTCGCACACGGGCGGGGCCGCTCCCCAGGACTCGCGGGGGATCACCTCGTTCAGCACGCTGTCGGCGGTGCTCGAGTACATCTCCGCTGGTCCGTCCTGCGTGATCGCCCGGTCGACGTCCGTCACGGGGGACGAGAGGGCCTCGACGTCGAGGGCGTCGGAGCCGACGCCATCGGCCGTAGGCCGGATCTCGATCCGTGCGGCGTCGACGACGGCGACCGGCTCCGCGGTGAAGGTCTCGCCGTCGCCGGAAACATGAGGATCGTCCGGCAGGGGCTCCCATCCGGACCAGGCGCCGCCGGAGAGCGACCGGTACTCTGCGTGCGGGTCGTCTCCGGACCAGGAGACGGAGATGACGACGGGCTCTTCCGGGACAGCCGCAAGCGACACCACGTCCTGTGATGTCTGCCCCGTGAGTCTTGTCAGCGTCGCTTCGGGGTTGTCCGGCCCCTCGGGGATCTGTGGCACCTGCGCAGATGCACTCTCGGGTGGCGATTCCGCCTCCGCGTCCGGTAGCGCGTGCGCGGCGCCAGCAGTGGTCGAGAGGATCAGGGCCAGGGCGGTGGCCCCGGCGACGAGCGGGCGAGTGGGCAGTGGCATGGCTTCGGGGCTTCCCGTGGAGGGCTGGGCGGCGGGCGCGCGAGGTACTTCCTCTGGTTCAGAGGGTGGCACCGGTGCCAGCATAGGCCACCGATCAAAAGGGGACTAGAGTATCGCTGGCTGATAGGTCGGTGGTGGACCTCACAGGCGGCCGTAGATGTCGGCCGTTTGACGGGCTTTGCAGCTCGGCGGAGGTCTCCCGGTGTAATAGTGCGGGGCAGGTTCGGCTCAGTTGTTGCCGCCCGGATAACCTTGGTGCGGACGCGCTCTGCCGTCCTGTCTGCATCCAACCAAAGCGAAGGTGCCACCGAAGTGTCAGAAACCAAGCCCGTCGTCTTGCTCGCCGAAGAGCTCTCGCCCGCGACCGTCGATGCCCTCGGCCCGGATTTCGAGATCCGCACGGCCAACGGCGCAGACCGTGCAGAGCTCCTTCCCGCGATCGCTGACGTCGACGCAATCCTGGTTCGCTCCGCTACGAAGGTCGACGCGGAGGCCATTGCCGCCGCCAAGAACCTCAAGGTCATCGCCCGCGCCGGCGTCGGCCTCGACAACGTCGACATCAAGGCCGCAACGCAGGCCGGAGTGATGGTCGTGAACGCGCCGACGTCAAACGTCATCTCCGCCGCGGAGCTGACGGTCGGCCACATCGTCTCCCTGGCCCGCCGCATCCCGGCCGCCAGTGCCTCGCTCAAGGCCGGCGAGTGGAGGCGCTCGAAGTACGCAGGTGTCGAGCTGTACGAGAAGACAGCCGGCATCATCGGTCTCGGCCGCATCGGCGCGCTCGTCGCGGCTCGGTTGCAGGGCTTCGGCATGAACATCGTCGCTTTCGACCCCTACGTCACGGCCGCCCGCGCCCAGCAGCTGGGCGTGCAGCTGGTCGAACTCGACGAGCTGCTGGCCTCCAGCGACTTCATCACGATCCACATGCCGAAGACGCCGGAGACGGTCGGCATGCTCGGCGCCGAGGCCTTCGCCAAGATGAAGGAGACCGCCTACGTCGTCAACGTCGCCCGCGGCGGCCTCGTCGAGGAGTCCGACCTCTACACCGCGCTGAAGGACGGGCAGATCGCCGGCGCAGGCATCGACGTCTTCTCGACCGAGCCGAGCACCGACCTGCCGTTCTTCGAGCTCGAGAACGTCGTCGTCACCCCGCACCTCGGCGCCTCGACCGAAGAGGCCCAGGAGAAGGCCGGCGTCTCCGTGGCCAAGTCCGTGCGCCTGGCCCTCGGCGGCGAACTTGTACCGGACGCGGTCAACGTCGCCGGCGGCGTGATCGACGAGAAGGTCCGCCCGGGTATCCCGCTGATCGAGAACCTCGGCCGCATCTTCACCGCGCTGACCACCGACTCGCTCGTCAGTCTTGACATCGAGGTCGCCGGCGAGATCGCCGCCTTGGATGTTAAGGCCCTCGAGCTGGCCGCGCTCAAGGGCATCTTCACCGACGTCGTCTCCGAACAGGTCTCCTACGTGAACGCGCCGGTCCTCGCCGAGCAGCGCGGCGTCGCCTCCCGCCTGATCACCACTGCCGACTCCCCGGAGTACCGCAACCAGCTCAACCTGCGCGGCTCCACGAGCGACGGAACGCAGCTCTCGGTCTCCGGCACGCTGACGGGTCCGAAGCAGGTCGAGAAGCTCGTCGGCATCGACGGCTACGAGATCGAGATCCCGATCGCCGAGCACCTCGTCGTGCTGCGCTACCAGGACCGCCCGGGCGTCGTCGGCGCCTTGGGTGCCATCCTGGGCGAGCGCGACGTGAACATCGTCGGCATGCAGGTCGCCCCGAGCGACAGCGACGCCGAGGCACTGGCCGTGCTCACGGTCGACAACGCGCTCTCCGAAGGCGTCCTTGACGCCATCCGCGACGCCGTCGGCGCGACGTTCGCGCGCGAGGTCAACCTGACCTGAAGCGTCGTGCGATAGAGCAGCTCATCGAGCGCCCAGCCGGCACGTGCGGCTGGGCGCTCGGTCGTTTCGCAGGCTGGGGGCGCCGGCTGATCGGCGGGGCGCGCGAACTTTGTACCGAGGGTTGTCTCTGGGGTGCTATCTTTTCCCTATCATCCGATTTCGCCGCGTCGTTTCGAGAGAACCGCGGCTCTTCTCCTGGGGGAAATCATGGGTCTGTCCCGTCGTCTGTCTGCGGCCGTTGCGGCCGCTTCGCTCGTTGCTGTCGCTCCTGCGCTGCCCGCCGCTGCAAGTACTCCGGTGGGCGCGAGCGCACAGGCCTCCGGGCACGACCTCGTGGTCGACCGGGTCGCCGGGGCTGATCGAATGGCCACCGCAGTGGAGATCTCGAAGACCTATTTCCCCGACGGGGCCGACGTCGTCTACCTGGCGACCTCCAAAGAGTTCGCCGACGCGCTCGTGGCCGGACCGGCCGCGGCGGTCGAAGGCGGCCCGGTCCTCCTCACGCGTGCCGGAGAGCTCGACGCCCGGGTCGCTGCCGAGATCACCCGGCTCGATCCGGACAAGGTGGTTCTGGTGGGACGCGAGGGCGCCCTCAGCAATACCGTCGAGCAGCAGGTCGGCGCCGCGACCACCGGGAAGGTGGAGCGCATCGGCGGCGAGAACCGCTATGAAACGGCCCGCCAGCTGGTACTTTCCGTCTTTGGCGAAGCGCCGGTGGCGTTCGTGGCTACGGGTCGCAACTTCCCGGACGCCCTGTCCGCCGCGGGCGCCGCGGGATACGAAGGCGCCCCCGTCGTCCTCGTCCCGGGAGAGAAGCGCAAGCCGGACAGCCGCACCCGCGCCCTGCTCGATCAGCTCGGGACCGAGGAGACGGTCGTGGTGGGCGGCCCCGCAGCCGTCTCGGACGGTTTCATCTACGGGCTGCTCGACGACGGCTACGACGTCTACCAGTACGACGGAGACGACCGCTACGAGACCAACGAGTTCGCGACCTACGAGATCGCCCTGGAGGCGGAGACCGCGTTCATCGCGACCGGTCGAGATTTCCCGGACGCTCTGGCCGGTGCGGCCGTGGCGGCGGCGCAGGGCGCTCCCGTGTTCCTCTCCAAGCCGACCTGTATCCCGCGCGGTATCGCGGAGAATATCGACGAGGCGGAGTACCTCGAGCGGATCACCCTGTTGGGCGGCGCGAAGGTCCTCGGCCCGGGTGTGGAGTCGCTGACCACCTGCTGATCTTGCGGGGAGTCACGGGCGCCGCCGACACCGGTTCGCGGCCCCGAATACGGTAGATTTCTGTAGGTGACTTCTACCGAGCAGACCCCCTTCTACATCACCACCGCGATCTCGTACCCGAACGGCGTGCCGCACATCGGGCACGCCTACGAGGTCATCGCCACGGACGCGATGGCGCGTTTCAAGCGCCTCGACGGGTACGACGTGTTCTTCATGACCGGCACGGACGAGCACGGCCAGAAGATGCTGCAGACCGCCGAGAAACAGGGCGTGTCGCCGCGGGAGCTCGCGCAGCGCAACTCGGACTCCTTCCAGCAGATGAACGACGAGCTCGGGATCAGCTACGACCGCTTCATCCGCACCACGGACCCGGACCACACCGACGCCGCTCAGGAGATCTGGCGCCGGATGGAGGCGAACGGCGACATCTACCTGGACAAGTACGCCGGCTGGTACTCCGTGCGCGACGAGGCGTACTACCAGGAAGATGACACCGAGCTGCGCGAGGATGGCGTCCGGTACTCCAAGGAGACCGATACGCCGGTGACGTGGACGGAGGAGGAGTCCTACTTCTTCCGGCTGTCCGCTTTTCAGGACAAGCTCCTCGAGCACTACCGCAATGCTCCGGACTTCGGCGCGCCGCGCTCGCGCTTCAACGAGGTCATCCGCTTCGTCGAGCGCGGCCTCGAGGACTTGTCGATCTCCCGCACCACCTTCGACTGGGGTGTCCCGGTCCCGGGCAACGACAAGCACGTCATGTACGTGTGGGTCGATGCCCTGACCAACTACCTGACGGGCGTCGGCTTCCCGGATGTGCAGTCCGCGAGCTTCAAGAAGTACTGGCCGGCGGACGTGCACGTGATCGGCAAGGACATCTCC
This sequence comes from Zhihengliuella halotolerans, assembly GCF_004217565.1. Lineage (NCBI taxonomy): Bacteria > Bacillati > Actinomycetota > Actinomycetes > Micrococcales > Micrococcaceae > Zhihengliuella > Zhihengliuella halotolerans. The sequence goes on along the minus strand of NZ_SHLA01000001.1, from coordinate 1,312,537 downwards.
CGATTCCACGCGATTTACTGGCCGGCGTTCCTCATGTCCGCCGGGCTGGAGCTGCCGGGACGCGTCATGATCCACGGTTTCCTGCACAACAACGGCGTGAAGATGTCCAAGTCGCTGGGCAACGTGATCGCGCCGGCGGAGTTCGTCGACCAGTACGGTCTCGATGCGATCCGCTACTTCTTCCTGCGGGAGGTGCCGTTCGGTGCCGACGGCTCTTACAGCCACGACGCGATCGTCGGCCGCATGAACGCCGACCTATCCAATAATCTGGGCAACCTGGCGCAGCGATCGCTGTCGATGGTCAAGAAGAACTGCGGTTCGCGCGTCCCCCCGCCCGGCGAGTTCACCGCCGAGGACCGGGCGATCCTCGACGCCGCTGCAGCCCTGCTGTCGACCGTGCGCGACCACTACGAGCGCCAGGAGTTCAGCCGCGCGCTCGAGGCGATCTGGACCGTGCTCGGGGACGCCAACGCGTACTTCGCCGATCAGGCGCCGTGGGTCCTGCGCAAGACGGACGAGCCGCGCATGCGCACGGTGCTCTACGTGACGCTCGAGGTTGTGCGTCGGGTGGCGCTCCTGGTCCAGCCGGTCATGCCGGATGCCGCGAGCCGCCTGCTCGATGCCCTCGGCCAGGCCGACGGCGCGGCCCGCGTCTTCACCGCGTTCGACGAGGCACTCGAAGCCGACGCAGAGCTTCCCGCACCGGAGCCGATCTTCCCGCGCTACGAGGTGCCGGCGGAGGTGTAGAGGCCCCAGCACGACGACGGCGCAGCTCGCGTTTGTCACAACGGCGGCCCGTCCCGGGCTGCTCCAGGATCCGCAAGGATCGTGGGGCAACCGGGGCGGGCCGCCGTCGTATGAGCCGGTCCCTACTCGCTGGCCAGGCCCTCCACGGGGGAGAGACGGGCCGCTCGGCGGCCCGGGACCACCGAGGCGAGCCACGCGGCGAGCACCGCGATGGCCAGGACCGCGACCAGTTGCAGCCACGGGATCGAGACGACCGTCGCGGCCATCGTGCCGAGGGCCGACTGGACGCCGAGCACGCCGTAGACCGACCCCAGCACGATGCCCAGGACGGCGGCCGTGACGCCGACGAGGACGGACTCCAGCGAGAGCATCGACCGGAGTTGGCGGGCGCGCAGGCCGAGGGCCCGCAGCAGCGAGTTCTCGCGGGTGCGCTCGAGCACGGACAGGCTCAGCGTATTGGCGACGCCGATAACAGCGATGAGGACGGCGACCGCAAGGAGCCCAATCACGACCATGAGCAGGCCGTCGATGATCTGCGTGAAGAGGCCCTTCTCCATCAGGCCTCCGCTGACCGAGTACTCCTCGACGCCAAGCGCCGCCGCGATGTCTGCGCGCATCTCGAGCGCCGCGGCCGGATCGACGCCGGGTTCGGCCTTGATCCACAGGGCCGCCGGATAGTCGGGGGCCTTGCCGCCGAGCGTCGCTGCCGTCTCCGTGGTGACGAAGGGCGGCACCGCGATGCTCTGGCTGATGATAGAGGTCAGCGTCGTCGTGCCGTCTTTGGTCGGAACGACGAGGTCGTCCTTGACGTACTGGGGCACCGTCACCTCACCTGTGCCCGGGACGAGAGACGGGTCGTTCAGGATGGAGGCCAGCTCGTCCGCGCCGGCGGAGAAGACCGTCATGCCGGACTCTTCGCTTGCGGCGGGCGTCGCGAGGACTACGGACTCGACGCCGTCGAGGGTCGCGACGGTGGCGACCGAATCCGCGTCCAGTTCGACGCCGGCCATGCTTCCGTCGACGGTAGCGTCGACGAGGAACTCCCCGGCGAGGCGGGAGTCGAACGTCGCCTTCGCAGTCTGCGCACCGGTCATCATCATCGTCACGAGAGTGACGCCGATCAGCAGCGCGGTAGCCGTCGCAGCGGTGCGTGAGGGATTGCGCACCGCGTTGAGGGAGGCCAGACGGGCCGGAACCGTGCGGCCGGTCAGGCGGCCGATGCCCGCGATCGCCGGGAGGACGAACAGGGGTGCGAGCAGGAGCAGGCCGATGAAGGAGACGAGGCCACCGGCGAAGCCGACGACGAGCTGCCCCTGCGCCGCGCCGAGCCCGAGCACGGCGCCGCCAAGGAGGGTCAGGACCGCGCCGAAGACGATGCGCACACGGCCGAGGCGCTGAGTCTCGGTGGTTGCGTCTGAGGGCCGCATGGCCTCGAGCGGTGCGACCCGGGTGGCTTTGCGTGCCGGCCACCAGGCAGCGGCGAGGGTCAGCAGCGTGCCGACGACAGTCGTGATGACGACAGCCTCCACCGGGACGGCCAGGGTTACGAATCCGGCGGCCGGGAACGTCTGCGCGAAGGCGACGAGGCCCGTCATGATCAGCGTTGCCAGTCCGACGCCCAGCAGGGAGGAGACGAAGCCGACGATCGCCGCCTCGACGAGGACCGAGCGGTTCAGCTGGCCCCGCGAGGCGCCGATCGTGCGCAGCAGCGCGAGTTCGCGGATGCGCTGGGCTAGCAGCACGGAGAACGTGTTGACCACGACGAGGCCTGTCACGACCAGGGCGACGAGCACGAAGACCATGAGGATGAGCGTGATGGCCTGGTTGCCGCCGGTCATCTGGTCGACCTCGGCCAGGACCTGCGCCTCGGCGGTCTGCACGGAGATGGGGCCCGCGTCGGAGTCGGCGAGGGCGGCCGAGACATCGGCGGCGACGGCCTCTGGGTCGGCGCCCGGATCCAGCTTGAGGTGGAGCGCGGTGACCTGGGACAGCTGCTCGTTGGTCAGCGTCGCGTCCAGCAGGTGGGGCAGGCCGTAGATCTGCATGTTGGCGGCCGTCATCGGGTTCATGCTCGGTTCGGCCAGGCCGGAGACGGTCACGGTGACCGGCTTGGGGCTTGCCTCGGTGAGCAGCTCGATGGAGTCGCCGACGGCGATGCCCGCGTCGGCGGCGGAGTCTGCGTCGACGAGCACCTGCGTGTTGCCGGAGGGGAGCTCACCCGCGGTGAGCGCGGGTGGGGTCCACGGATCGTCGGGCAGTGCCGTGAGGCCCGCGGAGACTGTCTTCTCCCCGGTCGCGGCGCGGACCGAATCGACGTCGTAGGCCCGGACGGACTGGACCCCCGGGACGCCGGCCGCCTGACGAGAATCGCGGTGGGTGAGGATGCCGGTGGCGTCGTCGCCGGTGAAGTTGCCCCAGTCGACGGCCGCGACGAGGTCGGCGTCCCGGTACGATTCGCCGATGCTGCGCTCGAGCGAGGCGGTCGTGCTGGCGTTGACCATGAGGGTCGCGGCGAGGAACGCGGTGCCGATGAGTACGGCGAGCACGACCGCGATGAGGCGTCTGGCGTAGGTTCGGATGTTCGCGAGTGCGAGGGTCAGCATCTCAGGCACCGGCCCCCGTGGCGAGGGGTGCGGCCCCGGAGATCTCCGCGAGGGCGCGGGTCACCGAGGCGGCGGTGGGGTCATCGAGCGCCCCGACGATGTCGCCATCGCGCATGAGGATCACCTGGTCGGCGTAGCTCGCGGCTACGGGATCGTGCGTGACCATGATGATGGTCTGCCCGAGGTCGCGCGCCGAATCCTGAAGGAGCCGCAGTACTTCTGCGCCGGTCTGGGAGTCGAGGTTGCCTGTCGGCTCGTCGCCGAAGACGACGTCCGGTCGCGTCAGCAGTGCGCGGGCGACAGCCACGCGCTGCTGCTGACCGCCCGAGAGCTGGTGCGGTTTGTGCGCCAGGCGCGGCGCCAGGCCGAGGGAGGCGACGACGCGGTCGAACCAGTCGCGGTCGACGCTCCGGCCGGCAAGCTGCAGCGGTAGCAGCATGTTCTGCTCTGCGGTCAGCGTCGGGACGAGGTTGAAGGACTGGAAGACGAATCCGACTTTGTCGCGGCGCAGGGTCGTCAGGCCCGCGTCGTCGAGGCCGGATATCTCCTGCCCGCCGACGAAGATCTGCCCGCCGGAGGACGAATCGAGTCCCGCGAGGCAGTGCATGAGGGTGGATTTGCCGGAACCGGACGGGCCCATGATGGCCGTGAAGCGCCCGGTCGGGAAGTCGATGTCGATGTTGCGCAGTGCCTCGACCTGGGTCTCGCCGTGTCCGTAGACCTTGCGCAGGCCGCGTGCCGAGACTGCGACGGGGATGTTTGCAGCGGAGTTCTCATTCATACCCCTCACGCTATGAATTTCCTGTGCCCCGCCACATCGACCTCCGGGCGCGAAATAGTCGCCGGCGGCTCATCCCGTGGGATGAGACTATGGCTGCATGGACTCATCCCCGCACCTGCTCCGGCGCCGGCTGATGCCTCTCGCCGGGGGCCTCGCGTCCCTCTCGTTGGTGCTGGCCGGCTGCTCGGCGCCGGCGCCCGCCCCGCAGGAATCCGAGGCCCCGTCCGCGACGGCTTCGCCGACACCGGAGGTGCCCGACGTCGCGACGGGTGACATGCCGCGGGAGCTCGCGGAATTGATCGTCGGCTGGTACCAGGGCGCCGACGTGCCCACCGGCGGACGCCTCGACTCGGCGGTGAGTTCACGGACGACGTCGTCGGGCTCCTTGACGGTCGAGGCGGAGCTCGGGACCTGGAACGGGGAAGAGATCGCGGTTCTGACCTCTGGAGACGACGTGAGTCTGGCCGTCGCCGTCGAGGGGGACGCGGAGGAGCCGCCGGTGTGGACGATCGTCGGCGGGTGGTGGCCCAGCCAGGGCATCGACATGCCCGCCCTCGGCGAGGGCGCCCGGCACATCCTGTTCGTTGGCGCCGACGCGCGCGAGAAGGAAGGAGAGCTGATCACGTCGACGCGGGCCGACGCTCTGCAGGTCGTCGGCGTCGACGGCATGGGCGGCGGCGGCATCGTGGGCATCCCGCGGGACCTGTGGGTTCCGCTGGCCGGCGGCGGCGAGGCGAAGATCAACGCGGCGCTGGTCTTCGGCGGACCCGAGGGGCAGCAGCAGGCGGTGACGAACGCGAGCGAGATCGAACTCGACGGCTACGTCCTGACCGGTTTCCTGGGGTTCCAGAGCATCGTCGAGGACTCCGGTGGGCTTTCGCTGGACGCGCCCGTCCGGGTCAAGGACGTGCCGGCTGGTGACGTGGTGCTGAACCCGGTCGACGCGCTGATGTACGTGCGGGAACGCAAGACCCTGCCGGGCGGGGACTTCGACCGCAGCTTCCACCAGGGCGTGGCACTGCTGGGGTTCGGTGCCCGGGCGCTGCTCGACGGGCCGGGCGCGCTGGCGCGGTCGCTGGCCGTCGTCGACCCGCATGTGCACACGAACGTCTCCGCCGAGGACATGCTGACGTTCGCCGCGTGGCTCTACCGTGCGGACTTGTCGAAAGTCGGGCACGCGGTGCCGCCGGCGCCGTTCGGCACCAGCAGCGACGGCCAGTCCATCCTCGTCAACGACGACGGTGTGCAGGCCGTGTTCGACGACTTCGCCGACGGCCGCCTCGACGATTGATTGTCCGCGGTCAGGGGGCGACAACTCCGGTGCTGTAGGCGATGACGACGGCCTGGACGCGGTCTCGGGCGTTGAGTTTGGACAGGACGCGGCGCACATGCGACTTGACTGTCGCCTCCGAGAGGAACAGCTGCCCTGCGATCTCCGGGTTCGAGGCGCCCTGGGCCATGAGTTCGAAGACCTCCCGCTCGCGCGCCGTCAACGATGCGACGGCGCGGTGGTCGGGGGATTCGGCCTGCAGATCGGCGCGCAGCATCGGGGCCACGTGGTTGAGGAGTCGACGCGTCGTCGAGGGGGCGATGACGGCGTCGCCGCGGTGGACGGTGCGAATGGCCTCGAGCAGTTCCTCGGGCGGCGCGTCTTTGAGGAGGAATCCGCTGGCGCCGGCGTGGATGGCCGCGAGGGCGTACTCGTCCAGGTCGAAGGTCGTGAGCACCACGATGCGGGGGCCCTGTTCGCCCGTCCCGGCTGCTTCGGCATCGGCGGCGCCCGCGGCAGCGTCGAGAATCCGCTGGGTCGCTTCGATGCCGTCGATGTCCGGCATGCGGATGTCCATGAGGATCACGTCGGCGCGCGCCACCACGGGGGAGGCCAGCGCCTCGCGGCCAGTCCCCGCTTCGGCGACGACCTCGAGGTCGGGCTGGGAGTTGATGAGCATCCGGAACCCGCTGCGGACGAGGGTCTGGTCGTCGACGAGCGCGACCCGGATGGGGGCGGTTGGTGCGTTCATGCATCCTCCGAAACTGGAATGAAGAGCGAGACGGCGAAGCCTCCGCGTGGCAGTGGCGCCGCGGTCATCGTGCCGCCGTAGAGACTAACGCGTTCGCGCATGCCCGGCAGGCCGAGGCGCGAGCCTTCGCCGGAACTGTCGGCTTGCGATCCGCGGCCGTTGTCCGTGACGGCGACGTGGATGCCATCGGGCGCCCAGCGCACGTCGACGCGCGCCGCGGCCGCGGGTCCCGCATGTTTGAGGACGTTCGTGAGGGCCTCCTGGACGGCGCGGTAGACGACGAGTTCGGCACCCTGCGGCAGCCGGTTCGTCCGTGTCCCGTGCACGAACAACTCGACTGGTTGACCGGTGGCGGAGACGGTCTCCACGAGTTCGGACAGGTCGGCGACGCTGGGCTGCGGCCGGTACGCGGCATCGCCGTCGTTGCGCAGGACCCCGAGGAGTCGACGCATCTCCCGCAGCGACTCGCGCCCGGTGGCGGCGATCGTCTCGAGGGCCTGCCGCGCCGTATCGGGGGACTGCGCGGCGGCGTAGCGCCCGCCATCGGCCTGGGCGATCATGACGGAGAGGGAGTGGGCGACGACGTCGTGCATGTCCCGGGCGATGCGCGCCCGCTCGTCGGCGGCCGCGGCGGCACGCTCGGCCGCCTGCTCCTTCTCGAGGCGGGCGGTGCGTTCTTCGAGGGCGTGCACGTTGAGTCGGCGGGTCCGGGCGAGGTCGCCCGAGGTCCAGACGACCAGGATGCCGAGCATGATGACGAGTGCGTTGAAGATCATGTAGCCGGCGTCGAAGTACCCGCCGACGGCCCCGAACGAGACCGTCGAGAGGATCGCGCCGAGCAGGGCGAGCGCGAGCCCGGTCGTGGACTCCCAGCGCCGCCCGTATTTCGCAAGCGTGAAGACCACGATGGGTACGGCCACGATGGACGGCAGGTACGTGGGCAGGAGTGCCAGGTGCAGGAGGCAGGCGAGGATGATGAGGCCTGCCGACAGGGTGACCTTGGTGCGACGCCAGGCGAGCGGCAGGAGCTCGAGCGAGGTGATGACGAAGACGAGGAGCGCCTGACTCGGGCTGACGGCGGAACCGATGACGACGGTCAGGCCGCCGCAGAAGAGCCAGAGCGCAACCGCGGTGACGGTGTCGACATGCGCGGGGTGGTCGCGGAGCCATTGATCCGCGCTGCGATGCCATGCCATGGCATCCATCCTAGGTGCAGTGACGAATTGCGCAGTACCGACTGCCTCAAGGGCCCGAAGCGCTCCCGTAGTCTGGTCTGGAGAGTTGATGACGGCGCGGACAAGCGCATTGAATTGGAGGATCGCATGCGGTTGAGCCGTCGGCATATCTTATCGGGTCTTCTCGGCATGAGCGCCGGCGCGTTGGTCGACGTTCGTGTTCTTCCAGCGGCCGCCGATACGTCATCTAGTGCGTTGGAAATTCGTCCCTATTTGCAGGAACAGAAGGCGACGGGTTTCTTGGCGCAACGAGAATTTCCCGTTTCTGCGGTGACTCCCTCAACATTCCAGGTAGTAAAAACTTCGTTATCGGACAAAACGGTGGTTGTGGGCTGTAGTGGGCTGGTTCGCCAAGTGCAGTTTTTCGATGGATACTCCGGTGACGCGATCAGTATGATCGACGAGGTAACGCCAGCGCAGCGCGGCGTCCAGGAGATTGCACACATCGCAGACGATGAGTTCCTCGCCGTATCGGCGAGCGGATGCCATACCTTCACTCTGCAGGGTGACGTCAGCGTCTGGCCCGATTCCGAGACGTGGTTCGATGACGCCTACGAACCGCAGAGCGGGCGCGATGGGTTCGTCTGGGTGGGGACCTACGGTCCCGGAGGCGCTGCCAAGATCCTTCGTTTGGATACCAGCACGCGCAGTGTTGATCACTCCGAGCCCTTCGGGCGAGACGTTGACTATGTACGGCGGTTGGCCATCAGTTCGCGACGTGTGTGGGGTGGCACGGGTAGCGTCAACCCGCGACTGGTCGCCGTGGATCGTGACACGCTCAAGACGGTGGTGGACGTCCCTCTGCCACAGGCCCGAGGTCACGGCACGGTGTACTGGATTCGCGCATGGGACGATGTCGTGGCCGCGGGATATCGCGGGGAAGACGGGAAGAACCGAACGGCGATCTACGATATTGCGTCGGAGCAGTTCACTATCCTGACAGAATCTGCGTACTACGCGTTGTTCGAAAGAGTTGGAGATTCATTTTTCTTCTACGATTCCCGAGGTTTAGTCGGGTTCCAACGTTCAAACATGAAAACTAGGGTGATCCAAGCGAAGGAAGGTTCCCTGGTGTTTCCCGTGTGGGCAGATCTCGAAGGGGATCGGTTGTTGGACCAGCTCACAGCGCTCTACACCACCGCAGATGAGAGCCGCTATATCCTCCGTACTGACCATTTGGTGGGGCATCCGTTGTTTGGGATCGAGACGGAGGTGACGCTGGAGACGACCGCGCAGAAGATCCAAACAATATTTGCGGACTCATTGGGGCGTGTCTATGCGGCCGGTTATCTCGGAGAATCGATGGCTATCATGCACGCGAATCTGGACGAATCGGAAGAGGTCTCCCATGGAGATGCGATCCGCCAAGTCGAATCGATTATTGAACTGGATGACGAGATCATCGTCGCGTCCTATCCCGGAGCTCGCATAGCACGATTGGATAAGACGACGCTCGAACTGATCAGCACGACCGTGCTCGAGCCGAAGTATGGGCAGTCCCGTCCCTTCGCCATGACGGCAGACGCCGGTTCCGTGTATGTCGCCTCGGTGCCTTCTCAGGGGCTGCAGGGCGGTGGTGTTGTTAAGCTGAATCGCTCGGATGGCAGTGTCGAATCCGCTTGGGAGCACGTTGTCCACGATCAATCGGTCGTAGGCATCGCCTTGTATGGGGCGAAGCTGGTTGTCACGACGTCCCAGAGAAACGCGTACGGAGCCGAGTTCTCCTCAAGGCCCGCGCGCGTCCTCCTCATAGATTTCCGAACTCGTGAAATTGAGTGGGAAATCGAGGTGCCGGAGGTAGGCGAGATTAACTCGCCCATAGTCCTCGGCACCATCATCTATGCCTCCCATGCCAATGGATTGGTGCAGATCGAGGGACGGACTGGCAAACATGTGCGCACGTTCCGCCTTCATGGCTCCAGGACTTCAAGGGGGTACCGGACGACGCGTATTGCCTACCATCGACCGTCGAAATCCATGATCCACTGCAGTGGTGGTCAGGTGACTGCCGTGCATATTCAATCAAGACACGCCACCCGGCTGGCCGAAGGTGGCTACTCGTACCCCATCGTCAGCCCGCTGGGTGACGTCTTTGCTATCCGTGACGGGACGACTGTCGTCAAGCTGCATCGACCTAGCTTCTAGAGCTTGTTCATATGCTGAGACGAACTGCTCAGGATGCGGACCGTTTGCCTAGGCTTGGATGCATGAGCACCCGCAGCATCGATCTAGCAGTCATCCCGGGCGACGGCATCGGCCCGGAAGTCGTCACCGAGGCCGTCAAGGTCCTCCGCCGCGTCGCCGAAGGCGCCGGAGTCGACCTTCAGCTGACCGAGTACGACCTCGGCGCCAACCACTGGCTGGAGACCGGCGAAGTCCTCAATGAGGACACGCTGGCCGCGATTCGCCAGCACGAGGTCATCCTCTTCGGTGCGGTCGGCGCGGCACCGGGGGACACCCGGATCCCCTCGGGCCTGATCGAGCGCGAACTGCTGCTCAAATTGCGCTTCACCTTGGACCACTTCGTGAACCTGCGTCCGTCCAAGCTGTACTCTGGCGTTCCCAGCCCCCTCGCCAACCCGGGTGACATCGACTTCGTCGTCGTCCGCGAGGGGACAGAGGGCCCCTACGTCGGCAACGGCGGCGCATTGCGCGTGGGCACCCCGCACGAGATCGCGACCGAGGTCTCCGTCAACACGGCTCACGGCGTCGAGCGCGTCGTGCGCGACGCGTTCTCCCGTGCCTCCCGCCGCGAGCGCAAGAAGGTCACGCTCGTGCACAAGCACAACGTACTCGTGCACGCGGGACACCTGTGGCGCCGCACGGTCGAGGCCGTGGCCGCCGAGTTCCCGGACGTCAGTCACGACTACATGCACGTCGACGCCGCGACGATCTTCATGACCACGGACCCGGCACGGTTCGATGTGATCGTCACCGATAACCTCTTCGGCGACATCCTCACGGACCTGGCCGGGGCCATCACGGGCGGCATCGGCCTCGCCGCGAGCGGCAACATCAACATGGACCGCACCGAGCCAAGCATGTTCGAACCCGTGCACGGTTCCGCGCCGGATATCGCGGGGCAGCAGAAGGCCGATCCTACGGCCGCCATCCTGTCCGTCGCCCTGCTGCTCGAGCACGTGGGTCTGCCCGACGCCGCCCGCGCCGTCGAGCGCGCCGTCGAGGAGGACATCACCAGCCGCGCCGAGCTCACGGACGTGCGCACGACGGTGGAAATCGGCGATGCGATTGTGTCGCTCGTGGCCTAAGCTGGCCTCAGGGCAAGCGCCGCACCGCTGCGGCGCGGGCCCGACTGCCTAAGTCATTCAAGAGAAAGCGCCGCCAGCACCATGGAATTCTCCCAGCAGCTCTCAACCACCCCCAAGAGCGACGAGGAGCGCGCCGCCGTACTCGCCAACCCGGGATTCGGCGACCACTTCACCGACCACACCGCGGTGATCGACTGGAATTGGACCCACGACGGCGGCCGCTGGTCGAACGCGCGCATCGAGCCATACGGCCCGATCGCCCTCGACCCCGCCGCATCCGTCCTGCACTACGGTCAGGAGATCTTCGAAGGTCTCAAGGCCTACCGGCATGCGGACGGAACCGTCTGGTCCTTCCGTCCCGAGGCCAACGCGGATCGCTTCAACAAGTCGGCACAGCGCCTGGCGCTGCCGGAGCTGCCCGTCGAGGCGTTTGTCGAATCGCTGAAGGAGATCGTCAAGGCTGATCGCTCCTGGGTCCCCACGGGCGACGGCGAGGCGCTCTACCTGCGTCCGTTCATGATCGCCACCGAGGCCTTCCTCGGCGTGCGTCCAGCGCGCGAAGTTTCCTACCGGGTCATCGCCTCGCCGGCGGGAAACTACTTCGGTGGCGAGCTGAAGCCCGTCAACATCTGGCTCTCGACCAAGTACGCGCGCGCCGGCCGCGGCGGCACGGGCGAGGCAAAGTGCGGCGGCAACTACGCCGCGTCGCTAGCCGCCCAGCTCGAGGCGGAGGAGAATGGGTGCCAGCAGGTGCTTTTCCTCGACCCGTTCAACGACGACGCCGTCGAGGAGCTCGGCGGCATGAACGTGTTTTTCGTGTTCGACGACGGACGAGTTGTGACCCCGACACTCAACGGAACCATCCTGCACGGCGTGACGCGCAAATCGGTCATCCAACTGCTCAAGGACCGCGGACTCACCGTCGAGGAGCGCAAGTTCACCCTCGACGAGTGGCGCCGCACGGCCGCGAACGGCACCTTGCGCGAGGTCTTCGCGTGCGGCACCGCGGCCGTGATCACCCCGATCGGTCAGCTGAAGACCGCCGAAGGCGACATCGCCTCGCCCGCACTGGCTGCCGATTCCGTGACCCTGGGCATCCGCGAGGAACTGCTGGGCATCCAGACGGGCGCAGTCGCCGACAAGCACGGCTGGCTCACCCGACTCGCTTGAGTCATCCCCGACTTCTGAGACTGCGGCCGGCGCGACAGCGTCGGCCGCAGTTCTGTTTTGGCCGCGACAAGTAAGGTAGAACCTATGCGAATTGCACGTTTTGTAGTTGACGGAGACCCCCAGTACGGCGTCGTGAAGGGCGAGGAGATCGTCGGCATCGCCGGCGACCCCTTCTACCAGGGGGTGCAGCCCACCGGCACCAAGCACGCGCTCGACGACGTCCGGCTCGTTGCCCCGATCATTCCGCGATCGAAGATCGTCTGCTTCGGCCGCACCTATGCGGATCACGCCGCGGAGCTCGGTAACGAGGTCCCGGCCTCGCCGCTGATGTTCCTGAAGCCGAATACGGCCATCGCCGGCCCGGGTGACCCGGTGACGCTGCCGAGCTTCTCTGACGAGATCTCCTTTGAGGCCGAACTGGCCGTCGTGATCGGACGGATCTGCAAGGACGTCCCGGCGGAGAAGGTCGCCGACGTCGTCTTCGGCTACACCTGCGCCAACGACTTGACGGCCCGCGACGTCCAGAAGACCGACCTGCAGTGGGGACGGGCCAAAGGCTGGGACGGTTCTTGTCCGATCGGTCCGTGGATCGAGACGGAGTTCGACCCGGAGAGCGTCTCCGTCGTCGGCCGGCTCGACGGCGAGACCGTCCAGGACGGGAACACCTCCGACATGGTCTGGTCCGTGGCCGACCTCGTCTCGTTCGCGTCTCAAGCGTTCACGCTCCTGCCCGGCGACGTGATCCTCACGGGCACTCCCGCCGGCGTCGGACTGCTGCGCGAGGGCCAGCGGTTCGAAGTTGAGATCGAGGGCATCGGCACCCTGCTGAACCACTTCCGCCGGTAGACTGATCCGCCTGAGGAACCCCGTCCACTGATGTACTCCCGCCAGGCCGAGCGCCGCTCCGAAAGCTAGGAATGAACTCCACGAACCCCGACACCACCACGTCCAGCACGCACGACTCGGACGTGGACCTGGCTTCGTACAGCTATCGTGCCTTGCCACAACGGCGCGGTACCGACAGCATTGAGGCAGTCGAAGCTTTCCTTACTGGAGGGTCGATCCGCGCGCCCCGGTTCGGGGACATCGACTACGACGACGGGGCGGTGTGGCAGGCCGTCGGGGACCGCACTCATGATCGCTTCCTCCACGGATTCCTCTTTCTCGCCGACTGGACCGAGGCCTTGGAAGAGGGCGACGAGCGTGCTGGTGTTGCCGTTCTCGACTTGATCGATCGGTGGGTCGGGCAGAACGGGTTCGACCCCGCGGCGTCCCCGCACCCCCTGGCCTACCACGACGAGACCACGGCTCAACGGTTGATGCACTGGCTGCTGGTCGAACGGAACCTGAGTCGAAGTGACAACGGGCTGGACTTGTCGGTTCTTCGGGCCGCCATCGACAACACCGCGTCCGTTCTCCTCCGGGATGACTTTCATGCTGGCTGGAACAACCACGGCATGTTTCAAGATCTCGCGCTGCGCCACTATTCCGAAATGGCACGGTGGAACGAGGAGAGTCACCTCGTCGAGTTCCGGTCGACAGCGTTGGAACGGCTCCACGGCTATTTCTCAACGTGCTTCACGGTTGACGGCGTTCATGTGGAGAATTCGCCGACGTACCACCAGATGATTTGTCGTTTCCTGACGGAACACGTCGCGTACCTGCACCTGCGCGGCATCACAGACTCCCAGCTAGATGACATCCTCGAGAAAGCATCCGTGTACGCCACGCACGTCGTGACCCCTGCTGGGACGCACCCGCTGCTCAGTGACTCGGTCAGCCGGTCACTACTCGCCACCGCAGGCAAACTTTTCGATAGCTCTAACTACGATTTCGCTGTGACGCAGGGGCGGAAGGGCACGGTACCCAAGGACGTGACGCTGCTGCTGCCGGAGTCCGGGTATGCCATTCATCGGTCCCGCTGGGCCGATAGGGAGGCAACGTGGGTCATGCTGACGGCGGCCTACAACTCCAACTATCACAAACACTCGGACGATCTCTCGCTCGTCGTTCACGGGGCCGGGCAGCCGCTGGTGAGCGAGGCAGGGCCGTACGGATACAACTACTCGGATCCAATGACGGTCTACGGGTTCAGCCAGTTCGCCCACAACAACATCGTGCTGGATCGTAAGAGCGTCCGCCGCGTCGATGACTACGCTGACACCGTCCGATTCATCCACGCCGAGAAGACAGCCCACGGTTTCGATGTCACGGCTGAGACGGGACGCCTGACCGGGGGTACCCACCGCCGCGAGGTCTCCGTAGCCACTGGCGAGCAGGCTGATGTCATCCGCGTCGTGGATACAGTTGAGGGGGAGCGAGATGACCACACGTGGGAGATGTTCTGGAACCTCGCCCCAAACCTTCTCGTGGTGCCACACGGCCAGGGATTCGAGGCTTTCCGTGACGGTGTGAAGGTCTTGGACGCGTTCTTTGAGGCTGATGTGCCCACCCAGGTCAGCGTGCATCGAGGTGAGACGAAGCCACGGGTCCTGGGTTGGGCTTTCCCGGAGTTCGGTGAAGCCGAGCCTGCAAGCGTCGTCCGAGTCTCCTTCAAAGCTCGTTGCGCCCGTGTCGCGTCGCGTTTCGCGGTCCGCGGTGACTTCAACTATGCCGATCTGGCGTTGGTGGAGGGAAAGAACCAGTGGCGCCGCGCCGGAGGCGAACCACAACTGAACTACCTCCTGGATCTCCAGGAGGGTCCATCCCCAGCGCCACTCGTCGTCGTCTTCTCCGCGATCAGCCCTCTCGGTCGCTTCACCTATAACTACCGCAGTTCGTTGCAGGATCTTCCCGTCAATGTCCTGTACATTCTCGACGACTTCGGTGACCAAGGCTGCTACTACCTCTCGGACCACGGTTCACGTGCCATTGCGCACTCCGTGCAGGCCCTGATCGGAAAGGTCGTCGACGACCTTCAAATTGGGCGCGAGCACGTCTATTTTGCGGGGAGCTCCAAGGGAGGAGCGGCAGCCCTTTACCACGGTATCGAATTTGCCGGCGGCGGCATCGTCGTGGGTGCACCCCAAACGCGCATCGGGTCATTCCTGGAGAAACCGCATCCGAATGTCTTGAAGTTCATGACGGGCGGGACCGGCCAGGTAGCCGTCGCCGAGTTGGACGCGATCCTATTTGAGCAGGTACAGCGGCAATCGACCATTCCTCGGGTCGATCTGTTGGTCGGCGACGCTGATCACCACTATCGCAATCACGTCCTGCCCTGGGTACGTCACGCTGAAGAGGCCGGGCACACCATCGGCTTAGAGGTCGTGCCAGGGACGCCGCATTCGGATGTCGGCCCCGTGTTCAAGAATTTCCTTCGGTCCAAGATCACCGCCCTTGCCGCGCGTGTTGGTGCGCCGCATGGCTCGACTGCATCCGCAGCGGCGTCCGGACTCTCATCTGGTACCAGCTCCTTACCGCAGGCGCAGCCGTCAGGCGCCGCTCCGTGGATCAACCTCTCGGTTGCGGCAGGATCTTCCACGTTGCGGCTCAGCGTCAGCGGCGCGGAGGAACTCCAAGTGTCTCTCAAGTTGTATCGTGCCAACGAAGTCGTCGACACGATCGAATATGGGGATCGGCGGGATTTCTCGTGGGATTCCCTCGAGGCCGGCCGGTATCGCGCGCGTGTCTACTATCGGGAACGCGGTGGTGAGGCACAAGCGGTCACCAGCTCTTGGTGCGAGGTCGCCTGACGTGACGCGTCATCAGACGAATTCCGATCAATCCGGCGCGTCCACCCGTGTAGTCCGCGGTGGAGGCGGCAAGCGTGTTTCGTGGCGAAGTTTTGGCGGAATTAGTCGTGTCAGCATCGTGCTTGCGGTCCTCTTTGGCGTCTGCGCTCGCGTAGCACACGTCACCGGTGCGCCACCAGTCCTCGCTGGCGTGTGCATCGTCCTCGCGGTCGGTTTCGCGATCGCGGCGTTCGTCACCTTGCTTCTGGGGCTGATGCGACGTCGGTAGGTGAACGGCCGCTCCTACGTCGACCACTGCGCGTGGGGCTAGAATCGAGGCATCATGACTAGTGCCACGACATTGCCGACAGTGACCGACGAAACCCCCGTTCGCGTGCGATTCTGCCCGTCGCCGACAGGAACCCCGCACGTGGGTCTGATTCGCACCGCCCTATTCAACTGGGCGTACGCCCGCCACACGGGCGGCAAGATGATCTTCCGCATCGAAGACACCGACGCGCAGCGCGACTCCGAGGAAAGCTACCAGCAGCTCCTCGACGCCCTCGACTGGCTGGGCATCACCTGGGACGAGGGCGTCAACGTCGGCGGCCCGCACGAGCCGTACCGCCAGTCGCAGCGCTCCGACATCTACCAGGACGTCATCGCCAAGCTCAAGGAGCGCGGGCACGTCTACGAGTCGTTCTCCACTCCGGAAGAGGTCGAGGAGCGCCACAAGGCTGCCGGCCGCGACCCGAAGCTCGGCTACGACAACTTCGACCGCACCCTGACCGCCGAACAGGTCGAGGCCTTCCGCGCAGAGGGCCGCGAGCCGGTACTGCGCCTGCGCATGCCCGACGACGACATCACGTTCACCGACCTCGTCCGCGGGGAGATCACGTTCAAGGGCGGCACGACGCCGGACTTCGTCGTGGTTCGCGGCAACGGCAAGCCGTTGTACACGCTGGTCAACCCGGTCGACGACGCCCTCATGGGGATCACGCACGTGCTGCGCGGTGAGGACCTGTTGTCCTCGACGCCGCGCCAGATTGCGCTGTACCGCGCCCTGATCGAGATCGGCGTCGCACAGTACATGCCGCTCTTCGGACACCTGCCGTACGTGATGGGGCAGGGCAACAAGAAGCTCTCGAAGCGCGATCCCGAGTCGAGCCTGTTCCTCCACCGCGATCGCGGGTTCATCCCCGAGGGCCTGCTCAACTACCTGGCGCTGCTCGGCTGGAGCCTGTCTGCGGATGAAGACATTTTCAGTCGCGAGCAGCTCATCGAAGCCTTCGACGTGACCGACGTTCTCGCGAACCCGGCGCGCTTCGACCTGAAGAAGGCCGAAGCCATCAACGGCACTCACGTGCGCATGCTCGCGGCGGACGATTTCCGCGACCGCCTGGTGCCCTACTTCCAGGCCGCCGGTCTGATCGGGGAGGAGCCGAGCGAGCGCGAAGCCGAGATCCTCACCGAGGTGGCCCCGCTGGTTCAGGAGCGCATCACGCTACTGGGGGAGGCGCCGGACATGACCGGCTTCCTCTTCACTGCGGACGAGGACGTCGTCGTCGCTGATGACGCGCTCAAGGGCATGCCGGAGAACCTCGCGGAGGTCGTCGCGAAAGCGACCACGGCGCTCGAGGCCCTGGAGCAGTGGGACAAGGACTCGATTGAGAGTGCCCTGCGCGTCGCGCTGATCGACGATCTCGGCCTCAAGCCGCGTAAGGCCTTCGGACCCGTGCGCGCGGCGATCTCCGGTCGCCGCATCTCGCCCCCGCTGTTCGAGTCGATGGTCATCCTCGGCCGGGAGTCCTCGTTGAAGCGCATGGCGTCCTTCGCAGCTCAGGTGCCGGTCGCCTAGTTCCTCTGTGAGGAGGAACACGCCTCGACGGCTGGGCTCCGATTTTGGTTTTCTCAGACAGTGCGTGTAGAGTATTTACTCGTGCTGAGGCGCTGGTTTGGCCGCTCGAAAGGGCAGCTGACCAGTCGTTGAGGTAACCATGGGGTATGGTGTAATTGGCAACACAGCGGTTTCTGGTACCGTCGTTCTAGGTTCGAGTCCTGGTACCCCAGCGAAGAAGTAGGGAGTTCTACTCCGTCTTCTTTCTCGTGGAAGGTGAGCAGTCATCTTCCATAGCGTTCGGCCCCATCGTATAGCGGCCTAGTACTCCGCCCTCTCACGGCGGCAACGCGGGTTCGAATCCCGCTGGGGTCACGAACGCAAGCAGTTGATAGCTGTTCCCGAGGAACATCTTGATGTTTACGCACGGTTCAGCATCTTGTGCTTGTGTCGCCAAGGGCCCCATCGTATAGCGGCCTAGTACTCCGCCCTCTCACGGCGGCAACGCGGGTTCGAATCCCGCTGGGGTCACCCTTGCAGTCCCGGAAGTCGTCAGACTTCCGGGACTTTCTTCTTCTGCGTGCCGGATCCTTTGCAGCGGTGCGGACGAAGAATGAATACGAAGCTCCATGTAGGATGATGCGGACCTGTTGACCCACCGTCTGGGAGACCTGTGGACTACTCACTGGCAGTGACTGATCATTTCTTTCTCACGCTGCGGATCGATGACCTCGCCGGGCTGCGAGCTGTTCATTTCCTCAAAAACGGAACGATCGTCCACAAGACGGCCTACAGCCGTGAATCCGAGTGGCGGTACCCGATGTCTCACAATGGCGATTATTCGTGCGTGATCTTCACGAGGTTACCTGATGGCAGCGTCGAGCGGACCAAGACGCGCAGTCTCAGATTCGCGGCAGCGACGCCGGTTCCGGCCGCACCCAAGAACGAAGAGTTCGCTGTCGTCGGTGTAAACACCGTCACGGGAATCGCCCTGGAAGTGCTTGCGGATTCTAAGAACATCGTCGAGGTCATTGACCCGACACGTACATTGTGTGGGACGGCCTTCGGACTGCCCATCACGCACGCACCACGCTCTGGCGTCCTGACGATTGGCCATGAGAACTATCGGGCGGCCGTGGAACTGGACTTCCCATACCGCCTGTCGAGCGCTGACGACAACATCCTGACAAGAGCCCTGTGCCGCAATAGCGCCATCGACATCTACCGGATGGCCAGAAGCTTCTATCTGCGGGGACTCTTAGAAGGCGCGAATTTCCTCCAGAACTACATCCTGGTCAAGTTCAATTCGAGGATCCCCTACAAAGCGGTCATCGGCGCGGGCACGCGATTAGGCGTCGGAGGAATCTCGGCCGTTGTCCATCCCGACGCCCGGATCGGAGAAAACTGTGTGATCGGACAGCAGGTGACGATCGGCTCGAGAGGTAAACCCGGTGACCTCCCCGTCATCGGAGACAACGTCTTCATCGGGCCCGGCTCGATGTGCCTTGGTGGCAAAATCGGCGACAACGTGACTGTTGGCGCAGGCTCTGTCGTGTTGGACGACGTACCACCGAACGTGGTCGTTGCCGGCGTGCCCGCTAAGGTCATCAGGCATAAAGAGTGATCGTCCGCCTACGTCGTCGGCGCGGGGCCGAACGTAGAACCTACGCGGCGTACTCGCTTCCGATCTCCTCTGCGATCGAGAGCAAAGTAGTCTGGCCTGACTGGATCTCCGCAATGAGGGAAGCGATGAGATCGCCGTCCGGCGCGCCGTGGCCGTCGGCGAAGTCCGCCACCACGACCGCGTGATCGTCCCCGTGGGAGAAGATTTCACCTCCGGACGATGCGCTGCTCCGCTGCCACGAACTTGCCTTCAGCCACGGGTCGAGGTGGTTCTCACGGTGCCAATCCGTCCGGTTCTGCAGGTAGAGGACGCCGCGGGCCGAAGTGACGGCGTCTGCGCCGCGCAACGCGATCTGCGCTCGATCGCCGATCCGAACGGCGACATCGGATTTCCATGTTTCCGTGCTCACGAACCCGGCGGCGAAACCGTGCACGCGGCGAACGTACGTCCGGACGGGACCCGGGTGGTAGTCAAGGATGCTCGTCTGGGGATTCCAGACCAAGGCAGTCGCTGACTCGGAGAGAACTTCTGCCAGTTGGAGAGCTGCGTAACCTGCACCGGACCCTCCAACGAGGAGGAGCGGTTTGCCAGCACGGGAGGCGATGCTGCGTAGAACGTGCGCAAGATCGTCTTGGAAGCCTCCGTCGATCCTGCCCGTGTACCACGCCAGATTGACGCTCGGATCGGTTTCCAGGCCGGGGTCAGCGACAGCAACCACGGGCATGTCGAGTTTTCCGGCGATGCCGAGCCCGCTGAAAAACGGACCTTGCTTGTCAGTGCGTCCGGTCACGGCGCCGGCGAGAAACACGAGCACATGTGAATGACCGTCGGCTGACAGTGGATTGCCGCGCAGCAAGAGGTCCAGAGCGTATCCGCTCGGCAGGTCGGTGGTGTGGATCCCGTCCTCGAGAAGGGGTGATTCCCTGAAAGCGGCAGGCGAGGGCCAGCGGTAGTGCGGCATCTTCCACTGGTCGTAGTTGCGGGAGGTGGAAGTAGTCGCCATGAAGGGTGCCCTTTCGATCTGTGCGGTCGGCCGAGCCGCAGAGTCAGTCTATAAGGGGCGTCGTTGGCTTCATGCACGTCGCGCCCACGCCTAACGAGCGAAGCTGAAGTTATGGCCCAGCCTGACGGATCAGAATAGGGGACTGCTGCCCGCGCTGTGATTGTGCTGCAGTAGACTGTCAAAATGGGTTCAGTCTTCCTGTACGGCGGATGCGTTATTCGCGACGCCTACGAATTCATTAAAAAAGATATCGATCTGAGCGGGTATGTGGCGCGTCAATCACTCATCAGTGCGACAACTCGCCCAACAGAAGTAGTGACGAGTGTTTCCTTGAGTTCCCGCTTCCAGTCGAGAATGGTCAATGGTGATTTGGCGTCTAACTTATTGCCCACCATCATTGATGTGGCGCAGCAGACGGACCTCATCGTCATGGACTGCCATGTTGAACGATTGGGAGTGCTCAAACTACCGGACCAGAGTTTCTGTACGCCGTCAGGGGAGCTACAACGGTCGAAAGCCCTGCAGGCACTTGCCGCCCGACCGCATCACATCCGGACGGCAACGGATATGCACGCCGGGCTCTGGAGAACCGCGGCAACACGATTCGTGCGCAGGCTGGAACGGTATGGTCTTAAAGACAAACTGGTTGTGGTGAATGCGCCCTGGGCAGCGAGCGATTCGGAGGGAGTCCCCTTCGGGCTCTACGGGGGACGCCCCGTTACAGATGTCAGCGACTATATTTCGTCGTTGACGGGCTTTCTCCGAGAGAAGGGTGTCAAGACACTGGACATGCCCGCGGAAATCGCCACTGCGCCCACGGGACACCGCTGGCAGCGCGCTCCGTTCCACTTCGGGGAAGAAGCAATGACTTGGGTTGCGGATGCGATGCTCGGGGAGCTCCAAACGAGGACCTAGTTCGGGGAGTCAGTGGACATCGAGTTCCTGTCTTGCGCCTCACCCGAGCGAATCTACGGCAGGATGGAAGACGTGAACGCTTTAGATGCCGCGCATGTCACCGTCGCAGTGGAGACACTGACCGCGGTCGAGCGCCGACTTGTGGAAGCTCGCTTCCCTTTGGAGACCGGCAGCCGCACCTCCGGCGAAACTGCCAAGGCGCGAGCTCTGGGGCAGCTGCGCGACCACGTCCTTCCCCGGTACCGGAGCCTGGACGCGCCACTGTTGATCGTCGTCGGCGGCTCCACAGGTGCCGGCAAGTCGACGCTGGTCAACGCGCTGGTGGGACATCCCGTGACCCGCGCCGGGGCCATCCGTCCCACGACGCGCCAGCCGATCCTCCTCCACCACTCGGACGAGGCTGCCTGGTTCGAACCAAACCGGATCCTGCCCGAGCTCGAGCGGACCACCGGGCGCCGGAGTTCTGACGCTGACCATGCCGACGGCGGGCAGCAGGACTCGCCGTCCGCAGCGCAGAGGAAGGCGCTCGCGGCTTCAATCGTCCTATTGGGGGACGACTCCATTCCACGGGGTCTGGCATTGCTTGACGCACCGGATGTCGACTCGATCGCCGAGGAGAATCGGCAGCTCGCGGGGCAACTTCTGGCGGCTGCCGACCTCTGGCTATTCGTCACCACGGCCAATCGCTACGCCGACGCCGTCCCATGGGAGCTGTTGGACGACGCCGCCGCGCGCGACATCGCCGTCGGCGTCGTGCTGGACCGCGTGCCGGGAGAGGCTGCCGACGAGGTCTCCGCCCACCTGCGGTCAATGCTGGCCGCTCGGGGCCTGGACGATGCCCGCCTCTTCATCGTCGAGGAGGCCCGTCTCGACGCCAACGGTATGTTGCCGCCGACCGCGGTGGCGGACGTGCGGTCCTGGCTGACCGATCTCGGCTCCGACGCCGCTGCACGTTCTGCAGTCGCGCGCAGGACCCTCGCCGGCGCCGTCGAACAGGTTGCGGGACTCTCCGAGCAGGTGCTGGCAGCTGAGGCCGAGCAGCTGGACGAAGCGCGGCACCTGACCGAGATCGTCCAGGGCACTTTCGAACGGGCTTCTACGGAGGTCGCCGAGGCTTCTCAGGACGGTACCCTGCTGCGGGGCGAGGTTCTGGCCAGATGGCAGGATTTTGTCGGGACGGGGGAGTTCTTCCGCTCACTCGAGACCACCGTGGGGCGCGTTCGCGACCGCATCGGAGCGTTCTTCACGGGCAAGCCCGTTCCGGTGAAGACAGTCGAGGAAGCCATCGAGACCGGCCTCCACGCGGTGATCGTCGACTCGGCAGCGAAAGCAGTCGAATCGGCTCACCGCAGCTGGCGATCCACGCCGGCCGGGCGCGCACTTCTTCAAGGGGCAGACGCCGGCAGGCTCCCGTCGGACTTCTCCGAACGGACCGCTGCCGAGGTACGCGCGTGGCAGGGCGATCTCATGGAGCTCATCCGCACTGAGGGCCAGGGCAAGAGGTTCACGGCGCGAATGGTGTCGTTCGGCGTCAACGGTGTCGCCGTCGCGCTGATGATCGTCGTCTTCGCCTCTACTGCCGGTCTGTCGGGCCTGGAAATTGGCATCGCCGGCGGTTCCGCGGTGGTCGGACAGAAGCTCCTCGAGGCGATCTTCGGAGAAGAGGCAGTTCGCCGGCTCGCGACAAAGGCACGCACTCTCTTGGATGACCGAGTCGAACAGCTACTGGCCGGCGAGAGCGCACGATTCGTGGAGTTGCTCGCCGGTGTACGCGCGGGTTCCGAGGTGGAGGAACTGCGGACCGCCGTCGCAAAGGCCAGGGTCCTGGTCGCGACCGGGCGTGCAGGAAGCCAGCGAAAGGAGCGCCGCAACGATGCCTAAGGGGAGGAAAACGACGGAGGCTTCGGCGGGCGAGTTGGACTCCCGACTGGAGAGCCTCGAGCAGGCGGTCGAGGCCGGACAGGGCAGGGTCGACGGTGCGGCCGTGAAGCGCGGTCGAGCAGTGCTCGAGCGCGCTTCGCTGCGACGGAAGCTGTCGGCGGACCACACGGTTGTCGGATTCTTCGGCGCGACAGGTTCGGGCAAGAGTTCCCTGTTCAACGCGATGGTCGGAGTGGAACTGGCTAGGACGGCGGCGACCCGCCCAACGACAAGCCAGGCGCTCGCAGCTGTCTACGAGCACCCCGGCGCTCAGGCCGCTGACGCTGATGAACTCTTGGACTGGCTCGAGGTACGGGACCGACACACCATCGAAGATGCACACGAAACGGAGACCCCGCGACGTGGGGGCCTCGGGCGCTGGTGGCGTGGCGAGGCTGCTCCGCCTGCCGGGGGACTGATCCTCTTGGATCTGCCGGATTTCGACTCGACGGCACGAGAGCACCGCGAAGTGGTGCAGCGGATGGCTGGTCAGGTCGACGTGCTCGTGTTCGTGCTGGACCCGCAGAAGTACGCGGACGCCGTCGTCCACCAGGACTTCCTGAGCGCTCTCGCGACTCACGACGCCGTGATGCTGGTGGTTTTGAATCAGGTGGACCGGCTGTCGGAAAGCGAAGTCCAGCCGGTGCTGTCCTCCCTGTCGTCGATCCTCGAGAACGATGGGATTCGACACCAGCAGGCTCGGGCGGTCTCCGCCGTGACGGGTCAGGGCATCGATGAACTCCGGTCCGATATTCGCGCGATCGTGGATCGCCGCAGTGCGGCTCAGCAACGCCTTCTCGCGGACGTGCGGCAGTCGGCGGAAGAACTCGCAGCGCAGGCGGCCGCCGACGAACTACCGCAGCCAGGCCGGCGCGAACGCGACGTGCTCGCAGAGAGCCTGGGGAACGCGATCGGCATCGAGACCGTCGTGCGCGCGGTGAAGCGCTCGTACCGACTCGACGCCACGGCCTTCACGGGCTGGCCCCTGACCAAATGGATGGCCAAGTTGCGCCCGGATCCGCTGCGTCGCCTCAACCTCAAGTCGGCGGAGGCCAATCCAGAGGTCAATCGGACCTCTCTCCCTGCACTTGGCGCCGCACAGCGCGCCATGGCCGACGGGGCGGTGCGCCGCTTCACGGAGGATGCTGGTCGCGGTGCCCCTGACGCGTGGCGCGACGCCATCCGTGACGCCGGTATCGCAGACCGCGAAGAACTGACTCAGCACCTCGATCGCGCAGTGGGCGGTACGGACCTCAATGCGTCCGCGAAGTCCAGGTGGTGGTATCCCGTGGCTATTGTGCAGTGGGCAGCCCTGGCGGTGGCACTGGCAGGCGCTCTCTGGCTCCTTGGTCTCGCTGCGGTGTCCTATCTTCAATTCGAGCTGCCGCCGACGCCACGCGTCGAGGGGTTCCCGGTACCGACGCTGCTGGTGGTAGCGGGCTTGCTCGCGGGTGTTGTCCTTGCGCTGGCCTCGGCGGCGATCGCCCGGGCAGGGGCTGCGCTCAGGGGGCGCAGTGTGCGACGCCGGCTCCAGTCCTCCGTGGCGCTTGTGTCCGAAACGAGGGTGGTTGAGCCGGTGAGCAGGGAAATCGACCGGTGCAACACCTTTCGAAGGGCAGTCGCGATCGCTGGACGGGGGGACTCGAAGTGAGCGGCGGATTCACTGAGAACGAGCTGATCGAAACGCTCCTGGCCGGGTACCGCTCCGCGGCGCCGCTGCTCGGGCCGGGCGACGACGCCGGGATCCTGGCCGTCCCGGATGGTCGTCTGGTCACTTCCATCGACACGATCACGGAGGACCAGGATTTTCGCCGGGTCTGGCCCAGCGGTTATCGGACCACGGGATACGACGTCGGCTGGAAGTCCGTCGCGCAGAACCTCTCCGACATCAACGCGATGGGCGCGCGTCCCACCGGCCTCGTGACGAGCCTGAGCCTGCCCGAAGACATCGACCTCGACTGGGTTGCCTCCTTCGCTCAAGGCGTCACCGAGGCCCTCGAGCAGTTGGGGGCGCACGACTGCGCCATCGTCGGCGGCGATGTCGGACGCGGGAGCGAGATCTCCGTGACGACGACGACATTCGGCAGCCTGGATGGGGGAGACCCGGTTCTGCGGTCGGGTGCCCGGCCCGGTGATGTGCTGGCGGTCTGCGGCACTCTCGGATTGGCGGCGGCCGGCGTCGATGTGCTCGAGCACGCTCTACCCGAAAGTGAAGTTTCCGAACTGCGATTGGGCGAACTTCCCCGGGACTGGTCGGAATCCGTGCGTTCCGCCGTCGTCGGTCAGTTGCGCCCGAAGCCACCCATCGGTTCCGGTCCGGAGGCACGCGCGCTCGGAGTTCACGCGATGTTGGACTTGTCGGATGGGCTCGTCCGTGATGCTGAACGCATGGCTAAGGCTTCCGAGGTCAGTGTCCAGCTTGACCCGGACCTCGTCGGATCTCAAGGGGCCGGTCTGGAGCAGCCGGCGCGGCTGATCGGTGGGGAGCTGCACCGGTGGGTCTACGCCGGGGGAGAGGACTTCGCATTGCTCGGCGCGTTCGACGCGTCAGCGGACCTTCCTATGAGATGGGTTCAGGTAGGCAGCGTCACTGCAGGTGATCCTTCGCTGAACATCGGCGAGGAGACCGCGGGAGATTGGCTGACTCGGCAGAGTGGCCAGGCTTCAGGTGGCTGGGACCCGTTTTGTTGATTTCGGTGGAAACCTGACGTATGGAAAACCAGTGCGGAAGCGACCTGTCTAGCTTCGGGCTTGACGCCGACAAGGCTGGTTCCCGAGGGGACGCGACTCCCGTCTATGAAGGGTGAACGGTGTCCTGCTGTCGTTAAGCGACAGCGCCGCGAATGGCATCACCGAAGTGACTATAGGCCTTCTCCGTGTAGTGGAAAGGCGCGAGGCCCCATTGGTGGTTTTCGTCAGCGAAGGCCGACTCCGTACTGAGACGTACGACGGGGTGCCCTTCGGACTCCAGCCACTGGTAGTACCGCTCGAATGCGGTGTTGAACCAATCGACGGGTCGCCCGCGGTACGTGTCGAGCTTGGCATGAGTCGCTCCGCCTCCAGTGCGCCTGGCCCAGGCCGGGGCGAGAATGAGATAGGGCACCCCGCTGGCACCGATCCTCTCAAGGACCTGTTTGGCAGACCGCGCCCAAAGGTCGAAGTAATCGTCGGAACCGAAATCCACCGGGGTTAGCAGTGACGACTGCTGGCTCCTGAGGCCGCTCTGCTCGAGCTCCCACGACTGAGTCAGATATGCCATGTTCGGGCATTGAAGGACACCCGTTCGTTCAGCGAGCAGGTCCAAAACCACGACGTCCGTCGTCGCCGATTTCTCGGCGAAGATCTGGAGAGCATTGCCAGCAATGTCGCGTTCCAGGCATTTGCGCTGAAACGCTGACTTCAGGTCGATCTCGCCCTCGACTTCAGCCTGACCATGAGTCGCGCTGATCCAACTCTGACGGGCTATATAGTCGCTGATCGCCCAATCGGAGCTGAGCTTGGAGTACGTATCGCGGGCGACGCACCCGCCCCAGATGAAGAGATTCGGCAATGTCTTCCCTATCTCCTACGAGTTCGTAGGATTACTTGAAAGTTGGAGGGCTGCGCCCTTGGATGGAGCATTAGGACCGCCCAACCCTATCAAGTCCGACTGGGTGCCAACCGGGTTTCAGTCGGCCCGGGCCGGCCTCTCGGGCCGCAAGTTTTGAGGTGTGTGACACATTCGCTTTCGCGACCCAACAGTGCGGCACGCCGGGAAGCCCCGGAGGGCCGGTGCTGGGTTAGCTCAATGTGAGAGACTCATACGAGTATGCGAGGCCGATGGCCTGCGCCTGAGTTGGGGTACTTGTTGGGCAGTCACGAATACGAAGGAATATCCCATACGGCATGCTGAGCTACCGAGAAGCGTTAGTCAATCTCTTCGACAGTCCCCAGAAGCCCACCTATGGTCGGGAGTGGGACACCAGTAAACCAACGATCGCAGTCGTCCTCGACGAATTCTCGACACAGTGTTTCAGTGGTGTTGCCAATATCGTCCCGATTGGATTGCAAGATATCGAGAAAGCTCTCGATTACTTCAAACCCGATCTTCTTCTCTGCGAGTCTGCGTGGAGCGGTAACAATTTCACCTGGCGTTACCGGTTCGCGCGTACTTCGGGGCCTGACAGCAAGGTCGAAGAACTCGTGAGTGCGGCAAAGGAGAGGGGCATCCCTTCGGCCTTTTGGAACAAAGAGGATCCTCCTCACTTCGACGAGTTCAAAGAGACGGCAGCCCTCTTCGATTTTATCTTCACGACCGAAGCAAGCGTCGTACCACGATACAGAGCACTTACCGGGCGGGACAACATCTCCGTCCTTCCGTTTGCGGCGGCGCCGGACATCCACAGCCCTCGGCGCGTGGAAGGGTACCGGTCCGGCCAGGTTGCCTTCGCCGGCCAGTACTTCGTGCACAAATTCCCTGAACGCCGCGCTCAAATGGACTATTTGTTCCCCGCGGCCAGTGAGTTCAACTTCGATATATTTTCGCGAGAGCAGGGGGGTGACCCAAACTACCGCTTCCCCGAACGATACGAGGAGAAGATCAAAGGGTCACTGCCATACCACGAGATGGTCCTCGCGTACCGTCGATACAAGCTCTTCCTGAACGTAAACTCCGTCCCGCAGAGCGAGTCGATGTGCGCCCGCCGGATCTTCGAGTTGAGCGCATGCAAGACACTCGTATTGTCGAGCCCCTCCAACGCTATCTCCCGCTTCTACGCTGATGGAGAGGTTCTCCAGGCATCGGATCAGAAGGAAGCCGTCGAGCTCATCGGCTCGGCTGTCAACGATCAGACGTTCTTCGAACGTACGGCCCATCGAGCTTGGCGGGTGACGATGCGCCGCCACACCTATGACGATCGACTGAAGTACATCTTGGCGGTCGTGACCCGGGACCAGGACCAAGCCTCGACCAGCGAAGGTCACGCCGACTACGATTCGTCGGGACCGTTGCAGTTCTCCTATGTCGCTTGCCTCGATATTGGGAACGATCAGGATGTCGAACCCCTGTTAGCTGAGATAGAAGCCCAGTCTGTCCGCCCATCCGGCGTCCACATCTGTTCGTCGCAGGGCGGATGGGAAGCTACGCGGGCAGCCGAGCGGCTGGTCGCCGGGCACGGTTGGCCCCTGGCGGATCGTGATCGGATGGACGAGGTGTTCTCCGTTTCCTTTTCGACTGCTATGTCCTACGCCCCGGCGTACGCGGAGGATCTGTACCTTGCGGCCCGCCAACAGCCCGAGGCATTCGTGGGGAAGACCGAACTCCACGACGGGACGGCCGTTCCCGGGCGGCCCACGGAATCCTCTTCTCGTGAACTGCTCCGGGGTACGATCGCCGCGCGCCGTCTCGGTGACCTCCTCTCCCTGTACGGGCCGCTCTCTGACGATGACGGCGCCATCGAGCTGCCGGTCGACGGTTACGCTGCCGACAAATTCAACTGCATCCCTCGCGGGTCCCGGCTTCTCGATGACGAAGATTGGAAGATCTGACCAGTGAAATTCATGCTCTTCGATGGAATTCTCGAGACCCATCTTGCGTCATCGCTGGAACGCGCGCTCCGCGCCAGGGGGCACGACGTAATCAATACGGGGAAACTTGGCCACGGGTTCAAATTCCTGACGGACCCCCTCCAGCTGGCCCCAATCGAGGCCGCCATCGACCAGGCGATCGCCGAGCGTCCGGACATCGTCTTCGTTTTCCGGCCAGCCAGTCTTCCATTTGCGCAGTTGTGGAGGTTGAGGAAGTCAGGCGCCAGAATCGTGGCCTGGCTGTCTGACGATCCGGTTCTCTGGAAGCTCTCCTACGGACCCGTGATCGACCACTACGATCTTGTCCTGCACTGCGGCAATGCGACCGTTCTGGACTTTTACGAACAGCAGCACGGGCGCCCGACGGGGATCAACTTCCCCTTCTGGACGGACGGGGTCAGCTTTCCCTACGTCTACGGCAGCAAGGAGCCGGAGAGCGACGTCATGTTCCTGGGGAATGTGCATGATCAAGTTCGGCGCGATCGGTATTTCCGTCTGTCGGGGATGGACTTGGATTTGAGGATCCACGGCAACGTCGGTTCGGACTACAACAACGTCTGGGGCGGATACCTCGACGCGGACGCCGAGGTCGCGGACGCGGGTGCCAGGACACGTCTGGCCATCAACATCCCGCAGTACTTCCGCGACCATCACGGCCTGGAAACCTGGTTCGACGGCCTAGACAAGCTCGGGTTCTTCGAATACCCGAGTCGGGTCATTCAGTATGCAGCCATGGGCATTCCGCTCATATCCTTCGTGCCCGAGGGGTCCACTCTGGACACCTTCCCCGAGATCTACTGTGTCAACGACTCCGCACAGGCCGAGGCCACGGCCAGGCAACTTTTGGAAGGCGGCGGGCTTTCAGAGCTCAGCCTGGCGATGTGGCGTCGCTTCGCCAGTCACTTCTCGGCGGGATCGCGAGTACTGGCTCTCGAGCACGTACTGGCTAATGACGACTGGCGATCGCTTGATGCCGTGCAGCGGACGCGAATGTTCACGGAATTTGATGGCACGGAGATCGAACGGAACACCAGCGGCGTCGCGGCCGACGCGCCGGAACAGCCCCCGGCTGTCGGGAGTGTCCCCACGAGGACTTCGCGAAGCATCAAGGCAGAGGAGGCCGACGAGCAGGTCCGAAACGCTGTGCAAGCGCACTTCGACAGCCTCCCCGTCGCGGAGGGGCCATTGAACATCGCCTTGATCGGCACAGGGTGGGGCGATCATGTATCGACTCTGAACACCACGCTGCGTGGTCTTCGCAACATGGGGCATCATGTCGATCCCGTGAATCCGTACAACTTCCGCGACTTCATCTCCAAGGATCCTTTCGGCGAGTATTCGGGAGTCGTGGACGTCGTCGGGCTCCGTGAACATTTTCAGCACCGGACCGACGTCTTCCTGTTCGTCGGCGGCTACTACCTGCCTGAGGTGACTGGAACGCGCATGCTCCGTGAGGACCATGGTGTCAAGGTTCTCGCGATCGGGCTCGAAGGACAGGACTTCACTCTGCGCGACTCCCGCCTCGTGTCGATCGTCGACAAGGCCGGATTCGTGAACCAGTTGACGCCGCAGAAGTTCGCCGCACACGGGCTGGAAAACGTAGCCCACTATCCTGACGGCTTCGACAGGAGTTATGTCCGGCTGCTGCTGCTCCAGAAGAGCCGACACCGGCGACTAGGAATCTTTGCTCAACGGGAAGCGCATTTCGGCCTCCATCGACGGCTCCTTGACGAATTCCGCGGCATCGAGAGTGCGAGGTTCGCCGCCGACGTCGAGGGGACCGAGCGTCGCGGTCTGGCTAATGTGTCCCGAGTGGCCAACAGCCTCCTCAGCATTGTTCTGCCCGACATGAGCCGGAAGGGGCCGCTGCCCAACAGGCTGCTCGGGCATGCCATGATTGCGGGGAGCCTGCCCGTGCTCACCCGCGGTATCGCACCGACGGTTATCAGTAATCCTGGGGAGGACAGTATCCTGATCGCGCATCCGGGCGAGTTGCGCCTGAAGCTGCGACGGCTGCTTTCCGACGGCGACGCGCTGGATCGCCTGCGTCTCAACTCGGTGTCGTACGCAGCAGCGAATCTGGCGGTCGAGGAGAATCTAGTCGAGATGCTCGCCCAGGAAGGCGCCCAAGTCCGATGAGGCGACTGATTCGTGAATCTCATGCGTTTTACAAGCTGACCGAGTACATGATCGATGACGTCGCCGATGTCCGCATCGATGACTCCGCGGCGATCTACCATCTCGCCATCGGCGATGGCATGATTCTAAGTTTCGTGCTGAGGGCCGGAGGAGAACAAAACGACGTGCTGCGCGTGGCGCTGCACGGCGCGCGTACAGCCAAAGTGAAGCTGCCGTACTTCCTCCGGGTCAGTTCGAGCCTTCAGGACTCCTACCCTTTCATCGCGTTTTCGGATCCGACGCTCGGACTGGATGAGGGCAACCTTCTATCCTGGTATCTCGGCACTCCGGGTATCGACGTCGACGATTGGATGGAAAAGGTCGTGCGCTACGTTGCGTCGGCGACGGGTGCCTCCGGTGTGGTCTTTGAAGGGTCGTCGGGCGGTGGGTACACTTCGCTACGTTTATCGGCACGATTCGTGGCGTCGGTCGCGCTCTGCTTCAGCCCGCAGACCGACACGTTCCGGTACCTCGGCGGCGTGTTCGTCGAGCGCGTTGTTCGGAACCTCTTCCTCGGTTGTTCGGAGCGGGAGCTAAAAGCGCGGTACCCCGGACGATTCTCTGTCACAGACCTCTACGGGGAGCGTATGCACCGAGGCAATCTCGTCACCTACGCCCAGAACGACGGAGACGCTGAACACCTTCGAGATCACCTCGCTCCTTTCCTCGAGGCAATCGGATACGATCACGCATCTGGCGAGAGCAATCTAGAGAACTTCCGGCTCGTACGAGAACATATCGCTGAAGGCCACGGCCCACACCCATTGAAACGATGGAACGAACTCTTCGAGGACAGCGTTGCCTGGCTCCGACGACACATTGCACGAACCAGCCCGCTCCCCCCGGGGGCAGAGCCGATGTTTACCTCGGAGGCCGAAGAAGCTGCGCCTGAAGCCTCGAAACGGGAACTTGTCGTCGAATCCGGCACCGAGGCGGCATCTGGGGTGTCTCTTGCCGCTGACGGGAGGCTTGCGTTGAATGTCCGGCCCCCGAGGGGTGACGGAGGACGGTCGGAGACGCTCGTCGTCTACTTCCATTCCGTCGTCGACCCGGTAGCCCATCCCTACCCGTACGTGGACTCGCCGCTGCGCAGCGAGCGGCTGAACGAGTGGAGCGTGGTTGTTCCCGATCCCACACTTGCGTTGGACACCACCCTTCGACTCGGCTGGTATCTCGGAGGCGAGTCGTGGGACCCACTGCCTGATCTTGAAGCTGCCCTGTCCGGTGCGGCCGACCGTGTCGGGGCTCGGCGGATCCTGCTCGTCGCGCCCTCTACCGCTGCTCTGATCGCGAGCCGGCTTGTCGGCTGCTCGAGTCGATACCTCGGTCTTTTCCTTGCCCCGGTCTTCGCCCTATCAGTGGAAGGCTCTGCAGCCACATTCGTTCGCCGGGCGCTGGCTACCGCTTTCCCATCGGTCCGCAGTATCGAAGACGTGGCGCGGAGCGACAGCCGTCCAATCTGGAAGACGTTGGACGCGGAACGTGTGCGCGTCTTCGTCAATCCCGAGTCCCCCGAATGGAAAACCAGAGGGCATCACCACTTCGCGCTGATCAATCAGGACAGAGGTGGGTCATTGTTGGCTGCCGAGGTTCGTGAAGGTTTGTTCGCCGGACACCAGACGGCAGCCCAACCGAACCAGGTGGAAAGCATCCTCGAGGAGTGGCTCAATGATTGAAACGATCAGAAGTTCGACTGGGGAGCGACCGTCTACGGCCTACTCGGAAATTCCACTGCGGGGGAGCGTTCTGGTTGGTGACTTTTCGGACGAGTTCTCAATGGAGAGGATTTTTTTGGATGGTCTCATGGACCATTCAGGAGCAGTAGCATTCGTGTCCGATTCTTCAGTGACGAGCTGTTTGGACGAAGCCGAGGGGGCGGCCGTCGGACGCGTTGATTGCGTTGATCTCGCATCGCTCAGCTCGTTCTCTGCTGTCGTCTGGGTGGTGGCTGGGTGGACCGCTCGTAAACTAAACATGCTTGAAGCGGCCGCAGCTGCCCTGTCCCTTCACGTCGTTGACTTGTCCGTGATGCCGGATCTGGAACGCCAGCGACGACTTCAGGCCGCGGGCGCCGAAGTGCATACGGTGCATGCCACCGACGTGCCGTTGTCACACCACCTGTCCGATGTCTTGCAGGGAACGACTCGGCGTCCGAAGCCCGGTATTGCATTCGTAACGGCGGAGTGGATTTCGGCGAGGCACGACACCCTCGTATCGCAGTGGAACGAAACTTTCGGTCTAGCGTCTCCATTGGAACGGGTGATCAATCCGACGACGTCTGAGTTCGTCGAACTCATCAGTCGCGGCGCGAGGCTGGCCATGCCGGAGCCTGTTCGGGAACGGCCGCGAGGCTGGCAACTGCTAGTGCGCATCGCGGATGCCGCCGGTGTGCCGGTCGACGTGGGCGTTTCAGCTTTCAGCGGCGGACAGGGTGGTCATCAGGCCCCTTCGGAGTCGAATGTTGCGCGCGGCACTGGTTCGCCCGAGGCGGAACGCCGCTTCGTGGTGCTGTGCGGATGGTTTGGAGCTGACAACCTTGGCGACGAGCTGATTCTTGAGCAGACTCTCGACGTCATCACCCAGATCCGGCCGGATCTCGTCCCGTTGGTAATCAGTGTCGACCCGGCCAGAACCTTGCGCCGCCACGGTGTCCCAGCGTTGACGCGGGGTCGCTTTGACGAACTACATGCCGCGCTCGGACGGTCTGCCGGCTTGGTCTACTGCGGCGGGGGACTGTTCCAAGATTACGACTTCGCGGAACAAGGAGGGGTGCGCGGACTGGTCATGGGCGCTAGGGGATCCATTAACGGTTACGGATCTTATGCACGTCTCGCACGTTCTCTCGGCGTGCCCGTTTATTTCTATGCCCAGGGTGTCGGTCCTCTGCGCACACAAGGTGCCCGGAGTGCCTTCCGCGAGGCGATCTCTTCTGCCGCGTCCTTTTCGGTCCGAGACAGGCACTCGGCGCGGGAGTGGGCAGCAGCGACAGGCGGAGGCGGAGCCGAGGTTGTCGCAGACCCGGTCTTCGCGGCAGTGGCAAGGATTCCATCTGCTGGATTCGCCGAGAACGGCGGCATAGCAGTCAATCTCCGCCCCTGGCCCTTTGCTGCCGACGTCAATGTTCGTCAACTGCTCGTCGAGGCGTGCTCGCATGCCAGCACGATCGGTACGTTTGTGCGAGGCGTGCCGGTCTCGACCGAGGACTTCGACTACCTGAACCGGTTGAAGTCGGAGCTGGCTGATGTGGGATATCACGGAGTCGAGGGCCTTGAAATTGTTGCTCCGGTGACGACTCGTGATGGTCTTCGCAGCGCTTTGGATGGTGTCGGGACGGCAATCGGGATGCGATTGCACTTCTGCATGATTTCAATGATGCTCGGCGTCCCGACGACGGGCGTCGCCTACGATCCGAAGGTCTCCTCTGTCTTTGCGGAGTTGTCGCCGGACTCTGTAGTCCCAGTAGCCGAACTAGACTCGGTTGATGCTCGGCGCAACCTCTTCGAGGCGCGGGCGTGCACGCAACGAGCGGACACGATCCGGGCGAAAGCTGCCGGCAGGGGTGATCAGGCCCGCCGCGAAATGGAAGAGTTCTGGCGCTTCGTCGGCAGGCAAACTGGCGGCCAGGGACTGGCAGCCGCTGACAGTTGAAGCCTCCCCATCGGCGGAGGGACCAGGGTTGATCAACCTAGCAGCTGGTTGCTCGAAGTCTGGCGGAGTGCGCCGCTCAGTTGGGCAGCCGTAGCCACTACGGCCTCGGCGTGGATCTTGCCCGGCTGTCGTGTCAGACGTTCGATCGGGCCCGAGATTGATACGGCCGCGATGACCCGATTATTGGGGCCGCGTACGGGGGCCGAAACGGAGGCGACGCCGGGTTCGCGTTCACCTAGCGACTGCGCCCACCCGCGACGCCGGACCCCGGCAAGAATGGTTGGCGTGAATCGTGCACCCTGCAGCCCATCCAGGAGCCGCTGGTGGTCCTCCCAGGCCAGAAGTACTTGTGCTGCCGAACCGGCCCTCATGGACAGTTGGGTTCCGATGGGGATCGTGTCGCGGAGCCCAACAGGGCGTTCGGCACTAGCTACGCACACTCGGTTGTCTCCCTGACGACGGAACACTTGTGAGCTCTCTCCCGTCTGGTCACGGAGCTGGACGAGGAGCGGGCCTGCCGCCGCGATCAGGCGGTCTTCACCTGCCGCCGACGCCAGCTCCACCAGGCGGCTCCCCAAAACGAAGCGTCCGTGGATATCCTTGCCCAGAAGTCGATGATGGACCAGCGCCTGTGCCAAGCGGTGCACTGTTGGCCGCGACAACCCTGTTGCTGCCACCAGCTGTGCCAGGCTGGTCGGCCCCGCTTCCAATGCGTCCAACACCATGGCTGCCTTGTCCAGCACGCCGACTCCACTCGATCCGTCCATGCTTTGATATTAGCGTCTCAGCATTTGAGATGCACGTCGAAAAACTAGCGCGGTTGCGGGGGCGGTGCTTGAGTTGTTCTATCAGCACTACCTGACGGAGGAAAGCATGGGCGATCAGCAGACTGGCCTGACGCTGGCGGAGAAGGTTTGGAACGCGCACGTTGTCAAGAAGGGCGAAGGCGATGGCGCAGGTCGCAAGCCGGACCTCGTTTACATCGATCTTCATCTCGTCCATGAGGTCACTTCGCCGCAGGCGTTCGAGGGGCTCCGGTTGGCCGGTCGGCCGCTCCGCCGTCCGGATCTGACCATCGCGACGGAGGACCACAACACTCCGACTCTGGACATCGACAAGCCGATTGCCGATCCGACGAGCCGCAAGCAGATCGAGACCCTACGTGCGAACTGCAAAGAATTCGGAGTCCGGTTGCACCCCTTGGGCGACGCGGAACAGGGAATCGTGCACGTCGTGGGGCCACAGCTGGGCCTCACGCAGCCCGGCATGACCGTGGTCTGCGGTGACTCCCACACGTCGACCCATGGTGCATTCGGCGCCCTCGCCATGGGCATCGGCACCTCGGAGGTCGAACACGTGATGGCGACGCAGACCCTGTCTCTAAAGCCGTTCAAGACGATGGCCGTCAATGTTGAGGGAAGCCTCAAGCCGGGAGTGACCTCCAAGGACATCATCTTGGCCGTGATCGCCAAGATCGGCACAGGCGGCGGGCAGGGGTACGTGCTCGAGTACCGCGGGTCCGCCATCGAGCAGTTGTCGATGGATGCCCGGATGACGATTTGCAACATGTCCATTGAGGCCGGCGCCCGTGCCGGCATGATCGCGCCCGACCAGATCACCTTCGATTATGTGCAGGGCCGCCCGCACGCTCCTACAGGCGAGGACTGGGACGCCGCCGTCGAGTACTGGAGGACGTTGCGCACGGATGACGACGCGACGTTCGACGCAGAGGTCTCGATCGATGCCGACGATCTGGAGCCCTTCGTGACGTGGGGGACCAACCCGGGCCAGGGCGTGTCGCTTTCGGATTCCGTGCCGAATCCGGAGGACTTCGGCGACGAGAACGAGAAGCTCTCCGCCCAGCGTGCTCTCGAGTACATGGACCTGAAGGCCGGGACGCCGATGAAGGAAGTCAGGGTGGATACGGTCTTCCTCGGCTCCTGCACCAATTCGCGCATGGAGGACCTGCGGGCCGCGGCTGAGATCATCCGGGGACGCACGAAGGACCCGGACGTGCGGATGATCGTGGTACCAGGCTCAGCCAGGGTTCGTCTCGAGGCGGAAGCCGAAGGCCTGGACAAGGTCTTCGAGGACTTCGGGGCCGAATGGCGATTTGCCGGCTGCTCCATGTGTCTGGGTATGAACCCGGACCAGCTCGAGCCCGGTGAGCGCTGTGCGTCCACGTCGAACCGCAACTTCGAAGGACGCCAGGGCAAGGGGGGACGGACTCACCTTGTTTCGCCACTCGTGGCCGCGGCCACCGCAGTGCGAGGCACCCTGAGTTCGCCGTCCGATCTTGAGGAAGAGTCCGCTGCCGCCGCAGCGGCCTAAGGAGACAGCATGGAACAGATCATTCGCCACACCGGCATCGGCGTGCCGATGCGTCAAAGCAACATCGACACGGACCAGATTATCCCTGCGGTCTATCTCAAACGGATCACGCGTACCGGCTTCGAAGATGCTCTCTTTGCAGCCTGGCGGCGGAACGACGATTTCATCCTGAACAAGGAGCCGTTCAACCGGGGGTCCGTGCTTGTGGCCGGCCCCGATTTCGGGACGGGATCGTCACGAGAGCATGCTGTGTGGGCGCTGAAGGACTTCGGTTTCAGGGTTGTACTCTCGTCCCGATTCGCGGATATCTTCCGCGGCAATTCGGGCAAGCAGGGCCTCGTGGCAGGCCAGATGCAGCCGGAGGACATCGAACTGCTCTGGAAAGAGCTGGAGAACAACCCCGGCACCGAGGTGAGCGTCGACCTCGCGACGCGTCAGGTGACCTGTGGCGCCATCACTGCCGACTTCGAAATTGATGACTACACGCGATGGCGCCTGATGGAAGGGCTGGACGACATTGCGCTAACGCTCCAGTCCGAGGGCTCCATCACCGAGTACGAGGCATCGCGACCGGCTTTCAAGCCGACTACGCTCCCAGCGAAGTCCTAAGAGTCGCGGAGCGCGCAACAAGCGGCCCCCGCCCTTCAGGGTGGTGTTCAACGGAGCTTGAGCACCTCTTGAGGGGGCGGGGGCCGTTCGTGTGGTGCCCGGGAAACAGGGCTGTCAGTTGTATGCTTGCGGGGAGCTCCCGGTGATGTCCGGGCACCCAACGAACACGAGGTTTTCATTCATGGGCAAAGTCCTGACTATTCATGGCGGCGTACCACTCAAGGGCACCGTCAACGTCAGGGGCGCCAAGAATCTGGTGCCGAAAGCCATGGTCGCGGCACTTCTGGGCGATAGCCCGTCGTTGCTGCGCAACGTGCCTGAGATTCGCGACGTCGAGATCGTCACGAGTCTGCTCCAGATCCACGGAGTGACGGTGGCGAAAGACCCGGAGACGGGCGACCTGACGCTCGACCCTCGCGGTGCCACTCGCGCACCGTCGAAGGAAATCGACACCCACGCGGGCGATTCGCGTATTCCGATCCTTTTCTGCGGCCCCCTGATTCACAGCATCGGCGAAGCCTTCATCCCGGACCTGGGCGGGTGTCGGATCGGCGACCGTCCGATCGACTTCCACCTGAACGTCCTGCGGGCCTTCGGTGCCGTCGTGGACAAGCGAGTTGACGGGATCGCCATCAGCGCGCCGCATGGACTCAAGGGCGCGAAGCTGGAGCTGCCGTTCCCGTCGGTCGGCGCCACGGAACAGGTCCTCCTCTCCGCGGTGCGTGCCGAAGGGATCACGGAACTTAAGAACGCCGCCGTCGAGCCGGAGATCATGGATCTCATCGCGATTCTGCAGAAGATGGGCGCCATCATCCAGGTGCAGACCGACCGCGTCATCCGCATCGAGGGTGTTCCGACCCTCACCAGCTACAACCACAAGGCCGTACCGGACCGCAACGAGGCCGCCTCCTGGGCATCGGCCGCTCTGGTCACCAAGGGCGACATCTTCGTCGCCGGGGCCAAGCAGTCCGACCTGACGGCATTCTTGAACACCTACCGCAAGATCGGGGGAGCGTTCGATGTTCACGACGACGGCATCCGCTTCTACCACCCGGGCGGTGAGCTGAAGCCGCTCGTCCTCGAGACAGACGTGCACCCGGGCTTCATGACGGACTGGCAGCAGCCGCTCGTCGTCGCGCTCACCCAGTCGACCGGCGTGTCGATCGTCCACGAGACCGTCTACGAGAATCGCTTCGGATTCACCGAGGCCTTGATCCGTATGGGTGCGACGATTCAGTTGCACCGCGAGTGCCTCGGCTCCGTTCCGTGCCGCTTCGGCCAGCGAAACTTCCAGCACTCGGCCGTCATCACCGGTCCGTCGACCCTGGTCGGCCGCGACATCGACATTCCGGATCTGCGCGGCGGATTCTCCCACCTCATCGCGGCACTGGCTGCAGAGGGCACAAGCAACGTGACCGGCATCGAACTCATCGACCGCGGCTACGAACGCTTCCTCGACAAGCTCAAGGGGCTCGGCGCCAGCGTCGAGATCAGCGAGCGAGGTTAACGACTCTTGCCTGAGACTCTAGGTGCCCGCTGCACATTCGGGTTCATGGCAGGACTGGCCCGCCCCGTGCTCAATCTGCTGATCAGCAAGAGCTGGGAGCGATTCGATCGTCTGCCTGAGTCCGGATTCATTGCCTGCCCGAACCATTCGACGGAGATTGATCCGTTGATCGTGGGGCACGCGATGTACGGAGCAGGGCGACTGCCGCGGTACATGGCCAAGGAATCGCTGTTCCGGATCCCGATCGCGGGATGGTTCCTGACCAAGACTCGGCAGATCCCCGTCGCCCGAAGCAGCAGGGGTGCGAAGGAGTCGCTGGAGTTGGCCGGGCAGATCCTGAACGAAGGCTCTGTGGCCATCGTCTATCCCGAGGGCACCTTGACCCGGGATCCTGACATGTGGCCCATGAAGGGCCGGACCGGCGCGGCCCGCCTCGCCCTCCAAACGGGGGCTCCCGTCGTCCCTATCGCCCACTGGGGTGCGCAGGAGCTGCTCCCGCGTTACGGCAACCGACTCCACGTCTTCCCGCGCAAGCGCGTGCGCGTCGTCGCCGGCAACCCGGTCGACCTGTCCGATCTTCAGGGCACGCCCATGACAAAGGCGGTTCTCGTGGAGGCAACCGACCGGATCATGAAAGCCATCGCTGATCTCGTCGGAGAGCTTCGCGGCGAGACCCCACCGGCGACGCTGTGGGATCC
Source organism: Zhihengliuella halotolerans (assembly GCF_004217565.1). Taxonomy (NCBI): domain Bacteria; kingdom Bacillati; phylum Actinomycetota; class Actinomycetes; order Micrococcales; family Micrococcaceae; genus Zhihengliuella; species Zhihengliuella halotolerans. The sequence goes on along the minus strand of NZ_SHLA01000001.1, from coordinate 1,273,202 downwards.
GGCAGCCCACGGGCAGACCTTGTCCGGACGAAACTACGAACAAGAGGACGCGGGGCACAACGGGCAGGCACCCGAACAGGGACGGGCGGATCCATCGGAGCAATCGGGAGAACAGCGATGACAACTCCTACGAAAATGGCGGTCGTCGGCGCAGGCAGCTGGGGCACGACATTCGCCAAAGTCGCCGCCGACGCTGCGGAGCGGAACGCCGACGACGGGACCATCTGCCTCTGGGCACGGCGCGAAGCCGTCGCTGCCGAGATCAACGATTCGCACACCAACAGCCAGTATCTGGACAAGATCCGACTGTCGCAGCGCATCAGCGCCACGAGCGACCTTCGGGAGGCACTATCGGATGCCAACGTCGTCGTCCTTGCCGTCCCTGCGCAGACCTTGCGAGCCCAGCTGCACGAAATCCGCGACGATATCGCTCCGGGTGCCGTCGTCATTTCGTTGATGAAGGGCCTCGAGCGAGGTAGTGACGCTCGGATGAGCGAGGTCATCGGAGACGAACTCGGGATCGAACCGGCGCAGATCGTCGTCGTGTCCGGGCCCAATCTCGCCATGGAGATCGCCCGCGAGGAGCCCACCGCATCGGTGGTCGCCTGTGCCGATGAGGAAGTCGCCACTCGAATTGCGACTCTGATCAGCGCCCCCTATTTCCGCCCCTACACGAACGCGGACGTTGTTGGCGTCGAGATCGGCGGCATCGTCAAGAACGTCATCGCCCTCGCTGTCGGCATCTGCGACGGCCTGGGCATGGGCGACAACACCAAGGCCTCCGTGATTACGCGGGGGTTGGCCGAGACGACGCGTCTCGCGATCGCCCTGGGCGGCCAGCTGGAGACCATGGCCGGCTTGGCTGGTCTCGGAGACCTGGTCGCCACGTGTTCCTCGCCGTTGTCCCGCAACCGAACCGCGGGCCGTCTGCTGGGAGAGAATCTCAGTGCGACCGAGGTGGGCGAGGCGATGACTCAGACGGCGGAGGGGATGAAGTCGGCCCATGCCGTGCTCGATCTGGCCCGACGCAACGACGTAGAGATGCCGATTGCCGAGGCCGTGGTGGGCGTGCTGGATGGGCGACTCACCATCGAAGGGATGGCGCGCCAACTGCTGGGCCGCGATCTGAAGTCCGAAACGAACATCAGCCGAGAAAGCGACTAGTATGCCAGCCAGCCCCCGCCCGCGCGTCCTCCTCCTCTTCGGCGGCCGCTCGTCCGAACACTCCGTCTCCTGCGTGACCGCTGCCAGCGTCATGAAGGCGATCGATCGGCAGAAGTACGACGTCATCCCCGTGGGAATCACCAAGACCGGGCAGTGGACCCTCGTCGATTCGGACCCGGGGGAGTGGACCCTGGCGTCCGGTCGCCGCCCCGAAGTGGAGGCCGGTGCCAGTCAGCTGCACCTGACAGACGGCGAAGCGGGCGACGAGATCAGCGTCGCGAAGGAATCGCGGCTGATATCCGGTGCCAACGGAGAAATCAAAGATCTTGGACGGGTCGACGTCGTTTTCCCCCTGCTTCACGGACCCTTCGGCGAGGACGGGACTCTGCAGGGCATGCTCGAGCTCGCAGATCTGCCCTATGTCGGCGCCGGAGTGGCGTCCAGTGCGATCGGCATGGACAAGCACTACATGAAGGTCGTCTTCGAAGCGGCCGGGTTCCAGATCGGGCCCTACGCCGTGATCACGGATAAGCAGTGGCGTCGCGATCCCGCAGCGGCACTGGAAGGGGCCAACGGCCTCGAGCTGCCGCTCTTCGTCAAGCCGGCCCGCGCAGGGTCGTCGATGGGGATCACCCGCGTCGACGATCGGGAGCAGCTGCGAGAGGCTGTCGAGGCCGCCCGGGAACACGATCCGAAGGTCGTCATCGAGCAGGGGATCATTGGGCGCGAGATCGAATGCGGCGTGCTCGAAGGCCGTGGAGAACAGCTGCCCCGTGCTTCCTTCCCGGGAGAGATCTCCGTCTCCAATGAGGGGCACACCTTCTACGATTTCGAAGCGAAGTACGTCGACGACAGCGCTGCACTGAGCTGCCCGGCCGACCTGCCTGAAGAGGCTCAGCAGGCCATCCGCCGCCTGGCTGTCGCCGCGTTCGACGCCGTCGGAGCAGAAGGGCTGGCCCGCGTTGACTTCTTCTACACATCCGAAGGCCAGTGGGTTATCAACGAAATCAACACGATGCCCGGCTTCACGCCCAACAGCATGTATCCGCAGATGTGGGCGAAGACGGGCATCGAGTACTCTGAACTGATCGACGAGCTGATCGCCCTGGCATTGGAGCGCCCGCTGGGGCTGCGCTAGCTGTTTACGCCTCCCATCAGCGCCGGAGTCAGGGGAGGTTCGCCTCCTGCTGGGTCGAGAGACATTCAGCCTGTGATTCGACGGCCTGGACAGCGGAAGCCAGTTCTGGCAGGACATTACTGGACGGAACCTGGGTTGGATCGAACAGCACCTCCGTGGCCGGTTCCCGACCGTACGTCGTCAAGGTCCATGCGTCTTCGCCCTCGCGGGCAATCCAGTCGACGCCGTTCGCCGTCACGCACGGATCGGTTGTCACGGAGCTTGGACTTTCGACCCCGCACCTGAGGACCACGGCCGCTGGATCGCCCCAAACCGCGGTCGCCTGACTGTTGGTGTCGCGTCGTTCGAAGCCGGAGACCTCGTCAGGGAGAATGACCATTGTTCGGGCGCATGAGGGATGATTGGCACCACGTGCGGGATCGACATCAACTACAGACGAGCAGGCAGACAGCAGGACAAGTCCCGCCGTTGATGCGATCGCTAGTATCAAACCGGTGTATCGTTGGCGGGCTGACGTTTTAGCGACCCTGCCAGGAAAGCTGAAGGAAAGCACCCTAGGATTCTATACGGCTCGCGTGAATGTGTGTCCCTTTTGAGGCGACGCAGGCCGCGCGGGCGAACTGCAGATGAAGGAGTGGAACATGGCCGGTGTTGACGGCATGGGGGATGGGTACACGGACGAGCCGAGGCCGCGCAAAAAGCGGACCGGGGTCGTGGCGCTCATTGCCGTACTGCTTGTGGTGTTGATCGCCGCAGGTGTTGCTGTGGGCTACTTGTTCAGTCTCAAGAATAGTTTCGACCAGAAGTCTCAGTCGATCGAGTCCGCCTTTCCGACGTCCGACCGTCCGGATCGGTCGGCGGAGAGCGCCGATGCGATCAACTACCTCGTGATCGGATCCGACAGTCGCGGCGGCAGCGGTGAGACTGAAGACCTGCCGCGTGTGCCCAACGGCGGTCGCGCTGACACGATGATGCTCGTCAATATTCCCGGGGACCGCGAGAGTATCAACGTCATGTCGATCATGCGCGACACCTGGGTCGAAATCCCCGGCCGCGGCGAACACAAGATCAACGCGGCCCTCGCCTTCGGCGGGGTCCCGCTGCTGGTCGAAACCATCGAATCCGTCGTCGACGTGCCCATCGACCACGTGGCGATTATCGATTTCGAGGGATTCAAGGCCCTGACCGAGTCCCTCGGCGGCGTCGAGGTGAATAACCCTCGGGCATTCACGGTTCACGGTGGTGGGCAGTCCTACACATACGAGTCCGGTCCTATCACTCTCGAAGGGGACAAAGCACTGCGATTCGTGCGCGAACGTAAGCAGTTCGCCGACGGGGACTACACCCGCGTCGCCAACCAGCAGCTGTTCCTAAAGGCGGTGATGGCGCAGTTTCTGACCCGAGAGACGCTCACGGACCCCGGCAAAATTTCGAATATCGTCGACGACTTCTCACCCTTCGTCTCGGTCGATGACGAGGTGGACGCCTTCGGCCTCGGCAAGCTCGGCGTGAGCCTGCGCAACGTGAGATCCTCAGATGTTCACACGTTCACGCTCCCCAACCAGGGGACCGGTCGCTCGGCCGACGGCCAGTCGATCGTGATCCATGATCCGGCGACCACGCAGGCGATTTCGGAAGCCATGCAGAAGGACACATTGACGTCCTACATCGAGAACCACGGGCTTGAGAACTAGCGTCAACGGTTTCAGGTAGGTGGTCTATGTGGCCGCTGCAGGATATTCTCAACGAGGCGCGCTGGAGTTCAAGCGTGCGTTACTCTCACCGGAAGGCAGAACTTCACTCGTGATTTCAGGCGATCGAGGTCGAGGGACCCCGGGCCGAAGCGAGGCGCGTCCATGAAGGGACTCCTGGCCAAGCGTCATACGCTCCGCCGTCACTGGAGGGAAGATCCAGTTGCGTTCGTTGAGCGTCTGTGGCGCCGCCGTTCCTCGCCAGTCGCAGAACGCGGGTTGCGAATCCTGGATGCTGGTCTGGGCGCAGTGCCGTCCTTGACGGCGTCCTCGATGGCTGCACTGCTTATCGGCGATTCCGACGAGATCAATTTCCGGCTACGATCAGCGTTGGCACGCGGACCACGGGGGAACCGTGCCCGAAGTCTCGCCAATATCGCCTTGGCCGCTGACCTGCCGCAGGTGGCCGCTGTCTTCGCTGCCAGAATGGATGACGCCGACGGCATGGAGGTCACCCGGGCGAAGCTCGACTTCTATAACGGGCATACAAGTTCCGCGATACATCGGCTGGATCCATCAAGTGCACGCCAGGGCCGCCTCCGTGACCGATATGAAGCGGAGCGCGACGTTTTCGGCGAGTGGGTTCCCCGCGTGGGTTCCGTTGAAGGGTACGAGCCGCAGGAGCAGGTCGTTCTGCATCTCCTAACAAATTCACTGCCGTACACGACCAGCGGATACACGCAGCGTTCCCACTCAATGCTTCGTGCGCAGGCCGATGAGGGGTGGCAGGTTCATGCCGTGACGCGGCTGGGCTACCCCGAGTCCCTGGGCTTCTCCCACGCACCCAAACGCCAGCGGATCGACGACGTCGTGTACCACCGATTGCTGGTCCGCGGCACCATCCCGAACCTGCGTGAGCGTCTCCAGCTCGAGGCGGATCGCCTGCTCGAGCTCGTGTTGAAGGTACGTCCCGCCGTTCTGCATACGACAACTCATTTCGTCAACGGGCTCGTAGTGCGCGCGGTCGCGAAGGCGGTGGGGATCCCCTGGGTCTATGAGGTACGCGGTCAGCTCTCGGACACCTGGGCGTCTAAGCGGGGCCCTGAAGCGTCCAACTCTGAGCGGTATCAACACTTCAATCTTCGCGAAGGCGAGGTCATGAGGGACGCGGATCTCGTCCTCACGCTCGGGACATCGATGCGACAGCGGATTGAAGCGCAAGGTGTTCCCTTGGGTCGTATCCGACTTACACCCAACGCTGTCGGCAGCGCGTTTTTGGAGACTCCGCAGCCTTCTCGCGAGGTCAAACCCCGGCTGGGGCTCGACCCCGGAAAGGTCCACATCGGTACGGTCTCGTCTCTTGTGGGCTACGAGGGTATCGATGATCTTTTGACGGCGTATTCGATCCTGAAGGATCGAGGCGTGGACGTCGAGCTCGTCATCGTCGGCAGCGGCAGCTCGTTGAAGTCGCTGCGCGTTCACGCGGCTCAGATAGGGCTTGATCCGGAACGGATCTTCGTCGGTCGTGTACCTGTCGCGGAAGCGGTTCGCTACCACCGAGCTTTGGACATCTTCGTAGTTCCTCGAAAGGATTTCGCAGTCACGCGCTCCGTGACACCACTGAAACCCGTCGAAGCGATGGCCTCTTGCCGGCCCGTAATTGCCTCCGATCTTCCCGCGCTTCGCGAGATGGTCGAACACGGAAAGACGGGCTACTGTGTTCCGGCAGAAGATCCCGAAGCATTGGCTGACGCAATCGAGAGCCTTGTTGAGGATTCTGCCCTACGCGAGAGGATGGGGTTCAGTGGCCGTGAATTCGTCCTAGCAACGAGAACATGGAAACGAAACGCCGAGATCAGTTTGGAAATCTACGATGGGTTGACCCGCGCGAAGGAGGCACGATGAATTCAGTGAACAATGACGTGCCAAATGGAGCACAGGGGCCAATTCTCGTCGATGTCACGGGGATGGAGGTCCGCGGAGGACGACTGGAGTTCGTTGACTACTGGCTTCGAGTCTGGGATGCGCGAAGCTACATGTTCCACGAAGCCCGGTCCAAGGTCGATGATGCCGGGAAGCGTCTCTACCTGGGAAACTTGTGGCTGATCATCAATCCCATTCTCGACGGAGCTATTTATTTCCTGGTATTCGGCGTCATCCTGAATCTTGACAAGGGTATCGACAACTTTCTTGCGTTCCTTCTGATCGGTGTTTTCTTTTTCAAGCTGACATCCAGATCGGTCAGCGCATCTGCGGCATCGATCATGAACCGGAGAAGAAAGGCCTCGGGCGCCGCGTTGCCCGCGCTCGCGGAACCGCTGACGGTGAACGTGCGGACGTGGCTGACGGGTTTCCCAAGCTATTTGGTCATGCTCGTGATGATTTTCGCGATCTCTCCGCCGAAGGAGATCAGTCTCATCGCCTTGCTTGTGGTTCCAATCATTGTGCTTCAGGTGCTCGTGACAGCCGGCGTCTCCGTGCTCGCGGCCCACTTCGTGGGCATCATCCCGGACCTGCAGAACGTGCTTCAGGTGGCCACGCGAGCGTGGATGTTCGGTTCCGGCGTCATGTTCTCTGCCGAACGGTTCCTCGGCATCAGTCCCATCATCGATTTCCTTGTGCATTGGAATCCCATGCACTGGGTACTCGAGTACTCGCGATCGGCTCTCATCTACAACGAGGTGCCCACAGGCGACGGGTGGTACGTGATAGCTCTGTGGGCACTCGTGCCTCTCATCGTTGGATCCTGGCTGATCTGGATGCGCGGAGACAACTATGCAACGACGGGGCGTTGAGATGACGCCTCCGGCTCGAGTGCGGCCCACACTCCTCCTACACGGTGTCAGCGCGGAGCGTAGCCAAGGGCGCGGCAAGAAGGCCTTCACGGCTGTCATTAATGACCTGACCTTCCTGGCTGAAGCCGGAGAAGCGGTCGGCTTCCTCGGCAGTCGCCGGGATGGGGCCGCGCTGATCGCGGAGGTGATTACCGGGAACAGCGTTCCGACAGATGGCAAGATTTACGTTGACGGAGAGCCGGTGGTTCTCGACGCAGCCGGATCGTACGACGCGGAAGAATCGTTGCGATTCAACATGGTGCGTTTCGCAACCGCGAATCGCATGAGTGGGCAACGGGTAACCAGCGCCGTCGCTACCGTCGCGGCTGAAGCGCAAATCGGTGACGAGACTCTCGACGAACTGGTCCAGAACATAGATCAGGAAGTCGTAGATCGCATCCGATTTTACCTCGCTCTCGTCACCGGTACTCGGATTTTGGTGATCGACGAGGCCGAGACTCTGGTCGAATTGCTGGCAAACGACGGTGAGCAAAGGAAGCTGGAGGCGTTCCATCGGCGGGGCGGCACGCTCATCGTCGTGAGCCACGAGATTCGTCATCTACTGCAATTGACGAACCGCATCTGCTGGATCCACGATGGGCGCGTCATCATGGATGACGAGCCGGCGACTGTCAAACGATGGCGGACGCAGTTGACAACGGCCGAACGCAAAGGGGAATCGAAGCGGGCCGTCCAGCTTCTGCGGCGCTTCCAGAAGGGCTACATCCCGCCGGTCTTGTCGGTGCGTGGGGGTGCCCGCCGACGGGTATCGTGAAGTCAACCCGGCCGTCAGTTCCTGCTAGCTTCCACGATCATTCGCGCCGTTAGTGGCGGTGATCTCACAAACAGATTTCTACCTTCGACAATACAGAGAGAAAAATGGGCATCGACCAGTCTCCTCCCAGCTCGCCTCTCGATCGTGCGCGAGCATTTCGACTCACCCAGGACGTCGAATCGTCCGTCGATGAATTCTTGCGTTTGCGCGCGATTGAAGCATCTCTCAGCCAGCGTGTTCGGAAAGTTGAACACGAAATCCAACAGGCGAACGCCGACCGCGCCAGGCTGAAGCGGGAACTGAGCAAAGTCAAGCAGCGCAATGAGCGACTGCAGGAGTTGTATGACAATCAAACCGCCCGGGTAGAGAAGTTCAAGGCGGCCTATGAACGTCTACGCGATGACCCGGCCGTGAGAATGTCAAAGGTGCTTGCGCGTCCGCAGGCCGCTTTCGCGAGAGTTCGGGATGTGGCCCGAAAGACCGCTTCGAACGCATCGGAGAGCCAGCGGTCTATGGCAGCACCGGTCTCGGCGGGGCCGAACGCCACGACGGTCTCCTCGTCGAACTCTGCGCCGGTTAGGCCGGCCGTAGCTGCGCATCCTGACGAGGTCACGCGAAAGTCGTTGTTGGCCGCTGCACGCCAAGCGTTCTTTGTTCGTGGTGCGGTGATCGAGGCTCGTGACCTCTTGATGAGAATGCAGGAAGAGGACCTTCCAGACGGCCCCGCATTCACCTTGACGGATCGCGACCGGTCCTTCATGGGTCAGGTCTACGGATTTGCTCGGTTCGTCGGGCAGTTGCCGTTCATTCCGCCTCGCAGTGCCACCCCGGGGTATCAGCCCATCCATCAGCGGCTTATGTACTGTGCCCACAGCACCGGTGAGTTCAATTCGAACGGGTACTCGACGCGGACGTCGGGATTGGTCAACGGCCTCGCTGCGAACGGTGAGGATGTGTTCGTAGCTGCACGGCCTGGGTACCCCTGGGACAGTAAGACGACTGGGCCGTCACTCAAGCCGAAGCGTTCGAGTCGCGGCCACAACGGTGTCCAGCACATCTACAATCCGGGGCCAAATCTCGCCCGCACGCCGTTGGACGTCTACCTGCATCAGGCCGCAGACATCTACGTCCGTGAGGCCATGCTCAACCGCCCGGCCCTGATTCACAGCGCGTCGAACTACTTCACAGCGCTGCCCGCCCTGTTGGCGGCCCGCCGCCTCGGCGTACCCTTCGTCTACGAAGTCCGCGGACTCTGGGAGATCACGGAAGCGGCGTCGAAGGGAACAGGCTGGACCGAGACAGAAAAGTTCGGCATCGCCCGCGATCTCGAGGCCCTCGTGGCTCGTGAAGCGGACCAAGTGTTGGCCATCACCGAAGAAGTCCGGGACGAACTCATCCGTCGAGGTGTTTCGACGGACCGGATCCAGCTGGTGCCCAACGCGGCCGATCCCGCTAAATTCGTTCCCGTTTCCCGGGATCGTTGGCTCGCATCGAAACTCGGCATTCAGCCCGAGCACTTCGTTATCGGCTACGCCGGCAGCATGGTGCCTTACGAGGGTCTTGACGTCCTCGTGGACGCCTTCGCGAAATTTGCGGCCGACAACGACGAAGCGCGGCTCCTGCTTGTCGGCGATGGAGCCTCGTTCGAGTCGCTCAAGGGTCAAGTGCGGGATCTGGGACTGTCTGAGAAAGTGCTCTTCACCGGACGGGTCGAATCGGACGAAATCCCCAGGTACCTCAGCCTCTTCGATGTCGCCCCGTGCCCGCGCATCAGCAACCTGGTCACCGAAATGGTCTCCCCGCTCAAGCCACTCGAGGCCATGGCCGCGGGAATTGCCGTGGTCGGATCCGACGTGGCCCCGCTCAAGCATCTCCTGGGCGAGGATGGAAGACGAGGGCTTCTTTTCGAGGCTGGAAACGCCGAGGCCTTGGCAGAGAAACTGGCGGAGTTGTTCGAGGATGAGTCGCTGCGCGCGGACATCGGCCGAACCGCGCGCTGGTGGGCTGTACACGAGCGGTCCTGGACGGCCGTAGCCGAGAGAGTGGCAGCAGCGCACGAGCCGCTGCTCGCCGCCGTCGAGACGGGGGCCACCGAGCACGGCCGCGAGTCCGACGGAGACCGACCGTTGTCGACGATGCGCGTCGGTATCATCGCCGACGAATTCACCACCACGAGTCTCGACGCTGAGTGCACGCTGATCCGGATGGATCGCGAAAGTTGGCAACAGCAGCTGGACGCTGAGCCGATTGACGCGCTGCTCGTTGAATCCGCCTGGGAGGGCAACGGCGGGCAGTGGCGCCGGGGTGTGGGTTTCTACTCCGACGAGGAATTCGAATCCTTGGCATCGCTCCTCGCCGCATGCGGCGACCGTGGGATTCCCACCATCTTCTGGAACAAGGAGGACCCGGTCCACATCGGCCGATTCGTGCGGACTGCGGGCCACTTCGATCACGTCTTCACGACGGACGCCGACTGTATTCCGCGTTACGCCGCTGAACCCGGTCAGCGAGCGAAGTCCATCGCGGCTCTGCCGTTCTTCGCCCAGCCGCTCCTGCACAACCCGACTCCGAGCCAACGGGAGTACGCGCATTCTGTTGCTTACGGCGGCTCCTACTACGGGGACCGCTATCCGGACCGTTCCAAGGAACTCGCCCGCATCCTGGGCGAAGTCGCCGAGCACGGCCTGACGATCTACGACCGTCAGGTCAACCACCCCGGAAGCCCCTATCAGTTCCCCGGATCGCTGTCCAAGTACGTGCGAGGCGGGCTCTCCTACCCGGAGATGGTCGAGGCCTACAAGGCTCACCCCGTACATGTGAACGTCAACTCGGTTGCGAAGTCGCCGACCATGTTTTCGCGTCGTGTCATGGAATTGGCGGCCTGTGGCACGCCCGTCATCACCGGTTCCGGCATGGGCGTGCCGACGTTTTTCGCGCCGCATCTCCCATTGGCCACCAGCCCAGAGGCCGCCGGGCTCCTCGCGAATTACTGGCTCAAGAACGAAGCCGGTCGCAATCACGACGCCTGGACTCTTCACCGGCTCGTCTACCGGGCGCACCTCGCCGGCCACCGGCTGGCCCTTATGCTGCGCACGGCAGGAATCCCCGTCTCCGCCCCGGTGTTGAACGACTACGCGCTCACCGTCGACGACGCCTCGTCATCCACCGCCTCGGCCGTGCTCCGCCAGACGCACCGGCCAGCTGCCGTCGTCGTGCCGGAAGACGCAGACCGGAGCGGAGCGGCGGTGCTCGAGGGCGCGGGGATCCAGGTGGTCACTGACGTGCCCGACGGCGTGCCGGCCGCCGGCTTCGGGGCGTACCTGAACGATGAGCTGCTCGGCGAGGACCTCAGCCGCGGCGCGTGGTTGAGCGCGGTCGCACAACAGGACGGGGCCGGCACGGTCCAGGTCAGTGATTCAGACCTCGACAGGCCGGGGCTCGCGCTCCTGAACGAAGGCTCCGCTCGATCAGACCGCCCGTGGCTCGGCGCCGCGCCCGTAGAGGGGGAGGCCGTGGCATTACTGCGGCGCGCGTTGGCCGTCCCACGTCTCGAAGAGGTCGAGGGCCCAGAGAGTGACCACGATGAGGTGGACGGTCCGCGCACCGTGCTCATCGCCGGCCACGACCTGAAATTCGCGGGTCAGCTGATCGATCGCCTGCGCGGACGTGGCCACACGATCCTCATCGACGAGTGGCAGGACCACGGCAAGCACGACCCGGAAACCAGCTACGGCCTGCTCGAGCAGGCCGACGTCGTCTTCTGCGAATGGTCGCTCGGCAACGCGGAGTGGTACGCGAAGAACGTCAAGAAGCGGCAGCGCCTGGTTGCGCGCTTCCACTCGCAGGAACTGTTCACGCCGTACCCGGAGCGCACCCAGTTGGGCCGGATCGATCAGACGGTCTTCGTTGGGCGGCTCGTGGAGCAGATGGCCACGACCCGCTACAACTACGCCGAGGCGAGCACGCGTGTCGTCCCGAATGCGGTGGACGAGGCCTACTTCGACGCCGACAAGACCCAGGACGCTCGATTCAATCTGGGGCTCGTCGGAATCGTGCCGCAGCAAAAGCACCTCGACCGCGCGCTCGACGTCCTGGCGGAGCTCAGGAGCCGTGACGACCGGTTCCAGCTCTTCGTCAAGGGCCGCACGCCCGAGGACTACCCCTGGATGCTCAAGCGCGAACGTGAGATGGCCTACTACGACGCCCAGCGCGCTCGCATCGAGAACGATCCGAACCTCCGCGGGGCCGTGCACTTCGACGGCCACGGCGACGACATGGGGGAGTGGTACCGCAAGATCGGCGTCGTGCTCTCCGTGAGCGACTTCGAGTCCTTCCACCTGACCTTGGCCGACGGCGGCGCCTCCGGTGCGCTGCCGGTATCTCTGGCGTGGCCGGGCGCGGAAGAGATCTATCCCGAGTCCTGGTTGCACCTCACCACGGACGGGATGGCGTCCACCATCGCCACTGTGGCAGGCGATGAGGAGTCCTACCAACGGGCGTCGGCTGATGCCCGCGAGTACTGTCGGCGGTTCGCCGCGTCTCTCGTGCTCGACCAGCTCGAAACCCTCGTGATGGGTGCCGGCGACTGACGTGCTGCTGGCAAGCGACGAGGCCCGCGAATCCTTTGGTGGATTCGCGGGCCTCGTCAATTTCGCCTCGATTCAGCCAGGCCAGGTTCACGTGAGCATCAAGCCCAGAATCACCGCGGGGACGGCCGCAATCGCCAAGATCAGGATGCTGCGCGCGATGAAGCGCTTGCGGGCCAGCTTGTCCGCCGTCGGAACGAGTGAGATGAGGTTGATGAAGCTCGTGTCCTCGTGCGGTTCCGCCGGGGACGTGGGCCGCTGGGTGGTGCCGAGCAACGGTGCCGGTTCGATGGGTGGCAGGTACGGGTCCGCGTAGCCAGCGGGGATCGCGAAGCGGTTGTCCTGCCGTGCATGGCGTGCTCCGCGGAGGATGCCTTCTGCATCGCCGCGGGTGTCCTGCGAAGCCTGACGGCCCATCAACTGCCCTTACGCTCGGTTCGTTCCTACCCGGACGATCTTACGCGTGGGTAGTACTCCGGCCGGAATCGGCGCCCGCCCACGCGTGTCCGGAGCACGGTCTCGGAGACGCCGATGCGATAGTCTGGATGAAGCAGAGTCAGCGGTGGAACCACCGCGACGACCGAGGCGACGACGCCGTTGTCCATCGCGAACGACGGCGGCCATGGTCGGCTGATATTGGATCGAATGGGTATGGACGTGCAGCAGAAACTCGCCACTGGCGTGCCAGGTGCGAAAGCGTGGTTGAAGCAGGCCGAAACGGTTCTCGCCAACCACAGCGACCGCCTCGACGCGATCAACGTCTTTCCCGTCGCCGACGGCGATACCGGGACGAACCTCTATGAGACCGTCAAGGTCGCCGCCCAGGCCGCGCATGACATCGACAACGACTCGGATGTCGGTCTTGTCCTCTCCGCCGCCGCTGAGGCCGCCCTAGAAGACGCCCGCGGTAACTCCGGCACCCTCTTCTCCGTTTTCCTCGTCGGCTTCGCCGAACCCCTCATCGGCCAACCCCGGCTGAACCTCTCCCTGCTGGCCGAATCGCTGGATCGCGGCCAGCTGCGTAGCTGGTCCGCCCTGACGGACCCGGTGCGTGGGACGATGCTCACCGCCATGTCGGCCGCGAGCGAGGCCGTCTTCGCCTCCCTGCAGGAGGCCGAGGTCAGCGCCGAACCGCAGTCCCGTGCCGCCCTGCTGCGCGGGCTCGAGAACAGCATCGAGGCCACCAGAATCGCCGTCGCGCAGTCGGAGGCCGAACTTGACACCCTGGCCGCAGCCCACGTGGTGGACGCAGGCGCCGTCGGGTTCCTCCTCGTCCTCGAGGCCATGAAGGCCGCCATCGCCGGGACCGACGTCGCGGAGGAAGTCCTCGACGGATTCCCCGGCTACGGCATCCAGGACCCGCACGTGCACCGCACGGTCCCAGCCGAAGAGGGCGTCGAGGTCATGTGCAGCATGAGCCTGAGTCCCCTCGACGCGGCCCTGCTGCGCGCCCAGCTCGACGACGTCGGCGAGTCCGTGATCATCAGCGCCCTGCCCGGAGGAGAAGACGACGAAGCCCGCTGGCGCATCCACGTTCACGTGCCCGAGCAGGAGACCACCCTGTCGCTGCTCCGCACGTACGGATCTCCGGAGAACGTCAGTGTGACCACGCTGAGCGCCTCCGAATCCTGCGCCTGAGTCCATGGCGACCGAGCAGCTGGAGGCCGCGGCCCGGGTTCTCGAGAGCCCGCTTGAGCAGATCCTCGCAGCGAAGACCGCCGCCGCGATGGCCGACGTCCTCGGCTGCACCACCGTCGGCGAACTCCTCACGTACTTCCCCCGCCGCTACGCCGAACGCGGAGCGCTCGCGGATATCGCGACGGCGGCCCCGGGGGAGACCGTGACCCTCGTCGGGTACGTCGTCGGGGCCCACAGCCGCTACATGCGCAGCCGGCGCGGCAAGATCTACGAGTTCGAGCTCTCCGCCGACCCGGACGACGCCGGCGACGTCATCACCGTCTCCTTCTTCAACAACCGCTCCCTCGAGCGAGTCACCCGCGGCACCCGGCTGCTGGTCTCCGGCACGGTCTCCGTCTACCGCGAGAAGCGCAGCCTGAGCCACCCGGACTTCGAGATCCTCTCCGACGACGACGCCCCCGACGGCACCGTCGACGTGCGCCCGGTCCCGGTCTACCCGGCCACGAAGAAGGTCACGAGCGAGCACGTCCGCCACAGCATCCGCAAGATCCTCTCCGCCGGGCTGCCTCCCGTGCTGCCCGACCCCCTGCCCGAACCGCTGCGCCGCGCCGAGTCGCTCATGACCTACGGGGAGGCGCTTCAGGCGATCCACGCCCCCGAGGAGGTCAAGGACGCCTACCGGGCCCGCCGCCGCTTCAAGTACGAGGAGGCCTTCCTCCTGCAGACGGTGCTCGCCACCCGGCGCGCGGCGCATCAGGCTGAACCGGCCACGGCACGCCCCGGCCGGCCCGACGGCGTCCGCGACGCCTTCGATGCGCGCCTGCCTTTCGAGTTGACCGCCGGCCAGCGTGAGACGGGGGAGGTGATCGCAGCCGAACTGGCGGCGACCAAGCCCATGAACCGCCTGCTTCAGGGCGAGGTCGGCTCGGGCAAGACCGTCGTGGCTCTCCGCGCGCTGCTGCAGGTCGTCGACTCCGGCGCGCAGACGGCGTTCCTCGCACCGACCGAGGTCCTCGCCGAGCAGCACTTCCGCTCCATCAACGCCCTGCTCGGCGACCTCGCCGGCGCCGGCACGCTGGGCTCGGACCCGCAGGCCATCCGGGTCGAGCTGCTGACGGGATCGATGCCGCAGTCCGCCAAGAAGAAGGTCCTGCTGGGGCTGGCCTCCGGCGAGGTGGACCTCGTCGTCGGCACCCACGCGCTCCTCTCCGAGAACGTCAGCTTCGCTGAGCTCGGCATGATCGTCGTCGACGAGCAGCACCGCTTCGGCGTCGAGCAGCGCGACGCGCTGCGCCAGCGAGCGGCAACGGCCCCGCACGTGCTGATCATGACCGCGACGCCGATCCCGCGCACGGTCGCGATGACGAGCTTCGGGGACCTGGCCGTCTCCTCGCTGACCGAGCTGCCCGCCGGGCGCCGCCCCATCGCCTCCCACGTCGTCGCCCTCGACAGCCACCCGGGCTGGGAGCAGCGGATCTGGGAACGGGCGCGCGAGGAGATCGACGCCGGCCGCCAGGTCTTCGTGGTGTGCCCGCTCATCGACGAACCCGCCGTGGCGGACCCGGACGCTCCGCCGCGCGCCTCCGTCGAGAGCACCTTCGCGTACCTGCAATCGCAGCCGCACCTCGCCGCGACCCGCACGGCCAAGCTGCACGGCGGCATGCACAGCGAGGACAAGGAGGCGACGATGCTCGCCTTCGCCGCCGGCGAGATCGACCTGCTCGTCGCGACGACCGTCATCGAGGTCGGCGTCGACGTGCCCAACGCGACCCTGATGATCGTGCTCGACGCCGACCGCTTCGGCGTCGCGCAACTGCACCAGCTGCGCGGCCGCATCGGCCGCGGCGGCCACGACAGCCTGTGCCTGCTCGTCACGTCCCTGCCGGAGGGACACCCCTCCGTCGAGCGCCTGGCCAAGGTGGCAAGCACGACGGACGGCCTCGAGCTCAGCGAATACGACGTCGAGACGCGCAAGGAGGGCGACATCCTCGGGGCCGCCCAGAGCGGCGGGGCCAGCAGCCTGTCGCTGCTGCGGGTCGTGCACGACCGCGACCTCATCGCCCGGGCCCGCCAGGCCGCGTTCGAACTCGTGCTGCGGGATCCGCAACTGGCCGGCGAACCCGTCCTGCGGCAGACGATCGCCGCCATGGACGAGGAGAGCAAGGAATACCTCGAACGCGCCTGAACCCCGCGCCGCACACTTTCGACCGAGGAGTCACACCCCCATGAGCCGCATCATCGCCGGCGCCGCCGGCGGCCTCACGCTGAGCAACGTCGCCGGCGACGCCACCCGCCCCACGACCGACCGGGTCAAGGAGTCCGTCTTCTCCCGGCTCGAGCACTGGGACGCGTTCGCCGGGGCCAGCGTTCTGGACCTCTTCGCCGGCAGCGGCGCGCTCGGGCTCGAGGCCATGAGCCGTGGGGCGCACCAGGCGCTGCTGGTCGACGCCGGTACTGCCGCCGTCAAGGTCTCGCAGACCAACGCCAAACGGGTCGGCAAGGCGATCGGCCGGCCCGACGCCATCCGGGTACTCAAGGGCAAAGCTCCCGCCGTCCTCTCGGGCGTGGACGGCGAGTGGGACCTCGTCTTCCTCGATCC
Organism: Zhihengliuella halotolerans; assembly: GCF_004217565.1. Taxonomy (NCBI): domain Bacteria; kingdom Bacillati; phylum Actinomycetota; class Actinomycetes; order Micrococcales; family Micrococcaceae; genus Zhihengliuella; species Zhihengliuella halotolerans. Next base: position 1,256,777 of record NZ_SHLA01000001.1, on the reverse strand, counting down.
GCCCTACCCGATGGGGGAGGACGAGCTGGCCCATGTGCTCGAGGTCATTGCCGGGCGGCTGCGCCCGGGCGCCGTCGTCGTCATCGAGCGCTCGAGCCGCTCACCCGAGCCGAGCTGGCCCGCCGGGCTGGCCCCGATCTCGGACAAGAAGTACGGGGAGACCCGGATCCACTACGCCGAGCCGGGGGACTGAGCGGCGAATCCGTCGAGGTCCGTCCCGGCCAGCGTCGTTCCCGGGTGCGGGCCGGCGGCCGTGACGGCCTCGCACAGCGAGCCCGGAAACGGCGTGCGCGCGGCGGCCGCGACAATGTTCCCGGCGTACCGGGTCGTGAACAGCTCCGAGGTGCCGGTGGCGAGCACGTCCGCGAAGACGCCCTGGAGCACGCGCAGCTGCTCGCGCGCGAAACGCATGCCCTCGTCATCGCCCAGATTGACGATCAGCAGGCCATCGCCGCCGAGCAACCGCGCCATCTCGCGATAGAACCCGCCGTCGGCCAGGTGCTCCGGCGAATCCGGCCCGGTGAAGATGTCCAGGACGACGACGTCGAAGAGCTCCCGCGGCCCGCCCGCCTCGAGCAGGGCCTGCACGTGCTCGCGCGCGTCCGCGACGACCTGGTGAACGTGGGCGCCGTCGGGCAGCGGTACGTGCTTGAGGACGAAGCCGATGAGCTCCCGCTCGATGTCGACGACCACCTGCTCACTGCCCGGCCGGGTCACGGCGAGCCGGCGCGGCAGCGTGAGCGCCCCGGCGCCCAGATGCAGTGCCCGCAGCGGCCGCCCCGGCGCGAAGTGCGCGTCGATCACGTTCGCGGCCCGGTGCAGGTACTCGTAGAAGATCTCCTCCTGCTTCTCCAGGCGCACGTGCGACTGTTCGGCGCCGTCGACCTCCAGGATGACCGAGCGCTCGTCCAGCGGGTCCGGCACGAAGCGGGCGACCGTGCCGGAGGCCATGGAGATCGACGCCTTCACGTGGCCAGCTCCGGCAGGCGCAGCAGGCGGGCGGCGGCGTCGTTCAGGACGGGCTCCCGTTTGCAGAACGCGAACCGCAGCAGCGACTTGTAGCGGTCTGCCTCGTGCGGGCGGACGAACGCGCTGACCGGAATGGCACCGACCCCGAGTTCGGCGGGCAGGCGGTAGGCGAGGGCGGCGGCGTCGTTGAAACCGAGCGGTGCGACGTCCGCGATGGCGAAGTATCCGGCCGCGGGGGTCGAGACCTGCAGGCCGGCGGCGCGCAGAGCCGTGACGAGCACGTCGCGGCCGGCCTTCAGGCGCTCCGCCTGGGCGCGGAAGAACGAGTCGTCGTAGCGCAGGCCCTCGGCGACCGCGGCCTGGAAGGGCCCGCCGGAGGAGTAGGTGAGGAACTGCTTGACCGACCGGACGGCCGTGACGAGGTCAGCCGGGCCCGTCGCCCAGCCGACCTTCCAGCCCGTGAGCGAGAACGTCTTGCCGGCCGAGCCGAGGGTGAGCGTGCGCTCGGCGGCGCCGGGAATCGAGGCGACGGGCAGGTGGGGACCGTCGAACACGAGGTGCTCGTACACCTCGTCGCTGAGGATCAGCGCGCCGACCTCGCCCGCGCGGGCCACGATGCGCTCGAGCGTGGCGCGGGAGAGGGCGGTGCCCGTCGGGTTGTGCGGGGTGTTCAGGACCACGAGTCGCGTGCCGGGTGCGATTGCGGCGTCGAGGTCGGCGTCGTCGGGCGCGAAATCCGGCCAGGTCAGCGGCACCGTGACGTGCTCGGCCCCGGCGAGGCCGATCATGGCCGCGTACGAGTCGTAGAACGGGGAAAGCGTGACGACCCGCTCGCCGGGGGAGACGAGGGCCATGATCGCCGCGGCGATGCCCTCCGTGGCGCCCGTGGTGACCAGGACATTCCGGGCCGGGTCGAGATCGTGGCCGTAGAACCGCCGCTGGTGCTCGGCGATCGCCGCGCGCAGCGCGGGCAGCCCGAGGCCCGGGGCGTACTGGTTGAGCCCGCCGTCGTCGAACCCGGCCCGGATGGAGCCCGCGGCGATCTCCTTCAAGTGCTCCGGGCCGTCCGTGTCCGGAAAACCCTGCCCCAGGTTGATCGCGCCGTGCTGGTTGGCGAGTGCGGTGAGCTCCTCGAAGACCGTTGGCTTGCTTACACCGTCGGCGCCGAGCAGGTTTGCACCGGCGGCCGCCCGCCGCCACGGTGCCGGGGTGTGCGGGAGGCTCTGCTGGGTCACGGGGCATTCCTTCTCAGTCAACGGTCAGGCAAGCGGCGCGCGCCCGACGGGTTCGGGCGATGCGCTACGTGAGAAGCTTAGGCACGGTATGAACGAGTTGCACACAGCGCCCGCCGCGGGCCGCCTTCCCAGCCGCCGACGGGTGTTGTCCGCCGCCGTGGCGACCGCCGCGACGTCGGCCCTGCTGACGCTGGCGCCCGAGCCAGCCTCAGGCCCCGGGGCGGCCCCGCAGCCGGTCCCCGTGGAGCCTGTGCCCCCGCGGTTCACGGGCGAGGTCCTGCTTGGCGAGCCGCTGCACCGCGTCCTGGTCCCGGTCGGCGCTTTCGGTCCCCTGCCCGACGGCACCGGGGTGGCCCTCATGGTGGCCAGCGGCAGCCCCGGACGCCTCAGCGTCGTCCGCGTCGCCGACGGGCAGCGCCTGGCCGATCTGCCCCTAGGCGACGACGACGAGCGGCGGGCCGCCGCGTGGGCCCTCGCGATCGACGCCGCGACGCACACGGGCGTCGTCGGCACCACCGACGGGCGCGTTTACGTCGTCGACCTCGCGACGCTGACCCACCGCTCGGTGGACAACGTCCCCGATGACGGCCCCTTCTTCGAGCGGGCCATCCCCGACGGCGACGGCGGGTTCCTCATGACCTCCTACGGCGACGGCCTCGTCTACCGTTACACGCCCGCCACCGACACGTGGGCCTCCTTCGGCCCGTTCGGTTCCGGCAACGCCTACTCGATCGGCCTCGCCCGCGCGGGGGCGAAGGTCTTCGTCGGGACCGGCACCAACGACCCGGCGATCTACGAGTTCTCGCTCGACGGCGGCGAGCCACAGCGCATCGACCTGCCACCCGCCGCCGGCGGGGACGTGCGCTCCTTCGTCTACGACCTGGCCTACTGGAGCGGTCACCTCTGCGCCCGGGTAGACCCCGAGAACCGGCTCTACGTGCGGGACCTGAACAAGGACGAGTGGGTCCTCACCCTCGACGACGCCGCCCCCGGGCTCGCCGTCTCCTACGCCCGCGACGAGAGCGCCGGGTTCTACTACGCCGGGCTCGACCAGGAGCTGCGCCACCTCGACCCGACGCGAATGGAGGAACCCGCCCGTCCCGACCACTCGGTCTCGGCGTTCCGCGGCCACGGTTGGGTCCCCAACGCCGCGGGGGACCGCGTGCTCGTCACGACCAACGCCTCCGGACGAATGCACCTCTGGAACCCGCGATCGGCGGAGACGGAACTGGTCGACGGCGACGTCGCACCCGGCGCCCTCCTGATCCGTTCCGTGGGCGCAACACCGGACGGCGGCGTCCTCGCCTCCGCGATGGCGACCATCGACCGCGTCGCCCGGTACGACGGCGGTGACCTCGCCGCGGACTTCGCACCTGGCGGCGCCGAATTCACCCATCTGGCCTCGAGCGGCCAGGTCGAGAGCTTCGGCACGTCCGGCGGGGACGTCGTCGTCGGCTCCTACCCGGGTGCGCGGCTGCGGCGGCTGCGCGACGGTGCGGACGGTCCGACCGCTGGGACCTCCGGTGAGGAGGCTGACGGCGACGTCGTCGTCCTGGCACCGGACCAGGACCAGGACCGCCCGGTGGACATCCTCGACCTGCGCACGCGCCTCGTCGTCGCGACGACCCCGGACTACGGGCAGATCGACGGGGCGGTGGTTGTCGTCAGCCCGGACTTCGAACGCCAGCGCACGTTCCGCGGGCTCGTGCCGGGCCAGTCTCCGCTGTGCCTGGCGCCGTTCGAGTCTGACCGCGTGATTCTCGTCGGCACCGGCTCCGCCGCGGGCCTCGGCGCCGCCCCGAGCGAGGAGGACGGCCGCGTGCTCAAACTCGACCTCGTCTCGCGCGAGGTCGTCGCCAGCACGGTCGCGGTGCCGGGGGAGCCCAACGTCTCCGCGCTCGCCACCGACGCCTCCGGGCTGGTCTGGGGGTGGACGCGCAACACGCTCTTCCAGCTCGACCCGGTCACGATGACGATCATGCTCGTGCGCCGGTACAGAATCGGCCGCGACACGGGCGGGTACGTCACGGGGCGGCAGCTGCACGACGGAGGCGACCACCTCGTGGGCTGCGCCGGCGGGGAGGTCTTCCGCGTCGACAAGGCGACCCTCGCGCACGAGCTCCTGGCCGAAGGCACGAATCTGCACCGGAGTCCGGGCGGCGACCTGTACTACAGCCGCGGTGCGCGCCTGTACCGCTGGGTGTCGGGCAACACGTCCGCAACGAATCTCGGGTAGATTCTTCAGTTATGAGACGCGCAGTCTGTCCCGGGTCCTTCGACCCGATCCACAAAGGCCACATCGAGATCATCGCGCGCGCCACGGCGCTCTTCGACGAGGTCATCGTGGCCGTGTCGACGAACTACGCGAAGACGTATCGTTTCGCGGAGTCGGAGCGCATCGAGATCGCGCAGCAGACGCTCTCCTCGCTCGCCGGGATCAGCGTCAAGCCGATGGGCGACGGGCTGCTGGCCGAGTTCTGCCGCGATGCCGGGGCCAACGCCATTGTCAAGGGCCTGCGGAACGTCACGGACTACCAGTACGAGGCCCCTATGGCCGCCATGAACCGGCACCTGACGGGCGTGGAAACGGTGTTCCTGCTGGCCGACAACCAGTACACTCACGTCTCCTCGACGCTCATCAAGGAAGTCCACTCCCTGGGCGGGGACATCTCGGACTATGTTCCGCGGGCCGTGCTGAACCGCTTGAACTCAACCCACTGAACTTCACGACGGGGCCAGGCGGCCCCCGCGACGCAACGATTCACGCAGTAGACGGAAGGACACGCAGAATGACCGAAAACCGACAGATTACCAAGGCCGTCATCCCCGCGGCAGGACTCGGAACACGCTTCCTGCCAGCGACCAAGGCGATGCCGAAGGAGATGCTGCCGGTCGTCGACCGCCCCGCGATCCAGTACGTCGTGGCCGAGGCCGTGCGGGCGGGGCTGCAGGACGTCCTGATGATCACGGGCCGGTCCAAGCGAGCACTCGAGGATCACTTCGACCGGGTTCCCGGTCTTGAGGCGTCTCTCGCGGCCAAGGGAGACGACGAGAAGCTGGCCCTCGTGAACGAGGCTACCGCGCTCGGCGACATCCACTTCGTGCGCCAGATCGACCCGCAGGGTCTCGGCCACGCCGTGCTCTGCGCCAAGCGCCACGTCGGCGACGAGGCCTTCGCGGTTCTGCTCGGCGACGACCTGATCGGCGAGCAGGAGTCGCTGCTCGAGGAGATGATGAAGGTCCAGATCGCCACGGGCGGCTCTGTCGTCGCCCTGATGGAGGTCGAGCCCGAGTCGATCAGCGCGTATGGCTGCGCCGACGTCACGGAGATCGATGGTGAGGACTACGTCAAGGTCAACGGGCTCGTCGAGAAGCCGGCCCCAGAGGACGCGCCGTCGAACCTCGCGATCATCGGCCGCTACGTGCTCTCGCCGAAGGTCTTCGAGGTCCTCGAGCAGACCGGTCCCGGCCGCGGCGGGGAGATTCAGCTCACCGACGCTCTCGAGACCTTGGCGCAGGACACGACCCCCGGCGGAGGGGTCTACGCGGTGAAGTTCACCGGGCGGCGCTACGACACCGGCGACAAGCTCAGCTACCTCAAGGCCGTCGTCGAACTGGCCTGCGCGCGCGAGGACCTCGGTTCCGGCCTGAAGCCGTGGCTCAAGGAGTTCGCAAAGGAGCTGTAGCTCACATGGTGCCGTGCCGTTGCAGCGCGCGTGCCCGCCGCCGGCCGTGAAAGAATGGCTGGAGCCCGACGCGCCGTGTCGGCCCGGTTTGGGCCGCAGGCCGATAGCGGCTAAGATGTAATGTCGGTCTATGTTCTACAGGAGTTCTCATCAGCGACACGCGAAATGATCACCCGTCGTCACACGGAGTCGATCGCAGCTCGCCGTTGACCTTCTCGGTCAAGGACCTCGGGCGCAGCCCGGGGAGTATGAGGACGGTCGAGGACACGATCGCCGCACCAGCGGAGCTGGGTGTGGCACTGATCGGCGCGGCAGAGGGATCGGAAGTCGATCTCGAGCTGCGTTTCGAGGCCGTACACGAAGGTGTTCTGGTCACCGGAGAGGCGTTCGTCGAGATCAACGGCGAATGCGGACGGTGCCTGGAGCCCATTGAGTACGAGCTGACGGCCGACTTTCAAGAGCTTTTCTACTACGACGCCGCCAAGGCGTCGGAGGATGAAGAAGCAGAGCAGTACATGGTCCAGGACGATTTCGTCGACTTGGAGCCATTGCTGCGGAACGCTGTGGTGACCGCACTGCCGTTCCAGCCGGTGTGCCGGGAAGACTGTGAAGGCCTCTGCCCTGAATGTGGGATACGCCTTGATGAGGATCCGGACCACCAACACGAGGTCCTTGATCCTCGCTGGGCAGCCCTTGGCGGGCTGCTTGGCACCACCGCCGACACGGCGGATCAGAGTAAGAATTCAGTCGAGAGAGAAGAGAGTTAGCCGTGGCTGTTCCGAAGCGGAAAATGTCTCGCGCCAATACCCGCGCACGCCGTTCCCAGTGGAAGGCCACTGCGCCGAACCTGGTCAAGACCGTCGAGAACGGCCGCGTGACCTACAGCCTGCCGCACCAGGCCAAGGTCGTGACCGATTCTGCCGGCACCGAGCTGTTCCTTGAGTACAAGGGCCGCAAGGTAGCAGACGTCTAAATACGTCTGATGCCAGCATCAGAAGACCTGTTGAAGCGTCTCGGAGTCGACATCGACTCCGAGACGCTTCGTCTTGCCCTCACGCACCGCTCCTACGCGTACGAGCACGGCGGCATCCCCACCAACGAGCGCCTTGAGTTCCTCGGCGACTCGGTGCTGGGATTCACCGTGACCGAGTACCTGTACGAGCGCTACCCCGATCTGCCCGAGGGAGACCTCGCCAAGCGTCGGGCCGCCGTCGTGAGCACCCGGGCCCTGGCCCGCGTCGCCCGCGATCTCGAGTTGGGCCAGTTCGTCTACCTCGGTCAGGGTGAGAAGCTCACCAACGGGGCGGACAAGTCCTCGATCCTCGCGGACACCACCGAGGCGCTCATCGGCGCCACGTTCCTCAGCCTCGGCATCGAGACGGCCAAGGCGATGGTGCTGCGCCTCATCGCGCCTCTGATCGAAGAGGTCGAGACGCTTGGCGCCGGCACCGACTGGAAGACCGCGATCCAAGAGGTCGCCGCGGCCCGCAAGCTGGGCCAGATCCAGTACGTCGTCGAGGGCTCCGGGCCCGACCACGCGCGTGTCTTCGTCGCCACCCTGACGATCGGCGGCACCTCGTATGGCTCGGGCTCCGGCCCGTCGAAGAAGGAGGCCGAGCAGGAGGCCGCCGCCTCGAGCTGGCGCCTGCTCAACCCCGACTCCGCGGATTCCGCGCGAGCCTGACGGCCCGAAACCGCCGCGCACATGCCTGAACTGCCCGAAGCCGAAGTCGTCCGGCGCGGACTCGCACGCTGGGTCGTCGGCCGCCGCCTCGACGAGGTCACGGTCCTCGACGCGCGCTCGCTGCGCCGGCACGACGACGGCGTCGCCTCCTTCGTCTCCGAGCTCACCGGGTCCCGGGTCCTCGCCGCGGTGCGCCGCGGCAAGTTCCTCTGGTTCCCGCTCGCCGGCGCAACCGGATCCACGGAAGGCGCCACTACTGCTGACGGCCCCGTCGCCGCTGCGGACTCCACGGCCGTTGATTGCGCCGTCTCAGTAGCCGAGCCCGTACCGCGCCGCGCGCTCGTCGCCCATCTCGGCATGAGCGGGCAGCTGCTCATGCAGTCGTCCTACCTGCCCGAGCCCAAGCACCTCAAGGTCCGTCTGCGCCTCGACGGCCCCGGCCCGTCAGAGGAGACCCCGGACGAACTGCGCTTCGTCGACCAGCGCATCTTCGGCGGCATGTACGTCGCGGACCTCGTCCCAACATCCGACGCGGGCCCGGGCGGGTTCGGGTCCGCGCTTCCGGTGCTGCCCGCCGCCGCCGCGCACATCGCCCGCGACGTGCTCGACCCGGCCTGGTCGCCGGCCGACTTCCACCGCGCGTTGACGCGCCTGCCCGGCGGCCGGGAGCGGACGACGGGGATCAAGCGGGTGATCCTCGATCAGGGCGTCATCTCCGGCGTGGGCAACATCTACGCCGACGAGGCCCTCTGGGAGGCGCGGCTACACTACGACAAGCCGGCCGCGCGCCTCCGCCGGCCGCAGAGCGAGGCCCTGCTGGAGGCGCTGATCGAGGTCATGCAGCGCGCGTTGGACGAGGGCGGAACCTCGTTCGACTCGCTCTACGTGAACGTCAACGGCGAGAGCGGCTACTTCGCCCGCTCGCTGCAGGCGTACGGCCGCGAGGGCCAGCCGTGCCGGAGATGCGCCCGACCGATGGTCCGGGAGGCCTTCATGGGCCGATCCTCTTACCGCTGCACCAACTGCCAGCGCCGACCCCGCCTGCAGCGTTCTCACAGCAAAAAGGTCTAGAGTAGAACGGTTCGCTTTAACCCGGTGAATGCTGGCAAGGGGAACCAGCGCAGGCCTTCGCCGGCCGCGCGTTCCTCCCGGGCCTGCGTCATCGAGCACCTAGGAGTCTCGAGCTTGTCACGTTCCGACCTGCCGGTGGAGTACACGCCGCGCCATCAGGCGGTGCCCCGGCGCCACCGCGGTCGCGTTGCGCTTTTCGTCAGCCTCGCCGTCGTCCTCATCGTCGCTGTGGCTGCCGGGGGCTACGTGTACAGCCTGATGAACACGTTCAACACCAAGACCCAGACGGTCGACGCCGGTATCGCGAGCCGGCCGATCGAGGAGATCGACGGGCCGCGGAACATCCTGCTGCTCGGCACCGACTCCCGCGGCGAGGGCAACGACGTCGCCGACGTCAAGGGCGAGGACGGTCAGCGCTCGGACACCATGATGATCGTGCACATCCCGGAGGACCGCGAAGACGTCTACGTCATGTCCATGGTCCGCGACCTCTGGGTCGAGATCCCGGGCCACGGCGAACGCAAGGTCAATGCAGCCCTGAACCTGGGCGGCTACCCGCTGGTGGTCGACACCATGGAGGAGCTGGTCGGAGTTCGCATCGACAACGTCGTCTCCGTCGACTTCGAGGGCTTCAGCTCGTTGACCGAGGCACTCGGGGGAGTCACGCTGGACAACCCCAACGAGTTCTGCACTGGACATGCCAACCCGACGTGTTTCGAGGAGGGGGAGATCCACCTCGAGGGCAACGACGCGCTGCGCTTCGTGCGCGAGCGCAAGGCCTTCCTCGAGGGCGACTTCCAGCGCGTGGCGAACCAGCAGCTCTTCATCAAGGCCGTCATGCGCGGATTTCTGAACGCCGAGACGCTCTCCAACCCCGTACGGATCTACGACATCGTCGACAAGTTCTCCGGGTACCTCACGGTCGACGAGACCTTGGACTCGAGCGCTATGGCCGGTCTGGTCGGATCGATCAAGAACATCCGCGCCAACGACGTGCATTTCTTCACCATCCCGACGGGCCCGGGGTCCAAGATCGGCAACGCCGAGATCATCACCCAGGACCCGGAGGCCATGGAGGCGCTCCGGCTGGCCCTGACCGAAGACGACCTCGAGGGCTTCCTGGCGAACGATTCCTGGACGAATGCCTACGGGAACCCCATCACCGGCGGGCAATCGGACGCTGATGCCTCGGAGACGCCACCGAGCGAGGCACCCGCGCAGGACGGCACCGGCGTGGGAGAGTAGAGCCCGTGAAAGTTCTGCTCCTGACGCACTCCTACGATCCAGAGGTCACCGCCCCGCAGCGGCGATGGAACGCCTTTGTTTCCGTGTTCCGCGCGCGCGGCTGGGACGTGGACGTCGTCGTGCCCGTGGCCCACCCGGAGCGAACCCCCGCGCAGGTGACGGCTTCGGAGTACGGTCGCGCCCTGCGCCGCGAAAGTGGCCGGCACGGCGAGCGGATTCTGCGCGTCCCGCTGGTCCGACACACCGAATCCCGCCTGAGCAAGCTCGTCTCCAACGTCGCCAGCTCGGTGCTGGCTGTTCCGCGGGCGCTGCTGGCCGGCCGAGCCGACGTCGTCGTGGTCACGGTCCCGGCCCTGCCGAACATCGCCGCCGGCTACGCCGTCTCCCGCTTGTGGCGCCGGCCCCTGATCGTCGACATGCGCGATGCCTGGCCGGACCTGGCACGCGATGCCGAGGTCGTCACGTCGGACAAGCCCGGGGTTATGGAGACCGTCGTGGCATTCGTTCAGCGCCGCGCCGAGGCCGTGGTCTCGGTGACCAGCGGATTCGCAGAGCTCCTGCGCGAGCGCGGGGCCCGCCGGGTCGAGGTTGTTCCCAACGGGGTGCTGAAGAACCGCATGCCGCCACTGGTCGAGCCGTCCTCCGCGACACCCGAGCGCCCGCTGCGGGTGCTCTACCTTGGAAACCACGGCGAGAGCCAGGGCCTCGAGGTTCTGATCGACGCCGCACGGGCGTGCGGCACTGACGTGCACCTGCGGCTCGTCGGAACCGGCACGCGGAAGCGGGCGCTGCTAGAACACGCGGGGGCCACCGGTGCCGTCGTCGAATTCCTGGACGCGACCCACGACGCGCAGACCCTGGCCCAGTACGACTGGGCCGACACCACGGTGGTCTCGTTGCGCGACGACTGGCCCAGCTTCGACTGGACCATCCCTTCGAAGACCTATGAGCTGCTCGCCGTCGGGAAGCACATCACCGCCGTTGTCCGCGGCGAGGCGGCCGAGATCCTCGCCGAGGCCGGGGGAGCCGACGTCGTGCCCGCCGACCCCGATGCAATCGCCGCGCTCTGGCGCGACCTGCACGCCCGGCCCGAGCGGCTGCGCGTCGGAGACGCAGGCCGGCAATGGGTCGCACGGCACCGCAACCTGGGTCCGCTCGGCGAGGACTTCGCCGACCTGGTGCAGGAGATCGCCGGCGACAGTTCGGCACCCGGACGTAGAAGAGCGAAGACGAGGAACAACGGATGACCCCCACCGCCAAGGACCTGGCCTCGAACCTCGGCCTGACCCTGCGCACGGTCCGCGAGCATCTCGGCGACGACCCCGTCGTGTTGGGGCTCCAGATCTCCCGCCGGCTGCCCGCCGGGCCGGTCAACGCGCTCGCCCGCGCCGTCGGGCGCGTCTGCACCGACGACGCGTCGGTGCTTGGCGGTGTCGCCGCGGCCGTCCGCGGCGACGACCACGGCGTCGTCGAACGCATCGAACGGGCACGCGCTCACGGCCTGAGCCACGTGCAGGCCCGCCGCCTCGCCGACATTGCCACCGCCGTGGGCCACGCGGACCTTGCTGAGGGCCTGCTCGCCGACCTGCCGCCGTCGGCCGCCATCGCCGCCGCTCGCGCCCGGCTGGCGTGGCACCGTGGTGAAATGTCCGCGGCCGTCGGCCTGCTCGAACCTTTCACCTCCACGGAGGCGTACGACGACGGCGCGGCCACCCTGTGCGAGCGGTACCGCGCCGAACTGCGCACCTTTTCGGGTGAGACTCCGCGGTTGGACGCGCAGCCCGGGTACGCGCCGCTCCCGCAGCGCGTCCTGCACCTGGCCACCAACTCCCTGCCGCACACCGGCAGCGGCTACGCCCAGCGCACGCACTCGATTCTCGTCGCCCTGCGCGACGCCGGCTGGGACGTGATGGCCGCGACCCGGCTCGGATACCCGGTCCAGGTGGGCAAGCCGCTCGCCGCGAAGCAGGACACGATCGACGGGATCACCTACCAGCGCATCCTGCCGCAGCGGCTCGCTCACGGCTTCGACGCGCGGCTGCAGCAGCAGGCCGTCGAGTTGGCCCGTCTGGTGGAGCGTTTCCGACCGGCCGTGCTGCACACGACCACGCACTTCGTGAACGGGCTCGTCGTCCGGGCTGTGGCCGAGGCCTACGGCATCGAGTGGGTTTATGAGGTGCGCGGCCAGCTGGCCGACACCTGGGCCTCGACTCGCGGCGAGGCGGCCAAAGACTCCGAACGCTACGCCCTGTTCAAGGAGCGCGAGGCCGAGGTCGCTCGGGCCGCGGACGCCGTCGTCACTCTCGGGGCCGCCATGCGGGACGAGCTCGTGGCCCAGGGCGTCGATCCCGCCAGGATCGAAATCTGCCCGAACGCGGTCGGGGAGGCCTTCCTCACCGAACCGAGCTCCCAGCGCGAAGCCCGCATGCGCCTTGGCCTGAACCCCGAAAGCAACTACATCGGCACGGTGTCGAGCATCGTGGCCTATGAGGGCCTCGACGACCTCGTCGCCGCGTTCGCTCTGATCGCGCCCGACCGGCCCGGCCTCCGCCTCCTGATCGCCGGCGACGGAGTCGCGCTGCCGTCGCTGAAGCGTCAGGCTGAACGCCTCGGCGTGTCCGACCGTGTCGACTTCCCGGGACGAGTGCCGCGCAGCCAGGCGCACATCTACCACCAGGCGCTCGACGTGTTCGTCGTCCCGCGCAAGGACTTGGAGGTCACCCGGCGGGTGACCCCGCTCAAGCCCGTCGAGGCATCGGCCAGCGCCCGGCCCGTGGTGGCCTCGGATCTGCCGGCACTTGCCGAACTCGTGCACGACGGGGTCACCGGCGCGCTCTTCACCTCCGAGGACGTCAACGATCTGGCCGCGAAACTGGCCCACGTGCTCGACGACCCCGAGCTCGCCCGCGAACTCGGCCAGGCGGGACGGACATGGGCCCTCGAGGACAGGACCTGGATCGCGAACGCGCGGAAGTACGGCCGCCTCTACCATCAGATTCGATCCACCGAATCCACAGGTCAGGCCGGTAACATCACCCAGTCGGATATTCCTGAGGAGAAGGAGACTGGTCGGTGAGCACGCTTTCCGCGGCGGACACTCGGTTGACTACGGGATTTCAACCTGAGATCCAGGGTCTGCGTACTCTGGCAGTCGCCTTGGTGGTCCTCTACCACTTCTGGCCGTGGCACCTCTCCGGTGGATTCGTTGGCGTCGATATCTTCTTCGTGATCTCCGGCTACCTCATCACCTCCCACCTCTATCGGGAGATCGTCCGCGAGGGTCATGTGAACCTCGGAAAGTTCTGGGCGCGTCGTATCCGGCGCTTGTTGCCACTGAGCTTCCTGGTCCTGATCCTCACGTCCATCGCGGCGGTGATCCTTCTCCCGGCGACGCTCTGGCAGGCGACGTACCGGCAGGTCATGGGATCGGCGTTCTACGTGCAGAACTGGCTGCTCGCCTCGGACGCCGTCGACTACTCCGCCCAAGACGACGCCGCCACAGCGGTCCAGCACTTCTGGACCCTCTCGGTCGAGGAGCAGTTCTACGTGCTCTGGCCGCTGTTGCTCTTCATCGTCTACTGGCTGGTGTCGCGGCGGGGACGCCCCAGCCCGGATCGCCTGCGCCGCGTCATGATCACCGCGCTCGCGCTGCTCGGCCTGGCCTCGCTCGTCTTCTCCATCGCCTTCACCGCCTATGATCCGGCTCAGGCCTACTTCGTCACGCCGACCCGCATCTGGGAGTTCGTCGCCGGCGCGGTGGTGGCTCTTGCCCTCATGGGGCGGCAATACCACGGGCGGCTCGCGAATCTCATCGGCTGGGCGGGCTTCGCCGCGATCGTGATCTCGGGTGTGCTGTATTCGGCGGCGACGCCGTTCCCCGGGTATACAGCGTTGCTCCCCGTCCTCGGAACGGTTGCGCTGCTCGCCTGCGGCGGTCGAGAGCGCTTCAGTGGGATCTACTGGTGGCTCTCGCGCCGCCCGGCCACGGTCGGCGGAGATCTCTCCTACGCGATATATCTCTGGCACTGGCCGGTAGTGCTGCTGGCCCCCTACGCGTGGGAAGCCGCTGAAACCTGGCAGGGCAAGATCGTGCTGATCGCCGGCGTCGTCCTCCTCTCCTGGGCCTCCAAGATCACAGTCGAGGACCCGTGGCGAAGAAGCCGGCTGCTGGCCAGTAGCCCGCGAACCTACACCATGGCCGCCTCCGGCATGGCGTTCATCACCGTGCTGGCTCTCCTGATGCCCACCGGCGCATCCGCCGTGCGTCAGTCCGACGCGGTCTCGACCGCCAGCGCTTGCTACGGCTACCAAGCAATGTTGAACCCGGAAGAGTGCGACCCACTTGCGGGCGACAAAGATCCGAACCCCGCTGTCGAGGTGGTCGCGCAGCAGGCGAAGGAACCCGCGTTCCCGGACTGTCAGGCCGAAATGGACGCCGAGGGCCTTCCTGACTGCCGCCTCGGAGTCGATCGGGAGTCTGCGGATAAAGTCATGGCCGTGTTCGGCGATTCCCACGGGACGCAGTGGCTGCCGGCTTTGAACAGCATGGCGCACAAGGAGAACATCGCACTCGAGGTCTACACACGCAGTGGATGCACACCGAACGTCGCCGACCTCGCGGCTGAGGCGGACGGGCGAGACCAAGAGCTCAACGAGCTCTGCACCGAGTCCAACCGCCAGATCGTCGACAAGATCGCAGGCGACGACTCCATCGACGTCGTGGTCGTGGGAGCGAACCAGACCGACCGCGACTACGTCAATGGGGCGGGACAGGACTTCGAGGACCCGACCAAGGAAGGCTTCATCGAACCCTGGTCAACGTGGATGGCCCGGGGCAAGGACGTTGTCGTGCTGGGTGAGATCCCGCGTCTCGAGCAAGGGGAGGTCGACGGGCCGACCTGCGTGGCCGAGAACCCTGACGACGTGGAGCTCTGTTCCCTCAGTGAAGAAAAGTCATTCCCCCGGACCCAGAATCTTCGAGCGGCCGCCGAGGGAATCGACGATGAGCGGTTCCACTTCATCGAGACGAAAGACTTCTTCTGCCGGGACGACTCCTGCCACGCCCTCATCGGCGGCATCGTGACCTACTACGACAAGAGTCACATCTCGCACACCTACGCGGAGAACCTCGCCCCCGAAATCGCCAAGCGTTTCAAGGAATCAGGGGTCCTCTAGCAGGCCGACAGGGCGAGCTCTCCGGCGTGCGTCGACTGATATTCTTGACGCAGAAGAAACCGGAGGGGGAACTAGGTGGCCTTGGACACCAGGCAGGCGGTCAGTTCTGCCCTGCCATCGATCGACAAGCGTTTTCGCCCTGAGATCGAGGGACTCCGTGCGGTGGCGTCGATTCTCGTGGCGGTCTATCACATCTACCTGGGTCGAGTTTCCGGCGGTGTCGACGTCTTCTTCGTGGTCGCCGGGTTCCTGATCACCACCACGCTCTACACGATGCTCACCCGTGAGGGGCGCATCTCCTATTCAGGATTCTTCAGCCGCTTGGCCACGCGCCTGCTGCCTCATGCACTGACGGTCCTCGCCGTCGTGTTCGCCGCGTCGCTGGTCCTTCTACCGCCGGCCCGGCGCTTGGCCGCGTGGGACGAGATCACGGCCTCGGCGCTGTACGGGGAGAACTGGGCGCTGATCGCCAAGGCGACGGACTATCTCGCGCAAGGGGAGGGATCGAGCCCCGTTCAGCACTTCTGGGCGATGTCGATCCAGGGTCAGTTCTACGCCATCTGGGCCGTGGTCTTCGCTCTCGTCCTTTTCGCGTCGCGGCACCTCGCCATCTCGACGTACCGGCTCCTCGTCTGGTCGCTTGGCACGCTCTTCGTGGTCTCCCTGGCCTTCTCGATCTACTACACCGCCGTCGATCAGCCGGTTGCTTACTTCCACACCGGAACTCGAGTCTGGGAGTTCGCGCTCGGCGGCCTGGTGGCCCTGGTGGTCCGGCGCGCGCTGGTCGGCAGGGGCGGGGCCGTCGCCGTCTGGACCGGCTTGGCCATCGTCGTCTCCAGCGGGCTTCTGCTACCGGTCTCCACGAGTTTTCCAGGCTACGTAGCCCTCGTTCCCGCTCTGGGCGCGGTGCTGGTGATCGTCGGCTCGGGGGGTTACGGACGGTACGGTGCGGATCGATTCCTGTCCCATCCAGCCATGGTCTGGCTCGGCGGGGTCTCCTACGGCATCTATCTCTGGCACTGGCCCTTGCTGGTCTTCAGCTTGGCCTTGATGGGTGTGGACCGTGTACATCCGATCTGGGGCGTCGTGATCATCGCCGCCGCCATCGGGCTTTCCGCACTGACCGCCCGTTTCGTGGAACGGCCCGTCTGGCGGCGCTTGAAGGACAAACGCGTCGGTTCGGCCGGCCGGCTGCTCCTTGGCGGAGCGACGATCCTCGTCCTGGTCCTCGGCATCCAGGGCTGGTCGTACCTCGCCGTCGCAGTTCCGAATGCGTCAACGGACACGGCCACGTCGCAGGGGGCCCGGAGTTTCGTGTCCGAGAATGGCAGGACGTCCCTGGAAGAACCAGTCGTGCCGGACCTTGTCGCGGTACCGCTCGACAACCCGGCGATGTACGACGACGGGTGCCACCAGGACATTGAAGACCCCGCCGTCGTCGAATGCGTCTACGGTGCCGCTGACTCGGAGCGGACCGTTGTCCTCGTCGGTGGCAGCCATTCCGCCCACTGGCTGCCTGCCCTCGAAACGATCGCCGAAGACCACCCCATACGGATCGTCTCGATGACCAAGAGCAGTTGCCCTTGGAGCACGCCAGGCGTCGAGAACGGATACCGCGACGATTCATGTGGCGAGTGGAACCGTGAGGCGACTCGCCGGATCGCCGAGATGGAACCCGAACTTGTCGTCACGACCGCGACGCGAAGCATCGGTGCCGACGAGGTGGTTCCGCCAGGGTACGTAGACCGCTGGAGCGAGTTCACGGCGCTCTCGCCGGGAACGCCGATCGTCGCCCTGCGTGACAATCCCCGCATGAGTGCAGACTTCCTCGACTGCCTCGGATCGGCTGATGACTTCACGACGCAGTGCGGGCGGGACCGGGGGGATCTTCGGCAAGAGTCGATCCCGAATATCGACGATGTGATACTTCCGGACTCGGTCTTCGTCGCAGACCTGACCGACTACTTCTGCCGCTCGGACTACTGTCCCGCCGTCGCGGGCAACGTCGTGATCTACCGTGACCCGGCCCATCTCACCGCGACATACTCGAGGACGCTGGCCGGACCGCTGCTCGACCAACTGAAGCTCGTCGGATTCGCCGCGGATGAAACCTAGGACCGCTTAGCTGTAGAAGGGGGTCACGACCAGCGGTCGTGGCCCCCTTCTCAGCGGTGCTGTTAGGCGTCGTACTTGCGGCCGAAGGCGGCGAAGTCCCAGCCGGCGGCCTCCCAGGCGTCAGCGTCGAGGACGTTGCGCGCATCGATGAATCGGTGCGCACCGACATCGTTCTTGAGGCTCTGCGGGGTCAGTGCCTTGAACTCGTTCCACTCCGTCAAGAGCATCGTCAGCTCTGAACCGCGTGCCGCCTCGGCGAGCGAATCGACGTAGTTGAGGCGCGGGAACCGGCCGGCGGCGTTCGCATTGCCCTGCGGGTCGTAGACAGTGACCTCGGCACCCATCTCGTGGAGCCGCGCAGCGACATCCAGAGCAGGCGAGTCGCGAACGTCGTCGCTCTCCGGTTTGAAGGTCACGCCGAGAACGGCAACTTCGCGCCCCTTCACGTCACCACCGAGCATCGTCTCGGCCAGATAGATTGCCCGGTCGCGACGGCGAAGGTTCACGTCGTCGACGTCGGCGAGGAAATTCATGGCACGGTCGACGCCGAGTTCGGAGACGCGTGCCTGCAGGGCCCGAATGTCCTTGGGGAGGCAGCCGCCGCCGAAGCCGATGCCGGCGTTCAAGAAGCGGCGACCGATACGGGTGTCGTGGCCGAGGGCATCGGCCAGGGTGCGGATGTCGCCGCCGACGGTCTCGGTGACCTCTGAGAAGGCGTTGATGAAGGAAATCTTCGTCGCGAGGAAGGCGTTCGCGGCGACCTTCACGAGCTCTGCCGTTTCGAAGTCCGTGACGATCAGCGGCGTGCCGATGTCGAGGATCTTGGCGTAGACCGAGCGCAGGGTTTGTTCATCGCGCTCGTTGCTGACACCGAAGACAAGACGGTCCGGTGTCAGCGTGTCCTCGACGGCGAAACCCTCGCGCAGGAACTCGGGATTCCACGCAAGAGAGACCTCGATGCCCTCCTTGGCCTTCTCGGCCACGCGCTCGGACAGGCGGGCCGCGGTCCCGACGGGAACCGTCGACTTTCCGACGATCAGCGCGTCCTTGGTGATGTGCTCGAGCAGCGAATCCACCGCAGCGTTCACGTAGGTCAGGTCCGCGCCGTACTGGCCGGAGATCTGAGGCGTCCCGACGCCGACGAAGTGGACGTCCGCCCATTCGCCGACCTCCGTGTAGTCGGTCGTGAACCGGAGACGCCCCGATTCGACGTGGCGCTGGATGAGTTCACTCAGCCCGGGCTCGTGGAAGGGCAGGATCCCCTGGGAGAGGCGCTCGATCTTGGCGGGGTCAACGTCGAGGCCGATGACCTCGAAGCCGAGTTCCGCCATGCCGGCGGCATGGGTCGCTCCGAGGTAGCCGGTTCCGATCACAGAGATTTTCACTCGATGACTCTCATTTCATTCGTTGGTGTGTATCGCCTGAAGCTTAGGACGGCAATCCGAGTATTCCCTTGGAACCCCCAGCAGTTCCGCAGCTGATTCATACCGTCGAGGCGACGACTGTCATGCTAGCAAAGGGGCGCAGGCACTAGACTGAAGCGGAACGGCGAGCCACCGTCTATCTGGGCGAACTGCCCGCTGACGTGGAGTCTGGGGCGTGCTGGCCGATCGGGTCGGGCGGCACGGAAATGAAAGGGGCAATTCTTGCAGGACACCCATCGCGGGAAGCACCCGTACTTGGTCGTGACATCGGGCTATCCGTCCGCTGACGACCTGTACAACAAGGCATTCGTGCACACTAGGGTGCGGTATTACCGCGCCCAGGGTTTCGATGTGCGGGTCTTCGACTACGACCGTCGGGTCACGGAACCGGAGACCTACGTCTTCGACGGCGTGCCGGTGACCGTCGGCGACGACGCTGCCCTGCGTAGCGAGGTTGCCCATCGGGGCGTACGCAAACTACTGGTCCATTTCCTGACGCCGCGGCTCGGCGAATGCCTGCGTGGCTTCGGGTCCGACGTCGAAACCGTCGTGTGGTTCCACGGCTACGGTGCCGACGGCTGGCATCGCCGGTGGTGGGAGCACATCGATTCCGGACGAGACCTTCGAGAGTGGGTCCGCGGGAGAGACGAGCACAACGCGAGGACGCGTGACTTCTACCAGTCCTATTTCGACGAGCAAGCCGATCGTCTACAGGCGGTTTTCGTCTCCGCGTGGTTCCGCGATCACGTTTTCGGTCCGGACATGGGGTTTGTTCCGGAGAAGTCGTCCGTCATCCACAATCCTGTCGACACGTCGCTCTTCGGCTACCGCAAGAAGAATGCGGATGAACGACTCAAGGTTTTGCTGCTGAGGCCCTTCAACCGCCGCTTCTACGGCAACGACCTCGCGGTGCGAGCCATCGAGCTGGGCTCCCGGCGTGACTGGTTCAAGGAGATGCGGTTCACACTCGTCGGCGACGGTGACTACTGGGACGATCTGACGGGCAGGATCGCCCACCTGGAGAACGTGGATTTGCAGCGCGGCTTCGTGGCGCAGCGTGAGGTCCCGGGGCTGCACGCCCGGCACGGGACATTCCTGGTGCCCAGCCGCAAGGACACCCAGGGAGTCTCCCGGGACGAAGCCATGAGTTCGGGTCTGGTCCCGATTACCCACGCGGTGGATGCCATTCCGGACTTCGTCACCAACGGCGAAGACGCCTGGTTGGCGCCGATGGACAGCGCGGTCGAACTCGTCGAAGCACTCGAGCGTGTGCATGCCGACCCGGAAATGTACCTGCGGATGAGCGAGACCGCCGCCTTCCGTGTCCGCCAACAGCGTTCGCTGGACGTCATCGGGCCGCAGGAGCTGGCACTGTTCGCGGATACCGGTCTGTAGGAAAAGGAACGATGACGATGACGGAAAACCAGAACAGTGGACCACACGAGATCGACTGGCATCGCGCTTACCGGGAGCTCGAAGAGCAGATGGCCCGGATGCTCGAGGACATCGCCGATGCGATGGACCGGCAGCACTCCGCGGAGGGTGCCGATGGCGAACGCGCTGCCTCGGTGAGTGAGGCAGAACTCGCTGATCAAGAACTGAAGGTGGCGTGGCTGCGCGGGCGCCTGCGGCAAGTTGAGGACAAACTCGAGGCCAAGCGCCTCGAGGTGAAGGAACTGCGTTCGGCCATCGCGGTGCAGAGCGCACAGATCGGGCGGGCGGTCGGAGTCGGACTCGAACGCCCTCGGTAGCCTAGGCCCAAGACGACGACGGCCGGCGTGCCAGACAGTGTCCACTGTCCGGCACGCCGGCCGCGTTGCATCTAGTCCGGCGTCAGGCGTTGACTTCCTCCCAGAATGCCTGGATCTCGGGATCGTTCCAGTGCGTCGGCTCGTAGTAGCCGACGATTTCCTTGATTAGCTCGAGCGCGGCGTCGTGGTCATCGGGCGCGACCATGGTGAGTTTGCGCATGTACCACTTCTTGAAGAACATCTCGAGGCGGCGCTCGTTGTAGTCCTGCAGCAGTCCGACGTCTTTCAACCACTTCGCACGTGCAGCTTCGAGCGGGAGGTACTTGCGGAAGTACCGCGGCGAGACCACGTTGACAACGGACCCGGCGACAGCGGCGTAGTAGGCGTAGACGGGTGTCTTGACCGTGGCGATCTTCGTCGCGTAGTAGAGCATCTGCTGGAAGAAGAAGGTGTCCTGACCGACCGCCCCGACGGGCTGCTCGATGCCGAGGCCCTTGAGCCAATCGGTTCGTGCGGCAATGGCCTCGATGCTCGCCGGCTGGTAATCCAATTGGGAGAGGCTCGAGGGATCCGGCCGCAGCAGGCCCTCCCGGCTCGGAATGACCTGGCGAAGACGACGAACCTGTGGGATTCGTCCGCGACCGTCGTCCCAGCGCAGCATGTCGCCCACGACGAACTCGGCGTCACTCTTCTGCAGCTTGCGCAGAAGGAGCGCGTAGCCGTCGTTGATCATCTCATCGTCCGGATCGAGGTACGTGACGAACTCGGTCTCCGTCAGCTCCAGGCCCTTGTTGCGCGGCCGCGAGGCGCTTCCCGATCCGCCGGGCTCGAACATGAAAGCGGTGACGTTCTCAAATCGTCGCTCGAGTTCGCGGACAGTCTCCCTCGTTGACGGGTCCGTTGAACCATCATCGATGAGCAGGATGTGCATCTTGTCGAAAATGCTGCTGCGCTGCAGGCTGGCGAACGCCTTGTGGCGAAGGTGGTCACCGTTGTTGTAGATCGGCACGACGACGGAGATCTCGTAGTCTTCGGCCCGAGCAGGCACCGGCTCTTCGACGTCCTCGACTCGCGAGACGCCGAATCCATCGAGCCCGTAGACCTTGAGTCCGGCGCTGACGGGCAGTCCCTGAGAAATCGATTCGGCGAGCTGGCTCCGCGCGCCCTCGCCGCCTCGGCCGAGCCACCACGCGGTGGAGCCGAGTTCGCGGTGCTCGTCGAGGTAGCGGTGCGAGGCCTCGTCCGCCGTCTTCAGGTCCGCGCATGATTTGGCCACGATGTCGGCGTCGGTGTAGGTGAACGCAGTCACCATGTCCTTCGCGTAGTGAACGCCATAGGCCAAGTCGTTGCTCAGCGGCAGAACGACGTCGGCCGCGATCGAACTGAGATCGGCACTGGCGATGATCTCCACGGGGCCGAGCGACTGGTTCTGCATCGCCGCCACTAGTTCGGGGGAGGTCTCTTCAGCGATCGCCACGACAGTCAACGAGCGGTCCGGCACGTCAAAGCCGGCAGCAGCCACGATTTGATCGACGCGGAGCTGGGCGTGGTCCTCGGAGAAGACCTTGCGGATGCCGTCGGCCTGGGCGCGTCGCATCTCCTCGAAAGTCATGACCTCGAGAGTCCGGGCGACATCCTTCGTCGTCGTCGAGATGTAGACCTGCGGGTAGTCGCTGTTGACGCCCTTGTTGTACGTACTGAAGACAAGTGCGCCCGCGGCCTGGAGCTCCAGGACGCGGTTGGCGAACATGGTCTGGCTGTCGGCGACGGAGTTCAGGTTGATACCCATATCCGAGATGCGCTGGAGGCTCATCAGTTCTGAGTGGTCGCGCTTGTGGCCGAGGAAGTACTTGAATTCGGACGTGTACGCGTAGCGAGGGTCGGTGCCCTTGAGGTCGGAATAGCGGTCGATCAGCGCGAGCCGGCGGCCGCCTTCGAGGATGCCGCGCAACAGCCGCTGGCCTTCCGATGTGCGCTGCGGGTACTTCTCGGGCAGCCAGGCGCCGGCGAAGTAGGCCATATCGTTCTGGCCGGGACGCGAACCGATGGGGGAGTGGTGGCGGGGATTGACGCCGAACTTCAACACGTCGACGAACCGCGCCGAGGGACAGTCCCGGCGGTAGTCGAGGACCTTCTCCATGGCTGAGGTAAAGATCACATCACACGCCTGTGCGATGGGAAGGAAACGCTCGTAGTTCGGCGGATCCTCTTTGGAGTAGAAGATCACCGGAACATCGGCGTTCCGGTAGGCGGGGATGAGCTCGTCGACGAGGATGCGCCGTCGTTGTGATCCCGGGGACCCCAGGCCGACCCATGACGAGCCGTCGACGCCGCGCCACGTGGTCACAACGAGCAGGAGGTCGACCTCGGCGATGTGCTGCTCATAATTCTTGGGTGTGATCTGGACGAAGTCGGCGAGTCCGTCGAAGCTGCGAAAAACGAATTCATCAGCGATGATGCCAACGCGTTGAGTGAGCGGCTCCCACGCACGGCCGGCCTCAGGTTCGGGCAGAGAGGAGAGCGCGGGCGCCAGAGCATCGAGGTGTTCGTCGACGCTCTCACCGCGCAGGAGCCATCCGAACGAGCTCTCGCCGGTCCGCTTGCGCTTGAGAAGATCAGCGTCGACGTCCTGTCGCGTTTCCTGTCGGCGAGTGAGGTATTCGGCCGTCTCGACCTGTGCCTCGAGTTCACGCAGCCGATTCTCGACCATGAAGCGGAGTCCGGCGTGTCGGGCGCTGGGAGATTCGTATCCCGTGATCTTCATCCTTGCTACTTTCCGTACTTCGAGACCAACGAGCGCTTGACCTTGCCTGCGACCCGCCGCGCTCGGCGCACGGCCATCCTTGCGGTCCGACGCGGGTTTGCAGCGGCAGTCTTCGCCTTCCGCTTGGCAGCGGCCACATCGATATCGGGCAGGATACGGCGCTTGTGTTCGAGCTCAACCAACAATTGACGTTCGCGCTCGTAGGAAGCCTGGAGCTCGGCGATGAGGTTGCTTTGCGTCTCCAACAGCGCGTGGATGGCGTCGGTCTGCTCTTTCACAGAGAATCCTTCTACTCGGGTCGCGTCTTCTGGCCCGCAACGGTGACCGAAAATCATGGCAACATTATCAGCCGTATCTGGACACTACCCGGCACGCACGGGGGTGTGCCGGACGCCGTCGGACACGCGACGTAGGATAGGTTCAATTGCTACGGCTCACGGGAGTCCGCCGATGAGGGCGAGGCCGCCGAGACGGGCCGGCAGACCTGAGTAGGACGAGGAATTATCGCACTATGACCGATCAATCATCGCCGGGCGCGGCCCGACCGGATCCCCTCCGGTTGGAAACCGGGTTCAGTGGCTTGGCACGAGTTGGCGCTCGGCCGTCCCTGCCTGCCTACATCGCGTCGTTGTGGGCGTACCGGCACTTCATTCGGTTCGACGCTTTGTCGCGTCTGAAGAGCAACTACCGTAAAAACGTCCTCGGTCCCGTTTGGCTCGTGCTGACCCCGGTCTTGAACGGCCTGACCTACTACCTGATCTTCGGGTTGCTGCTCAATCTCAGCCGCGGCATCGACAACTACGTCGGCTATCTCCTCATCGGTGTGTTTGGTTTCCAGTTCACCAACAAGGTCGTCATGGCGGGTGGATCGGCGATCAACAACAACCGCAAAGTCGTCGAGGCGTTCAGCTTCCCGCGCGCGTCGCTGCCGATCGCGGCTTCGCTGCGCGAGACCCTCGGATACATCCCGGGCTACCTCGCCATGCTCGTGCTGATCCTGGCTATCGCCACGCCGGATGAGATCACGTGGCGTTGGCTCTATGTTGTGCCGATCGTGGCACTACAGGCCATCTTCAGCCAGGGCATCGGTCTGCTGCTTTCCCGCGTGATCGCCGCAGCGCCCGACTTCCTGAACATCATGAGCTTCACGATGCGCATCTGGATGTACGCCTCCGGCGTCTTCTACTCGTTTGATCGGTTCGCCAACAGGCCGGAGCTTGCGGGACTGCTCGATGTTCTGGAAGGGAATCCGCTGTACCAGATCTTGAGCATGCTGCGAGGTGTGCTGCTCTATGCGGAGTCGCCGAGCCTCGAACAGTGGCTCCTCGTCGGAGCTTGGGCCGCCGGCGCCTACGCTGTCGGCTTCATCGTCTTCTGGTCAGCTGAGGAAACGTACTCGCGGGAGGCAAAGTGACCGAGGAACGTGTAGCCGCGCCCAGCCCGTACATGTCCGAAACAGACGCAACCCAGCCACGGACTCTCCGACTCGACGATCCGGCGGTGGTGCTCAAGGACGTGAGCATGACCTATCGCGTCCGCGAGGAGGCGGACAAGCCGTGGTGGAAGAAGCCGAAGGTCATCGAGGTCGAGGCCCTCAAGACCATTAATCTGGCCTTCAGCCACGGCGAATCGATCGGCATCGTCGGCCGGAACGGTTCCGGCAAGAGCACGCTGACCAAGCTGATCGCCGGCAGCGTCCTGCCCACGAGCGGCCAGGTCCGCGCGTCCAGCGTGCCCGTTCTACTCGGAGTGAACGCCGCCCTCGTCCAACAGCTCTCCGGCCGGCAGAACGTCATCCTGGGCTGCAGGGCCATGGGTCTGAGCGAGTCGCGCATCAAGGAGAACTACTCGAAGATCGTCGAACTCGCTGGCTTGGAAGGGTTTATGGACCTTCCGATGCGAACCTACTCTTCGGGTATGTCGGCGCGCCTCCGTTTCGCGATTGCGGCCGCTGCGGAGCCGGAGATCCTCATCGTTGACGAGGCGCTAAACACGGGCGACGCCCAGTTCCGTGAACGAACGCGGAAACGGATGGACGGCCTGCGAGAGAACGCTGGATGCGTCTTCTTGATTAGCCACTCCATGAGCACGATCCGGGAGATGACCAACCGCGCGATCTGGATCGACAAAGGTGAGCTCGTCATGGACGGTGACCCGGAGGAGGTCACGGTGGCGTACCGCCGCTACACGTGGCTCCTGGGTAAAGAAGGTCGGCAACAAGACGCGGCTGATCATCGGGACTCGTTCAAAAACCGGCTGCGGCCCGTCACCATCGAGGAAGTGAACACTCGACGCTGAACCCGGCGTTGCCCACGATTGCCAGAGAGGGGCAGGCGTGCACCTGAAGTCACTGACCGTACGCGGGTTCAAGTCCTTCGCGTCGGCGACCTCTTTCGAGTTCGAACCCGGGGTGACCGCCGTCGTTGGACCGAACGGGTCCGGCAAGTCCAACGTCGTCGACGCCCTGGCGTGGGTCATGGGCGAGCAGGGCGCCAAGACGCTGCGCGGCGGCAAGATGGAGGACGTCATCTTCGCTGGAACGTCCGGCCGCCCGCCGCTCGGGCGCGCGCAGGTCTCGCTCACCATCGACAATTCCGACGGCGCTCTCCCGATCGAATACTCCGAGGTCACGATTTCGCGGACCCTCTTCCGCGCGGGTGGCAGCGAGTACGCGATCAACGGCGAGCAGTGCCGTCTGCTCGACATTCAGGAGCTCCTTTCCGACTCCGGTCTTGGTCGGGAGATGCACGTCATCATCGGGCAGGGTCAGCTCGACCGCGTCCTCCATGCGACGCCTGAGGACCGGCGCGGATTCATCGAAGAGGCCGCCGGGATCCTCAAACACCGCCGGCGCAAAGAGAAGACCCTGCGCAAGCTGGACGCCATGCAGGCGAACCTGCAGCGGCTGCAGGACCTGACGACCGAGATCCGCCGCCAGCTGACTCCGCTGGGCAAGCAGGCTGCCGTCGCGCGCCGCGCCCAGACCGTCCAGTTCGAGTTGCGCGACGCGAAGTCCCGGTTGCTCGCGGATGATCTGGTGGGGCTGCGCGATTCCATGGAGCAGGAGCAGGAGAACGAGGCATCGGTCAAGGAACGGCAGCGCTCCGTGACCGCGGACCTCGAGCGCGCACGGCACGACCTCGCGCGCCTGGAGGTCGAGGCCGCCCATGCGACGCCCGCCCAGAACGCCGCCCGCGACATGGTCTACTCGCTCGGATCCGCGCTCGAGCGTTTCCGTTCCCTCGCGGCGTTGGCCGACGAGCGTTCGCGCCTGCTGGGCCGCGCGGACGCCGGTGAGATCGACGAGGGGCGCGACCCCGAGCGCCTCGCCGAGCAGGCGGACCTGCTTGCGGAGGAGCTCGAGGAGCTCCAGGAACAGAACGAGGAGTTCGCCGAGGCGCTGGAGGACGCGGTCACCACCCGTGGCTCCGCGGAAGAGGCCGCTGCCGCTGAGGAACAGCGGTTGACCACGCTGCTGCGCGCCGCCGCTGACCGGCGCGAGGGACTGGCCCGGCTCGCGGGTCAGGTCGCGGCCGCGCGCAGCCGTGTCGAAGCCGCCGAGGGCGAACGAGACCGCCTGCGTTCCGCCGCAGGTGACGCGGCCGAGCGCAGGGACCGCGCCCATCAGGAGTACACCGTCCTCGAGCAGCAGGCCGCCCATGCCGATGGCGAGCCCACCGCCGCGTACGCCAGCGCACACGCCGCCGCGAGCGAGGCCGTCGACGCGGCCCGCACCGCCGCCGATGAACTTCAGGCCCTCTCTCGCGAGTCGCACGGCGTGCGCGCGGGCCTGCGGGCCCGCGTCGACACGCTGACGGCCTCCCTCGAGCGCCGGGACGCCAGCGCCGACGCGCTCGAGCGCTGGCCCGATGCAATCCGCGGCCGCGTCTCCGACCACATGCGTATCGAGCGCGGATACGAGCGCGCGATCGCGGCGGTGCTCGGCCCGTATGCCGAGGCACTCACGGTCGGCTTCGAGGATGCCGTCGGCCTCCTCGGCCACGTCAGGAGCGAGGACCTGGGCCGCCTGCACCTGGTGCACCTGGCCGAGCACGACGACGGCGCAGCGCCCGCCACGGACGACCTGACTGTCGCTGCGGGCGGCAATGTGCGCGAGGCCCTGTCAGTGGTCCGGGCAGAGGGGCGCCTCGCCCCGGCGGTCCAGCACCTGCTGGCGTGCACCGTCGTCGTACCGGACCTTGAAACCGCTTACGGCCTGCTCGACGATCCGGGCAGCGGCGTCCTGCGCGCCGTGACGCGCGAAGGCGACGTCGTCACGGCTGCGACGCTGGAGGGCGGTACCGCCAAGGCTCCCTCGCTCATCGAACAACAGGCAGCGCTGGAGACCGCGCGCGCCGAGCTCGAGGCGGCGACGGCGCGGGAGGCCGCGATTTCTGAGGAGCTCGCGTCCGCACAGGAGGCGCTGCAGGCCGCCCACGCTGACGAAGCTGAAGCCCGCCGCGCCCAGCGGGACGCCGACGCCCGGAACGCCGAGGTGGGCCAGCAACTCGCCGGCCTGAGCGCGACCCTCCGACAGGCGGACGCGGAGGTCACCCGGCTGA
The DNA here is from genome assembly GCF_004217565.1 of Zhihengliuella halotolerans. NCBI lineage: Bacteria > Bacillati > Actinomycetota > Actinomycetes > Micrococcales > Micrococcaceae > Zhihengliuella > Zhihengliuella halotolerans. The sequence goes on along the minus strand of NZ_SHLA01000001.1, from coordinate 1,229,096 downwards.
ACGATCAGGCTGCGGCGGCCCAGGAGCAGATCGCCCGCGAACTGACCGCGCTCGAAGAGCTTGCGGTGCGTCTCGACGCGGCTCAACAGGAGCCCGAGGACGAGCACGAACCCTCCAGCGACGTCCGCGATCGGCTGAACGCGGCGGCCGCTTCCGCCCGCCAGCGCGAAGTCGAGGCGAGGCTCGCGCTGCGGAGCGGGGAGGAGCGTGCAGGCAACCTCAACGGGCGGATCCAATCGCTGCGGCGCGCAGCGGAGACCGAGCGGCGCGCCCGGGACGAAGCCGAACGGCGGGCCCGTGTTCGGGCGCGGCAGGCGAGCATCGCGCGGGCGGTGGCCGCGGCGTCGAGACATGCGGCAGCGACGGTCGAGGTGTCCGCGGCAGCGGCACGCGAGGAACTCGCGCGGGCGGAGGCCGAGCGCGAGCGGCTCGAGACCGAACTGGGTGATGCGCGCAAGGTCACCGAATCACTGAGTCAGGAGCTGGGCCGGCTGACGGACCAGGCGCACCGGGACGAACTGGCGCGGGCGGAGCAACGTCTCAAGATCGAGGCCCTCGAAGACCGGGCTGTCGAGGAGCTGGGGCTGACCCCGGAACATCTGGTCGAGAACTACGGTCCGGACCAGCCAGTGCCCGTCCCCGACGACGATAAGTGGGCCGCGCTCCGCCAGAATGTTGACGAGAATGGCAATCCGGTACCGGAGGGTGTGCCCTACGATCGGGCCGAGCAGACCAAGCGGCTCAAGCGGGCTGAAAAGGATCTGCAGTCCCTTGGAAAGGTGAACCCGCTGGCCCTCGAGGAGTTCGCGGCGCTCGAAGAGCGGCACAAATTCCTGGTGAGCCAGCTCGAGGACCTGACGAAGTCGCGCCAAGACCTCCTCGACATCATCAAGGGTGTTGACGAGCACGTCGAGCAGGTCTTCACGGGGGCGTTTGCCGATACGAAGGTGCAGTTCGAGCGAGTCTTCGGTCGGCTTTTCCCGGGCGGTGAGGGAAGACTGGTGCTGACGGATCCCGACGACATGCTCAACACCGGGATCGAAGTCGAGGCGCGGCCTGCCGGCAAGAAGGTCAAGCGGCTGTCGTTGCTCTCCGGCGGGGAGCGGTCGCTGACCGCCGTGGCGCTGCTGGTCGCGATCTTCAAGGCCCGTCCCTCGCCGTTCTACGTCATGGACGAGGTCGAGGCCGCCCTCGACGACACCAACCTGGGTCGACTGATCACGATCTTCGAGGAGCTGCGGGAGGCAAGCCAGCTGATCGTGATCACGCACCAGAAGCGCACGATGGAGGTCGCGGACGCGCTCTACGGGGTCAGCATGCGCGGCGACGGCGTTTCCCAGGTCATCAGCCAGAAGCTCGAACGCGTTCGGACGTAGTTCGCCGTGAAGTAGGCTGAATCCGTACTAAGATCTGCACAAATCCCTTCCTTTTCTCGAAGTTTTGTACTAGTATTGGTTCATGGAAGCAGCCCTCCTGTTGAACCCGGAAACGTACGCCGGTCTCTCGCCGGCGGACCGGGCGCGTGTGGCTGCCGTGGTCCTTGCCGGCGCCCCGGATGCCATCGCCGGACAGGATGACGAGGCACTGATCCTGGGCACCCGCGCAGCAGAATCCGCCGGCCGGCACCTGGACGCGTTCCGAATCCGGAATGCTGGTGAGGTCGCGGTGCGGTCGGAGAAATCGTTGGGTGAGGACCGACTCTCGGCGCGGTTGGGGTGCCGAACCGAGGTCGAGTTGCTCCAGCGCCTCACCCGGTTGTCGTACGGGCAGCTCAAGAAGCGGATCGCCCTGGACACCGACACCCGCCCCGCGTTCAGCGTGAGCGGTGCGCCGGTGGAGCCGAAGTTCCCGCACGTGGCCGCCGCCCTGCATCAGGGCCTGATTGATCCGGAGACCGCGGCCCTGGTGACGGGGATGTTGAACAAGGTCGCCCGGCGTGCGGACCCGGCGATGCTGGCCGAGGCCGAGGCGGAACTCGTGGACGCGGCCACCGGCGCCCTGGCGGCCCGGCTGCTCCGGCAGGCCCAGGCTGAACAGGACAGCACCGCGAATACTCCTGATAATCTCGCCGACTCAGAGGGCCCCACTAACCCAGATAACCTGGCAGGCGATCCTGCGGATGCGGTGGTCCCGGATGAGGGGTTGGCGTTGAGCTACCCGCAGATGCTCAAGCTCGCCCACCAGTGGGGTGCCTGCCTGGATGAGGACGGCCCGGACCCGGCCGAGGAACGGGCGCACAGCAAACGCTCGCTCACGCTCGGTTCACCCAAGGACGGGCTGGTGCCGTTGACTGGGTGGTTGCTGCCCGAAGTCGCCGCGCACCTGCAGCGCGTCTTCGACGCCCACTCGAACCCCGCCGCCCGCACCACCGGCACCGGCACCTGCCCCGAGACGGCCGGCGACGAGACTGTTGGCCCTGGCTCGAACACGGACACCGCAACCACTGCTGCAACCACCGGGGCTCCGGTGCTGGATGGTCGCACCGCGGCGCAGAAGCGCCACGACATCCTCATGACCATGATCCAGGCAGCGTCCCGCTGCGAAGAGACCCCACACCTCGGCGGTGACACCGCCACCCTGCTCGTACACGTGAACACTGCTGACCTGCTCGATCCGCAGGGCTACGCCCAACTCGAGGGCATCGATGTGCCGGTCTCGTCGCGGGTCGCCCACCGCACCGCGTGTACCGGGGCCGTGCAGAAAGTCGTGTTCGACAACAACGGCCGCATCATCGGCCTCGGCGCGAAGGAACGCACCTTCACGGGGCACCAGCGCCGGGCGATCGCGGCCCGGGACGGCGGATGCGTGATCCCGAACTGCACGATCCGGGCCGCCTGGTGCGAAGTCCACCACGTGAGTCCCTGGGCTCGGGGTGGGAAGACCACGATCGAGAACGGGGTCCTGCTCTGCTGGCACCATCACCACAGCCTCGACAAGTCCGGCTGGGAAATCCGAATGCGAAACGGCATTGTCCAGGTCAAAGCACCGCCCTGGCTGGACCCGGGCGGAACCTTCGTACCCGCCGCGACCTCCCACACCCGGCAACGGGCCAGAATCCTCACCGCCCACGCCAGCAAGACCACGCCCAACCGAAACGCGCAAAGCGTGCACGGACCCGGTCCTGGCAGTAGCAGGGCCGGCGACAGTGGGGGTGGCAGCGGCGGGAACGACCCGCCGGGGCCGCCAGCGCCGACTGGCGGAAACCGAAGAGCTGTCTGACCGGCCGCTAAAGCGAGCACTCCCCGCGCCGCACCGGCGCGGGCCCGTCTGGACCCCACACGCAGGACGAACCTCAGAACCACTCATAGGACCGAGCGTGTCCTTTGCACCGCTACGACTGCTTGCGGTCTTCGGCGACGACGGGGTCTTCGGACGGTCGCGGAACGCGCGCCCAGGCGGCGACGCCCAGCATACCGAGGAGACCACCCACCGCGAATGCCCACCCGTAACCGATCTGGTCGACGAGCAGCCCTGCCACGACCGGGCCGAGAATGGCACCGAAATCGGTGCACATCTGGAACGTGGCCAGCACACGACCGCCGTTCCGCCCCTGGCCGACCACATCGGCGACAGCTGCCTGCTGGGCGGGATTCATGACGCCGATTCCGGCCCCGGCCACTACGGAGAGGACGATGAACAGGGGCACGCTCTCCGCCAGACCGAGGAAGCCCATCGAGATGGAACCGACCGTCAGTCCGATGATGACCGGCCAGCGCCGCCCGTAGCGGTCCGTCAGCCGACCAGAGAACGTCAACGTCACGGCATTTCCGGCGGCGAAGAGCGCCAGAGAGATGCCGGCGATGGCCGTGCCGTACTGGCCGAAAGCGTAAACCGCGAAAAGCGGCACGATCGCCACCCGCACTCCGAAGTTGGTCCAGCCATTCGCGAACCCGGACACGAGCGCCGCGCGATAAGTTGGTGAGGCCAGCGCCTCCGACACGCTCAGCCCGGTGGGGCGGGCGTCGCCGGCGTCGTCCTGGCCCGACGCGAGGGCGCGACGGCGCACGCGCGCCAGTGAAAAGTGGACCAAGGCGGCCGCGATGACCAGCGCGCCGCCGTAGATGAAGAAAGGCAGGCGGTGGCCGAAAGTCGCCAGAAGCCCGCCGACGACGGGGCCGGCGATATTGCCCATGAGGAATGCGCCGGCGTACAACCCGGAGATGCGGCCGCGAATCGTCGGGGGAGCGAGTCGGGCGATCAGTGCCATGGCGGAGACCGTGAACATCGTCGACCCGATTCCGCCGAGTGCGCGGAAGAGGAGGAGTAGTTCGTAGTTCGGCGCGAGGCCGACGAGGATCGTCGAGAACGCGACGATGAGCACGCCGCCGACGTACACGATCGGCTCGCCGAGTTTCTCTGTCAGGCGACCGGAGAGCGGCGCGAACAGCAGGCGGGTCAGGGCGAAGACGCTGACGATGAACGCGGCTGCCGCGGTCGTCACATCGAAACTCGAGGCGTATTGGGGGAGGATCGGCGCGATGATGCCGAAACCGATCGCGATGACGAACGCGGCCCCGATGAGGACCTTGATCTCGCTCGGAATGCTCTCTTTTTCGACCGCTGGGCTCTTAATCGTCATGTCACGTACATTCTAGGGCCGCCGAGAATACGACGAGCGCACGCAACTTGACTAAGCTGTGGGCGTGCCTATTGAACTGAGTCTGATCATTGTCATCGCCGCCGTCGTTCTGATCGGTGCCGGCATAGGCGTGGCCTTCCTGCTGCGCGGCCGGAAGACCAAACCCGGAACCTACACCTCGCCCCGTGACGAGAACGATCCCGCGCCCACCGGCGGGGCGACCGCCACGGATGCTGCCGAGTCCGACGTCGTAGCGCCCCCGGTGCCGGTCGCGGAGGCTGAAGCTCCGGAAGCGGCCGCCGAACCCGCCACGCGGATCGAGGTCCCCGAGCCTGCGCTCGGTCGTCTCGCTCGGCTGCGCGCGCGGCTGGTCAAATCGAACAACGCCCTCGGCAAGGGGCTGCTCGTCCTCCTCAGCCAGGACAAGATCGACGACGACGTCTGGGACGACATCGAGGAGACATTGCTTCTGGCCGACCTCGGCACGGATGCGACGACGGAACTCGTCGACAGCCTGCGTGAACGCGTCAAGATCGAGGGCCACCGTGACGCCGAGGGCGTCCGGTCGATGCTTCGCGAAGAACTCACCAAACTGATCGACCCGTCGATGGACCGCAGCGTCGCCTCCGACCGCCGTGGGGACCGACCCGCCGTCGTCATGGTCGTCGGCGTCAATGGCGTGGGCAAGACCACGACGATCGGCAAGATGGCGCGCGTGCTCGTTGCGGAGGATAAGGACGTGTTGCTCGGCGCCGCCGACACGTTCCGCGCCGCCGCCGCCGAGCAGCTGCAGACGTGGGGTGCGCGGGTGGGCGTACCCACCGTGCGCAGCGACGTCGACGGTGCCGACCCGGCGTCGGTCGCGTACGAGGCTGTGAAGGCGGGCATCGACCAGGAGGTCGACGTCGTCATGGTCGACACCGCCGGTCGCCTGCAGAACAAGGTCGGGCTGATGGACGAGCTCGGCAAGATCAAGCGCGTCATCGAGAAACAGGCCGAGGTCGACGAAGTACTGCTCGTGCTCGATGCGACCACGGGCCAGAACGGCCTCAATCAGGCCAAGGTCTTCTCAGAGGTCGTCAACGTCACGGGGATCGTGCTGACCAAGCTGGACGGCACGGCGAAGGGCGGCATCGTCGTCGCGATCCAGCGTCGACTTGGCGTGCCCGTGAAGCTGGTCGGGCTCGGCGAGGGTGCTGACGATCTGGCCCCGTTCGTCGTCGAGGACTTCGTCGACGCGCTTCTCGAGAACTGACGACAGCAAGAAGGCGGCCCGGGCGGGCCGGACACGCGGGGGAGAAGAGGAATCGGTAACCCCGGCGAAAAACATCGGGAAACATCCCTGTTACATGGCGGCCGCGTGCTTTTTACGTGGCCGCCATTGCCGTAACCGATGCGAAACAGGCGGGCCTGAGACGCGAAACACGACTCCTGTTGTCTTGAAGGCAAGGCGAGAGATCGCTTGCACCTTTTCAAACCACAGGAGGACGGACATGGAACTCAATGCAGTTCAAGTCTGGATGATGGTCTGCTCGGCACTCGTGCTGCTCATGACCCCCGCACTGGCATTCTTCTACGGCGGCATGACGCGCGCCAAGGGTGTCCTGAACATGATGATGATGAGCTTCGTCGCACTTGGCATTACCGCCGTCGTGTGGGTCCTCTGGGGCCACTCGATGTCCGGCGGCGGCGAGGACGTCGGCGGACTGTTCGGCAACCCGTTCACGCAGTTCGGAATGTCCGCCATCATCGGTACAGAAGACCTGATCGGCGCCGGCTTCGGCGCGACGTTCGCGATCATCACGGTCGCCCTGATTTCCGGCGCGATCGCCGACCGCGCCAAGTTCACCGCCTGGATCGTCTTCGTTCCAGTTTGGGTCACTCTGGTCTACGCGCCCGTGGCCTTCTGGGTCTGGGGCGGCGGTCTCCTCTCCGAGGACGGCGCCATCGGCAGCTGGGCCGGAGAGGCCATCGACTACGCGGGCGGAACGGTCGTCCACATCAACGCGGGCGTCGCCGCGCTCGTGCTCGCGCTCATCATCGGCCAGCGCAAGGGCTTCGGCCGCGACCCGGGCCAGCGCCCGCACAACATCCCGTTCGTCATGCTCGGCGCAGCCCTGCTGTGGTTCGGCTGGTTCGGATTCAACGGCGGCGCAGCAGCCGAGGCCGAAGAGGCTGGCCTGATCTGGGTCAACACGATGGTCGCGCCAGCCGCCGCAATGGTCGCCTGGATCCTGACCGAGCGCGTCCGCGATGGTAAGCCCACGTCGCTGGGTGCCGCCTCGGGTGTCGTCGCCGGCCTCGTCGCCATCACCCCGGCCTGCGCCAACGTGTCGCCGCTCGGCGCTATCGCGTTGGGCATCGTCGCCGGTGTCGCGTCGGCCCTCGCCGTGGGACTCAAGTACAAGTGGGGCTACGACGACTCGCTCGACGTCGTCGGCGTCCACCTCGTCTCCGGCCTCATCGGCACCCTGGCGCTGGGCTTCATCGCCCTCGACACCGGCCTCTTCTACGGCGGGGGACTCGCCCAACTCTGGGCGCAGATCGTGGCTGCCGTCGTCGCAATGGTCTACACCGGTATCGTGACCCTTGTCATCGGCCTCGCGATCCACAAGACCGTCGGCTTCCGGATCAGCGTCGAGGACGAGCAGGCCGGCATCGACTTCGCCGAGCACGCTGAGACCGGCTACGAGTTCGGCGGCCTGGGCACCAAGTCCTCCGGCTTCGTTCCGCACCCGGCCACCTCCGGCCACCTGAAATTCAGCAAGGAAGAGGCACAAGCATGAAACTCGTGACTGCCATCGTTCGTCCCGACAAGCTGGACGCCATCCGCGGCGCCCTCGAGAGCTACGGCGTGCAGGGGCTGACCGTTTCCGAGGCCAGCGGCTACGGCCGCCAGCGCGGACACACCGAGGTCTACCGCGGTGCCGAGTACACCGTGGATCTGCTGCAGAAGGCCCGCGTCGAGGTCCTCGTCTCAGACGAATGGTCGAGCGACATCGTCGATGTCCTCGTCGCGACCGCGAATACCGGCCGCGCCGGGGACGGCAAGGTCTGGGTCGTGACCGTGGACGAAGCCGTGCGCGTGCGCACTGGCGAACGCGGGGATGCCGCGCTCTAAGCGCTCACTTCATCCGGTACGACGACGGTGGCTCGCCTCCCGCGGGGGAGGCGAGCCACCGTCGTCGTGTGCTCTTTGTCCCGACGCCGGGGCGACGTCAGAGAGCCGTGGTGGAAATTGATAGGCTAGGCAGTCGAATCCGGCGGATCCGCCGCCACCGACTGCACGATCGAAGGAAGTTTCGGCTCACGTGTTTAATTCACTCTCCGACCGCCTGACAGCCACCTTCAAGAATCTCCGTGGCAAAGGCCGCCTCACCGAGGCCGACGTCGACGGCACGGTCCGCGAAATCCGACGTGCCCTGTTGGACGCCGACGTCGCGGTGCCGGTGGTCCGCTCCTTCGTGAGTCGCGTCAAGGAGCGCGCGCTGGGCCTCGAGGTCAGCCAGTCGCTGAACCCGGGCCAGCAGGTCGTGAAGATCGTCAACGAGCAGCTGGTCGAGATTCTCGGTGGGCAGACCCGCCGCATCAACCTCGCGAAGAACCCGCCAACCGTGATCATGCTCGCGGGCCTGCAGGGTGCCGGTAAGACGACCCTCGCCGGAAAGCTCGCCAAGCACCTCAAGTCGGAGGGGCACACCCCGCTGCTCGTGGCCTGCGACCTGCAGCGCCCGAACGCGGTCAAGCAGCTCCAGATCAACGGAGAGCGGGCCGGCGTGCCGGTCTACGCTCCGCACCCGGGTGTCTCGAGCGAGTTCGAGGAGGCCACGGGCGATCCCGTGGTTGTCGCCGGAAACGGTGTCTCCGAGGCGCGCCAGAAGCAGCACGACGTCGTGATCGTTGACACCGCCGGCCGCCTCGGCGTCGACGAGGAGATGATGAAGCAGGCTGCGGACATCCGCGCCGCCATCAACCCGCACGAAGTCCTGTTCGTGATCGACTCGATGATCGGTCAGGACGCGGTCAACACCGCGCAGGCGTTCAACGAAGGTGTCGACTTCACCGGAGTGGTCCTCTCCAAGCTCGACGGCGACGCTCGCGGTGGCGCGGCCCTGTCCGTGACGCACGTGACCGGCAAGCCGGTCATGTTCGCCTCGACGGGTGAGGGTCTGGACGACTTCGAGGTCTTCCACCCGGACCGCATGGCCGGCCGCATCCTCGAGATGGGCGACATCCTCACGCTCATCGAGCAGGCGGAGAAGTCCTGGGACAAGGACGAAGCCGAGCGCATGGCGCAGAAGTTCGTCGACCAGGAGGACTTCACGCTCGAAGACTTCCTCGCCCAGATGCAGCAGGTCCGCAAGATGGGCTCGATGAAGAAGATGCTCTCGATGATGCCCGGTGCGGCGATTTCGAAGCAGCAGCTCGAGCAGTTCGACGAGAGCCAGATCGACCGCATCGAGGCCATCGTGCGCTCGATGACCCCCCACGAGCGGGTCGCGCCGAAGCTTCTCAACGGTTCGCGCCGTGCCCGTATCGCCCGCGGCTCCGGCGTGCACGTCTCAGAGGTCAACCAGCTCATGGAGCGCTTCAGCCAGGCCCAGAAGATGATGAAGAAGATGGCCTCCGGCGGCGGCATGCCCGGCATGCCCGGTGGTGGGGCCAAGGGCAAGAAGCAGGTCGGCAAGGGGAAGAAGAAGCAGAAGTTCGGCAACCCCGCCAAGGCGGCGCAGGCGGCCAAAGAGCAGTCGCAGAAGAAGACGAGCCTCCCGAGTGGCGCCGCCTTCGGGCAGGCTCCCAAGGAGCTCGATCCGTCGGCGCTGCCCAAGGGCTTCGACAAGTTCCTCAAGTAGGTCAGGTGGCCCCGGCGCTCGTTCCCCGAGGGCTCATGAGTGTGCGGCGCGCGACGTCGGCTTCATTCGCGTCGAGGCCGCGTCTCTGACATAATGGCGGGGTACTTGATCCACGTGGCCCCTCTCTCCGCGTGTGCATCTCGTCCTTAGAACCCACTCGTTATGGACTGTCCCCACGGTGCAGAGGTGTGCGGTTCGCCCCCTTAATGAAACAGGAGTGACCACAAAAGTGGCCGTTAAGATTCGTCTGAAGCGCTTCGGCAAGATGCGCGCCCCGTACTACCGCATCGTCGTCATGGACTCGCGCAACAAGCGCGATGGCCGTGCCATCGAGGAGATCGGCAAGTACCACCCGACCGAGGAGCCCTCGTTCATCGAGGTCCAGTCCGAGCGCGCTCAGTACTGGCTCTCCGTCGGCGCCCAGCCGACCGAGCAGGTCGCCGCGATCCTCAAGATCACCGGTGACTGGCAGAAGTTCAAGGGCCTGCCGGGCCAGGAAGGCACCCTGCGGACCAAGGCTCCGAAGGAAGCTTTCGTTGCTCCCGACAAGGAGTCGGTCATCCTTCCGGAGGCCACCACCCCGAAGGCCGCCAAGGCTGAGGCCCCGGCCGCTGACGCCGCTGAGGCTGAGTCCACCGAGGCTGAGTAGTCATGCTGGCAGAAGCCCTCGACCACTTGGTGCGCGGAATCGTCGATTCGCCCGATGACGTGGAGGTCTCCTCGAAGGAGAACCGCCGCGGTGACATGCTCGAGGTGCGGGTCCACCCGGACGACCTCGGGCGGGTGATCGGCCGACAAGGGCGCACGGCCAAGTCGCTGCGCACTGTCGTCGCCGCGCTGGCCGGTGGTCAGCCGACTCGGGTCGACGTGGTCGACACCGATCGTCGGCGCTGACTCCAGGAGTCGGCACGGGCGGTAGCCAGCTTGTGCAGTGCGATTGAGGGTCCCTCGTCTTCGGACGCGGGACCCTCATTCGTTTCTCGCTAGAATATTTGCGCAGCCTGCACTGGCAGGCAGCACACCATCCACGATGAGGAGACAGCATGCGCCTGCAGGTGGCACGCATCGGAAAGCCGCATGGCATCCGCGGAGAAGTGACGGTTCAGGTGATGACCGACGTCCCCGAGGAGCGGTTCGTGCCCGGCGTCGTGCTCGAGGTCGAGCCCGAGTCTGCTGGAACCCTGACCGTCTCCCGGGCCCGCTGGAACAAAGAGATCCTGCTGCTCGCCTTCGCCGAGGTGGGCGACCGCAACGCGGCCGAGGCGCTGCGCGGTGCCAAGCTCTTCGTGGAGACCGATGAAGAAGAGCCGGTCGACGACGACGCGTGGTACGCGCACGACCTCGTCGGCCTGGCCGCCCTCGTCGACGGCGAGCGGATCGGCACGGTCAGCGGACTGCGCCAAGGCGACGTGCAGGATCTCCTCGAAATCGAGCTGACTTCCGGCGGGGACGCGCTCGTACCGTTCGTCGAAGAAATCGTCCCCGAGGTGGACCTCGAGGCGGGACACGTCCTCATGACTCCGCCCGCGGGCCTGCTGGAACTGAACCAGCCCGAGGACCCGGAGGCAGGGAGCTAAGGTGCGCATCGACGTCGTTAGCATCTTCCCCGAATACCTGGCCGCGCTGGACCTGTCCCTGATCGGCAAAGCCCGACGCGACGGCCTGCTGGACGTGAACGTGCACGACCTGCGCGACCACGCCCACGATCGTCACCGGACGGTCGACGACACTCCCTACGGCGGGGGTGCGGGCATGGTCATGAAAGCCGGTCCGTGGTCCGAGGTGCTGACAGGTATCCGCGAATCTGCCGAGCCCCGCAGCGGCGGCAAGCGTCCCGTGTTGATCGTTCCCTCGCCCGCCGGGGCCGTCTTCAACCAGCGGATGGCCTACGATCTCGCCGAGGAGGACCACCTGGTCTTCGCTTGCGGGCGCTATGAGGGGATTGACGAACGTGTGGTGGAGTGGTCCCGGGAGCACTTCGACGTGCGACCGGTCAGCCTCGGGGACTACGTGCTCAACGGGGGAGAAGTCGCTGTCCTCGCCATGGTCGAGGCCGTGGGACGGCTCATCCCCGGCGTGGTCGGCAACCCCGAGTCGTTGGTGGAGGAGTCGCATTCAGACGGCCTGCTCGAGTACCCGGTCTACACCAAGCCGTCTGAGTGGAATGAGCGGCCGATCCCGGAGGTGCTGCTCTCGGGCAACCACGCGAAGATCGCCCGCTGGCGCCGCGACGAGCAATTCCGCCGCACCGCCGAGCGACGCCCCGACCTCATCTTCGCGCTCGAACCGGAGTCCCTCGACAAGGGCGACCGCGCCGTCTTGGCCGAATGCGGCTACGAAGTGGGAACCGACGGCGTGCGCGCAGTCGAAAAGCCCTGAACAATATGGAATAATAGCTACTTGTGTCTGCTGGGTCCTCTCCTGCCGCAGGGGGATCGGGCCAACAGCCAGACGACCGGCCACCCGACACGTGGCCGGAAACTTCACTTCGGCACGAGCATTCCCGAGACCATTGTGCCCGGCCGCTCTGCCGCTCGAAGGGTGGGGGACCTGCGGCGTCCACCTAGGAGAACAGCGATATGAACATCCTCGATTCCGTTAACGCGGCTACCCTGCGCAACGACGTTCCGGACTTCCGCCCGGGCGACACCGTCAAGGTGCACGTGAACATCATCGAAGGCAAGAACACCCGTGTTCAGATCTTCCAGGGCTACGTCCTGGGCCGCCAGGGTGCCGGCGTCGGTGAGACCTTCACCGTCCGCAAGGTGTCCTTCGGCGTCGGCGTGGAGCGCACCTTCCCGGTGCACTCCCCGGTGATCGAAAAGATCGAGATCGCCGCACGCGGCGACGTGCGCCGCGCCAAGCTGTACTACATGCGCGACCGCCACGGCAAGGCTGCACGCATCAAGGAGAAGCGCGACTTCAAGGGTGCCAAGTAAGGCACTGCGCGACTTGACGCGAGTATCCCCCGCCCCCGGCTCCGGCCGGGGGCACCCGGAGCGCCGGTCCCGTCCGCGGGGCTGGCGCTTCGTCATCCCCGTCCTCCTGTTCGGAGCCGTGGCCGCGCTGATCCTGCGCGCCACGCTGGTCGATTTCTTCTACATCTCGTCGGAGTCCATGACACCGGCGCTGCAGCCCGGCGACGGACTCTTGGTCGATCGAACGGCCTACGACGGGATGCCGGAGCGAGGCGACGTCGTCGTCTTCGACGGGGCGGGGACGCTGGTTCCCTACCGGTCCGCCAACCCGATCGACGGACTCCTGAAGTCGATGCGGCTGACGGGCAACGGCGACTACTTCGTCAAGCGCGTGATCGCCGTCGAGGGAGACAGCCTGAGCTGCTGTGACGCCGACGGGCTGCTCGAGCTCAACGGGTCGCCCCTGCACGAGCCATACGTGCGTCCCGGGGACACTTCGAGCGATGTCGTGTTCGACGTGACGATCCCCGCCGGCCGGATCTGGGTCATGGGAGACCACCGTTCGAATTCGGCAGACTCGCGAGCCCTGCTCGGCGCGCCGGGCGGAGGCATGATTCCGGCGGATCGGGTGCTCGGCAGGGTAGACAATGTTGTGTGGCCTCTGAGTCGAATCGGACTCGAGCCCTGATTCCACGGTTCCGCTCTCGCGGCGGGCCGCGGCCCAGAACGGAATGGACGGTGGAAGGACACCAGTGACGAAGCATCAAGAGAGGTCGTCCGGCGGGCGCAGCCGGCACGGCTCCGGCAAATGGGCATGGCTGCGCGAGATCCTGCTCATCGTCGGCGCGGCGCTGGTCATCTCGTTCGTCGTTAAGACGTTCTTCTTCCGTGCGTTCTACATCCCGTCCGGTTCGATGGAGCCGACCCTCGAGATCAACGACCGGATCTTCGTCAACCTCATGGTGCCGGGGCCCTTCGAGCTGGAGCGTGGCGACGTCGTCGTGTTCCGCGACGAGCTCGACTGGCTGGGCGAGACGGAGGAACCGGAGACCAACGTCGTGCAGGACGTCCTCAAGTTCGTCGGGCTCGTGCCCGATCCCGCCAACCAGCATCTGGTTAAGCGGGTCATCGGCATGCCCGGCGACGTCGTCGTGTGCTGCGATGCCGACGGGCGTGTCGAGGTCAACGACGAACCCCTCGACGAGTCCTATGTGGCCCCGGGGGCCGCGCCGAGCGACGTGCCCTTCGCGGTAACGGTCCCTGAGGAGAAGATCTGGGTCATGGGCGACCACCGGAACGCCTCCGCCGATTCGCGCTTCCACAACGAGCGCGGCGCCGGATTCATCGACCTCGCAGACGTCGAAGGAAAGGCCACCGTTATCGCCTGGCCCGTCGACCGGCTCGGCGTGATCGACAGCCACCACGAAGTGTTCGACGCCGTGAGCGCCGGGGAGCCGGAGTGACGCGACCGGCCCCCGACTTCGCGGCCGAGACCCGGCTTGCCACGCTGCACGGCCCCTGGGTCGCCGGCTGCGACGAGGTCGGGCGCGGTGCGCTGGCGGGCCCGGTCTCCGTCGGGCTCGTCGTCATCGACCCGGCGGCGGCCGGCCTGCTCGCCGGCGTTCGCGACAGCAAGCTGCTGCGGCCGGATGCGCGCGTGGACCTCATCGGCTCCATCATGGCTTGGGCAGCGGCCTGGGGAGTGGGCCACGCGAGCCCCCAAGAAATCGACGAGCTCGGCATCATGCCGGCGACGGGTCTCGCCGGCCGGCGCGCGTTGGAGGCCGCCAGCGGCAGCCAGCGCCCCGATGTCGTACTCGTTGATGGCAACTACGACTGGCTGACGCCGCGGCGGCAGGCCAGCCTGTTCGAAAGCGACCAGTTCGACGGCGGCCCGGCAAGCGCGGTGCCGCCCGTGACGACCCGCGTGAAGGCCGACATGACGTGCCTTTCCGTGGCGGCGGCCTCGGTCCTGGCGAAGGTCGAGCGTGACGAACTGATGCGCCAGCGGCACGAGTCCGAACCGCACTTCGGCTGGGACGCCAACAAGGGGTACGGCACGGAGCACCACCGGGACGCGATCCGCGCGCACGGCCCCAGCGAGAATCACCGACGCTCCTGGCGGCTCATCTGAGGCCGTCGCCGACGCGGCCGTGCGCTGGGCGGCGGACGTGCCGGAACTGGGGCACAATGGACATCTACCGGGAGGAAAGATGAGCGCAGAAGACCTCGAGAACTACGAGACCGACATGGAGCTACAGCTCTATCGGGAGTACCGCGACGTCGTCCACCTGTTCAATTACGTGGTTGAGACCGAGCGGCGCTTCTACCTGGCCAACAATGTCGACGTGCAGCCGCGGTCCGCGGACGGCGAAGTCTACTTCGACGTGACCCTCCAGGATGCGTGGGTCTGGGACGTGTACCGGACTGCCCGTTTCGTGAAGCAGGTTCGGGTGATCACGTTCAAGGATGTGAACGTCGAGGAGCTCACGAAGACCGACGACCTGACCGTTCAGAGGGCCACCGGGCTCGACGAGTCCTGAGCGTCACTATTCGTCCACAATGCGAGGGCGAAGCGTCGTCGTCCACAAGGCCCCGGGATTCCGTCCCGGGGCCTTCGCCGTGCCGGCAAGCTGTTGGATATGGGACACAATCAGGAATTGGGAGCACGCGGCGAGGAACTGGCCGCTAGATATCTCGAGGCCAACGGCTACCGGATCCTCGAACGGAATTGGCGATGCCGCGGGGGAGAGCTGGACATTATCGCCACGCGCGGTGGCGTGCACATCGCCGTTGAAGTCAAGACGCGAACCTCCGATGACTACGGGCACGCGGCCGAGGCGGTGACCGACGCCAAGCGCAGGCGGCTCTTCGGCCTCGCGTGGCAGTGGAGCCGGACCGCGGGGGAGGCGGTCCGACGACTGCAAGTCGACGTCATTGCGATCGAATGCGCCGACGACGAATTCAGGCTCGACCATTTCGAGGCGGTTTCGGCATGACCGGCGGCAACCTGGGGCGGGCGACGGGTGTCGTGCTCACCGGGCTGACCGGACACGTCGTCGATGTCGAGGCCGACATCGGCGGTGGCCTGCCCGCGTTCGTGCTGCTCGGACTACCCGACGCCTCACTCGGCGAGGCGCGCGACCGGATCCGGTCGGCTGCCCGGAATACCGGCGTGCCACTGAGCCCGAGGCGGATCACCGTGAATCTTCAGCCCGCGTCGCTTCCGAAGCGCGGATCTGCCCTCGACCTGGCGATCGTCACGGCGGCCCTCTCGGCGGACGACAGTATGCACGCCCAGCCCGACACGGTCTACATCGGCGAGCTGGGTTTGGACGGAGCCCTCCGACCCGTGCCCGGCGTTCTGCCCTCCGTCCTCTCCGGAGTCCGGCACGGATACCGCAGATTTGTCGTGCCGGAGGCGAATCTCGAGGAGGCGCGGCTGGTCAGCGGCGCGCACGTGACGGGCCACCGTCACCTGGCCGACGTCGTAGCGAACTCCGGGGCCACACGGGACATCGTGCAGAACCTGCGTTGGAACGGCGCCAGTCCGCGCGACTCAGGTCAGGTCCACAAGGGAACAGGCGACGACACCGCACGGGACGCGGCCGCCGACTACTCGGACGTGCGCGGCCAGGAAGCGGCGCGCTTTGCCCTCGAGGTAGCTGCCGCGGGCCGGCACCACCTGATGCTGCGTGGCGAGCCGGGGGCAGGCAAGACCATGCTGGCAGAGCGCCTACCCACGATCCTTCCGCCCCTCAACGACGAGGAAGCCCTCGAAGTGACGGCTGTGCACTCTGTGCACGGGAGCCAGCCCGTCAGCCGGCTGATCCGGCGGCCACCCCTGGTCAGCCCACACCACACCGCCACGATGGCGGCGCTCGTGGGCGGCGGCAGTGGTTTCCCACGTCCCGGGGCCGCGAGTCGGGCCCATCGAGGTGTGCTGTTCCTCGACGAAGCCCCGGAGTTTCGCGGCGGCGTGCTTGACGCACTACGACAGCCGCTGGAATCGGGCGAAATGACCGTGCACAGGGCCTCCGGGGCGGCAACCTTCCCGGCCCGATTCCAACTCGTGCTGGCGGCCAACCTCTGCCCTTGTGGACGGACCGCCGCCGGTGGCCGCGACTGCGAGTGCACGCCCACCGCACGACGCCGGTACCTCGGCCGGCTGTCCGGGCCCTTGCTCGACAGGGTGGACATCCAGGTCGCCGTCCCGCGCGTTTCGCCCACCTATCTGGCGAGTGCACCCGCACCGGAGAGCAGCCGAGCCATTGCTGCGCGTGTGCGACAGGCCCGCCAGCGCCAAGCGGAAAGACTGCGGGAGCATGGGTTGCGCACCAACGGCGAGGTCCCCAGCCGCCTGCTGCGCGGCGGACTGGCGCCAGCTCCCGCGGCGCTGACGAAGCTCGACGAAGCTTTTCGCCGGGGCTGGCTCAGTGCCCGCGGCTACGATCGCGTGATCCGGCTCGGCTGGACCATCGCCGACCTCGCCGGCCGTGAGGCGCCCGCGCTGGAGGATCTCGACGTCGCGCTACAGCTCCGGCAGAGCCAGGAGGTCCGGCCATGAACAGCGGAACATCCGAGACTCGGATGGCCCGAGCGGCTCTGACGCGTTTGATCGAACCCGGCGACCTGACGGGAGCGGCGCTGGTCGCGGTCCTCGGGGCGCAACAAGCCCTCGACCTGATTACCTCACCCGAGCGTCGGGTCCCTGAATCCCTCCAGCAGGCGGTCGCCGAAACTATCGGCTCGGGAACCCGCAAGGAGCTCATGGTCGCGGCGGGGCTGGAGCGTTGGCGTCCTCGCGTACGTGATCTCGCGCCCGAACGCGACCTGGAGACCATGCGGCGCCTCGGCGGCGGTCTGCTGATACCCGAGGACGATGAGTGGCCGGGCCAGCTCGAGGACCTCGGTACGAGCGCGCCTCTGGCCCTCTGGTGGCGGGGTCGGAGCGAATACGCGGCCTTCGACGCCGCCCGGCGCCGGATCGCGGTCGTCGGCAGCCGTGACGCCACTGAGTACGGGATTCGGGCCGCGCACGAGATCATCGCGCCGCTCGTGGCCAAGGGCGCCCAAATCGTCTCCGGCGGCGCCTACGGAATCGACGCGGCCGCCCACCGCGCAGCATTGGCGGCCCTGGCGACGACACCCGGCTCGGTGCACGGGGACCCCACAATGGCGGTCATGGCGGGCGGGCTCGACCGCTTCTATCCGAGCGGCAACGACGATCTGCTCCGCGACATCGCCGCGCACGGGGTCGTCGTCGCGGAGGTCCCGCCAGGTTCGTCGCCGACGCGTTGGCGTTTCCTGCTGCGCAACCGCCTGATCGCCGCCCTCTGCGACGTGACAGTCGTCGTCGAGGCCCGGTGGCGCTCCGGCGCATTGACGACTGCCCGACGTGCAGCGGAGATGGGACGGGAAGTCGGGGCAGTTCCGGGATCGGTCTTCTCCGCGAACTCCGCCGGTTGCCATCGCCTCATCGCTGAGGGTGCTGCGAACATCGTCACCCGGCCCGAGGACGTCGTGGAGATGGCCGGCGGCATCGAGCACTGCCCGGTCCCCGCGGATTCCGCCGGTGGGCGAGCGCACGATGGACTCGACATCCAGGATCTGCTCCTCTTCGACGCACTGCCGGCGCGGGCGGCGGCGACCCCGGACAGTCTCTGCCGGGTCGCTGGGCTCAGCATCGGGGCAGTGCTCGGCGGTCTCTCCCGGCTCCAGCAACGCGGCCTCGCCGTGTCGTCTGATGCGGGATGGCGCCGGAGCGAGGCCAGTTCGGATGGTTCCGGCGCGTCATCACCGCCCCGCGGCGGGCGGTAGTGCACAGTGACCGGTATGAGCGAATCCGTATCCGAGGACTCGACGCAGCCCTCGACAGATGTTGAGGCGTCCGTGGCGTCGTACTTGCGGCACGTGGAGCTCGAACTGGGCAGAAGCGTGCACACGGTGCGCGCCTACGGCGCCGACATCAGGGCCCTGCTGACTTTCGGCGCGAGACGCGGGAAGACGCGCTTGGAGGACGTCGAATTGGCCGACCTGCGGGCCTGGCTGGCCGAAATGCACGAGACCGGTCGGTCCCCGGCAACCATGGCCCGGCGTGCGGCCTCGATCCGTTCCTTCTTCGCGTGGGCGCGACGCACCGACGTGATCGCGGAGGACCCCGCCGCACGACTCCAGGCACCCAGACACGGCAGATCGCTGCCAGCCGTCCTGCAGAAGCAGCAGGTCGGCAGATTGCTCGACGAGCCGCGCGGGGCTCGCGTCGACGATGGCACGGACGACGATGACGTCATCGAGCTGCGAAACGCCGCAATGCTCGAATTGCTCTACGCAACTGGCCTGCGCGTCGGCGAACTCGTCGGTCTGGGCCTCGGCGACATTGACTTCGGACGGCGAACCGTTCGGGTGCGCGGCAAAGGCGACAAGGAGCGGATCGTCCCGTTCGGGGCACCGGCTGCGGCTGCACTTGAGCGGTGGCTCGAGCAGGGCCGGCCCGGGCTGATCGCTGCGGCCCGGGCACGTGAGCGCACGGTGGATGCGGAGGCGGCTTTCCTTGGCCAGCGTGGACGACGCATCGATCCACGTCAGGTGCGCGAGGTCGTCTCCCGCCGACTCAAGGAGCTGGGGGACACGTCCGCGTCGGGCCCCCACGCCCTGCGCCACACCGCTGCGACGCACCTGCTCGACGGCGGGGCCGACCTGCGTGCCGTGCAGGAACTGCTCGGACACTCATCGCTTGCGACCACCCAGCTCTACACCCACGTCTCCATCGAGAAATTGCGAGAAAACTACCAGCAGGCACACCCTCGGGCCTGAGGCTCTCAGCGTCACGTTCATACTGGTGGGAGCGAAAGGTGGCGTAAAGGTTCAAGTTGGGGCAGAATGTTCAATGGGTTCGGAAGAAGAGCTTTCACAGTCACCGTCGGTCGTAGGGGAAGACGTACCAACGGCAACTGGAGGATGGCATGTCTGCACCCACGACTCGGGGCGTACTGTACGTACATTCAGCCCCCACTGCGTTGTGCCCGCATATCGAGTGGGCGATCGGTTCCGTCGTCGACCAGCGAACGGACCTGAGCTGGACCGCGCAACCAGCATCGCCCGGCATGTACCGGGCCCAGATCGAATGGATCGGGCCGCAGGGTACAGGGGCTAAACTCGCGTCCGCCCTTCGCGGATGGGCGCACCTTCGCTACGAGGTGACCGAGGACCCCAGTCTCGGTGCCGATGGCAGCAGGTGGTCCCATACCCCAGAGCTCGGCATCTTCCACGCGACGACGGATACCTCCGGCAATATCGTCGTCGGCGAGGATCGCATTCGCTTCGCCTACGAGCAGGGCAGCGGCGACCCCGCAGCCGTGTACCACGAACTCTCCCTCGCCCTCGGCGAGGCCTGGGACGAGGAACTCGAGCCCTTCCGGCACGCCTCCGACGGCGCGCCGGTCCGCTGGCTGCACCAGGTCGGCTGAGTCCGTCCTCCTCCGGCAGCCCTCCCCGGATCATCCGTGCCAACCGGTTGCACCCTCATATAGTCGACGCGTCCACCCCATCGGGTGGACGCGTCGTCTATGTGCGCAGCAGTTGCGCTCGCTCGCTGGTCAACTCAAGCAGGAGTCGTTCTTCTCGTCCCTGCTGCCGCAGAACGTCGTGCCCCATGCAGATGCGGTGCCGCACCTCGGCGAGACGGACGGCTGTGCGTGTGAACTTCTTGAGTTCCTGCACGGCCCCGCGGGGTTTGGCCCAGGCTACTGCCTGACGACGCCCCGCCGTCGTACCGAAGAGCTGAGCTTCCTCGTCGGTGAGCCAGCCAGCTTCGCTGTACTCGAGCAGGTAGCCGAGGATTCGATTCCGTTCGGCGCGCCGCAGCCACAGGACGCCGGCGATGCCCAGCGCGAAGAGGGGCACCTGCAGCGTCACATAGAACGTCAGGAAATCCTCGAAGAACAGCGCCAGGCCCCCGTTCCACAGGAAGTGGCCCAGTACTGCGAGCGCGTAGCCGGGCAGCGCGAACCACAGCGCTGCGGATCGCCGCCCTTTGACGGCGGCCAGGCCGAGGAAGAATCCCAGGCAGCTCGTGAACATCACGTGCGCGAACGGGCTGAACAAGCCGCGCATGACGAACATAGCGACCACCTCGTAGGGTGCGCTGACCCACGCGGAGCCGAAGTAGAGGATGTTCTCCGTGAAGGCGAAGCCGGCCCCGACGAGACCGCCGTACACGATCCCGTCCACGGGGCCATCGAAGTGCCACCGCGCTACGTAGAACACCAGCAGCACGCCGATGCCCTTGAAGGCCTCCTCGAGAATCGGCGCCTGAACCACAGCTCCGAAGATATCCGGGTCGGCGAAGACGGTCAGGGGCATGACCAGGCGCGTGAAGGGTTCGCCGAAAAGCATGGTGCCGGCGACCGAGGCGCCCGCGCCCCACAGCACGGCGAAGAGCACGGCAGGGGCCGGTTCGGGGTCCCACCGATCGATCCAGCGCAGGCCCAACAGGCAGATCCCGAGCGGCACCAGGGCCAGGAGGCCGACGGCGAACATCGTGGTCTGGCCGATGAACGGTGCCAGCCAGTACACCGTGCCGACGAAGACGACCAGAGCGATGAGAGACATGACCAGGACCCGGCTCTGGTGGCGACGACGCTCACGGAAGGGCGGCAGATCGAGATGCGGGGGTGGAGCAATGGCGTGGGGAATCGGAGGTGCGCTTGCGCTCATACGCCCAGCATAGTTGTGTGGGGGTGTGGACAACCTTGAATTCCTCGCGATCGATGCGGCGAGCGAGACGCACCCCTACGACCAGATTCGGCGCCAGATCATCGATGCGGTCGGCCAGGGGCGCCTCGTGGCCGGCGAGCGTCTGGTCCCGGTCCGGAAGCTCGCGGAACAGCTGGGTGTGGCGGTCAACACCGTGGCCCGCGCGTACAAGGAGCTGGAGGCCGCCGGCGTCGTCGTGACGAAGGGCCGAGCCGGGACAGTCGTGCAGGCGGCCCCGGGTTCTGCTAACGCACAGGTCAGCAAGGCGGCCGAGGAGTACGCTCGAGTCGTCAGCGCCTGGGGCGTGCCGGATGACGAAGCACTGGACCTGGTGCGTGCCGCGCTGGAGAAATCGCACAGCTAACGCCTGCGCGGCGCACAGTGTCGCACTCGAATGCGTTTTCGATTAGGATGTGCTCGTGGCTACTGACGCATCGACACTGAACCATCTCCCGGACCGCTCGCGGCTCATCGTCAAGGGCGCGCGGGAGCACAATCTGCGCAATGTGGACGTGGACCTGCCCCGTGACTCGCTGATCGTCTTCACGGGCCTGTCCGGTTCGGGGAAGTCGTCGCTCGCCTTCGACACGATCTTCGCTGAAGGCCAGCGGCGCTATGTGGAGTCCCTGTCCTCATATGCCCGGATGTTCCTGGGCCAGGTGGACAAACCAGACGTGGACTTCATCGAAGGCCTCTCGCCAGCGGTTTCCATCGACCAGAAGTCGACGAGCCGCAATCCACGTTCGACGGTCGGTACCATCACTGAAATCTACGACTACATGCGCCTTCTCTGGGCGCGCATCGGCCAGATGTTTTGTCCCGAGTGCAACGAACCCGTGACGAAGCAGACGCCGCAGCAGATCGTCGACCAGCTCCTCGAGCTCCCGGAGAAGACACGCTTTCAACTCCTGGCCCCGGTCGTGCGTTCGCGCAAGGGCGAGTTCGTCGACCTCTTCAAGGATCTGGCAGCGAAGGGATACTCGCGGGCCATCGTCGACGGCGAGGTTGCGCAGCTCTCCGACCCGCCCAAGCTCGGCAAGCAGATCAAGCACACGATCGAGGTCGTCGTCGACCGGCTCGTGATCAAGGATGGCATTCGGCAGCGACTCACGGATTCAGTCGAGACGGCTCTCGGGCTGGCGGAGGGCCGCGTGCTCGCCGATTTCGTGGATCTCGGCGAAGAGGATGAGGATCGCCGCCGCGCGTTCTCCGAGAATCTGGCCTGTCCCAACGAGCACGCGCTGGCCATTGACGAGATCGAGCCACGGTCGTTTTCGTTCAACAACCCCTACGGCGCCTGCACCGCCTGTTCGGGCATCGGCAGCCGGCTCGAGGTGGACGAGCAGCTCGTCGTGCCCGACGGTGCCCTGTCCATCCGCGACGGTGCCATCGCACCGTGGTCGCTCGGCAAGGCGACCACCGAGTATTGGAATCGCCTCATCGAGGGATTGTCGAATGACTTCGACTTCTCCCTCGACGATTCCTGGGACGAGCTGTCCGCGAAGGCCAAAAAGGCCATCCTGCACGGCAAGGATCACAAGGTCGTTGTCCAGTACAGGAACCGCTTCGGCCGTGAACGCAAGTACAGCACCGGGTTCGAAGGCGTCATCCAGTACATCCACCGCAAGCACCTCGAGACCGAGTCCGATCACGCACGCGACCGCTACGAGCAGTACATGCGCCAGACCCCCTGCCCGGAGTGCGACGGCGCCCGCCTGAACCCCGCGTCGCTGTCCGTGCGTGTCGAAGGGCGTTCGATTGCGGACGTCTGCCGGATGCCGATGCGCGAGGCTGAGCGTTTCTTCGATGAGTTGTCCCTGAACAGGCGCGACCGGCAGATCGCGGAGCAGGTCCTCAAGGAGATCGTGGCCAGACTCCAGTTCCTGCTTGATGTGGGGTTGGAGTACCTGAACCTCGAACGGCCGGCCGCCACGCTCTCCGGTGGCGAGGCCCAGCGCATCCGGCTGGCCACGCAGATCGGGTCGGGACTCGTGGGCGTGCTCTACGTCTTGGACGAGCCTTCGATCGGGCTGCATCAGCGCGACAACCGCCGCCTCATCGAGACGTTGGTCCGACTGCGCGATCTCGGGAACACCCTGATCGTCGTCGAACACGACGAGGACACCATCGCAGAGGCCGATTGGATCGTAGACATCGGGCCCGGCGCCGGCGAACACGGCGGCCACGTTGTGCACTCCGGTCCGCTGGCGGGTCTGCTCGAGAACCGCGAATCGATGACGGGCGACTACCTCTCCCGCCGCCGCCAACTCGCGATCCCCGCCGAGCGTCGAGCCACTGATCCAACTCGGCAGGTGACTGTGGTCGGGGCCCGCGAGAACAATCTGCAAGACCTGACGGTGGACTTCCCGCTGGGCGTCCTGACAGCCGTGACGGGCGTGTCAGGTTCGGGGAAGTCGACGCTCGTCAACGACATCCTCTACAAGGTGCTCGCCAACAAACTCAACGGGGCCAAGCAGGTCGCTGGTCGCCACACTCGGGTCAAGGGCGTGGAGCTGCTCGACAAGGTCATCCACGTCGACCAGAGCCCGATCGGGCGCACCCCGCGCTCCAACCCGGCAACGTACACGGGCGTTTTCGACCGGATCCGCAAACTCTTCGCCGAGACCAACGAGGCGAAGGTGCGCGGCTATCAGGCGGGACGGTTCTCGTTCAATGTCAAAGGCGGTCGGTGTGAGTCCTGCTCCGGCGACGGGACGCTGAAGATCGAGATGAACTTCCTGCCGGACGTCTACGTACCGTGCGAGGTCTGCGAGGGCAAGCGCTACAACCGCGAGACCCTGGAAGTCCACTACAAGGGCAAGAACATCGCAGAGGTCCTCGAAATGCCGATCGAGGAGGCCGCCGAGTTTTTCGAGGCCTTCCCGCCCATCGCCCGGCACCTGAACACGCTTGTTGAGGTCGGGCTCGGCTATGTGCGGCTCGGACAGCCGGCGACAACCCTTTCGGGTGGCGAGGCCCAGCGGGTCAAGCTCTCCGCCGAGTTGCAGAAACGGAGCAAAGGCCGAGCCATCTACGTCCTGGACGAGCCGACGACTGGTCTGCACTTCGAGGACATCCGCAAGCTCCTGGGCGTCCTTCAAGGGCTGGTGGGCAAGGGCAACACGGTCATCACCATCGAGCACAACCTGGACGTCATCAAGAGCGCCGACTGGGTAATCGATCTCGGTCCCGAGGGAGGATCAGGCGGCGGGCAGGTGGTCGCGGAGGGCACTCCCGAGCAGGTCGCCCGGGTCGCCGGCAGCCACACTGGTGGATTCCTGGCGGAGATCCTACCGGCCGCGACGACCGTCTGACCGCAGCGTTCCCTGGCCCGTACACCGTGCTGCGACATGGGGTCGTCCATGCCGTGTCAGGCATGGACACCCCGGTTGCCGGAGAGTCCATGGCAGAATGTCCCGGTGATGATACGCCCGACGACCCGATATCGTGCCGTTCTTTTCGACCTGGACGGGACGCTCGTAGACCCCCGGACGGCCATCTCGGGAGGAATCGCAGCCGCGCTGACCGCGCACGGCCTGCCAGTTCCCGTCGGAGAAGCGCTCGACGCGATGATCGGCCCGCCTTTGGCGGCCAGCCTGCGAGGAGTCCCCGGTATGACCGAGGAACTCCTCCCCAGCGTCGTGGATCACTACCGAAGCGGCTACCGCTCGAAAGGCATGGCCGCCAGCGTGGTCTACCCCGGGATCGTCGACCTGCTCGATGCACTCGGCGACGCCGGCGTACTGCGCGCGGTCGCAACATCGAAACCGGAGCCGATCGCCCGAGAACTCCTCCAGATTCAGGGTCTCACCGGATACTTCGAGGCGATTTGCGGGGCCAACCCCGATGAGAGCGCACCGCACGAGGGCAAAGCCGCCATCGTGTCCGCGGCTCTCTCAGCGCTTCAAGCCAGCATCCCCACAGGCGGCGTGCTGGACGCCGCCATGGTCGGCGACCGCTTCTTCGATGTCGACGGGGGGCGCGCGAATGGCGTCCCGTGCGTGGGCGTCTCGTGGGGCTACGCACGGGACGGCGAGCTTGAGGCAGCGGGCGCCGTCGCCGTCGTGCATGACGCCGACGACCTCCGGCGCGTGCTGGACGAACTCACGACCGACGAGACGAAAGAGGCACATTGATGGGCGTCTTCAACGGTGTCCGCTCGACGGTCGCCAGCAGCCTTCGCACCTTTTGCCGCCCTACGGTGATCGGCGTCGAGAACATCCCGGACGAGGGCCCCTTCATCGTCGCCTCGAACCACCTGTCCTTCCTCGATAGCGTCATCATCCAGGCGCTCATGCCGAGGCCCGTGGCCTTCTTCGCCAAGGCCGAGTACTTCACGACGCCGGGGCTCAAGGGTCGAGTCATGAAGGCCTTCTTCGAGTCGGTCGGGTCCATCCCGGTCGAGCGCGGCGAACAAGCCGCCTCCGTCGCGGCCCTCGATCAGCTGGTCGAGATTCTCGAGGCCGGCGGCGGTATCGGCATCTACCCCGAGGGCACCCGCTCCCGCGACGGGCGCCTCTACCGTGGGCGCACCGGCGTCGGCTGGCTGGCTCTGAGCACGGGCGTTCCCGTTCTGCCCGTAGGACTCATCGGGACCGAGAAGCTTCAGCCGGCCGACACCAACAAGGTTCGGCCCCAGCACTTCACGCTGAAGGTCGGCGAGCCCCTGCACTTCGACCATGTCGGCCCGAAGCACCCCCTACCCGCCCGACGCGAAGCGACCGACCGCGTCGTCGCCGCCATCGCCGAGCTGACGGGCCAGGAACGAAGCGACCGCTACAACCAAGCCCCGACCGTCAACTAGGTCGCGGGCGCAGAGCTGAGATGGCAGATCCGCAGAGCTACCGCCCCCGCACGTCGGACATCCCCACGCGTCCTGGCGTCTACCGATTCCGCGACCCGAACGGGCGCGTCATCTATGTCGGAAAGGCGAAGAGCCTGCGCTCGCGCCTGAGCTCCTACTTCGTCAATCCGAATCAGCTCAACCCCAAGACCCACGCCATGGTCCACACGGCGGCGAGCGTCGAATGGACCGTCGTCGGCAGCGAGCTCGAGGCGCTGCAGCTCGAATACACGTGGATCAAGGAATTCACGCCCCGCTTCAATATCGTCTTCCGCGACGACAAGTCCTACCCCTACCTCGCCGTCACGATGGGGGAGAAGTTCCCCCGGGCCCAGGTCATGCGCGGCGACCGCCGCAAGGACGTCAAGTACTTCGGCCCGTTCTATCCCGCCAAGGCCATCCGGGAGACGCTCGATACCCTCCTGCGGGTCTTCCCCGTGCGCACCTGCAGCACCGGCGTCCTGCGCCGGGCGGAGCAGACCGGGCGTCCATGCCTGCTGGGCTACATCGACAAGTGCGCCGCACCCTGCGTCGGTCGCATCAGCGAGGCGGACCACCGCGCGCTGGCCGAGGAGCTCTGCCAGTTCATGGGCGGCGAAGGCACGAAGTTCATCCGCCAGCTCGAGCGGCAGATGGCCGATGCCGCCGCAGCGATGGAATACGAGAAGGCCGCCCGGCTACGCGACGACGTGCAGGCCCTCAAGCGCGTCTTCGAGCGCAACGCCGTCGTCCTGGCGGAGGAGACGGAAGCGGACATCTTCGCCTTCGCGGAGGACGAGCTGGAGGCCGCCGTGCAGGTGTTCCACGTCCGCAACGGCCGGATCCGCGGCCAGCGCGGCTGGGTCGTGGAGAAGGTCGAGGACTCCACGCCCGCCGAGTTCGTCGCCCACCTGCTCCAGCAGGTCTACGGGAACGACGACGGCGGGGACCGCCTCCCGCGCGAAGTCCTCGTCCCCATCGAGCCCGCGGATTCGGAGAAACTGGGGGAGTGGCTCTCGTCTCTGCGCGGAGCCGGCGTGAGTCTGCGCGTGCCCCGGCGCGGCGAGAAAGCCACCCTGCTCGAGACCGTGCGTGAGAACGCCGAGCAGGCCCTGCGGCTGCACAAGTCCAAGCGCGCAGGCGACATCACCACCCGGTCGGCGGCCCTCCAAGAGCTTCAAGAGTCACTCGGGATCCCGGTCCCGCTGATGCGCATCGAGTGCTACGACATCTCGCACGTCTCGGGCACCAATGTCGTCGCCTCGATGGTCGTCGTCGAGGACGGATTGCCCAAGAAATCGGACTACCGCAAGTTCTCGATCACTGGCCAGGCGGCCCGTGACGACACCGCGGCGATGTACGACGTCATTAGCCGCCGGTTCAAGCGGTACCTCGAGGACCAGCAGAACTCTGCGCCGCTGATCTCGGGCGAGATCGCCCAGGCTGAGATCACCGAGACCCGGAAGTTCGCCTACCCGCCCTCGCTCGTGGTCGTCGACGGCGGTCCGCCGCAGGTTGCCGCCGCCTGTCAGGCCCTGTCGGACTTGGGGATCGACGACGTCTACGTCGTCGGTCTCGCCAAGCGGCTCGAGGAAGTGTGGCTGCCAGACGATGAATTCCCTGTCATCCTCCCGCGGGCTTCCGAATCGCTCTACCTGCTGCAGCGGGTCCGGGACGAGGCGCACCGCTTCGCCATCACCTTCCACCGCAAGAAACGCTCAAGTTCGATGATGGAGAGCATTCTCGATGACGTTCCCGGTTTGGGACCGGCGAAGCGGACGGCGCTCCTGAAGGAATTCGGTTCCCTCAAGCGCCTGCGCTCCGCCAGCCGCGAGGATCTGCTGGGCGTCCCGGGGGTTGGGCCTGCCCTCGCCGACCACGTCCTGCGGGCGCTGGCATCGCCGGAGGAGCCGTAGCCACCTCTCGGTCTGACGAGGTCGGGCTGGCCAGCTTAGACTGAACGGTATGGAGAGCCAGTTTGAGACCGTAAAACCGGCAGAGTCGGAACTGCTGATCATCACCGGCATGTCCGGCGCGGGTCGCACCACCGTCGCCCACGCCCTCGAAGACCACGGGTGGTACGTCGTCGAAAATCTGCCACCGCAGATGCTCCGCCGTCTCACCGAGCTCGAGACGCCGGCGACAGCCATCCTCAACAAGCTCGCGGTCGTGATGGACGTGCGCAGCAGTACCTTCAACCCGCTGCTGAGCGAGGCCCTGGCCGATCTGACGGCCGCGGGCGTCAGTTACCGCGTGCTGTTCGTCGACGCCGACGACGCTGCTCTCGTCCGTCGCTTCGAACAGGGCCGGCGTCCCCACCCGCTCCAGGGTGAGGGCAGGATTCTCGACGGGCTGCACGCCGAGCGTGCGCTGCTGACCGAGTTGCGCGACCGCGCCGAGATCGTCATCGACACGACCAATCAGAACGTCCACACGCTCTCCACGGAGATCACTCAGCTTTTCAGTGAGAACGGGCCAATCGTCCTGCGCTTGAACGTCATGAGTTTCGGCTTCAAGTACGGCCTGCCGGCTGACGCGAACTACGTCGCCGACGTCCGCTTCATCCCCAACCCGCACTGGGTGCCCGAGCTGCGACCGCAGACGGGCAAGGACGACTCGGTCCAGAAATTCGTTTTCGCCGCGGACGGGGCCGAGGAGTTCATCTCCGCCTACCTGGAGGCCCTGAAACCGGTCCTCGAAGGGTACCGGCGCGAGAACAAGCACTACGCCACGATCGCCATCGGCTGCACCGGGGGAAAGCACCGCTCCGTCGCCGTCACCGAGGAGCTCGCACGGCGGCTCGCCCAGCTGCCGAGTGTGACGGTCAACGTCAGCCACCGGGATCTCGGCAGGGAGTAGGACATGTCCCTCGTGACGGGCCAGATCCCGCTCGTGCCGCCCCGCCCGGCAGACCGTCCAGGAGAACGGATCAAGGTGGCCGCCCTCGGTGGTGGCCACGGACTGTCGGCCTCACTGAGCGCCCTGCGGCGTCTGACGCCGGACATCACCGCGATCGTGACTGTAGCTGACGACGGCGGGTCATCCGGCCGCCTGCGCGCCGAGTACGACGTCCTGCCGCCGGGTGATCTGCGCATGGCCCTAGCGGCCCTGTGCGACGACTCCGATTGGGGGCGCACGTGGCGCGACGTCATGCAGCACCGATTCCG